>NZ_JAPAAF010000100.1 GCF_025907915.1 Gaoshiqia sediminis
AGTGTAACTGGCGGCAGATAACGGGCTTTCCCCGGAACTCCGGAGGAGTTCAACTGTTGAACGTTCACCCCGCTTCGTGTTTGCGCACGCAATGACGGCTTGGGACAGGGCGGCGAAACTGGCAGGCAGATTGCCACGCTTTGTAGTGGTTTTGCAAAAAATCAAGTTTTTAATACCTTTGATTCATGCGTTTAACACGGTTTCAAATAGATTCGATTAATAAACTTGCCAAAAAACATTTTGGGCAGGAAACCACCGTTTATTTGTTTGGTTCACGTACCGATGATCATAAAAAGGGGGGAGACATCGACTTACTCATAAACAATACCCAAGAAGAAACATTATCATTGGAGGCAAAAATTCGCTTTCTGGCACAACTCAAAGCAGAAATTGGTGACCGGAAAATTGATGTGGTTTTTGATAATGACACTACCCGGCAAAAGAAAAATTTCTATCGTTCCATTATCCGTCAAAGAGTTGAATTATGACCAATGACAAAAGAGATAAATTGCATGAGGCTCTTCAGCTTTGTACGATCCATAGCGAACGGATGAGCTTCGCCCATGAGAAAATCAAAAAGCACTTTCCGCTCGATAAAGAGAAGTATTTGCAGCTTCAACCTGAAGAATTGAGCTTCTTTGACCAGTTAATTTTTCGTTTTTCCAAGATGCAGGACAGCATGGGAGGAAGGTTATTCCCTGCAATCCTTGAAAACCTGGGCGAAGAAATAAGCAGTTTACCTTTTATCGACCGGGTGTCAAAACTTGAACAACTGAATATTATTTCAAGCGCCGATGAATGGATGCTGCTCCGCGAAACAAGAAACTTGATTACACACGAATATCCTTTTATTACCGATGAAGTAATCGAGGGCCTGAACCTCTTATACAAGCATTATCAGTTAATCATGGAGATTTGGGGGAATATTGTAAGTTATTGTCATACCCGCCTGCCCCTCGCTGGTGGTGATTTGCAATCCTGACCAGCGGGTTTTTTGGCGCTGGGCCTCCATCCCGAAGGGATGACACGATTCATCACCGCCAGTGTAACTGGCGGCAGATAACGGGCTTTCCCCGGAACTCCGGAGGAGTTCAACTGT
>NZ_JAPAAF010000101.1 GCF_025907915.1 Gaoshiqia sediminis
GAGGCCGTCTCAAAACAAAATTTGGGACGGTCTTTCTTTTTCTGGATTTTGGAGATTTTAGATTTTGTAGTTGGTTTGTTTATGGTTCCATATGGTGAACCTTATTCCCCGGATACTTCTGTTCGGTTTTCTTGAACCTTTTTTATTAAAAAAGTCAAAAATCCGGGATTTTAAGCCCCGATTTTTGATAAATTGTGTGCAAGTGCAACTAATCCGGTCTCAATCTCCACTTTTTTCTTTCCACGGAGCATAAATCGTCTAAAACCTTTGTTCTGTTTGATGTTTCCAAAGGTTGCTTCTACGTCTGCCGGTCGCCGTTTTCGGTGTTCTATTCCTTCAGGACTCAAAAGTAAATCCCTGGCTTTTTGTTTATGGCGCTCCAGATTGTGGTTTACTTCAATTACGCGTTCCCCTTTGGCTTTGTGGCAGCCCCAGCGAAGCGGACAACCCTGGCAGTTCGGAGCCTGATAAAAGCTTACTTGCTGTTCGAATCCGGTAGATGTCTTTCGTTTTCCTTCGCCTGCCTTTTGCATTTTCTGACCCATTGGACAATAGAAGCAGTCCAGTTCCGGGTTGTAGTGATGATTCTCTCGGCGGAAAATATCTTCTTTAAACTTGCGGGTTTGTTCCTTATGAAAGTAGTTGAACTTGATAAAACCTTCTATTCCTTTTTCTTCAATGAACTGATAATTTTCTTCCGACCCATATCCGGAGTCGGCCGTTGCAGTTTCGGGATAACTTCCATATTGTTGCTTGTGAGATTCCAGATGCTCAATCAGGGTGGTCGTATCGGTAGTGGTTTGGGTAACAGTATAATTGACAACAAATTGATTGTTGGTAGAGAATTGCCAGTTGTAGCAGGGTTTTAGCTGCCCGTTTTTCATGTGGTCTTCCTTGGTGCGCATGAAGGTGGCATCGGTGTCTGTTTTGGAAAAGCTGTTTCGCTCTTTTAATATCTCTTGCTGCGATTGGTATTTGCGTAAGTTTTCCGGCCAGTGTTTGGCTCCGTATTCAAGCTTTTTTTT
>NZ_JAPAAF010000102.1 GCF_025907915.1 Gaoshiqia sediminis
CAGGCTGGCAGGTTTTTGCAACAATTCCTTTTTCAGGTTTTTGTCATAGATGCTTGTAATGTCACCATTATCGCCAACAAGTACTTTATAATACTCATTTTCAATGGAATTAGCAGTCGCTTTTAGTTTGTTGCTTTTTGCTGGTTTTGCATTTGTCTCCCGGACATCAAAAACCGCCATGCCAACCGATGGAACTTGTGCCAGGAATATAAACGTTAGTTTATTCCCGTTTTTTGACACAACCTGGGAAGGCACTTCTTTCCCGTTGGCATCAAAGACTTTAATATTATCGGGCAAAGCCGGATATTCCAACTCCGCCGTCACAACATCATCCCGGTCGGCTGCAACCGGATTGTAAACGATCACGGCCCTTCCTTGTGCCTTGGTATTAAGCTGAGATGAGATAATGCTTAACGCATTTTTAAGTGACTCGGAAAATCCGTTTTCAGCAATAAATTCATCATTATATGCGTAATTGTTTGCTACCGGGATGGAAGTCCCCGGAAGGATGTCATGCATTTGGCTTCCCAGGACCAGCTCCCAGGAATTGTTCAGTTTTGTTTGGGGGTATTCTGACTGGGTAAGATATGACGCTACCGAGGACATCTGTTCAGCCGATTGCGCCAGGTTCTCATTTTTCCGGTTCATTCGTTTCAGATATGCCTGAGAGGTCAATGAGCCGGCACTATGTTCAATCAACAACAGATCGCCTGAGTACACCGGCAGTTTTTCTCTGATTCCCGGTGTGATATCCTTGTACATCTGGTCTGATGAGGATAACACAACCTGGAATTTGCTATCCGGGTTATCCAAACTTTCTACAGCATGACGGACATCCGTTTCCCGCGGCGCGCCTCCTTT
>NZ_JAPAAF010000103.1 GCF_025907915.1 Gaoshiqia sediminis
TAAAGCCTCCTGTCATAACCTATTAGCAATATGAATTATTATTCATACATTTAACAACGCATCCACACGATGGATAAAATACTAGAACGTTAGCAGCCAGTTGGATAAAAGCCAAATGGTGGTTACCTGAAACTTCGTTCTTTGCTTTTGTTCTCGCCCAGGCAGGTTGCTGTCACAAAACTTGCAGGAGAAGTTTGGCGCAGTTGCCAATTTTTCGCTGTCTGATAGCTTGCCAGGTTGTTTCGCAGCCTGATTGTTTACCAGTTTTTAAGAATGGCCGGTAGTTGCCTGAAATCTTGATTTTTGCTTTCCGGTACTTGCAGGGAAACAAAATTGGCAGGAATGTTCCGGCGCAGGCAAGTTTTCCGCCAGCGGAGTTGGGCATAAACGGGCTGGTTCCCGCCCCTACTCTGTAAACCATAGCTGTACTTGCAACTACTTCGCGTTGTTTCGAATTGGACAAAAAAAAGTTGATAAAAGCTTCCGCACTTTGTAAAACTTTTCCGCGGAAAATCATACATTTATTCTGTTAATAAACTGAGTATACGAAACAACCGGCTGCTAACAACGTGCAAATTGCATCGCGGGCTCGGTGGGTTCAGTTGCCGTTGTTCCTTTCTCTGACCGTCTTTCGTCCGGTGGACGAAGACGCTCTTCGAAATCCGCAACGCAACTTGCACCAACCGTTGAACTAAACCCCGCGATGCGGGGCAGCTTGACATGGTGCAAAAAACTGCGTAACTTCTATTCTCATCCTTAAATTTTTAGTTAT
>NZ_JAPAAF010000104.1 GCF_025907915.1 Gaoshiqia sediminis
AAAAGCCGGACAAGCTCTAAAGGGGCTTTTGGCATGGTGCCGATTTAAAAGCCCCAGCGGGGCGTAATATGGGTAGCCCCGGGTGGAGTGCAACGCCTGCCCGGCTTTGACGGGGAACCCGGGGATAGGAAGGCGCATTGTTCGGAAGGCGCACCGGAAACCCCGATTGAAATGCGAACCTGGTTGCGCCGCACAGGAAAACGTTAACCAATCACAGTTTCTGAACCACATAAGGCATATAAGAACACATAAGAAGACACGAGTAATCAGTCACAGTTTACAGTCGCAGTCACAGTAAAGCCCGCAGGGCCAAATCCGCGTGGATCGTTTATTAGTAGCGAGTAGCGAGACATGAGTCGCGAGTAGCCAGCCGCCAGTCGCAGTCGCAGTCACAGTCGCAGTCACAGTCGCAGTCACAGTCACAGTAAAGCCCGCAGGGCCCAATCAGCGTGGATCGGTGAAAGAATATGATTGAGCAAAGCGAAACATCAAATCATAAACATCATATATCATCCGCGTCATCCGCGTCCCCTTTTTTAACGCAGAGAACGCGAAGAAGACGCAAAAGGCATTTACCCCAAACCCCTAAAGGGGCTTTTGGCATGGTGCCGATTTAAAAGCCCCAGCGGGGCGTAATATGGGTAGCCCCGGGTGGAGTGCAACGGAACCCGGGGATAGGA
>NZ_JAPAAF010000105.1 GCF_025907915.1 Gaoshiqia sediminis
TGCATTATTCCCGATCATGTTCACTATCGACAGGTACATGGAACGTATCTCAACCAGTATGAACCGGTGAGTTATGTGCCGTCTCCGGGAGACTTTCCCCATATCCGGCATTTTCTTAACCACATTTTTGAGGAACAAATTGAAACCGGCCTGGATTATCTTCAAATTCTCTACACCCGGCCTGCACAAATGTTGCCGATTCTGCTATTGGTTTCCAACGAACGGAATACGGGGAAAACGACCTTTCTGCGTTTTTTGAAAATGATTTTCGGAAAAAATGCGACGTTCAATACTAACGAAGATTTCCGGAGCCAGTTCAATGCCGATTGGGCCAACCGTCTGTTGGTGCTGGTTGATGAACTGCTTCTGAACAAGATGGAAGACACGGAGAAAATCAAAAACCTCTCAACAGCCGGCGATTATAAAATTGAAGCTAAAGGCAAAGACCGAAGGGAGATTGAGTTTTTCGCCAAATTTGTTCTTTGCTCCAACAACGAGCGAAATCCGATTATTATTCCCAGGGAAGAAGTCCGGTTTTGGGTACGAAAAATCAACCGGGTTGAAAAGGACAATATCCGTCTTCGGGAATTAATGGCCAAAGAGATTCCTCATTTCCTGCATTTTCTTCTTCACAGAAAACTCGCTGCAAAAAATGAATCCCGAATGTGGTTCAATCC
>NZ_JAPAAF010000106.1 GCF_025907915.1 Gaoshiqia sediminis
TGCATTATTCCCGATCATGTTCACTATCGACAGGTACATGGAACGTATCTCAACCAGTATGAACCGGTGAGTTATGTGCCGTCTCCGGGAGACTTCCCCCATATCCGGCATTTCCTTAAACATATTTTTGAGGAGCAAATTGAAACCGGCCTGGATTATCTTCAAATTCTCTACACCCGGCCTACCCAAATGTTGCCAATTCTGCTATTGGTTTCCAATGAACGGAATACGGGGAAAACGACCTTTCTGCGTTTTCTGAAAATGATTTTCGGAAAAAACGCGACGTTCAACACAAACGAAGATTTCCGGAGCCAGTTCAATGCCGACTGGGCCAACCGCTTGCTGGTGTTGGTTGATGAATTACTTATGAACAAGATGGAAGACACGGAGAAAATCAAAAACCTCTCAACAGCCGGCGATTATAAAATTGAAGCCAAAGGCAAAGACCGAAGGGAGATTGAGTTTTTCGCCAAATTTGTTCTTTGCTCCAACAACGAGCGAAACCCGATTATCATTCCCAGGGAAGAAGTTCGGTTTTGGGTACGAAAAATCAATCGGGTCGAAAAGGACAACATCCGTCTCCGGGAATTAATGGCCAAAGAGATTCCTCATTTCCTGCATTTTCTTCTTCACAGAAAACTCGCTGCAAAAAATGAATCCCGAATGTGGTTCAATCC
>NZ_JAPAAF010000107.1 GCF_025907915.1 Gaoshiqia sediminis
TTCTTCCGCCATTCACCGGATCAACCAGCGTCAGTTGATCTTTGATCAGTTTCATGGCATGATTCCCATCGAGCAGGCGGGCCCAAAAATTCACCTTCCAGCCCATCGACCAGCCTGTTGACACATCGCCACGATGAATGAGCGTCGTTCTCGCCGCATCAAACAATTCAGGAGTAGCATATGGCGTAATTTGATTACTTGGGTAAAGGCCATAAAGGTGAGAAACATGCCGGTGTTTATCGTTCGGATTATCCAGATCTTCCATCCATTCCTGCAATTGTCCGTGCTGGCCAACCTGCATAGGCGGAAGACGGTCGAGGATTTGTTGAAAATCAGCCATCAACTCCCGGTCTTGATTTAATAAGGAGGCCGCTTTGATGGTTTTTGAAAACAAATCGAACAGGATTTGATTGTCCATAGTCGCTCCCGCTGTGACCGAAGGGCGACCGGCCGGTGCATTCTCCGGCGAAATGGACGGACTCACCACCAGCCAATTGTTGGTTGGTTCTTCGACCAAAAAATCCTGATAAAACTCGCATGCCGATTTCAACACCGGGTAAACCGATTCGAGGTAGTTCAAATCGCCGCTGTACAAATACTTCTCCCACAAATGCTGCGAAAGCCAGGCACCACCCAT
>NZ_JAPAAF010000108.1 GCF_025907915.1 Gaoshiqia sediminis
AAGCACCCGATCACGAAGTGATCCAACCATTCATCACCCCCAATCCAATTGGGGGAATACGACAACCAACCACTCTCCTCAACCCCGAAGCGGGTTGAACTAACCGGATATCGCGGCACCCGGAAAGCCTTCCGACAAAAAAAGAGATGATGGGACGTGACCCCAACCCCAAATTAAACGAACGCGCCTGTTCTTTGGCAGCCGGACGGTCACGACATGTCGTGACCATACGCGTTACTGCAAAACGGAAGCAACTTTTAGCCCTAAAATCCAATTCCACTCCTTCGGAGTAATCAGTACGACTAGAAAAGCCAACTTCAACCGAAGCACCCCGATCACGAAGTGATCGAACCATTCATCACCCCCAATCCAATTGGGGGAATACGACAAACAACCACTCTCCTCAACCCCGAAGCGGGTTGAACTATTGATTTTTTCAATCGATTTTATCGCAAAAGTTTCATAACTTCTCAAAAAAAAAAGAATACCATGTCTAGTTACCGCCAAATTTTATATCACCTCACTTTTCACACAAAGAATAGTGAGAAAGTTCTATACAATTCAGGAAATGATCCACTTTACAGATATATCTGGGGAGTTCTGAAAAGTAAAAACTGCAAGTTGTATCGTAT
>NZ_JAPAAF010000109.1 GCF_025907915.1 Gaoshiqia sediminis
ATGTTGCTTCCTCCAAGCCTGGAAGAGATGGTTCCGTCGAATCATCCTGTCAGGGTTGTGGATCGGGTGATCGATCAGATCGATATCCATCCATTAATTAGCACCTATAAAGGAGGCGGCAGCTCTGGTTATCATCCGCGGATGTTACTCAAAGTTATGGTTTACGCTTATTTGCGCAATATTTATTCCAGTCGCCAGATGGAAGATTCGCTCAAGGAAAACATCTACTTCATGTGGCTTAGCGGAATGAATAAGCCAGATCACAATACTATCAATCGTTTTCGGGGCAAGCGACTTGAAGGGCACCTGAAAGATATTTTCTCAGCCGTAGTTCTATTGTTGTCGGAAGAAGGCCATTTGAGTATTAAGGAAGTTTTTGTTGACGGGACCAAAATTGAAGCCAATGCCAATCGCTACACTTTTGTTTGGGGAAAAGCCATTGCCTCCCAAAAACAAAAAATCAAAAACCAGCTTGAATCGCTGTGGTCCTATGCACAAAACGTTTACAACACGGAGTTACAGGAACCCGAAGCGCCAGACTTTACAGAGATTTCAGCAGAAAAAGTTGAAGAAACAATCCGGCAAATCAATCAAAAGCTGAAAGATAAAGAGATCGACAA
>NZ_JAPAAF010000010.1 GCF_025907915.1 Gaoshiqia sediminis
GCTGAACTCGTTTCAGCATCTATGGCCATTTGCCGCTTCTGCAATTCCCGACAGAGATCCCGAAATAAATTCGGGATGACGCTTTCACAATTGGATGATGCCGGAGGCATCGAATGTTTATAGAAACAAGGGGCCACGCTTCCGGTTCGACCCCTGCGGGGTCGCATGTCCTCCACCAATGGATTTGCTATAAACATGCAATCCCTGCCGGGATTATACGGACGTAAACGTTGTTGCCCTTTCCTCTCCTTCATTTGATCGAAGCGGTAACGAGGGGTTCGCTGGCTGGCGTTTGTAACGACAAGAAGCGGTCATACGACTGCAATGGTCGATATCTTCAGGTCAGCACAGCGCGTTTTTTCCACATTTTTTCTTCCATTTCCGGCGTTTGACCTTAACTTTGGCAACCAAAATACGAAACCACAAATTAGCGATCATGGATATTCTTTTACAACACCGCTCCATCCGAAAATACAAATCCGATGCTGTTTCGGATGAAATGCTGAACGAAATACTCGAGGCCGGCACACGGGCCTCAACCACCGGGAATATGCAGCTGTACAGTGTAGTTGTTACCCGCGATGCAGCCAGCAAAGCGCGCCTGGCGCCACTTCACTTCAACCAGGGCATGGTTACCCAGGCGCCGGTGTTCCTTACCGTTTGCGCCGACCTGAACCGCTTTAACCGTTGGTGCGAGCTGCGCCAGGCCGATGCCGGTTACGACAATCTGCTGTGGGTGGTGAATGGCATCATCGATGCGTCGCTGTTTGCCCAAAACATTTGCATCGCCGCCGAATCGAAAGGACTGGGCATTTGCTACCTGGGAACACCGTTGTACAATGCGCCGGAAATCATCGAAGCGCTCAACCTGCCCAAAGGGGTGATCCCGGTGACGGCCATCAGCCTGGGCTATCCCGACCACGAACCGGGCCTCACCGACCGCCTGCCGCTGAGCGCGATTGTGCACCACGAAACATACCGCGAAAACACCGACGAGCGGATCAACGACATGTACCGCGAAAAAGAAGCGCTGGAAAGCTCGGCCCAATTTGTGGCCGAAAACGGAAAACAAAACCTGGCCCAGGTGTTTACCGATGTTCGTTACAAAAAAGCCGACAACCTGTATTTTTCGGAAAAGCTATTGAAAACCATCCGCGAACAGGGGTTTAACATGTAAGATAATCCTTAACTGGTATAGGTATGCACACTGTTTTGTGCCGACGGCAGGTAATTCACGCCGAACCAGCAAACCATGAGCAAGCCGAAGGCAATCAGTAAAATCCACATGGCCTGTTTGTGCCGGTGTTGGTGCTTGTAGCGGTAATGAATGTAAATCAGGTAGGCCGTCCAGGTGATGAAAGCCCAGGTTTCTTTGGGGTCCCAGGTCCAGTAGTGGCCCCAGGCTTCTTTGGCCCACAGCGCGCCAAACAGCAGGCCCATGGTTAAAAACGAAAAGCCCAGGTAAACGAAGTTATCGGCCAGATTGGGCAGCGTATTCCACCGCTTTCCGCGATAATCCTGATAAACAGCTTTGAGGGCCACCAGGCTGGAAGCCGCCAGCAAAGCATAGGCAAACATATATACAATCACGTGCGGAATAAACCACACACTTTGCAGGGCAGGCATCAGGCTTTTGTCGTAGGTTTCGGGATGAAGGATGTTGATCAGCAAAAACAGGCCGCCCATCAACAGGCTGTAAGCCAGCAGCCATTTGTAGCGCCAGCGCAAAAAACTCACCAGCCCGATGGCCGGGAGCAAAAACGAATACCACAAACGGGTTTCGCCCAGGGTGCGCATGGGCGGCCGGTCGATCTTCAGCCATAAAAGCAGGATGAACAACATCAGCACGGCCAGTCCTGCTGCCGAAAACAGAGCGGGCACCCTCACCCCTATCCCCTGTTTATCGGTTTTGAGGTACAGCGAAACGCTGCCAACGCCCCACAGCAAAAGGGCCGCAAAGGCATAATATTCAAAATTAATCCAACCCATTCTCCAGTCCTTTCTTTTTGTAAGTTCCATGGCGGAACAAAAACAACGATCCGGCCAGCATCATAAAAATCCCGAGATAAACAACCGGGATCCAGGGATCGCGAACCAGCTCAATCACGCTCATGTCCGACCATTTGCCCATGTCGGCATGATAACTTAGCTGATAAAATTTCCAGCCCCCCAGCTTCAGCGGCTTGTTCACCTCCAGGGTGGCCGTTAGCTGCTGTCCCTCCTGCGTCATCACACGAATGTCCGACTGATATTTGCGTGGCTCGGGCGGCAGCATCACCAGCGAATACTGGTCGGATATTTTGAACGCATACGGCTGAAAGCGGAAACTGCCCGAGCTCACCCAGCCACTTTGACTGTCGCCGGTTGAAAGTCGGGTAACGGTAAGGCGGGCAGCCGGCGGCGACCCCACTTCGTTTACCGGCTCAAAGCGATCGCCGATCAAGCCGGCTTCGGGCAGCAGGCGGTCCACCTCAACCCGGTAGTCCAGCAGTTGAAAAGAGGAATCGGCCACCGAGAAAAATGCGTTTTTTTTGTCGGGCACGGCAATCCGTCCGGTTTCATTATCAACCAATGTCAGCTTGGGAGGGTATTCGTCAATCTGAAAATCGAGCAGCTCAATGGCTACAGGCATTTCTACCAGCTGCCCGCTCCCGTCATACGCCCGCCATTCGGGTTGTCCTTCGGTACAGTTCATGCTCAGGCGTTGCAAATCGCTGCTGCCCAACGCCGCTGCGGTGAGGGCAATCCACAATCCGGCATGGTTCAGCAGGTAACCCAAGTTTTTCAACTTAAACGGGAACAGACGCTTGAGGGTAGCCAAGCCCAAACTGGTTAGAAAATACAGGTTAGCCAGGGCAAACACCCACGAGCTGGTAAGCTGGTTCAAACCCAATACGTGAACAATTGGAGAGCCGGATGACTGTCCTTGCGGGATAATCCCCAGCAAAATGGCCAAACCGCAGTACAAAGCAGCCGATGTCACTGCCGCCGGAACGGATGCCAACCATTTCACCACGCTGGTGCTTTTCAGTAAAAAATGAAGGGTAAACAGGAGTGCCAGAAAAATCAGGCCCATATACAAATTGCCGGGCCAAAATGGTAGTTGAAATCCGGATGAAGGCAGAAATACCTGCCAGACTACCCCCAGAAAAACCAATCCTCCACCAATAATTACTCCCTCACGATACGACCAGGGCGCCTGCCAGGTATTTCTTCTCATGCTCTATTTAATAAATGTCGGTGTTACGGTTAACATCAGATAGGCCCAGTAATTACCGGCTGATTTGTCCCCGCCTTTCAGTAGTTCCATGCTGTCGTCGGCAATCATGAATGAAAATCCTCCGCTGAAATTGGCTTCGGGACTGATCTTCCAACCGGCCCCCAAGTCCACTTCCGTTCCCAGGTAACGATCGGCACCGGATGTGATTTTGGCCGCCGAGGAAAAATAATGCACATGCGCGTACAGGCTGAGCTCGTCTTTTGAATAATTGTACTTGGCATAGATATTATTCAGCCCAACATTGTTCAGGTGATTTCCCACGAAAAAATAGTCCATGAAGCCGTTAAACTTGTGGTTGGTGCCATACAGCGGATTGAACGATTTGTTTTTGGAATCATCGTAGCCGGTGCCCGACAAACGCTCATAGCCCCAGGTGACACCGTGCTTGCAGATAGCCTCCAGCAAAAGATTGTGGGCGCTGATGTCGTTTCCGGCAACATCTTCGCCGGTTTGCAGGTACGCGTTGACCGAAAACTTAAACTCGCCAATCGTGAACTTACCGTGTCCGCCAAAAGTCTGGCTGTAATTCACCTTTTGTCCATCCACTTCGTTTACAGGAACGCCGTTGTTCAGGAAAAGTAAACTCAGGCCGGCGTCGTCCCATTTCTTGTTGAACCAGGCAAACTGTATGTCCTTGTAGGCATCGTTCCCATCGAATATATTGTTGGTGATGGTGCTGTTTTCGTGGTGGGCAATCCCAACATGCAGACTGATATCTTTCTGGTACTTGAACACAGCCACATCGTGCGAACGGGCCTGTTGTGCCCAGCCCACGTTTCCCAAAATCCGTTGATCGTCGTAAACTAGTTCCTGGCGCCCGGCTTTCAGCGAAAACTCAGGGGCGAGAAACACTTCGGCCCAGGCCTGATGCACCGAGGTGGCAAAATCCTCGTTACCCACCAATTGCGCCTGACTCCCCCAGGTGCGCACATCCTGCAGCACAAGCATGGTCAACACCTTTTCGGATTTGTAGATGGCATTCAGCCGGGTACGCTGCGAGGTAAACAACGAGGCATCCTGATTGTCGGATGCCAGACTCTTGGCGCCATGGCTCAGCTCGGTACGCGGACGAAACTCCCCGCTTAGGCTAAATTGCGCATAGCTTTTCTTGCCGCAAAGCAATAGCAAAGCGACCACGATGATAATGATTGGCTGTTTCATGAATCCTTCCGGTTAAGGTCATTAATTACGGACGATCGCCCACGAATCTTCGCGTTCTTTAGCTTTTTTCATCCATTCGGGCAACAACGTTTCTTTGAACTCCTGTTTTTCGCTGTTCAGCGCATCCATATCCAGGCCAATAAATTCCTGGGCCTTCGCTTTGGTTGAAATATCCGGATAGGGCACTTCCTGGTTGAACCCTTTCGAGGCCAGCACACGTGACAGTTTGATCCGCGTTTCCTGAGCAATGGTGATACCGGTTGTGATGATGCGCCCGGTTTCGATAGGGGCATGGAACGAACCGCCATGACTGGCCGCCGCATAATCCCAACGCCACTGCGCATGGCGTATTCCTTGCAGGATGTCGTTCATTTCTTCCTCGGTGGCGCCCAAATCCCAGGCTTTCTTAGCTTCCACATGGGCACGAACAATCAACTCTTCCAGCTTGTCGCGGTTTTCGATGATTTTGTCCTGACGTTCGTACACGTTCTGCACCAGTTCCAGTGTTTCTTCGCGGTGACAAACCTGGCACGAATTAGCGACGTTGTTCAGCGGCGACTGAATGTGGTGATCGGTGAATTTTTGTCCGCCCTCCGATTTGTAAGGCATGTGACAATCGGCACACGACACCCCGCGCTGGGCATGAATGCCGTGCGTATAAATTTCATAATCCGGGTGTTGAGCCTTCAGCATCGGAGCTTTACTCAAAGCATGGGTCCAGTCGCTGAACTCGATGTTGTCGTAATATTCTTCCTTCGCATCAACAGTCAAACCGTTAGCCCAGGGGAAAGTCAGATATTCTGCGCCTTCCACGGTCTTCTTATTGAAATAATATTCCACATGGCATTGGGCACAAACCAGACTGCGCATTTCCTGATGGCTGGCCTTGGTAATGTCTTTGCCCATAGACTGAAAACCCTCGATCAATGCCGGGCGGCTGATGCGCAGGTTCATGGTTTCAGGGTCATGACAATCGGCACAACCAATGGGATTAACAATTTCGGCCCCCAAGCGGGCCCACTTTCCTTTATAAAATTCAGCCACCCCTTTTTCCTGCATCACCCGGGGAACGTCGGGACTTTTACAGGTCCAGCAAGTGGACGGCATCGGGCCTTCATTTTCGTTGAGCGGCCCGCCGGTGCGCAAGGTATTGTGAACATCTTCCACGGCATAATAATGTCCACGTCCCTGATTGTAATCTTTCGAGAAACTGTAACCAGCCCAAAGAACAACCATCCGGGGATCGATTTCAAGCATGTCGAGCATGGCGCCGCCACCATGTTTACTGCGGAAAGTGGTATCGGCCGTATTAATATACGACTGGTACTCCCGCGGAAAGTTTTCGCCCCACACGCTGTTGCGGGGTTCAAAATCGGCAAGTTTCACTTTAGGAACATTGACAAAACTGGCTTCGGCCCGTCGCTCCATGATGGAGGAGGCCAAGAGGCCCAACAAAAAGACAACAATCAACGTGGCCAGAAAAAGCAACCAGCCTAAAATCGGTTTTTTCTCAATGGTGGTTTTCAGTGGTTTCATATGGATTTGATTTATTTTTTTGTGAATTCTTTCAACCAGTTGGGAACAGGGCTTTCCGGCAGCGGCACCCGCGCAAAAGGAGTACTCGACAGGCTGTTTACCCTTCCGTGCGGGACTTCGCGATGGCAATCCCAGCATTTTCGGGAGGTGCGGTTTTCTTCATAATTAGCAATGCAACCAGCCTGCCGGGCATCCATCAACTGATTGCTGTGGCAGCGCACACAATTTTGGTGCACCACTTCGGCCCCGTCCTCCTTGATGAAAATAACCTGTGGTTCCAACCGTAAGGTGAACATGGTAGCATGGCGCATTCCGTCTTTTGCTTTGAAGAAATATTTATTGAAAACATTATCGTGGGGCACATGGCAATCGTTGCAGTTGGTCACTTCGCGATGCGAGCTGTGGTTCCAGGTGGCATATTGCGGCGCCATAATGTGGCAGTTGACGCAGGTTTTCGGATCGTCGGACAAATAAGAATGTGCTTTGGAAAGATATACCGACAACACAAAAAGCCCGGCAAAAATTCCAAGAACCAGTATGACGGGAATTTTCCAGTTTTTTGGCGGATGAAGTTTTCGGATCATGCGGGTTAGCTTTTTTAGTTAGCTAAAATTACGGCGCTTACCCCGGACAAGTTGTAACCGATATTACAAAATGACATTTTTTTGTTGAAAAACATACCACCTGCACAAACCAGGAGAATGCGCTTTTCTTTATTCAAACTGATTATAAATTACATCGTTTTCAAATTAACGTCATTTGCACTCGATTATTTACAAATGCTTGTTTTTCGGCACCTTTGCTTATTAAATTGTAAAACAGACAGCATTCTTTCCAATAATTCATTTTTCGCTTCTGTTGTCCGAACAGGCATTTGTTATATTTTTGATTCCCAATCAATCAATAGGACGCTGACTAACTTTCAAGCAGCCTTCTCTGAAAGGCTGCTTTTGCATGTTCTGAAAGCAGTTACCGCCAATTGAACAACCATTTCTATTCATTAAAAAAACGCAAAAACCGACATGTTTAAAAAGTATTTTGCCCTGCTCTGCTTACTTGGCTTATTTTTGGCATCCTATGCCCAGGAACAATCGGGAAAAGACCTGAACCTGGATTTTTACGGCTTCATCCGCAACGAATTTTTTGTAGATACCTACAAGGGGCTCGATGCCGCCTATGATGTGTTTTACCTGGTGCCATTGTATGCGGGCAAAGACGGCAACGGCAGCGATATCAACCAACAAACCAGCTCGTACCTATCGGCCCTGGCAACGCGGTTGGGCGTAAAAATTGAAGGCCCCGAGATTTTCGGCGCTAAAACAAGTGCCAATATTGAATTCGATTTTGGCGGAATTGTAAAAACCGAACCAACCTTGTTCCGCATCCGCCATGCCAACATGGTTTTTGCCTGGGAAAAATCAAAACTGCTGATCGGCCAAACCTGGCACCCGTTTTGGGGAGGGAGCGTTTTCCCGGTTGTTGCCGGACTGAATACCGGCGCTCCGTTTCAGGTATTCAGCCGTGCCCCGCAAATCCGCTACGATGTTCGTTCCGGAAACTTCACCTTGGGCGGATCGATTGTTTACGAAAATCAATACAGTTCAAAAGCGCTTGAATCAAGTATATACACCACTCCGAACCAAGCCCAGCGCAACGGTGTCATCCCCGAATTGGTTTTATCGGCCGAGTACAACAAAAACGGGCTGACCCTGGGGGCAGGCGCCTCAACAAAGCGTACCAAGCCCAGCATGACCACTACGGGAACGGCAGGCACCTTCAAGTCGGACGAGTACCTGACCAGCACTGGCTTCACGGCTTATCTGCGATACAAATCAGATAGGTTTATGCTCACCGCCAAAGGCTATTACGGACAAAACATGACCCACCTCACCCTGTTGGGCGGGTATGGCGTGGCAAGCAAAGATGCTGCTACCGGCGCCGAAACCTACACCAACTTTAATAACTACACCAGCTTGCTGAGCATGGAGTACGGAAAAAAATGGCAAGTTGGCATGATGCTGGGCTATGGCGCCAACCTGGGCACCAGCGACCCGCTTTACGAAAACACAACCACCGGCAAAGCCGTCACAGCAGGTTTGCTGCCCAACGTGATGAACCACGCGCGGGTTTCGCCGCACTTGGCCCTGAATGTTTCGAAAATGCGCTTTGTAGCCGAATACGAGATGACAACAGCCAACTATGGTGTTGGTGATTTTGATTTTTCCGACGGACTCTATGGTGATAAACACCTGACCACCAACCACCGTCTTATTTTGATGATGATGTACCACTTTTAAAGGAAATCCGGCCAATGTTTTGGGAAAAAGAATTTGAAACTCTCCGGCGAAAAGATCTTGAAAAGCTGCAGGTTGACAGGCTGAAAAAGACGATCAATCAAGCCATGGAATCGCCGTTTTACAAAGAACTGTACGCCGCCAAAGGGATTACAGCCGAACGGATTTCAGATGTGAAGGACATCCGCGAATTACCGTTTACAACCAAGCAGGACCTGCGAAATCATTTTCCATACGGGTTCCTGACCCAGCCAAAAAAAGAAATCATCCGCCTGCACAGTTCGAGCGGAACAACCGGCAACCCAACCGTGATTTTTCATAACCGGCACGACATTGCCAGCTGGGCCAACCTGATGGCCCGCTCACTGTTTTGCGCCGGAATCCGCGACACCGATGTCTTCCAAAATATTTGCGGCTACGGGCTGTTTACCGGAGGGCTTGGATTTCAGTACGGCATTGAACGACTGGGCTGCCTCAGCATTCCTGCCGGGGCCGGCAACAGCCTGCGCCAAATCAAGCTAATGCGCGACTACGGCACCACGGCTATTCATGCCATTCCCAGCTACCTGGGGCGCCTGTACGAAGTTTTTCAGGCTGAAGGACTGGACCCGCGAAAAGACACCGACCTGCGTATTTTTGTGATCGGCGCCGAACCGCACACCGAAGAACAACGCCGCCGCATTGAAGAAATGTTTGGTGTAAAAGCTTATAATTCATTCGGTTTATCCGAAATGAACGGCCCAGGAGTAGCCTTTGAATGTACCGAGCAAGCCGGCTTGCACATTTGGGAAGATGCCTACCTGATTGAAATACTTGATCCGGAAACACTGGAACCCGTTCCCGATGGCGAGTTTGGTGAGCTGGTGATGACCACCCTCGACCGGCAAGCCATGCCCCTGATCCGCTACCGCACCCGCGATCTCACCCGCATTATCCCCGAACCCTGCGCCTGCGGACGCACCCATGCCCGCATCGACCGCATCGCCGGACGCTCCGATGACATGTTCATTATCAAGGGCTGCAATGTTTTTCCGATGCAGGTGGAAGGCGTGCTGTTGCGCATCCCCGAGGTGGGATCGGATTACCGTATCACGCTGGAAGAAATTAACGGGGCTGATGAAATGATTGTTGAAGTGGAGGTAAAAAAAGACTGGTTTAACGGCGACATTGCCCGGCTTGAAAAACTGACACGTGTGATAACCAGCCAGATCCGCGACGAAGTACTGGCCAAACCCATTGTCCGTCTGGTGGAACCTGGCGCCATCCCGAAAGGCAAAGGCAAAGCCGTTCGCGTAATCGATAAACGAAAACAGATCGCCACTCAAATTCAAACAACCTAAAAAACTGCTAACGATGGCTTATCAGGTATCCATTTTTCTTGAAAATAAACCCGGCCATTTTGAACGGGTAACAGGTGTTTTAAAGGCAAATGGCATAAACATCCGCTCCATGACACTGACGCATACCGTCAGCGGTTGGGGTATTTTGAACCTGCTGGTCGATCAGCCCGAAAAAGCCTGTGAAGCGCTGACCAAGGCAGGCTTGTCGGCTGCTTTACGCAAAGTGCTGGCCTTCGGGATGGAAGACCACCCCGGCGGATTGGATGACATTTTAATGAAAGTGTCCCACGCGGGGGTAAACATCCTGAATGCTTACGGACGGATTATCAGCAAAAATGAACAAGCGTTGCTGCTCATTGATGTGGACGACTATGATCAGGCGCTGGCTACATTGGCCGCCGAAGACCTTTATCCGTTGGAGGATCACCTGGTTTACGGTAATTGAAGAACTGAAATCCAAACAAGATCTGAAGTATATTTCAAATAAAACCATAACTAAACTAAAAACGAACACGATGCTTGGAATTGATGACCCCGGAATTTACCTCGGCTATCTGCTGTCTGTCCTGAGTTTGGTGGCCTGCGTCTGGTACGGCGCTGCCAACTGGAACAAAGGCGCCGAAATCACTGCCGAAGAGCTGAAACGCGACATCGACTGGGAAACCAAAGAAGACCAAATCAACGAAGAACTTTAAGCCTGAACGTATGGACACTTTCACCCTTGGACTTGTAGTTATTGTTTATCTGCTGCTGATCGCCTACTTGGGCTATGTCGGATTCAAAAAAACAAAAACAGCCAAAGATTATTTATTGGGCGGACGCGAAATCCACCCCTTTGTCATGGCCGTGTCGTACGGCGCCACCTTCATCTCCACATCCGCCATCATCGGATTTGGCGGGATATCCGGCGTTTACGGCATGGGGCTCATCTGGCTTACCTTTCTGAATATCTTTGTCGGCGTATTTATTGCCTTCATCTTTTTTGGCCGCCGAACCCGTAAAATGGGACATAACCTGGATGCCCATACCTTTCCCGAATTTATTGGGGCACGATTTCAATCCAAAAGCATCCAGATGCTCATCGGCGCCATCATTTTTGTGGCCATGCCACTCTACGCTGCCGTTGTGCTGATTGGTGGCGCACGCTTCATTGAAAGTATTTTTCAGATCGACTTTGGCATTGCGCTCACCTTCTTTTCCGTCATCATTGCTGCCTACGTGGTAGCCGGAGGCCTGAAAGGGGTGATGTACACCGATGCCCTGCAAGGCGGGATCATGTTTGTGAGCCTTTTCTTCCTGTTGTTTATGACCTATATTAAACTAGGCGGAGTTTCGGGCGCCCACGAAGCACTCACCAACATGGCCAACCTCGTTCCCGAAAGCCTGCACCAGCAAGGGCACCACGGCTGGACCGTATTTCCAAGCCTGGGATCGGCCTGGTGGTGGATCCTGACAACAAACATCATCCTGGGTGTTGGCATTGGCGTATTGGCCCAGCCCCAGCTGGTGGTCCGGTTTATGACCGTAAAAAGTAACCGTGAATTGAACCGTGCGGTGTTGATTGGCGGCATTTTCATTTTTGTGGTAACCGGATTTATTTATACCGTTGGTTCACTCTCTAACTTATATTTCTACCGCGAAAGTGGACAATTGGCCATCGAAGTTGCCAAAGGGAATGTCGACCTGATTATTCCGGAGTTCCTGAACGCAGCCATGCCCGAATGGTTTGTTTACCTGTTTATGCTGTCGTTATTATCAGCCGGGATGTCAACTTTAAGTTCACAGTTCCACACGATGGGGACTTCCATTGGTCGCGATTTGTTTGAAAACCTATTCCCCCAAAAAAACAGGAACAGTATGCTGATCACCCGGATCGGGATCATTTTTGCTATTCTGATCAGCATCATCATCGGGTACAAACTGCCCGTTGGCATTGTAGCACGCGGTACCGCCATCTTTTTTGGCGTGTGCGCAGCAGCTTTTCTGCCAGCCTATTTTGCCGGACTGTATTGGAAAGGCGCCACAAAATCAGGTGTAAAATGGAGTATCTGGATTGGCTTACTGGTGAGCGTGTTCATGCTCGTGTTCATGCACCAGAAAGAATCGCAGCCCCTTGGAATTTGTCAAGCCTTATTTGGAAAAGATATGCTTTTTGAGCAATTTCCCTGGGCCATTATCGATCCCATTGTGATTGCCCTGCCCGTTTCTGCATTGGTGCTGATCGGCGTAAGTATTTTTACACCAAAAATGGATTCAGAACATTTGGATGCCTGCCACGAAGGGGTCCGTTAAAAAATAGTACCGTTATGATTTGGAACGAAAAAATTGAATGCGCCGAACGTGAAGAGATGAAAGCCATCCAATCGGAACGGCTCCGCGAAACCGTTCAGCGGATTTACCACAAAGTGCCTGCATACCGTAAAAAAATGCAGGAAGTTGGGCTGGTACCGGCCGATATCCGCTCGGTGGACGATTTGCACAAATTACCCTTTACCACCAAACAAGATTTGCGCGATAACTACCCGTTCGGCATGTTTACCGTGCCCATGAGCGAGATTGTCCGTATCCACGCCTCATCGGGCACTACCGGAAAACCGACAGTTGTTGGTTATACCCGTAAAGACCTGAACAGCTGGTCGGAAGTGGTTACCCGCTCGTTGTGTATGGCAGGGGTACACCAAAACGATATCGTCCAGGTAGCCTATGGCTACGGCTTGTTCACAGGCGGTTTGGGCTTGCATTACGGGTGTGAAAACCTCGGAGCATCGGTTATCCCCATCTCGGGCGGAAACACCCAGAAACAGCTTCAGTTGATGGAAGATTTTGGCACCACCGTGGTAGCTTGCACCCCTTCCTACTCGCTTTATTTGGCTGAAGCCATGAAAGATGCCGGCATAAAAAAAGAAGATCTAAAACTGCGCGTAGGCATTTTTGGCGCCGAACCCTGGACCGAGAACATGCGAAAAGAAATTGAGACCCAACTGGGACTGAAAGCCATCGACATTTACGGGCTGAGCGAAATCATCGGACCGGGCGTTTCGTGCGAGTGCGAACACCAATGCGGCATGCACATCAACGAAGATCACTTCATCCCCGAAATTATTAACCCGGAAACCTTGGAGCCGATGCCGGCCGGAGAAATCGGAGAACTGGTGTTCACCACGGTTACCAAAGAAGGCATCCCGCTGATCCGTTACCGCACCCGCGACCTGACGCGCCTGATTTACGACAAATGCGAATGCGGCAGAACCCTCGTACGCATGGAAAAATGCAAGGGCCGTAGCGACGATATGCTCATCATCCGCGGGGTGAATGTGTTCCCATCGCAAATAGAAAGTGTGTTGCTGGAAATGAGCGAAACCGAACCCCACTACCTGCTGATCGTAGAACGGGAAGGAAACCTGGATACCCTGAACCTGATGGTAGAAGTGCAGGAACAATTCTTCTCCGACGAGATAAAACAACTGGAATCGCTCCGAAAGAAAATTACTCACAACATCCAGAGCACGCTGGGTATTTCGGTAAATGTAAAACTGGTTGAGCCCAAAACCATCGAGCGTACGGCCGGAAAAGCCAAACGTGTTATCGATAACCGCAAATTATAGGAGGACAAAAATATGATCATCAAACAACTATCGGTCTTTTTGGAAAACAAAACCGGACGGTTAAACGAGGTTGCCGGAATTTTGGGAGATGCCGGCATCAATATGTCGGCTTTCAGTGTGGCCGACACCTCCGAGTTTGGCATTTTGCGCCTGATCGTTTCAGATCCCGACCGGGCCTTGCAGGAACTGAAATCCGCCGGGTTTGCCGTCCGGCTCACCGAAGTGGTATGCCTCAGCAGCCCAAACGAACCCGGCGCATTGGCCCGGGCGCTGAATATCTTGTCGTCCGAAGGGGTTTTCATCGAGTACCTGTATGCCTATTCCATGGACAACAAATCGGCCAATATCGTACTGAAACCCGAAAACATTCAAAAGTGCATCCAGGTATTGCAGGATCACAAAATGGAATTGGTGAAAGCCAGCGACTTGTATAAGCTTTAAGAAATAACGGAATAAAAAGTTTTATCCTTATGCCGGGGGCCGGTCCAGTCCTTCTGAAAAATGAAAAAGAACTGGAAACAGTCTCCGAAAACACCGGAAAGACTTGTCTTTTTGTTAATTTTCACCGGATGAATGTCTGACAGACAACCATACAGGCTGATTTTTGCGTAAATTGTCCCGGGTTTATCCCCCGGGATTTTTAATTAGTTTAAAAAGGTATGAAGAAAATTGCTATACAAGGAATTGCAGGTTCCTTTCACGAAGATGCTGCGCGAAAATATTTTGGTGACGAAGAAATTGAAGTGGTGGAATGCCGTTCCTTTCAAAGCGTTTGCGAGCTGATTGATGCTGACAAAGTGAGCATCGCTGTTATGGCCATCGAAAATTCCATCGCCGGGAGCATTCTTCAGAACTACTCGCTGATCCGCGACTACCACCTGCGCGTCATTGGCGAAACGTACATCCACATTCAGATGAACTTGATGATGTTGCCAGGCGGAAAAAAAGAAGACATCAAAACCATCTACTCGCACCCGGTGGCCATTCGCCAGTGCGTGGAATATATCGAGAAATACTTCCCCAATGCAAAAATTGTGGAAAACCAAGACACCGCCAAATCGGGCAAACTGCTGGTAGAAGAAAACCTGCGCGATGCCGCTGCTATTGGCAACCTGCGCACTGCCGAAATTTACGGACTGGAAGTGCTCGAAACCGGCATTGAATCGAACAAGAAAAACTACACCCGCTTTTGGATCCTCTCCAAACACGCCAACCAACATGTAAAAACCAACAAGGCATCGCTTTGTTTCGAAGTTGGGCATTATTACGGCGCGCTGGCACGGGTGCTGAATATTTTTGCCGACAATAAAATCAACCTCAACAAAATTCAGTCGGTGCCCATTGTTGGCAAACCAAACGAATACACCATGCACGTGGATGTTGAATACGATTCGGAAGAAAATTATGAAAAAGCCATCCACCTGGTCTTGAAAAATGTCTCCAGTTTATCTATTTTAGGCGAATATGTTCGCGGAGAACTAGAAATCAGTAATCAGTAAAACATAAGAGAATGAGCAAAATTGGATTGTTTTTCGGCCCGGAAAAAGGGTCAGTCCACCGGGTGGCAGAAAAAGTGAAGGCGGCGATCGGCGCCGAGTTGGTCGAGTTGGTGTCGGTAAACCATGCCAGTGCTGCCGACCTTGAAAAGTATGATAAAATCATTTTCGGGATTTCAACTGTTGGCAAAGAAACCTGGGACTCGGAATATTCAAACACCGATTGGGCCAAATTTTTCCCCGAAGTAAGCAAAGTGGATTACTCCAATAAAACCATCGCCATTTTTGGCCTGGGCGATCACATCACCTACCCCGGCCATTTTGTAAATGCCATGGGCGTGTTGGCCCGCGAAATCCGCAAGGGGAATGCAAACGTCAACATCGTCGGGCAAGTTGATCCGTCGGGTTATGAATTTGAAGGCTCGGAAGCGCTGGTGGACGGAAAATTTATTGGCCTGCCCCTAGACGAAGATTTTGAGCCCGAACTGACCGACGAACGTGTAACCAGGTGGATAAACTCCATCAAGGCTGATTTTGGCATTTGAAAACATGATAAAATTCAGCGCACACAAAACGACTGAATTTCTGTTGATTTCATTTCATTACTCCAATAAAAAAATCAAATTAATCCTTTACGATTGAAAGTATTTCCGATTTATAAAACCTGCTAAGAAAAAGCTCTGGCATATTTGATAAATCGGGAATACTTTGCTTTTTTTAAAGAGATTTTCATTCGCTAACATGAAAAATACACCCATAAACCAGGAATTGGTAACCAAAAATTTATCACGTCTTCGAATCGAAGATGTTGGCCAAGCATCCATCCGCGAAATTGTTGCGCTGGTTAATTTAATTGAAGCCGAAAGTCCCGAGAAATTCATCCGCATGGAGATGGGCGTTCCCGGCTTGCCTCCAGCCCAAGTTGGTGTGGAAGCCGAAATTGAGGCCCTGAAATCGGGCGTGGCCTCCATCTACCCGATGATCGATGGCATAAAAGAAGTCAAGCAGGAAGCTTCGCGCTTTGTCAAACTATTTATGGATGTTGACGTTGCACCTGCGGGTTGTGTGCCCACGGTCGGGTCCATGCAGGGTACGTATTCGGCCTTGCTGGTGGCCTCCAACCTGGATGTAAAAAAAGACACCGTGCTGTTTATCGATCCCGGGTTTCCGGTACAAAAACAGCAAATGATGGTGATGGGCTGCAAATACGAAAGCTTCGACATCTTCAACTTCCGCGGAGAAAAACTTCGCGAAAAATTGGAAAGCATTCTCAGCAAAGGGCACATCAATTCGGTGATTTATTCCAACCCCAATAACCCGAGTTGGATTTGCTTCACCGAAGAAGAACTGCAAATTATTGGCGAACTGGCCAACAAATACGACATCGTGGTGATGGAAGACCTGGCGTATTTTGCCATGGATTTCCGCAAAGACCTGTTCTCGCCCGGACGCCCACCCTACCAGCCAACTGTGGCGCGCTACACCAACAACTATGTCCTGTTCATTTCCAGCTCAAAAATATTTTCGTATGCCGGACAACGCATTGGGATCATGGTTATTTCTGACGCCCTGTACAACCGCGACTACGAAAACCTGAAAACCCGCTTTCAGAGTAATAGTTTTGGCAACACCATCACCCTGCGGGTATTGTACGCTATCTCGTCGGGTACCAGCCATTCGGCGCAATACGCCTTGGCAGCCATGTTTAAAGCGGCCAACGACGGGCGCTTCAACTTTGTAGAAGAAGTGAAGGAGTATGGTGAAAAAGCCAAAATCATGAAACGCCTGTTCCTCGAAAATGGATTTACCATCGTATATGAAAAAGATGGCGACGAACCTATTGCCGACGGTTTTTACTTCACCATTGGCTATCCGGGCATGACGGGTGGCGAACTGCTGAACAAGTTGCTATTTTACGGCATCAGCGCTATCACCCTGAAAAATACGGGCAGCGAGCTGGAAGGATTGCGCGCATGCGTATCGCACGTAAAACGCAGCCAGTTTGACGATTTGGAAAGGCGGCTGAAACAATTTCATGCTGACTTTCCCGCTTAACTTTCGAACAAAAGAAGCATGAGTATAAACGGACTCGCCACAGGATATAGCCAAACACTTGAGCAATTGAAGGATTTCTTTTCCACACGACAACCCATTGTGTTGAAAAAAGGGGAAACCTTTGTAAACTATGGCGAGCAGAACCGGAAATTGGCTCTTTTACTGAAAGGGCTTTTGTACGCCACCTACACGGCTGAAAACGGTCAGGAATGGATCTCCCGCTTCTATTACACACCCGACAATTGTATTGTGAGCAGTCACGAAACATTTATGACCGGGCGAAAGTCGTGCGAGGCCATCCGGGCATACGAAGATTCGGAACTGATTTGCATTGAACGGGCCGAGTACGATGCCTTGCTCGATAGTCACCCGCAACTGGAGCGCATGGTGCGCATCATGGCCGAAGAAAGTTACGTACAAGCATTGAACCGGATCCATACCCTGCAATCGCTTTCGGCCTCGCAACGGGTGAAAAAATTTGTGAAGGAACATGCCGAAATTGTGTCGCGGGTACAACGCCAGCATGTGGCCTCGTACCTGGGCATCCACCGGAACATCTTCACCCGTATCCTGAACAAGCTGTGATTTCGCAACATTTGTTGCAAGCCAGCTTTTCGGATTGGAATAGTTTTGTGGGGCCCGTCAACCAAAATGCATTGGCAAAACGAGTGACGAAGGCACGAAATGATTAAATGAAACTTGGAAATTAGCCCTCTGAACCGGGCAAATTTGAAACATAAAAAGCAAAACCATGGCAAAAGTTATTGGAGCAGTAGTGGTTGACACGGAAGAATGCAAAGGTTGCGGCCTTTGCGTGGTAGCTTGTCCGCAACAAGTGCTTGGACAAAACAAACAAGTCAACAGCCGGGGATACCATTATTCGTTTATGGAGAATCCCGAAGCCTGTATTGGCTGTTCAAATTGTGCAGTTGTTTGCCCGGATAGCTGCATCACTGTTTATCGTGTTAAGTTGTAATTTTTTGTAAACATCAAATCAAAAGATAGATGGGAGAATTAAGATTAATGAAGGGGAACGAGGTGATTGCCGAGGCAGCCATCCGCTGTGGTTGCGACGGTTACTTTGGCTACCCGATCACCCCTCAGTCGGAGGTAATGGAAACCTTAATGGCCCGTGAACCCTGGGACGAAACTGGTATGGTAGTGCTGCAGGCCGAAAGTGAAGTAGCCTCCATCAACATGGTTTACGGCGCTGCCGGCAGCGGTAAAAAAGTGATGACATCCTCCTCCAGCCCGGGTATCAGTTTGATGGCCGAGGGCATATCGTACATTGCCGGGGCCGAACTTCCCTGTGTAATAGTGAACGTGCAACGTGGCGGTCCGGGACTGGGCACCATCCAGCCTTCACAGGCCGATTATTTTCAATCGACCAAAGGCGGTGGCCACGGCGACTATAAACTCATCGTGCTGGCGCCTGCATCGGTTCAGGAGATGAATGATTTTGTAGAACTGGCCTTTCAACTGGCTTTCAAATACCGCAATCCGGCCATGATCCTGTCGGATGGCGCCATTGGCCAGATGATGGAAAAAGTGGAACTAAGCGACTTTCAGCCCCGCCTGACCGCCGAAGAAATAAAAGCCCGGTACGGCTCATGGGCAACCACCGGAAAAACAGCCGACCGCGACTACAACATTGTGACTTCCCTGGAGATGGATTCGGCAAAAATGGAACACAATAATTTGCGGTTTCAGGAAAAATACCGGACCATGGAAGAGGAAGAAGTACGCTACGAAATGATTGAATGCGATGATGCCGACTATGTGCTTGTTGCCTTTGGCTCATCGGCCCGAATTTGCCAAAAGTCGGTTGATATTGCGCGGGCAAAAGGCTTAAAAGTTGGCCTGCTCCGCCCCATTACGCTATTCCCTTTCCCCAAAAAGTCCATCGCAGAATTGGCCAAACGGGTAAAAGGTTTCCTGACCGTGGAAATGAACGCCGGACAAATGATCGAGGATGTTCAATTGGCAGTTGGGTGCTCCGGAAATAACGTGCCGGTAAAACACTTTGGCCGGATGGGCGGAATTATCCCCACCCCGGGTGAAGTTGCAGAAGCGTTGGAACAAAAATTAATTGGAGGGTAACACATGGATCTAGCAGAAATTATAAAACCGGAAAATCTGGTTTACAAAAAACCCAACTTACTGACCAACAAAACCATGCATTACTGTCCGGGCTGTAGCCACGGGGTGGCGCACAAGCTGTTGGCCGAAGTAATTGAAGAGCTGGATATACAGGAAAAAACCATCGGTGTTTCGCCGGTTGGCTGCAGTGTTTTTGCTTACAATTACATCAGCATCGACTGGCAGGAAGCCGCTCACGGGCGGGCGCCGGCAGTAGCTACCGGGATCTCCCGTGTAAACCCCGATAAGGTGGTCTTCACTTACCAGGGCGACGGCGACCTGGCATCCATCGGAACGGCAGAAATCATGCATGCCTGCAACCGGGGCGAAAACATGGTGGTCATCTTCATCAACAATGCCATTTATGGCATGACCGGTGGACAAATGGCGCCGACCACCCTGCTCGGACAGGTGACTGCCACCACGCCCTGTGGCCGTGATCTGGAGAGAAACGGTTACCCGCTGAAAATTACCGAACTGATTGGACAACTGCCAGGAACATCGTATGTTACCCGCCAGTCAGTCCATACGCCCGCCGCATCGCGCAAGTGCAAAAAGGCAATTAAAAAAGCCTTTGAAAATGCGCTTGCCAAAAAAGGAACTTCCTTTGTTGAAATAGTATCGACCTGCAACTCGGGCTGGCGCATGACACCCGTGGACGCCAACAACTGGATGGAAGAAAACATGTTCCCGTTTTATCCGGTAGGCGACATCAAAGATGCAGAAAAAGCAGGCCCGGAGGCCTTTACCAAGAAAAATTAAAACCGAAGATCATGACAGAAGAAATCATTATAGCCGGTTTTGGCGGACAAGGTGTTCTCTCGATGGGGAAAATTCTGGCGTATTCAGGTGTGATGCAGGGTCAGGAAGTGACCTGGTTCCCGTCGTACGGCCCCGAGATGCGCGGCGGTACGGCAAACGTATCGGTCATTTTGAGTGACAGCCGGATCAGTTCGCCCATCCTGCACGAGTTTGACACAGCCATCATCCTCAACCAGCAATCGATGAACAAGTTTGAAAAAGCCGTAAAACCAGGCGGCGTGTTGCTCTACGATCCTCACGGGATTGTGCATCCGCCCACACGCACTGACATCAATATCTATAAAATTGAAGGAACCAAAATTGCAGCCGACATGGGCAATGTAAAAACCTTCAACATGGTTGTGCTGGGCGCCTACCTGAAAGCCAAACCGGTGGTAAAAATGGAGAGCATCCGAAAAGGACTGGAAAAATCGCTGCCCGAACGCCACCACAAGCTCATCCCGCTAAACTTGCAAGCCATTGAAGCCGGGGTTGACCATTTGGAAGTGGTACAAAAAGTATAAAACAATTCAAACGACATTATCGAAAAGCCGCTCTCCCAAAAGGAAGCGGCTTTTTGATTTCTAAAATGTTACCACTATTGTTTGATTGGCAAATAAAACCGGAAAGTAGTTCCCTTTCCCTCCTCCGATTGAAGTTCGATATGACCACCCATCAGTTCCAACAGGTTTTTGGTGATGGAAAGCCCCAGGCCTGTTCCGCCGTAAATCCGAGAAGTACTCATCTGGGCCTGCCGGAATCGTTCGAATATATGGGATTGGTCCTTTTCAGGAATACCAATACCCGTGTCCGAAACAATAAAAGCAACCTGCCCATCATCCATCCCACTTACACCGAAAACAATTTCCCCAACGGCTGTAAATTTGACAGCATTGCTCAATAAATTGCCAAGTATTTGTGACAACCGGTACTCATCGGCAGAGATAGTCTGTGTTTCAAATCCGGGTAATAGACGAAGGTTCACAAGTCCCTTTCCGTCTTCAGCCAGTCGACGCGCAAACTGGGTGTGCAGCCGTTGAAGCATCGGACCAAGAACTACAGGGGCAAAATTGATGGCTACCTGGCCGGTTTCCAACTTCGAAGCATCGAGCACATCATTGATGATTTCGAGCAGTCCTTCGGCGCTTTTGTTGATAATCAGCGAGAACTCCTGCTTCTTTTCCGCTGCCATTTGCTGATCGCTCACCAGCATTTCCGTGAAACCAAGGATTACGTTTAGCGGGGTACGTATCTCATGGCTCATGTTGGCCAGGAAGGCCGACTTAAGCCGCTCACTTTCTTCGGCTTTCTCTTTTGCTTCTACCAACTCGCGAATCATTTGTTTACGTCCGGTAATATCTTCTTTAATTCCAATATAGTTGGTTATTTCCCCGTTGTCACCAATGATCGGCGATATGATCGCTTTTTCCCAATACAGTTCGCCCGATTTTTTGCGGTTACGGAATTCGCCCACCCAATTCTGTCCCGATTTAATAACCTGCCACAGATGGTGATAGAATTCGGCTGTATGCAGCCCTGAGCTATTGATGGACATATTTTTACGAATAGCCTCATCAAGCCGGTAACCGGTTACTTCAGTAAATTTTGGATTAACGTATTCGATTTGGCCCTCCGGATCAGTGATAACAATGCTTATCGGGTTTTGCTGAATCGCCTGGTTGAATAATTGCAACCGTCTCTCTGCTTCTTTTTTCGCGCTCACGTCGTGAATAATGGAATGCAGGCAATCTGTTCCCTGGAATTTTATCAGGCTTGAGAATACTTCAACATCACGTACCGAACCGTTCGCCAGGCGATGCCTGAATTCGAAATGAATTGTCCTTTCCCGCTTTGCACGTTCCATTTCTGCCTGAACCTGTGCTTCATTTAAGGTATTAATTTGCTGGATATTCATCCTCTTCAGTTCATCCACCGACCAACCGTAAAATCGGGCTGCCGCTGGGTTTGCATTCAGGATCTTTCCATTTTCAGGGTGAATGATCAGCTTGACCGCCGAGTGGTTTTCAAACAGGTTCCGATAATTTTCTTCACTCACCCGCAGGGCCTGCATGGCCTCAACCCGCTGCGAAACATCTTGTGCCAACACCAACCGGGCCGGTTTCCCTTCATAGTCGATCAGGTGTGAAATGATATCCGCATGAATAATCTCGCCGTTCTTTTTCAGGTGGCGCCAAACTCCGGCATGGTTCAGTTTCGACCTGGTTTCTTCCACATCCTGAAGTAAATCCTGAACATCTTCCACGGGACGGATATCTTTCAATGTCATCCTCATGAATTCCTCGCGGGTATATCCGTATTGTTCGATAGCTGCGGGGTTAACCATCAATATCTTCAGGTTTTCAGGATCATATACCCACATCGGCATAGGATTGTTTTCAAACAGGTATTTGTAGCGTACCTCGCTCCTCTCCAGGGCCTTCCTCGATTGCAACCGCTCAGTGATATCCCGCGTGATGCCCAGGTTTCCAATCCATTTCCCCTGTCCATCATACAATTTTGCCCCAAAAGTTTCACCGGGGAAGTGCCTCTCATCTTTTGCTTTGTACTCGGAAACATACAATTTTTTACCCACTAAGGCTTTTTCATCATAAATTCTTTCGCCTGCCTGTTCGAACATTCCGAATGAAGCATATAAAACCTCGGTGCTCTTTCCGATCAATTCATCAGGTTCATAACCATAGGTTTGTTTAACCCCTTCGTTCGCCAGAACAATTTGCCGCTTCGTATCGGTAATGACTATCCCGTCGGAAATGGCATTAAACATGGTTTCGAAAAGCTTCTTCTGGATATCAAGTGCCTGTTGCTGCCTAACCTCTTCGGTCATATCGCGAAAAACCAGTACCACTCCTTGCAATTGGCCGTTCTCTGTCCAAATGGGTGCACCACTGTCGGCAATCGGGTACTCCACTCCGTTCCTGGAAATCAACACCGTATGATTGGCCAATCCTACGATAGCACCCTCGCGGATGACTCTTTTTACGGGACATTCAACCGAACCTCGCGACTGCTCATTAATGATGTTGAAGACTTCCCCAATATCTTTATTCCGGGCTTCAAGCTCTGTCCACCCTGTCAGCTTCTCGGCTACTGGGTTCATCAGTTGTACCCGCGCGTTTAAATCGGTAGTGATCACAGCATCGCCAATGCTGTACAAGGTAGTACGGTATAAACGCTCGCTTTCTTTTACTTGCTTTTCGCCCAGCAAGCGTTTTTCCTCGTTGCCCAGCAGCACGCCAATTATCAGTGTTGCCAACGGAAAAACCAAAAGAATGGGCAACCATATTTTACTGATAATCTCCAGGCCCGAAGGCAACAGCAACTGTGAGCCCAACATAAAAAGGTGAGCCACAATGCCAATACCCCAAAGAGGCAAAAGTCTTATTTTTTCGGGTCTATTATCGTACAGATAACGGAACAACGCGCCTGCCAGCGCACAAAAAACAATGGTCGCCAAACCAGCCCAAACGCCCGTACCGCCCAGCCAAATACGGTATAGTGCGGTCAAAACAACGGTAACACTTACAGCAAGTTTACCTCCAAACAGTCCGGCCAGTACCAATACGATCGACCGGCCATCATAAAAAACCCCGGGCTCAAGGGTAAAAGGCATGTTCATCCCGGCAATGGCTATGCCCGCATAAATAAGGCCGGACACCAGCTGAAACACCTTCCCTCTCGATCTGAACAAGCGGATTGCCAAACCTTGCATCAAGCTCATGGAAATTAGCAAGGCTGCATTTTGTATTAATTGAATCACCATACCAAGGGGAGTTGAATCTTATTTCGCACTACATAACAAATCTTAATGGAGCTAAAGATAAATAAAATACCCACTTTTCAAGTATCCATCGTTGTCATTCGTCTGCCATGTAAACTTTGCTTCAGAACCTATCTGCAACTGAAATTGTTCCGATTCAAATTATTCGTGTAATCCTTAGACGCGGGCACATTTTTTTTGACGGCAAATGCCGACGCAACTTTTTTGTAAGTTTGAGAATCATACAATCGTTTGATTTCAATCCCTATCCCAAAATCTGTAAAATGAGAATAATTTACCCTCTGCTGTTACTGCTTCTGTTTTCAGCAGTTTCAAACGCGCAAACGCAGTCCGAAAAAATAGGTGCCTATTATCGTTTTGCCAACGAAAATGATTTGTTCCGAAGCGATGAGCTGATTGGCGGGCCGGGTTACCGCGGCAACGGCTCGTTTGCGATCGGTATTGGCTACGAAAAAAAGTTGGCCGGCCCTCTTTACTTTGTAACAGGACTTGAATATTCAAGAAACGATATTCGAGTCACCCCCTCACCAAATCCTGAAATTGACTGGTACGAGCGCCAGGCCGACATCCATCTGCTTTCCGTTCCCCTGTATGGCAAGCTGGTTTTTCTCAGGTACTTCTATCTTCAGGCAGGCCCGCTCATCGATTTTCAATTAAACAAACCAGACCAGAGCACGGACAACCAAACGGGCATCGGTGCAGGATTCGAACTGGGGGCCAGCCTGCCCGTCAAAAAGCTGGAAATCATGTTTGGCCCTTTTTGCAAAAGCCATACCTTAGTGCCCTTCAACCGCGAACGACACCAGCAGCACTTGTGGGAAAGCGGGTTTTCAGTTGGGCTGAACTACAGTTTTTAGCATTCGCCTGTAAAAACCTGGATTCCGGCATAAGCTTTGTCGCATTTATGATGAGGTAGATTTTCGTCCAAATTCCTACTATTTGGTTGGATTCGACAATATATTTCCTACCCAAATGCAGGACTTGCAAAACATTTCATTTTAAACCACAGCGTATGGCTATTCAAAGTGCAATTAAATTTATCCGGGAGTCGCAAGAGAACCGTGAATTACGAAAAACGATCAATCAAAGTCCGCCAAAAGAAATTTTCGACAAGCTGGCAGGCATGGGCTATGAATTTACGATGGAGGAATTTGAGGAGGCCGTGAATATGCTTCATGTAAAATGTCAGTTTGAAGAAGAAGCCAACCGGTTAATGCAAACCAAGCTTTGGTTTACCATACAATTTTAAAAGCGCACCAAGAGTTGCACGTCTTCTAAATCACCCCCGATTGGATTGAAATATCCTCACGTTGCAGTTAAACAGCCCCCATCTGAACCATAAATTTAAACTGGTACTTTTCATCAAAAATTTAGGCCCCTGGTTTGATCTATTTTTTTGTTTCATTTTTAATATTAAAAGATCTCTTTATCCTAACTTATTAATATTCCCTTCGTATGATTGACCATATGATGATTGCGATATTAACAAAAAAGACAGGATTATGAGAAAACATCTATTAACTTTACTGCTCGCTACCATTTTTGTGGGCACGGCCTTAGCCCAAAGTAGCCAAATTCCGTTAATCGGATCAAAGGCGCCCTCCTTCACAGCACAAACCACCACCGGCGATTTAAAATTCCCCGAAGATTTTGGAAAAAATTGGAAAATTCTCTTCAGCCACCCCAAAGATTTTACGCCGGTTTGCTCCTCCGAACTTCTGGAACTGGCCTTCATGCAAAGCGAATTTGAACAGCTGGGGGTCAAGTTAGCGGTAATTTCAACCGACAATCTTTCGCAACACAACATGTGGAAAAACCATTTGGAAGAACTTGATTACAAAGGGAGAGGACTGCAAAAAATTAACTTTCCACTGATCGACGACCAAAGCATGGCGATCTCCAAAATGTATGGTATGTTGCATGCCCCTACCTCCACCAGCCGCGACATCCGGGGAGTCTATATTATTGACTCCGAGAACATTGTCCGGTCGGTCAATTTCTACCCCATCCAGATTGGCCGCAACCTGAATGAAATTGAACGGATTGTGATAGCCCTGCAAACCTCTGACGAAACCCAAATGCTGACCCCTGCAAACTGGGTAAAAGGAGAAGATGTGATGGTGCCGCATTTACCGTACCGCGAAGAAGAATTGGCCACCAACCCTGAGCTGAAAAATCAATATTACAGTGTGGGAAACCGAATGTGGTTCAAAAAAATGAAAGACTGACAGCGTTATGATTTGAAAAACAGGACATTTTTCATTCGTTTTTAACAACAATTAAACAGCAGGAAAAGGGGATTCGTCCCCTTTTTCATGGATCTATTTTCCAATAAAATTTTTGAAATATTATTGTATTTTAGCCAAAACCAAATCTCTAAAACCATGAAACAGGCCCTGTTCTTCATCGTACTATGCTTTCTACCCGCTGTGCTTTGGGCACAGGCACACAAATGGCACGGCACCAACCAGGACGCACGCTACCCCGACGTTAACCTGCAAGACAACTGGCCCACCAGCGGACTGGAAATAAAACAAAGCTACACAGGTATCGGCGAAGGGTACGGATCACCTTCTGTCAGTGAAGAAGGACTGTTTATTGCCGGGATGCACGATTCCACCGGCTATATTTATCATTTTACACATGAAGGCGAATTGGTTTGGAAAACCAGTTACGGACGGGATTTTACTTTCCGTTTTCCCGGATCACGGGGCACACCTACATTGAATGAAGGAAATCTCTATTACTCCGGCGCTCACGGCGATGCTGTCTGTCTGGATATGAAAACCGGCAAAAAAATCTGGCACGTCAATATTTTTGAGAAATACAGTGGAGAACTGATTAAATGGGGCTACACCGAATCGCCTTTGGTATATCGCGATCTGGTAATTTTGCAGCCTGGCGGACCAAAAGTTTCCCTTTGCGCACTAAGTAAACACGATGGTTCGGTGGTGTGGGAAACGGCCCTGGAGGGGAATGCCAACGCCTACTGCTCCCCAAAATTAATCGAACATAACGGCGACACGCTGGTCATGGTCAACCTCGATTTCAACCTGGTTATTTTTGATCCCAACACCGGCAACGTGCGGATTAAGCACCCGCTGACAGAAAAACGCGGAAACCACTCCAATGAGCCGTTTTATAAAGAAGGTCAGATTTTCTATTCATCAGGCTATGGGGAGGGTTCGGTCATGTTTCAAATAAACGATGAAAAACAACGTTTGGACACGTTGTGGCAAAACACAAATTTCGACTCAAAGCTAAGTGGCATACAAGTGGTTGACGAACTCATTTATGGAACCGCTGACCAGAAAAAACATTGGGCCGCCGTCCGTTGGGATACCGGCGAAGAGGTATTTACAACCCGCGAAATCAAGCCCGGGTCATTCGTCATGGCTGACGGAAAATTCTTCATCTTCACCGAAGATGCAAAAGTAGTACTGGCCAAACCTACCAGCACCGGCTTCGATATCATCAGCCGTTTCCAAAGTCCTGCTCACCCGGCAGTTCATGCGTATGCCCACCCGGTAATCTGGCAAGGCGATTTGTTTGTACGTTTTAACGATCACATTTGGAGATACCGGATTTCGAAATAGAATTTATATCAGACAAAAAAATCCATCTGCCTCAGTGTTTAGCCAGATGGATTTCTTTTTCAAAAAGAACAAGTTCAAACTCCCAAAACCTCGGGGCCTTGTTCAAATACGATATCAACCGGTATGCCGGCTTCGTTGATACGGTCCAGATCTTGCTGCAATTCTTCGCGGATAAAACCGGATTCTTCAATCATTTTCTTGGCCAGTTCGTAATCCCCATCCCCTTGAATGGTCAAAATCTGTGCTGACAAATCAAACATGGCCTGCTTCATCTTACCAAAGTCTACCCGATAAGTTCCGGTTTCCGCGTCGCGCTCAAAAGCGCCTTTTTCCTGAAAATAATAAAACCGGATCATATTGGCTTTGCCATGAGCGCTGGCGGCACCAAAGCGCACCGAACGAAAAATACCCGCCATAAAGGTTACAAAGTTGTCCATCATGTCTTTATCCGCAAGCTCGCCCCGTTCGTTTAATTCGTAAACAGCCCAAAGACCAAGAATATCCGCTTTGCTTTCCTCGATTGAGGTATAGGTTTCTTTTAATGCCTGCCGGACAGTTTGGCTGCCATCCACCGTTTTTCCCAGCCCCAGTCCGTGGGCCACCTCGTGAAACATGGTATTTTCGAAGAAGGCATCAAATTTCACATGACTACGCTGGTCTTCAGCAATCAATAAATCGGTGATAGGCACCAGAATTTTGTCGAATTTGGCCTGCATCGAATTTTTAAGTTGCAGCTTTCTACTCCCTTTCTCTGCCTGCACTTGCTCATCGTTGGGCAGGTTGATGGCGATTGTTTTGCTACCGGCATTGCAGTCGCCCGCATAATAAACCACATCGTAAGCATTCAAGTCCGAATCGGAGCCCGGTGTTTCATTTTTATAGGGGGCATCGCAAGGAAGCGCCTTTTGCAGATCGGGTAATAAAGCGGCAAATTTTTCCAACTTGCTGCTCCAAACTTTGTCTTTTATTAAAATGAAGGCCTCGTGGGCAGCCTTGTAGCCAAACAACTGGTCTTCATAATTTTCAATCGGGCCAACCACAAAATCTACCGTATTGGTTTTCATCTCCATCCAGGCCACATCACTCGGATAATAATCATCTGTAAGAAGCGCTTCGGCCCGCAACTCCAGGTATCTTTTCAATCCGGGGTCTTCGGCCAAATCAGCAGCCTGGCGGATATACCCGGCAGCCGCTTCCACTTGGCTTTTGAATGCCTCATGATAAGGCACAGCAATCAATTGCCCGCTTTCATCCCGCTGAATGAGCGTATATAAGCTCGATTTTGCAGGCTCATCCCAAGCGTCAAACTCCGCCTTGGTCATGTCAACCGGATAAAAACCTGCGCCTGCCGGCTTCTGTCCATAACCCTCCATAAAAGGTAGGTTACCGTTTAAGCGCTCCCATGGTCCATAATTAATCCGGATGAACCTTTCCATAGCAGGACTCGTCGCTTTTGCCAGGATTTCATTTTTATCGCCGTAGGCCTCCAGCCAAAAAATGTCGTCCATCAGTTGAGCAGCTTGAAATAACAGCGGCAACATTTTCCGCTCGTTTTCGGTCAGGACCGATAAATCAGTCGTCAGCTTAAACGAGGCAAATGCCTCTGCTTTTCCATCAATCTCAGTTTTCACGGGTTCTTGTACTTTCGGTTTTCCGGTGCAGGATGACAAAACCAGCCCGGCTCCGGCAATCATTAAAATCAGTAAGTTTTTCATGGTCATATATTTTCAGAAAATAAGGTTCTAACGTTCAAAACCGTAATCACGTTCGACAAGAGCGATCCTCACTTTGAAAGCAGTGTACCACTTCTCCCGTCCATATATTCTGGCGATACTGTGTTCTGCATGTTCTCTCCATTTAAGTATCGATCCGGCATCTTTCCAATAGGATACGGTAATGCCTATCTCATTACGGGCAGATTCGGCCCCTAAAAATCCGTCCTGAACTTTAGCCAGCTCAATCATTTTCTCTGCCATTTCACAATAGCCATTGTCGCCCTCTGTGCGAAGCGAGCTAAAAATGACAGCATAATAGGGTGGTTGTGGCGTTTTTGAGATCATGTACGCTACAAATAATACGGTTCTGCCAGTCCTTTAGCAATAAGCAAATCATTAATGCAGTAGAAATCGCCTATCGAGCGGATATTTGCATGGCCTTCCAGTATTTCAGTTGCAACCCGGACATACAGCACACCAAGGTACCTACCATATTTCCCTTTGGCATCTTGCAGGGTTTCGATAATCGCCAGATCGCCTTTTTTGATGACTGACTTCACAAAGTCGGAGGCTTGTTTCCCCGCCAGGTAATCATCTGACCCCTTCTTCACGCCGTAAACTTCGGGCGTGTTTACGCCATACAACCGGATTTTTTCATTTCTCACCCACACGGAGAGACCCAGGTCGATGTCGATCTCATAAGTGTCGCCATCCACCACACGCTGTATTTGTGCCTGATACTGATACATAAGTAAATGTTAAAATGTTAACAGAAATCGATTAACGTAAATTCCGGTGAGTTTGCCAGGAAACCAGCCGGTAAAAACACAGGCAAAAAGATACAAAAAATGCCGCCCGAAGACAGCATTTTCTGAATATTATTTTGGAAGCTGAACGCCCCTTTCTTTGGCCATTCGTTCGAGCCGCTGCTGAAATTTCGATTTCACTACCGGCCCCTTCTTTTTATTGGCATGAAGTTGTGCCCTGATTTTCTCTTCGTCAATCAATACCCTGAACAGGTACATTTGCCCGATGGTAATCAGGTTGGCCAGGAAATAATAGTAACTCAATCCTGACGGGTAACTGTTCAGAATAAACAGGAACATGACCGGCATCATGTACATCATCGTTTGCATGCCCGGCATGGCCTGGCTGCTGGTTGCCTGCGAGTTCAGCTTGGTCGAAATAATAGTGGTAACCGTCATCAACAAACAGAACAAACTCACATGATCGCCATAAAACGGAATGGTAAACGGCAGGTTCAGTATCGAATCATACGACGAAAGGTCGTTTGCCCACAGAAAGCTTTCCTGACGCAATTCGATCGATGTGGGGAAGAAAAAGAACATGGCAAACAAAATTGGCATTTGCAGCAGCATGGGCAAACATCCGCCCATTGGGTTCACGCCTGCTTTTTTATACAACGCCATGGTTGCCTGTTGTTTTTCCATCGGCTTATCTTTCCCAAACTTTTCGTTTAGTTCATCAATTTCGGGTTTTAAGGCCCGCATTTTAGCTTGCGAGATGTATGATTTGTAAGTAAACGGGAACAGGATCAACTTGATGAATACAGTCAGCAACAAAATGATAATCCCGAAATTACCGATATAATTGCGCAGGAAATTGAACACCGGGATCACCAAGAACCGGTTTACCCAGCGCAGGACCGAATATCCCAGGTTAACCAGCTGGTCGAGTTCAATATCGTATTGTTTTAAGGTATTGTAATGGTTGGGGCCAAAATAAAATTTCATTCCGTAGGCCTGATTGGGATCTCCTTCGTACGGGAAAGCAATGTCGGCATAAAAATCGCCCACATATCGTTTGCTGTCTTCCGTATAGTTAAACTTAACGTCAGCTGTTGGAAATGCTTCGTCGGCAATAATGGTCGAGTTGAAAAACAACTGTTTGAAACTGATCCATTTCACCTTTGTTTTCAAGGTTTCTTCACTTGACTTGGCCGGACTCAGTTTATCCACTTCATCACCAAAATATTTATAGTTGACCGACGTATAACGATCCTCCCCGTACTGCGATTTCCGTTCAAGGCGCGGGCCGGCAACCGCCCAGTTGAAGTTCAGGTAATTGGTATTGGACGAAATCAGGTTGTTCATTCCAACCGCTTTCACATGAAAGCCGACCATGTAGGAGTTGTGACTCAGTGTGTATTGGTACTCCAGGTAACCGCCATCGCCTGCCGGAAGTTGCATGGCCAAAACTTGCGAATCTCCGCCATGTTCCTCGTTGAATTCTTCATTACCCTCTTTTCCTTTGCGCACTTCAGGTCCGCCCACAGTCAGCAGTTCCTGATTGACGGATGGCACAAAAAACAAATCGTCGGTGCGGATACTCCGGTTCTGCGCGAAAAAATTCAGACCGAACAAATTTTCCGGGCCATCGAATAAAATCAAGGGCAGCGAATCATAGGTCTGGTAATTTTTCAGCTCAACCGAATAAATTTTCCCTCCTTTGGTGGACACTTTCACCTTCATGAGGTTATTTTCGAGTGTGATGAATTTCTCTTCACCGGTTGCCGCGGGGGCAAAAATGCCGAAACGATCCTGTGCCGCCGTTGTCAACTGGCTTGAATCGGAAGCCAAGGTTTCCACCTCAGGAGTGGCCATCTCTGTTATTCTGACTTCTGCCTCCTGCCTGCGCTCCGCCTCAACCTGGGCAATGGAATCCTGACGCCGGCGGGCTGCTTCAATTTCTTCCTGCGAAGGCTTGTTCAGGTAACTAAAACCAATCAGGATGGCAAAAATCAACACCATCCCGACAATCGTATTTTTATCCATAGAAATTTATTTTTACGAAAATTAAGGTCACCGACCTACTCATTTTTTCTTGATCACTTTTATTTCAGGACATGTACGGCATCCTATCACGATGCAACAGGGGCATATTCCTATTTCATGGCTGCCTTAACAAAAGCAACAAACAAAGGATGCGGCGCCAAAACGGTACTGCTGTATTCCGGGTGGTACTGAACGCCTACAAACCATTTATGAGTTGGTATTTCAACCACTTCCACCAGGTTGGTATCCGGATTCAGGCCCACAGGCACCATTCCTCCTTTCTTGAAATCATCAAGATATTGATTGTTAAATTCGTACCGGTGACGGTGACGTTCCCGAATTTCGGCATTTCCGTAAGCTTTATACAGGTTCGATTTTTTGTCGATAATATTGCAGGCGTAGGCACCCAGTCGCATAGTCCCGCCCTTTTCGGTAATACCCTTTTGTTCCTCCATCAGGTCGATAACAGGATAAGCTGTTTTTTCGTTCATTTCGGTTGAATCGGCGCCTTCAAAACCCAACACATTCCGGGCGTATTCAATCACAGCGATTTGCATGCCCAAGCAAATTCCCAGAAAAGGAATATTATTCTCGCGCACAAATTTGGTGGCCAAAATCTTCCCTTCAATACCACGGTGCCCAAAACCGGGAGCAATGATCACTCCGCATAACCCCGACAAGGTTTCAGCGACATTCTTTTTGGTAATTTCTTCGGAATGGATCCATTTCAGGTTCACCTTCACCCGGTTTTCGGCGCCGGCATGGATTAAAGCCTCCGCGATGGATTTATAGGCATCCTGCAGCTCAACATATTTACCAACCAGACCAATATTGACAGTCGCCTCCGGGTTTTTATGCTTTTGAAGGAATTCATTCCAGTCATCCAGCTTCGGTTCGTTTTTATGCGGTAACTTCAGTTTTTTCAGTACCGTAACATCCAGCTTTTCTTCCAACATTTTATTTGGCACCTCATAAATAGTGGGAACATCGATGGATTGCACCACGGCATCGATATCGACATTGCAGAAAAGCGCCACTTTTTTACGGATGCTGGTATTTAAATCATGTTCGGTGCGTAAAACCAGAATGTCTGGCTGAACCCCGTTTTCGAGCAATAATTTTACGGAATGCTGCGTGGGTTTGGTTTTCAATTCACCCGAGGCCGCCAGGAATGGCACCAAGGTCAGGTGGATTACCAACGCACTGGAACCCAGTTCCCATTTCAGCTGACGAACAGCTTCAACATAAGGAAGCGATTCGATGTCGCCAACAGTTCCGCCAATCTCGGTCACGACGATATCGTAATTGCGCTTGGTCCCCAGAAACTTGATTTTTCGCTTGATTTCATCCGTAATGTGCGGAATGATTTGTACGGTTTTGCCCAGATAATCACCACGGCGCTCTTTGTTAATCACCGATTGGTAAATGCGCCCGGTGGTTACATTGTTTGCCTGCGAGGTAGGCACATTCAGAAAACGTTCGTAGTGGCCCAAATCCAAATCGGTTTCGGCCCCGTCTTCGGTGACATAACACTCCCCGTGTTCGTATGGGTTTAAGGTTCCCGGATCGACATTGATGTAAGGATCCAACTTTTGAATGGTCACGGAGTAACCCCTGGCTTGCAATAACTTAGCTAACGATGCGGCTAATATTCCTTTTCCTAAGGAGGAGGTTACACCCCCTGTCACAAAGATGTACTTGGTTGCTGACAAAATCGTAAATTTTAATATTCCTAAAAACGCACAAAGTTAAGCAATAAAACTTATTGCGCTCCAAAAATGTGCACGATATAATATGAACAAATAATTAAAAGACCCGCCAAAAGTAGCGGGTCTCTCATTTCTTTTTGGTTAATCATCGTCTTCCATCTCGTCGATGATCCGTATCTTCTCTTTCAGGAACTCAATCTTCTCCTGTGTAGTCTGTATTTTTTTATTGACGTCATCAATCAGCGATTCAGCATTCTTGGTATTGGCAAAAAAGCCAATGTTATTATTGAGCAGGGCCAGGTCATTTTCCATCTGCTTCAGCTTGGTCACATACTTGTCGCGTTCAAAGCGCATTTTGTTCTGACCTCTTGAAGAACCGGAAAAATTAGTCATTTTGCTCTTAAATTTCAGCAAATTGCGCTTTTGGTCATCAATTTTCAGATGGTCAAAATGCAGGTTAATGGCATCGCGGAACTCGTTCTGTATCTTATCCTTTTCCTTGAACGGAACATGGCCAATCTCGGTCCAGCGGCGCTGAAAATCTCTCATTTGCGCCAGGTCTTCATCCTCATTTTTTGTCAGCGTATAGTTTTTAATTTCTTCAATCAGGGCCTTTTTCTGGCGCAGGTTTTCATCCTGCTCATGATCAACTGTTGAGAAATGTTCCGATTTTTGCTCAAAGAAATAATCGCAAGCGGCCCGGAACCGTTTCCAAATGGCATCAGACTGTTTGCGGGGTACCGGACCGATTTCTTTCCACTTCTTTTGAATACGTATAAATTCGTCGGTGGCCTTTTTCCAGTCGGTGCTGTCTTTCAGCGCTTCGGCCTGGATGCACAAATCGGCTTTCAGTTGCAGGTTATTTTGCTGCAATTCTTTATTTTGGGAATAAAACTCACGCTTGGCATCAAAAAATTTGTCACAAGCGCTGCGAAACCGTTCATAAATCCGGTTATTGTCTTTTTTTGGTGCAAAACCGATCGTTCTCCAAACTTTCTGCAGTTCGATCAGTTCCCGCGATTTATCATCCCAGTCTTTATGATTGGGCAATTCCATCGATGCAATCTCCTCTGCCTTTTCGCACAAGGCGGTTTTTGCTTCCAGGTTTTTCTTTTGTTCATCCTTGCGATCGTCAAAATATTCCTGGTGTTTTTTGTTGATGATGGACGTAGCTGCTTTGAAACGCTCCCAAAGCTCATCCTTTTTATCGCGAGGTACCGGGCCAATTTCGCGCCACTGTTCATGGTATTTTTGCAGAATATTGAATGCTTTGATGATGGATGGTTCCACCAGCAATTCTTCCGTTTTTTCGCACAAGTTGATTTTGGCCTCCAGGTTCTTCTTCAGGTCGAGGTCGCGTAGTTCCTTGTTTATTTTGATGTAATCGTAAAAATTTTCAACATGGTGGTGGTATGTTTCCCAAAGATCCTTCAGTTTTGATTGCGGTACCAAGCCGGTATCACGCCACTTTTGCTGCAAATCACGGAATTCCTGAAACGTTTTATTGATCGACTCTTTTCGGTTTACCAGCGATTTGATCTCCTCAATGATATCGTATTTGATCTGAAGGTTCTGATCCTTTTCTTCCTCCATTTGCTTCTGGTGGTCATTTTTCAGTTGATGATATTCCCTCAGCAGGTTTTTCAAATCATCTTCATAAGGTGCATTACCGGGAACAAACTCATTTTCATCGCCTCCAGCCTCCAGGTAGGCCTTTTTCTCAGCTTCAACATTGGCTTTATGCTTTTTGTAGAAGTTGATTTTTATCCGGTCAACTTCGTCTTTTATATCTTCATCTTTTGTTTTACTGATCAAATCACGCAAGGCATTGATCAGCTCCACCTCGGTGTAGCCCGAATAGTTGATTTTACCCTTGGCGATCATCGCTTCGGCCGCCTCCTCATCCAGCTCTTCATCTTCGCTACCGGCCGATTCAGCTTCATCGGGTTCAACCGCTTTTACCGGTTCTTCATCGGTACTTGCAGTCAAATCGGGTTCAACTTCCTCCTCAACTTCCACTTCAGGAGCCGAAATGGATTCTTCGGTAACAGCACTTGCTTCAGGAGCAATCTCTTGTTCAGCTTCAAGCTTCTGGCTTTCGGCAGGCGTAGCAGCAGCGCCGGTTTCCTCCGGAGTTGCTTTCAACTCATCTGTTGAGTTTTTCAGATCTTTAGGTTCCATGTGATAATTGTTTAAATTACTGAGTAATTTTCAGAGTTTTAGGTCTCGCACCAAGTTACGAAAATATAATTTTCGGTACGAATACTCAAGTAAAACCACGATTAATTCTGAAAAACATGGACATAGACATAAAAAAAGCCACTCCCTGAATGAAAGCGGCCTGTAAATAAAAACGCACAAATCCCCTTAAGCAATCTCTATTTCACGACGTTGCGGAATGGCCTCTTCCTTTTTGGAAACGACCAATTTCAGGATACCATTCTTAAAAGCAGCTTCAATTTTTTCTGCATCAAGCTTTTCCGAAAGCCTGAATTTCTTCTCAAAATTCTGCGGCTTGAATTCCACCCGTGCATATTTTGCTGCTTGTCCCTCTTGTTCTGCCACTTCGCCTTTGATAACCAACAAGTCTTTTTCAACGGAAATCTTTACTTGTTCCTTTTCAAAACCGGGAATCAGCAATTCAATCTGAACTGATTTTTCATCTTCAAACAAATTGGTAGCCGGTTGCCACGAAAGCTCATTTTTAGCAAAACGATCTGAACGGTACTCCTGCGTAAAAAGGTCATTCAATAAACGATCAACTGCATTGAACGAATAAGCCGGATTTACTTTTACTAGTTTCATAATCATTTTCCTCCTATAAAATTTTATTGTTTCTCATTGTTTTGCCGATCATTTTTCAAGTTCTGTTCCAACACAAAAAACGCAGACAAAAATTTCTTCAACCCGCAAGGATTAGCGTCAACATTTCCGAATCAATCAAATATAACAGGTCATTTTGTCATCTTATGCAGATGCATAGATATATTTTGAATGCCAATTTTAAGCGGGCGATCTGGTAAATGTTGCTACTTTTGCAGAAAAAATCTTGTATGCGCATCGATATCCTCACTGTTGTTCCCGAATTGCTCGAAAGTCCGTTTAAACATTCGATCCTGAAACGGGCACAGAAAAAAGGCCTGGTGGAAATCCACGTTCACAACATCCGTGATTTTTCGACCGACAAGCACCGGAAAACTGATGATTACGCCTTTAGTGGCGGGGCGGGCATGGTGATGACCATTCAGCCAATTGAAGCCGCCATTGAACACTTAAAGACGCAACGCGAATACGACGAGATCATTTACACCAGCCCTGATGGCGAGGTTTATAACCAGCAAACAGCCAACAAGTTATCTTTAAAGAAAAACATCATCATCCTTTGCGGGCACTACAAAGGTGTTGACCAAAGGGTGCGCGACCACCTTGTCACCCGCGAGATCTCGATTGGCGATTACGTATTGACCGGAGGCGAAATGGCTGCGGCCGTGATGGTTGACAGCATCGTCCGGCTGATTCCGGGGGCAATATCTGACGAAACCTCCGCCCTTACCGATTCGTTTCAGGACAACCTGTTGAGTCCGCCCGTTTATACCAGGCCGGCCGATTATAAAGGCTGGAAAGTACCTGAAATCCTGTTGAGCGGAAACGACAAACAGGTTAACGACTGGAAGGAAAAGCAAGCCTACGAACGCACCAAGCAGCTGCGTCCCGACTTGCTCGAAAAACACGACCGGGAATAGTTGACTAACGATTGCCGATTTGCGAACGAAGATCAAGAGATCAGACAGATCCCATTTTAGCCGCGGCGACAAATCAGGTTATATGGACAGGTTTGGCATTTCCTGACCTCCGCTGTTTGATCATACACAGTTGAATCGCTGAACATTTCCAATAACAATTCATCCAGACTGGCAACAAATTCATCAGCAATACCGGAATAATTTACCGGTTGGCCGTTTTGCATCACAGAAGGCAAAAAATCTTCATCAAAAAACTGGTCGATTTTATAAATGGTTGGCAGGATGGGAAGATTTCCCTTATTGCGCCGGTAAATCTCGGCATAAACCAATGTTTGGAAGATTTCTTTCGGACGTTTTGATTTTTCTCGATCGTAAAATTCCGAAAATTTTTTAAACTTCAAATCCAATGCCCGCCCGGTTTTGTAGTCAATAATCCTTACCCCGTCTCGGGTTTGATCAATCCGGTCCACAATACCGCCCAACTTTATTTTCCGCGGCACTCCACCGATGGGCAAAACAAATTCTGCTTCGAAATCCCCCTCTAGTTCCAGCACCGTAAACGGGGCAAAAGCACGGTCATTTTCCAGCATCCGCTCCAGGTAAGTTTGCAGGTTTTCGGCGATCAGGATATTCTTCCCGGTAATTTTAACGTCCTTCAACGCTCTATCCTTGTAATATTCGCGCGCAAAAGCCGAATGGATGGCCTTGCCGATTTTATTTTTATTGACGGCTACCGTCTTTAAATCCTCACTGCTAACCTCTTTCCCTTTAAATTCGGTATAAATAAGCTCCGCGGCGTGGTGAAACAAATTTCCAAACAGACGCGGGTCAACATCTTCCAGCAGTTCATCCGTTTCCTTAATATTGGCCACATGCCGGAAGTAAAATTTCAGTTTACAATCCAGATAGGTATTCAGGGCACTCGGGCTGAGGCGCTTTTCGGCATACCGCTCCAGCAACCGTTGCTGGTGGACAGCAGTTCCCGGTATCGAAATCGGCTCCGAACCGGATGCTTTAAAATCAAAATCGAGGTGCCAAAATTCAGGTTTTAGATCAGAATCATACATCATCTGAAAAAGATAACGGCTCATCTCCCCCGTATTCAGCCCGTCACTCGACGAATCGTAAACCAACACCACTTCTTCAGCCCGGTGAAGCAACCGATAAAAATAATAGGCATACATGGCATCCTGCTCTTCGTAGGCCGGCAATCCAAAAGCCTTCCGAAGGTTGTAAGGAATAAAGGAATGAACCGCCGAAGTTTTGGGCAACTTTCCCTCGTTCACCGAAAACAGAACCAGTTTTTTAAAGTCGAGGTTTCGGGTTTCCAGCACGCCCATCACCTGCAAGCCCGATAGTGGCTCACCCTCGAACGGAATGGCAATGCGCTGTAAGTGTTGCACTAAAATGCGGTAAAAAAGCGATAAAGAAATTTTCTCCGGATGAAATTGCTCCAGGGTATCCACCAGGCGCTGAACCGCCAGATAAACCTGGTACAGGTATTCGGCCTCCAGATGAACAGATGCTCCTCCCTTGGATTGATAGCGGACAGCCAGCATCCGGACAAGCTTCATAAAATAATCAGCGCAACCCCGCCAATCTTCCTGCCTGGTAAAAGCCAAACTGAACAATTCATCCTTTTTCAGATCGGACGTGCGCACATATATTTTGTTTTGCTGATGAATCTCGCGCACCAGTTTTTTTGATTCCGGGCTCGCCAGCAGCTGATGGTTCAGCACAGCCAACACCGGACGGTAATAAAAGGCCTCATCTCCATCCAGCCTGCGGAAATTTTTCTGCAACTCGATCAACTGCGAAATCAAACTGTAAACAGGCGTATTTTGTAACGGATAGCCCATGGTAATATTGATGCTATTGAACCGACAGCCGGCAGCAGAAACCACCGGGATCAAAAAATTCTCGTCGGCCAGCACCAGCGCGGCATCATCAAAAGAGGTTTTTGCAGCCGGATTGGCCAGAAATTGCTGATGGTTGACCACCTGCGCCTGTGCCACCTGCCCGGGAACCGACACGACCTGAATCTTTTTGGCCGGCAGGACATCTTCATCCAATACAAAACCATTGGGCATGGGAAATTCAATCAAATTTTGGCGAATAAACAAGCCTGCCTCATGGGTAGGATCCTGCACAAACGCCACATCATAATCCCAAAAGAAATCGGCAATACCAGCCGACTTAAACCGACGGAACAGGCTGTTCTCAGCCGCATTCAGCGCATTAAAACCGACAAAAACATACCGATCGGATGGCAAATTGAGTTCCGGTTGACGCTGTAGTTTTTCAACCAAATCGCGGTACACCAGCCCGCTGTACCCCACTTGTTCGGCCAGCAACTCGTCCCGAAAACGATGATAAACCGTTGCCAGTTTGTTCCAAATCGTCAGGAACTTCTCCCTGTTAACCGAGGCGCCGGCCTTTCCCAGATTTCCCCAGAACAACTCAATCGCGCGCTTTTGCCCGGGTGTGAGATAGTCAAAACGGCTTTCAATTTCCTTTAAATCCGAAATATTTTGGAACAGGTCATCCGCGTCCAGCAAGTATTTATCCACATCATTAAAATCATTCAGCAGAATTTCGCCCCAAAAGAAAAAATCGTCAAGTTCCTCCAGATGACCGGTTTCTTCCCGATAAATACGATGCAAACGCAAGATCAGGCTGATCTGGTCTGATATTTGCATCCCCGAAAGCTGTGCCACCAGGTCGTTGATGGTGATTACCTCGGGGCCAAGAATCGGGCCGGTGGCCAAATCGTTCAAATAAGCATTGAAAAACACGCCTGACCGGCGACTTGGGAAAACAACCGACAACCGACTGATACCGGCCCCGAACTGTTGATCTAAAAAACGGGCAACCTGTTTCAAAAATGGATCCATGAAATCGATATTTTTGTTAAAGATAGCACATAAATTGAGCACCGTCGAACCGAAAAAAATTACAAAAAGAATAAGCGCTTTAAAATGAATTATTTACAAACAAAAAATCAGAAAACAATGAAAACAATTTATCTCCTTTTGTGCCTGATGATTCTTAGCGGCGTTTCGATCGCACAGAATCAACTCAACCCGCTGGAATCGACCCCTTACATTGAAGTTACCGGCGAAGGCAAGCTGGAAGTGGTGCCCGACGAAATCTACCTTCAGTTTACGCTGAAAGAACGCTACGACGGACGCAACAAAATTGAGCTGGACAACCTGGAAAAAAAGATGAAACAACTCATGCAGAAAAACAAGTTTAAGCTCGAAGATTTATCCCTGGCCGATGCGTCTGCCGATTTTATCTCCATCAAAAGAAAAAAGAAGGATGTTCTCGCTTCGAAAGAATTTGTCATGAAAGTTTCCACCACCAGCGAACTGACCGACCTGTTGGCCATTTTAGATGAAGTGGAAGTACAAGACGCCTTTGTAAGCCGGGTTGACCACAGCCGGATTGAAGACCTGAAAATAGACGTAAAGATGCAGGCGGTAAAGAATGCCAAAGAAAAAGCATCATATCTGCTGAGTGCCATTGACGAAAAACCAGGAAAAGTACTGTTCATTCAGGAACGCGAAACTTACGAACCAATTTTTACCCCCCGAACCAAAATGATGTCCACCGTCATGATGGCCGAAAGTGAGGACGCGGCACAGCCGGAAGTGGAAATTTCATTCCAGAAGATTAAGTTGAATTACAAAGTTTTTGCCCGTTTTGCTGTCAACTAAAGTCACAGGCCTATTTAGTAGCTCCATCGATTTTACGGTGACCGAAAAAAAGTTATCCCGTCCGTGTTTATACATGTACGGGATAATTTCTTTTCAGAAAAAACCAATTTTAGCTTTTACCTGTTTCGCACGGCTGCTACCTCTTCAACGGTAACCGGGTCCAGTTTGTTCCCAAAGTTGGAACGGACATACGAAATGACATTGGCCAGCTCCAAATCGGTGAGATGATTGTGGGGAGCCATCAAGCTGTTGTATTTTTCACCATTCACCTCAATCTCTCCGGTCATGCCGTGCAACACCAGTTCAATCAGCTGCGTTTTATCTGCGATGTATTTATTGGGCGTTAGTGGCGGGAAAACCCCGGACACGCCAGCCCCGTTGGCCTGGTGGCAAACCTGACAATATTGTTTATAAACTTTCTCGCCGGGATGAGGCAGGCTTTTCGCCGATGCTTCTATTTCAGCCCCTTGCTTTTCAGCTAAAGCTGAAGTTTCAAGCGCTTTTGGCTTTTCCTGGCTTCCGGAGCTGCAGCCAGCGATTAGGATAGCAGTCGCTATAACCAGTAGAAAAAATAACTTACTCATATGTTTTTCATCTTCTATTATGAATGAAATAAACGCTGTTTAAAAACCATTTTGAAGCATACTTGCCAACAAAAACGCGGTCTGATGCCAATAGTTTAGCTTATCCCTCACTTTTTCCTTTCCGCCAAATACGCGATGGCCTGCCGGATCAGTTTCCGGTAATTCTCATCCTGGTAGGCATGATGATCGTGACCGGGCTGCAAATAAATGATCGTCGAAGCTTCATATTGGTTTACCCAGCCAATGATGGGTGAACTTTCGGCATGCGTTGTTTTAAGCAACGGGATGACAGTAGGCAACACACGAAAATTGCCGTACACCTCATCGAATAAGATAAAATCAGCCAATCCCTTCGTTACCGGATGATTGTCCTGCACAATCTGCACTGGCACCGGAGTATCGTGCCGATACGTTGAAAATCCGTTTTCGAGGGTCATTTGATAGCGTTTTTCATCGAAATAACGCCCGCCAATAATGTGCTCAAACTCATCCCAGGTTTGATACGAAACCAGCGCATGGTGCAAAAACAACATGGGTTTGCCCGCTTTCAGCAAACGTAAAAAGGCAGCCTGCTGCTCCGGGCTGATTTCCTGGTACATGTCGTAAAAAACAAGCACATCATAATCATCAAGCTGTTCTTTTTCCATCAACCGGTTGGCTTCCGGCTGAATTGCTTCTTCCCAGCTTACCCCCTCCAGAGTATCGAACAGGGCAAAAAATGGGTCACGCTCAAAACTGTGCCCGCCGGTAACCACCAAAACTTTCGTGTTGCCCGAAAAACCGATTACCGGCAATAAAAGCACAGCAAAAAAGGAAAAGATTGTTTTCATCATCGCACAAGTTCGTTTCGTTCAAAAGAATATTCAAAGCACAATCGCTGATAAGATGAACAAACCGACAAATTATAAAGTTTATTGGTCACCCAAAAAGCATCCAACAAATTGGGCATCAAAACAAACCGGCAAACAAGCTGTTTTTCATTCTAAAAACCGGAAACAGAAGTCCAAAATATTTCCGCTCGTTTTCTTTGACGAAGCAACTTTTTTCGCAATTTTTAACTCTTATTGAATAAAACAATTTTGTTTTTTTACCAATCAGCATGACTGCAAAACACACATCCACAAAACGGCATCTTCTTCGTTGGACGACTTGGACAATGCTTAGCCTGTTGATTGGATGTGCCGCCTATATTTCTATCAAATCCGGCGAATTTGTTCAAAAAGGCATCAACAATTACCTGGCCGATGCAACCGGAAACGATTATCGGCTCACTTTTTCGGGCATTCAGGCCAACCTGTTTACCCAAAGCGTTTCCCTGGATTCGGTCCGGCTGGAGTCGCTAAAAAAAGAAGGCACGCACTATCGCTTTACGTCACTGTCGCTGCGTGCCGGTGGCATTTCAATCAGGGCGTTGCTACTGAACCACAAATTGACGGTTAACAAGCTCACTTTGGTTGAACCGGCGCTGGAAACATACAGCCCCGACGGCCGGATACAATCGGAAACCGACAAAAACGACCTGAAAAGAAAACTTGGACCCTTTTTCGGAAACCGACTCAAAAGCCTGTCCATAAACGAAATAAAACTGCACCACGCAAAAGTAAGTCATTACAACCTGACCGAAAATGCCGTGTTGCCCGATTCGCTTTCCAATTTTGACATTGGCATTGATCATTTTTTTATAGACCCGGTGACTCTCGCCCGGCACGAAGAATTGTTCCGGGCAGAAGAAATTTACTTCCGGATAGGAAACCTCAAACGCATGCTGGGCGACAGCCTGCACCGCCTTTCGGTAGATGAACTGACCTATTCGGTGCGGAAGAATAACATTACCGGAAAAAACATTCGCCTCGAACCGGTTGACTCATCCGGAGTGCCAGGCACCCGCTACTGGATTGAGGTGCCCGAAGTGAGGCTGAAATCCGGGAACCTGCGTAATGTTCTGGTAAACGACACCATCCGGATCGACTCGCTGATCCTCCGAAAAAGCGACATCCGCATCCGACCTTCGGCAAACAACGATGGACTGAACCTGCGCAAAATCAAAGAATACGACCTGTACCAGCTCATTCGCAACGACTTCAAACAAGTCAATATCAGCCACCTTTCATTCGAAGGGGAAAAAATGCGGATTGAACCGCGTACACAAACAGAAAATTCATTCCAGGAATTTAGACGGCTGAAAGTGGAGGTCGATCAGTTCCGGCTGGATTCGACCTCAGGACGGGAGCCTGCGAAAATCCTGTATTCAAATGTGGTCAGCCTGCATATTGAAGCGTACCTGCTGCAACTGAAGGATGGGGTACACCGGTTTGAAGCGGAAAATATTTCAGCTTCGAGCCAGGACAGCCTGATCCGGGCCGACAACCTGCGCTTGATGCCCATGACCAACAACCATAAACTTCCGGCCAGTGTACAACTGCATTGCGACAGTATCCGTCTGCTGTCGGTTGATCTGGCACGTTTGTTCCACCAGCGTGAAATGCCCTTACAGGAAGTAGCCGCATTCAAACCCGAACTCAAACTGCAACAATGGCACAACCCAACCGATAAAAACCGAAATAACAACAGCTTACTTTATCACTTTATCGGCGACTACATCAAAGGTGTGTATGCCAATGTAGTAGCGATCGAGCATGGTTTTTTTCAGGTTGACGATCTGCGCAGCAAGGCCGATACCGGGATCGTTACGGCTAATTTCGACTTTCGCCTCACCGATTTTTCGCTCGACTCGGTGAGCGCCCGCAGGACCGATAAGTTGTTTTTTGCCACCAACCTGGAATTGAGTTTCCGCGATTACCAGATGAAACTGGCCGACCAATTGCACCAACTGAAAATCGAAGAAATTACCGTATCGAGCCAGCAAAAACAGGCAGCCATCAAAAAACTACAACTTTTCCCGGATGAAAATCAGAACACAGAAGCGCTCATGAAACAGCTCAACAGGAGCGAGCGCTACCGGATCAACATCCCGCAATTGCAACTGCGCAATACGGACATCCATCATGCTTTTTTCAATAAAAGACTAAATATCAACATATTTTCCATTGTCCAGCCGGAAATATATTTCGAAGTGTTTGCCAATCCGCGCCGGGGCGAAAAAGAATTCAACCCGGAAGAGTTTTATGAATTGCTCAACAACTACATCGCCCATATCGAAATCAATAAAATAGACCTGTCGAACGGGAAAATCCGGCTGGTAAGCCACAGCAAAAAAGGCCGCACCATTGACCTGACTAACAAATTCAACCTGGAACTCGACCATTTTGTACTGAATGACGAGGAACTGAAGAAAGACCGCCTGCTGTTTGCCGACCATTTCGACCTGAGCATCAAAGACCACTTGTTCAAGCTGTCGGACAATGTACACTTTCTGCAGGCCAGCGAAATCAGCATTTCGTCGCGAACCTCCAACGTATTGATCACCAAAGCGCTGCTGTATCCCGATATTACCAGCCCCGATTACATGAAACTACCGTGGCACATCCAGGTAAGCGCCCCCAGGATCAGCCTGAAAAACGTAGATCTCCACCAAGCCTATTTCAATCAAATACTCGATGTGGAATATTTCAAGCTCAACGCTCCGGTGGTCGAAATTTACCGGAACAGCAACGGAAAAGGAAAATTCAATTTCAGCGACATCAGCGTGCCGTTGCCCGAAGAAATGAAAGAGCTGAACGTACAGCAAGTGGCCATGAACAAGGGACTGCTGAAAATTTACAACATGGATGGCTTTCAGAAGAACCAGACGGTGAATGCCACGGTCGATTTTGAGGTTGAACAAGCTAACCTGAAAAGACCGGCGAACGATAAAACCGCCCGGTTTACTTCGTCCAACATCAAAACCCTGATCTCACGCCTGCACCTCACCCCCGAGAAAGTAGCTTACACGATGGATGTGGAAAGCATCAGTTATTCATCGGCAGACAAGCAACTTACCTTTGCAGGGTTGGATATCCGTTCGAACCGGGAAAACGACCGGCTGGCACTGGCGGGCATCAGCATGCCCTTGCTGCGCTTCAACGGGCTTGACCCCACGGAGGCCTTTCAGCATAACCGGTTTCATGCCGAACAGATCCGGATGAGCCAACCCATTTTCAAACTGAATGTAACCGAAACGAAACGAAGCAACAATCCGTTGTTCATCAAGTTGCCTCCCGACCTGCAAATGGTGATGGACGAACTCTCTGCCCGCGAAGTATCGGTGGATGGAGCAACGTTCATTATTCAAAACAAAGGCGAAATCACCCGGCATGATCAGGTTGACCTAAAGCTGGAACAATTCAGGCTGGACAGTACCCTGTCTGAAAAAACACTGGGGGCCGAAAACCTGGAAATCGTCAAAAACAACCATCATTTCTCGGATAAAAAGAAACGTTACAACCTGGTGGTTGACCGTATCGCTTACACGGGCAACAAGCAACAATTAACTTTTTCGGGCATCCATATCCAACCGAAATACTCCCGTGAGAGTTTCCAGCAGGCTATCCGCTTTCAAACCGATTATTACTCCGGCGATATCGATCAGCTGGCATTTACCGGAATCGATACCGATCGTTGGTTTGCCAAGCGTGAATTTACGGGCAATCAAATCCTGGTTCACGGCGCACGCGTGGACATTTACCGGGACAAACGCACACCTTTCAACGAAAAACAACGTCCGCCCCTGCCCCAGGAACTAATCAAAACCTTTGACCTGCCGTTCTATTTCGATTCGGTGAAACTGATCGGTTCGGAGGTTAGTTACGCCGAGCAATTGGAAGGAATGCCTGCCCCCGGCTACGTGAAATTCACCCGATTGAACATGCGCCTGCACCCGTTCACCAATCTCACTTACCTGCGAAACCTGTCCCCAACCCTCCGGATGGCAGCATCGGCCAGGTTGATGAACGTAAGCGACCTGAACGTGAATATGACCTTCAATATGAATTTGCCAAACTATCCGTTTACTGCCACCGGATCACTTTCACCATTCGACATGACTGTGCTGAACCCTATAACGGAAAACAATGCCAGCATCCTGGTACGATCAGGGCAGCTCAACCGCTTCGATTTTGAATTCTCGGCCGATGCCGAAAAAGCGAACGGCAAGCTCCGCTTTGCCTACGACGATCTGAAAATTGCCATCCTCGAACAAAAAGACGGCGACACCAAAGAGGCCAAGTTCGCCAGCTTCCTGGCCAACAGCCTGATGCTGAAATCCAAAAATCCGCGTACCCGGTTCCTGCTGCCCGATGATATTTACTTCAGGCGCGACCAAAAGCGGTCCATCATCAACTATTGGTGGAAAACCATTTTCAGCGGCGCAAAAAACACCTTTGGCATCAAGGACGAAAAAGAATAGTGCAGCATCGTCCATACCCGAACCAAGAACGCCGTGAAATTCAGGAAAAAGAGAATTTACTCGCTTTTTACCGGAGCTACTTTCCGAATGCTGTATGGTTTTTTGTTTTGCGACTCAAAGTAGGTACGCATTTGCATTTCGGCCACAATCCCGATGGTAATAAACTGGATACCTGCCACTACCAGTAGAAGCCCCAAAATAAGCAGTGGTTTTCCCCAAATGTCGTTGCCCAATATCTTCAGCACCAACAGGTAAGCATTAATGAGGATTCCCAATCCGAAAGTGACAATCCCCAAACCACCAAAAAAGTGCATGGGCCGTTGCATGTATTTCTTGAAGAAAACCATCAGCAACAAGTCGCTGAACACACGCGTAGTACGGCTCAGATTATACTTTGACTTGCCAAATTCCCGGGCCCGATGGTTCACATCCACCTGGGTCAACCGGCTGGACCCTTCGAGGGCCAGCAAAACGGGAATGAAGCGGTGCAACTCACCGTAAATGTGTATGCTTTTTACAGCTTCGTTTGTAAAGAGTTTCAGCGTACAACCTAAGTCTTTCATCTGGGTACCGGTAGATTCGCGGATGATGTAGTTGGCTATTTTACTGGGAATTTTACGCAAGAAGGCGCCGTCCTTCCGGTTGGCCCGCACACCGGCCACCATGTCCCATTGGCCATCTTTGCACATTTTCAGCATCATCGGGATATCGGCTGGATCGTTTTGCAAATCACCGTCCAGCAAAACAACATAATCTCCCTGCGCTTCATCGATCCCTGCCTGCAAGGCCGAGCTTTGCCCGTAATTACGCTTCAGTTCTACCAAAATAAAGCGTTCGTCATTAATTGCACGGATTTCATCGCGGGTCTTGTCGGTTGAGCCATCGTCCACAAAAATGGCCTCAAAATCTAAATTGGCCAGAGCGGCTTTTATCTGCTCACTCAGTGGTTTGATATTCAACTCTTCGTTGTAAACACAAACGACCACACTTAATTGTTTCATAATTTTTCGTTTATCAATCGTTAAAAGATTTTTTACTTATTTTGAAGGACGAAATTAAGAAAAGTGACCAAACAATTCATTCCCTCACGATTAAACTTTCAGTAAGTCATGATCAGGAAAATCCATGATTTCAGGTATTTCTCCCTCCTACTGTTTATTACGGCGGTCCTGCTTTATTCATCTAACATTGGCGGAGTCAGCATCTACATTCTCGACGAAGCCAAAAATGCCGGCTGTGCCCGCGAAATGTTCGAACGAGGCGACCTGATCGTGCCCACCTTCAACCAGGAACTGCGTACCGACAAGCCACCGTTGCATTATTTTTTCATGATGCTCAGTTACTCGCTTTTTGGCGAGAATGCCTTTGCAGCCCGGTTCTTTTCAGCGCTGTTTGGCGCCCTGACCACCCTGATCACCTACCGGTTTGCCCGGAAATATGCCGGAGTGGAAACCGCCTTTTGGACCGCCGCCGTGCTATTGGCATCGGTTCACCTCAGCATTCAGTTCCACCTGGCCGTGCCCGATCCGTACCTGATTTTTTTCTTTACGACCGGCGTGATGTCGTTTTACGCGGCGGTAAAAGAGCGCAAACCGCTTTACCTCCTTTTAATGTACATCGCCATTGGGTTTGGCGCCTTGGCCAAAGGGCCGGTGGCCATCGGCCTTCCCGGGCTTATTTTTCTGCTCTTCCTGATTTTCAGCAAACGTTTTAGCTGGAAGGAAATACGCGCCCTAAAGCCACTTTGGGGCGCTGCGCTGGTGCTGGTAATCGCGCTTCCCTGGTATATTTTGGTGCACCTGAAAACAAACGGCGCCTGGACGGACGGCTTTTTCCTGAAACACAACCTGGGCCGCTTTACCGACGAAATGGAAGGGCATGGCGGTATTTTTCTGCTAACAATTGTTTTTGTGTTGATTGGCCTCTTCCCCTTTTCGGCCTTCGTGGTGCAGGCCGCCAAACAAGCCTGGAAAAACCGAAAAGATGATTTCACCCGGCTCAACTTGGTGGCCGGAGTGACCATCGTGGCGTTTTTCTCGGTGTCGCGCACCAAACTGCCCAATTACACCGTACCGGCCTATCCGTTTTTGGCCATGATGCTGGCGCAATACCTTTCAACGATCAGGATGAACCAGCCTAAAAGCAATATTTCCCTGCTTCTTTTGTTGTCTTTCAGTTTCATTCTCGCCCCCGGAATTTTCCTGGCCCTGAAACTGGACCCGGCGCTATCCCATGTAAATCATATTGCCTGGTATTTTTTGCCGTTCCCGGCCATCATGATGGCAGCCTTTTTCCTGTGGAAAAAAAAGAAGCCGGAACCGGCGCTCTGGCTTGTGACAGCCGGGGGAATGGCCACGGCCATCATCTTTTTCACACTGGCCTTTCCCGTCATCGACCGGCAAAATCCGGTGGCAAAAAGCCAACATCTGCTCGACGGGAAAGAAGTGAGGTATTTCGAAAAGTTTAACCCGGCCTTTGGTTTTGCCCTGCAAGAAGAAATACCACCCATCCAACCGGACGAATTTCAATCCTTCTTTCAGCAATACCCAAACGGAGTGATCATTTCAACCCGGAAAAAATTGGACCAGATTGAACTTCCGGAAGATTTGGAAGTCAGTTTTTCGGCACGCGACATCCTGGAAACGCCTACAAGCGTGCTGATTACCCGTAAACCCTGAAATTATTTGAATGAAATGCGGTAAATAGGCTTTTGAAAAATTTCGCCCTGATCAAATCCTGGTATCCGGCTGCTCACCCAAAGGGTAATTGCAGTGGCCAACATACCGAAAACCGAACCAAAATAAACATCGACAATGAAATGCTGGCACAAATAGATACGGGAAAAACCTACTGCCAGCGCCACAAAAAAGAACAAAACACCTGCCCATTGTTTACCTGTAAAGTAAGCTACCAGGCTCAGAAAACCGAAGATGGCCATGGTGTGCCCGGAAGGAAAACTGTTGAAATAATTAGGCTCTGCCGTGGTTACCAGCCGGTAAAATTCGTCGGCCCCAAAAAAGCTGAGTGGCCGCAGATAGCCGTGAAAAAATACATTCTTGAACAGGCCGGTCAGCAGGCCTGTCATTGCCAGGTTGAACAAGCCCATCAGGGCATAACGGATACGAAAAAAAGCAAGCAAAACAGCCACCACAGCAATAGTACTTCCCAGACCAACATCCGACAATAATAAAACGGGCAAATCAAGCCATTCTGCTGAATATTTATTGATCAGCATAACCAGGCTCCCATGCCTGAAAAAAAGCAACAGCAATAAACCCAAAGACAAAAAAAGCAAATAATACCGCATAAAACCGCGGAGTCCTTTATTGGGGAAAAGATACCGCATGCTACGTTTTAACTTCATTCTCTCCTTTTTTCAAGAAGCTGCTTGAGCTCCCTAATTTTTTAAGTTTTAAAGTTAAAGCAGTTAAATAAAACAGAACGTCATCCGAATATTAAGAAAAAGGAAAATAAAAGTAAAGCCCCCATTTCATAACAAAATGAATAACTGATACTTACCAGATCGAAAACGAATAATACAGAAAAACCAGTTGCAAATGCACCCAAATTTTTAACCGAAAAAAAACAATCAGACAACCTTAGCCACCGCCCATGAAATAAGTGAGCAATAAAAACACGGGGAAGCTTCCTAATCCCGGCATCCGGCAAACGTTCTGGTCAGACAAAGCAGTGGAGTGGAAAGCGATCTTTTTTCTGAAATAAAATTGGATTAACTTTGGCGGCAACTAAAAATTTACAAATGATCAAATCGATGACCGGCTACGGAAAAGCCGAATTTGAAACAGGGAACAAAAAAATCACCCTCGAACTGAAGTCGCTCAACAGCAAACAACTGGACATCAACTCGCGGCTTCCGATGCTGTACCGCGAAAAAGATCTGGTTATCCGCAAGGAAATCTCGGAAAAGCTGATTCGCGGAAAAGTTGATTTCTCGCTGTATATCGAAAACCTGGGGACCGAAAGCAACTCGGCCATTAACGAAAGCATCGTAACGGCCTATTTCAACCAGTTGAGCAACATACAGGCAAACCTGGGACTGCCGGTTACCGAACAGATTATGCAAAACGTCATGCGCCTTCCGGATACCGTAAAAACTGTTTACGAAGAGCTGAACGAGCAGGAATGGGAAAGCATTTTTGATAAAATAAAGTCGGTCATCCAATCGCTCGACCAGTTTCGCACACAGGAAGGACAGGCTCTCGACCGCGACATCCGCTCGAACATTGCCGACATTCAGCAACTGCTGAAACAGGTTGAACCGTTTGAAAGCACCCGGATCGAAAATGTTAAATCGCGCATCCTGGACGGACTGAACGAAATCAGCATCAATGGCAATATGGATAAAAACCGCTTTGAGCAGGAGCTGATTTATTACCTCGAAAAGCTGGATATCAACGAAGAAAAAGTACGCCTGACCAACCATTGCGACTACTTTATGGAAACGATGGACAACCCGGGCGACGTGGGTAAAAAGCTGGGGTTCATCGCGCAGGAAATCGGTCGCGAAATCAACACCATCGGCAGCAAAGCCAATGAAAGCAACATCCAGCGCCTGGTGGTGCAAATGAAAGATGCCCTGGAGCGGATCAAAGAACAATTGTTGAACGTACTTTAAAATAAAAGGCAAAAGTAAAAAGGCAAAAGTAAAAAGTACTTGGGTAACCAAAAATGAAAGATCTTCGATCACGACTATTTGATTTTGCCGTAAGATTTATCAAATTCTTGCGAACTTTGCCTGTAAACACTGAAAACAAAGTAATCCGCTACCAACTGACAAAATCATCAAGCTCGTCGGGAGCGAATTATGAAGAAGCACAAGCGGCAAGTTCGAAAGCTGATTTCATCTTCAAAACAGAGTTGGCCTTGAAAGAAATGAGAGAAAGTAATTATTGGTTACGACTTATTGAATCCATCCAGGAAGGAAATAATATTGATGTAATGGAATTGCATTTTTTGCAAAGCGAATCGGATGAATTAAAAAAGATACTTGCTTCTATCATCAAAAAAACAAAAGACCATCTCACAGGCAGCTAAATTATTTTTGACTTTTGACTTTTGACTTTTGACTTAAAAATAAAATGAAAGGAAAACTCATCATATTTTCAGCCCCATCGGGTGCCGGCAAAACAACCATTGTAAAGCACCTGCTGCAACAGGACCTGAACCTCGAATTTTCGATTTCGGCCACCAGCCGGGCAGCACGCCACACCGAAACAAACGGGGTGGACTACTATTTTTTAAGTCCGGAGGCTTTTCGGCAGAAAGTGGAAGACGGCGAATTTTTGGAATGGGAAGAGGTTTATCCGGGAACCTGCTACGGAACCTTGCTGTCGGAAGTGGAGCGAATCCGCAACAAAGGAAAGCATGTTATTTTTGATGTGGATGTGGTGGGCGGAACCAATATCAAAAAGTTTTACGGCGACGAGGCACTGGCCGTTTTTGTGCAGCCCCCATCCATCGAGGAGTTGCGCAACCGATTGGTTGGCCGTTCGACCGACTCGGCCGAAGTGATCGAAAAACGCGTGCAAAAAGCCGAATACGAACTGACCTTCGCCGCCAACTTCGATGTGGTGCTGGTGAGCGAAGAACTAAACGTTACCCTGGCCAATGCCGAGAAACTGGTAGGCGATTTCATCAACAAATAAGCGGAACACATGAAAGTTGGGCTTTATTTTGGAACGTACAACCCCATTCACATCGGCCACATGGCCATTGCCAATTACATGGTTGAATTCACCGAAATTCAGCAGCTTTGGTTTGTGGTGAGCCCGCAAAATCCCTTCAAAAACAAAAAACACCTGCTCGACGATTTCCAGCGCCTGGAACTGGTAAACCGGGCTATCGAAAACGATGAACGTTTCCGGGCCTGCGACATCGAGTTCCGGCTTCCGCGCCCCTCTTACACCATCGACACGCTCACCTACCTGAAGGAAAAATACCCCCGGCACGAGTTTTACCTGATCATGGGATCGGACAACCTGGAACATTTCCACAAGTGGAAAAACTATGAAATGATCCTTAACCACTATCAGCTGTTGGTGTATCCGCGTCCGGGCTTTCAGCCGGAAAACATCCAACCCCATCCGAACATTCACCTGGTGGAGGCACCACTGATGGAGATTTCAGCCTCGTTTATACGCGAATCGATTGCTACCGGCAAAAACATCCGCTTCTTTGTTCCGCCAAAAGCCTGGCAATACCTCGAAGAATTGAATTTCTACCGGTAAACCAACAGACTGTTCCCGTTCGGCAAGAAATCTTATCAGCTGCTCTTAAACAGTTGGTCGAAAGCCAAAAAAATCATTTTCATCTAAAAACAAATGCAGATATTTATATATTTGCACAGTCCATATCAAGACGATTGATGTCGGAAATTGAACATCCACTATTTGGCTCGAATTTGTATTAGTATAGATTGCTTTTGAGATTCCCCGTTTCATAACAATGAAGCGGGGTCTTTCTTTTTAAGTTCTCCCGCCGGTTTACAACCAGGGTTTTAAAAGGTTGGACTTTTTTTATAATTTCAGCCCACCAAACCAAAAACAATGATCGAAAATTCCAGAATCAATTCCGAATCAGAAGTTCCGCTGTACAAACAGGTGGAAGATCTGATCGTTTCGGATATTGAATCCGGTATTTTTAAACCGGGACAGCGGATCCCGTCCATCAACGAAACCAGCGAGGAGTTGCTGCTTTCGCGCGACACGGTGGAGAAGGCCTATGTTCATCTGCGTAAAAAAGGCATCATTTCGTCGGTCCGCGGCAAAGGCTATTACGTCAATAAAACCGATGTGGGCAAAAAGCTAAAAATTTGCCTGGTGTTCAACAAGCTCAGCAACTACAAACGAAGCCTGTACAACTCATTTGTACAAACGCTGGGGCCCAAAGCTGGCGTGGACGTGTTCATTTATCATTACGACATTGCCGAATTCGAAAATATCATCGACAACAACCTCAGCCACTACGATTATTTTGTGATTTTGCCCCACTTCCGGAACGAAAATGCCGACATTGGCCGGGTCATCAAAAAAATACCGACTGAAAAAGTGTTGATTGTTGACCGATACCTGGATGAGCTAAAAAACTATCCGGTAGTTTATCAGGAATACGACAAGGATATCCAAGATGCATTATCCCAAGCGCTGGACTTATTGCGTAAATATGACCGGCTGAACCTGGTTTTTCCGACCAACGAATATTATTCACCCTATATCCGGAAAGGCTTCGCCGTTTTTTGTCAGGTGCACCAATTTGAATACCGTATCATCGACACGCTGGACGAAAATAACATCTGCCGAAAAGAAGCTTATATAATTATCTCAGACAATGATTTGTACTACCTCATCAAATTCATCAAAACAGTCGGATGGACGGCCGGCAAAGATATTGGCCTAATTTCGTACAACGAAAACCCGGTAAAAGAATTACTGTGCGAGGGCATTTCAACCATATCGACCAACCACGACGAAATTGGACAGAAAGCAGCGGAGATGATCCTGAAAAAAGATTTCAAGCATATTAAAAGCCCCTTTGAGTTTATCCGGAGGGCTTCGCTGTAAACAAACAAAAGTTATCAACTTCCGGTCAATTTATCAACAAAGCAGCCACTGTCATCTGATTGATTTTTATCTTGTGGGGGAAATTGCGTTTCGTCATGTTAAAGCTTAAATGCATTTGTACCATGTACGAGGAAAAAGAAAACCCCACGGATCCAAAAGCCGGACTAAACATTTTGATCGCTGAAGACGAAGAATACAATTACCTGTTTCTGTCCGAAGTATTAAGTGACTATCAGGTTAACCTGACCCGGGCCTACAACGGGAAAATGGCTGTTGACATCTGCGCAAAAGACACAAGCATTCAACTGGTTTTGATGGATATCCGCATGCCGGTAATGGATGGTTATCAGGCCACACAGCTCATAAAACAACAACGCCCTCACCTGCCGGTGATTGCTCAAACCGCTTATGCCATGGAAGCAGACCGCAGCCGTGCCCTGGAAGGAGGTTTCGACGATTACCTGTCGAAGCCCCTGCGAAAAGCCGATCTACTGAAAATCATCGACCAATATGCTCCTGAAAATTGCCCGCTGAGGGAGAAAACGCCCAGCATCGTTAGCGGCCGGGAAGGTCTGGAATAGCTGGGGCAATAAAAATCCGTTTTAGCAATAAATCATCTTTTTGGTCATTCCGCCGTCGATTACAAAATTCTGTGCGGTGATGAAGTCGTTTTCAGGCTGAAGCAGGAACAGCACCATATTGGCAATGTCTTCGGCCCTGCCTACCCGTCCGGCCGGGTGTTGCGCATGATCCTCCGCTGACAGGTGAACTGGTCGTTGCTGCGATTTCTTCTTCAAGGCTGACACTTCAATCCATCCCGGGCTGATGGCATTTACCCGCACATCGGGCGCCAGGCTCATGGCCAGGGCGTGGGTCAGGGCGAGCAAGCCTCCTTTGGAGGCCGAATAAGCTTCGGTGTTCGGCTCCGATTGTAAAGCGCGGGTAGAGCAAAGGTTAATGATAGAACCTTTGTTTTGGCGCAGCTCGCCGGCTGCATATTTGGCACACAAAAACGGGCCGGTAAGGTTGATAGCCAAAACACGCTCCCACTCGGCCACCTGCAATTCGGTTATCGGCTTGTCGATCTGCACCATCGCATTGTTTACCAGACCATCTATCCGCCCAAATGTTTCGACGGCAAACTCCAGCGCTGTTTTTACCTGAATCTCGCTGGATACGTCCGTTTCCACGACGAGCAGATTTTCGGAAGGGAAAATTTCCTTCAACTCGCGAATGGCTTCTTCGTCCACTTCGAGTACCGTTACCCGAAACCCTTTCTCCAGTAACAGCCGGGTGATCATGCGGCCAACCCCCTGACCTCCGCCGGTAACAACAATGTTGCGTTTCATACAGTCGATTTTTAATGGTTAGCTTGTTTCAACCGTAAAGGTACAAAACCGACAGTTCTTCACGAAGGGTGCCGACAGACCCACAAAAAAAAGCCTCCGTTTTCAGGAGGCTTTCGGCTTATAAATTTAGTTTTTTGCGAATCGTTTTCGGAATGCCATCCTTGTGTACCATGATGCTCATGGTTTTGTATTTCACATAGGGCTTGGAGGCATAGAAATAGCCGTCATACTGGTTGTAGTTGCCCCACGAGTTTTTCACCTTATAATACGGATTGTCGTTTTGGTCTTTGGCCGTACCGGTGATCAACATCCCGTGGTCATCGGTGGTTTGATAGTTGTCGAAGTCCATCTGGCGCAGCTCTTGGGTGATGAGTTTTTCTTTACCCGGCTTGTTCAACGCATACAGTTGTTCTTCTTTTTCTTTTTCGGTGAGTTTTTCCCATTTGCCGATTTCTGCATCTGTCATGTCAGCTTTATCAACTTCAGGAACAACAGCAATACCTTGTTTTGAGGTACTGAATCCTTTTTCGCTTACATCTGCCGCCCAGGCAACTGTATAGCCGCTTTCTACGGAATAATCGATAATGGCCTCAAGTTCTTCCATCGGCACATTATACACTTCGCCCCACAACCAGTTGTCGGGCACCTCAATAATGAATTTCGAATAAAACGGGTGATGCGTGTATGAGCTGATTTGGATGTAATCGTCCATGTTCAGGCCAACGTAGTCGCTGGCAAAACTTTGCGGTGTATATTGCTTGCCCTCGTACTCAAATGTTTTGGGCAACTCGCCCAGGTACGAGTTCAGCGTTCCGCGAACAATTTCTTCCCAGGCCGTACTCAGCTTTTTGTTGCGGTTTTCCACCACGGCTTTTACCTGTTCTTCCAGCAGGCGGTCCATTTCGCCATGCACATGCTTCTCTTCGCCATAGTTTAAACCGGCGTAAGCCGATTCGGGCACGATGCCGTATTTTTTAATCATGGCAGTTACATCGTGGAAAGCGCCGCCAGCCGAAAAGTTGAGGTTGCCGTGCAGCCTGACTGTTTTAATGGCTTTTTCGAGATAGGTGTGCCAAACGATATACATTTCCGACAAATCCACTTCCGGTTTCCCCAGTCGGAGCATTTCGGCCTCCAGGAACGCCAGGCCCGAAAACGACCAACAGGTACCCGAGCGGTACTGGTCTTTCACCGGAGTAACCGGAATGTTTTTCAACTCGGTAAACAGATAGCCTTCTTCCTTGGTTGTGTCTTGCTGTGCCACGGCCCGGTTGCCCGAGAAAAGCGCCAGCATGGCCATCAACATCATCATCCTTACATGCTTCATCTTAATCTTTTTTTTACCCTTACCACATGCTGTTTTAACGGTCAGGGATGAATTTTCACGCACAGAAAAAAGTATTTTCAGTACGAAAAAATTCATGTTCGCTTCAAAAATAAAAAATATACACACACATTACCTGTCCGCCAGCGGATTATTTGACCCAAAAATTAACTTTCGGCCCGGTGCGATACGGTAAAGTTAGCAGATAGGTAAGATTCTCTTTACCTGCATTACACTGCTCCTGGTATTTTTTTCAGAAAAAAGATCAACTGCACCCATGCTCACGGTCCGTTAATGGTCCCGTTGAAGTCCATAGTTTTTCTATAATTTCTGTTAGGTTTCTCTAAGGTTTCTGTTAGTTAACTTATATAAACCTAGTTAAAAAATAGTTTAAATTTAGTAGTTGACAGGGAGCAGGTCCGGGCCGAAAGCGAACGAATAACAATCGGAGGCCGATCTTTCGAAAAAGTGAGGCCTCCGTAAGGAAATATACACCGAAGTAGCGGATACTTTTTACCTGCTTTTATGTGCTGCCTTTTTCAACCGGTCCATAATGGCAAGGCCGATACCATGCTCGGGTACGGGTTCTGCAACAATGCACTCCACGTCCGACTCTTCCAGTTGATGCATGGCGGCAAACAGGTTCACGGCATATTCCTTCAAATCCTGCGTGTTTGTCAGCCTTATAACCTGAGCAAAGCCTTCGGTGTGGTTGCCGGAATACGACAACAATCCGGCTTTCGTTTTGTCAACCCGCTGCAATACGGCATCGCTCAAAACATAAAACGGCTTAGTCGGACTGTAATGCGACTTCAGCATCCCGGGCGCAACCAGACTGGCAGGTTTTGCTTTTTCGGAATAATAAGGCACAACCTGCTCGATTTCTTCGCGGGTAATGATGCCATGACGCAGAATTTCAAAGCCTTTTTTGTTGAGGGTAATGATGGTGGATTCGATTCCGACATGCGTTTTGCCACCTTCCAAAATAAAATCAACCTCAGGCAGTTGTTTTCGGACATGCTGCGGAGTTGTGGGACTGATCCGTCCGAACTTATTGGCGCTGGGAGCAGCAATCGGGCAGCCGGATTTCCGAATCAGCTCCAGGGCAATTTCGTTATCGGGCATTCGGATGCCGACAGAGGACAAGCCCGAGGTAACCAGGTCGGGCACCAGATCTTTTTTGGGCAGCACCAGGGTTAACGGTCCGGGCCAGAACTTTTCAGCCAACCGGTAAACACGTTCATCACGGTTTAGCGTCAATTTTTCCAGATCGTTCAAATCGGCGATATGAACAATTAAGGGATCGAATGTGGGACGTTCTTTCAGCTCAAATATTTTGGCCACGGCCAACGGGTTCAACGCGTTGGCCCCCAGCCCGTAAACCGTTTCGGTTGGAAAGGCAACCAGCTTTCCTTCACGGATACACTGTGCTGCCTTTTCAATGCTTTCTTGCAAAGTCATTTTCATTGGTATTAATCCTAATTTCCCTTCGTCCGAAAATAATTCAGACGCTTCCAAACAGGTACTTGTTCCGGGCTGCAATTATCGCAATTTCCTTCCAATTTACCATCATCATGAACGATAACCCGTCCTGCTCTTGTTTGTATGGCCTATTTTAACAGCATTTTCGTTTCCTGGTACCGGCGCCGCCACCGCCAAAAAAGATCATCACGCCCAGCAGATAGCCAAAATTATACCAGCCTCCGGTATTTGGAAAGGCGTAAATTTCGTAGTCGGTAAACAGGCTCAGTATAAAACTGAACAGGATAATGAAACCGTGAAACAGTCCGTGAAGAAATCCGGGTGGATTTCCGGCGGGAACCACGCTTTGGGTGGCGCAGCCGGTGAGGAACAGGCTAACAGCCAACAACGTAAACAAATAAATGACTGATCTTTTCATGTTTTATGGTTTTATGGATTTGTGAATAGCCGTTTTTTTACGGTAAAGGCCGTGGCCGGATTGGTCACCAGCAGCTGGTTGAGCTCGGCATCGGTAAAGCCTTCCTGTCGCAGGCGAGGCAAAAGTTCGTCAAACAGCGGGGTGTATGGTTTGAAGGGCTGGTCGGGTTGGCCGGGATCGAACCAACCTGCATCGTGCGACAGCAATACGTTGTGCAGCAGCCCTTCTGATTTAAATTTGAGCAACAATCGGGGATAATCCTCACGATAGTCTTCCTTCCAGCCGTATTTGTCGAGCGAGATCCAGGCCCCCAGCCGGGCCACGCGAACCAACTTGTCCCAATCTTTCTCGTCGCTGGCGTGTGTCCAGATAAACGCTTCGGGCGAAACGCCTTCTTCGCGCAGTATGTCCAATTGCTGGAAAGCAGCCACAGCCGGCCCCGTATGGGCCATGATGGTGAGGCCGGTGGCTTTGTGGGTAATGGCGGCTGCCCGAGCCAGGGTGGCATGAAATTCGGACAGAGGCTTGCGGTCGACGCCGATTTTAATGAAGCCGGGCTTGATGCCGGTGCCTTCAATGCCTTGTTCAAACTCGGCAATCCAAAATTGGGCGATGGCCTCGGCGTCCATCAGTAATACCTGTTTGGGAATAAAACGGTTGTTTTGTGCGCCGTAAAAGCCGGTGTTGGTCAGGATGTGCAGGCCGGTTTCGTCCGACAGGCGTTTCAGCAGGCGCACATCGCGGCCCACATGCATCGGAGTACACTCCACGAAGGCTTTCACCCCGTGTGCCTGCAACTCTTTCAGAAAAGGAAGCACATGGGCAACGGCTTCATCCAGGGTGTAAGGTTCGGGCGCATTATCTGCCTGGCGGGTAAAATCAACCAGCACATGTTCGTGCTCAAGGGTTAGACCTAACTCATCGGCGCTAATTTCCCCGTTGACAGTGATAATTTTTCCCGCCTGGCGGGAAACGCAACCGGTTAGCAGCAGCATCAGTATAAGAATGGGTTGAATGCGCATCATTGGTTTGTATTGAATTAACCAAAGTTAAGCCGAAGAAGTTAATTTCTCTCATAAAAGTATTTGCTACTTTTATTTTTCATTCAAAACTGCCATATTTATGCAAGAATTTATCAACCAGTTTAATCATCAAACAATAACTATTTAACTACTCAAGACTATGCTAAAGAATTTAATGACCGGAATTTTCCTGTGGGCGCTGTTTGTGCAGCCGCAGGTTTTTGCACAGTCAACCATCACGGTGCAGGCCAACAAGCCTGGTGCTGAAATATCTCCAACCATGTGGGGTGTCTTTTTTGAAGATATCAACTTTGCTGCCGATGGCGGTATTTATGCCGAGCTGGTGAAAAACCGCTCGTTCAAATTTCCCGATCCCCTGATGGGCTGGAAAGTGCCCTTCCGCGACTCGATACGGGTTATCAACTCCCGGATCGACGAAAAAGACCACCGCTATCTGCGGTTGCCATCACTCAAGTCGACTCAACTCAACTATATTCAAAACCAAGGCTTCCGCGGCATGGGCATACACGGTGGCGAGAGCTATCGACTGGTGCTTGGCTCACGCGTAGCCGAAGGCAACAACCTATCGCTGCTGGTTGAATTGTTGAATGAGAACGGAGACCCAATCAGCAAAACCCAGCTTTCGGGTTTAACGACGAACTGGGACAAAAAAGAAGTGGTTTTTGAAGCTACAGCAACCTCGGCCAAGGCCAACCTGCGCATCAGCCTGCAAGGAAAAGGTGCCGTTGATTTTAACTACGTTTCGCTATTTCCGGTGAATACGTTTAAAAACCGCCCCAACGGCATGCGCGCCGATCTGGCTGAATTGCTGAATGGGCTGAACCCAGGCTTTCTTCGCTTCCCCGGTGGCTGTATCGTTGAAGGACATCACCTGGACTTACGCTATCAGTGGAAAAAGACAGTGGGCGACCTGGACGAACGCGAGCTGATCATCAACCGCTGGAACACCGAATTTATGCACCGCCATACACCCGATTATTACCAATCGTTTGGGTTGGGTTTCTTCGAATATTTTGTGCTGTCTGAGGATTTGGGCGCTGAACCGCTGCCTATTCTGAACTGCGGGATGGCCTGTCAGTACAACACCGGCGAACTGGCCCCGCTCGATGAGATGGAGGTGTACATTCAGGATGCGCTCGACCTGATCGAGTTTGCCAATGGCGATACTTCATCCAAATGGGGCAAGCTGCGGGCCGACATGGGGCACCCGGAGCCCTTCAACCTGAAATATGTTGGTATCGGAAACGAACAATGGGGGCACCAGTACCTGGAGCGCTACGACCTGATTGCTGCTGCCGTACGAGCCAAATATCCCGACATTCAGCTGGTCACCGGCTCGGGCCCTTCTGCTGATGGCGACCGCTTCGACTATCTGTGGAAAGAACTGAAAGGACGCCAGGCCGACCTGGTAGATGAGCATTATTACAAAGACCCCAACTGGTTTTTCAACAATGCCAGACGGTACGACAGCTACGAACGTGGCGGACTGAAAGTGTTTGCCGGCGAATATGCCAGTCACGTGCGCAACGAAAATATCAAGGAGGCCACTTCAAGCAACTGCTGGTTGGCGGCTCTCTCGGAAGCTGCTTACATGACCGGACTGGAGCGAAATGCCGATGTGGTGCACATGGCCTCGTACGCTCCTTTGTTTGCCCATGTAGATGCCTGGCAGTGGCGTCCCGACCTGATTTGGTTCGACAACCTGAAGGCAGTGGCGACCCCAAACTATTACGTACAACAACTGTATTCAACCCACAGCGGCACAAATGTATTACCGGTATCGGCTGATGGTGAGATTGTGGCCGGACAGGACAGCCTGTATGCCAGCGCCTCGCTGGATAAAAACACCGGTCGCATCTATCTGAAAGTGGTGAACGCCTCCAAAGAAGCGAAGGAGCTGGTGGTAAATTTCACCGGTCTGAAACCGGCCGCCAAAGAGGCCTTGCTGACCGAGCTGGCCGAAAACGACCTGACAAAATTCAACACACTGGATCAACCCGAAAACATTATTCCGCAGAAAGACAAAGCTGCACTGAAAGGCACCAAGCTAAGCCTGATGCTCAAACCGCAGTCGTTTGTGCTGGTGGATGTGGCGGGGAAGAAATAGGCTGTAAGATTTCGGATTAGCGATTACTGATCAGGGATTTTATGATTTTTTGGGATACCAAAGCCCTTCATTCATTCGGATGAGGGGCTTTCTGTTTTCTTCCGTTTCTTTTTCACCACCAACACGGCGCCGGTGAAAACAATAGCCGCACCCAGCAGTGAATACACTGAAAACCGTTCGGCATCTATCCACGAAACCTGTAATTCGGAAAAGATTCCCATCGTGATGAAGGTAATAATCGGGTTGAGCAGGATGATGATGCTGACTTTGTTGGCTTCGGTGTGGCGTAAGGCCACAGCCAACGAACTGTAGGCTATCAGCGTGTTTAGCCCCAAAAAGATCAGCAAGGCCCACCACACCCATTCCAGTTGAGCAAGCGGGGCAAAATCGACAAAGGGCAGGTAAACCAGCGCCGGAAACCCAAACAAAAACAGGTTGAGCACCGCCGGGGCATGGCTCTGAACCAGTTTCTTCTGCAGAACAGCATATATCGACCAAGCCGCCGCTCCGCTCAGGGTAAACAAGTATCCCAGGTTGTACTGGCTCTCCTGACCAATCATCAGCTTGATTTGCTGGCTGTAAAACAGGAGGAAACCGGCAATGGCGAGGACAAAGCCAAACAGTTGCTGAAGGCGAAGCCGCTCTTTGAAAAAAATAACCCCGGCCAACGCAAGCAGAATCGGGCCGGTTTGGATAACCAGCTGGGCATTGCTGGGACTGGTATAGTGGATCCCCAACATAAATCCCAGGTAGTTCCACGAAAGGGCTATGGCGGCAAAAATAAGCAGCAGTGGCGGACGCACCAGGATTTTCAGACTCTGGGGTTTGTGAACCAATTGCCAGACCGATAGCACACTAAAAGCCACGACAAACCGAAACCAAACAATGGTTTGCGGTTCCACTTTCTGCACGGCCACTTTCAGCGCAATGGCCAAGAAGCCCCAGAAGAAAGCCGTTAGGCAAGCAAATGCGATCCCTTTTTGGTTGCTGGTCATTGGTTACTGGTTATTGGTCATTAATTGTCAGTGGGCCTTCGACTCCCCCTTGCGCTTTTTCCTTAGATCATGAATCGTTATTCTGTAATCGCTAATCCGCTTACCTCATTCCAGGTGACCCGATCATGAAGTCATCAAACCATTTATCACCCCAATCCGATTGGGGGATATCGCTAACCCACCGCTTTCTCAACCCCGAAGCGGGTTGAACAAAAAAGCCACCGGATAAATTCTGGTGGCTTTCGGATCGTTTATCTGAGCTGTGCCCCAAGTTCTTTTTCAAAAGTGAAGATCAGCTTTTGCATGATTTTGTCAATTTGCTTATCGTTGAGGGTTTTCTCGTCGTCGCGCAGAATGAAGCTGACAGCATACGATTTTTTTCCTTCCGGAACGCCTTTGCCTTCATACACATCAAACAAATCAACCAAGCGCAACAATTTACGTTCTGATTTTACGGCCAGATCGCGGATTTGCACAAAGCGGACATTTTTATCGATCAACAAGGCGAGATCGCGACGAACTTCCGGGTATTTGGGCAGTTCAGCAAAAAGCGTTTTGTTGTTCTTTTGCTCCAGCAGCAGGTTGTCCATCAAAAAGTCGGCATAATACACCGGGTTTTCAATTTCAAACTCCTTCAGCAGCTTTTTATGAACGATTCCAAACTCCACCAGCTTGCGGCCGTTGGGGGCCGAATAGATCAATCCTTCTGCAAAAAAATCGGTGCTTAAGTCTTCCAATTTCAGATTTTCAGCTTTCAATCCTAATTTCAGCAACAGGTTTTCCACATATCCTTTCAGCTGGAAAAAGCTGCTGCCACTTTGCGGGATGGCCCAGCTTTCGCGTTCTTTTTGTCCCGAAATGAACAGCGCCAGGTGCTCGTCTTCCGAATAACTTTTCAGTGGGTTCTCAACCAACTCGGCGCCGGTAGTGTGGTAGCAATTGCCAAACTCGTACAGTCGCAGGTCGCCGTTGCGGCGGTTGGCATTGTAGGCGATGGCTTCCAGTCCGCCAAACAGCAACGTTTGACGCATGCTGCCCAGGTCGGCGCTCAAGGGGTTAAACAGCTTCACCGTATGTTCTGCAGATAAGCTCTCTCGATTTTCGTAGTACGAGGTTTTGGTGAGCGAATTCGACCAGATTTCGTTGAAGCCCTGAGCCGAAAGCATGTCGGCCATCAGGTTGCGCACCTTCACCGGATCCGGTTTTACCGAATATTGCAGCGAAGCATTCACCTGGGTAGGAATTTCAATGTTGTTGTACCCATAGATGCGCAAAATTTCTTCAATCACGTCGGCCTCGCGTTTCACGTCCACGCGGTAGGGAGGCACGGCCAGCGAAAGACCGGTTTCGGTTTCGCTTTCAATCTTGATTTCCAGCGCGGTCAAAATATTTTTGATGGTTTCGGCGCCCAGGTCTTTTCCGATCATCCGCTTGATGTTGACGTAAGTAACGTCAAATTTAAAATCCTCGATTGGCGTTGGATAAATGTCCACAATGTCGGACGAGATTTTTCCGCCAGCCACTTCTTTGATCAGCAGGGCAGCGCGTTTCAGGGCGTAAATGACGCCGTTGGGGTCGGTGCCGCGCTCGAAACGGAAGGATGCATCGGTATTCAAACCGTGGCGGCGGGCAGTCTTCCGGATGAAAACCGGGTCGAAACAGGCCGACTCCAGGAAAATGTTTTTGGTTTCATCTTTCACGCCCGATTTGATACCGCCAAACACACCGCCGATACACATGGCCTCTTCCGTGTTGCAGATCATCAGGTCGTCCTGATGAAGTTCGCGCTCCACCTCGTCGAGGGTGGTGAATTTGGTTCCGGCCGGCATGGTTTTCACCAACACTTTTCTCCCGGTAATTTCGTCGGCATCAAACGCGTGGAGGGGCTGGCCACATTCAAACAGCACGTAGTTGGTCACATCCACCACATTGTTGATCGGGTTCAGGCCAATCGCTTTCATCCGGTTTTTCAGCCAGTCGGGCGATTCTTTGATTTCCACCCCGCTGATGGTCACTCCTGCATAGCGCGGGCAGGCTTCGGGATTGAGCACCTCAACCGGGATTTGCAGCGAGTGGTCGTCCACGCAGAAAGCCTCCACCGAAGGCCTTTTATAATGAATATCCTGTGTTTTTTTCAGGAAGGCGGCCAGGTCGCGGGCCACGCCGATGTGCGAGGCGCTGTCGATGCGGTTGGGCGTCAGGTCCACCTCGATGGAGTAGTCGGACTCCACCTTGAAATACGTGCTGGCAGGCGTTCCCACCACGGCATCGCCGGGCAGCACCATGATACCGGCATGGTCGTGTCCCAGGCCAATTTCATCCTCGGCACTGATCATCCCTTCCGAAACTTCACCGCGGATTTTTGATTTTTTAATTTGAAATTCGTTGTCTCCGTCATACAGGGTTGTGCCGACTGTGGCCACCACTACCTTTTGTCCGGCCGCCACATTGGGCGCTCCGCAAACGATGGGCAGAATTTCGCCGTTGCCCACATCCACCGTAGTTTTGCTGAGATGGTCGGAGTTAGGGTGTTTTTCGCAGGTAAGCACCTGTCCGATCACCAGGCCGCGCAGCCCCCCTTTGATGCTTTCAACTTCGTCAATGCTGCCCACTTCCAGGCCAATCTGCGTGAGGATGTTCTCCAGGTCTTTCGGTTGCAGGTCGGTGTCAATGTAGTCTTTCAACCACTTGTATGAAATATTCATAATGCAATGCTTTTTTGCTGAGGTTCAGAGAGCGACAAAAGTAAGCATTTTTTGGCTGGAGCAAAAGACGATCCGATTAGAATTGCAGGGAAATCGTCTTTAAGATATAGTTCACCGGTTCAATGCGCACATGCTCAAAAACGTCAAATGGCAGAGGCGTTTCCGACAGATGCAGGATAAGTTAATATGGGCGTTCCACGGGGCAATGGCACGTTGGTTACGACGTGTCGTGACCAACGTGGCTTTCCCGTTTTGGGGCGTTTCGGATTTTATCCGGCGTGTAAGGGCACGGCATGCCGTGGCCGGACGAATGGTGATGAGCTTAAAAGGTCAGTTTAATATCTTCTCTTTGAAAGGACAGCATTATTCATTCCGAAAAGTGATTTCACTGGGGGTGAATTGCAGGGCTGGAGAGTAATTGCAAGGGCAACCCGGCAGGGAAATCGTCTTTAAAATATAGTTCACCGGTTCAATGCGCACATGCTCAAAAACGCCAAATGGCAGAAGCGTTCCCGACAGATGCAGGATAAGTTAATATGGGCGTTCCACGGGGCAATGGCATGTTGGTCACGACGTGTCGTGACCGTACGTGACTTTCCCTTTTTAGGGCGTTTCGGATTTTATCCGGCGTGTAAGGCCACGGTATGCCGTGGCAGAACGGGTGGTGACGACCTTAAAAGAGCAGTTTAACATCTTCTAATAGAAAGAATGGCATTTAATTCCTAAAAGCGATTTCCCTGGACAGCCAGAGGATTGTATTATTTTAGCCTTTTGCCATTTTACTTTTGCCTGCCTCGAACTAACATTTGTCAGGGAATTCGCGGCGGAGTTTTTGTATTTTTCGGGCCGAAATTCCAAAATCCAATCGTTATATGAAGAAAATTACTCCAACTCTTGTTGTATTAGTGGCTACTTTTGTGGCTTGTAATTCAACTAAAGAGACGAAAACAGACATGCAAAACCCATTTTTTGCGGCTTACGAAACGCCGTTCCAGGTACCGCCATTCGACCAGATCAAAGAGGAACATTACCTGCCTACTGTGGAAGAAGGCATTAAACAACACGAACAGGAAATTGCGGCAATTACTGCCAATACCGAAGCGCCCACTTTTGAAAACACGATTTTACCCTTCGACGAATCGGGTGATTTGCTGCGTCGGGTAGATGCCGTTTTTGGCAACCTGAACTCGGCCAATACCAACGAACAGATGCAGGCACTGGCCCGCGAAATCTATCCGAAGATGACGGCCCACGAAGACAACGTGATGCTGAACAAGGCCTTGTTTGAGCGGGTGAAAGCGGTGTACGAACAGCGCGAGGGAGCTGGTTTTGATGCCGAGCAAATGCGTGTGGTTGAAAAATATTACCAGGATTTTGTGCGCAACGGCGCTAACCTGTCCGATGAGGATCAGGCCAAACTGCGTGAGCTGAATCAGGAACTCTCGAAGCTGAGCCTTCAGTTTAGCGAAAACCTGCTGGCCGAAACCAACAAGAATTTTCAGCTGGTGGTGGACAACGAAGCCGACCTGAAAGGCTTGCCCGAAGGCGTAATTTCGGCAGCAGCCGATGAGGCTAAAAAAAGCGGGTTGGACGGCAAATGGGTGTTCACACTGCAAAAACCCAGCCTGATCCCATTCCTGCAATATGCCGAAAACCGCGATCTGCGGGAGAAAATTTACCGTGGCTATTTTATGCGCGGCGACAATAACAACGAGTTCGACAACAAGGAGATTATCTCCAAAATGGTTGAGCTGCGCGATGAGAAGGCCCGGCTGCTCGGCTTCGAAAACCATGCTGCCTATGTGATTGATGTAAACATGGCCAAAACACCGGAAAATGTGTACGATTTCCTGTATAAACTATGGAAACCGGCATTGGACGTTGCCAAAAAGGAGCGGGCTGAAATGCAATCCATCATTAAAAACGAGGGTAACAACTTCGAGCTGGCTTCGTGGGATTGGTGGTATTATGCCGAAAAGCTGCGCAAGCAAAAGTACGACTTGGACGAAGAAGAAACCAAGCCCTATTTCAGCCTCGACAACGTTCGGGAAGGAATTTTCTACGTATCGAACCAACTCTATGGCATTCAATTTGAACGGCGCACGGACATTCCGGTTTATCATCCCGAAGTGGAAGCCTGGGAGGTAAAAGAAGCGGATGGCTCGCATGTGGGTGTGTTGTATATGGACTTCCACCCGAGAGACGGCAAACGCGTGGGCGCCTGGAATACCGGCTTCCGCGACCAAGCCTACAAAGACGGCCAAAAAGTGCAGTACCCGATCACCTCGATCGTGTGCAACTTCACCCGACCGAGCGGCGACCTGCCGGCCTTGCTCACGTTTGATGAGGTGACCACCTTCTTCCACGAGTTTGGCCATGCCCTGCACGGCTTGTTTACCGATGGCCCGTACCAGCGCACTGCCGGTCGTGTGCCGCGCGACTTTGTGGAGCTGCCTTCGCAGATCATGGAAAACTGGGCCGCCGAACCGGAAGTATTGAAGGTTTACGCCAAACATTATAAAACCGGCGAGGTGATACCGGAAGCGCTGGTTCAGAAAATCGTAAACAGCGGACATTTCAATCAAGGGTTTGCCACGGTGGAATACCTGGCCGCTTCGGTGTTGGATATGGATTGGCACACACAGGAATTTTCCGGCGATGTAAACGCGTTCGAAAAAACGTCGATGGAGCGCATCGGACTGATCGACGAAATTATTCCGCGCTACCGGAGCACTTATTTCTCACATATTTTCAGCGGAGGTTATTCGGCCGGCTACTATGTGTACATCTGGGCTGCCGTGCTGGACACCGATGCTTTCCATGCATTCAAGGAATCGGGCGATTTGTTTAATGCGGAGCTGGCTGCCAAATTCCGCACATTGCTGGCCAAGTCGGGCTCGGACGAAGGCATGACAATTTACCGGAATTTCCGGGGGCAAGATCCGTCAACAGAGCCTTTGCTCGAAAAGCGTGGCTTGAAATAATCAAAACAAACACAAATAGCATTATGGGAGAGAGGGTTCCGGAGATTTCCGGGCCCTTTTTTTTGATGTATTTTTCGGGCTTTTCTCATGGTCAAGCTACAAGGCCTTTCTGCTTGTCAAGAAGAGCTACGGCCTACTGGCGACCAAACTAACACCCAAGATAATTCCGTCCGGAAGGGAAGGGTGCGCCCCCGATGCCGATGTGAAATTGACGGAAATAAACCTGAAAAACTGCATAGAAACTTGAAAATCAATGGAGCTGATTTGGTTCGGCCATGTCTGTAAGTTAACTAGTATTGTCACCCACAAAATAGACACAGGAACTACAACTCATACACACCGAACAGGAACAGACAGCAACTTTATCCGTTTGATAATTTCGGACTTAAAGCTGATTTGGACACCAAAATTAAAAAAAACCGGTATTGACAATTTGCACGAATAAAAAAATCCGGGAGGTCCTGCACCAAGCAAAACCATCCCGGATTTTATTTTAACCGTTAATTCGTCCTAATAAAATTAAGTCAGGTCGGTAATTGGTTTGTATTTCGGGACCAATGCTTTCATCACGACCCAGCCAATCAGGTAAGCAATGGCACAGATACAGAAAATGATGAAATAACCGGACTCTACACCTTTAAACCCGAAGAAGCTCATTTCGGTTTCGCGGGCAAAATCGAACAATACGCCGGAGCCTTTATTGATCACCACAGAACCTAAACCACCAGCCAAACCGCCAATACCGGTAATGGTAGCGATAGCAGCTTTCGGGAACATGTCGCCAACCGTTGAGAAGATGTTGGCCGACCAAGCCTGGTGTGCCGCACCGGCAATACCGATGATAACAATGGGGAACCAGTATGAAAAATGTCCTAAGGGTTGTGCAACTACAGCCAGCAGCGGGAAGAACGCAAAAATCAACATCGACTTCATACGGCCGGCATAAGGGTGCATTCCTTGTTTTTCGACAAAGTAAGTAGGCAGCCAGCCACCGATGATCGAAAGCAGTGTAATGGCATACAGAACAAACAGACCAAGCTGGGCTTTGGGATCAGATGATTCGAGTCCGTAAACCGAACTCAGGTAAGCCGGTGTCCAGAACAGGTAGAACCACCACACACCGTCAGTCATAAACTTACCAAAGGCAAAAGCCCAGGTTTGCTTGTAGCGCAGGCATTTCCGGAAGCTGATCCGCTTTCCGGCAGCCAGTCTTTTGGCTTCCGATGCTGCTTCATCAGCATCATGATCCTGGTTGATGTAGGCCAATTCAGAACCATTTACACGGGGGTGATGCTCCGGCTTATGGTAGCCAATCTGCCACCAGATCATCCAAAGAAAACCGAGGGCGCCAATCACAATGAAAGCTGACTCCCAGCCCCAATGTTTAGCAATCAACGGAATAGTGATCGGGGCGGCAAGTGCGCCCACCGTAGCACCGGCATTAAAAATACTGGTTGCATAGGCACGGTCTTTTTTGGGAAAATATTCAGCGGTTGTCTTAATAGCTGCCGGGAAGTTACCCGCTTCACCTATTGCCAATACAAGACGAGCAAAGATGAACAAGACCACGCTCACGTTCAATACCCGGGCAACATCCTCCACTCCTTCGATGATGTGACGGGCTTCGGCAAAACCAACAAACCAGTTGCCGGTAAGAATACCAGAAGTCGCGATTCCGCAAAATGCGTGAAGCACAGCGCCAACAGACCAGATACCAATGGCCCAGTGAAAACCTTTTTTGGTGTCCAACCAGTCGATAAACCGACCGGCCAAGACCAGGCTGATGGCGTAGAAGAGAGAGAACAGGGAAGTTATCGTTCCATAATCACTGTCAGTCCAGTGGAACTCTGGTGCGATAAAGTCTTTCCAGGTTAGCGATAACACCTGGCGGTCCAGGTAGTTAATGGTTGTTGCCATGAAGAGCATGCCAACAATTGTCCATCGGTACTTGGACATCTTCTCGTTAATTGTATTCAAAGACATAACAAATTTTAAATATTACTACTAGGTTTAATTGCTTATTGGTGTAAACTTACCGAAGCTTCTTTACTAAATCAAGCGCCTCCTTGCACTTATTGGTGATAAATGTCCAATCTTTATTTACCAACACTTCTTTGGGAAATAATTGAGAACCCATTCCCACACAATGAACACCGGCTTTAAACCAGCCAGCGAGGTTTTCTTCGTCAGGAGAAACGCCACCGGTAGGCATGATGCTGGCATACGGCATGGGGCCTTTTACAGCTGCAACAAAGCTGGGGCCTCCAACTTGCGAACCGGGGAAGATTTTCACCACTTCACAACCCAGTTCGTGGGCACGGCCAATTTCGGTAACCGAACCGCAACCGGGGCTCCAGGCTATTTTCCGTTTGTTGCAGATTTTCGCCATTTCTTCGTCAATCAGTGGCGACACAATAAAGCTGGCGCCCAACTGAATGTACAAAGCGGTTGTTGGCCCATCCACGATAGAACCAACGCCCAGCATCATTTCAGGACATGCTTTCGCTGCCCATTTGTTCAGCTCACCAAACACTTCGTGGGCAAAGTCGCCACGGTTGGTGAATTCGAACACGCGGATGCCGCCATCGTAGCAAGCTTTTACCACCGACTTGCATACTTCGACATCCTGATGGTAGAAAACCGGAACAATGCCAGTTTCTTTCATCTTAATTGCTACCTCAATGCGAGAAAAACGAGCCATAATTATCAGCTAAAAAGTAAATTAATACAATAAAAAACAAAACTCAAAAGCCCCCTCCTTTCGAAGGGGGCTTGAAAATTTATCGGGATACACGCCCGGAAGCGTCTCCACCCATCAATTTTTCAACTTCTGATACCGTTACCCGGTTATAATCACCGTAAATGGTATGCTTCAGGCATGAAGCTGCAACAGCGAAGTTCAGTGCTTTTTGATCGTCGCCGGTGTAAGTTAACAAACCGTAGATCAAACCGCCCATAAATGAATCGCCACCACCTACGCGGTCAACAATGTGGGTGATTTGGTAAGTTGGAGATTCGTACAGTTTTTGTCCATCCCAAAGAACACCGGCCCAACTGTTGTGGTTAGCGTTAACCGATCCGCGTAAAGTTGTAATAACTTTTTTCACGCGTGGATATTTCGCCATAATTTGTTTTGAAACCGACTCGTAAGCAGCTCCTTCCACATGACCACCGGTTACATCAACTCCTTCGGGGTGAATATCCAAAGCCATAGCGGCATCTTCTTCGTTACCCAATACAATGTCAGTCCCGGCAACCAAAGCAGGCATCACCTCGCCGCAAGCTTTACCGTATTTCCACAGGTTTTTGCGATAGTTCAAGTCACACGAAACAGTTACTCCCATTTCGTTGGCGATTTGAATAGCTTCCAAACAGGCATCGGCAGCACTTTGCGAAATTGCCGGTGTAATACCCGTCCAGTGGAACCATTTTGCATCTTTGAACACCTCTTTCCAGTTCACCATTCCTGGTTTGATTTCAGCGATAGCCGAGTGAGCGCGGTCGTAAACCACTTTCGATGCACGGCTAACAGCACCTGTTTCGAGGAAGTAGATACCCAAACGGTCGCCACCCCAAACAATGTGGTTTGTACCAACGCCATACTTTCTCACGTCCATACGGCAAGCTTCGCCGATGTCGTTTTTTGGCAAACGTGTTACAAATTCTACATCAATACCGTAATTGGCCAATGAAACAGCTACGTTTGCCTCTCCACCACCATAAGTAGCGGTAAACGTGTCGGTTTGTGCAAAACGCAAATAACCGGGAGTTGCTAAGCGCAACATGATCTCCCCGAATGTAACAACTTTCTTATTCATCTTTCAAATCATTAAATTTCTTTGTGCAATCGATTGCAAAAATAGAAATCTTTTTCTTTTTCACAAGATAAATGAATGTATTTCAGCTTATCTGGAATGACTAAAAATTAAAATAGTTCTTCGCATTATTGAAACAAATATTCTCGACCATGCTGCCCAGAAGTTCCATATCCGCAGGGATTTCGCCGTTCTCTACATCGTTGCCAAGTAAGTTGCACAAGGTGCGGCGGAAATATTCGTGACGGGTGTATGACAGGAAGCTCCGGGAGTCGGTAAGCATGCCCACAAAGCGGCTCAACAAACCGAGGTTCGACAGTGCGTTCATCTGTTTCACCATACCGTCTTTCTGATCGAGGAACCACCAGCCGGAACCGTACTGGATTTTTCCAGGCACCGAGCCATCCTGGAAGTTGCCCAGCATGGTGGCGTACAATTCGTTGTCGCGCGGGTTCAGGTTGTACAGGATCGTTTTGCACAGTTTGTTTTCCATGTCCAGGCGGTCGAGCAGCTTGGCCAACGGCTCAGCAACCGGTTTGTCGCCAATAGAGTCGAAGCCAGTATCAGGTCCTAATCTTTTGAACAAGCGGGTATTGTTGTTTCGTTGAGCGCCAATATGCAATTGTTGTGTCCAGCCACGCGAGTGGTCCATCACTCCAAATTCGTACAGCATGCACGACTGGAATTTTAGAATTTCTTCTTCAGTCAGTTTGTTACCGCCTCTAATTTTAGCAAAAATAGCTTCAATCTCACCGGCTGTATATTCCTCGGCATAAGCAGTGTCCAAGCCGTGGTCAGACAATCGGCAACCATTGTCGTGGAAGAACTGGTGACGCTTATCCAGGGCAGCAATCAAATCACCGAACGATTTGATGTCCATCCCGGCAGCTTTTTCCAACTGGCCCATATAATCGTTGAAGAAAACAGGGTCGGCCACCATCATGGCTTTATCGGGACGCCAGGCTGGCAATACGGCCACTTCGAAGCCGTCATTTTTGATTTGCTGATGGTATTCCAGCGTATCAACGGGATCGTCGGTTGTACAAATGGTGTGTGCATTGGCTTTGCGGATCAGGCCACGAACACTGTAGCCGGGTTTACTCAGCAATTCGTTGCAATGGTCGTAAATCTCCTTCGCCGTAGCCGGATTCAGTAATTTCTCTACACCAAAGAACTTCTTCAGTTCAAGGTGAGTCCAGTGGTACAGTGGATTACGCAACGTGTGCGGAACCGTTTCGGCCCACTTTTCAAACTTTTCCCAGTCTGAAGCGTCTCCGGTACAAAAGCGTTCGTCAACGCCGTTTGTACGCATGGCACGCCATTTATAATGGTCGCCGTAGAGCCACACTTCGGTGATGGTTTTAAACTGACGGTCGTCTGCAATATCTTTTGGATTGATATGACAGTGGTAGTCGAAAATCGGCATGTTGGCCGCATGATTGTGATACAACTTCTGTGCAGTTTCGGTCTGCAACAGAAAGTTTTCGTCCATGAACTTTTTCATCTTTCTATCTTATTTTCTGATTTTTGGTGTGTATTTACAAATTAAATAACCGTTTCAGGTGACGGTCGTAAATGTTTTCTTCCACACAACCACCAACGATGGCGGCATGCTTCTTCAGCAAACCAGTGTACTTCTCTCCCATTTCGGCAGCCACTTTATACCCCACATGAATCAACTGACGGAAATTGGAGTTATACTCCGGGTGTCCGGGAATGTGGCGTAGCGTACTGGCAAATTTTTCGCTGCTCCATCCGGCCACTTCTTCGGGGCTTGGCAGTTTCGAGTCGTCGATATCGATCACATCGGCATACGGCCCACAAAGTTCTTCTTTTCTGTCCAATGCCTTTGTATAAATTTCTTTGGCAGCATCGAGCGCCTCGCCACCTGCCACGGCCAAACCAATTACTTCTTCCAGCCAGGTGGTACCGGCTGTTTTCACATGCAAACCCTTGTCGTGTTTCTTGATAATATTGGCCATAATGGGATAAATGGTGAACTTGTCGCTTCCGGAATGCACGGATAGCTTCAGGTTTTTGGGCAATCCGAAATGCTTCACGGCATAGTCGATCACGAGCACATCCTGCTCAAATTCTTTGGCAAACTGATCAACATCACCCACATAGTCCACACCTTTATTAAAGCGGCCGGTAAATTTCGGAGCAATGGTCTGGGCGGGTATTTTTTCATCGGCAATCATTTTCAGGATAAAGAACATGTCAACCGGAGTTTGCGGCGTTTCCACTTCATCCATCGACACTTCGGTAATAAAATTACCTTTCCCTTTTACCGATTCGATGTGGCGGTAAATTTTGCCGGCTTCTTTGATGGCCGCCAGGAATTTTCCGGCAACTTTTTTCAACAAATCGTTGGTAATTACAATAGGTTCGGCAATACCTTCAATTTTCACTTCATTACCCAATGCTTTGCACGAAGCGATAAAAGCAGCTTCATCAGCAGCATCCGAGGGGTTACCAATATACATGGCCACATCCAGCGTAAAGAAGTCGGAATAATCGATAAAGCGGTCCACATTGCTCAGGTTGATGTGGTCGGCATCCACACAATACGCCCCCGTCCAGCCCAGCGCCTTAACAGCAGCATCGGCTTCCTTACGGGTTTCAACTGGTTCGGAGTGCACAATGTTGTGCTCGCGGTTTGACTTGTTCCACACGGGTATCACTTCAACACCCTGTGCATTGGCTTTCATTAGCGCTTTCAACTGCGCTTCACCTTCATGACTGAAGCGGTCGCCTACCCCAAAGCTGTACTTTCCTAGTTCCATAATCGTATTGATTTATTGATTATTAATGTTAGGTTGACAAACAGCGGCAATCACCGTGTTCGCACACGAAAATAGACTTATTTATTTAGTTGGGCAATAAAAAAAGTGCAAATGCATCCAAAAATGTTTTTAAATATATTTGTCCGTGTGCGAACACGACAAATAGAAAAATTGTTTAGCTTTGTTTTCAACCTGAATTATCACATCCATTAACTCTAAATTACACTGCCATCAAACCAATAAAAAGAATACGGATTAAAGATATCGCCGAACAAGCCAACGTATCCATTGGCACTGTTGACCGGGTTATTCACAACCGGGGCGAAGTAAACCCGGCCACACGGGAAAAGATCATGAAAATACTGGCGGAGATGAATTACCAGCCCAACATTTTGGCAAGCACGCTGGCGTCCAAGAAAACCCATGTATTTGCCATTCTTTTCCCCGAGCCCCAGTCCGACGAAGCCTACTGGAACAAACCCATCACGGGGGTTCGACGGGCTTTCTCTGAACTTCAACAATATGGCATTCAAATTACCAGTTATCAATATTCCCAAACCGATCCGCACTCGTTCGAGGAAAAAGCTGCGGAAATTATAGATAGTCATCCCGAAGGAGTTGTGCTTGCCCCTTTTTATTCGCGCGAATCAAAAGCTTTTATCGCCAAGCTGAACGAACAAAACATACCCTTCATTTTTATTGATTCGAACCTGAAAGAGTGCAATAAAATCAGCTATATCGGGCAAAACTCATTTCAGTGCGGAGCGCTGGCTGCCAAGCTGTTCGACTTTTCGCTGCCAGGCCGGGCCAATATTCTCGTGGTTCATTTTGCCAAAGAGATGGACAACCAAAACCACCTGGTGCAACGGGAAAACGGTTTTTATGACTATTTCAACCAAACCGACCCCGGAAAGCAGAAGACCCTGCATACCCTGGAAATTGAAAATACAGCAGACACAAATTTCTACTACCTCCTTGACCAGGAAATAGAAAAACTGGGAGGGCTTGATGGCGTATTTGTGACCAACTCACAAGTTTACCGGCTGGCTGATTATTTGGTTGAGCGGGGCCTGAAGCATGTCCGTTTGATCGGTCACGATCTAATCCTGCAAAATGTGAAACACCTGCGCAGCGGCGTTGTTGATTTCCTGATTTGCCAACGACCGGAAGAACAGGGGTATCAAGCCATTAACACCCTATTCGAGCATGTCATACTAAAAAAACAGGTGGCTGCCGAAAACTATACCTCCATTGATATCGTTACCAAAGAAAACGTGGACTATTATAAAGAATTTAACCTAAGCAGTTATGGAACCAATTAGTTTTAAAGACCTAACCGGTAAAGTATGTGTAGTAACCGGAGGATACGGAGTCCTCGGTTTGGAAATGGTGAAAGCATTGGCCTCTGTAAAAGCCAAAATTGCCATTTTGGGACGAAACAAAGAAGCCGGTGAAAAAGCAGCTGCCGCAATCAGCAATCAGTACGGAACCACAGCCATTGGTGTCCAGGCCGATGTACTCGATCAGGAATCGCTGGTAAAAGCAAAGTCCATCATCAACGAAAAATTAGGCGACATCGAAATCCTGATTAACGGTGCCGGAGGAAACAGTCCGGCAGCGACAACGAAAGTTGAAGAAATAAACGACAGCAACATCGACAACCTGGAAGACTCCTTTTTTGGCTTGAAAATGGAAGGCTTCGACCACGTTTTCGATCTAAACTTTAAAGGAACCTTGCTCCCGACCATGGTGTTTGCCAAAGACATGATTAAAAACCGAAAAGGGGCGATCCTAAACATCACGTCCATGAATTCGTACAAACCATTGACAAAAATTCCGGCATACTCAGCAGCCAAAGCAGCTATCAACAATTTCACCGAATGGCTGGCCGTTCATTTCGCCAAAACCGGAATTCGTGTTAACGCTATTGCTCCGGGCTTCTTCATCACCGACCAAAACCGTTTTCTGGTATTGGATGAAAAAACCGGAGGTTACTCTGCCCGCGGACAGAAAATCGTGAATGGCACCCCGATGGGCAAATTTGGCGATCCGGACGATATGCAAGGTGCAACCTTATTCTTATTGTCCGACCTGGCAAAATTCATTACCGGCGTGGTCATTCCCGTTGATGGCGGCTTTAACGCTTACAGCGGCGTATAGGGATTGGTGAATGATGATTGGGGAATGTGGAATGGTCATCGGTCATCGGTCATCTGTCATCTGTCATTAATGTCATTCGTAGTCATTTCTTTACGATAAAAATCCTGGAACTTGAAACCTGGAACTTGGAACCTGGAACTTGAAACTTGGAACTTGAAACTTGGAACTCAAAATTTCACAAACGATATGAATCTTCAACTTAAACAAAATTGCAAATATGCGTTGCTTGTGCCCACCAGTATGGGCGTGCGCATTACACCGGTAAACGGACAACCGGTTCACAGCAGTAACCTCTTTGAAATGCAGGCCACCAGCGCCGAAACCAACGTGGCCAGCATTTCGTCGTACCTGGGTTTGCCGGTAAAAGTGCTTACTACGTTCGTAAAAGGCAGCCCGATTGCCGCCTTCATAAAAAGCAACCTGAAAGCCCGCCACATGGACTACGAAGGGCCGGAAGTTCCGCAAGGCGACCCATGGGGCTACCGGCACCAGTTTAACATTGCCGACAGCGGTTTCGGCTCACGCGGCCCACGTGTGCAAAACGACCGTGCCGGCGAAGTTGGCCGCACCCTGAATGTGAACGATTTTGATCTGGAACGGATTTTCGGACAGGAAGGCGTGCAAATAGTGCATCTGTCGGGATTGATTGCCGCGCTTTCGCCCGAAACCAGCACATTCTGCCTCGAAATTGCCCGTGCGGCCAAAAAACACGGCACACGCATCTCATTCGACCTCAACTACCGCGCTTCGTTCTGGAAAGGCCGCGAAGAAGAATTACGCAAAAATTTCGAGGAGATTGCCTCGGTTTCGGATATCCTGATTGGTAACGAAGAAGACTTCCAATTGTGCTTCGGCATTAAAGGACCGGAAGCCGGAGGGAAAGGTATCAAAGACGAAATTGAAGAATTCAAGGGATTGATCAACAACGTAAAAGCTGCCTTCCCGAATGCTCAGGTTTTTGCAACGACGCTTCGGCAGGTAATCAGTACCAACGAGCACCTTTGGGGAGCCGTATTGCGTGCAGGCGACGAATGGCAGGTGATCGAACCACGTAAAATTAACGTACTCGACCGTATCGGCGGAGGTGACGGTTTCGTGGGAGGAATGCTGTATGCCATCCTGAAAGGTTGGGAACCGGAAAAATGGCCGCAGTTTGGCTGGGCAACCGGCGCTTTGGCAACCACGTTCCTGACCGACTATGCCCAACCGGCCGACGAAGAAATGGTTTGGAGCATCTGGCAGGGTAATGCCCGCGTAAAACGCTAATTAAATTGACCATTTACAGATTTACGATTTCCCATTTTCAAAATGGATAAAGACATTCTGAAAAAGAGACTAAAGTCATTTGCTTTAAGAATAATCAAGCTTTCCGAGAGTTTACCCAACTCGATTACCGGGCGAACTCTCGGAAATCAAATTATCCGTTCGGGAACGTCACCTGGCGCAAACTATCGCTCCGCTTGCTTAGCAAAATCAGACCGGGATTTTCTGAACAAACTGAAAATGATCGAAGAAGAACTGGACGAAACCCTTTATTGGCTGGAACTCATCATTGAATCCAGTACAATTGAAGAAAAACTGTTGACAGATTTAATGCAGGAAAATCGGGAATTATTCAAAATTATTGCAAGTTCAGTTGTTACTATGAAACGCAAACTGAATTCGCAGTATTTGAATTCTAAAATGGTAAATGGTAAATGGTAAATAGCTAAATAGTAAATTCTATGATGTACTACGAAATTGGCTCAACAAGCCACGAGTTAAGCAAAGAAGACCTGAAAAAAGGTTTGTTTGCTGCGTTTGACCAATTAAAGGAAATAAACAAAGTTTTGGCTATTCCGCCCGACTATACCCGTTTACCCAGCCGCTCGGGCGATTTGACCGAATTGACCTGGCAATATTACGGCGATAAACTGACCGACGTGCTACCGGCTTTGGGCACTCACTCTCCGATGACTCCCGGGCAAATCAGCCACATGTTTGGAAGCCTGCCTGCATCGCTCATCCGTGAGCACGACTGGCGCAACGATGTGGTGACCGTGGGTACCGTTCCGGGAGAATTTGTAAGAGAAGTATCAGAAGGAGCTGTCGATTTCCCATGGCCGGCACAGGTAAATAAATTACTGATTGAAGGCAAGTTCGATTTGATTCTTTCCATCGGCCAGGTTGTTCCCCACGAAGTGGTGGGCATGGCTAATTACAACAAGAATATTTTTGTGGGAACAGGCGGCTCTGAAGGCATCAACAAAAGCCACTTTATTGGCGCTGCTTATGGCATGGAACGCATGATGGGCCACGCCGACACCCCGGTGCGCAAGGTATTTAACTATGCTTCGGAACATTTCACCAACGATTTGCCAATTGTATATGTGCAAACTGTTGTAGGACTGGATAAAACCGACGGTAAAATTAAGTGTCGCGGACTGTTCATCGGTGACGATTTCGAGGTGTTCGACAAAGCCGCCAAACTGTCGCTCGATGTCAACTTTGAGATGCTCGACCGACCGTTGAAAAAAGTAGTGGTCTGGCTCGATCCCACCGAGTTTAAATCAACCTGGCTGGGTAACAAGTCGGTGTACCGAACCCGCATGGCCATTGACGATGGCGGCGAACTGATTGTGCTGGCTCCTGCCCTGAAAGAGTTTGGCGAAGACAAAGAGATTGACCGTTTAATTCGCAAGTATGGCTACTTTGGCACACCTGCCACCCTGAAAGCCACTGCCGAAAACGAAGAGCTGCAAAACAACCTGGGGGCAGCGGCCCACCTCATCCACGGCTCTTCGGAAGGACGCTTCAGCATCACCTATTGCCCGGGTAAAAAACCAGGCAACCTGACTCAACAGGAAATAGAAAGTGTTGGCTTCATTTACGGCGATTTCGATGAAATGATGAATAAATACCAGGTGGAAAAACTGAAAGATGGCTTCAACATCCTGCCGGATGGCGAAGAAATCTTTTATATTTCGAACCCGGCCATTGGTTTGTGGGCGTACAAAGAACGGTTCAAATATTAACAGTCTCCCCCACCCCCTCCAAAGGAGAGGAGTAAAATACAACGTCATCCCGAACTTGTTTCGGGAACTGTAAAGAACGAAATTTCGAAACGCGGAACCTGAAAATCAAAACGTTGAACTCAAAACTCGAAACTGTCAACTGGGGCATCATTGGTTGCGGCGATGTAACCGAAGTGAAAAGCGGACCGGCTTTTCAAAAAACCGAACATTCGAAGCTGGTGGCCGTCATGCGCCGCAATAAAGAAAAAGCAGCCGACTACGCCCGCAGGCACGGTGTTCCCAAGTGGTACCACTCGGCCGATGACCTGATCAACGACCCGGAGGTAAACGCCATTTATATTGCCACGCCGCCCGACACCCATGCCAGCTATGCCATCCAGGCCATGCGTGCTGGCAAACCGGTTTACGTGGAAAAACCCATGGCCATGAACTACAGCGAGTGCCGTAAAATGATCCATGTTTCCAAAGAAACCGGCATGCCACTTTTTGTGGCCTACTACCGCCGTACGTTGCCTGCTTTTTTAAAGGTGAAAGAGTTGGTTGAAAGCGGCGCCATCGGCATCCCACTAAGCGTTTCGGTCACCTTAATAAAAAGTGCTGCCGAAAAAGGGAAAGATCCGGAAGAACACAACTGGCGTGTAAATCCTGAAGTTGCCGGAGGTGGCCATTTTTTCGATCTGGCCTCGCACCAACTTGATTTTCTTGACTTTGTGTTCGGACCGGTTAACGAGGTGCATGGGATAGCCTATAACCAAGCTGGCTATTACGAAGCCGAAGATACCGTCACCGGCACTTTTGCTTTCGAAAACGGCGTGGCCGGCACCGGGCTGTGGTGCTTCGTTGCCGACGAATCAGCCGAAAAGGACGATATCGAAATTATCGGCACCCAGGGAAAAATTAACCTGCCCTGTTTTATCCACGGCGATTTGCGCTTGACAACTGCCAAAGGCGCCATCAATTTTAGTTTTCAAAACCCGGAGAATATTTCTCACAACCTGGTTAAAAACGTCGTCAGTTCGCTGCGTGGCGAAGAGGAATGTGTGAGCACAGCAGAAACAGCAGCCCGCACCAACGCCGTGCTCGATGAAATGGTGAAAGAGTATTATAAAAACAAAGATTTTCTCCAAAAATCGACAAACCACAAAGGAAGTTGTCGTTTGGACTGATACTTTCGTGTATCAAATAACGATCAAAAAAATGAAATTTATAATCGACGATAAAATTCCTTACATAGAGGGAGCACTCGAACCGTTTGGCGAGGTGGTTTATCTCCCCGGTTCAAAAACTACTGCTAAGATTGTAAAAGATGCTGACGCCATTGTTACACGCACACGAACCATCTGCAACGAACAATTGCTGAATGGCTCGTCTGTGAAATTCATTGCCACAGCCACCATTGGCTTCGACCACATCGACACGAATTACTGTGATCAGGCCGGGATCAAATGGACCAATGCCCCCGGTTGCAACAGCAAATCGGTTGAACAGTACATCGCATCTGCCCTCTTCGTTTTGGCTAAGAAACACAAATTCAAACTAAAAGGAAAAACTATTGGCATTGTCGGTGTGGGCCAGGTAGGATCAAAAGTGGCCCGCTTATGCGAAATCATCGGAATGAAGGTGTTACTAAACGACCCGCCGCGTGAGCGCTCCGAGGGACCTGACCAATTTGTCAGCCTCGAAGAAATCAAACAGCAAGCCGACATTATCACCCTGCATGTTCCGCTGAATATGACAGGCGAAGATGCCACTTACCACTTGGCGGACGCCGTTTTTTTTAACAGCCTTGCGAAAAAGCCTATCCTCATCAACTCGTGCCGGGGCGAAGTTGTCGATGCGGCTGCGGTAAAAACAGCCTTGGATAAACAGCAAATTTCGGGACTGGTGCTCGACTGCTGGGAGAACGAACCTGATATCGACCTGGAACTGTTGGACAAATGCGACCTGGCCACTCCGCACATTGCCGGGTATTCAAAAGATGGAAAAGCCAACGGCACGAGCATGAGCATACAGGCCATCAGCCGGTTTTTCAAACTCGGAATTGATAACTGGCAAGCCCGCGAAGTGGAACTTCCTGCACAAACAGTAATCCGGCTGGATGGTTTGAATGGATCCGAGGAAGAAATCATCGGCAACGCCATTCTGGCTACATACGATATCCGGGATGACGACCGTGCCTTGAGAAACGATCCCGCGCAATTTGAAAAGCTGCGTGGTGATTATCCGGTGCGACGTGAGTTTCCGGTGTTTACCATCAAAGCGGAGAATGTGCCAACAGATGTTTTGGGGAAACTTCGTGAAATTGGCTTTAATTTTTAACCGCAAAGAGAACAGAGTGGTTAAAAAGAAATATACAAACATTTAAATTCATCATAAAATGAAAAAACTTGCAGATATTGGCTTGATTGGTTTGGCCGTGATGGGCGAAAACCTGGTTTTGAACATGGAAAGCAAAGGCTTCACGGTAGCCGTTTACAACCGTACGGTTGAAAAAGTGGACAATTTCATCAATGGACGGGGGGCCGGTAAAAATTTCATTGGCGCCCATTCCATCGAAGAACTGGTTGCCTCGTTGGAAAAACCGCGTAAAGTAATGATGTTGGTGAAAGCCGGAAAGCCCGTTGACGACTTCATCGAACTGCTGATCCCCCATCTGGAACCGGGTGATATCATCATTGATGGCGGTAACTCGCACTTCCCCGACTCCATTCGTCGTACTCAGTATGTGGAAAGCAAAGGCTTGCTGTTTATCGGCACCGGTGTTTCGGGTGGCGAAGAAGGCGCCCTGAAAGGGCCGTCGATGATGCCCGGCGGAAGCCCAGCTGCATGGCCAGCCGTGAAAGAGATCTTCCAGGCCGTGGCCGCCAAAGTGGAAGACGGCTCTCCCTGCTGTGAATGGGTGGGCGAAGACGGCGCCGGACACTTTGTGAAAATGGTCCACAACGGGATTGAGTACGGCGATATGCAAATCATCAACGAAGCCTACCACGTCATGAAAGACCTGCTGTGCATGAGTGCCGACGAAATGCACGAAGTATTTAAAAAATGGAATACCGAAGAACTGGACTCGTACCTGATTGAAATTACACGCGATATCCTGGGCTACAAAGATGAAGACGGCGAGCCGCTGGTTGAAAAAATCCTGGACACTGCCGGCCAAAAAGGTACCGGAAAATGGACCGGTGTTTCGGCCCTCGACCTCGGAATTCCGTTGACATTGATCGGCGAGTCGGTATTTGCCCGTTGCTTATCGGCACAGAAAGACCTGCGCGTTCAGGCTTCAAAAGTGATCAGCGGACCGAAACCATCGTTCACCGGCGAAAAAGCACAACTGATTGAAGACCTGAAAATGGCCTTGTACGGTGCAAAAATCATTTCGTACGCGCAAGGTTACAACCTGATGATGGAAGCCGCCAAAGAATACAAGTGGAACCTGAACTATGGCGGCATCGCGCTGATGTGGCGCGGCGGTTGCATCATCCGTTCGGCCTTCCTCGGCGACATCAAAAAAGCATTCGACAAAAATCCGGAATTGCCCAACTTGTTGCTCGACCCGTTCTTCAAAGAAAAAGTGGAAGCTACACAAGCCGGATGGCGTCGCGTGTGTGCCGCTGCCCTGACTAACGGCATCCCCGTACCAGCGTTAACTTCGGCCCTTTGCTACTTCGACGGTTTCCGCAGCGAACGTTTGCCAGCCAACCTGTTGCAAGCCCAGCGCGACTACTTCGGAGCCCACACCTACGAGCGCATCGACAAACCGCGTGGCCAATTCTTCCACACCAACTGGACCGGCCGCGGCGGCGACACCGCCTCGACAACTTACGAGGTGTAAGATACCAGCATCCACTGGCCCCTCCGAAGGAGGGAAAAGAAACTGCTCTGAGCGTAGTGAGGGATTCACTTTAAGCTGAGCCTTGACTGCGCCAAACACACAAAAGCCACTTCCGATTCAGGAGGTGGCTTTTTGTGTGAAAGCAGTCTGTGAAAAATCTTCTCCAAACGATTGTCTGGATGAAAAAAATGTTTTACTTTGCAATTCAAAGCACTTTTAATCCAACCAAGAGAAATGAAACCAACAGAACACTATCTGAACGAGATAACAGAGATAAAAAAAATGATGGAGCAATCGAGCCGCTTCCTCTCGCTAAGCGGACTGTCCGGAGTACTTGTGGGTATTTATGCACTAATCGGCGCTTTTATTGCCTATCAGCTAATTTACATTCCCGGTTCGTTATATTACCGTGAATATTACTCGAACCAGGTTTTGGGAGAAATGTTGCTACTGGCAGCTGTTCTGCTGGTGGTCTCGTTCGTCACGGTTATTTGGCTGACCACATCAAAAGTGAAGCGCAAGTCTGAAAAATTCTGGTCGCCCGGAACCCGGATGTTGTTGACCAACCTGGCCATTCCCCTGGTCACCGGCGGAATTTTCATGCTGATTTTTCTCTCCCGCGAAATTTACAGCGTTGTTGCCCCGTGCTGCCTCATTTTCTATGGATTGGCATTGGTAAATGCAGCCAAATACACCCGCCGGGAGATTTTCTACATGGGACTTTTTGAAATTGGATTGGGGCTATTGGCAGCTGTTTTGCCCGGCATGGGACTGTTTTTTTGGGTCGTTGGTTTTGGATTGGTGCATATTATTTACGGCACCATCATGTATTTTCGCTACGAACGAAAAACAGCAAACAAGTGAAAAATCTGTTTCAATACCTGGATAAAGCCTTCGAAAACAAGCTGCGGCTGGGCATTATGTCTATTTTGCTTGTCAACGCCTCGGCGACCTACAACACGCTCAAGGAGACACTCGAAGCAACCGACGGAAACCTGGCCAGTCACCTGAAACACTTGGAAAAACTAGGCTACATTTCGGTTTACAAAAGCTTTGTTGACCGCAAACCAAATACAGAATATGCCATCACCGACAACGGAAAAATTGCTTTCGAGAAGCATCTCAACACGCTGGAAGAAATATTGAAAAACCTGTAATTTTTTTATCCATACACTTTGAATGACAAAGTACTTTTACAACTTAAATTCTACCCGTATGAAAACACAAGAGTTCATCGAACAAAAAGTAAAAAGCCAAGGTTTTCGCATGAGCGTGAAATTGATCACCATCGCGATCATCGTCTTGTTTCTGCTTATTCCGAAGTTTATGATTATGGAGCTTATCCGGGAGCGCAAAATGACGGCAGACGCCGCCCAACTGGAAGTTGCCAACTCATGGTCGAACCAGCAAATTGTGAGGGGGCCAATGCTAACCATCCCATACACCGAACAGGTTTTGGACAAAGATGGGGAAACGGTCCAGGAGATTGTCCGCGAATACCATTTATTACCCAAAACACTTCGGGTTGAAGGTGAACTTTTCCCGAAAAAGCTCAACCGCAGTATCTACCAAAGCATTGTTTACGAAAGCAGCCTGCAACTGTCGGGGGCTTTTGAAAAACCTGACCTTTCGGGTTTGAGCATCAAGCCTGAAAATATAGAATGGGAAAAGGCCAAATTGGAAATCGCCATCAGCGACTTGCGCGGAATCAGCTCAGTAGTTGAGTTGAAATGGAACACGGAAACCATCCCGTTTTCACCGGGCATGCAAAACCGGATTTTAGGCAGCAACGGCATTTCGTTGCAACTGCCCGATTCGTCGATCCAATCCATGCCTGCCAATTTCCAGATCGACCTGAAACTGAAAGGTTCAAACTCCATCGCCTTTGCCCCGGTTGGCGAAACAACCGACGTGCATTTGCAGTCGGCCTGGAATGACCCGAGTTTCCAGGGTCAATTTTTACCTATCGACCGAAACATCAATAAAGACGGATTCACGGCCGATTGGAAAGTACTGAATTACAACCGCGATTTCCCGCAAAGTTGGATCGACAATGCCTATGATATAAAATCGAGCGACTTTGGTGTAAGCTTGATAAATATGGCAGACCATTACCAGAAAAATGAACGCAGCGCCAAATATGCCATCATGATTGTATTGCTGATTTTCCTTTCATTCTTCCTGAACGAAATGCTGACCAAACAGCGGGTACACCCTTTTCAATACATTCTGGTGGGCTTTTCAATCCTTATTTTTTACCTGCTCTTACTGTCGTTCTCGGAACACGTTGGATTCAACCTGGCTTATCTGGTCGCATCGATGTCAGTAATTCTGCTGGTACTGATTTACTCGAGGTCGTTCTTAAAGACCTGGGGCAATTCCCTTGCGCTGACGGCCATTCTGTCAATCTCGTTTCTATTCATCTTCATCTTGTTACAGCTTGAATCGTTTGCCTTGTTGGTGGGGAGCGTCGGTCTGTTTGTGATGTTAGCAATGACCATGTATTTCACGCGAAAAATAAATTGGTACGAATAAATTGACCACCAGAAAAAATCGATTTAACAAAGCTGTATTCCTAAAAGGATGCAGCTTTTTTTGCTCAAACAGCGTTTCTTGAATTGTCCTGTTCGCTGATGATTCCACCCCTCCTAACAATTCCTTCACAAACCCGTCAAAATAAACCCCATCCGATACGCGAAATCTCTTTTTTTATATTTTCGCCGCCATATTGTAGATCATACACAATAAACCGACAAACTGAACAACCCTACGCGTATTTCTGAATTCGATTTTAATACTGAAAAACCATGTCGTTGAAACGAATATTGCTATTGGACCGCAACTATTTTCCGGCTGCCCAGCTGTTTCTGAGCCTCAGCCTGATGTTTGGCACCTGGGTGGTGTACATTCCTTCCATCACCCAAAAACTGAACATGAGCAAAGGAGATTTGGGCATCGCCTTGTTTGCCGCTGCTGTTGGTTCGCTGATTTCCATTTACATCGGCAAAAAACTGGTGGTCCGTTTTGGTGAAGGGAAACTTGCCCTGGGCGGCGTACTGGGAATGACCCTGTTTATTTTTAGCTACTTCCTGGCCACTTCCTTTTTACAGTTGACCGTGCTGATGTTTTTCTTCGGATTGACCAGCGGAATCCTGCAGATTGGGCTGAACACGGTGGTTTCGACCCTTGAAAAGCGCGATAAAATTTCCATCATGTCATCCTGCCACGGCTACTTCAGCTTGGGCGGATTGTTTGCCGCAGGCTTTGGTACCGTCCTGCTCATCTTGCTGAACAATCCGGTATTGCATATCAGCCTGGCAGCCCTGAGTGTTGTATTATTACAAATTTTCACTTACAAGAAATTTATTTCCCTGAAATCGTCGGTTGAACAAGTCATCACCGCCAATAAACAGCCTGGCCGGTTGAATCCCCGCTTGCTTGCCCTGGCCGTAATCGCGGTGGCAACGATGGTAGCCGAAGGCGCCATAGCCGATTGGAGCAGCCTTTACCTGCGCGATGTGGCGCTGGTCCCCGAAACGCAATTAGGCCTCGGGTATGCTGGTTTTTCACTCACCATGACGCTGGGCCGCTTTGTTGGCGATCATTTCAGCCAACGCTTTGGGCCATGGCAAATCCTGCTGAATGGTTTTGTGATCAGCATCCTGGGTTTCGGCTTTGTCCTTGTGGCACAGCCTATGGCAACACTCATCGGATTCGCGTTGGTAGGTGCCGGTTTCTCCATCATTGTTCCCGAAGCCTATCGCCTCTCCACTCAAATCGATGGGATCAGCCCCTCAAACGGAATTGCTTTCATGGCCGGTTCAGCCTATCTCGGATTTTTGGGTGGCCCGGTTGCCCTGGGAGCAATCGCCGAAAAATCAGGGCTCCATACCAGTTTTGTATTTATCATGGCACTGGCCATTGTGGGCCTGGCAACTACGTTTTTTGTCTGGCTGAAGCTTTTTGTTCCAATCAAACTTAATCTTTTACGCATTTTCGTCCGTAACAAAGCCTGACACGAGCAAAAACCACTTCCCCGGCTGAAGAAAGATTTGTATTTTTAGCATCACCTTACTAAAAATACAACTCCATGAAACCAGGAACCGTCCACCCGCTACTAGCAATCATCCTCAGCCTGATTATTTCCTCATGCCAGCCGGAGGCCCGGCAAGTTGTTCTCTTGGATGAAAACTTTTCGCAGCAGCACCCCGGTCCGTTGCTGACCGATATTGGCGCTCACACCGAATATCACTACCTGCCCGAAGCCCGTCCCCGCTCCAACTGGGTGGTGTCAACCTTCCGCTACAACCTCCCGGCATCGTGGGAAATCCGCTCCATCGATAATAACCGGAAAATGATGGTGCAACATGCCACTAACCACAATTCTCACTGGCATCCGATGGTAATTACCGGTTCGCCGTTCTGGACCAACTACACGCTGGAAGCCGAATTTAAACCGGGAAACTCCAGCAACCGCAACGGGATGGTTTTTCGCTACCGTAACGACCGTTGCTATTATTTTCTGGGACTGGAAGACGAAGTGATCGTGTTGATGAAAGTGAACCATGCCACCGGTTTCCGCCAGCCTGATGAAACAATCCTTGCCAAAACATATTACAGTCCGCTTTCAGAAGAACCAGTTCATCTGAAAGTTACGGTGAATGAGTCTCAAATCACCGTGTACTTGCCTGACGAGCAGGTCTGGGAGATACAGGACGCAACCTTTGCCGCGGGAAAAATTGGCTTGCTTTCGGATTCATACACCGAGTTCTATTCGGTAAAAGTGAGTACCGACAAAAGAAATTTTCGCGAAACACAGCAAAATGAACTCGCTTTCAAGCAGGAACAGGACAGCCTGATCGCACAAAACCCCAAAATGGTGATGTACAAAAAAACGTACCTGGCAGATTTTGGCGTGGGCCGCAATCTGCGTTTTGGCGATTTGAACGGTGATGGCAAAGTGGATATTTTGTTAGGGCAAGTGGTCCACCATGGCCCCAAAGACCGCAATAGCGAACTCAGTTGCCTCACGGCCCTCACCTTCGACGGACAAATCCTCTGGCAACAAGGAAGTCCTGACCCCTGGAAAACCGATCTGACAAACGATGTTGCCTTTCAGATACACGACATCGACCAGGATGGGAAAAATGAAGTGATTTACACGATGAACCAGGAAATTATTATTGCCGAAGGAGCTACCGGGAAAATCCTGAAGAAAGCCCCTACCCCGCCCACTCCGGGCGGAAAGCCCATGGAATCGGGGCACAACAGTTTCCCGCGCATTTTGGGCGACTGCATCTATTTTCTCGATTTGCAGGGAAAAGGGTACGCCAGCGATTTCATCCTGAAAGACCGCTACCAGTACCTGTGGGCCTACGATGCCAACCTGCGGCAACTGTGGAACAACAAATGCCGCACCGGCCACTACCCGTTTGCCTTTGATACAGATAGCGATGGAAAAGACGAATTATTGATGGGGTATTCCCTGTTCGACCATGATGGCACGATGCTCTGGAGCCTGGACGATCAGCTTTCGGACCATGCCGATGGCGTGGCCATTGTTCGTCTGGGTGAAAATGAAGACCCTCAGATTGTTTGTGCCGCCAGCGACGAAGGGATGTTTTTTGCTGACCTGAATGGCCGGATTACCAAACATCACTACATTGGGCATGTTCAAAATCCCGCTATGGCCAATTTCCGCGACGACCTGCCCGGGCTGGAAACCGTTTCCATCAACTTTTGGGGCAACCAGGGTATCATCCATCTTTTTGATAAAGAGGGTAATATCTACCATGATTTTGAGCCCAACCAATACGGCAGCATGTGCCTCCCGCTAAACTGGACCGGCAAAACCGAAGAATTTTTCGTCCTGAATGCCAATGCAGCCGAAGGCGGCGCCTGGAATGGCTACGGGCGAAAAGTACTCGAATTCCCTGACGACGGCCACCCGGACAGGTGTTATGCCGTGCTCGACATTACCGGCGACTGCCGCGACGAGATTGTAGTTTGGGACACCAACCAATTATGGGTGTACACACAGGATGATAACCCCTTGCTTCAAGAAAATTTGTACAACCCCAAACGCAACCCACTGTATAATTATTCAAACTATCAGGCTACTATTTCGACAGAAATACCACGATAGCAATCATTTACACTAACAAGCAGATGGCGGGTAACGTAAATTTGACCTGAGATGCAAGGCTGAAAAGAAAAATAAATGTAATTTCGCACAATTTTTTAACGCAAAAAGCTGGCACATCATGGCAAAATACTCGAATGAAGTTTCAAGAACCTTTAGTGAATATCTGCTGATCCCGGGCCTGACCGATAAAAACTGCAATCCATCAAATGTATCGTTAAAAACGCCGCTGGTAAGTTTCAAAAAGGGCGAACAGCCTGCCATGGAATTGAACATCCCGTTTGTTTCGGCCATCATGCAGTCGGTGTCAGACCACAACATGGCCATAGCCCTGGCTCGCAACGGTGGATTGTCGTTCATTTTCGGGTCGCAACCCATCGAAACGCAGGCAGAAATGGTGCGCAAAGTGAAAAAATTCAAAGCGGGTTATGTTGAAAGCGATTCGAACCTCACCCCGGAACACACACTTCAGGATGTGCTGGAGCTGGTGAAAAAAACAGGCCACGCTACGCTGGGGATCACCGAAGACGGCAGCCCCAACGGAAAACTGCTAGGCATTGTCACCGGCCGCGATTACCGCCCCAGCCGCGATGCGCTGGACAAGAAAGTGAAAGAGTTCATGACTCCGTTCAACAAACTGATTACCGGAAAACTGGGCATCAGCCTGAACGAGGCCAATGATATTATTTGGGACAATAAGTTGAACAGCCTGCCGATTATCGACGAAGAGCAAAATTTGCACTTCTTCGTTTTCCGCAAAGACTACGAAAGCCACAAAGAACACCCGTACGAATTTTCGGATGCCAATAAAAAGCTGATGGTGGGCGCCGGGATTAATAGCCGCGACTACAAAGAGCGGGTTCCCGCCCTGGTAAACGCCGGAGCTGATGTGCTTTGTGTAGATTCGTCCGACGGCTTTTCTGCCTGGCAGCGCGAAACAATTGAATACATCAAGAAAGAATATAACGGAACGGTCCGCGTAGGAGCCGGCAACGTAGTTGACCGCGATGGCTTCCTGTACCTGGCCGAAGCCGGTGCCGATTTCATTAAAGTGGGAATTGGCGGTGGTTCTATCTGTATCACCCGCGAGCAAAAAGGAATTGGCCGCGGACAAGCAACATCCATTATTGAAGTGGCTGCCGCCCGCGACGAATACTTTGAAAAAACCGGTACGTATATTCCTATTTGTTCGGATGGCGGTATTGTGCAGGATTACCACATGGTGCTTGCCCTGGCCATGGGCGCCGATTTCCTGATGATGGGCCGCTACTTTGCCCGTTTCGATGAAAGCCCCACCCGCAAGCTGATGGTGAACAACCGCTATGTGAAAGAATACTGGGGCGAGGGCTCGAACCGTGCCCGCAACTGGCAGCGCTACGACATGGGTGGCAGCGAAAACCTGAAATTTGAAGAAGGGGTTGACAGTTACGTACCGTACGCCGGGAAACTGAAAGACAACCTGGACATCACCCTGGGCAAGATCAAATCAACCATGTGCAGCTGTGGCTCCATCACTATTCCCGAATTGAAAGAAAAGGCAAAGATTACGCTCGTATCGGCAACCAGCATTGTTGAAGGCGGCGCACACGATGTGATCCTGAAGGATGCAAACATGTAAACAAACATCTTCCATATAAAAAAATCCCGGCTCTTCTGAAGTCCGGGATTTTTTTTTTATTTCTGCAAATCAGATTTTTTTGAAATACTCTTTCGTCGCATTGCAAATCGGACAACGGTAATCTTCCGGCAACTCTTCAAAGGGGGTTCCCGGTGGGATATCCCGGGTAGGATTCCCTTTTTCAGGATCGTACACATACCCGCAAATCACACACACACGCGGCGCTGCCTCCGGCTTTTGTGGTCCACCTTCCACATGGACAGGTTCTTCTGCTTCAGCTTGCAATTGCGAATCCACGGTCTTCTCTGCCTCCAGTTTTTCCCGTTCCAAATAGGTTGGCGAATTTTTGGGCGACAGCATCTTGTATTTTTCCCGGTAATCGGCATAGGTTAGCGGCTCTTCATCCAACAGCAGGTCACTGTCAACTACTTCGCCAATAATCAGCCAGTGCGATCCCAAATCACTCACTTCCTTCACTTCACAATCAAACCAGGCAACGGATTCATCCAATACAATTGGCACACCGGTTTTTGCAGTCGTGAGATTCCGATTGGCAAACTTATCAATGTCGCTGCCCGACATAAAACCAAAATCACCGATCAACTTTACATCGAGTTCTTTCTTCAACACGGAAATGGAAAAAGCCCCGGCATGTCGGATGACACTGGCGCTTTCATTATTTTTATGACAGGAAATGGCCACCAGCGGAGGTTGCGAAGTAACCTGAAAAACCGTGTTGGCAATATACCCGGCCTTTTTCCCTTCAAACGCCGAAGCCACCAGGTAAAGTCCGTAGGATAATTTATGGAAAGCATGTAGTTTCATACGCCGGAATTTTGATGAATGCCTATAAAGTTGTCAATATTTTCATCAACATGCAAACTACGGCAAAGGCAAAAGTCTAAAGTCAAAAGGGGAAAGGGCATTTAAAATTTCGGGGCACATAAGAACAACCTGCAATATTGACAAGACATCTCCCCTCCAAAAAATAAACAATCTGAGCTTTCTCATAGTTATTCCTATTGATTATCCCCTTTTTTAGCAGTTCGCAACGGAATGTTTATCTTTGCTTTCATGCTGAAAAACTTAAAACAAATAGCATAATGATCAGAAAAATAAGTTTCTTACTACTAGCCGCCACGCTTGCGGCGGGGCAGGTACTGGCCTGCACCAATTTCTTAATTACCAAAGGCGCCTCGGCCGATGGTTCAACCATGATTACTTACGCGGCCGACTCGCACACGCTGTACGGCGAATTATACTACCAACCGGCCATGGATTACCCGGAAGGGGCCATGCGCGACATCTACGAATGGGACACCGGCAAATTCATGGGACTCATTCCCCAGGTTGCCCACACCTACAGCGTGGTTGGAAACATAAACGAACATCAGGTTGCGATTGGTGAAACCACCTATGGCGGACGAAAGGAACTGGCCACTCAGGAAGGCGCGATTATGGACTACGGAAGCCTGATTTACGTGGCCCTGCAACGGGCAAAAACCGCCCGCGAAGCCATTGAGGTGATGACCAACCTGGTTGAAGAATTTGGTTACGCCAGCTCGGGCGAATCTTTTTCCATTTCAGACCCGCACGAAGTTTGGATCCTGGAGATGATTGGCAAGGGTGAGGGTGAAAAAGGGGCAGTTTGGGTGGCCGTTCGTGTTCCGGACGGTTACATCAGCGGACATGCCAACCAGGCCCGCATCACAACCTTCCCGTTTAACGATCCGGACAACTGCCTGTATTCAAAAGATGTTATTTCCTTTGCCCGTGAAAAAGGCTGGTTCGAAGGGAAAAACAAGGATTTCAGCTTTTCGGACGTATATGCTCCCGTAGATTTTGGTGGCGCCCGTTTTTGCGAGGCCCGCGTTTGGGCCGGCTTCAATAAGGTTGCGGCAGGCATGGAACAATACACCGAATACGCAAAAGGGCTGATTGAACATACCGGCGAAAATAATTTTGCCAGCAACCGCATGCCCTTGTGGATCAAGCCTGACAAAAAACTGACAGTAAAAGATGTGATGGAAATGATGCGCGACCACTTTGAAGGCACGGAACTGGATATGACCCAGGATATTGGCGCCGGACCGCACAAATTACCCTACCGATGGAGAAACCTGACATGGACTGTTGATTCGGTGGAATATTGCAACGAACGGGCCATCTCCACCCAGCAAACCGGCTTTTCGTTTGTAACCCAGTCACGCTCCTGGTTGCCCGGCCCCATTGGCGGCATTATCTGGTTTGGGGTTGACGATACCTACAGCACTTGCTATGTTCCCATGTACTGCGGAGTCACCGAAATACCCGAATGTTTCCGTGAAGGCAACGGCGACATGCTCACCTATTCCGAAACTTCCGCTTTCTGGGTGTTTAATGCGGTGACCAACTTTGCGTACCTGCGCTACGATGCCATGATTGAGCATATCCGCGATTTACAGGGGCAGCTGGAAGGCAGATACATCGCCTACACCCCGGCTATCGACCAGGCAGCCAAAATGCTTTACGACAAAGAAGGTGCGGCTAAAGCCCGGGAATTCCTGACCACGTATTCGGCCAATGAAGCTAATAACATGACCGCCGAATGGAAAAAATTGTTCCAATATCTGCTCATCAAGTACATCGATGGGAATGTGAAGAAAGAAGAGAACGGGCAGTTTGTCCGCAACGAATATGGGTTGCCGGCGAGCCCCGATTTTCCGGGTTATCCGGAATGGTGGTACGAAGCTATCGCCAAAAGCACCGGCTCCCATTTAAAAGTAATTGGCGGAGCCGGACACTAATAGGCAAACAATTAATTTTTAGGCACATTCCGACCGATTATTTATTTCAACATAAATGAAAGGAAAGTTTTGAACCTATCTGATTTTTATTAATTTTGCGCAAAATTTTTGCAATCTCTTACACGCGAAAATGTGTAATATTGCCCTAAAACTTAAAGAAAATGGATTTAATAAAAGTAGCAGAAAACGCGTTCGCCGTTGAAAGTAACCTGCCTAAATTTGGCGCCGGCGATACCATTACTGTTCACTACAAAATCAAGGAAGGAAGCAAGGAACGTATCCAGGATTTCCGCGGTGTAGTGATTCAGGTAAAAGGAACAGGCGTTACCAAAACATTTACGGTTCGTAAAATGTCAGGCAACGTTGGTGTTGAAAGAATTTTTCCGGCTTCTTCCCCATTCATTGATGGTGTTGAAATCAATAAAAAAGGTAGCGTACGTCGCAAACGTATTTTTTACCTGCGTGGTCTTACCGGCAAAAAAGCCAGGATCAAAGAAAAACGAGTTTAAGAAAAAACTTGACCATACGAAGAAGGCCTCCAAATTGGAGGCTTTTTTTTATCACTTTCCTAAAATATTTCTTGATAAAAATCAACGATTGTTAGGCATAATTACGGTTATTTTGCTAAAAAAAGAAGGTCATGGCATTCCTCCAAAAAGAAAAACTTTTTACCCTGAAATGGTTCCGGGACTACAGCTACATCACTCTTGGTGCATTCATCCTGGCAGTTGGTTTTGTGTACTTTATTTCACCACATAAAATTGTGCCCGGCGGCGTGTATGGCATTGCCATCGTGGTTCACTATCTCACCCAAGGACTGTTCTCATTTTGGCCGGATGGAATTCCGATTGGTTTGTTCGGTCTGATCCTGAATATTCCGCTCACCATTGCGGGCATCAAAATACTGGGGCCGCGGTTTGGCGTAAAAACAGTAGTGGGCTTTGTACTGTCTTCCGTTTTTATGGACCTAATCACGTACCTGCGCGAGGATGGCGATGCGCCCCTGGTGCCCGATGTACTGCTTTCCTGCGTGTTTGGCGGCGTACTCATCGGTTTTGCCCTCGGGCTCATTTTCAAGTCGCGGGCCACTTCGGGCGGCTCCGACATTATTGCCATGATCATTGCCAAATACACCGGCATGCAGCTCGGGCAGCTCATGATTTATGTCGATTCGGCCATCGTACTGCTGGGGCTGGCTGCCTTTCAGGATTGGCAAATTCCACTTTATTCGTGGCTGGTAATTTACATCACCGGCAAAGCCATCGACATTACCCTGGAAGGGGCAGATTACAACAAGGCACTGTTTATAATTTCCGACAAACACGAGGAAATAAAAGAAAAGTTACTGATAGATCTGGAACGCGGCGGCACGTACCTGCAAGGCAGGGGCATGTTTACCGGCGAAGACAAACAAATTATTTACACCGTGGTCAGCAGGCGCGAAGTAGCTATTCTCGAGCAATTTATCAGCCAGATCGATCCGGATGCGTTCATTACCATCATGGACACCCGCGAGATCCTGGGCGAAGGGTTCCAATCCCTGAAAATAAAATTGGACTCCTGAAAGTTCGGGCATGATTAAACAACACCCAAAGCCTATCATCTTTGCGCCTAATTTTATAAATTTGGTGTTCACACCAAAATAGACATAAAATACTTCCGGGCCATGAAACAACTGCTTTCCCTGCTAATTTTACTGCTGCTCTTTTCTGAAGCTTCTGCTCAAAAGGTTGCCTTGGTACTCAGCGGCGGTGGCGCCAAAGGGCTCGCCCACATCGGTGTGATCAAAGCCCTGGAAGAAAATCAAATCCCGATCGATTACATTGCCGGTACGTCGATGGGCGCCATTGTCGGCGGCCTGTATGCTGCCGGATTCTCTACCGACGAAATGGAAGTACTCTTCAAAAGTGAGCAGTTCAAGTTTTGGGCAACCGGAAAAATACAGGAAGAATACCGCTATTTTTTCCGAAAGCTGGAAGACAGCCCTTCCTGGCTAAGCCTGGACCTGGAAAGACGCGAAGATAAACTCAAGCTTCTGCTGCCCACCAACCTCATTCCGGAAGAACAAATGGATTTTGCGTTTATGGAACTGTTTGCATCCACCAATGCAGTATGCCAGTATGATTTTGACCAACTATTTGTCCCCTTCTTTTGTATTGCCACCGATGTGTACAACAACAAGGAGGTGGAACTCCGGTCGGGCGACCTGGGCGAGGCCATCCGGGCATCGATGACGTTCCCGTTCTATTTTAAGCCGATTGTAATTGACGGCGCCTTGGTTTTCGATGGCGGCATTGTAAACAATTTTCCGGTTAAAAATGCCTTGGAAGCCTTTAAGCCCGATGTCATCATCGGACATAAGGTGGCCAACAACGCCAGGAAACCGGACGAAGACGATGTGATGGCCCAACTGGAAAACCTGATCATGCAAAAAACCGATTACGAAATCAATCCCGAAAAAGGAATCCTGCTAGAAACTTCCTTCAACAATATCAACCTATTGGATTTTAACAAAATAGACATCATTCAAAAAGCCGGATACGATAAAACCCAAAGTGTAATCGACAGTATTAAATCGCGGATTGAAAGGCGGGTGCCACTGCACGAGGTACAAAAAAAACGGCAAGCCTTCAACGCCCAAAAGCCGGAATTGCTCTTTCAAAACGTTCAGGTTGAAGGTGTTCCCGACCCCATGCAACGCAAGTATATCATTCAGAGCCTCAAACACCGGTCGAACATCATTCCGCTGGATGAATTAAAAAAAGAATACTTCAAACTGGTAGCCGACCCTCAGCTGCGCTCCATTCGACCCATTTCCATTTATAATCCGGAAAATGGTTATTTCGACCTTCACCTGAAAGTAAATCAGGAAAAGCCGGTTGAAATCAAATTTGGAGGCAATGTTTCCACCAAGCCAATCAACCAGGGTTTTCTGAGTTTAGATTACCGTTTTTTCAATAACCGTGCTTATACCTTAAGTTCGAATATATATTTCGGACGTTTTTACAGTTCAATCAATTTAGGAGGACGCATCGACTTTCCCACCAAGTTGCCCTTCTACCTCTCCGGGGCGCTTACCTTTAACAGATGGGATTATTATTCAACCAGTAACGAATTCTTCTTTGAAGACGTGCTTCCGCCTTATATCATTAAAGATGAAAACAATGTACGCCTCGAAATGGGATTCCCACTCGGAACAAAAGGAAAACTGATGCTCGGCACAAGCTATTCGGCTGCCAGCGACGATTATTACCTGAACGAACAAGTCAAAAAAACCGACAATGCCGATAACACGCTGTTTGAAGCTTTTGCCGCCAGCCTGCGTTTTGAGGAAAATTCGTTCAATTACAGGCAGTTTCCAACGGAAGGGATCTCCACGTTTCTTGGCTTTACACTCATTGACGGCAACGAAGATTTTACACCCGGCTCAATCACTGCAGAACAAGTGGAAAGTCATCGTCAGCATCAGTATTACTCCCTAAAAGGGAATTTCGACAAGTATTTTAAAATAAATAATCAATTTACGGTGGGGTTATTGGGCGAAGCTGTTTACAGCAATAAAAAAACCTTCAGCAACTACCGGTCCACCGTGCTCAATGCTCCCGGCTTTACCCCAACGCCCTACAGCCAAACGATATTTACCGATAATTTCAGGGCAACCAAGTATGTTGCTTCCGGACTAAAAACTATCGTTCACCTAAGCGACCAGCTTCATTTTAGGGCCGAGGGATATGCTTTTATTCCAATGAGAAACATCCTAATGAAAGATGATTACCTGGCTGACTACAATGAAAAAACCTTTTCGTCTTTCAATTTCATGGGGCTTGGCGGGCTGGTTTATCACACCGGCATGGGGCCGGTTAGCTTAACGCTGAACTATTTTGAGAGTAAAGACACTAACCTGTTTATGGTGTTCAGCTTCGGCTATATCCTGTTTAACAAACGGGGCTATTAACGCGGTTAACTTCGTACATGAGATGGCATATCGGCAGGCAATTCGAATGAGATTTCCACCACGCCCTTAAATTCACCGTCTTCCATCCACGGAGTTTGCAAAATCTGCTTTTTTCGTCCGTTTTTCTCCGTTGTATAGGCATTTTGCATGGGTGCCGCCAACATTTCCTTCAATCGTGTTTTGGAGGGTTCGGGGTGACAATCCAGCAGGTTTCTCCCCAACAGTTCTCCACCGCCATACTTTTGAAATTGCCACCGTGAAACCTTATTCATATAAACAACAATCCCATCCCGGTCGCAAACAGTTATTGCGCCCGAAAAATCATCCATCCAATTAACCATGTTACGATTTTTTTTGATACAAGCGGACCCAGTCAATTTCAAAATAATGCGGAAGGTCTTCAACCGGTTCTACAACAAGTGAACTTATATTCAGACTCATCGGCACATCCGGCACAGACTGCGCGAGTGTAAAAATCTCCTGATTATTTATTTTCCAACACACCTTGCCCGGCTCCCACTCCATCCGGAAAATATAAAATTGCCCTGCCTGCAAACCCGACAATGACTCATGTTGTGTGGCTCCGTTAGATGAAGCATACCCCAAACGGCACACCGCGCCACTTTCAACCAGATTCAAACGATGATGGTTCTGAAAGTCGGACAGGTAAAAAAGGTCAACCAATTGGTTCTTAGGCTGATATTTCACTTTGGCTTCCAAGATTCCAAACCTCGTTTGGAACAACTCGCCGGTGGTTAACAATCCCGATGAATAATTGAAAGACGCTGGTGTGAAACCAATGGGGAAGTTCCAGGTAAACGAATCCGTTTTTTCCTTTTTAACCGCCAGTTGCAGATGGCTATTTCTTACCTGCACGTTGGCCCCGTCGGTATAGGCTTGCAAATCGCCGGCTTTGGAAAAGTTGCGCCCCAATGTTTTCTGTCCCATTGGGCTGATGGTTTGCCACTTGGAAGTATCCAGCGAAGATTGGTCAAAATGATCTTCAAAAACCACCTCCCAATTGTTGAAAAAGTCAAAGGCATTCGTACCCCGGTATTTCAGGTAATTAACAAACCGAGGCTGCTGCTTCAAGTCCAGATAGGCCTGTTCCTCTTTAAAAAGTTCAGATTTCTCCCACTTTTGCGCATCCTCGAGATAGGTTTTCCGAGCCTTAAATTCTTCCGATTCCACTTCGGCCTGCAACTCTTCAAAACGTTTCCGCTCGGATGAGTTGGCCATTTTTTGGTAATTCCGGTAGGCGGTACTTTTCTGAAATTTCTGCCAAAACAGTACCGATTCAGACGATTTCAGCTGCTGGTACTCCATATATTTCTTATGAGCCTCGGTGTCTTCAAACCGGTCATCTTTCCTTTTTTGTTGCTTAAAAGCTGCTTTGTCTGCCTGGTATAGTCTATCCTGCACATATCTCGCCAACAGCTGAAAGCGCCGGATCTCTTCGCTTTCCTGTAATTCCTGAAAGCGTTTCAGATCAGATGATGACTGCACCTGGTAAAAATCGCGCAGTTTTCTGTTCTTTTCCAACTTTCGAAATTCCAAAAGGGATTTTTCTTCCGGGCTACCTTTAAACCGCAATGAGCGAATCTCCGCTTTCTCCTTCTTAAATTCGGACGAATCAACCCGCTTTTCCAACGCAAGGAATTGCGGTAATTCGCCACTTTGTTCAAGCTGAATAAACAACTGATAGTCAGCCCACAGATTATCTCTGGAAGTTTCTACTTTTGAGGTATTCCTGAGTCCTTTGAATGTGCTCAGAAAAAATAGTTTGAATGACATGTGCTAGTTAATTTGCGTATCACAACAAAGTTTAAAAATAATAATAAAAAATATACATCTTCACATTTTTTAACTTCTCCCCGAAAAAGATTAATTTCATCCGGTATTTTAAGATTGTTAAAACGAACACCCTTATGAGAGAAAGAAGAATCTTCCTGCAATTCTTGTTGATCTTTAGCTTTTTATTTTCCGTTGATGGAATTGGTCAGAATTTTTTCAATACCGATTACGATCCGGCCAAAACCTACATCCTGATGACCAATCCTACTGTTGAGAACATCGAAAAGGTGCGTTACTTATTGGATAAACACCTGTTGTTTGTGGGCGAAACCGAGTTCATCGGCGTTTATTTTTATGCCGAACGATACGATTACTCACAGTCAATCAGGCACATCCGCGACAACAACCTGGAAAAATTCCATTTACAACGCCTCACCGGTACGCTAACTGCGGAGAATGTATTTGAGACGAATGATTTTACCAACAATTTCGACATCATGTTCGGCCAAACGAAAGGTATTTTCCTGTTCGACGGCCCCGATATCCAACCGGAGATTTACGGCGAAGAGAAAAAATTTGCCGATGTTACCGATCCCCAGCGGCATTTATTTGAGGTTTCGTTTGTTTTCCACCTGCTGGGAAGCAGCAAAAACCCGAACTACACCCCGTTTTTGGAACGCAACCCCAAATATTTTGTCATCGGTTTCGGGCTGGGCATGCAAACCATGAACGTAGCCACCGGCGGCACACTTATTCAGGATATTCCCGCTGAACTTTACCAGGCAACCATCCACCAGGATATTGTCCAGCTCGATCAGGACAACCTGCACCGCAACTACTGGCAGGAAATTTTCGACAACCCGCAACTGATGCAGATCAGCTTTCACCCGCTAAGGCTCGAACTTAACGGCTTTTTCATGAAAGAAGTGAAATGGAAATCAAACATTTCGCCACCGGTATTGAGCGCACACCACCAATCGGTGGAGAACCTGAGCGAGGCGTGGGAAGTTACGGCGCGGTCCATGGACGGGAAAGTTATCGAGGGCATTCGCCACACAAAATACCCAAACGTATTTGGCACCCAGTTCCTTCCAACGGAACCCGGCTTATACGAACAGCGCGGGCAATACAAATTTTCGCCACGCGATGTGCTGCAAAGTTATTTTGAGCGCACCGGCAAGGACGGTGTAAAATTTCACAAACGGTTCTGGAAACGCGTTTCGAAAGCACTGAATTAATCCATTTGCCAAATCAGTCTTTTTCTTCAAAAAGTGCTACTTTTGCAGCTCAAATTTTCAATATGGGCTTTTTAGAAGAAATTAAACGCAGACGCACGTTTGGAATTGTCAGTCACCCCGATGCCGGGAAAACCACGCTCACCGAGAAATTACTGCTTTTTGGCGGGGCCATTCGTGTGGCCGGCGCTGTGAAAAGCAATAAAATCAAAAAAGGGGCAACTTCCGACTTTATGGAAATTGAACGTCAGCGCGGGATTTCAGTAGCCACTTCGGTAATGGGCTTTGAGTACCGTGGTTACAAGGTGAACATTCTGGACACCCCGGGGCACCAGGATTTCCAGGAAGACACGTTCCGTACGCTCACGGCTGTTGACAGTGTAATCATTGTGATTGATGCGGCCAAGGGAGTTGAACCGCAAACCGAAAAGCTCATGAGTGTTTGCCGGATGCGAAAAACGCCCGTGATCGTGTTCATCAACAAACTCGACCGTCCCGCCCGCGACACCTTTACCCTGCTGGATGAGATTGAAGAACAGTTGAAAATCAAAACCCGTCCGTTGAGCTGGCCCATTAACAGTGGCGCCGATTTCAAGGGCGTTTACAATATTTACAAGCGTAGCCTGAACCTGTTCAACCCCAGTGTACAAGAAATTGAAAAGGGCTTCCTGTTTGAAGACATCCTGGATCCGGAACTGGAAAAACATATTGGCGACGACGCGCATACCCTGCGCGAAGAACTGGAACTGGTGGAAGGTGTTTATCCGGAATTTGAAGCCGAAGAATACCTGAACGGAGAACTTGCCCCCGTGTTTTTCGGGAGCGCCCTTTACAACTTCGGTGTGCAGGAATTGCTCGACGCGTTTGTGGAGATCGCCCCCAGCCCGCGCCCAAGTTTTACCGAAGAACGGGAAGTGAATCCCGAGGAAGATGGGTTCACTGGCTTCGTGTTCAAGATCCACGCAAATATCGACCCCAACCACCGCAGCCGTATTGCCTTTGTGAAGGTGTGTTCCGGAAAATTTGAACGCAACAACGTTTACAAACACATCCGTTCCGGAAAAAACATCCGCATCTCGAGCCCAACGGCATTCATGGCGGCCCAGAAAGAAGTGATCGACGACGCTTATCCGGGCGACATCATCGGGGTGCCCGATACCGGCAACTTCATCATCGGCGACACCATCACCTCCGGCGAGGATGTTCATTTTAAAGGACTCCCCAGCTTCAGCCCCGAACTGTTCCGCTTCATCGAAAATGCCGATCCGATGAAATCCAAGCAACTGGCCAAAGGGGTCGATCAGTTAATGGAAGAAGGCGTTGCCCAGCTGTTTACCAGTCAGTTTAATGGCCGGAAAATTATCGGAACCGTGGGCCAGCTTCAGTTCGAAGTTATTCAGTACCGCCTGGAACACGAATACAACGCTAAATGCCGGTTCGAAAATATGCCCATGCACAAGGCCTGCTGGATTGAATGTGCCGACAAAAAAGTATTGACCGAATTTAAGAAACGGAAACATCAAAAAATGGCCGTTGACAAACGTGGCCGGGATGTCTTTTTGGCCGATTCGCCGTTCATCCTTCAAATGGCACAGGATGAATTTAAGGACATCAAATTTCATTTCACCAGTGAGTTTTAATCCGCTGATATATTTCCTATATTCGTAGATAAACGAGCCGCTTACCATGGAAGAATTTTACCAAAGCGATCTGTTTTCATATCTGGTACTGCCACTCATGATTTTTGTTGCCCGGGTTAGCGATGTAACCATCGGGACCCTGCGCATTGTCATGGTGTCCAAAGGGCAAAAACTCATTGCACCCGTCCTTGGATTTTTCGAGGTAATCATCTGGCTGCTGGCTATGAGCAAGATCATTCAAAACATCGACAACTGGGTAGCTTATTTCGCCTACGGACTGGGATTTGCCGCAGGAAATTACATTGGCCTCATCCTCGAAGAAAAACTGGCCGTGGGCATTGTCCAACTGCAGATCATCACCCGGGCCAATGCCGATAACCTGATTGCGAAGCTCAAAGCCCGGGGCTACGGCATTACCTACCACGAAGCCCATGGAGCTACCGAGAAAGTCGGCGTCATTTATTCCATCATCAAACGGGCCGACATTAAGCCGGTCATCGAAATCATTCGCACCTACAATCCCAACGCCTTCTACTCCATTGAAGATGTGAAGTTTGTCAGCAAAGGCGTTCAATCCACTGCCAAGCCCCTGCCCCTGCAACGCTGGCGAAAGGGTAAATAGTCAATTTAACAAGCTGCATCCAACAAAAACACCCGGGTTCAACATCCCGTTTTCGTAACATGAATTTAATGTTAGCAGTGTTTCGAATCGTTAAAAAAAGGGAGGCTTTGCTTACCATTTCTTAAATAAAATTGTGATCTTTGTCACACTTTTATACTTCTCATTATTAAAGGCACTATACAAAAATTTATAAACACATGTTTAAGATTCAGACCTTAAATAAGATTGATCCCGTCGGGCTAAAAAAGTTTCCGTTGGATCAGTACGAAATTGCCAGTGAGTTTCAAAACCCGGATGCGATTATTGTCAGAAGCCAGTCGATGCACGACATGGAACTGCCCAAAAGCTTAAAAGCGATTGCCCGCGCCGGTGCCGGTGTAAACAACATTCCTATTGACAAATGCACGGAAAAAGGCATTGTGGTGTTCAATACGCCCGGAGCCAATGCTCACGCGGTAAAAGAACTGGCCCTGGCCGGTTTGCTGTTGTCGTCGCGCGGCATTGCCCAATCCATTGAATGGGCTAAAACACTGGTTGGCAAGGGCGATGAAGTTCCTGCGCTGGTGGAAGCCGGCAAGAAAAATTTTGGCGGCAACGAAATCCGCGGAAAAACCCTTGCCGTTATTGGCCTGGGAGCCATTGGCGTGCTGATTGCCAACGCCGCACAAGCGCTCGGAATGGACGTAATTGGCTACGACCCGTACATTTCGGTGAAACAAGCCTGGAAACTAAGCCGCAACGTGAAACGCGCCGAAGGTATTGAAGTATTGCTCTCGCAAGCCGACTATGTGACCATCAACATCCCGCAAACAGCCGAAACCAAAGGCTACATCAACAAAGACAAAATCAAGATGATGAAGCCCGGTGTTCGCATCATGAATTTTGCCCGTGGTGGACTGGTAAACTCAGCCGACATGAAAGAAGCGCTTGAATCGGGTAAAGTGGGTTGCTACGTGACTGATTTCCCGGACGAGGAAACCTTGAAAATGAAAAACGTAATCGCAATTCCCCACCTGGGCGCATCTACCGAAGAATCGGAAACCAACTGTGCAGTGATGGCCGTTGATCAGGTTCGCGACTATCTGGAAAAAGGGAACATCGTAAACTCGGTGAACTTCCCCGAAGCAGAAATGGAGCGCAACGGTGGCCCGCGTTTGGTTATTGCCAATAAAAACGTGCCCAAAATGGTCAGTCAAATTTCGAGCCTGCTGGCTTCCGAAGAACTGAACATTGCCAACATGCTCAATAAAAATAAAGCGGACATTGCCTACAATATAATTGATATCGACGGCCCTGTTCCTTCAAATGAATTGGCTGAAAAGCTGTTAGCCATTGAAGGTGTCATCATGGTCCGCATACTTCCGTAATAAAATCAGACAATGAAAAACATCGATACCGGTATATGTTAAGCCTTTGCGAAACTTACCGGTATCTTTTTTTCAGCAAGTCTTTATCTGGAAATTATTTTATTTTTGCAACCGATGTCTTAAAATCGAAAGATTAATTCTGGCAAAAAATTTTAAAAATCATGAGTAACAAGTTGATTGAAAAGGCAGCAGACAATGTACGAATCCTGTCGGCTGCAATGGTTGAGAAAGCAAAATCGGGCCATCCTGGTGGTGCCATGGGCGGAGCTGATTTTGTAAGTGTTTTATATTCGGAATTCCTGAACTACGATCCGAGCGACATGACCTGGATGAATCGCGACCGGTTTTTCCTGGATCCCGGACACATGTCGCCAATGTTGTACTCCATCCTGGCCATGACCGGCAATTACAACATGGACGACCTGAAGAATTTCCGCCAATGGGAAAGCGTAACCCCGGGTCACCCCGAAGTGGATGCCTCCCGCGGTGTTGAAAACACATCCGGACCGCTTGGACAAGGTCATACGATGGCTGTAGGTGCTGCCATTGCCGAACGTTTCCTGACCCAGCGTTTTGGAGAATGGATGTCGCATAAAATTTACACCTTCATCTCGGATGGCGGTGTACAGGAAGAAATTTCGCAGGGAGCGGGCCGCATTGCCGGATACCTTGGACTGAGCAACCTGATCATGTTCTACGACTCGAACGACATTCAGCTCTCAACCGAAACCAATGAGGTAACCGCCGAAGATACGGCCAAAAAATACGAAGCCTGGGGCTGGAATGTGATCACCATAGAGGGCAACAATGTGGAGCAGATCCGCTCGGCCCTGAAAGCTGGCAACGCCGAAACCGAAAAGCCAACCCTGATCATCGGTAAAACGATCATGGGAAAAGGCGCGGTTACAGCTACCGGCGAAAACTACGAACGCAAATGCGCAACCCACGGTATGCCACTTGGTGAAGCCGGTGCATCCCTGGAGAAATCCATACAGAACCTGGGCGGAGATCCTGAAAACCCATTCGTCATTTTCGACGATGTGCAGGAACTGTTCAACAAACGCAAAGAAGAGTTGGTGAAAGCCGCTGCCACCAAAAAAGCAGCCCAGGCCGAATGGGCTAAAGCCAATCCGGAGTTGGCAGCCAAACTGGATACTTTCTTCTCGAAAGAAGCTCCGGCATTCGACTTCGACAAAATTGAACAAAAAGCAGGCTCAGCTACCCGCGCAGCCTCATCAACTGTATTGGCAGCCTTTGCCGGTAATGTTGAAAACATGATCGTTGCTTCGGCCGACTTGTCGAACTCCGACAAAACCGATGGCTTCCTGAAAAAAACCAAAGCCTTCACCAAAGGTGACTTCAGTGGCGCTTTCCTTCAAGCCGGTGTTTGCGAGCTTACCATGGCTTGTTTGATGAATGGTATGGCCCTGCACGGCGGCGTTATCCCGGTTTGCGGTACCTTCTTCGTGTTCTCCGACTATATGAAACCTGCCGTACGTTTGGCTGCCCTGATGCAACTTCCGGTAAAATACGTGTGGACACACGATGCTTTCCGGGTAGGCGAAGACGGCCCGACCCACCAGCCGGTTGAGCAGGAAGCCCAAATCCGCCTGATGGAAAAACTGAAAAACCACCATGGCCAAAACTCCATGCTGGTACTGCGTCCTGCCGATGCCGACGAAACAACCGTGGCCTGGAAACTGGCCCTCGAAAATACATCGGCTCCAAGCGCCCTGATTTTGTCGCGTCAGAACATCAAAAACCTGCCGTCAAAAGCCAGCCGCTACGAGGAAGCTTTGCAAGCTGAAAAAGGAGCTTATATTGTTACCGACTGCGAAGGCACTCCGGATGTGATCCTGCTGGCCAGCGGCTCGGAAGTGAGCACCCTGGTGGCCGGGGCCGAAATACTGGAAAAAGAAGGCGTAAAATGCCGCATCGTTTCGGTTCCTTCGGAAGGACTGTTCCGCAGCCAAAGCAAAGCATACCAGGAATCGGTACTTCCTGCCGGTGTAAAAAAATTCGGTATGACAGCCGGATTGCCTGTCACGCTGGAAGGGTTGGTAGGCGCCGACGGTACCGTGTTTGGTATGGAATCATTCGGGTTCTCTGCTCCTTACACCGTTTTGGACGAGAAACTGGGTTTCACCGGTCAAAACGTGTACAACCAGGTGAAAGAACTATTGGTATTAGCATAATTCGCAATTGCTACCTACATAAAAAGGCCGGAAATTCCGGCCTTTTCTATTTCTTGTTCACAGAGTTACCCGTTTACCACTTTCAGCCAGGCCTGGGCCATCAGCTGGGCGCCGGCCATCGACGGGTGAACGCCATCCGGGCACCAGTAGGCAGCAGGGGCATGCTTCAGCGCTTCTTTGAAGATAGCGTGATACGGCACAAACAAGGTGTTGAACTCCTCCGACAACTTTTTGGCTACCTGCCGGTAAGGTGCAAACTCTTCCTGCCATCCGTCGCCGATAGCCTTCCCGCCATCCACCGAAAACGGCTCACAAATCACCAGCGTAACGCCGGGAAGTTCCTGTTGGGTGCGTTTCAATAAGGCCCTAAAGTCGCGTTCATATACCGCTACCGTTCCGTCGTAATGGCCGTTACGCTTATGCCAGTAATCATTCACACCGATTAAAATGCTCAGCACATTGGTTTTCAGGTCGATACAATCCGTTTGCCAGCGTTCATCCAACTGGAAAACTTTATGGCCGCTAATACCCCTGTTGTAAATGGTAAGCTGCTTTTCGGGGTACTGCTCCAGCAACGAAGCTGCTGTCATCAGCGCATATCCGTTGCCGAATGAGCCGGCATCGTTGGGTTTTTGCGCTTCTTTGTTCCGCCCGGCATCGGTGATGGAGTCGCCTTGAAATAAAACCACTCCGCCCGGGGTGAAAATTTGCGATGTTTTATTCTTTTTACTCTTTTCGGCCGGCAAGGTGGCCGACAAAATCATGGGCACACTGGCAACCCCGGCCACCTGCACGGCCGAGCGCCTGAGAAAATTTCGTCTTGAAAGGTTCATTTGTTTTGTAGTTTTAATTGATCTATAATAAATCGGGCGCGGCTTGCCGTATCCGTCAGCGGAAGCTCCGTCAATTGGTAACCGAGTTCCAGATACGTATCACAAATATACTGATGCAGCAAGCAAGCTTCTTCAAAATTTTCGTTCCGGGTTTGGTCTGTCGTGTAAATTTCGCGCCAAGGCGGCGCCACAAAAACAGTTTCAGCATAACGGTACAAGCGGGCGCTTTTCCAAAGCAAGGCCGAAGGCTCGAAGCCCCGAAAACGGGCAAAAGCCAACTGGTCGGGAATGGCACGGTCGCAAAAGGCTAGTTCATGCTCGCCTACCGACTGGTAAAACCCAATCCGCCGGTTTAAAATTTCGCTCTGAAAAGCTTTAATGTTTTTCCAGGGCAGCATATCCCCTCCCGATTGCAGCTGCTGCTGAATCAGTTCGCGGGCAAATTCGCTGCCTGTCCGATAGCCCAGGTTCGCAAGCTCCCGAATCGTTTGGGTTTTGCCAAAGCCTGGCCCACCTGAAATTACAGAGATGTTTTGTTTCAACATTTTACAATAAGAAACACCTAATTTAATGAATTCAGACTTCTGCCAAAAACCCAATTTAAAATTAATATTAAAATTTTCGGAAGCCCCTACACAACACATTGAACTATTGCCGTTTGCATTTTTTAACAGATTAACAAGAAACCGATCAAAAATATTTTTCATACATTTGCAGCGCTTATCGTGTGCGAACACGATTTTTTAAAATCAATTACCGTGTACGAAAACGGAAAGAATAAATTATTAATAAACCAAGATCATGAAACTAGACAGAACAAACGTAAAGAGCGCTGCAAAATATCCGACAAAGGTGCTGCAGTTTGGAGAAGGTAACTTTTTAAGAGCATTCGTTGATTGGATGATCCAAAAGATGAATAACGAAATCGGCTTCAATGCCGGTGTTGATGTGGTACAACCGCTGCCAACCGGAATGGTTGACCTGCTGAACAAACAAGACGGTTTGTACCATGTGTACCTGAAAGGGATCAAAAACGGTCAGCCTGTGAAGGAATACGAATTCATCCAGTGTATCAACCGGGGCATCAATCCGTACACCGAATTCGAAACCTACAAAGAAACTATCCTGAATCCGGAATTACGTTTTGTAGTATCGAATACCACCGAGGCAGGGATTAGCTGGGACGAAAACGACACCCTCGACATGCAACCGCAACAGTCGTTCCCCGGCAAAGTAACTGCTTTGCTTTACGAACGCTTCAAAGCCTTTAACGGCGCTGCCGACAAAGGGCTGATCTTTTTCACCTGCGAGCTGATCGATCGCAATGGCGATATGCTGAAAAAATACGTGCTGAAACATGCCGAAAGCTGGAACCTGGGCGCCGAATTCAAGCAATGGGTCGAAACCGCCTGCGCTTTCTGCAACACGCTGGTTGACCGCATTGTACCCGGATTTCCGAAAGACGATATCAAAGAAATTCAAGCCGAACTGGGCTACGAGGATAACCTGGTGGTTGTGGGCGAATATTTCCACCTGTGGGTGATTGAAGGCCCGGAATGGGTAGCCAAAGAGTTCCCCGCCGACAAAGCCGGCTTGGAAGTGAAATTTGTAAAAGACATGACCCGTTTCCGCGAACAAAAAGTAGCCGTTCTGAACGGATGCCACACCGGCAGCTACGCTGTTTCGTACCTGAGCGGCATTGAAACCGTACGCGAAGCATACGAACACCTCGAAGTAGGCGACTTTATGAAAGGCCTGGTGTACGACGAAGTACTCCCAGGACTGGACGGAACGGAAAAAGAACTGAAACAGTTCGCCAACAAAATCCTGGAACGTTTCTCCAACCCGTACATCCGCCACCTGTGGCAAAGTATTGCCCTAAATGCCATGTCGAAATGGGAAACCCGTAACCTGCCTTCGTTGCTCAACTTTGTAAATAACTACAACATGCTGCCACAAAAACTGGTTTTCTCGCTGGCTGCCATGATCGCCTATTTCAAAGGTGAAACCGAAGGGCAAAGTTACAACGTTCAAGATGACGAATGGATCCTCAATTTCTACCAAAAAGCCTGGGAAGAATGCGACGGACGGCCGATTTCGGTTTACCGCCTGGTAGAAAAAGTATTGGCGCTGGAAAAAGTTTGGAAACAGGATTTGAACCAAATCCCCAACCTGACCATCACCGTGAGCCACTACCTGTTCCTGATTCAGCAAGTGGGCATGAAACGCGCCATGAAAGCCGTTCTCAACGCCAAAAACCCCTTGATGAAAATGACCATTGAAGGTAAAGCAAAAGAAGCCGCTCAATAGCCGAACATATTCACGATTTATTACGCATATAAATGGCAAACTTTATTAAAATAAACCCGGCCGACAATGTCATCATCGCCTTGACCGACTTCACGAAGGGCGAAACCATTGACCTTGGCAGCCAACAACTGACACTTGCAAACGACGTTCCGCGAGGGCATAAAATTGCCTTGGTAAACATGGGCGAAGGTGAAAATGTCATCAAGTATGGCGCACCAATTGGCCATGCCACACAAGGCATTGCGGCAGGTGAGCACGTGCATGTGCACAACACCAAAACCAATTTGTCGGGAACCATTTGTTACGAATATACCCCCAAGTTGAACGAACTGCCCCATGCCGGCAAAAAGCTCACGTTCAAAGGATTTAAGCGGAGTAACGGCGAAGTGGGCATCCGCAACGAACTGTGGATTGTGCCCACAGTTGGCTGTGTAAACGGGCAGGCCGAGCAGATCATTTCCCGGTTCAAGGAAAATAATGATCCCACAGATATCGATAGCATCCACGTGTTTAAACACAGCTATGGCTGCTCTCAGCTGGGCGATGATCATACCAACACGCAAAAAGCGCTGGCCCAGCTCATCAACCACCCGAACGCCGGGGGTGTGCTGGTCCTTGGTTTGGGTTGCGAAAACAACCAGATCGATCATCTGAAAAAGTTCATTGGAGAATACGACCCCAAACGGGTTAAATTTTTAGTTGCTCAGGAAGTAGAAGATGAAGTAGAGGAAGGCCTGAAACTGTTTCAGGAGATTTATGGGCAAATGCGCCATGACCAGCGGGAGGAAGTCCCTCTCGCCAGCTTAAAAGTCGGGTTAAAATGTGGTGGTTCCGACGGTTTGTCCGGAATCACCGCCAACCCGTTGGTCGGCGAGTTCTCCGATTTTCTGGTGGCGCAGGGCGGAAGCACCATCCTGACAGAGGTGCCCGAAATGTTTGGCGCCGAGCACCTGCTGATGGAGCGTTGCGAAAGCACCGAAGTTTTCGGGAAGACCGTGCAAATGATCAATGGCTTCAAAGAATACTATTTGAGCCACAACCTGCCGGTTTACGAAAACCCGTCGCCCGGCAACAAAAGCGGTGGCATCACCACCCTCGAAGACAAATCGTTGGGCTGCACCCAAAAAGGTGGCGTTGCAACTGTAACCGACGTGCTGGCTTATGCCGAACCTATCAAAAAGAACGGCCTCAACTTGTTGAGCGCACCGGGCAACGATTTGGTAGCTGCGTCGGCGCTGGGTTTCAGCGGTTGCCAGATTGTGTTGTTTACAACAGGGCGCGGAACACCGTTTGGCAGTTTCGTTCCAACCATGAAAATTTCGACCAACACCGCCTTGTTTGAAAAGAAGTCCAACTGGATTGATTTTAACGCCGGTAGACTGGTTGAAGACCAAAGCATGGAAGAAACACTGAATGACTTCATCGAAGAAATCATTGCCGTGGCCGAAGGTAAAAAACTGAAACACGAACTGAGCGGATTCAAAGAAATTGCTATCTTTAAAACCGGAATTACCTTATAATTAAGATATCCCCTCGGGTTAGGGGTGGTTAGTAGTAATTGAGTAGTAGTAGTAAAAAAGCCATCCGGCATTCGCTGGATGGCTTTTGTTTTATGAAGGATTGCCCATGTTTAGCCCAACAATTTATCGGCCATGGCGTTGGCCAGTTCAATGCACTGTTCATATTTGTCTTTTTTCAGCGCTCCTTTTTCCTCTACCGGATCATACACCAGTTCCCATTTCACCGCTTCGGCAAACTTCATCAGGTTTTTCACGCCGCCGCCATTCCACGAGAAGTTGCCGAACACACCCAGGTAGTGATCTTTGATACCCATGTGCTCAATCTTGGTCAACAAGGTTTCCACGTTGGGGAACATGGCGTTGTTGTAAGCACAGCTGCCTACAATAAAGGCCTTATACTTGAAAATGTCGTTGATGATATAAGATGCATGCGTCTTCGATGCGTCATAAACGCGAATGTCCTTAATGCCCCGTTCCGAAAGCTGGCGGGCAATCACTTCAGCCATTTTTTGCGTGTTCCCGTACATCGAACCGTAAACCACCACCACACCATTTTCGGTAGTGTAGGTGCTCCACTTATTATAACGGCTCAACACCCAATCCAGGTTGGTGCGCCAGATAGGCCCATGTGTTGCCGCAATCATCCGAATATCCAGGGGTGCCAGCTTTTTGATGGCGCGCTGGGTGTGCGGACAGTACTTCCCGACAATGTTGGTGAAATAGCGCATGATTTCCTCTTCATAAAAGTCGAGGTTGATCTCATCGTCAAACACACCGCCATCCAAGGTGCCGAAACTGCCAAAAGCATCGCCCGCAAACAGGATTTTGTTGGTTTCTTCGTAGCTGATCATCGTTTCGGGCCAGTGAACCATCGGGATCATCTGAAACTGAAGCTTGTTTTTTCCCAGCTCCAGCACATCGTTATCGTTCACTTCCAAAATGTTGACCGGCTTCATGTAAAAGCTTTCCACGAACCCAAAGGTTTTTTTATTGCCCACCAGAATGATGTCGGGATATTTGGCCACAATGGCCCGTAAAGCGCCGGAATGGTCGGGCTCCATGTGGTTGATCACCAGATAATCAACCTTACGACCAGCCAGAATCGCATCGATATCCTCCAGGTAGTCGTCGATATATTGACGCTCAACGGTATCAATCAAGGCCACTTTTTCATCCACAATCAGATAGGAGTTGTAGGAAACTCCGTGCGGAATCGGCCAGATGTTTTCAAACAAATGGGTACGGCGGTCGTTATAACCTAAGTAATAGATGTTTTCAGCAAGTTTTACCTGATGCATATTTCTAGTTTTTTTTATGAATTTTCAGCACTCACGAAAATAGGTAATTTAGATTAAACCGATGTTGGCGGCTTGACTGAATCGGCTAAAAATTAAGGTAAAACTTACACCTGACCGGATTCGCAGAAAAGATTATTTTTGCAGGACAAAATTTTCGAAAAATGAACTTGAACACAAATAACCGGATTATGCTTTTCCCCAAGCTCAACAAACTGCTGATTGTGGTTTTTGCCATTGCCTTCATCCTGGCCGGGCTGCGGGGCTATCAACTTTTCAACTATGTGTTTGATGAAAATGTGAAAAACCCCGGAAGCATAACCATCCCCCACGATGCTAACTACGAACAGGTGCTCGATTCGATCCGGGCGATGGACATCCTGGAAAATGAAAAAGCATTCAGATGGGTGGCCAAAAAGAAAAACTACCCGGAAAGCATCAAGCCCGGGAAGTATGTTTTCGACAAAGGGATGAACACCAACTCGATGATCAACATGCTGAAAGCCGGTAACCAGAAACCAATTGCCATCACCTTCAACAACCTGCGTTTCATGGAAGAGCTGGCCGGAAAAGTGGCCAACTACATTGAACCGGACTCGACCGAACTGATCGCTTATTTCCGGGATTCGATCGTGATCAGCCGGATGGGCTTCGACGCCTATTCGTTTCATGCCATGTTTATCCCCAACACCTACGAAATATACTGGACCACCAGCCCGGAGCAGTTCACCGAACGCATGAAAGCAGAATACGACCGCTTTTGGAACAACGACCGCAAGGCAAAGGCCGAAGCGCTTGGCCTCTCGCCCATCGAGGTGATTACCCTCGCGTCCATTGTGCAGGAAGAAACCATCAAGGCCGACGAAAAACCCATCGTTGCCGGACTTTACATCAACCGCATCCGCAAAGGCATGTTGCTGCAGGCCGACCCGACCGTGAAATTCGCCCTGGGCGATTTTGGCATCAAGCGCATCCTGACCCGCCACCTCGAAATTGATTCGCCCTACAATACTTACAAATTTGCCGGACTTCCTCCCGGCCCCATCAATTTTCCGGAGATTTCGAGCATCGATGCCGTGTTGAACCCCAACGACAACAACTATCTGTACATGTGCGCCCGCGAAGACTTTTCGGGCTACCATAACTTTGCCCGCACCCTGCGCGAACACAACGCCAACGCCCAACGATACCGCCAGGCCCTCGACCAAAACCAGATCTGGCAGTAATCGACGGATGCCAAACTGATATTTACCCGTTAAGATTAGCAATTACTGATTAGCGATTTACGGTTTACGGTTTGCAGCAAAGGCGAAAAGCGAGCCCGGCCCAATGAACACAAATGACTAAATGACCAATTCCCCAATAACCAATGACCAATAACCAATTCCCTAATGACTAATTCCCGATCCCGCAACATCATTTAACAACGTTTCAAATTTGTTGGCTAAGATTAATTAATCTTAACACTCCGGCGAGCTAAGTTTGTATGAAAAAAACTGAATGAAACGTTTTTTTCTGCTAATCTCCCTGCTCCTGGCTCTTCCGGTCTTCGCCCTGGCCCAATCACCGGAACTCTTCGCGTTTGAAGGCTACCTGTTCAGCGAAGATTCTGTGCCGGTTGAAAACGCCTACCTGATCAACTACCGCAGCCTGAAAATTGTAGCCACCGATAGTACCGGCTACTTCAAAACGTTTGTCCAGCAAGGCGATTCGCTGATGATCAACCACCTCACCCTGTCACCTAAAGTCGTTCATGCGCACGCTGGAAAAGCAAAAAATAACCTCATCTGCGTCTCTTACCGCACCTACCTGATCAAGCCGGTTGTCGCTATGGATTATGCCATTCAAATGAAACACTTTGAGAAAAACATGAAACTGCTTTACCAACAACTCGCCAGGCTGGGCTACCACGCCCCGGCCCGATCGAGCTCTTATGGCAACCCGTACAACCCCGATGCCGTTAATCCCGGGGTAAGTTTAAACATCAGTGAACTCATCCGCTTGATCAAAAAGAAGAAATAATCGTATCTTTCGTCCTGCAACGTTATAACCTAAACCCATGAACCGGAAAGCGCTGATCTTCGATTTTAACGGCACCCTTCTGTGGGACACGCCATTACACAACAATGCCTGGGACCTTTTTCTCCAAAACCACCAAATATCGCTTACCGATCTTGAGAAAAACGAAAAGATACACGGGAAAAACAACCGCGATATCTTCCCGGCCATCTTCAACAAAGAGCTGGATGAAGCAACAATAAAACAGTTTGTCAACGAAAAAGAAAACCTGTACCGGCAACTGGTAATCGAAAGCCAGCTGCAACTTGCCCTTGGGGCAACATTACTTTTTGAACAGCTCGCAGAACGTCAAATTCCCTTTACCATCGCCACGGCCTCGGGCATCGACAACCTTCGTTTTTATATTGAACGATACCAGCTGGACCAATGGTTCGATATCGAAAAGATTGTTTACGACGATGGCACCCTGGCGGGAAAACCAGCCCCCGACTATTTTCTGAAAGCGATGCAAAAACTGAACGTGAAGGCCGCCGACAGCATCATTTTCGAAGACTCGTTTGCCGGGATCAAAGCCGCAGAGAACGCCCGGGCAGGCCAAATTATCATCGTCAACTCCACCGGGGCCGATTACAGCAACTACCCCCACCCATGCATGACCGACTTCTGCCAGTTCGATCCGGTCCGGCTATGCTAAGCCAGGCCATATGTTCCAATAGCCATCTTTTTAAGCAGAAAAAGAACCAACCAGCCCCAAATCCTCGTATGAATAGAAGTGGGACTAAAATAACAACCAATAAAAAAGCTCACGTTTTGGATAACCTTAAAGAATAAATATGAAGTTTTTAGCCTCCATTACCGTCATTCTATTCCTGGCGCTGGGTTTGCGGGCACAGGAAAGCAAGTCAGGCACCATTGTGTTCGAAGGTTTTCTGATGACCGAAGATTCCATTCCCCTGGAAAATGCCCTGCTGATAAATTACCGGACCTATAAAATGATCAAAACCAACCAATCGGGCTACTTCAAAACTTCACTAAGCGAAGGGGACTCGCTGATGATCAACCATGTGTCCATGATACCTCAAATTGTGCTGGCCAACCGAAGAAAAGCGGAAGAAAACAAAATCCTGGTGGCCTACCGGACCTATTTGCTGGACCCGATGACCACCACCAACTACGAAAAAGAACAAGGGTATTTGGAGGAAACAACAAAACAAATCAAAGCCGAAATTGAGGAGCAAATCCTGATCGACCCGAATAAGCGAACAGGCAACGACAACCAATACGACGATGACGAGCAAAATCCGGGAGCCACCATTATCCGGATCAGCCCAAAAACCAAAAAGAAAGAACTCCCCAAAGATTAACAGGTATGGGAAAGGAGGCCGTTTAAAGCCTCCTTTCTGCTATCAATACTGATGAAATGCATCTGAGATAAACGAAAGTACCGCGGGCAACGACTCGCGCCAATAGGTCCAGCTATGTCCCCCCTGCCGGATGCGGAACTCGTGGGGGATTTCCTTTTTGCGCATCGCAATATGCACCAGCGAGTTTCCTTCATACAAGAAATCATCGTCGCCACAATCGATGTACCAGCGCACGGCCTTTTTCCGGTCGTCGGGCATGTTTTCAATCAGGGACAGGGCGCTGTGCTGCCGGTAATAGGCTTCAATTTCGGTGTCGGTTGCACCGGTATCGCCCCAACGTTCGAAATAGCTGCGGGCATCGGCCGGCGAAACCGGGCCGGTAGCCGCACTCAACGGACAGGCCGATGAAAACAGTTCGGGATGGTGCAGCGCGTACATAAAGGTACCCCCGCCCCCCATCGACAAACCGGCAATGGCGCGGAAACGTTTCTCGCCTTTTATGCGGTATGTTTTTTCAATGTAGGGCATCAGCTCGTTGAAGAAAAAATCTTCGTACAGCCAATCCCCTTTGATGCTGTTGAAATACCCGCGTCGCCCGGTATTGGCATCGGGCATCACAATAATCATGGCTGTGGCCATCCCTTCGGCAATCGCCTTGTCGGCCATAAGCTGCACTTCACCAAACTGCACCCAGCCGGTCTGGTCGTCACCAGCGCCGTGCAGCAGGTACAATACCGGATAGCTGCGTTCCGAGGTTTCGTAGCCTGGCGGGAGATAAATCGCATACTTGCGCTCCATGTTCAGGATTTTACTGGAGACCGACAGATTGTCGAAAACTTTGCTGGTTTGTGCCAGCAGGGAAGCAGAAAAAAGCAAAAAGAAGGCCAAAAAGAATGTTCTCATAACGTGTAACAGGTTAGTTGGTTAATGAGGATAAAGTTATTATTTCGTTCCCCATTAACAAAACACCTGAGTTACATTTCACCGATAAAAACGCTCTTCACGGTCATATGCTATTTCAGTCTTAAAACATGCAGTAGTTGGTATTATCGAACCGAAACCACACAACGGAAGCCGGTGTGATCCAGTCCGGTATCCCAGCTGGTTTTCATACGGGCCGACACCCGGAAGCCCGAGCAATACTGATCGGTACAGAGAAACGATCCTCCACGTACCACCCGTTGCTGTGAAAAAGGTTCGTCCGGATCATACGAATCCGACGGACCTTTGGGATCGGTTACCAATCCGGTACGATCACACACCTTATAATAATCCGCACGGTACCAGTCGCTGCACCATTCCCACACATTGCCGGCCATATCATATAACCCATACCCATTAGGGGTGAACGACATCACGGGAGCTGTCCGGTAATATTTATCCCGTTCGGTGTTCTTATCGGGGAAATGGCCTTGCCAGCTATTGGCTTTCACCCCACCCTGGTCGATGGGTTGGTTTCCCCATGGGTAGATGGCTGCTGCCAATCCTCCGCGAGCAGCGTATTCCCACTCGGCCTCGGTGGGCAAACGCTTGCCAGCCCAGATGGCGTAGGCCATCGCATCCTCCCAGGACACATGCACCACCGGATGGTTTTCTTTTCCGTTTACCGAACTGCCCGGCCCCTGCGGATGGCGCCAGTTGGCCCCGGCAACCCATTTCCACCAGGCAGCAGCATTGTTTAGCGCAACCGGATAGGCAGGTGGCGAAAATACAAGTGAGGCCGCCACCAACACACTATCGGGCGGAGGCATGGTTCCTGGCGGGAGCTGTTTTTTCATTTCTTCCCAGTCGGGCTTACGCTCGGCCGTGGTCACATAACCGGTAGCTTTCACAAACTCATCAAACTCGGCATTGGTCACCTCATGACGATCCATGTAAAATGACGAAACCTCCACCTCGTGCAGCGGAAATTCATCGGCCCGACCCCAAATCGAATCGCCGCCCATTGTGAAACGACCACCAGGAATAAAAACCATATTTTCGTCGGGCAACAATTTTTCGGATCCTTCCGTCCTGAAACCCGGATCGCCGGCAACTGCTGCAAACCGATCCGGCAAGCTACCGGAGCAGCAGGCCAGCGTGTCGGCATTCATAACCGGTTGGTTATGATGAATCGCAGCACTTTGGGGTTGTTTGTGGCGGATTTGGCAACTACCTGTGGCTATCGCCAACATCAGCAAGATAACTGTTACAGGCTTCTTTGGGGACCAATCTGATTTTTTCCTGTTCATGCGAAAGAGGGTTGGAATGATTAATTCAAATCAGAAGAACAATAATGGCCCATAGAGGTTCAATACCCCCTTCAGGAAAAGGCATTCAGTAGAGATCCTTTTACCGCAGATCGTATTGGAAAATAAATCAAAAATCGATGATCTCAGCCTCCATCGGCAAAATAACTTCCAAGCCTGTCATTACCCTTTCATGGAAAATATTTCGAATAGCTGCCTCGTCCCAGGCGGGATTCAGGTGCACCGGCACCAGCTTTTTCACGGCTGCCTGATGCATCATGTCAAGCACTTCGGGGTACGAGCAATGAATTTTGGGAGTGCCGGGCTTGGCGGCCGCTTCATCGCCGGTCATCCACACTTCATGCAAAACCAGCTGCGAGCCCCGGATAAATTCCACCACCCGGGGGTCGGGAACCGTATCGGTGATATACGAAATGGTTCGATCTATTTTTATCCCCACGCTGCCGCCGCCGTGCTTCAAGCGCATAAATTCAAGTAAATGGCCCTCAATCTCCAACCGGGCTTGCGTTATTTCAATGAGTTGGCTGAACCCGGGAAAATCGGTCATGCTCAGCGAAAAGAACGGCGGATTTAAAAACGTATGGATCACGCCGGGTCCATCGACATCCGAAAAAGGCGGGGACGGCACATACAAATTAAACTTCGTATGGGGCAAAACTCCGGCCAGATAGGGCAATCCCGTGATATGGTCGAGGTGGTAATGGGATAGCAGGATGTGCACCATTTCATATTTCGCCACCAGCGCGGCCAACTTTTCCTCCTTCAGCCGGGCCAGCCCCGTTCCGGCATCCAGGATAAACATACTGCGCTCGTCGTACAGCAAAAACGACATGGTATGCCTGCCAAAGGAAGGGTAAAAACCGCGGGTGCCCAATGGAATTATCTTCATACGTCGTTATTTTTGAGTTGAATATCGATTGCTCGTATGTTACGATCAACTTTCCTCATCCAGTTGACTGACTTCCGGCTGTGCGCGGAACACCAGGTCGCAGTTGGCCAGGCGCCGGAACAGCTTGATTTCTTTCCGATGCGGGAACCATTCGATCAGAAAAGTGGCCAGCGCCTCCCACAAGGAAACCCAGGCCGCCACCGTGAGCCCTTCGGCAAAAACGTGCCCCACGACTGTGCGGTCGGCCCCCACCCAGCGGTTCACCCAAACCGAAACAAACAAAATGGCCACACCAATACACAGCAACACCACGGAAGTACGCATCATCCCCCTGATTTTGAGTTTCTCGACCGCTACCAGGTACAAAAAGAAATTATTGATGCTCCTCCGGATACGCGACTGCCCGCCTTTATCTGCCGCGCTGGCCAGCGTAAACCGGATGGCAAAAGGTTCGGGCGAAAGTTCGCGGGCGCAATCAATCAAGTAGTCCACCAGGTCCTGGTCCAAATCACGCCTCACGTAAGGGGCACTCCGGTCGAAATCGTTGAACAGATCCTCCATCCGGTCAGCCGTTACGTCCACCAGCAGCCTGCCGTAGCGGTCACGCTCATACCTGTTTAAAAAGTCCTTCTTCATTTCCTCATCCCCACCTGCTTTCAACTTTTCCCTTTTTCCCTTTTCCCTTCTTACTTTTGACTTTTGACTTTCTGCTTATGCCTTCTTCCTTATTTCTGTCGCATTTTGTAATCGGCAACCCGCAGAATGTCGGGTACCTGATCGCTGCTGCTAACGTTTACCAGCAGCGGGAGCAATTTACCAATAGGTTTGTGCTTATAAAAGTCGGATTTAACCGGTTCGGCAATGTCGAGGTCGGCGATTCCCGCACCGGTTTTTTCGGTGAAGTAAAACGCTATTTTGAAATACCGGTCCCAAACCGAGAGCCAGAAGATCGTTTTCTTTTTATGGCACACCTTGCACAGCCAGGCTTTGCCATCGTTGTAGTAGCGCCACTCGGGCGTCAGTCCGAAACCGGCGCCGGTCAATGCAGCCATCAATTCTTCGTAAACGGGCAAGCTGTCGCCCAAAACATTGGCCAGCACCGCGCTGTCGGGAAACACATCCGGCTCGCGCAACAAGGGCTTTTCATCAGGTTGGTTCGTTGTCATAGTTCGGTGGTTTTATTTTTCGGTAAACTCAAGTATATCGTTCGGATGAAGGGTCCGGCTGCAAATTCATTCTCCTAAAAACCAAGTATCTGCTCCAGTTCTTCTGTCAGCTGACGGGTTTTCCGGCTGCTGAGGCCAAGCTCGCCCCAAACCTCCGGCTTGTCCCGCAGCTGCCGGCAGGTAACCACGCCCAGCTCCAGCAAACGGGTTTTCTGTTTTTTGATGAGGTTCTCCAACACCGTTACGGGAAAAACCCGGTAGCGTTCCATCAGGTCTTTTAATCCGTTGCCGCCAGGGAAATCCCAGCCCAGCAATTTCAGCCCCACACACCGGCTGTAAGCCATCGAATCGTCGGTAAAACGGGTATTGGTAGCTACGCCCCCGGTAAACGAAAATCCCCGGTATTCGGGCAAATCTTTCCGCTTCTGCACAATATCCCCGATGCGCGAGTGTACATACAACGGCACCTGAATGCTCACCTGTTTGCCCTGGTCTTTGGAGTACTTACACTCCACCAATACCTGCTCAGTACCGTTGGTCGCAATTACATCCATCTCGTGGGTGATGCAACGGCCCTCCAGCACCTGCCCCACCTCCACGCGGTAGTCCCGGCATTTAAAGATTTCGCCGACAAACTGCTCAAACGGATAGCCGGTAGGCCCCAGCTCAAACAGGGCTTGCTTTAGTTTATAACGAAATGCATTCACCCGGTTTTTGCGGCGCAACAGGCTAAACGCCCGTGCATAAATCTTTTTGGTGGTGATGCCATCATACAGCGAGCCGACCACCTCGTCGGCAATCTCATCGATAACGGCAGGTTCGGCGCCCGCCCGCTGCAACGAACGTTTCAATTTGTCCACATCAAACTGCTCGGCGTCGCCCGAGGCTTTTCGGATGGTGATGTAAGTTGGTTGGCTCATGTCGGTTATTGGTTTAGGGTAAATTACAAAAGCGAGATTCCCACTCTGGTGATGTGTTCTTTTAGCGCTTCTTCCGTGATCCGGTCATAAATCACCAGGTCGAACTTATACGGTAGGTTTAACTCCTCCAGGGCAATCTTCAAATCAAGAACGTCATTCAGTACAAGATCTTTCCCTTTTAAAGCAATGTCAATATCCGAACCGGGGGAGAACGTCCCTTTAGCCCTGGAACCAAATAAGATGGCGTCCTGTATGCTGGGACTTTTCTGAATAATCCGCACCACACGTTCCAAATCAGGACTATTTAATCCAATATTCAATTCTTTACGCATCAAATAATGAATTTTGTGAACTTGATTGCTCTTCCTCCAGCCTGGCGATCAAATCCTGCAGCAGAAAAAAGTATTCGTTTCGAATTCCGTCAATAATCTCACGTGCAGTTTCTTCATCGTAGGTATGACTGGTCAGATTTCGGCTTTGGTGCATCCGCATCCATCCCGTTCCATTGGTCAGGTAACCATCCTGAAAGCTCTGTTCAATCACCGGTTTTGGTCCTGCAATCTGATGATAACCTTTGTCCCGCAACAAATCCTGAAGCGTTTTCCAACTCAATTCATACGTGTATTCAAATGCTTTTATAAGCCCCTGCTCCTCCATCTCGTTCAGTTTTTCGTGCTCCACAAACCGGGCTAACTGATTGAATGCTTTCCGGAGGTTATTAAACCGTTGCTGCCAGCGAATATCTTTCTCCATAGCGACGATGTTTCAATTTTTCAACATTTAAAGATAAAACTTTCCCGCAATTACACGTTGCCATTAGGTAGCTGTACCTATTCGCTGACAAACGTGGCGGGCAGGCTTTGCAGTTGGTAGTAAATGGTTTTTGCCAGCCGGTAGTTTCCCTGGGTATTCGGGTGCAGCCGGTCGGTATCGGCATGTTGAAAATACGGCGCATGCGAATCGGCCATCGGGTAAAGGCCACTCAGCGAATACAGGTCGATAAGCGGAACAGCCCAGACGGACGCCGCCTCTCGCAGGGCGTTCACGTAAGCATCCAGGTACAGCCCCTGCGCGTTGGCGAAACTTTCCTCAGGCTGCACGTTATTCTCGCGAAATTTCGCAAAACCCCGGTGAATCGGTGTCAGGATGATGATCTGCTGATCCGGAAAATTGGTTTTCAGGTAGGCCATCACCTTATTGATGCGGCCGCAAAAGGTGCTGTCGGTCTCCACGTGGCTGCGGTATTTGCGGACCACCTGCTTCCCGTTGTGGTTGGTTTCGCGGGTAGTTTCGCTGAAAAAACCGCCCAGTGGCACGCCGTGGTTATAATCGTTGGTGCCGGCAAAAATCAGGATGGCATCCACCCCGGCGCCCTTTTCCTGTTGCAGCTTTTGCGCCTGCCCGTATATGCCGGTCCATTGATGTCCGCTGATGCCATATACAAAAGGTTCCAGCCCCAACCAGTCGGTCAGGTATTCCCAATACACCCGGATGGCGGTGTCCCGCTTCTGCGTCATGGAATCGCCCAGAAAAGCTACGCGCTTGCCGTTCCAGTGCGACAGCGACGCCCCGCTTTCTGTACATGGGACCCGGCTTGCCTGGTTTCCCTCCGGCTGCGCCACAACCGTTGCTGCCACCAGCAACAAGGCACAAATTCCTGCTAATCGTTTCATCTGTCTCATTCGTTTATTCTGTATGATTTTGGAGTTCACTATAACTGATCGAATTTTCTTTTCATCCGTCTAATTGCCCGGTTTCGAACAGGGCTTTTCGGTGACGATGGTTTGGTTTGTCATCGTTGCCTGATACTCCAATATAAAATTGTCGTCACATCATTAACCGCAACTGCAACCGTTCGCCTTGCTTCTTCAATCAGTTGTCTGATTTCTGAAAACAGATTGTTTATATTTTTTAGTTTTTTACTCACTCCTCAATATTTAATTATATTATGCTTTCGAAATATATTAAAAGTTAGAAATCCTGTCATTCAATTTATTATCAATCTCATCAATATTTAATGGATATTCTTGAATCCAGTTTTCAATAATTTTCCTGTCAATTAACTCAATACTATTTTGTTTCGCTAAATCAATTGCGGTTTGATTAAAGAAACTATTTGTAATTACTTGTGGGATAAAATCTCGCTGATATTTATTCCTGTATTCAGGAAGTGCATAGTTTATTTCCTGACCTGAATTTATTCCTAACTTGGATGTACTTTGCTTAACCTGAATTAAAAAATTACGATTCTCGTTAAAATGAATAATATCAGCACCTTTATCATTTGATTTTGGTGTTAACCACGTATTTCCTTCAAACTTCTTTTCAAGAAGTAAGGAAATTGCAGCTTCAAAAACCAATGGCTGTAGTTTATCCAATGATTCAATACTTTTGAGAATAACAGACTTCTTTTCTGACCCGTCAACGCACATTGCATTTATAAAATCTTCCTTACTAATTTCAATCTGTTCTGTTGGGAAAAGTGTACTTGATGCTAAATGAGACTTTCTACCTAAAAGTTCATCTAAAACAATATCGAAAGTTTTTATTTCATTATTAGGAGCAACTGCCAATGGATAATAAACTTTTACAGGCTTTTGTTGCCCAATTCTATAGGCTCTGTCAGTTGCTTGTTGTTCTTTGGCAGGATTCCAGTGTCTAGTATAATGAATTACGTGATTGGCTTCTGTAATATTTAATCCAAATCCAGCAGCAACCGGAGACATAATTATTACATTAAATCCATCTTTCTTTTGGTACTTATCTATCTCTTGTTGCCTTGATAGTTTTGAATTATTTGTTTTTGAAATGCTTGTTGGAGTTTCGCCATTAATTATTGAAGGGGTTATTGAGAAGTTTTCAATTACAATTCTTCTCAGTACTCTTTGCATTGATTTATTTTCAGTAAATAAAATGACTTTTTCTTCCAGCTTGTTTATTTCAGACAGAATTGAAATCACTTTTTTCAATTTAGCAGATGAGTTTATAAGTTCATTTGAAGTAAAATTTTCCAGTTGATAGTGTTTTAAATAAGGATGGTCGGAGATACTTCTTAAATTAAAAATGCCCTGAAGAACTGGATTTGCATTATCACTATCTTCTTTTAACTGTTCAATATTTATTAATTCGTTTTGATAAATACCATACTGCTCCGGAGGCATTTCTTCCCTAAATTTCAAATAATCAATTGTTGGCAAGTCTTTAGCAACATCAGTTTTCATTCTCCTCATTAAAGTATCACCAATTTTACCCCTGAGATTTTCAGACAATTGACCAAAGTCAGTATCACCTTTTTTCAATGGCTTTTGAAACTGATTTGAAAATGATTTTGCATTTTCCAATAAACCGGGACTGCAAAAATCGACGATACACCACAAATCCATTAATGTATTTTCAACTGGTGTCCCGGTCATTGCAATTTTGAATTTTGCTTTTAATCCTTTTGCCGCATTTGTAACAAATGTTCCAGGAGTTTTTATTTTTTGGGCTTCGTCAAGAATAATTATTCCCCAGTTAATTATACCAAGTGGTATTTGTTGTTTTCTAAGTGTTTCGTATGTTGTTAGAAAAATTGCTTTGTCATTTAGATTACGAATAGTTTTTTCCTTATTGCTGGAAATAATATAGTTTTTTACGTCAGCGCCCCAAAGCGTTATTACTTTCAAATTAGGATTAGGGAAAAATTTTTGATATTCATTTTGCCAATTCTCTAATAATGAAACCGGAGCTACAACCAAGACAGGTTCATTATTTCCTTTTTGAACAAACCATTCAATGAAATATAAAACTTGCAAGGTTTTACCTAGTCCCATGTCATCAGCCAGCAGAACACCAGGCAAGGAATATGGGGGACTGGACAAAGTCTGTAACCAAGCTATGCCATTCTTTTGATGGTCTTTGAGCTTTATCTCTTCTGATAAATTCTTGATTGATTCAAAATTATATTTTACATCTGAAATCGGCTGAGTTGCTTCTGAATATTCATCTTGGTCAGTATTCTCTTTTATTATCAATACTTTCGTTTGAGATTCGGATTTACTCTGTTCTTTTATCTCATCGGTTACAGGTTTCTTTGGAGATTTTAACTGTTTCTCTGCATTTTTGATAATCGGTGGAATAAAAGCGATGTCTAACTTGTCTCCTTTAAACTCCAGCGTTTCTTTTCCATTTGCTTTGCTATCATTGAATAAACTTTTAAGTTCATTCAATTCTTCATCGTTTTTAATACTTATAAGGCGGGTTCCTTCTTTCTTATTTTCGATTACTATTCCCGGAATCCATTGAGATTTGTAAGGACTTATAAAAGGATAAAATTTGGGCTTATAAATACCAAGTTCTAAAACTCTTTTACCAAACTCATCTAAATCAATTAAATCTGTATCCCAAAATTTTGTAGGAGAATTATAAATCTCGTTTATTTCATCTGAGTTGAATGAATTTTTCTTTTTTAGTTTTGAAAGTTCTGTTGCAACACTATTACCGCTTTCATTTGTGTTTTCATCAATAATAACTCTGACTTTTCTATTTTCCTCCTTAAAATTATATTCGGGTTTTATTCTCGGAAATATTTCAAATGTTTTTTGAAATTTCTCATTATCAATTTTATCAATAATTGGTTTTAATCGAAATTTATCTTTTGCAACTTCTTCAACCTCAATTTTTATTTTTTCAGGTGCAACAATTTCTGTATCAACAAGAATTTTTGAAAGCACTGCATTCGCATTTGCTGCTAATTCCTGAATTTTTGAAATCGATTTTAAAACATCATTAGAATTCGCAAATTCTTTGGAGTCTATAGATTCGATTTCTTCAATTAGTTTGAATTGATTTGAATTTAAAAGATATTCGGATTTGTTTTTTAAATAACCCCCAATTCTCTGTTCCTGATTAAATAAGACATTTCCAGAACCATTTCCATGTGCAAAATCCTGAAAAGAATATTTCAGTTTCAAATTCAAGTCTTTCAAACCACTTCCGATTATATCAATAAAGATATCGAATGGGTAAGGTTCTGGCAGTTGTAGTGTAGAATATTCAAACTCATCCAATTGATTTAAGTCTTCATATAAAATGACAACAGTTTTATTGTCCTCAATTGATGCAGTACCGTTTACAATTAAATCGTTAATTATGTTAAAATTCGTTGGATTATCAATGTGATTTAACCAATCTTCATAAATAACTTCATCACCATCGATTCCAACAACTTTAATGGAGATATTTTTATCCGAATAATTTGTTTTAAACATTGAACATTAGTTGATTATTTGTATTTCCACCAAGCATCTTTTTTTGAAGAATATGTATAACCTGGAAGTTTCGTTTTACTCCAATATAGAATTTTACTTTCCCAAAACATTTCATTAGTTTTATTTGAAGAGCTACCCTCTTCAAACGATTCAGATTCTTTTACAGATGAATGATAATATTTGTCCATCCAAATATCAACTCTATCTTCCCAATTATGACTTCGATGGTCAATTTTGCCTTCTTCTTTTAATATAACATATCCTGGACTGTCAGAATTTTTACAGGCATAGTCATCTCTCGACCAAGTTTTTAAATCCTCCATACCACTAATTGAATTTAGATTGACCCGAAAATTTTTGCGCTTGTATATATACAAAGCCCCTGTATCTGTAAATTCAACAAACACAAAATTTCTAGAATATATTATTAAAGCGCATGTGCTTTGGTTTCTACTTGTGATTTTATAACGAGAGTCAACATATTTTGATACACTTTCAATATTTTTTAGATATCGATAATTACCGCTGCTTCCGCTAAATTTAATATCATCAATTTTGTCAATAAACTTTAACCAATATTTTTTCCTCCTATCATCTTGGACAAGCCCTTCGAAAAAGACTTTAATAAAATGCTGGTTTAAAAGAATATTTAATTTTTTTCTAGCTGATTCAACACTTTCTTCCTGAGTTCTGGATAATCCATCATATCTCCAGAGATGTGCTTTTATTGGGTCACCAACCATTGACACGGTTTGGTTTTTTACAATATCAATGGTCTGGTTGAATTTATTTGAATTAATAATTTGAGAACAAGAAATTAATGTTATTTTCTTATTATTATGTTTCTGCAAAAACAAAAATATTGAAGATGTGGTTTCCCGAGTAATAGAATTAATATCAATACAATCTATGTACTGTTCAAGCACTGAAGAAAAATATTCATATAACAAAATTGATTCTTTCTGTTTTAAAGTTACATGGGAATCACTAATCAATTTTTTATAACTAATTAAATTTCTGGCGAATTCTTTAGGCGAGTCTTTTTTTAGGAAAAAACTTATAATCCGGGTTACCTCCAAAATATCTTTTCGGGATTTATCGTATGCATTACATTTAGAATTAAGAAGTTCTGTTAACTGTTCGCGTTGCGTTTGAAATACAAGTAAATTGTTCCAATTCTTTAAAAGTACATGCCATAAATTAATTATAAATGAGTCTTTCCAATTGTCAAGAATTAATTTTCTCGCAGTATCAAATTTTTCGGAAAACAGAATTATTTCTCCACCATTCTCAGGTTGATAATCTAACGCATATACCAGAATTCGTGTATCTCTTTTACTAAATAAGGAAATGAGATAGAAATACTCCTTATGGCTTTCTCTTTGAAATAGAAAATAAACATCTTTTATCAATTTCTTTTCTGGAAGTTTATTCCCATCAGGCAACCTCTCCGATAATTCCTTTAATTGACGAATTGAAATATCAACAATGCTTTTAGTTTCTCTTGAAAAAACATGCTCTGCCGCATATTTCATTTCAGAAAAATTAAGATGCCATTTTAATATTTCTTTAGTATTCTGCATATCTGAGCATTTCTCTGATTTGCTTTTCAGCGTCCGTCTTTATTCGAAATTCAACACGTCTGTTTTGTTTTCTTCCTGGTTCCGACTCATTTTCCGAAATTGGCTTTACCGAGGAAAGTCCGTTTGCAGTAGCTCGGTCTCTCGTCCATTCAAAAACTCCGGGTTGAAGCATATTTAAACAAAACCTAAGTACCGACCTCGTTCTGTCCTGAGACAATTTCATATTATAAAAATACGATTCATCTGCATCCATCCCATTTCTTCCTTCAATTGACGTATGTCCTTCAATTCTTATTTCTTCAATGTGGTCAATGTATTTGTCTTCTCGCAAAACATTAATATAACGTGGGAAAAAGTCAGATAGAATGTCAGAGAATGTTGATTTAAGTTTCGAATCTCCGGCATCAAAAAGTACATCCGGCTCTTTAAATCGAATAGTTAATGTAGAATCTATTTCAGCTTGCCATAAGCTCAAGTCGGATTCAAATTCTTTATATAAATCATTGTAAAGTTCTATTTGCAATTCTTTATACCTTTCTGCGACATCACTTTTGCTGTCAAATTCTTCCTGTAATTTTAACATTGTCCCAATTAGCAAAAGCACAAATATTAATAATAATGCAGCCATTAAGTCTCCTGTTGAAAGACCAAACTGGTTATTATCTTCTATTTCAATAAATTTTTTGCTCATCTTTTATTTGCTATTCTTTCAACTAAATCATTTAATTCATCTGTAAAATCAGTTAATCCGGAAACACTACTTTCTAATGCTTCAACGGAAGAAGTTAATGTTGACGAGAATAATTTTAAATATTGATTTAAATTTTCACCTGTTGTTTTTTGATAATCCTTGAGTCCTGTTTGTATCTGGTCAAAAATGCCTGAAAGCCCATTTTCAATTGTTACAAAACGAGCCGAATATGTTTCTGAAATATCTTTGGTCTTTTGAAGAGTTTCTTGTTGGTAATTCAACAATCTATTATTTCGTTCAACATAATCACTAATGCTTTTCCCAAAATCTGAAATGGATGTTTTCAAATTTGTTGAAATTTGAGAAAGTGAGGTTGAATTTGTTTCAAATTTGTTTGAAATGCTTTCTATTAATTGAACTACAATCTTTGATTTCTGAATCATTGACTCAAATTGTTGATTTACCAAGCTGTTTTCTTTTAAAGTTGCCTTTATTTCATCATTGATTTGAGATACTTGTTTGATGTTGTCTTTCTGTGTTGAAAGCAATAATTCCATGTGGTCCTGAATATCTTCCACTGTCGATTTGTATTCATCTGTCGCAGTTGAAAATGCTTCGCGGTTTCTCTTATTGATTTCGGCAGCTTCAATCTTTGATTGCTCAATGTTTTTAATAACAGTTTCTTTAAGTGCTTCTATAACTTCTGTTACTTGTAAAGTAATGTCTGCCATTGAATTTGGAATGCCAATAAGTGATTCTGAAACCACGGTCAGCCTTGCTGCCAAGCCTTCCATTTCCTGTTTCGTATCTCCGGTGATTGTGTTCTTGAAATCATCCATCATTAACTTCATAGAATCCGCCAAACGTTGCACAGCATTCTCAATTACTTGTGTGCCTGAATCTTGTTTTATGGTTTTTAAATCTTCCAAAACAGGAACAAGTTTTTCTTCAATCAATTGACTAATTTGAAGATTATTATCAGCAACCAGCTTTTCCATCGCCAATTCAATGCTGGTGCCTAAATCGTCGGAAAACGTTTGAAGTGAAGCAGTTTGTTTTACCGACTCTTCTAAAAGTTGCCTGAAAACATTTTTGGGAAGTTGTTTTCCTTGGTCGGTGTCAGCAACCAAGTATTCGTTGAATAAATCATTAATAATCTTCTTTTGTTTTTCCTGTTGAAAAATCTCAAATTGCTCTTGCTCAATTTTATTTTCATGGTCAAGCTCCAAGCATAGATCTTGAATCCTTCTTGTTATATTTGATTGCCAAAGTTTAAAAATTACTGTAAAAAATAAAGAAAGTCCCATTCCCCAAATTGATGTAACAAAAGCAGTCCCCATCCCCGCTAGAAGGTTGTTAATGCTACATTTTATCGCTTCAGTAGTTTCAAAATTTGAATCTGCAATCCCATAAGTTAAACCGACAAATGTTCCCAAGATTCCTAATCCGATTAAAATGTTTGAAACATTATTAATTAATCTAAGGTTAAGGGTTGCTAAAAGAATATTTTGCTCATTAAAATATTCTTCAGAAAACTCTTTTGTCTTTCTTTCCTCACCATACTTACAAAATGAAGTCTGATAAGCATGCCATATTTTTCCGATTTTACTGTGATTTTGAAGATTGTTTTTTTCGATACTCTTTCTAATTGCAAGAAGTTTAAATACAAGATAAAATAATGCAATTAAGAAAATCGCAATTAAAGCTATTACCCAATATGCCGTGAGAACATTCTCTTTAAAAATTTCTTGGCTCAGAAAAGGGAAAAGTCTGTCTATGAATTTCATGTTTAGCAATATTTCATGGGTTGGTTAAGTCGCTCTCTTTTGCAAATTTTGGTTTATGAGTCGGCTAGTGCGATTTGCAAATGTGTGCAATGTGTGTTGGCTTCCCAAACTGTCCCGAAGGGCAGAAACGCGTGGGCAAAATAAAATCTTCATCGAAGCAATCATACTCTTTTATCGGGTGTAATCTTAATTGGCCGGTATTTTTTTGATTTGGGTTGGGCTTAGAAGGCCTGTTCCATCTCCGGCATTTTATCTTTTTCCATTCTCCCCTCTCAACAAGGAATAGCCCTTACCCTTTTACCGACCCTAAATTTAGCACAATCAGTCTAAAAAATCTACTGTTAATCACTGATTAAACGATAAAATTTTCAACAACGGTTCATCTGGCAGCAGAGGATTATGCTTCCGGCTGCAAAACCGGCGATACCAAGCGATCCTGTTGGCAAGGCATTACTGGCAGGTACCGGACAGATTACCTATGCTTGCAGCTGTGGGTTGGCACGGTGGTCACGACACGCCGTGACCTTATTTGGGTTTCCTGAGGTTGGTCTGTTGGTCACGACCTATCGTGACCTTACCCGGCTTTCCCGTTTGCAATGTTTCGGGCTTTACCCGGCTCGTAAGGCTACGGTATGCCGTGGCCTCAATGGATTTCCGGCCAGGCCGTTGATGCCCCCCTACTTCGCCTGAATTTTCGAGACGGAGGCAGTGCGCAGCAGTTTTTAATGTGGTTCCGGGCAGGAAGATCCTGTTTACCTTCCGGAATATGAACATCTGTTGCTGATCATTCAACAGATTGAACAATCGTCCTGTCATACTGTTGGTTATATATATTCACAGTACAAGTCCAGTATTGCCTGAGACGGATGCAGCAGTAGCTTTTCAAGGTGGACAATTTCATCCAAATCAATTAGGAGAAACAATTATGAAAATTTTAAAAGACGACATTGAAGTCAAAATGCAGATTCCTGGAGCTATTATTCGTCAAAAAACTGATTTTGGTGATGCAACCGGGTTAGGCAAAATTAGTGGCGAGTATTTCAGTCTCTCGGCAGGTGTGGATACCACTCCTCTTTTTATGGTGCTTGAAGGTAATTTATGTCAGTGTCCTCATTGGGGATACGTAATAAGTGGCCAGCTTACGACTACCGATTCTGAAGGTATTGAGGAAGTCGTTAACTCAAATGAACTATTCTACTGGCCTTCAGGTCATAATGTCAAGGTTAATGAAGATGCTGAAATTGTCATGTTTAGTCCTCAGCAGGAGCATACCCATGTCATAAATCATATGATTGAGAAGGTTAAAGGGTAATCGCATCAGGGAAATCGCGTTTAAAGATTTTGATTGATTTACCCTGCAGGGGCACACATTCACTGAAAGGCTTCTAATCCCCGGAGCATTACGCAGGTACCGGACAGATTACCCAATGCTTGCCGCTGTGGGTTGGCACGGTGGTCACGACAGATCGTTAATCTATTTAGGTTTCCTGGGGTTGGTCTGTTGGTCACGACCTGTCGTGACCTTACCCGGCTTTCCCGTGTGCAATGTTTCGGGCTTTATCCGGCTCGTAAGGCTACGATATGCCATGGCCTGACATTGTCTTGGCTTGACGGTAAAAAAATAAGGAGGGAATCATCATCTTATCAGGAAATAAGACAAAACATATCAAGATGTTTTTCAAGTTTAATGCGCATCAAATTAATTTTTAACACGCATTAAAATTATTTTTTATGAACATCATATTAATCTTCGATAGGCATCAAACAAATAAAACATAGGGATATGCTGAAACTGTCGTCCGGTAAAAAATATATTTCGTCCCGAAGGAACGCTGAAATCTTTTGGCAACTTATTTCTCTACCCGTATTTGATCCCTGTCGGGATCATCCGGCAATCCGGATATTCAACCTTCATCCGATAAGATAAATAAGGTTTTACGCCAGTTGATCCGGTGAAAATCTACCCGATATTTCTATCGCGCATGCATTTATTGCGTCCCCAAAGGGACGTCAGAAAGTTGGGTTGACTCAGTTTCTACCCAAATTATGTCCCTGCGGGACTGTACCTAAACCTGGCATTTTCAATGCACATGTGCCTTAAAAGCTTCCAATACCTGAGGCATTTCCGGTAGGTGCAGGATAAGTTAATAGGGGCCTCCCACGTGGCTGTGGCATGTTGGTCGCGAGGTCACGACGTGTCGTGACCGTACATGGCTTTCCCTTTTAAGGACGTTTCGGACTGATCCGGCGTGTAAGAGGCTGTCCTAAAAGTAGATTCTGGTTTTTGTGAGCTTACAAATTGTTAGCCATTCCTCATTTTACCCCTCCAAACCTCCCCTAAAGGTGAGGCTTAAAGTCCCC
>NZ_JAPAAF010000110.1 GCF_025907915.1 Gaoshiqia sediminis
TGCCGCGATATCCGGTTCGTTCCACCCGCTTCGGGGTTGAGGAGTGGTGGTTGGTTGTCGTATTCCCCCAATTGGATTGGGGGTGATGAATGGTTCGATCACTTCGTGATCGGGGTGCTTCGGTTGAGGTTGGCTTTTCTAGTCGACCCTATTACTCCGAAGGAGTTGAATTGGATTTTAGGGTCGAAAAGTTGCTTCCGGTTTGCAGTAAAGCGTATGGTCACGACATGTCGTGACCGTCCGACTGCCAAAGACCAGGCGAGTTCGTTTAATTGGGCGTTGGGGTCACGTCCCATCATCTCTTTTTTTGATAGAAAGCTTTCCGGGAGACGCGATATCCGTTTTGTTCAACCCGCTTCGGGGTTGGGAGAGTGGTGGTTGGTTGTCGTATTCCCCCAATTGGATTGGGGGTGATGAATGGTTCGATCATTTCGTGATCGGGGTGCTTCGGATGAGGTTGGCTTTTCAAGTCGTACTGATTACTCCGAAGGAGTGTCACGTTCATCACAGCCAGTGTAACTGGCGGATAGCGGATCGGAAAAGCAGGAACTCCGAAGGAGTTCAACATTCTTAAATCAGATACTTTTCGTCGAAGTCGATGCCG
>NZ_JAPAAF010000111.1 GCF_025907915.1 Gaoshiqia sediminis
GATGACGCTGATGTAATATGATGTTTATGAATTATGTTTTTCGCTTTGCACTGGCTTGTTCTTTCACCGATTCACGCGGATTGGGCCCTGCGGGCTTTGGCGGTCGTGTCGGGCGGCGCAACCTTTTGGGGTTGGAATCCCCGGAAGGGTTAAACGCTATTTTAAAACGTTTTCCTGTGCGGCGCAACCAGGTTCGCATTTCAATCGGGGTTTCCGGTGCGCCTTCCGAACAATGCGCCTTCCTATCCCCGGGTTCCGTTGCACTCCACCCCGGGCTACCCATATTTCACCCCGCTGGGGCTTTTAAATCGGCGCCATGCCAAAAGCCCCTTTAGGGGTTTGGGGTAAATGAATGACGGCAGCGTGTTCGCGTTTTCGTGTCGGGCGGCGCAACCTTTCAGGTTTTCCTGTCCTGAAAGGTTTAAACGCTATTTAAACAACGTTTTCCCGTGCGGCGGCATGTGTCGTCTATATTTCAATTTACCTTTCCGGTGCGCCTTCTAAACAATGCGCCTTCCTATCCCCGGGTTCCGTTGCACTCCACCCGGGGCTACCCATATTACGCCCCGCTG
>NZ_JAPAAF010000112.1 GCF_025907915.1 Gaoshiqia sediminis
GCATTGTTAAAAATATTTGCACCTAAGTTTACAATCGTTTGCCTGTAATGTATTAACTTACGATACTGTTAAATCATTATTCTCAAACAGAACATGAATAAAAACCAAATCGACCAAAAAGAGATGTACGATACGGTACTCTCTTTTCTCGACAGCCAATCAGCGCTGTGGTCATCGATTGCCAAAGTAGGCGAGTTTAAAAATGAGTTTTCGGGTGTGGTTACGCAAATCGACGATGCGCAGTATGCCCAGCAGCAGGCGCAGGTGTACCTGGGCAAAAACAAAACCCAGTTGAAAAGCACGGTGGCTCAGAAGGCCGATATCCTGAACGACAGCATCGAAGCCTTTGCGCTTGTGACAGGCAACGACCAACTGGCCAGCCAGATGGCAACTACCTATAGCGACCTGAACCGCATGCGCAATGCCGATTTTATTCCGGCCGTGAAGGCGATTGTGGCCGCTGCCGAAGAAAACCTGGAGGTATTAACAACCGAATACGGCGTAACTGCCGGGCAGGTGGACGACCTGAAGGCCGACCTCGACGGGTTTCTGGCCCTGAA
>NZ_JAPAAF010000113.1 GCF_025907915.1 Gaoshiqia sediminis
GGCAATGCCTCCACCACAGCCGAAGCCGTTAACAACGGCTCAGCCGACAACTGCGGGATCGCTTCGCTGGCACTCGATATTGCCGATTTCACCTGTGCCAATGTAGGACAGAACGATGTTGTGCTGACCGTAACCGATGTGAACGGCAACTCAAGCACGGCCAACGCTGTGGTGACCGTGGTTGACGAGATCGACCCGACGGCCCTTGCCCAGAACGTGACCATCTACCTGGATGCTGACGGCAATGCCTCCACCACGGCCGAAGCTGTTGACAACGGTTCAACCGACAACTGCGGGATCCAGTCCCTTGCTTTGGATATCGAAGCGTTCACCTGCGCCCATGTAGGACAGAACAATGTTGTGCTGACCGTAACCGATGTGAACGGCAATTCAAGCACGGCCAACGCCGTGGTGACCGTGGTTGACGACATCGACCCGACAGCCCTTGCCCAAAACGTGACCATTTACCTGGATGCCGACGGCAATGCCTCCACCACAGCCGAAGCCGTTAACAACGGCTCAGCCGACAACTGCGGGATC
>NZ_JAPAAF010000114.1 GCF_025907915.1 Gaoshiqia sediminis
AAAGAAGCCACCTGGATACTCTACAGCGGCAAGCAGGTTGTGTGGGTGGTTGGACGCCGCATCGACGATCGCTTCAAAATCACCAAAGCCACCCAAGAGGTTTTCCGGATCAGACTGGGGTAGGGCGCATGGTTTGCCTGCCTGAAGCCAGAGAGGACGAATTGTTAACGATATGAACCGCTTAGCCGGTTTCCTCTCCCTGCGATATTGAACCGCTTAGCCGGTTTCTTCTCCCTGCGATATTGAACCGCTTAGCCGGTTTCTTCTCCCTGCGATATTGAACCGCTTAGCCGGTGATCGGCTTAGCGGTTTCTTCTCCCTGCGATATGAGCCGCTTATCCGGTAATCGGCTTAACGGTTTCCTCTCCCTGTCTGGTCTGCGCCCTGCTGGTACGATTTATCGATGAAAAGCTATCGTTCCCAGAGAAAGAAGCCACCTGGATACTCTACAGCGGCAAGCAGGTTGTGTGGGTGGTTGGACGCCGCATCGACGATCGCTTCAAAATCACCAAAGCCACCCA
>NZ_JAPAAF010000115.1 GCF_025907915.1 Gaoshiqia sediminis
GATTTCAACACCGGGTAAACCGATTCGAGGTAGTTCAAATCGCCGCTGTACAAATACTTCTCCCACAAATGCTGCGAAAGCCAGGCACCACCCATGGGCCACATGCCCCAAAAAGCGCCATCAACCACACCGCTGATTCGCCAAATGTCGGTATTGTGATGGGTGACCCAACCTTTGGCGCCGTGCATCTCGCGGGCGGTTTGCGTTCCTGTTTCCGAAAGCTCTTTTACCATCTGGATTAGTGGCTCGTGCAGCTCGGTAAGGTTGCATTTTTCGGCTGGCCAGTAATTCATTTCGGTATTGATGTTGATGGTGTATTTGCTGTCCCAGGCCGGATTGGTGCTTTCGTTCCAAATACCCTGCAAATTGGCGGGTTGTCCACCCGGTTGAGAACTTGAAATCAACAAATAACGTCCAAATTGGTAGTACATCGAAACCAGTTGGGGATCATGGCTGGTCGAAAAATTCTTGATGCG
>NZ_JAPAAF010000116.1 GCF_025907915.1 Gaoshiqia sediminis
CGCATCAAGAATTTTTCGACCAGCCATGATCCCCAACTGGTTTCGATGTACTACCAATTTGGACGTTATTTGTTGATTTCAAGTTCTCAACCGGGCGGACAACCCGCCAATTTGCAGGGTATTTGGAATGAAAGCACCAACCCGGCCTGGGACAGTAAATACACCATCAACATTAACACCGAAATGAATTACTGGCCAGCAGAAAAATGCAACCTCACCGAGCTGCACGAACCACTAATCCAGATGGTGAAAGAGCTTTCCGAAACCGGACAGCAGACTGCTCGCGAGATGTACGGCGCCAAAGGTTGGGTCACCCATCACAATACTGACATTTGGCGAATCAGCGGTGTGGTTGATGGCGCTTTTTGGGGCATGTGGCCTATGGGTGGTGCCTGGCTTTCGCAGCATTTGTGGGAGAAGTATTTGTACAGCGGCGATTTGAACTACCTCGAATCGGTTTACCCGGTGTTGAAATC
>NZ_JAPAAF010000117.1 GCF_025907915.1 Gaoshiqia sediminis
GCCGCCCAGCTTTTCAAATGACTTTCTTTTTCTTTTTTTGACTGTTTTTTCTTTCTCTTTGAGGAATATGAATGACATTCCAATTGACTCATTTTAAACCGTTTTTGTTGTTTTGTTTTTGCTCCCTGCATGGTAGCCTTAATGGAAGAACAACAGACAAGAGATGGGCCTTAGCAAGTTTATGCTTCGGTCATACCGAAACCCAACATCCATCCCGCTGGTCTGAAAAAGGAGGACAGGAAACCATGAACAAAGCAACAAAAACAGGACGCCCGAAAAAGCAAAAATCCGAGAAACGAAGCTACCGGGTGAATGTGAAACTGAATACCGGAGAATACTACATGCTGAAAGGAAAAGCCCGCAGCGCAGGGATGAACCTGAGCGAGTTTGTCCGTGAGGCCATCTGCCACAGCGAAATCAAAGAGCGCCTGACCCCCGGGCTGAATGCCAGTATCCGCAGCCT
>NZ_JAPAAF010000118.1 GCF_025907915.1 Gaoshiqia sediminis
AGGCTGCGGATACTGGCATTCAGCCCGGGGGTCAGGCGCTCTTTGATTTCGCTGTGGCAGATGGCCTCACGGACAAACTCGCTCAGGTTCATCCCAGCGCTGCGGGCTTTTCCTTTCAGCATGTAGTATTCTCCGGTGTTCAGTTTCACATTCACCCGGTAGCTTCGTTTCTCGGATTTTTGCTTTTTCGGTCGTCCTGTTTTTGTTGCTTTTTTCATGGTTTCCTGTCTACTTTTTTCAGACCAGCGGGATGGATGTTGGGTTTCGGTATGACCGAAGCATAAACTTGCTAAGCCCCATCTCTTGTCTGTTGTTCTTCCATTAAAGCTACCATGCAGTGGGCAAAAACAAAACAACAAAAACGGTTCAAAATGAGTCAATTGGAATGTCATTCATATTCCTCAAAGAGAAAGAAAAAACAGTCAAAAAAAGAAAAAGAAAGTCATTTGAAAAGCTGGGCGGC
>NZ_JAPAAF010000119.1 GCF_025907915.1 Gaoshiqia sediminis
GCAAAAGCAATCTGCTCAACCCGTTCTTTTAGTTTACTGTTCAATTTATCCAGGAAACGGTAAACGGTGTCTAAATCGAGCATAATTCCCTGAAACCGGTATAGGTATTCGATCGTTTTCAGTTTGCTCAAAGGGAAAGCCAGACGGGCAATCACCAGGTGACGGAACAGTTCTTCCTGCAACACATTAAAACCGATACTGTCGTAAATCTTTCCAAAAATAAGTTCAGGGCCAACGGTTCTGATGCTGGAATTGCCAATGGAGGAAAAAACTTGTTCGATCAAAGTATCTTTATCGGAAATAAACAATCCTGACTGGGCTTCTAATCTTTCGATCTCTTGTTTGCCCAGATTGAGTAACTTTTGAAGTTCTTGTTCATTGGAACTGCACCCAATGGTCTTCAAAACCTTGTATCTTCCCCGGTTCTTATCAATAATTTGAACCGATATACTGCC
>NZ_JAPAAF010000011.1 GCF_025907915.1 Gaoshiqia sediminis
TGAAAGCGTCATCCCGAATTTATTTCGGGATCTCTGTCGGGAATTGCAGAAGCGGCAAATGGCCATAGATGCTGAAACGAGTTCAGCATGACCGCCCCGCCTGCGGACCCGCGTTACAAAATCGCGCCAGCAAATCCATTGGTAGAAGACATGCGACCCCGCGGGGGTCGAACCGGAAGCGTGGCCCCTTTTTTCTATAAGCATTCGATGCCTCCGGCATCCTCCAATTCAGAAAGCGTCATCCCGAATTTATTTCGGGATCTCTGTCGCTAATTGCAGAAGCGGCAAATGGCAATAGATGCTGAAACAAGTTCAGCATGACCGCTTCTTGTCGTTACAAACGACAGCCAGCGAACCCCTCGTTACCGCTTCGCTCAAACGAGGGATAGGAGAGGCCTGGCCCCTTCTTGCTATAAACATTTGATGCCTCCGGCATCCTCCAACTCTTCTTTGTTCCCGCTTCGATCAAATGAAGGAGAGGAAAGGGCAACAACGTTTACGTCCGTATAATTCCGGCAGGGATTGCATGTTTATAGAAAATCCATTGATGGAGGACATGCGACCCCGCGGGTGGAACCGGAAGCCTGGCCCCTTTTTCCTATAAACATTCGATGCCTCCGGCATCCTCCAATTCTGAAAGCGTCCTTTCGAATTTATTTCGGGATCTCTGTCGGGAATTGCAGAAGCGGCAAATGGCAACGGATGCTGAAACAAGTTCAGCATGACCGCCCCGCCTGCGGACCCGCGTTACAAAATCGCGCCAGCAAATCCATTGGTGGAGGACATGCGACCCCGCGGGTCGAACCGGAAGCCTGGCTCCTTTTTCCTATAAACATTTGATGCCTCCGGCATCCTCCAACTCTGAAAGTGTCCTCCCGAATTTATTTCGGGATCTCTGTCGAGAATTGCAGAAGCGGCAAATGGCCATAGATGCTGAAACAAGTTCAGCATGACCACTTCTTGTCGTTACAAACGACAGCCAGCGAACCCCTCGTTACCGCTTCGCTCAAACGAGGGATAGGACAGGGCCTCTTATTCACCTGGTGACTTGGAGTCACCAGGTGAATTTCGAAAGGAAAACAACTGCCCCCTTCGATTTACCGGAGGGGGCAGTTTTGATAGGCGAACGGCATCAGGCGGCCGGTTCCTTTTTTTTGCTGCGGCGTTTCACCGCCTCGTTGTTATCGGCAATAATTTCGGACAGCGTGCGGGCAAAGGGGCCGTAAACCGCGTCGTTTACCTGGGCCATGGCGCGCAGGTACACCACCAGCTGGTTGTTGATGATGTCCACCACTTCCCGTTTCAGGGCCGTGGCATTCACCTGGGTGGTTTCCTGTCCTTTTTCTTCTTCGAAAGCAATGCGGGCAGCCTCAAAATCGTCCTGCGCAGCCTGCAAAGCCGCCACCAGTTCGGCCAGGCCCGACAGCGACGCGATGGCCGTTTGCACCTCCGGTTTGGCCAGGTCGCCCAGCAGCGAGCCAATCAGCGACGATTCGGTGGCATAGCTCTCGCCGATCACCGACATGCCATAGTGGTCGAGCACTTTGTTAACCGTTTCGGCGGCGGCTTTCACAGCCGGGTCGGGGTGATACATCATCCCCTGCACCATGAAAAATACCGAACGCAGGGTGGCATCGCGCATTTCATCTTTTTCTTCGAGCACCGACTCGGCCTTCATGCGGCGAATGGCCTCCGACATGAGCGCCGACTGCCCCTCCAATCCCGCGAACAAATCGGCCAAATAAGCATCGCTGTTTAAACTCGTTTTCCGGTACGCGCCAATCATGCGCACCAACGCGGCATCTACTTCCGTAGTGCGGCTGTTGTGATTTAACTTTTCAATCATCATCGTTTTATAAAAATTTAAAGGAATAGTTGAAACACCTTTCGCAAGTAAAAAACTCAGGATGAAGGGTGTTTGTATATTTAACAAACACAATTTACAACCAATCGCCCGATAATAGCAAAGAAAATTTGTATTTTTTTGATATAATATTATTTCTACCCATTAGAAATAAATCTTCAAGCCATCACCTATCCGTTGGTGGAGGCTTCAAGATATCTTCACGACTTCCTTTTTCTCTTTTTGGGCGTTTGAAGAAATCTTCACGGCCTCCCTTTCCTCTTTTTGGGCGTTTGAAGAAATCTTCACGGCTTCCTTTTCAGTTTTTCCGGCTATTAAGAAATCTTCACAGCTCCGCTAATTCTTTTCCCTAAGCATGAAGATATCTTAACGCCCTCCCTGTTCAATTTCCCGGCGTTTTAAGACGTATGTTGAATATGTTTTGTAAATTGGGGAGCGGAAAATAACAGTTACACAGATCACCCCGGCAGCGGAAGTGTGAGATGACTTGGGGTACAGATAAATGGGTTACCGCCAAATGTGACCTGTTCACTCTAATGATTTAAAATATGATGTCTAATACTATAAACTTAAAAGAATGGATAAAAATGACTTTTCTGTCAGACAATTTTTGACAAAAGCAATATATGATTACGAGGACAAATTAGAGAAAGAAAAAATAAAATATAAAAATCAAGATTCTGGATTTCTTTTTAAAGATACTTACAATGGTCGTTTAGCTCTTTTGAATAAATGTAGTGCTAGTGGTTGTGATGATATTCCTTCTTTGATTGAATTCTTAAAAACCGTTGACTATAAAAATATTTGCCTGCCAGAAAATGAAAAAAATACAAACATGGTATCAGAAGATTTAAAAGACTATTCTTTGATTTTAATATCGCAGTTGGAATCTGTAATGCGTTCAAATTTTGACAATTAATGATTTTATCATGAGTGTCTGGGGTATTTTAATTGGATTGGTTCTAATAGGAGCAGGAGTATATTTCACCTCCTCCTTGTCACCGCTTCGCTAAGACTAGGAGGAAGCTTGTTGTCGTTTTTAACGACAAAGAGAGGATGGCGATCCAGCCAAGTTGAATGCCGGTTCTGCAAACCCGGATGAGCCGGAAAAACTTCACGTACGGTTTGATGCAAGGGGCACTGACAGTCAACGCATAAGTTGTACATTTACGTAATGTAAACATTGAGAGGGCTGTCAGGCTCTACTCTATTGGTTAGTTTAAACGAGTGATTTATTAAAAATAGACAGTCATGGATATACTAGAAGCCATCAAAGAAAATCAACAATCTCTCAAAGTGTTTTTGGAAAAGGAGATGTATTTGCATACTTCAGTTCCCTTAAGGCTACTCCTTTGTGATGGTGATAACCCATTGTTAATAAAATATTCAGAAGAAATAGGGAGACCATTATTTGTATGGACAATAACTAGCCTAGAAGAACTCTCTCCTACTTTACTTGAAGGCTTGCAATTTGATTTAAGCAATCCGTGTAATTGGGACCCGAGATTTATCCCTAACAGGAATAAAATTCCTGTTCGAGAATTTTTAGCACGAAAATTTTGTGCTGCTAAAGATGGAAATCGTTATACCCCGTCACAAATAATAAAAGCTACGGCAAATAAGTTAGGATTTACTCATTTTGACCAAGATAGACAAAAGTACCTAAAAGACTCTTTAGATTGGAAATTAAGCAATCCAAATGAAGAAAATCAAACAAAAGATTTAAGTCTAGTAGACAGTCATTTATTTTATTTGGCCAAATGGACAATCGAAGCAATCGATTATCTAATTGAAGATGAGGTAAAATTTACAGCGTTTTATGCGCTAGACAAAATTGAAAATACTATCGGAGATACTAGTGTGTTCTGTATTCAAACTGGTGGTTTACTTCGACTTGAATTTGACACTGAACGATTTCGTTTGAAGGCGAAAGAAAAAGAAATTGAATTTAATAAAGTAAATGGTTCATTTATTTGTGTGAAAGGCGCAACTGGAAAAATGACAATATCCTCAAATTTATTGGAAGGAGAAGTAATTATTCCATATTCAAACATAGTTACGTCTAACTCAATTAGATCTGATGTTAAGTTAAAGAATATAGGTGGAAATATTTGTTTATATAACAGACTATTAAATGATTTCGAAGTAGGGGAACTAAGAAAAAAAGAATCAAGAAAGAAACTAATTAAAGAACTAAAAGAAGAAAAAAACAACTGATAAACAATTAAGCGTTCGGCCAGTGCGCAGCACAGTGGCTGAGCGCGGTGTTGACGTAAACCGGGATTAATAGCAGAGCATGTCTTATTCACCAGGTGACTCGAAGTCACCAGGTGAATTCCGAAAAAAGCAAACCCCTGCTCTTCCGGGTATGCCAACGACGGCGGTTGGCTGGATCGGATTTCAATCCTCATGAGCTGAATCGTTTTTTTATCCCCTTGCTCGCGCCCTTTCGGGGCTTTGGTAAACGCGTAATGCTATAATGACAGGGCGTTGCCCTGCCTTAGTGTTGTTGCACCTTTGGTGCATAGAAGCGGAAACGCGGCAGGCCGGTCAGGCCAACGGCCTGCAAGCAACAGCCCGCGGCAACGCCGTGTGGAAGTTTTATTCACCAGGTGACTCGAAGTCGCCAGGAGAATGTCGAAATGACGATGGGGCGGTGGGCGTTTCCCGAAATCCGCAACGAGAATTTTCGTATTTTCAGCCTCCTGAAAAAAGACTTGTTTATGATTAAATTAATAGTCAACCGATACGACGGCGTGATGGCCGACGAAACCACACTTCCGGATGATCCGAATGAATTTGCAGAAGAAATTGCAGGAATACTTGCATCGCTACAGGATAAAAAACTGCTGTGGGTAAAGATACCGATCGGGAAATCGGATTTTATCCCGATCCTGACCCGGCTGGATTTTGAATTTCATCATTGCGACGAGAAAAACCTGATGCTGGTTAAGAAATTGCTTCCGGATGCGGTACTTCCTGCCACAAAAAACTACATCGCAGGCGTTGGCGCCATCGTGTTGCACGAAGGACGGCTGCTGGTGGTGAAAGACCGGTTTTTTGCCGGCTATAAACTTCCCGGCGGGCATATTGATAAAAACGAATCGCTGAAAGATGCCCTGAAACGTGAAGTTTTCGAGGAAACGGGAATACAGGTTGAATTTGAGTCCATCATGAATGTTGGCCATTTCCGCAACGGGCAGTTTGGCGAATCGAACCTTTACCTGGTGTGCACCGCCAAAGCACTTTCTGACGAAATTGCCGTAAATGACTCGTCTGAAATTGTGGAAGCCAGGTGGATTGACCCGGTGGCTTTTTTACAATCGGACGAGGTAAATGCCTATAATAAAAGCGTTGTTGAGGCAGCGCTTCACAACAAAGGACTTAAACTGATTGAGCGGCAGATCAAACTGAGAGTGTCTGGCGGAGAAGTATTTTTTTAAAGATCCGCTTGCCAATCCCGGAGGTGTCTGTTGAACTACCGACACAGATGTTTTGATCGTTTCTTGGTGCAAAATACGATCGGTCCAAAGGCAAAAAATGCTTTGGTCAGTTTACAGAGCCGGGACGTTGCTTTTTCAATTATCCGTTGATGATGGTTGCAGTATCTACTGCCTGGAAAAAATGGCTGACTTTGCCGTCTTTGAAAGTCCACGCATGTGTAGCTTGAGCTTTGAAGGGCTTTCCGGTCCTTTTCAACGTGCCGGTGTAATAACCCACTACCGCTACTTTGTCTCCGCCATCGATAAAATCGGAAATTTCGATATTGAAATTATCAATGTAGTCCGGGATTTTTGCAAGAACCTTCTCAACCACTGCGTTGTGGCCTACGTATTTACCATCGCCTTCTACCATAGGCATACCGGGACATTCTTCCCAGACAATGTCGTCGTGCCAGGTTGTTAAAACTGTTGCAATGTCGCCTTTTGCAAAACTCTCGTATCCCTTCTTTAAAATGTCTAAATTTTTCATGGGTTCAAATTTTTGTAATTGTTTATCATGTGCGGATCTGATGATACAAGTTCGGTCAATTCTACTTTGACACATTCGAAAAATCCGGATGTTTTCACCCTAAATCCCTAAAGGGAACACCCGGATTTTTCTCCTGACACCCTTCAGGAACGGGGTAAAACAGGAGAAAAAATCTAACACCAATCTTAATCTGTCAAAGTAGGATTAAGAAACTGTAGAAATGCAGTGTGTGAGGGCGTTTCAATTAAATGGCTTATTGTAAGGCATTGAAAGAACGCGATCGTTTCCTGCAAAGAGGAATCCGATGAATGAGACGCAATCTCACCACGATCAGATTAAGCGTATGATTTTTGGATTTTTTCAGTTGTACAATTACTCACTACTACGAAAAAGACAGCAGATTTAGTTACAACTTGTTTCGTGTTTTCCAGGTGAATGAAGTGCCGGGATATTTCCAGCGTTTAAATGATAAACTATTCGTGTGTGCAGACCGTACTATCTCTGTAAACGAATATCATTATTCATCTAATTCTACTTTGACACATTCGAAAAATCTGCCTGTTTTTACCCTGAACCCTAAAGGGAACAGCCAGATTTTTCTCCTGTCACCCTTTAGGGCGGGGTAAAACAGGAGAAAAATCGAGATTCTTTTTTAATCTGTCAAAGTAGAACTAAATAAATCGTTATGAAAATAAAAAAAGAAAACATTCCGGTAGCGATGGAAGGACCAGGTACCTTTATGCGCGTACAACCTGATTTTGGTGGTATGACCGTTTGTTTTAACGAGTTTCCTAAAGGAACAGATTTTACACCTTTGCTAAAGGGACTGGAAAATGACAGTTGCCACTGTCCTCATTGGGGCTATATTTTAAGTGGCTCTTTACTTGTAAAATATGACGATGAAACTCAGGAAATTTTGAATGAAGGAGATCTGTTTTTTCTTCCGCATGGGCATACGGTAATCGTTCAGGAGGATGTTAAGTTCATTGAATTTAGTCCTTCAAAAGAATTTAAAGAGGTAATTGACCATGTAGCCAACGTAATGGCTGGTAAAGGTTGACGTGCATGCCCGTGTTGAACAAATAGGTGACTCGACGGCACGTAGTATCCTCCGCTGGCGAACTTTTGTAAACGCTCGTGTTTCCGCATTCGCGCCGATGGACAGTTGGGCTTTGGCGCTTTTTAAAAGGTTGCCGTTCAACCCAATTCATGATGAATGTTTGTGCCGGTATCCTTGAAAATCGTTTTTGTGATGTCGTAATCTAAAGTCATGTTTTGTGATGAAAAATGTAAAATTCAAGTTATTTGTATTGGCTCATTTGATTTTTCTGATGAGTAATATAAATGCTCAGAGCAAGGCTGCTTATCCGGAACTGATCAAGGAAAGTGAAGCGCTAATCATCAAAAAAATGGAATCGGATCAAATAATTGGAGTTAATGCTGTCATTCTAGTTGATGATTCTGTTATTTGGAAAAGAAGTTTTGGATATGCTGACAAAGAAAATAATGTGCCAATGGCTGAGCATACGGTTGTAAACATAGCCTCTGCAACAAAAACATTCACGGTTTTGGCAATCATGCAACTTCAGGAAAAAGGATTACTCGATATAAACCAACCCATTAACAAATACCTGCCACAGTTTGATCCTTTAACCAGAGGTGAGAATTTAGATGATGTAACCGTAAAATCGGTAATCACTCATTCCTCGGGAATCCAGACAGATGTATTGAAAAACGGTGACCTGGGTTCCGGAAAATACACCGATGTATTGGGTTTTATTAATGAATCGTATTTATTGTATCCTCCGGGTTTAGTTGAATCCTATTCCAATTCAGGCTATAATATTTTAGGGCATCTCATCAAACAGGTAAGCGGGCAGGATTATCCGGAGTATATCCACGAAAATATTTTTGCGCCACTTGGAATGAGCAGCTCTGGTTTTTTTATGGATTCATTACAAGGACGAACCAGGGTATATTCCGGTGGAAAGAGCATGCATGATTACGGTTTTAGGGATATCGCCTCCGGAGGCATTTACACCAATATCAACGATTTTATAAAATACGCCAGAGAGTTAATGCATGCCTATCATGGCATGAACTCGCCTTTGATTCGTACATCAACAATTCGGGAGATGTTTACGCTTCAAACCGGGAGCGCCGTACTGGAGTCCAACAAAAAGGGATTGGGATGGTTTATGTTTAAAAATGATTCGGTTTTTGCAGTTACCCACGCAGGTGATGCTATAACCGGACATGCCGAAATATGCTTGATCCCTGATAAAAATGCAGCAGCCATAATTTTAATCAATTCAGCAGAAGGCGAATCGCTGAAACGTGATTTCACCTTCAAATTCATACATAAATTCGGATTAAGTGTTCCTGACATTATCCCTCCACCGGTGATAAAAGAAGTACATCATGAAATTAACCCCATCGATTTACCGTTAGTAGTTAAGGAAAAACATACAGGAGATTATTCCCAGGGATTTTCCTATCTGACGGTTTCGTTGGACGACGACAATCTGGTAATTTACAGAGACGGCAAACAGTATATATTAAAAGCACTTTCTGAAGATGAATTTGTACCGTATGAAGTAGGTCAGGATTCCCTTTCTGTAAAGGATAAAGAACGATATTGTTTTATGGATTATGGCAATTTTCATATTCTGATTCATAAAAAAGGAGAGCAGGAATCAAGGTTAGGATATAAGCTGAATTCATTTAATACATCGAAATTTGCAAAAAAGCTTGGTTCTTATGAACACTATGGTTACCAGCTATTGATGGGGGATACAAAATTCAAAGGGGCTGCATTGTCGATAGCCGATGATCGGATATTGATGCTGAAATTAATTGCCTATGATGGTGAATATCCTTTCCCGTTAAATGTAATCTCCGATGGGTATGCTATTACAAGTGGTTTGGGAGTAGGGTTTGGGTTTACCGTTAAATTTACGGAAGATGAAAAATATGATCTAATTGATTTTGGAGGAATAACGTTCCGGAAATTAAAATAACAACAGTCAATAGATGAATTCGAAGGATAAGATGATGGATTTTTCAACTATTACAAACGGAATTATTGTCGTTTATTTGTAAAAAGAAATACGATGAAATACCGATTGATATTACTTGCCCTTGTCGGGTTGATGGCATTTTTCACTTCCTGCAAAACCTGCGAATGTCCGGCCTATTCCCGGGGCGAAAGCTTGCAACCACAAGGGCCTTTTATGCAAAAGCAAGCCACGGTCCGAACCGGCGGAGCTGCTATCAACAGCTGAAAATTCCATTCTTGTTTCGTTGTTTTTTCCTGTTGAGGAATAACACCGGGCCGATAAGCAGAAAGCTTGTTTGGCGCATTAAAATCAGTGTAACAGTCTGATTTGTTTTTGAGTATAACACGAAGTCGTGGTTTTCTGTTATTTCCTTTTTGCAGCACGTTTGCCGCAAGTCCCAAGTCCGTTCGCAGCCACGGGAACACGCCTGTTGGAAGGGGCAAAAATACGTTTCAGCCAATATTAATTCAAGTTTAAACTCTTGTTGAAAAAAATAAAAGAAAAACAAAAAATTTGACTGTATAGAATATAGTTCGTTATTTTGTGGGGCTTTAAAAAAAATACAAGCTAATAAATCAAAGAATAATTCTTTCATTAATTTTTTAAACTATCAACTATGTCAAAAATTAAAATCGGTATCAACGGATTTGGCCGTATCGGACGTTTTGTTTTCCGTCAGGCTATCGCAAAAGGAACAATTCAGGTTGTTGCTATCAACGATTTGATCGATGTTGACTACATGGCCTACATGTTAAAATACGATTCTACTCACGGGATCTTCAAAGGTGATGTTGAAGTAAAAGACGGTAAACTGATCGTAAACGGTGAAGAAATTCGTGTTACTGCTGAAAGAAACCCGGCTGACATTAACTGGGGCGCTGTTGGTGCTGAATATGTTGTTGAATCAACTGGTCTTTTCCTGGAAAAAACGAAAGCTCAAGGTCACATCGACGCTGGCGCTAAAAAAGTTATCTTCTCTGCTCCTTCAAAAGACGATACCCCTATGTTTGTAATGGGTGTTAACCACACTTCTTACAACAATGATATGACTTTCGTATCAAACGCTTCATGTACTACCAACTGCTTGGCCCCGATTGCTAAAGTATTGAATGACAAATTCGGTATTGTTGAAGGTTTGATGACAACTGTTCACGCTACAACTGCTACTCAAAAAACAGTTGACGGTCCTTCAGCAAAAGACTGGAGAGGTGGCCGTGGCGCAGGTCAGAACATTATCCCTTCTTCTACCGGTGCTGCCAAAGCTGTAGGTAAAGTTATTCCTCAGTTGAACGGCAAACTGACCGGTATGGCTTTCCGTGTTCCAACTCCTGACGTATCAGTGGTTGACCTGACTGCCCGTTTGGAAAAAGGCGCTTCTTACGCAGAAATCTGCGCTGCTATGAAAGAAGCTTCTGAAGGTGAATTGAAAGGTATCCTGGGTTACACCGAAGACCAAGTTGTATCGAACGACTTTGTTGGTGACACCCGTACTTCAATCTTCGATGCTGGCGCTGGTATCTCATTGTCTCCAAACTTCGTAAAAGTTGTTTCTTGGTACGACAACGAAATGGGTTACTCTGCAAAAGTTTGCGAACTGATCCAATACATGGATTCAGTAAAATAAGCTGAAGATTTTATATCCTTCGATAAAAACGAAAACCGCTCCAATTGGGGCGGTTTTTTTGTTGCTGACAGTTTTAAAAATAACTTCTTATTTTACCTCAAAGTCGAACATCTTTTTGCCTTCCAGAAAACCTTCCAACCGGTCGCCAATTGCTACCGGCCCAACGCCGGCCGGTGTGCCGGTGTAAATCAGGTCGCCAATTTTAAGCGTAAAATATTTCGATACCTGGCTGATCAGTTCGTCGATGGGGAACAGCATAAACGAGCTGTCGCCGTTTTGAACGGTTTCGCCATTCTTTTTCAGCTGAAAACGGATGGCATTCAGATCGGGTAATTCGGATTTGGCGACAAATTCGCTGCTGATTACGGCCGACCGGTCAAAGGCTTTGGCCTTTTCCCAGGGAAGACCTTTGTCTTTCAGCTGGTTTTGCAGGTCGCGGGCCGTGAAGTCGATGCCCAGTCCAAGCTCATCGTAATAACGGTTGGCAAAGCGCGTTTCGATATTTTTCCCCAGCCGGTTGATCCGAACGATCAGCTCGCATTCATAGTGTACATCTTTGCTGAAATCCGGAATATAAAACGGTTCGTTGTTGCGGAGCAGGGCCGAATCCGGTTTCATGAAAATAACCGGTTCTGTCGGGATGTCGTTGTTCAATTCCCGGACGTGTTCGCTGTAATTTCTTCCGATACAGATGATTTTCATAATTCACGGGTTATGAGTCGAGTGTCGGGTAGTGAGCCGCAAGTGAAAAAACTCAGGACTCATCACTCACTACTCGTGTCTTCTTTATTCTTTCATTCGCAGCTTGATGGCGGTGAGCACCTTTTTGGTGTACAGCGGAAATTCGCCATTCATGATCCAGCCGAAATAGCCGGGTTGTTCGCGCAATACCTTCTCAACAGGAACTCCTTTGTTTTTGCCAAAGTTGAACACTTCCACGCCATTTTCGTCATACACGATGCGTCCCAGAAAATCCACGTTGCGGTCGTACGACGAAAATTCGCTAAGGGCGGCAATATCGTTTTTGATGGGTTTGCTTACCCGTCCGTTACCCTCCTCGTATTCCGTATCCTGGTAAAGGTCGAGCTGAGCTTTCAGTACATCGTAAGTAGCTTTGGTGTCCACCATGGCGCTGTGGGCGCCAGCCAGTTCCTGTTGGCAGTAAAACTTGAAAGCCGCTGCCAGGGTGCGTTTTTCCATCTTATGAAAGATCGCCTGCACATCGATAAACTTCCTCTTTTTAAAGTCGATATCCACATCCACGCGCAAAAACTCCTCGGCCAGCAACGGGATGTCGAAACGGTTGGAGTTAAATCCGGCGAGGTCGCAGCCTTCCATAAATTTGGCCAACGACTTGGCCACTTCTTTAAAAGTGGGGGCATCTTTTACGTCTTCATCATAAATGCCGTGTATTTTACTGGCAAATTCAGGGATTGGCATTTCGGGGTTGATCCGCAGGTCGCGGCTTTCTTCCGAGCCGTCCAGGTTAATCTTCAGTAAGGCGATTTCCACAATCCGGTCGGTCACCACATTGATCCCGGTAGTTTCCAGGTCCAGAAAAATCAGTGGATTTTTTAAATTGAGCTTCATCTATATGGTTTTTATTCAGGAAAAACAGGCGTTGTGAAACGTATTCAGTCGAGCCTGTTCAATTCAAATTCGTATAAAAAGAAAAGAGGCAATTTTAAAAGTCCTGTTTTTGTCGTCATCCTGAAACAAGTTCAGGATCTTTATTGAACAGCCAGGCCTGAACTGAATTCAGGGTGACGTTCCGAACCGAATTGACTTTAAAAATTGCCCCTTTGATGTGTTTTAATTACGCGTTGATCATCATCGGCATCAACAACATCAGCACGTCTTCTTCGTCAAAATCTTTTTCAGCGGGCAACAGCAGGCCGGCACGGGTGGGGTCTGACAATTCAACACGCACATCGGTTGATGACAGGTTAACCAGGATTTCCTGCAAGAAGGTGGATTTGAAGCCGATTTCAATTTCATCGCCTTCGTATTCACATTTCAGGCGTTCAACGGCCGAGATGGCAAAATCGACATCCTGGGCCGAAACCACCAGCTGGTTGTCGTGAATGTGGAACTTGATCAGGTTGCTGGCCTGGTTGGCAAATACCGATACCCGTTTGATGGTGTTGTAAAATTCCAACCGGTCAACCACCAGTTTGTTTGGGTTATGAGTTGGGATTACCGAGTTGTAGCTTGGGTAATTCCCTTCCACCATGCGGCAGATCAACTTATAATTGCTGAGTGTGAAGAAGGCATTTTTATCGTCAAACTGAAGTTTCACGTCATAGTCTTCTTTGGCCAGCAAGTTCTTCAATAAGGCTGCCGGTTTTTTGGGCAGAATGAAGGACGATTCCACTTCGGCTTTGGCGTCGCTGCGCTTGTAGCGTACCAATTTATGGGCATCCGAGGCGACAAAGGTCAGGTCGTTTTGCCCCAGCTCAATGAAAATTCCGTTCATCACCGGGCGAAGTTCATCATCGGCTGTGGCAAACAAGGTACGGGCAATGCCGCTTTGCAGTACGTCGTGGCTCACACTGATGGAGGAGGCAACCTCTTCGCGCAGCACGGGCAGTTGCGGGAAGTCGTCGCCACTTTTCCCGACAATGCTGAATTTTCCGTTTTCAGAATAAATATCAATGGCAAAGCTGTCCTGGTCGATTTTAAAGGTCAGCGGCTGTTCCGGAAATTCTTTCAACGTATCATTCAATAACTTGGCCGGAACGGCGATGTCGCCTTGACCTTCAGTGTTGTCCAGCTCCAGGCTGGTGATAAGCGTTGACTCCAAATCTGAAGCAGTAACCGTTAGCCGGTTACTTTCCAGCTGAAATAAATAATTATCCAGGATGGGTAATGTATTTTTCGAACTAATCACCTTACTGATCGCATTCAGGTGACTGAGCAATTCGGTACTGGAAACAACAAATTTCATTGATATTTTTTTAAGTATTAGTGATCTGATTATTTAAATGTTGCGGACTTTTACATCCGGTTAACACAATCACACGAATATACAAACTTTGATTTTGTTTCTTGATGTTTTCGTTTGAGATTTTATACAAAGTAATTAACCGCGGTATTTTCGTTTGCGGACAAAATTGAAAATCAATCCAAATAGCGAAATCAGGGCCAATGGCGCCAGCAAATTCAGCAGTTGCCAGAAGAATTTTTCCTCGCGGACTTTTACTTTATCCAACAAACGCAATTTAAAAACGCGCGACCTTAGCGACATGATCCCGGTATCGTCGCACAGGTAATTCACCGCATTCACCAGAAACTCTTTGTTGCCAAATGTTTGTTGCGAAAAGTTGTCGTAGCCCAGCGGCCGCGTTTGGGTCTGCCCGTTTCTCCGCGACACCTGGTTGGCGATCAGGCTTCCGTCGGCCAGGACAATTATTTTTGCCGGTTTCGACTCGGGAAGAAATTCAATATGGGTGGTGTTGAAATCTTCGGTGATGCGGTTTTTGAATGCCGATGAAAATTGCCCCTCCAGCAATACGCCAACCGGCACCAGCGATTGCTGGAACAAGTTGCGTGAGGGTGGGTTGTTGATACTTTGCAGACTGATTTCTTCCGGTGTTTTTACAATGCGGGAATACGTTGAAGTATGCAGGATGACTGTCTTTTTCACATCGATATGTTGGCCAACCGTGTCGATAGAACTAACAAATTCCGCTTTTAACCGGTTGAGGTTCCGGCTGATAACATGCGATTGGGCGGGTGTGAGCAAGGGCGAATAGTACCAGGGGGCCGGGGTGAACTTGGGAGCACTGCCAACCGGTGCGGTGTTCACCGGGATCATCAGGCACTCCACGTCCTGCACCAAAACCGGGTTTACGCGCACCCCGTAACGGAACAGCTGGTCCATCAGGTTCAGGTCGCGCGGAAAGGCCAGGGTAGTTTCGCCGCGGCTAAGGCTGTCGAGGCTTACCAGTACCGGGTCGACCAGCCAAAGCAGGTTGCCGCCCCGCATCAAATACTGGTCGATAAAAAACTTGTCGGTTTCACTAAATGGTTGCGACGGATCGGCAATGATCAACGCCTTTGGTTGCATTTCGCCCGAAACAAGGTCTGTTGCCAGGCGATTGGTTACCCGATAATTTTCAGACAGGGTTGTGCGGAGATCATGCGTTTCGGCATCGTTCAGTTCCGACTGTCCGTTCAGGAATGCAACTTCGTCTTTTTCATGCCCGAGCAGCTGTTGCAATGCCCGCATCAATTCAAATTCGAGTGTTTCTACCGAATTGTTCAGATTCACTTCAGCTGCCAGGGCCGGATTATTTTTTAACAGGTTTACCCCGATTTCCTCGCCTTTGTAACGGATAACCGCTCCCGGAAAAATCAGGTGCGTCACCGTTCCTTCATCGCGTGTCAGCCGTAAATCGGTTGGTTGCAGACCCAGCGAAATCAGGTTTTCAAACAGCTGGTTTCGCTCGTTGGCATTTTTTAGTTGATAAGGGTTCATGCTTTCATACCGCACGCGTATGTCGGCATAGGCATTCATGTCTTCTATTTTTTCTTCAACAGCCAGCTGCAATTTCCGAAATCCGGGGGGCAATTCGCCCGCCAAAAACAGATTTATTTTCACCGGTGCGTCCAGTTGGTTGATTAGTTCTTTCGAGATCGGGGAGAGGCTGTAGCGTTGTTCGGTGGTCAGGTCGATGCGAAAAAATAAACGGGATGAGATGCCCGCAAGCAGGATCAGCCCAACTGCCAACAAAGCCAGCTTTTGGAGTTGCTTTTTTAGTTTCTTTTGTTTTTGCCGAAGGAAGATACTGGTGAGCATCAGGACAAAAAAAGTGAGCGACACGAAATAAACCACGTCCCGTGAGTCAACCACGCCGCGGCTCATGGATAAATAGTGTTTGTTGATGCCAATACCGTTGAAGAACGATTTCAGGCCAACCGGCAGGTTCATGGATGCCATAAAGTCGAAGCCCGTGTAAAAGAAAAACGACAGGAAAAAAGCTGCCATGAACGCGAAGATCTGGTTGTCGGTAAGCGATGAAGCCAGCAACCCGATAGCCACATAGGCAGCCGCCAAAAAGAACAGTCCGGTAAACGATCCCCAGGCAGCGCCGCTGTCCCAGTTTCCAACCGGGTTTCCCAAGGCATAAATAGAGTAGAAATACACCAGTGTAGGAAGCAGGCAAACGGCTACCAAAAACAATCCGGCCAGGTATTTTGCCCATACAAGCTGGAATAGCGACAGCGGGCGGGTAACCAGTATTTCGAGCGTTCCCAGCCTTTTTTCTTCGGCAATCAGCCGCATGGTGAGCGCCGGAACCAGGAACAGGAAGATCCACGGAGCAAGCGAGAAGTAACTGTCCAAGGTTGCATACCCGTTTTCGAGCAGGTTGTAGTTCCCCGGAAATACCCAAAGGAATAGACCATTGGCAATTAAAAAAACAAAAGCTACCAGGTAGCCGGTAACCGACCCGAAAAAACCGGTAATTTCTTTCCGAAATAGGCTGTACATGCGTCAATTCGTTTTAGGGCAAACGAAGATAGCAAAAGATTATTTCTTTTGCTGAAGTTTCGCTACCATCAGGCTGGCAGCGCGGGCCGAAGCGCCAGGTTCGCCCAAACGGTTGATCAGCTCACGGTAATTGGCATCAATTTGTTTGCGGTAGGCGGGATTATTTAATATCTTCTCCAATTCTTCGCGGATGTTTTTCACCGTGCATTGGTGTTGTAACAGTTCCCTTACCGCCGTGCGTTGCAGGATCAGGTTTACCAGCGATACCCATTTTATTTTCAGTACCTTTTGCCCGATTTTGAAAAACAAGGCCCCGCCTGCCATCCGGTAACACACGACTTGCGGACAGCAAATTACACCGGCCTCCAGCGAAACTGTTCCCGAAGCCAGCACGGCCACATCGGCCTGTTGCAGCACTTCGTAGGTTTTGCCTTGCAACAGGCTCGCTTCATAGCCTTTCAGTAGCTCTCGGTACACTTCATCCGGAATGTTTGGCGCTGCCGTCACGATCAACTGGTGGGTTTTGAACGAAGCTGCTGCCTTGAGCATCCGGGGCAACAGCGAGCGGATTTCTTGTAATCGGCTTCCGGGAAGCAACGCGATAATTGGTTTGTCGGGCATATTATTGCCTTTCTTAAAAAACGCTCCCGGTTGTTTTGGTGGAATCGACTGCACGGCATCCAGCACGGGATTGCCCACATAATTTACCGGGTAATCAAACTGCCGGTAAAATTCGGTTTCGAACGGAAGAATGGTGAACATCTCGTCCACAAATGCCTTTATCTTTTTAATGCGATGTGTTTTCCAGGCCCATATTTTGGGGGATATATAATAGAATACCCGAATGCCGTGGGCTTTTGCAAATTCGGCCATCCGCAGGTTGAAACCGGGGTAATCCACCAGCACCAGCACGTCCGGTTGAAATTGGAGCAAATCCTGTTCGCAGGTTATGAAATTCTTTTTGATCGTGCGCAGGTTCAGCAACACGGGTAAAAAGCCCATGAAGGCCATGTCGCGGTAATGCTTCACCAGTTGCATGCCGGCTTTTTCCATCAGTTCGCCGCCAAAGCCGCGAACAACGGCTGATTCATCTTTCCGCATCAACTCCCGGATCAGGTTGGAGGCGTGCAAATCGCCCGAAGCTTCGCCTGCTATAAAATAGTATCTCATTCTGTGTAACAAAAAGTGTGAGCATCCAAAAGTAATTGTTAAAAATGAATTTGCCATGCTTGACCTGTTTGCAGGTTAATAGCTTTTTAATTTAAGGATCAAAATCAATGATGGGTCGATTATTTTTTTTTCTGATTTTTATAATGTTATTTCTTTTCATCTGGAAAATCATTATTTTCGATTTTCAAATTGTACGAATCAATAATTTTCAGACCTGGCAAAAATCAATTTTATGGAAAACCAAACCGTCAATCAAAAACCACCGAAAACCTGGTTGGTTGAATCAATCCTTGTTACGATACTGTGCTGCCTGCCTTTTGGCATTGTTGGTATTGTAAATGCCGCAAAAGTTGAATCCCGTTTTTATGCTGGAGATATTGCCGGTGCCGAGAGAGCTTCCAGCGAAGCCGGCAAGTGGACAAAAATAGGTTTCTTTATTGGCATTGCTGTGATTTTAATTTACATCATTTTAATGGTATTGGGTGTTGCTGCGGGAATCATGGCGAACTAAGGTCAAGTGGGGGGTAATTCTTGTCTCGCTGGGATTTATTGCAATTTTTTACTGGAATTTTAATCCGGGAACAACGAGTTACTTCCCAAGTTGTCCATTCAAGGTTTTGACGGGCTACGATTGTGCCGGGTGCGGCTCACAACGTGCCATTCATTATTTGCTTCATTTTGATATCCCGGCAGCATATAAGGCAAATGCGTTGTTTGTAATCGCTATGCCGTATTTGTTACTGGGAGCAATATTGGATTTGATAAGAAAGCCTATTGGTTGTATGTTGAAAATCAGGAAATTCCTTTTCGGAACACGGGCAATTTTCGTTGTGCTGGCCGTTGTAATTACCTACTGGATTTTACGGAATGTCGTTTGACGATTTTTATAGGCTAGAATGCCTTTGATAGTAAGATGGCAAAGGCATACACAAAAGTGGCCATCAGTACGCCCCGGGCTGCCAGGTCATGTTTCTTTTTGAAAAAATAAAGGAATAGCAACAAATTGGGGGTTACGCACAGGGTTGCTAATTTCACCAATGCATGCAAGTGCCAAAGTCCCGTGAGATAATCTGTGAACGGTACTTTCTGTCCGCTGACAAGATACATCAGCAGAAAGACGAAAACGGGTAAAATGATGCCCGGGATAAAGCCAATCCGGAGCCTGTTCTGGTTGAATTTTCCGCTGGTTGCCATTAAAATCTCCAGTTTTTCATTTGTTGGAAAGTTTCGTGGCAGGTCATGTCAACGGTAACAGGAACCACCGAAACGTACTGGTTGTCGAGGGCATGCATATCCGTGCCGGCCGTGTCCGGTTCAAAATTTTTGAAATAGCCGCTTAGCCAATAGTAATCACGCTGGTGGGGGTCAGTCCGTTTTTCAAGTTCTTCCACCCATTTTCCCGAGGTTTGGCGGCAAACCTCAATACCTTTCACTTCGCCTTTGGGAATGTTCACGTTCAGACAGGTAAAATGAGGCAGCCCGTTTTCGGCAACAGCCTGAAAGATGCGCGCAACCACCATTTTGGCCCGGGTGAAATCGGCATCCTGGGCATAGTCGCACAGTGAAAAACCCATAGAAGCTACCCCGTGCAAGCACCCCTCGATGGCAGCTCCCATTGTACCGGAATAAACTACGCTGATTGACGAGTTGGACCCGTGATTAATCCCTGAAACCACAAAATCGGGATGACGGTCCAGCAGATGATTGAAGCCGATTTTTACGCAATCAACCGGTGTGCCGTTGCACTTGAAAAGTGTATAGCCCTCTTCTTCCTTCATTTTGGTGGCACGTAGGGGTTTGTCCACCGTTATGGCGCTCGACATGCCCGACATGGCCACCTCCGGAACAACTACGACCACCTCGCCAAACAATCTCATCACTTCGGTAAGTTCCTTCAGTCCTTTGGCGTGGATGCCATCATCATTGGTAACCAATATTAGCGGGCGGTCTTTCATTTTGTCTTTGTTAATTTGAATCGCAAATATAACCTAAACGCCCCGAAAGTCAGTCTGATCATCGGATAAATTCAGGTAATTATCTCGTAAAAAATCAGCTTGAACTCCAACTACTGAAATGCGTACAATGCAATGGCTAATAAATTTCGGAATAGATAAAGTGGTTGGAGCAACCAATGAGCTGTAAGGAATGTTGAAAATGATAATCTAAAATTGTAAAACCATGAAAACATCAAAAAATGCCATTGTATGGGCCGAAATTCCGGTGTTGAATTTTGACCGGGCCAAGGAGTTTTATTCCAAATTATTGGATAGTCAGTTGTATGAACAGGTGATGGGCAAGCACCGGATGGGATTTTTGCCGATGGATCCTGATTCGAATGGCGTCGGAGGCGCAATTGTACAAGGGGAGGGTTGCACGCCCAGCAGTTTGGGGACCCGGGTCTTTCTGGATGCCGGAGATGACTTGAAGCCGGTACTCGACCGTGTTGAATTTGCCGGTGGAATTGTCATTATTCCCAAAACCCTGATTACCGAAGAGATTGGTTATTTTGCCCTTTTTGAGGATACCGAAGGAAACCACGTAGGTTTGCATTCAAAAAAATAGACTGAACAGATAGGCCGGTTATCCCGGCTTTTCTTTTAGGGGAAGAATCCGTAAATTGGGGCCATTAACTTAACTCAATTACCATGAAACTTACTTCCTCTCGCCGTTCATTCCTGAAAAACGGAAGTCTTGCTGCAGCTGCAAGTGCGCTCGTTTTAACTAACCTCAACGGCTGTCAACCTGAAAACAAGGCATTAAAAAAGCCGGGGCAAACGCCCAATACCAAATTTGCTGTCAATATCGAGATTTGGTGGAAAGACCTCCCGGTGTTGGATCGCCTGGAGAAAACCGCCGAACTGGGTTTTCCCGGAATCGAGTTTTGGAGTTACGCAGATAAAGACCTGGATGCCATGGCAGCCAAATGCCAGGAGCTTGGTCTGAGCATCCGACAATTTACGGCCTGGGGGTTCGAGCCGGGCATGAACAATCCGGCCAATCACGATTTGTTTGAGGAGAAGATCAAAGAGGCCATTCAGGTAGCCAAAAAACTGAATTGCCCGAAAGCCACGGTGGTAGGAGGAAACGATCAGGAAGGCATGAGCCGGGAGGAAATGCACGAAAATATCATCACTGCCCTTAAGCGGGTGAAACCCTTGGTGGAAGAAGCCGGGCTGATGCTGATCCTGGAACCCATGAACATCCGGGTTGACCATAAAGGGCATTCGTTGTACGGAAGCCCTGACGCTGTGCGAATTTGCCGCGAAGTGAATTCGCCCATGGTGAAAATTAACTGGGACCTCTATCACATGCACATTTCCGAAGGTGACCTGTGCGGACACCTAAACGAAGGGTTCGATCAGGTTGGCTATATCCAGGTGGCCGACCATCCGGGGCGAAAAGAACCGGGCACAGGAGAAATTTACTATCCGCGTGTGTTCAAAGAACTGAAGACACTGGGTTATGACGGCTACGTGGGACTGGAATGCTGGCCGCTGGAAGGCGAACTTGCGGCAGCAGCCCGGGTCGCTCAGGCCGATAAGTGGTAGCCCGGCAGGATTAAAAGATCAGCGGCAAAAGCATACGGTGGAGAACTGCTGCTTTTGCCGCTTTCTTTTAAATGAAGTTTTCAGCTTAAAAACAAGGCGATAGATACGCCGATAAACGTGCCGATTACATAGCCCAGGATACCCACCAGGATGCCCGGTGTGATCAGTTTTTTTTGCCCAAGCGAGGCGGCCATGGGGGCTGCTACCGAAGGCCCCATGATATTGGCCGCTGACGAAACCACCACTTCATATACATCCAGCTTGAACAGTCGGGCTGTTGCCAGCAATACCAGCAGATGAACCAACAATACGACCAGGTAAAATCCCAATACAGCAGGGCCTACCTGCAACATGTCGTTCAGGTTGGTGGCTGCGCCAATGGTGGCCAGAAATAGATACATCATCCATAAACCTATGGAAAAGGCAGTGTCCTCAAGTGCTTTCAATCGTTTGGGAAAGAGGTTGGCAACCAAAACAGAGAGTACGGTGATGATCAGGATGCTCATATTCATCCGGGTCGAGAAAAAGTGCTGGAAGATTTCTTCGAGCAGCATGCCGGCCCCGGCAATGGCGGCGGCTAAAAACACCGATAGGGCAATCCGTTCCAAGGTGATGGGGGTGGCGGAACTCTCTTCCGGTATTGACGGTTCGCGGTTTTCCGCTTTTTCCTTTACAAAAAAGCGTTGCAACAGCCGGACGGAAGGAACAGCGATCAGGAGCAAAACAAAAAGGTTGGCTGCGAAATTATCCACGGCAATAGTGGCCGAAAAAAGCGGGTGTGTGCTGAAGTTCAGGATTTCGCCGGTAGCTACAAAGTTCATACTCCCGCCAATTAGCGTGGCTGCAATAACTCCGGCCGTGCTCGCCGAATCTGGCCCCAAGTCGATGAGGGCGTAGGCCAAAAAGCAACCCAATACCACGCCGATAGCTCCGATGGTGTAGGCAACGAGCAATTTTCCACCTTCCCGGATAATCCGTCCAAGGTTAGAGCCCACCAACAGCATAGGGATCGACAGTGGGACAAACCAGTCGAAAACCAGGTTGTAAACGGGAACCGGAACGTCGGTTCCGGAAGCTGCCGGTACTACGCCGGTCATTGATAAAATGGACATCAGGACCATCGTGACCAGAATGCCGGAAACCTTGCCCAGCCATTTTTTGTGTTCGGACCAAATGCCAAGAGCCGCAGCGCCCAGCAAAACGGCAAAAAGCAATAAATGATTTTCGTAGGAAATTAACGGGAACATACCATATTATTATAGTAGGGGGATGCCCTTGTTTTCTGTGGGGTAAAAATAAGGAGAACTATCTTGAACGGGACAGATTTCCCTTTTTATTTCTGCATTGACTCAGATTTAGTGCTGTAGGGATGTGAATAGATGTGAAAAAATGTTATAAAAAATATTCACATTCTGAAAATACTTATGAAAAAAATTACAAAAGTATATGTCTGTGTGAAAATTATATTTTAATATTGTATGAATGAATCGAAAATAAGTCAGCAATGGTTTTACACCGGAAGGAAGACACCCAAAGGATGGCTATCAGCGAGCTGAAGCGATACAAGCTGCGGATGCAGATCATCCGCCTGTTGTATAAGCGGAACTTGCAATCGGCCTCGGCGCTGAGCAAAAAAATCAATGTCAGCCTGCCTACAGTGCGTTCCATTCTGGAAGATCTCATTGAAGAGAAGGTGGTGGTTGCCTCCGGCACCGGCAACTCGCAGGGCGGACGCAAGCCCACCATCTACAGCCTGTCCGGAGACGCCTTTTTTATTCTGGCCATTGAGTTGGGCCAATACCGGGGCAAAGCTGTCATTTTTAACAGTTTGAACGAGGAAGTATTGCCGGTAGTTGGTTTCGAGACTAATATTGACGATCCGAAACTGGAAGAAAAGATGGAGAAGGTTATTGGTGAGTTGCTGACACGAGCAGGCCTTCAACCAGACGAACTCTCTGCCATTGGTGTAAGTATGCCCGGGTTGGTGGATTCGGAAACCGGGATCAACCGAACCATAAAAAGAACCGAGGATAGAAATATTGCTGCCCGTCTGACCAAACGATTCGGCATCCGTACCTACATCGAAAACGATGCGCGGATGCAGGGCTTGGGCGAATTTGTGTTCGGGAAGGCAAAAAATACCAACAATACGCTGATTATTAATTGGAACTGGGGACTTGGGCTGGGCATGGTCCTGAACGGTGACATTTACAGCGGTGCAACTGGTTGTGCGGGCGAGCTGAGTCACATCCGCATTATGGAAAATGGCAAGCTCTGCGACTGCGGTAAACGGGGCTGTCTGCAAACCATTGCCGGGGCACAGCATCTGCTGGATATGGCCAGGGAAGAAATTGCCCGCGGCACCATTTCGCAGCTGACCAGTCAGTTCGGGGAACGTCCGCAGGAGCTCACCCCGGACGACATCATCAACTGCGCCAAAAAGGGTGACGAGCTTTCCATCTCGCTGCTCACCACCATCAGCACCAACCTGGCCTGGGGGATCTCCATCCTCATTCAACTGTACAATCCCGAACTGATTGTGCTGAACGGCCCGCTCACCCAGGCCGGACAATTCATCCTCATTCCGGTGCAACATGCGCTTAATCAATATTGTCTGAAAAATATATCAGAAAACGTCCGCATAGAGATATCTGAAATGGGCGACCACTCGGGGCTGAAAGGCGTAGCGGTCATGGTGTTTCAAAATATCTTCCGCGACAAATCCATGGATATTAATATGAATAACTAGCTCTCTTTAATCATTATTTTATATCTATTATGTTCTAAAAATTATGCTTATGAATCGAAAATTAAACTTGTCTAAAAGGTGGTTGACAACTTTTGTCGCACTTTTTATGGGAGTTGGCATCCTGATGGCCCAAGAGGTCAATCTTTCAGGAACCGTAACCGGATCTGAAGATGGAATGCCACTTCCCGGAGTATCCGTACTCGAAAAAGGAACTACGCGCGGAACTGTTACCAACATTGACGGAAAATATACTATTTCCGTACAAAGAGGGGCAGTTGTTGTATTCTCTTTCATCGGGATGCAAGCTCATGAGTACACAGCTCAGAATTCAATGACTTACGATGTTATTTTGCACCCTGAAACTACCGGTTTGGATGAAGTGGTTGTTACTGCATTGGGTATCAAACGGGAGAAAAAGGCACTCGGTTATTCTGTTAGTTCCATTAAATCGGATGAATTGGTTAAAGGAGGGATTCCTATTAACCCATTGACTTCACTTTACGGTAAAGCATCCGGGGTAAGGGTTTCCGGGACTGCAAACGGACCAACCGGCGGTATGGTCATTAACATCCGAAATTCGGTATCATTGACATCTTCATCATCTACCCGACCATTGTTTGTTGTTGACGGGATTCCAATTTTTGATGAACATACGGGAACAAGTGGGAACGATAGAACCGGACGCGATAAAGGAACCGGAATCAACGACATCAATGCTGAAGATATTGAATCTATCGAAATCCTGAAAGGTGCAAAAGCCTCGGTTTTATATGGTTATGCAGGGGCAAATGGCGTTGTGTTAATAACAACTAAATCTGGCTCAAAGAAAAAAGGGCTTGGTATTGAGGTAAATTCCAGCTATACCTGGGACAATGTTGCTTATTTGCCGAAGCTTCAAAACGAATTCGGATCTGGATCCAGTGTGGGGTATGCGACTCCAGATGCCGAATTAACAGATGCCGATGGATTTAAATACAAAGATGTAAATGGCATTCTTACGCCAGTATATTATAGTGATGGTGGCGCCGGATTCGGACCAAGGATGGATGGGCGCAAGATTTTATGGTGGGATGGTGTAATGAGACCATATACCCCTCAACCGGACAATCATAAAGATATATTTAAAACAGGGCATTTACGGACAAATGGGTTTTCACTATCCAATGCCGGCGAACTGGGGAATATTCGTTTCGGGTACACCAATAAAAATTTTGAAAGTACAGTTCTTGGCGCATACCAAGATAACCATATCTTCAGCTTCAACGGTAAATTGAATATTTCAGATAAAATAAGAGCTAACTACATCAGTAATTATTACTACACATTCAACCATAATGCCCCGTTTAGGATGCAGGATGGTCTGGTGACATTCGGTATCAACCGTGATATGAAAACGGAGTTATGGGAACAGCATATTACCGATGAAACAGGAATCTACTGGTATTTCAGGGACAGGAATAAAGCAGAAATGGCAGGTGCTTTAGTCGGATCATTGGGTGCGCCATATTATTGGAATCAAACCCAAAATGATTTTGATGAAACCAGGCACCACCTTTTGCAATCGATTAATTTAGAAATTGACTTTACGGACTGGTTATCACTTACGCTTCGCTCAGGTTTTGATATGACGCGAAAACTTAACGAAGTTAAAAAGAAGGTGATCAAACCTTTAGGTGAAGATGCTTACCAAGGCTTTTATTCTGTTGACGAAAGGAATATCATCAACTTTTACAACAATGCCTATCTAAATTTCGATAAAAAGATTAATGACGATTTTGGTATTAGTGGTCTGGTAGGATTCGTTTACGAGAATTTTTCCGATCGCAATGTCATGTCAACAACTACAAATTTCCTTGTCGAAAACTGGTTTTCCTTGTCAAACAGTAGTAATGATGTAAAATCAGAAGGTTGGGGCAGTAGGAGATCAAGTGTACTGTATGGAGTTCTGGCTTCTGCCCAGCTTTCGTATAAAGATCAGCTCTATATTGAGGTTCAAGGACGAAACGACTGGTCATCGATCTTACCACCGAAAAACAACAGTTACTTTTACCCCGGAGCAAGTTTCTCGTGGATTGCCAGCGAAACATTGGAATTGCCGGATGTAATTAAATATGCGAAACTAAGAGGATCGTTTGCTGATGTTGGACGCCCAGGGCCGATTTATTTCGGAAACCTCGCCTTTGACATAAACAGTTATGGCGGAATTCCTTATGCAACAGCATCATCAGATATGCCTCCGGCTGATTTTGAAGCTGGTCTCGCTGAAGGGAAATTGCCTCCTGAAAACCTGAAACCAGAAAGAAAACGTGAATTTGAGGTTGGTTTCGAGATGAGCTTTTTCGAAGGAAACCGTTTGTCGGTTGATTTCTCTTGGTTTAAATCAAACATTTATGACCAAATCATCGGGTTGAATGTGCCGAAATCATCAGGCGTTAATAGAATTATTGTGAATGCCGGGGATATTGAGAACTCGGGGCTTGAGTTGCAGTTAACCGGGAAACCGCTTGTCACAAAAGATTTCCAGTGGCAAACAACCTTAAATCTGGCAAAATACAATACCAAAATCATTGAGCTGTCGAAAGGAGTTGAAATCCTTCCGTTATGGGGCATTACCGGCGCGAAGATGGAAGCCCGGGTTGGTGGCGAATACGGCGAGATTTATATCAACCCATGGAAGCGCGACGACAATGGTAATTTGGTGATTAACACATCTACCGGTGTTTACGATTTTGATAAAGAACAGCAAAAGAAAGTTGGAAAACAGATTCCTGATATTACCGGAGGATTCAATACAAATTTCTCCTTTAAAGGCTTGTTCCTCGATTTTGACTTCGATTTCCAATTTGGAGGGACATTGATCTCTCAAACCAATATGTACCTAAAAGGAAACGGAACAGGTACTGAATCTTTAAAATACCGGGATGAGGCTCGTGGGGGGCGTCCATATTATGTAAATACAAGTAACCAGCTTATTCCACTTGACTCTCATTCAGCTGCCGCTCCTACTGATTCCAAATATGATTTCATTCTGCACGACGGGGTAATTTTACCTGGTGTAAAACCCGATGGGGCACAAAATGACATCTTAATTTCAGCGCAGCAATACTACGAAAGAACATACTGGCAGGGAGGTATGGATATCGCTGAGGATGCGATCTACAAAAGCGATTACATCTCATTCCGCCGGGTGACTTTGGGATATGAATTACCTAAAAAACTTTTACAGAAATCGTTCCTGACCAACGTAAGACTGTCTGTATTTGGGAACAACCTGGCCTACTTGTATAAAGCTGTTCCTAACGTTACTCCCGAGTCGTATGCCGGGACGAATGAGTTTACCGAGTATTCCGGTATTCCCGGCGTAAGAAGTATCGGTTGTGAAATAAAATTAGGATTTTAAAAATTACCACAATGAAGAATAAATTAATAAACATATTCAGTAGGAAAGCAATCCTCATTCTGTTTAGCGGAGTGTTTATTGCGCTGTCTTCATGCCAGGACCAACTGGAAGAAGAATTCTATAACCCTGAAAAACAAACGCAGCCCAGTTTTGAGATGCTGTTTACCGGCGCTCTTCAGCCAACTGAACTATTCCGAATGGAATATGGACCGGGATACCACCAAAGCCGCGCGTTTAACCGGCTATTGGGCTTGGGAACCTTCCCGTATGCTTATTACAACAATCAGCCTGACAATAGTGTTACAACCTGGACTGGCTGGTCGGGGGTAACCTTGAGAGAAACGCAGTTTAATAAAACATACGTCGATTTCAATAAGAATATCCCAGTAATTAACCTCATGTTGAATGGACTGCCGGAAGAGGAAAAAGCAAACTACGAAGTTTATGTCCACTGCATCAATGTTGTCAAGGCATTCATGTTCCAGCGTTTGACCGACATCTATGATGATGTTCCTTTTTCTGAAGCAAATGGTGCTTATGAAAATAAATTCTGGGCCAAATATGATACTCAGGAATATATTTACACGACATTACTGAATGAACTGAAAGAAATAGAAACTGCATTAGCAAACACCACCTTAAATAGTTCACTTGCGCATGAGAAGTTTAAGATTCATGATATCTTAAACAACGGTGATATTTTGAAATGGCGAAAATTTGCAAACTCAATGAGATTGAGAATGGCCATGCGTTTAAGTAATGTCGATCCGAACAAAGCGAAGGAAGTAATTGGCGATATTGTTGGGAATAATCTTCCGGTTGTATCAGAAACAGAAGATTTGATTGGCATGGCAGAAAAAGATTATGCCCACGTCATGGAATGGTATTGGCCCCGCGCAGTAATGGAAATGTGGTACAACTTCCATGCTCCTCGTTTTATCCTTCGTGATGTTTTTGGCTACAAAGGTCCCGGAACACCGGAAGAAGAAGTGGATCCAAGACTATACGTTGTTTTTCAACCTAACAAATTTGGAGACTATGTTGGTTGCGATATTTGGGGAAATGACCAGTATCCGAATATCGAGGCTGACATGACAGAGTTGGGATACGATGCAGAACGTATTACAAATGCGAAAGACTGGAACTATGATGATCACCTGGAGCCTTATTTTTCATTTTATAATAAGATTACCTATTTCAATTTCGATATGAAATACCCGTCATTTACGCCTTCCGAAACTCATTTATTGTTGGCCGAAGCGGCAATCAGATATCCGGAAGTAGCCGGAAGTGTCGATCCTGTAAGTGAATACAGAAAGGCAATTTCGCAATCAATCGACTGGTATTATGAGGTAAACAGGACGAATAAATTTAGTGTCACATCTGTTCCTCCAATTCCTGCCAACATCATGGACGGATCGCAATATCCGAAACCTTCTGTTGCAGTCATTGGTGCGTTTCTCGACAACAAATCAGATGCCTTTAGTAATCTGGATAGTAATGATAAGATCAAAGAAATCTTTTATCAGAAAATGGCACACTTAAATATTCTTAATTACTGGGAGATTTGGAGTGAGACCCGCCGTTTACAGAAGGATTACGGTATTTTAGCCCCGGTTTCATCAAAGTGGATTTGGATGGAGCGGTTTTATTATCCTTCAAGTGAAGAAACGACCAATCCGGATAATTATGCTGCTGTCGCAAATAAAAATGATCATGACACACCCGTTTGGTGGACTGGCAGAACAAAGAATTAATCGGATATTGTTAAAAGTCAATTAGATATTCTTTTCGGATAGGCTGTCTCTTTTGGCAGCCTATCTTGTTTTATGTCTTTCGGCATCCACGTTTCCGTGATTTTTGGGCTGGTTCAGGCAAGCGGTATTTCCCTTTCTATTATCTTTGGAAACGATGAAAGAAACGGTATCTATACGATTGCTGACCTGCCTGATGATGGGTTTGTTACTTACTGCCAATCCAGCTATCGGTGCCGCTTTCCAATCGCAGTATAAGTTTCAGTATCTCACAGCCAACGAAGGGCTTCCTCAAAACACGGTTGATTGTATCCTGAAGGACAAGCGTGGTTTCATGTGGTTTGGTACCTGGAACGGATTGTGTCGTTACGATGGTTATTCGTTTAAAACCTACAAACGGGATACACATCCTGATGGACTGCACGATAATTTCATCCATGCCTTGTGTGAAGATCCGGATGGAAATATCTGGATCGGTACCGGCAAAGGCCTGGCCCACTTTAATTTCAGCACCGATCGGTTTGATCTACCCGGGAACCTGGAGCAAATTTTTGGTTCCATGACCATCAATCACCTGGCGTATGACCTACACGGCAGTTTGTGGGTAGGTACCGAGAACTACGGCATGTGGTTAATCAGCCGCGACGGTGGACAGTTGGTCCCGCAAAAGCTGGATGACAGTTTATTCCCCGGTAGGCACATCAACTGCATGGCTTTGGCCGGAGGCAATGCCTTTGTGGGTACTGAAAGCGGTCTTGCCGTGATGGATGCAGGCCAATTGGCGCTAAATCCGTCTTTTGGCGAGCTGGTGTATTCACTTCAGAATATCAATATCTTCTGTATTTTCATTGATTCGAAGAATACGATTTGGGTGGGTACTGATGTTGGCTTGTACCAGTACGAACCGGATATAACTGCCGTTTATTACTATTCGGGGCAGGTGAATTATCCCGGGGCGTTGGATCATCTTACTGTTACTGCTATTACCGAGGATCCGCTTGGTAATGTGATTGTTGGTACATTGGGCGGGCTCAATTATTTTAATCCTGCCGACCGTACATTTTTTCAGGTGAAAGGCTCTTTTTTCGATCAGGAAAACCTGAACAATCCCTTTGTTAATTCGCTGCTGGCCGACGAGCAGGGTAATGTTTGGATTGGTACCGACAAAGGTGGCGTGAATCAGTACAACATCCACCAAAAGCCTTTTGCTTCATTGCGTCACGATCGGGCCAACCCGAACAGTCTGAGCCATAATACCATCAACTCCATTTATAACGAAGGCGATGTGTTATGGGTAGGAACGGCCGGAGGTGGGCTGAATCGCATTACCGGGATGGGAAAACAAGTGGAGCGCTTCTATTTTGACGCTAACAATCCGGCCTCCATAGGGAGTGATTTTGTTACTTCGATTTACCGCGATGGCCGTAAAAATCTTTGGTTGGGAACCTGGGGAGCCGGTCTTTTCCGTCTTGTTTCGCAAAAGGAAAAAACTTTCGAAAATTTCCACTTCGATCCGGATTCTGCCAACAGCCTGTGTTCTGAGTTTGTATCATCAGTGATCGGCATGGGCGACGGGCAGCTTCTGGTGGGAACACTTGGCGGACTCGATCTGTTCAATATCGATCAAAAAAGCTTTGTGCATCTGCACGAAAGGATGAAAGTTCCTGATCCGTTCGAAGTAGGCTGCCTGCTCCTCGATCGGGAAAGTCATTTGTGGATTGGTACACGTCACGGACTTTACCGGCTGGATGCCGCTCAACTGAAAACAAGGGACGACCTTGTTGAGGTTGCTTCCCGGTCATACTTTAATAATGCAGACGATACGCTTTCGTTGGCAGGAAATTACGTGATTTCGCTGCACGAGGACCGCCAAGGAAACGTGTGGATAGGTACTTACGGCAATGGGTTTTGCAGGTACGAACAGAACGAGGTCGGCAAGGAAATATTCATTCGTTATACCGAAAAAGAAGGCTTGTGCAACAATGTTGTGTATGCCATTGAAGAGGACTTGCAGGGTAATTTGTGGTTAAGCACAGACAGGGGCCTTTCGAAGTTTAACCCGCTTACCGAGGAGTTTCAGAACTTCTTTGTTAAAGATGGGTTGCTGAGCGACCAGTTTTATTGGACGGCTTCGGATGCCGATGCGGAAGGGAACCTGTATTTTGGTTCGATTTCAGGACTGAACTATTTCAATGCTTCTGAAATTGACCGATACGAGAAAAATGTTAAACCTGTTTTTACCGAGTTTTCGGTTTTCAATAACCCGGTAAACATTGGACAGAAATACCATTCGAAAGTAATTCTGCCTCTGTCGGTAACCATGACCGAACGATTGGAACTTTCGTATAAAGATGCTGTATTCTCGATCGAATTCTCGGCACTCGATTATTTCCTGCCCGAAAAGGTAAGGTACCAGTATAAAATGGAAGGTGTTGACCAAAATTGGGTCGAGGTTCCCGCGTCCCGGCGTTTTGCCAATTATACCAACCTGTCGGGAGGCGAATATACTTTCCGGGTAAAGGCATCCAACAGCGATGGGGTTTGGTCTGACGAAGAAGCTACCTTGAAAATTGTGGTTCATCCGCCCTTTTGGCAAACAGCCTGGTTTCGGGTAATTTTTGTGTTGGCGATTACCTTGCTGGTGATGGCCTATATTCGTATGCGGGTCCGGTTTCTCAAAGAGCAGAAACGGAAACTGGAAAAGCAAGTAAAAGAGCGAACCGAGAAAATTGAAGAACAAAAGGAAAAGCTGGAACAACAAGCTTTTCGTCTGCAAAAAACCAACCAGCAGCTGGAAGAACGGCAGCGGTTGATTGAAGGGCAAAAGGTGGAACTGGAACTTCAGAACACCAAAATTGCTCAGCAGCGTGATGAGTTGATTGAGCTGAACGAAAAGGTAAACCTGGTGAACCAGTTGCGCTTGCGGTTTTTTACTAATATTTCGCACGAATTCCGCACCCCGCTCACCCTGATTATCGACCCGCTTGAGCAGTTGATGCGCAACCTGAAGGAAGATAAAAATACGGTCAACACACTGAAAATCATCAACCGGAATGCCCAGCGCCTGTTGCATCTGATCAACCAGTTGATTTACTTCCGCCGGTTGGAAACCGGGAAGATGAACCTTCGTGTAGCGAAAGGCGATCTGAAACAGTTTCTTTTTCAGGTTTTTGAGTCGTTTGCCGATTTGGCCCAACACCAAAAAATCGACTATCGGTTTCTGGCTGCCGATCCACCTGCTGAAACCTGGTTTGATGCCGAAAAGCTGGAGAACATTTTTTACAATTTGTTGTCGAATGCCTTCAAGTACACCCCCGAACAAGGGATGGTCAGTATGACGGTTTTCTATGCCGCCGAAGGAACTTTCGCTGAATTACCAGCTCCGCATGTGTGTGTCGAGGTGAAAGATTCCGGCCCCGGTATCGAAGCGGAGCATTTACCCTTCATTTTTGAACGTTTTTACCAGGCTCGTTCCGAAAAGAATACCAGTCTGAAAAGTTCTGGCATCGGGCTGGCGCTGACTCTTGAGCTGGTGCAGGCCCTTCATGGTCATATCCAGGTACTGAGTGAACCCGGAAAAGGAAGTCGCTTTTTGGTGCGCTTGCCTTATTTGCCCGGCCAGTTCGACGAAAAGGAACTAGATCAGACGGTTGTGCCTGCAGAAGTAAATTTGCAAGGTCGGGTGGACGTTTTGCTCGAAAATATGGTGTTTGTCAACGAAACGGAGCAGGAAGAAGCAGATGAACAGAAAAGGTCGAAACCGTTGGTGCTGATTGTGGAAGACAATTTCGATCTGCGCTCGTTCCTGACACAAACATTGAAAACTGATTACCGGATTCTGGGTGCCGAAAATGGGAAAGATGGTCTGCAGATGGCACGAAAATACTCACCCGATTTGATTATCAGCGATGTGATGATGCCGCTGATGGATGGTTTGGAATTGTGCAGTCATCTGAAAAAGGACATTCAAACCAGCCATATCCCCGTAATTTTGCTAACGGCGCAGGCGATGGTGGAAAACTGGATTGAGGGGCTGGAGTCGGGCGCCGATGATTACGTGCCAAAACCGTTTAACTTGCAAGTACTTCAGGCCAGGATGGTCAACCTGATTGAAAGCCGCAGACGATTGAAAAAGATGTTCAGCAGCCCGCAGGACAACGCGGTTTCGGATCTGACCACCAATTCGGTGGACGAAGAGTTTTTGTCCCGGGCTTACAGCATCCTTGAAAAATTTCACCAAAATCCCGATTTCTCGGCCAGCCAGTTCGCCAGCGAAATGTTTGTCAGCCGAAGCCTCCTGTTTAAAAAAATTAAGGCAATCACCGACTTGAATATTACCGATTTCATCAACTCCTTCAAACTGAAAAAGGCAGTTGTGCTTATCCGCGAAAGCAAACAGCCCATCTCCGATATCGCCTTTCAGGTGGGGTTCAACGATCCAAAATATTTTAGCCGCATCTTTAAAAAGTTCTATGGAATGAGCCCTTCTGAGTTTTCTTCGTCAAATTAGTATTCCCTTAAGTGTTTGTTTTTGTTTTGTTTGGGTGGGTGTGTCTTTGAATTCCTGTTTTGTCCACTTGAAATATCCTTTTGTCCTCCACAACTGTTTTAAGCAACCATACTTTTACGGTTGACGTATTTCAAATAACTAAACATACCAAACTTATGAGGACTCCAAAAGCTGTTTGTCTTCTCCTGCTTTTTTCTTTTGCAGGTCTGTTATTTATCCTACAAACAAACTCGTTTGTAGTACAAAAAGTCACAATAAAAAAAGACATTGATCCGAAGATCGGCGACGAACCCAAAAAGGGACCGCCGGAAATAATAACTGTTGATTTGGTACAGTTGAATGCTTCAGATTGAACCAACGCAAAAAATGGAACAAGTAACTACATTATCTGATCATGTAAATAGGGAATGGCAGTACCATCGAACTGTCGGATGACGAGGAAAACCTGGTAACCGCCCATATCGAGAAACTAAATCAGGGCTTAGGTTACAAAACTAAAGACACAGACATAGTTATAAAAAAATGAACTTAATCAAATTTGACTTTATGAAAACAACTAAACTGACAAGGTGGGCTTTGTGCGCAGCATTTTTGGCAGCACTAAGCTTAGTTGGGTGCGAGCAGTTGGATCCTTATTCAATTGATGCGCCATCTGACCTGCAGAGCAGGATCGACTCAATTGCGGCTGCGAAAGCAAGTATCGATACCGGTGACACGACTTACCTCAATATCGCTACAGCGATAGTCGGACCTGAAGATAATAGTGCCGGTTGGTGGGCTTACTTCTCTGATTATTTCACCATTCCTGCAAACAAGTTATTGCATTTAGAGTTTGTTAACCATGGTACCGGTGTTAACAACTGGAATAACTGGAATCTTGCTGTCGCCAATGAAATAGCAGATCGTGATGCCGACGGCTATGCGGAATACTTTGTTCTACGCTCTGATGCTTACGGCTGGGGTGGTGGTATGGTGGATGAAGGTTATGTTTACGATGGAGCCATGATTACCCAAAATTATCCCGACACGGACGGGGACGGCGATATTTGGAACGACTTCCGCACGACTATGCAAGGTGCTTCTGTTACGCTCGAAGTTGACCACTCGGCTACCGGCAATGTATTTGTAACAGCCACTGCCCTTGGAACAAATGGTGTAGAGCTGGTTCAAACCTATCAGCAACCGGTTTCTGCCACTGCCGATATTACAGCTTTCCTAATTTGTGATGGCAGCTATTTTGAGATGAAAAAAGCATACCTTATTCCTTCTAAAGTTACGGTGGTAGAAGATGTTAATCCGGTTTCAATCGTTGTTGACGGAGCTCCTGCATTTGTTGAATTAGGTAATGAAGACTTCTGGGGTAATGCAACCGCAACAGTTACTTACGCTGACGGATCTTCTGCGCAAGTTGATACTGCAGATATATCATTCAATGTTATTCCTGATATGACAACTCTTGGAGAAAAGACAGTTGTTCTGGCTTATAGCAAAACGAAGCAAGGCGCATACACCGAGGCTGTATCAACCTTCTATACGCTGGAAGTAACCAACTCTGTTCAAAGTCTGGAGGTTACTACTTTGCCAAACATAACCACATACTACTTCTATAACAGCGATTCTATCATATTCAACAATGCAGGTATTGCCGTAACAGCTACCTATTCAGACGGTACAACAGGCGTCTTACCCAACGAAACGCTTCAGTTTGGCAAGATTCCGGCTGCCGAAGGTGCTCAAAGCGCTGTTATTTCTTATGTTGGTGCAACAAGTACAGTTACTACAACTTGCCCGCTAACTCTTGTAAAGGGAATAGGTCAGGTAGGTGCCACTGACTTCTCTACCGCTTGGTGGACGGCATTCTCTGATGACTATACAGTTGCATCAGGTTCGAGCAAGACAATCATCATGTACTGCTACTCCAATGGTCTGGCGAACTGGAACAGCCCTAGTACAATTCTTCGCAAAGCTGACATGACTGAAAATGCTGTGGTTCGGATGGACAACTTCGGATGGGGCACTGGTTATGCCACAGCTACCCTCACAAATGACTGGAATTGGGATGCATTCACCTCAAATATAAGTGGTTCGAGGGTGGCCATCACCGTTACTAATAATGGTGACAATACTGCAGATATACTTTACACTGTTACTTATGCCAACGGCGAAACACATTTCCAAAAATATGCGGGTATAACAGTTGACAGTTCTGATCTGAATTGTGCACTCGTATTAGAGGGGGCTTATCTCGTAATTGTCGAATAATCATTAAGATAAAAAAATTTATACTATGAAATGTTTTTATTTATTCCTGTTGGGATTGCTGGCATTCGCAACGGCAACATACGCAGAAGGTAACGGCAATGCCGCCCAGATGCCAATGGCTCAACAAGACAACATAACTGTAAAAGCTAAAGTCGTTGACGAAAACGGCGAATCGCTTCCAGGCGCAACCGTAATACAAAAAGGTACATCCAATGGTACCATTACCGACATGGATGGTAACTTCACCCTTGTTGTTTCTTCTGATGCTACGCTGGTCGTATCGTTTGTAGGTTACAAAAACCTGGAAGTAAGCGTTGGCGGAAAAACGGAACTTGGCACGATTGCCCTGATTTCGGATATGATAGGACTTGAGCAAGTTGTTGTAGTGGGTTACGGTACACAACGCAAGGTTGACCTCACCGGTTCAGTTGCGATTGTCAACACCGAAGAGATGAAGAAAGTATCGAACTCGAACATCTCAACCATGCTCGAAGGCAAAGTTGCCGGTGTTCAAATTACAACCGACGGACAACCGGGGGCCGACCCTACAGTTCGTATTCGTGGTATCGGTTCATTCGGCAGCACCTCTCCGCTCTACGTTATTGATGGAGTACCGATGGGAACAACCATCCGCGATTTCTCGCCAAACGATATCGAAACCCTTCAGGTATTGAAGGATGCTTCTGCAGCTGCCATCTATGGTTCGCGTGCTGCTAACGGTGTAGTTATCATCACCACCAAGCAGGGAAAAAAGAACCAGGCCATGAAGGTTGACTATAGTGGCTATCTCGGTCTCGACCAGGTGCAGAAAGATGTGTACGATGTGATGGATGCCAGGCAATATGGTGAATACATCAAAATGGCCTATGGTAACAGCGGTATGGATGTTCCCGGCGGGTACGATCCGTTTAGTGACAACTATTTATATACAGCTGACGGTGAAGCATTGGTGAACACCAACTGGTTCGAAGAAGCGTTCAAAACGGGTGTTCGTCAGAATCACAACATCAACCTCTCCGGAGGTGGTGCAAACAATACGTACAACATCGGTCTTGACTACTACGGGCAGAAAGGAACAATGGAAGGTGCGGGGCCTAACTTCGACCGTTACACCGCCCGTGTCAACAATGCGATGGATGTTAAGTTTATCAAAATCAAAACGAACATCGTGTATAGCCACAGCGATCAGGACAATATGGCTCTCAGTAACGCCAACGAGTACGTAGCGGGCTTATATGGTGCGCAATATCCGGTCATGGCTTCGGCCCTGATTACACCTCCAACGATTAAAGCGTACGATGAATCGACCTGGGTGCTAGACGACAAGATTTCGGCTGCATCAGAATACAGCTACGACTCGTACGGTTTTGGTACGTATTATGACGACGTTCATGGCGACTTGCGTGTAACCAACGTTTTGCTCACCAATAGTTTGCTGAAACGAAATTCGAAAGTTGACCGCATTGTTGCTACCGGTTCTGTCAACGTTGACTTGATGGATATGTTGGGTATCAAAAGCAAGAATCACAAGTTTGCTTATAACCTGAACCTGTCGCAGAGCAAAACCTCGGTCAAAAACATGACCTTCGTACCGGCATTTATCCAGAGTACAACAAACTACTTGTCAAAAAGCAGTGAGATACTGACACATCAGACTGTTAACTACAGCGATGGATTGATTGAAAACACCCTGAACTACGATGGTAGCTTCGGCAAAAGCAAAGTCAATATGGTTGTTGGTCAAACATTTGAACGCAATTACCAATACATCCTTACAGGCATAGGCTATACCATGTCCGAACCATACTATTTGCATTTGAACAATGCCGAGGAGAGTGATGCAACAAGCTATGAAAGCGAAAGTGGGCTGGCGTCGTATATCGGTCGTATCAATTACAATTTTGATGAGAAATACCTGCTTTCGGCAACCGTGCGTCGAGATGCTTCCAGTCGTCTTTCGTCTGCCGACCGTGCGGATTGGTTCCCGTCTATTTCAGGAGGTTGGCGTATCGAACGTGAAAACTTCTTCCCGGTAGCCGAATCGACGATTAACCTGCTGAAGATTCGCGCCAGCTACGGTGAATTGGGTAATATTTCGAACCTTGGCCCATACGACTACATGCTTACGATGTTTAGAAATGACTATACCTATAGCTTTGGCAACGATAAAGTTACCGGTTCATCAATTTCAAACTATGTAAACGAAACGATTAGATGGGAAAAAAAGAAGATGCTTGACCTTGGCCTCGATCTGGCGATGTTCGACAATAAGTTAGAGTTTACCTTTGGTTACTACAAGGCAATATCGGACGACCTTCATTATGATGTGCCGGTTCCGGCGGAGGCTGGTGTTACCAACGCAACGGTAAAGATGAACGCAGCAACCATGGAGAACTCCGGTTTGGAATTCCTGCTTGCTTACCACAATCGCGATCACGCTGTTAAGTTTGATGTCTCAGCCAACTTATCGACCCTGACGAACGAAGTAACCAAGTTGGGTGTTTTAAATAATCCGATTACCAGTGGCTACAGCCGTACAGAGGTCGGCCGTGAAGTGGGTGAATTTTACGGCATGGTTGCCGAAGGTATCTTCCAGTCGCAATCGGAAATCGATAATAATTACAACGATGAAGGCGAATTAGTGACACAGAACGGAGCACAAGCGGGTGATGTGAAGTATAAAGACGTGAACAACGACGGTACAATTACCCTTGAAGGTGACCAGACTTTCCTGGGCAGCGGTCTCGCCAAGATTCATTACGGTTTGAATTTACGTGCTGAATACAAAGGTTTTGACTTGAGCGTTTCGACTTATGGCGCAGCCAAATTCAAAGCAGTCGATTTTCTTGATGTCACCTTACGTGGCTCATACGGTGCACTCAATAAAAGCGTTGATTTATTGAATGCCTGGACAACAGACAACACAAACACCAATGTGCCCCGTGTCGCCTACAAGACGTCAAGTTCAATCACCAACGATTTGTTCAGCCAGCGTTTCATCCAAAATGCCTCTTATCTGAAAATAGCCAACATCGAGTTGGGCTATAACTTCCCCGACAAGTGGTTTGGTGGTTATGTCAGCGGTGTCCGGATGTATGCATCAGCTCAGAATGTGACAACATTCTCGAAGTATAAAGGTTACAACGTCGACTTTGCCGGAGGTACCATGACTCCGGGGTACAACTATGCTTCGTATCCAACACCACGGACCATCATGTTCGGTGTAAACTTGTCATTCTAACTACAAAATCTAAAAATTGGGTAACACTATGAAACGTTTAAATATAATTCTAACCCTATTGGCGCTTATCGGTGGCATGACTGCCTGCGATGACCAACTTGATGTTACGAACCCGAACAGCCAGACAACCTACGATTTTGGCGATTCTGAGTCAGAATTACAAGAAGCTGTTATTGCCTGCTACAACCGGATCCGCCTCGAAGGTACTTTTGCCCGCGTTGGCTACACGATGGATGCTGTACGTGGCGACGAAGTTTGGAACTCATCGCAACAGTGGTATATCAACTACGATAACCTCAATTCACCGGGTACCATCGAAATTGGTGACCAGTGGATGTGGCGCGATAACTACCATGTTGTAAACCGCTCAAACTTTGTCTTGGCGAAAGTCGACGGCGTTTCGATGTCGGAAGATTCTTATAACCAGATAAAAGGACAAGCGCTATTCCTCCGGGCTTTGGCGTACTATAACCTGGCTACCTATTACCAGACTGTTCCGTTGTTTTCTGATTATACGGATTATGCGGATATTAATACCATGTTTGCTGCCAATGCCACGCAAGACGAGGTGTTCGACCAAATAGAGGTCGACCTGACAACAGCGATGCAGATATTGCCATCGCGCGATGAAGGTGGCGAATGGGCTAAAGGCCGTGCTACTTGCGGCGCTGCTGCCGGTTATTTGGCGCGTGCGCTAATGTTCCGTCATAAATTTACGGAAGCTTATGATGTTCTGAAAGACATCATCGCCGGTGAGTTTGGACATTACGAACTAACAGCCGACTATGGTGACAACTTCCGGGAAGGTTCGGCCTATGAAAATAACTCGGAGAGCCTTTTCGAAGTTCAATTTATGGACTATGGCACTGGTGGTACCGACGAAGAGTGGACTCCGGTAAACATTAGCTCGGAAGCTACTCAGGGCCATGCTGTTGAAAGTAACTACGCATCGCAGCAACTAGGAAGCTGGGGCGACTTGGCCGGTGCACCCTGGTTATATAACCTGTTTAAAAAAGAGAACAGTACCGATGGTCGCCTCGACCCGCGTTTATACTGGACATTGGTTACCTACGAGCCGGAGTATAACAGTTACAACGGACTGAAAACGGCAGCTTATCCGGATGGAGACCCTCGCAGCAATACTGTTTATCAACAGGAAATCACCGCAACTCCGGTATCAAACACGTCTCAGGGAGGTATATCAATCGCTAAGTTTACCAATGCGCGAAACAACATCTACAGTTCGATTACAAACGGCTTGAAATGTGGTGTCAACCTGCGCCTGATGCGTTACAGCGATGTTTTACTGCGCGCTGCCGAATGCGAAAATGAAATCAATGGTCCAACTCAAATTGCTATCGATTACATTAACGAGGTGCGTAACCGTGTTGCCCTGCCGGATCTTAAACTTGCTGATTTTACGTCGAAAGAAGCGCTTTTCGAACAAATCGCCAACGTTGAACGCCCGAAAGAATTCGGTTGCGAAAATGGTCGCGGCATCGACTTGCTCCGTTGGGGATTCTTCTACAATTCCGGTCGTCTGAATCAGTTGGTTGAACATGCTTATTATAAGCTTGATGGCACGGCTAATACCGATGAGCTAACTGCCGAAACCGCCAGCGGTTCATCGTTCCAGTACTACTATCCGGGACATGAATATTTCCCGATTTATCAATCTACGCTGAATGCCAACCCCAACCTGGTCGGTAATTCGGCTAACAAGAATGAAGATAACGGACCTGCTTTCTTTGAAAAAGGTTATACTGTACATCCTGTGGTAGATTAATACTTGTTCTCTGAAATCAGAGACTTCCTTGTCCGCAGTTTTTTAGATTGCTGATAAGGAAGTCTTTTTAACTATGAAAACACATCAGACATGAAACTAAAGAATTTACTGTTTTTATCGGTTAGCATCGCAGCGCTATTGTTTGCGGGGTGCAAGGACGAAGACTTTGAGCCCGAAGATGATGATACCGGCACCGATACCGATTTCACCATTCCAAGCTATGCCGACGATTATTCATCCATATCATCGTGGGCGAACCGGAGCCAGTGGAACCTGGCTAACGTGCACGACCCCTCGGTGGCATACTACAAAGGCTACTACTACATGTACGGTACCGATGCCTCATACGGTAATGCCCACGAAGGACACGGACATTTCCAGGGCAAACGTTCAAAAGACCTGGTAAACTGGCAATGGGTAGGCGGGCCTTTTTACGATCCACCCAGCTGGGTCGCCGACTCGCTCAATGCCATCCGTTCGCGCATGGGGCTTGAAGCCATTGCCGCTGACGATATACAGTACGGCTACTGGGCACCGGTAGTGCGCCGCGTCAGCGTTGGGGGAAATGAGATTTTGCGCATGTACTACAGCATTGTTATCGATAACTACATCAAAACCGGTAAAGCCAACACTGCGGCCAACTTTGATGGAAGCTGGACCGAACGTGCTTTTATTGGCATGTGCGAATCGACCGATCCCGCCGGAGCGGTATGGGAAGACAAGGGCTATGTGACCTGTTCATCATCGGATCGTGGACTAGACTACAGCCGCTCCAGTACAAACGATTGGAACGCCTATTTCTACTACAACGCCATCGACCCAACCTATATCGTCACACCCGAGGGTGATCATTACCTGATACATGGTTCATGGCATAGCGGCTTTGCCCTGTTGGAAGTCGATGCAACAACCGGTAAGCCTTTCAACAAACTCGGTGAGCCCTATGCCAGCAGTGCAAGTGAACTGGTTTCCCGCTATGGTGTACGAATTGGCACACGCACTGACGGTTCGCGCTGGCAGGGCAGCGAAGCGCCCGAAGTTATCTACAAAGACGGCTACTACTATTTATTTATGGCCTACGACGGACTCGATGTACCTTACAACACGCGGGTAGTTCGGAGCGAAAACATTGAAGGACCTTATTACGACATCACCGGTCGCAACTTTACCAATGGCCGTGGCGATTGCTATCCCATCGTTACCCATCCTTATAAATTCAATCTGAGCTACGGATGGGTGGGTATCGCGCACTGCTGTATTTTCAAGGAGGAGGATACCGACAACTGGTTCTATATGTCGCAGGGACGTTTGCCGGTGAATGTTGGCGGAAATGCCTACTCCAATGCCATTATGATGGGGCATGTACGCCGCATTGTGTGGTGCCCGGCCTCCGCAGGCGAGCCCAATAACCTGTGGCCGATAGCCTTGCCCGAACGTTACGCCGCCGTACCCGATTACGGCACAATAACTAAAGATTCGCTTGTAGGAACCTGGGAGCACATCAACCTGCAATACACCTATGGCCAGCAAAATAGCGCATCTTCGCTGACCCTCAATACCAATGGCACCATGTCGGGGGCACTGACCGGTAGTTGGAGCTACGATGCCGCTAAAAAGCAGCTCACTCTGGGCAATGTAATTGTGTGTGTTGAGCGTGAAGTGGATTGGGATGCAACCCCGCGCGTGGTCACCTTTGTGTATGCCGGAACGGAAAAAAATCTGAATGCGACTTATTGGGGCAAAATGAAAAAATAATACGAACAAGCATGCAACGACAAATGAAATCACTAAGACGTTTGGTTTTCGCCCTTCTCGGCTTGGCCATGGGGGGGCAACTTTATGCACAAGCCCCGACCGTTCATGATCCGGTGATGATCCAGCAGAATGATACCTATTACCTGTTTTGCACCGGTTGGGGAATCAGTGTTTGGTCGTCAAAAGACATGAAAGACTGGACCCGCGAAAAACCTGTGTTTTCAGAAGCACCCCAATGGGCTGCCGAATCAGTTAAAGATTTCAAAGGCCACATCTGGGCGCCCGATATTTCCTTTTTCAACGGGAAATATTACCTCTATTATTCGGTTTCGTCCTTCGGGAAAAACACTTCCTGTATCGGACTGGCAACCAATAAAACGCTGGATCCGGCCGATCCTGAATTTGAATGGGTCGATCACGGAAAAGTGATCCAGTCGTTCCCGGGTAAAACCAACTGGAATGCTATCGATCCCAATTTAATTGTGGCAGATGACGGTACTCCTTACCTCTCCTGGGGTTCGTTTTGGGACGGCTTGAAACTGGTGAAAATGAACGCAGATGCAACTGCCCCGGCCGAAGATATGGACATGGTTCCAACCATTGCCTCGCGCAAAAAATCGCCTGATGAACCGAATCCGCCTTCTGTTGACAACAATCCGGTTGATGCGGGTGGAAATGCCATTGAAGCGCCGTTCATCTTTAAAAAGGGAAAGTATTACTACCTGTTCGCGTCTATCGATTATTGCTGCAAAGGAGTGAACAGCACCTATAAGATGATTGTCGGCCGCTCAGGATCGATTCCCGGCCCCTACCTTGATAAAGAAGGAAAAAACATGGCAACGGGAGGAGGCAGCATTTTGCTGCAAGGCGATAAGAATTGGTACGGTGTGGGACACAATTCAACCTACACGTTTAACGGAAAAGATTACCTGATTTTTCATGGTTACGACGCGAATGACGAAGGACGGCCAAAACTTATCATCAAAGAATTACAATGGGATGCCGACGGTTGGCCTGTTGTTCAAAACTGAATCAGAAATAACTAAAATATACGAATATGAAACTTAAAATAAGACAATTACGGAATCTGGTCATCGCAGGCCTGCTGTTTTCGGGCTCTCTGTTTGCACAGGAAAACGCCAGGATTAAAATTGACATTGACCGCCAAATCGGCGAGATCAACAACAACATTTACGGCAACTTCGTGGAGCACCTTGGCCGCTGTGTGTATGGCGGTATTTACGATCCCGAATCTCCGCATTCTGATGAAAATGGAATCCGCACCGATGTACTGGAAGCCGCCAAAGGGCTGAACATTCCGCTAACGCGTTATCCGGGTGGAAACTTTGTTTCAAACTACCACTGGAAAGACGGTGTCGGCCCCAAAGAGGAACGCCCTGCTCGGATGGAATTGGCTTGGGCACGCCTGGAAACCAACCAGTTTGGGACCAACGAGTTTATCGACTACGCCCGGCAATTGGGTACGGAACCGTATTTCGCTGTAAACCTGGGGACAGGAACCATAAAAGAAGCCCAGGAATGGGTTGAATACTGCAACGTGAAAGAAGGCCCGTATTATGCCGAACTCCGCAAAAAGCACGGTTATCCCGAACCGCATAACATCAAATACTGGAGTTTGGGAAATGAGATGGACGGATTCTGGCAGATGGGACACCTGAATGCTGAAGATTACAGCAAAAAAGCCCGCGAAGCCGCCAAGCTGATGCGATTGACCGATCCGAACATCAAACTGATTGCTGCCGGTGCTTCCAACTTCAGGCCAAATAACGACCCGCACGAATGGAATGCCACGGTGCTGGCCGAATTACGCGACGTGGTGGATTACATCGCCCTGCACATGTATGTGGGGAACCACGAGGATAATTACTATAATTTTGTATCCTCGCCCTTGGTGTTGGAAGAACGTACACAGGTGGTAAAGGGAATGATACAGCGTGAAATGGAAAAAGCCGACCGAGGCGACCGCGAACCGATTTACATTGCCTGGGACGAGTACAACATTTGGTACCGTTGGCGCCAGGATGAAACTATGACTGGCGAACGCGCCCTGGAAGAACGCTATAACCTCGAAGATGCGTTGGTTATCGCAGGGTTTCTGAATGCCTTCATCCGCAATGCCGACATTGTAAAAATGGCCAACATGGCACAGCTGGTAAATGTTATCGCACCTATTTTTGCTGAAAAAGACGGCATGTTCAAGCAAACTATTTACTATCCGCTTCAGCTTTTTGCCAACAATATGTTCGGAACTGCGCTCGATGTATATGTGGATTGCGATACCTATGACACCGATGAATTCTACCTCGGACTGGCTGAACAAGCCACACAACAAAATGATGTGCCTTATCTTGATGTTGCAGTATCATACAACGATGACGAAGTTGTTATTGCCGTAATTAACCGCCACAAAGACAAAGCCATTGCAACCGATATTATTTCGCAGGAAGGACTTTTTGATGGCGAGTTTGAGGTTTACGAAGTGAATGGTCCGGATATCAAAGCAGAAAACGACTTCGATAAAACGACGGTTGAAACCGTTCAGAAAGAAGCTGTAAAAACAAAAAAAGCAGAACAATTTACCTATCAATTTCCACCGCACTCTTTTACCATGCTAAAGGGTAAGATAGTTCGCTAGATATTTAGGCGTCAATGGAATGAGTAAATGTATTATTTACCTGCTGGAATAGCTTGGTTTTCAAAGCTTGCTGGCCGTGGGAACATTTCAACCAACGGCTGGCAAGCCCTGGAAGCCCCGGAAATCAATAATCACACCGGGTGGTTGGAATTTCGCATTGTTGCGTGTTTCAGGAAACCGGGTTGAAATAATGGTATTATGTCTCTCAGCGAAAATTGCTCGGGAGTGTGCCCGGAATAAATGCATCAAATGTCCTTCTGGTGGGCCACGTTCGCGAAATACAGTGGACAGAAGATGGTTGGCCCGTTGTAATCATCGGGTTGGGTAGGGAACAGTAGCAGGATACTCAGCGCTTGGGCGCAGACTGGTGCTCCGAGGCCGGTAATTTATCCTGTTGGTTCAGTCAGAATGCTTGGCCGATGATTCCCTGACTACCAGTTTTGTTTGAAGGATGATGGTTTCGGGTGGAGCGTTCTTTTCGATTTTGTCAAAGAAAAGTTCGGCGGCTTTCCGGCCCATTTCAAAGGTTGGATGGGTGATGGAGGTCAATTGAGGTTCGACAACGGTCGCATGAAATTCATCGGTAAAACCCACCAAGCCCATGTCGCGGGGAATCCTAAGTCCGTGCTCTTTTATTTCCTTCATCACGGCAAAAGCCACCGTGTCATTGATGCCAAAAACCGCGTCGGGTGGATTCGGCAGTTTCAGCAGGCGGCTCATTGCCTGTCTGGCCGAATCGTGGCTTAGGTTGCATCGTTCAATCAAATCAGGGTCAACAGGAAGGTTGCAGGCCTCTAACCCGGCCTTGTAACCAGCCAGGCGTTCGCGTGAAATGTTGAGTTGTTCCGGCCCGGAGATAAATGCGATTCGGCGGTAACCTTGTTCGTAAAAATGGCGGGTAATTTTACCGGCAGCCTCCGCATTGTCGGCTGTTACTGTTGGTATCTGACCCTGCAAGCATACACGGTCGAAAAAAACAAGCGGGATTCCTTGCTCCAATAGATTCTCAAAATGACCGGTGTCAGTGGTTTCCTGGCTCAGGCAAATCAGCAATCCTTCCACCCGGGCTTTTCGTAAATTTTCAATCGATTCCTTTTCTTTTTCCGCCGATTCATTTGAGCTGGCTATTAAAATGAAGTAGCCTTTTTCTTTTGCCAGGCTTTCGATCCCCGAAATGATGGATGCGTAGAAATGGGTCACCAGGTCGGGGACAATTACGCCAATCATCCGCGTTTCCTGTTTCAGCAAACCCATGGCCAGCGGGTTCGGACTGTATTTCCGGAGATTGGCCAACTGTTTTACCTTTTCACGCATCTCCGGGCTGATGTCCGGGTGGTTTCTCAGGGCGCGCGAAACGGTGGAAATGGAAACGTTCAGTTCCCTGGCCAAATCTTTTAAGGAGGTGTGTCTGTTGCCCATAATTCAAAACTCGCTCAGCAAAGATAGCTTTTCTGTCTGTTGGAATGAACGGTCCGGGTTGCGGCTCTGTGTTTAAAAACATTTTTTCCGTTCCGCAAAGCTTTGCGCAAAGCTTTGCGGCTATAGCAAGTGCAAAAGGACTTGTATGGTGAGTTGGTTTAACTGATTTTTGTGAAAAACAGTAATGAAATGAAATTTAAACGGTATTGCAAAACCTTGTTGCTGGAAAACGATCCGAAGCTGATCGAAGCCTATAAACACGTGCATTCACCTGGAAATACCTGGCCTGAAATATCCCGGGGAATGAAAGACGTTGGCATTCTGGACATGGAAATCTACATTCACGAAAACCGGTTGTTCATGATCATGGATACAGTGGCGGATTTTGATCACGACCGCGCGATGGCCGAATTGGCCGGAAAACCCCGGCAGGCTGAGTGGGAAGCTTTTGTCTCGCGTTTTCAGGTAACCAGCCGGGAGGCTACGGCCAATGAAAAGTGGCAATTGATGGAGCGGATTTATGAACTCGACCAGCAGCTGGCTTTTACTGCCATCGAAGGTCAGCAAAAGGAGCTAAAGTAATAGTATGAAAGCAAGATATCTAGGAAAAACAGGCATGGCCTGTCCGCCGATTATTTACGGAACGAGTTTTTTGGGAAACCTTTACCGCGAGTTGACGGAGGCCGAGAAACTGGCTCTGATGCAGGAATGGTTCAAGGTGGCCGACGGACCTGTGATGATTGACACGGCCGGAAAATACGGCGCCGGCCTGGCGCTCGAAGTGATCGGCCGTGGCCTGGAACAGCTGGGCATTGCGCCGGAACAAATCAGCATCAGCAATAAACTGGGCTGGTACCGTGTTCCGCTGGAAACCGATGAGCCAACCTTCGAGCCGGGCGCCTGGGCTAATCTGAAGTACGACGCCGTGCAAAAAATAAGCTGCCAGGGAATCCTGGATTGTTGGGAGCAAGGCTGCCGTTTGCTGGGAAACAAATACAAAGCCGAATTGGTATCGGTACACGATCCGGATGAATATCTGATGGCGGCAACAGATAGCCGGGACCGGGAAAAACGGTTGACTGATGTGTTAGGCGCCTATCGCGCGTTGTTCGAACTGAAAGAAAAAGGAGAAGTTAAAGCGGTTGGCGTTGGTTCCAAAGACTGGTTGGTAATCAAGGAGCTGTACCAACAGGTAAAATTTGACTGGGTAATGTTTGCCAATAAATTTACAATTTACCACCACCCAAAAGAGATTGTTGACTTTCTGGAACAATTGCAGGCCGATGGGGTAGGGATTATCAACTCGGCAATTTTTAATGCGGGCTTTTTAACCGGTGGCGACTATTTCGATTACCGCATTGTCAATCCGGATGATCCCGCTGACGAACCGTTGTTTGCCTGGCGCGAAAAGTTTTTTGCCATCTGCGAAAAGTACCGGATTGCCCCGGGTGATGCCTGCCTGAAGTTTGCCCTTTCGGCGCCGCAAATTGCTGCGGTGGCGCTCAACCCCAGCAAGCCGCACCGGATGGCGCACAACAAGGCTGTCCTCGACGAAGAGTTCCCCGAAGATTTCTGGCACGAGCTTAAGCGGGAAGGTATCATTGATCAAAGTTATCCGTACCTGTAATTGTATTGTCATGATAATCGATTCACATCATCATTTTTGGAACTATAATCCGGTTGAATTTGACTGGATTGATGAGGAAATGGCGGCTATCCGAAAAAGCTTTTTGCCAGGTGATTTGAAGCAAACGCTTGATGGCAATGGCGTGGACGGCGTTGTTTCGGTGCATGCGCGGCAATGTTTAGAAGAAACCGGTTGGCTGCTGCGTTTGGCTGCTGAAAACGACTTTATGAGGGGCGTGGTTGGCTGGTTGCCCCTGGCCGATAAGACTATCAATGAATTACTTCGTCACTATGCCGCCAATCCCTGGTTAAAAGGCATCCGCCATGTGGTGCAGGGCGAGCCGGACCCCGAATTTATTCTTGGGAAGGACTTTAACCGGGGAATTTCGCTTTTGAAAAATTACGGGCTGGTTTACGATATCCTGATTTTTGAACACCAGCTGCCCAATACCATCCGCTTTGTCGACCAGCACCCGGAGCAGCAGTTTGTGCTCGACCATATCGCCAAGCCAAAAATCAAGGCCAATGAAATAACGGCTTGGGCAAAAAAACTGAAAGAACTGGCGAAACGTGGGAATGTGAGCTGTAAAATCAGCGGCATGGTCACCGAAGCTGATTACAAAAACTGGACGGCAGAACAACTTCAGCCCTACTTCGATGTTGTGTTGGAAGCCTTTGGCCCTTCCCGTTTGTTGTATGGTTCCGACTGGCCGGTATGCCTGGTGGCAACCCCGTACGCCGATTGGCTGAAGCTGGTGAAAAAGGTTTTATCTGCTTTAAGTGAGGCGGAACAAAAACAGATTTTTTATGAAAATGCCGTAAGGATTTATCAACTCTAATATGTCAAGTTAATTATGAAAGCAATAGAAATAACAAAACCGGGCGTGATGCAGGTGGTTGAACGTGAGATGCCACGTCTCGGGAAGGATGATGTTCTGTTAAAAATAAAATACGTTGGGTTTTGCGGTTCCGACCTGAGCACCTTTCTGGGGAAAAATCCGATGGTACAATATCCGCGCATTCCCGGTCACGAGATTTCGGCCGTGATTGAAGCAGTGGGAGAGAACGTCCCGGCTGATTTTCAGGTTGGGCTGGGGGCGACGGTAGTTCCTTATACTAACTGTGGCCATTGCACATCGTGCCGGAAGAAACGGTTTAATGCCTGCCGCTATAATCAAACATTGGGGGTTCAGCGCGATGGCGCCATGACCGAATACCTGGCGGTGCCCTGGCAAAAAATTCTGGTTGATGTGGCCTTGACGGATGTGCAACTGGCCTTGGTGGAGCCGCTGACAGTCGGTTTTCATGCCATCGACAATGCGCAGGTTACCGATTTGGATACGGTGGTGGTATTTGGGTGCGGCATGATTGGCAGTGGCGCCATTGTCCGGGCCCATTTACGCGGAGCCACTGTGATTGCTGTTGATATTGACGATTCGAAACTGGAAACGGCCAAAAAGTTGGGAGCCACTCACCTGATTAATTCGAAGGTGCAAAATTTGCATGAAGAGCTGGAGAAACTGACCCACGGAAACGGGCCTTCTGTTGTGATTGAAGCCGCCGGAAACCCGATTACCTACCGGGCAGCCATTGAAGAAGTGGCCTTTGCGGGCAAGGTGGTTTGTATTGGTTATGCGGCAGCCGAGATTGCTTTCCCCACCAAACTATGGGTACAAAAAGAGATGGAAATTATGGGCTCGCGAAATGCCAACCCCACCGATTTTGAAGCGGTTATCAAATACCTGAAAAATGCCGGATTGGATGAAACGCTGTTGATTTCGAATATTGTTTCGGTGGATGAAGCTGCCGGGGCAATGCAGAAATGGTCGGAAGACCCCGGTAAGATCTTAAAGATCCTGGTGCGCTTTTAAGAGCTGCCTAACTTCAAATTACATTAATCGTATTGCACTCCGCAAATGCCGGAGAGTCGGAATAATAGAAAAACGCCCCGCGAGAGAATCGGGGCGTTTTTTGTTTTTAAGTGATGAGGTTTCAATATAGTGAAGTCAATCCGGATCAAAACACCTTGGTCGTGAGCAAAAGCTAACGCATTTTACGGATGTTCATTCGAATAAAGATGTATTTTTACCCATTGTTTAGCGAAATGTACGTTTTTAACTAATAGCAGAATGTTAGGGAAACATCGATTTCCTTCTGCGAAAACCTTGAATGCCCTATGACCAAAGTGATCCGGCTTTTTACAATGATTTTTTTACTGGCAGGTTTGTCCTGCACATCCGAAAAGAAAGCAGAAACAGAAATCAACGCAAACCTGGTCCCGATAGGTAAAGGTTGGTCGCAAACCAGCGTAAATGCTACTATCTTTCGGAAGAATTCGGTGGTTTCATCTGCCAATTACCAGTTTGTGGCCTATTACGACAGTACTGCCCACGTGGTGCTGGCCCGCCGCAAGCACGGAAGTTCTGAGTGGGAACTTCACCAAACCCAATATACCGGGAATGTGCATGATGCCCATAATGTGATCAGCCTGATGGTGGATGGCGACGGCTACCTGCACCTGAGCTGGGACCACCACAACAACCCGCTGAACTATTGCCGGAGCGTGGAGCCAGAAGAACTGGAAATGGGTGAACGATTGAGTATGACCGGGGAAAACGAAGATGTGGTGTCGTACCCCGAATTTTACGCGTTGAATGGCGGCGACCTGCTTTTTGTCTATCGTGATGGCGGTTCGGGAAATGGCAACCTGGTATTGAACAAATATGACCTGAAAATGCAATGCTGGTCACGGTTACAAACCAACCTGATTGACGGCGAAGGCCAGCGAAATGCTTACTGGCAATTGTTTGTCGATCATTTGGGGCACATACATGTGTCGTGGGTGTGGCGCGAAACGCCCGATGTCCGCTCCAATCATGATATGTGTTATGCTGTTTCGAGAGACGGCGGTTTGAGCTGGCAAAAATCGACCGGCGAAATGTACCAACTTCCCATCACCGAAGCCACTGCCGAGGTGGTGAAAGTTATCGCGCAGGGCAGCAATCTGATCAACCAGACCTCTATGACGACGGATCGGGAGGGCAATCCGTACATCGCCACGTATTACCAGGCCGAAGGCGACAGTTGTACCCAATTCCACGTCATTTACAAACAAAACAGATCGTGGAAATCATCGTCTGCCTCGAATCGTACGCTTAATTTTGAGCTGGGTGGCATGGGTTCGCGAAGCATTCCCATTAGCCGTCCGCAGTTGATGGTCATGCCCAATGGAGGCGAACAGCAATTGGTACTGATTTACCGCGATGAAGAAGTGGACAACCACGTCATCCTGGCTTCAACAATAATCTCCGGATCATTCAACTGGAACTCGCAAATAATCAGCCCCTACCCGGTTGACCGATGGGAACCGTCGTACGATAGCGAGCTGCTGAGACGCGAAGGAAAGCTACACCTGTATTTTCAGCAAGTAGGACAGGGACAAGAAGAAACCAGTGTGGCGCTAGAACCTCAAATGGTGAATATCCTGGAGGTAGCACTGAAGAGTGCCTCCCGTTAATCAACCGAAAAAACCACCTGATCGCGATCCAGGCGTGATTTGGGTTTGATAACTGGCTGATTGGAGTCGCCGGTATCGCGGTAGCCAAGGGCGACAGCAAACAAGGTGCGATACCCATCCAATTTCAGCAAGTTATTGTAGGCGGGTTTATCAATGCCTTCCATCGGGGTTGAGTCTATTCCCATATGAGCGCAGGCGCTTAAAAAGAAACCCAGTGACAAATATACTTGATGGGCCATCCAGTTTTTAATCTGATCTTCCGGTCCCGGCTTGATGTTCTTGTTATAATACGCAATCGCACCTTCCGGCAAATTTTTGGCTATCTGCTTTTCAAAGACAGCCACATCGTCGATCACACTAAACACCACAATATGGCTGGCATCTTTCACCTTTTCCTCGTTGTGAAAAGAATATTCCGCTAATTCGTTTTTCAATGTTGGGTTGGCAATAAAGGTGAAACGCCAGGGCTGGCTATTGATGGAAGACGGACTTAGCCATAACACTTCCTTCAGCTCTTCCACTAATTCCTCGGAAATTCTCTTTGTCGAATCGTATTTTTTGGTTGTGTACCGATTCACTGCCAGTGTTTTAAAGTTTTTCATTTCTGATTTTGTTTTCGTTTCCTTAAAGCTAAAAAAGAAAGCCCGGCACACGGCCGGGCCACTCGCTTCCACAAGTTATTCAAGATTATTTTTAATATTATATCAATCTGCACAGATCTATTCTAACACATTTTTTCTTCTTTAGTTCACCGGCTCTATTCCTTTTATTGTGGGTTTTACCTCAATGATGCCGCCATTTTCATCAAACTCCAGCTTATCGATGCACACTTCGCGGTGAAAACCTCCGGCGCGGCCCATGTCAATGCCTTTGGGTCGGGTAAATCGGTGATACACCAAATACCATTCATCTTTGCCGGGAACCTGAATAGCCGAATTGTGGCCGGTGGCAAAGATCTCCTGCGCAGCGTCCTGCCTGATGACAATGTTGTTTTCGGGGATGGTTAGTGTTCCCAGCGGCGAGTCGGAAGTAGCATAGCGAACTTTGTAGTTGGGGCTGCGGGTATCGTCTTCCGACCACATGAAATAGTAAGTGCCGTTACGATAAATCACGTAGGTTCCTTCGCGGTAGGTGTTGTCGATGTTCATCAGTTTTAGTGTATTTTTTTTGATCGACAGCATGTCCTCACTCAGTTCGGCGGCGGCCATGTAGCCATTGCCCCAGTAGAGGTAGCTTTTTCCACTTTCGGGATCGGTAAACACGTCGGCATCAATTTCCTGCCCTCCGGTGATGCCTTCGGGCTTGTAATCGATTAGCGGTTGACCGCTATCCACAAACGGCCCGGTTGGGTCATCGGCCACAGCCAGCCCTATTTTTTGTGCTGCCGTGAAATAGTAGAAATACTTGTACTCGCCATCGATCTTCTTTTCGATAATACAAGGCGCCCAGGCATTTCGGTCGGTCCAGCTCACATCAGTTTTCAAATCCAGAATCACGCCTTCATCGGTCCAGTCGACCAAATTATCCGAAGAAAACACCTTGAAGTAAGTTCCGCTCCAGTTCATAAAACCGTCGCTGGTTGGGTAGATGTAGTACTTGCCGGTCTTTTTGGAATACAAAATATCAGGGTCAGCATAGTAGCCTTCCAACACCGGATTATGGTCCATAGCAGCCGAAACCTGGTAAATCACTTCGCCTTTGCCGTCGATACTGAAGATGTACTCAACTGCCCCGCCGGAGAAATCCTGCGCTCCTTTGGGATGAAAATCAATGCCCGGCCAGGCGCTGAATTCCGGATCGAAGGCCGATAAATCAGTTCCTCGTTTAAGGGGTAATTCAATCGTCCTTTCATTTCCATTGATCACGACATTTTGCTTTTTCAGCGAAGCGGATTGAGCCTCAATCAGCAGATCATCAAACTGTCCCCACTGGCGAATCAGCTGCTTCAGTTCCTTGCCGGTAATGGGCAGCACGGTTCCGTGGCGCGGATGAAAATTCATCGAGATCGATTCATCAATCACCGAGAAGTTTTGCAGATCGCTGCTTTTGGTAAACTGGTAGCGTCCGCTGGTGTACACGTCGTACATCAAAATATACTCGTCGGAACCGATCAATTTAAAAATGCCGCTACCTTCCACCGGACGATCTTCACAATCTACCCGTTCGTCGCTCACCAATTCATATCCTTCGGTTAGTTGATCTGAAAGCGCTAGCTTAATGCCTGGTTCACCATCTTCCGATTTCATGAACAGGTGGTAGGTTCCATCCTTCAAAATAATGTCGCCATCGATGGCCGCATTGTCTGTGGGACTATAAAACAGTTGTTGGGGCGCGGCTTCCAGTCCCGTAAAATCTTCGTTGGCAAAGGCATAATAAATAATGTCGGGCTCGTCTCCCTGCTTCATCGAAAAGTAAATCATATACTTCCCGGTGGTTTCATCATAAAAAGTCTGCGGCGCCCAAACCCGCCAAACATCGCCAAACTCTTCGGGAAAGGTTTCGGGAATATTCACTTTCGACGATTCCCAGTTGATCAGGTCTTTTGATTTCAGCAACACCATGGCGTAGTTTTTCCATCCCATATCGGGCACGTATAAATCGGTGACCACCATGTAGAACCAGCCGTCGGCGCCACGCAAAATATGGGGATCGCGCACACCGCCCGAGGTGCTGATTTCCTTTGAATCCAGAATGGGCTTATTGTTGTTCAGCGCACGATAGTTATAGCCATCCAGACTCACCGCAAAGTGGATGGCCTCCTCGCCCGGGCCATTGCCGGTAAAATAGGTAAAGAGGTAGGCGGAAAGTTCATCGTCCGGTTGAGATTGGTTGCATGAGCCAAACAGGGCAAGTACAGCAAACAGCAAGTTGGCCATACGAATGGGTTTTTTTATTCTATTCTTGAAGGTCATCGAATTTGAATTTTAAGGTTTTTATTGAACGATCAATTTTGTTTCGGCAGGCTTTAGCCAGTTAGCCGAAAATCTCAGCATGACTTCACCCGGCTTATCACCCACCTGAATGTAAGCGATCATCCGGCCATGAAAAACACGGTGTTTGTTGTCGGTGTAATCAGATATGTCTGAATTGTTGCTGGCTTCCAGACCAAGTAAGCGGGCATCGCCATGAATCTGGCAGGTCACTTCTTCATCCGACAGCATCACGGGGATTCCTGCTTCATCCACCACCTGAATAGCTATTTGAGCGACTCCGCCCGGCGTAATCGCTTCTTGGCCTTCAATCACCTCAATGGCGTATGGCCGTCCCGATGATTGTAGGGCGCAATCGCTGACCTGCTTTCCGCTGGCATCCATCCCAACCACTTCAAGCTTACCCGAAGCATAAGGAATATCCCAAAAAATGATCCCGGTCTCTTCGTTGTAGGGCTGGGGTTCGCCAACCAGATCGCCATTTAATAGCAGTTTAGCCGAAGCCGAATTCGTGTAACAAACCACCCGGATCAATTGGCCTTCATCGTAATTCCAGATGGACCAGGCATCCATCGAAGGCACTTTCTCTTCGCGGGCTTCACCGGCATTTTCAGCCTCCAGTTGCGACCAAACGTCTTTCAGCTGGCTTTGGCTGCCGCGGCCAGGCGTGGGATAAGTTCCCAAATAGGCCATCGGCTTTTCCGACCATAACGATTGCCGGAAGTACCCCCGGGGTTTGATAAAGCCGCCAAAATCGAGCAAGCCCGAGTAGAAGCCGCGCGACGGCCAGCGACCGGATTCTCCCAAATAGTCAATCCCCGTCCACAGAAATTGGCCAAAAATATAATCGCGTGAGGTGACGGCTTTCCAGGCTCCCATATCGTGCCGGTTTTCGCTTCCAAAAATCACGCGGTCGGGATATTTGGAATGATCACGGTCATACAGACTTTCCGTATAGTTGTAGCCAGTGATATCCAAAGCAAAGGGGTAGGCCGTTTGGTTCGACATGGCAACACCGGCCAGTCCGGCGGTTGTTGGCCTGGACTGATCGTATTGTTTCACCACTTTCACCAGCCGTTTGGCAATGTCACCCAATCGCATGGCGTCGGGCGCATCATCCTTGTAGCCGCCAAAAATAGGCTGGGTAAATCCGGTTTCGCCGCCGCCATCCAGCACCGGATGCGAATACGGATCGTTCGGATAATCCACTTCGTTGCCAATACTCCAGGCAAAAATAGACGGGTGGTTGCGATCGCGCCTCACCATATCGGCTAAATCCTGCTCACCCCACTCCTCAATGAAATCGAAGGAGCCCTGAAAGCCCGGCATTCCGACATTCCATCCCTGAAGCCATTTGCGTTTGGGAAATTCCCATTCGTCAAAGGCCTCATTCATTACCAGCAAGCCAAGCTCGTCGCACAGCTCGTACAAATCCGTGGCCTGCGGGTTGTGGCTGGTACGAATGGCATTCACGCCTATTTCCTTTAAAGTAAGCAAGCGGCGCTTCCACACTTCGCGGGGTACGGCAGAACCGAGTACACCGGCATCGTGGTGCAGACAAACGCCTTTGATCTTCATCCATTCGTCGTTCAAGGCAAACCCTTTATTGGGATCGAAAGTGAAATGACGGAAGCCGGTTTGAGTACTTGTTTCATCAATTTTTTGACCATCGCGATAAACAGTTGTTTTCAATGTATATAAGGCCGGATGATCGAGTGACCAAAGCTCAGGTTTGGCAACTTTTAGTTCGGATTGAATTTTTCCGGATTGATTTCCATCGACCGTCAGCTTTTCAGAGGATTTACCCACCAACTTTTGATCAGGCGAAAACAATTCATTTTGAATGCTTAAAACTGAAGACTCGCTGGTGCCATTTTCCACCTCCACCTCAACATTCAGTTGATAACCTTTTTTCTGCTTTTCGGGCCAGGCATAAACGCCCCACTGCGCCAAATGAACCGGGTTCGCATATACCGCCCACACATCGCGATAAATTCCCGAGCCTGTGTACCAGCGCGAATCGGCCGATTGGCTGTGATCCACCCGAACGGCAATCAGGTTTTCTTCGCCGTAGTTGATATGAGGCGTGGCATCGTACATGAAGGAGATGTAGCCGTTGGGCCGCTTTCCCAGCGAAACCCCATTCACGAACACCTCACTTCGGTTGTACACCCCTTCGAAATACAGGTATACGTTTTCGCCTTCGCGTTCATTGGGTACAAATAGTTTCTTCCGGTACCAACCAATTCCTCCGGGCAAATAGCCTGTAGCACTGGCCAGAGTGGGGCTCAATTGCTGCCGGACACTCCAGTCGTGGGGCAAATGAACAGTCTGCCAACGCCGGTCATTTAAATCCGCCTGCTCTGCATTTTCAACATCCTGCAGAACAAATTTCCAATTCGCGTTGATCTTTTCAGCTTGTCCGAATCCCCCCTGTGCCAATAGGGAACTCACGCCAACAAAACTGACCAATAGCAAGCAAATCAATTTTTGTTTCATCGTATTGAGTATTAATAGTAGTCGTCGTTAATCTTCTGAATTTGATTCAGTTTCTATTCCTTCGGCTTCATGCGGATTACTGAAAATGAATAGGCCGGTACTTCGAATTCAAATTCCGGGGCAACCAAAATCGTACGGTTCTCTGGCCGGGCACTTTCATCTGTTGGTTCACCTTGAAGCAAGGTCAAAACCCCCTCGCCTTCCGCTACCGGAAGGTCAGCCAGCTTAATCTTGGCGTCTACCGAAACCGGTAGCAGGTTGGCCAGTTTCAAGATATAATCGCCGGTTTTGCTATCGCGAACCAAGGAGGAAGCCACGCGCTTTTTCACATCCTTTTTGTTATCTGAAAGATTGATCTGCGAAGCGATGTATTCGTCGCCTGCGTTTTGTCCAAACAGTACCTGCACATAGTAATCTGTTGTGGGGAACACTTCCGTATTGTTGAAATAGATCAGGTCGGGATTCCATTGCGTATGTCCGTGTTTCGCCAGCAAGGGCGCGTACGAAGTCATGCTCACCACGTCGGCATTGCGCTCCACATTAATCAGGTGCAGGGCATCGCAGAGAGCCGTTTCCATGTTCAACTTGCGCCCCGGTATGTGCGTGGCATACTCACCCAAATAGACTTTGGATTTCGAGCGGTCGTATCGGTCGTAGTAATCCTGGTTGTTCAGATACCAGCCCGGTGGTTGGTAGTAGTGCTCGTCCACCATCGGCACGTTCAGTTCCGTCGCAAAATCCCAGCCCACGCGGTAGTCTGTTCCTTCCGAGAACGGCCCCACCGTGCCAATCACGCTAATCTCTGGATGCTTTTCCCGGACGGCCTTAAAAATCATCTCGAAACGTTCCTTGAAAATATCGGTGATCAAGTCTTCATTGCCAATGCCAATGTATTTTAGATTGAAGGGCTCGGGATGTCCGGCCTGCGCACGCAGTTTTCCCCATTCCGAATTTTTGTCGCCGTTGGCCCATTCAATCAGATCGAGCACATCCTGCACATAATCATCCATGTCGCACATCGGGATGCCGCCCTGCTGCCCATGCCCGCCGCAAGACGAATTTTGGCAGGGAACGCCGGCAGCAATTACCGGCAACGGCTCGGCGCCAATGTCCTCACAAAACTGAAAGTACTCAAAATACCCCAGCCCCATCGACTGGTGATAATTCCAGATGTTGCGGTCGGGCTTGCGTGTTTCGAGTGGACCAATCGTATTTTTCCAGCGGTAAATGTTGTCCAAGCCATCGCCGTGAGCCACGCATCCTCCGGGAAAGCGCACAAAACGTGGGTGTAGCTCGGCAATGGCTTCGGCCAGGTCAGTGCACAAGCCATTTTTGCGGTTGTTGAAAGTTTTCTGCGGAAAGAGCGACACCAGATCCAGCGCCACTTTGCCGGTAAATTGTGGGATCACCTGTAATCGGGCATCTTCAATTGCCTCTTTGGCGGTGAGCGTCAGTTCCAGCTTTTTCCAGTCGGCGCCAACAGACTTGGTGCTTCCTTCGGCATAAACCTTTCCGCTTTCATCGACTAACCGAACGAGCAGTTTGCCTTTGGTACCATCGAGCCCGCGGGCAAAGACCGCGAAATTATATTGGTCGCCTTTTTTCAGAGCGATGCCGTCAAAACCTTCATTCTCCAAAGCTTCGCCCACTTGAGAGATCGTCAGTAGGGCATAATGCTTTTGGTTGGGGTGAACCGGTGAGATGGTATCCATGACAAAACCGGTTTCGGCGCCGGTGAAGTTCCACGCTTTTTTGCTATCCCAGCTTTTGTCGCGGCCCTTGGTATCGGAAAGCTTGTATTCGAAGCCCCGGTTTTGAACCAGTTCGGCATACAAACCGCCATCGGCCGCATAGTTAATGTCTTCAAAGAAAATACCGATGAGCATATTGCTGATGGCTTTGCTGTTTTCCGGGATCGCGGTAATCTCAGCGGTCAGTGGCTCCAAATCCGCAAAACGGCTTGCGTCATCGGTGAGTCGTTCGCTCCGTAGAATTTCTTTGTATTGATTGAGTTCATAAAATTTGATTAAGCCATCGATCAGCTTCCACGAAACTTTCGAAACCGTTCCCAGCTGCTTTTCACCGTCAATCAAAACTTCTTCTCGGCTGTTCAGGCGGTCGCCTGTCGTCCCCTCAGTGGTAGGTGTGTAGTTTTTAAAGTCGGTGGTGGTTGTCTTATAAATTTTCTTTTCATCTTCAAACTCACTCAGCCAGGTAATCATGTAGTTATTCTCATTGGGTTGAAACGAAACTTCTGGCAACAGTACATTATCTTCGTCCATCACATACGGATAATCCTGCGAATCCCAGGTGTACAGATCCGCGGTTTGGGCATGGGCGAATTGCCCCACTTCTTCATTCAGGCTCCAGATAGCATGCCACTCGCCCTGCTGGTCCTGAAACACAACAGGCGTGAGCATCCGCTTTTGAGCGCCCCAGGTTCCAAAATCGGAAAACAGAAAGCGGAATTCGGGCCCGATACCCTGCCAGTTTTCCCGGTCAATACTCCAGGCGTAGTGGAGGCCATTGCCCCCACGGTTCTTGGTGGTGGCGTAGGAAAACACCCATGCCGAGTCGGGTTCGTTGGCCAAGCTTGGTTGCAGCATGGTCGCTGCAATCAACATCAGAAATAAATAGATTTTCTTCATGCTATCGTCCTTGAATAGTCGTTCCTCTAAATTAACGGCTTAATTTGAATAAACCGCTGGCATGTGCTGCCAATGGCTGGCTAAACGTGCCCGAAGCCGTACCCAAATCTTCGTTGCTCCATAGATCCATCACCGTGCATTCTGCATCCAGACCCAGTTCCGCCAGATCAACCGATACCTCAACCGGCGCTTCGCTGTCGGAAATGTTGAATAGCGCCAGATACACCTCACCGGTGTTCGGATTTTTTGAGGTGATGGCTACCTTCCCGTCTTCCTGAAACAGTTGCCGCACATCGGTGCTTTCGCGGTGCATGCGCAGCACTTCCTCGTTGGTCAGTAACGAAAGGGTGAATTCATCATTACTTGGCAGGTCGCCACCAAACATCAGGGGCGATTTAAAGATGGTAAACAAAGTCATCAGCGTGTATTGCTCATCCGGAGTCAGGCGGCTCATGCGGTCTTCACCACGTTCGCCACGAATAGAGATGCGTCCCAGTGGAATCATATCGCAGTCGGGCCAGGTGCCCGGCGCAATGTAAGGGTACCATTGCTGGCTAATATCCATCAAGTGGGTGATGTGGTTCCAAGTGTCCCAAACATCGTCTACCATGCGCCACATGTTGGCATGTTCACTGACATGTTCAGCCGATTCAATAGGTGTTTCGCCCGGCGAGGTGCTCAGCACAATCGGGCGTCCGCACTGGTCGATGGCCTTGCGGATGAGCTCAATTTCAGCCTGATGATAGGGCCGCGACAAGTCATCAATCTTGATGAAATCGATTTCCCATTCAGCATACAAATCAAAAAGTGAATTGTAGTACTCCTGTGCGCCGGGGCGGTCGGCCAGAATGGTGTAGTTATCGCGGAGCCATTTACATTGCAGTTCGGTGGTATAAATTTGGTCGGCTGTAATGCCATCCGTACCCAGAATCGGCAACTTCTGCTCCACCGCCACTTTCGGAATGCCACGCATGATGTGGATGCCAAACTTCAGCCCTTTGCTGTGAATGTAGTCAGCCAGCTCCTTAAATCCCTTGCCATCAGCAGCCGAAGGAAAACGGTTCACCGCAGGCTGGTAGCGGCCGTATTCGTCGATGACATAGCGCGGATCGGTTTGGTTGTAGCCACCTGCTTTGTCGTTTTCCACAAACCAGCGAATGTCCACCACAATGTACTCCCATCCAAATTCCTTCAGATGATCAGCCATGTAATCGGCATTGGCTTTTACTTCGTGTTCTTCGACGGTAGGTCCGTAGCAATCCCAGCTGTTCCAACCCATTGGAGGGGTCTGGGCCCAGGTTTTAAACTCTCCTTTGGCAAAGGGTTCGGGTTTCTTTTCGGTTTGGCAGGAAGAAAGAGCAGCCAGCGTCAAAATGGCCAGCAAAAAGTTTAGCGATTTCATTTCAAGCGTGTATTGGTTTGATTTATTCGGTTTTAAAAGTCAGAATTACTTTTCTCAAAAATCGACATTTTTAATGAATTTGCAAAACGTAAACTGTTCTAATGATTGGATTTACATCCCGAATCAGGTTCTGCCATTGAAGCGGACACAAAAGCCTACCCCAGTCCACACCTCCGCCGTACCTGCCTCGAATCTCCGAAGTTTATTCTGTGTATCTTCTACGATGAAAAACACAGAAGATACGCAGAAGTAACGCAGAAGATACCCGGAAGATCTGGATTTGGTAGGAGTAAAAGAGGGCTCAACTGATACCATACAATGCAATCGTAAGAACGGGGAGCAGAGGCCAAGAGTTGACGGTTGGCTATTTCTTGACGATTCGTTACAAATCGTCTCATTAAGATTAATTAAACTATCTGATCAGTATATTTATTCAATACAGAACACAACTGACGTGGCAAACGCCATTAATTGCGGACAGGTAATGGTAAGGCCGTCAGCTTCCTGTTTCCATTTGAGTTTGCCTTGGTAGCCAAGCAGCTTTACGCTTTTGAGGGGTTTGTCCAGGTAATTTGTATTTGTACCAAGCGATTTTATTCTTAGTTGTTCTCCAGGTTTTGGAACGGTCATGCAAAATGCATAAAGTGCCCCATTCTTCCCAATCGTAAAACGAAAGTCTTGAGATGCGAACTTGAAATCAGCATGGCGACGTTCCAGTTTTCCTCCGGGAAGCATCTTTAATTTACCATTTACCATTTCACCTTCTCCAGGGATTTTCCATGCATGGCTTCCGTAAACTGCTTCTCCATTCAAACGCATCCACACACCAACTTCCTTCAACATTTTTAAGCTTCCATCATCCAAAGAGCCGTCCGGCAAAATTGAAATACACAATGCAGCATTACCGTCGCGTGCAATGGCCTCAATAATATACCGGATCATCATGCCTGCATCATAAGTAAAATTGGGGGCATAAAACCAATCTCCTACTGGTGCTTCGGCAATCCACGGTTGGTTGGTGTTGATGTTGGCCGGAACGCCAAATTCTTCGGTATTTACAGTGCCGTTTGTTTTTTCGCGGAATTTCACAATACTAAAAGTGTTTACTTCACCACGTTTTTGAAGTGTGCGGTTGTAGTAATCGGCCATAACCAGTGGCATAGCATTGGCTTTGATTCCCGTTCCTGTTCCATCTCCGGTGAAAGGCCCCTGGACCGTCCCATCGGTGTAGATGAAATCGGGATCGTATTGTTCCACAACATCCATCATTCTCAAGGCCCACTGGGTGGTGTACCATTTGGCAAACTCCAGATGATTTGAAAATATACCTGCAGGAGGAGGGGACCAAGGCGAATTTGCTGCATCTTTTACACCCTTATATTCGCGCAGGTCGATGCCGTATAGTAAACGAGGATCATATCCTTCCCACCATTTCCCCTTGCCATCGGCAAGTGTGAGGTTACCATCGTAAGGAATACCTTTCTTATCCCCCTCGATATCACATCCAAAAGCTGTTTGCCACCACCACCATGTGTATTCATGATGGAAGGTAACACCAAAATGCATCTCTTCAGCCCGGCATGCCTTGGCCCATTCGCCGATCAGGTCGCGCTTAGGCCCTATGTTTACAGAGTTCCATGGATGATATCTTGAGTTCCATAAATCGTAATTGTCGTGATGTACGCCTTGTATCATCAGAAAACGAGCGCCGGCATCTTCGTATATCTTTGTGAGTGCAGTTGGATCAAGCTTGTTCGGATTCCAATCACGTAGTACTTCCTTGTATCCAACTTCAGAGGGATGGCCGTACCTTTCTACATGGTTTTTGTAGGCCAAATGACTTGGTTTATAAAGGTGTCGAGCATACCAATCGCCACTTTCTCCTGCCGATTGAGGGCCAAAATGAACCCATATGCCAAATTTCGCCTCACGAAGCCAAGCTGGTTCGCCAGGATAATTTTTTTCGATTGACTCCCAAGTTGGCTCAAATGGTCCGTCAGCGATAGGAATATCCAGTATCATTTCCGGGAATGCTTTCGAGTCGCCCATTTCAACACTGTTTATAGATTGCTTTGCCGGAATTTCGGGAAACGGAGGAAGCATATTGGAATCGTCGACAGTTTTTATTTGTATCGAATTTTGGGCATTTGAGTAAAATGCCATTAATAACGTAATGCAGATAGTTAGAATTCTTTTCATTTTTTTCTTTTTTAGTTTAAAAATGCGGACTAAATAAATCATGTCCACGCCACCACTCTATCTAGCTCGTATCTTCAAGGGTTGTTCGGGGTATCTTCTGGATTTCCAAACCCAGAAGATACCCCGAAGATCCGGATCTTGTAAGAGCTAAAAGTTGATTGAATGCTCGCATCGCAGATTTTAAGTTTGAATCGTGCGGTAGACGGGGCGTCTAACTTTTGTCACTAGCTTTTCTACAATTCATTGCATAATAGTACAAGTTGTTTCAGCTTCGGCTGATTGATCGCTCATCCCAGATTCCAGAGATGAGACGCTAGTTCTACGCCTTTTTGTATGGTAGCATTAATATTTGCCTATGCATGCGATGTAAATATGCTCTTACGAGTTACACAATTCTCAGTGGTACAGCATAAGAGTCGGATACCTCCTCTTTAGGAAAATAGACCAGAAGTCCATCAAGAGTACGTTCAAACTTCAATGGCTGCTTCGTGCCGACTAATTCTACTTTATTAATTTCCTTGGGATAATCGGCTGAAGCAGCTGCCAGACTTTTTATCTTTACCACTCCATCTTCCGGCCACCCCATGACAATTGCATACAACACTTCTCCTTTGGTTGCAAAGCGAATATCCTCTGCCGAGAAAGGTTTTCCTTTTCCTTCATTGAACCCCTGCGCTGACAAAGCCGCTGCACTTTCCTGTGCCGGACCTTCTCCAAACACCTTCCACGGGCGGGTTCCATAAATACTTTCGCCATTCAGTTTCATCCACCCTCCAATTTCCTCAACCACTTGTCGTTCCAGTTCATCGATGGAACCATCGCCTCGTACCGGAATATTCAACATCAAGTTCCCGTTTTTACTGACTACGTCAACCAACATATGAATGACTGTTTTGGCCGACTTGTAACGTTTGGTTTCATATATCGACCGATCGTAATGCCAACTACCAATGCAGGTATCAGTCTGCCAAGGCAAAGGCTCAATGTCATTGCTCTGGCCGCGCTCGATATCCCAGACCATGGCCTTGCGCTGGTTTTCATCCAATATTTTGCCATTGATAACAGCCCGGAGTTCCCCATGATCGCCAATACTCTTATTATACATGTGCGCGGCAATGCGTAATCCGGCATCGCTGATTGGCCAGAAAGGGAGCTGTGAGTCATCAAAATAAACCAGGTTGGGTCCATATTTATCGATGAGTTCAATGGTTCGATTATAAAACTTGTCAATATATTCCTGGGTAGGTTGGGCCACGCCATTGCCCCAATGCCATTGACGATGGATCATGCCATCATTTTCGCTGTTTTTGCTCAGCGGATGATTTTGGGCATACAAATCCTGCGGGTCAAGGCCCTCCCACCATTTGCCCGCCCCATCGGCTTTAGTCATTTTCCCGTCATAGGGAATCCCGGCATACGGTCCGTTCTTATCCGAACGCTGGGCAGTTTCGTACCAGCTCCAAGCATGGGCAGCATGAACACTGACGCCAAAAGGCAAACCATTTTTCCGGGCTGCTTTTGCCCAACCGTCAATGATATCTTTTTTAGGCCCAACTTTCGTTGAATTCCAATCGGGTTGATAAGTACTGTTGTACATATCCAGATTGTCGTGATGATTGGCCATAGCCATGAAATATTTTGCCCCCGCACTTTTGTACAATGTGACCAGTTCTTCCGGGTCCCATTTTTCTGCTTTCCACTCATTAATGACATCCTTGAATCCAAAAACAGATGGATGGCCATATTTATCGAGATGGTATTTGTACTGATGCGAGCCTTCCTGGTACATGCCACGGGCATACCAGTCGCCTGCTTCGGGCTGGCACTGAGGCCCCCAATGTGCCCACATCCCAAGTTTGGCATCCCGGAACCATGCCGGAGTTTGATAGGTTTCCAATGATTCCCAGGTCGGTTGAAATGGTCCGCGAGCGATATCCCTGTTCTTGCTTCCATTCAACATGCAGGAGGATAAAGTGTGCTGGGCCAGAATCATGCCCGGCACCGAAATACCTAAGTGCTTTAATAGTGTTCTTCGTTTCATCGGCTTGATTTCTTACTGTTTTGTTGACTAAAAAAAATAAATCCAGGGTCTCGCTATTTCAGACACCCTGGATTTATACGTTGAGATTAATTATACCCTGTGTTTTGCTCCAGGTTATCGTTTATGTTCAGGTCATTTTGAGGTATCGGGAAGTACCGGTTATGAGCAGACCAGGTACGTGTTTCAAATTTGTAATACATATCCTCATCCACCGGTGAGGCTGTAGAGCCAGATCCCCGGTAATTTGGAGCATTCGGGTCATCCGACAATTTCACTCCGGTGAAGGTATGATTCAATTCCTGCTCTGCAATCCCCCAGCGCAGTACGTCATAATAACGAAATCCTTCGAAGGCCAGCTCGACCCTTCGTTCTTTACGAACAGCCTGGCGAACCAAATCCTGACTGGCAACATCGGCAATCTGGACCGGAGGTAAATTAACGCGGTCCCTGATATCATTAATTGTTAGATCCAGCAATTGTTGGTCAACGGCTCCGGGTGTGGCCTCATTCACGGCTTCCAGATAACCAAGCAAAACCTCGGCATAACGCATAATCGGGGTATAGGTATACGTTTCGTATGGATTGGAAACACTTGCATCTAATCCCTTTTTCGGACAGTAACCATTAAATAAAGTGTACCGGTTGTAACTGTCACTCTTGTTTGCCCCCAAAAAGCAGTTATAGGTTACGTTATTGAACGTGGTCCCTTCGTATGTTCCCACCGGCGGCAGGAAAATGGTTGCATATAACCTGAGATCACGGTTCACATAAGGATCATCGTCATCATAAACAGCAGAGGTCGCAATATCTTTACCGTCACTACAAAAATAGGCTTTCACCAGCTCGTTGTACGGCGCAAACTGATGCCATCCTCCAAGAGCCTCCGGAGACAAATAGATATACCGCGAGGTTGATATATTATCTTTCAGGTATTGGATACTGAAAATCATTTCGGAGCTGTATTCGCCTCCAATCTGAAAGAGCTTTTCGTAGCTATCGTCCCCATTACTTCTGTCAATTTCATATTCATCCGAATCAATGACACTTTTCAGAGCAGTGGCAGCATCGCTCCATCTTTCCTCAGCCAGGTACAATCTGCTCAAAAGCACCTGTGCCGCACCTTTGGTAAACCGGCCATACTCCGAGGAAGTTCTCTGTTCCGGCAATATCGCAATAGCAGCTTTCAGATCATCTTCAACCTGTTTATACACATCAGCCTGTGGAGTCTGTGCAATCGAATTGGCGTCACTGACACCTATTGTTGTCAGAGGCATTGGCACATCCTTCCAATGGAAAGCAAGATAGAACAGGTAATATGATCGCAGACATTTTACCTCTGCGGCCCAAAGCGTTTTTTTACTCTCATCCATCGGACAATCTCCTATTTTATCAAGGAAAGTATTGTAATGAGCAATTTGAGAATAAGCGTTGGACCAGTATCCGAGGATATTGCCGCTTGTAGCCACGGTATTGCTGCTGGCCATGCCAAGAGTCGTAAAGTTTTCCTTTTCAACACCGTGTCCGCCTGCAAGGTCTAAATACATTAATCCCTGAGGATGTGCAAAATCATCATGTGTCCATCCGCTGGGAAATCTATAACATCCGACCAATGCCAACAAGGCATCCTCCTCGCCCGTCCAGAAGCTGGCATCTGAAATGGAAGTAAGCGGTTGCTTGTCCAATAAATCTTCACAGCTCGTCACTGAAAATAAAATCAGGGATACAAGAACGGCCGCCAAAATTGATTTTATATTTATTCGTTTCATAACTATCATCTTTTCAATTATTAGTGAATTAGAACTTGGCATTTATTCCAAAAGAATAAATACTGTTAATCGGATAGTAAGAAGGAGCATCACCGGTAGATATTTCATTCTCCGGATCCCAACCTTTATAGAAAGAGGTAAAATTGTACAGGTTCTGTCCGCTGAAAAACACTCTCAATTGTTGAAGTCCCAACCGACTTACCAAACTTTTGGTGAACGTATAGCCGATCTGCACATTCTTGATTCTCAAGAAGCTGGCATCTCTCAGCCAATAGTCGGAAACCTGCAGGTTTGTGTTGTTCATGTTGAGAGTTTCCAAACGCGGGTATTTAGCCCATTTATCCGGATTATCCACCGTCCAGCGGTTATCGGCCTGCCATTGTTGAATTTGTCCTCCATTATAAAATGCGTAAGCCATGTACGATCCGATTAACCGGTCATAACCACCTAAGCCCTGAAGAAGAGCTGAAAAATCAAATCCTTTATACGAGGCATTGATATTTAATCCATAATAGAACTTGGGAGTGGTACTTCCGATCACTGTTCTGTCATACGTCGAATTAACGATTCCGTCTGGTACTCCGTTTGGTCCGCTTATATCTTCGTATCTTACATATCCGGGTTTTAGCCCGCTTTTGCCAATCAATTGATCCGGTGCTGCATTGATTTCATCCTGGTCAACGAACAATCCGTTTGTTTTGTACCCGTAAATAATACCTAAAGGTTCTCCGACAATCCGGTTATTGTTAATGTCAGTCAATGCTCCGTCAGCAAGTTCTTCAACCGCGTTTTTAATGTAGGTAAAGTTTGGCGCTAAACTAATTTTAATATCCTTACCAATCTTTGCATTATACTCAAGATTGATTTCAATCCCTTTATTGGAAACGGCGCCAATATTGGATTGGCCTACGCTTCGTCCCATTATTCGGGTAACCTGAACCGAGGAAAGGATGTCATCGGTGTACTTGTCAAAATAATCAACCCCACCGTTTATTTTGCCGGACCAAAGACTGAAATCGATCCCTAGGTCCAAAATCCGGGTTGTCTCCCAGGTTATTTCCGGGTTATTGAAAGATGTGATCCTGGCTCCCGAAACCATCGTGCCCGGACTCCCCCAAACAGCATTTTGCCCTAATGAGTACGTTTGCTGGTATGGGTATGTGCCAATGTTTTGATTACCAAGAACACCCCATGAGCCACGTACTTTAAAATTGTCAATCACGCTGTTAAGTCCTGAATTTTGCCAGAAATTTTCTTGTGAAACTCTCCATCCTGCTGACACAGAAGGGAAAAATCCCCAGCGTTCGCTGCTTGCAAAACGGGAAGAACCATCATACCGGGCATTCACCTCCAATAAATAGCGATCCAGATAAGAATAGTTTAATCTTCCAAAATAAGATAAAAGGGACCATTCATTGGAATAGCCGTCATTAGACATGCTCGAAGCTGCCCCTGAAGCAAGTTCATACAAATAGTTATTCGGAAAGGTATTCCGGTAACCGGTCAAATAATTCTCTTTATACTCCTCAAAAGAAGAACCGGCCAATAGGTTAAATGTATGCGAGTCGAGTTGTTTTTCGTATTTCACCAACCCCTCAAAGGTTTTGTAGGTATTGTTACCTGAAACAACCGATAAAGTAGCCGGGCCAACGGTTTTTGACGCATCAAAATAGGTTTTCGCGCGGTAGGACTTATTGTAATCAGTATTGTATGTAATCCCCGTTTTTCCGCTAACTGAAAGGCCTTTTACCGGGGTCGCCCAGGTCAACTGCATTGTTCCGGTAATATTCACTTCATTATTTTTCACAAACGATTCGCTTGCAAGCCAGGCTTCCGGGCTATAACTATCCTGATAGCCGAAAGAGCCATCCGATTTTTGTCCGGCATAAATTGGCCCTTCACGAACGGCATATCCAATCATACCATCAATACTTTGGGGCTCACCATTCGGCGCTTTGTACAAATTGGTATAAGCGTTCAAGTGTGTATCCAACGTCAGGGATTCCAGAAGGTTACTTTTTGTATTCCACAGGACGTTATATCTTTCGTTGGAAGTTTTTGCAGTCATCCCGTCCTGTTTCCAGTAACCGATCGAGAAATTTTGGGTAATTCGTTCAGTTCCACCCTGAATGCTGATATTATGCCGTTGCTGGAATCCGGAACCTGAATTCAGCAACCATTCCAGGTGGTTTACATCCGGATAGTTATCCGGGTCTGAACCATCTTTAAATTTTTGAATCTGTTCGTTGGTATAAGCCGCAGCATTCCCCATATTCTCCATGGCTTCATTATAATAGGTAGCGTATTCCCAGGAAGACAAGAATTCAGGAAGTTCTGTTGGCTTTTGCCATCCTAATGAGTTATTGTAGGAAACTCTGAATTTTCCTTCTTTCCCTTTTTTAGTTTGAATCAGAATAACACCGTTGGCAGCACGGTTACCGTATATCGAAGCCGAAGCTGCGTCTTTCAGAAACGATATACTCTCAACATCGTCAGGGCTAACATCATCGATACTTCCTGCCATCCCATCAATTAAAACCAGTGGATTATTTCCTGCACTGGAAAAAGTACCGGTACCCCTGATCTTAACGGTAGCACTTGTTCCTGGTCGACCGGAAGACTGGACAACACTTAATCCCGGAACTAAACCGGCAATCGCCTGAGAAGTGGTAGCAACCGGTTTATTGGCCAGTTCCGTGGCTTCGATTGCTGCAACAGAACCGGTCAAATTGACTTTTTTCTGGGTGCCATAACCCACGGCCACAACCTCTTCAATTCCCACAGTTTCTTCAGCCATAGTCACATTGATGGTGTTTTGTCTGACTACTGGGATCTCCTGTATCCGCATCCCCACAAACGAAAACACAAGCAAACCATCTGCCGGCACATTGTTCAGGTTGTAGTTTCCTTCTCCATCTGTAATAGTTCCTGTGGTTGTTCCTTTCACCACCACAGTTACCCCAGGCAACGGAAGACCCGCTGAATCGGTTACTTTCCCATTAACCGGTTTTTGCTGGTTGACAAATACCGAATGATCAGACGCTTCTTTCCGCTTGATCACGATATAGCGGTCAATCATTTTGTAGTCGAGGCCAGTGTCTTGAAGTAATTGGGTCAATACTTCGTCGATGTTTTTGGATTTGGCATCGACCGAAACGTTGCTGATTCCCAGTACATCGTCGTTGTTGTAGTAGAAATAAAAGTCGGATTGGTCCTCAATTTGCTTCAGCGCTTCAACCAGCGATTCGTTTTTCAGGCTGAGGTTTAGCTTGGTGGCCTGCGAATAGCTGGCAGCATGGACACTCATAAGGAGTGTCAGGATAAATAGAGTTGTTAGCTTCATAACGCGCATAATCTTTTTTCGCAACCTGAGGTCGCGGTGAAACTCTCGATGTTTTTTCATAAATTTGGTTGATTTTAAATTGAAACATTTGTGTTTTAATTGAACAGGCGGTGGAATGTTCGCAGCATTTCATCGCCTTTGTTTTACGGCATAGGCATTACTTTTTTCGGATGTTTATGATGTCTTTGGCATTGGTTTGCGGCAGGTATTCGGATTGAATAGGGGCCAGTAGCTCGAAAGCCTGAAGGGTTTGATGGATCGGTTTATTCCGAAGAATGGCGCCGGTAATTCGGTACCGCTCAAGCTCGTCGGATTCGATGCGGATTTCCACGTTGTACCAGCGCTCCAATTTGTTAGCGATTTCACCCAAACTTTCAGCTTGAAAAACAATGGTCCCGTTTTTCCAGCTAGTATAGTCGGTGGCTCGTACTTGTTCAACAACAAATTTTCCGTCGGCCAAATCTTGCTCGGCCCGTTGTCCCGGTTCCAGTTCCAACAGTTTTTTCCCATCAGGTTCGTTAATTTGCACCTTGCCTTCTTCCAAAACCACCGAATGGCCGGCTTCATCATGGTAAGCCGATACATTAAACGAAGTGCCTAGCACTTCCACTTCCATCCGTTCGGTTTTCACCTTAAACGGTAGTTTCTTGTTGGGGGTGACCTTAAAAAAGCCTTCACCTTCGAGATAAACCTCTCGCTGATGTTGATTAAACTGGTTAGGATATTTAAAACGGCTTCCGGAATTCAGCCAAACTTCGGTGCCATCGAAAAGCGTGATGCGGCTCGTCTGTCCAAAAGGAACCTCAATCGCGGCATACTGCACATCCAGATTATCCATCCGGAAAGGATGCAGGTAATTGCCAATCAGAAGGGCAATCAGAATAACGGCTGCATATCTGGCAACGACAAAACCCATCGCCCTCATTTGCTGCACACGTGCATGACGTCGGATATTTTTCCAGGAAGCAGTGCTGTTTATCTGATAGGCAGAGCCAACCTCCTTCAAGCCATTCCGGATTTTTGCGGCATCACGGTACACCCGATCGTATGCTGCCTGCGATTCTTCAGTCAAATCTGACTGTCTGTTTTCTTCCTGCGCCTGGTGCAAATCAGATACGGCAGACTTCCAAAAAGTTTGATCGTTATTCTCCATGAGTTTCGTTTCTACTTGTAAGACGGAAAAAACGAAAAGCGAGGGTGACAGGGGGGAATGATTTTTTTTGATTTTTCTTACCGAAACCGTTTGAAAAGGAAATAAAGCAGAAGATTACGGGTGCCAAGTTCTTCTTTTAGAAACTGGTAAGCACGGCCCATTTGGGTTTTTACCGTATTGACCGAAATGTTTAGTTGTGAGGCTATTTCGTGGTACTTCAATCCATCGAAAGCCGCAAGCTCAAGGATTTTGCGCCGCTGTTCGGGAAGACGTTTTACCGCACGGTACAAGGCGGCATAAGAGTCTTGTTTGTCCATCACTTCCTCGTCCGGAAAATCAGGTAATGCTTCTGTCAGCTGAATCAAGTCTTGTTTCTTTTTCCGGGAATAATCAATAAGTTGATTCTTCACCATAAAATACAAATAGGCCTTTACCGATTTCTGAATGAAAATCCGTTCCCGCTGTGTCCACAGTTTCAGAAAACAATCGGAAACCAGTTCTTCCGAGACAGTCAAATTTTGAAGGTAGCTATTGGTAAAATGGCATAGCTGAAAGTAATACCGTTCGTGAAGGATTCGAAGCGAATCGACCTTCCCGTTGCGGATGCTTTCCCAAATTACCAGATCGCTATTTTGCATACTTAGAGGAATTGATTGCTCAAAAGTATAAATTACTTTAAAAAAAAGACATTTCTGCATGTGATGTCATAGGGCAGACCTGTTGCAATGTCTTTTAATCAGATAGAGTAACTGACTAGGATTAAGGATCGACTCTTGGCTTAACCTGTTGAAAATAAGAAGAGCTGCCGGATGGACAGCTCTTCGAAGTTTTAAAACCGATTTCGCCCCACATAGTGGGTGTGTAGCAGGTGGTGCGATTTTTCGCCGAGTGGCTTGATTAGGAAGTCTTCATAAATTTTTAAGATTTCCGGGTTTTCATGCGATTTGCGGATAGGCATTCCGGCATCCTCGGCGTAAATGGCCTCTGCTCTTTTTTGACGTATTTCGGGGCTGGTGGGTATGGGTTGCCCGCCGCCGCCAAGGCACCCGCCGGGGCAGGCCATGATTTCAATGAAATGAAAATTACTTTTCCCGGCTGCCACGTCATCCATTACTTTTTTGGCATTTACAAGTCCGTGGGCAACGGCACACCTCAGTTCAACGCCATCCAGAAAAGCCCATTCCGGTTGCGGGTTTTCAATCTTAATGCTGGCTTCGCGAACTCCTTCCATTCCGCGTACTGGCGTAATGTCCAGGTTTTCGAAGGGCACATCGCGGCCGGTAACAACTGCATAAACTGTTCTCAGGGCGGCTTCCATCACCCCGCCTGTCGCCCCGAAAATTACACCAGCGCCCGACGATTCTCCCATGAGCCGGTCAAATTTGGCATCTTCCAGCTTATAGAAGTCGATCCCCGCCTGCTTAATCATGATGGCCAGTTCGCGGGTGGTGAGTACGTAATCCACATCCCGGTAGCCGCTGTCGTGCATTTCCGGGCGGTTCGCCTCAAACTTTTTAGCGGTACACGGCATAATGGATACCGAAATGATTTTATCGGGCGAGAGTTTGCGGGCCTTGGCGTAATAGGTTTTTACCAGCGCCCCGAACATCTGTTGCGGCGATTTGCAGGTGGACAGATTTTCAAGGTACTCGGGGTACATGTGCTCGATATACTTGATCCATCCCGGCGAACAGGAAGTGGCCATGGGCAGTTTCACCGATTTGTCCTTGTCCACCAAGGCTTTTTTCAACCGCGAAAGCAGCTCGTGGCCTTCTTCGATAATGGTCAGGTCGGCGGTAAAATCGGTGTCGAGGACCGAGTCAAATCCCAGCCGTTTGAGTGCGGCCACCATTTTTCCGGTAACCCGCGTACCTGGTTGCATGCCCAGCTCTTCGCCCAGCCCAACGCGAACAGCCGGCGCGGTTTGTACCACCACATGTAAATTCGGATTGGCAATGGCTTCCCAAACCTCTTCAATATAGTTGCGCTCTACCAACGCGCCGGTGGGGCAGTGGTTAATGCATTGCCCGCAGTTTGTGCATACCACATCGTTCATCGCTTTTTCGAAGAAGGTGGTAATCTTCATTTCGTCGCCCTTGAAGGCGACGGTGAGGGCATTCACTCCCTGTAACTCGGCGCAGGTGCGAACACAGCGCTGGCAACGGATACATTTGCTGTTGTCCTTAATGATGGACGGCGAAAACATATCGATGGTGTATTTTTTCTGCGGCGCCAATGGTATAAAATCCTGGCTCATGATTTTGTATTCTGAGGCCAGGTTTTGCAGCTCGCAATTCCCGTTTTTGTAGCAGCGTGTGCAGTCGGCATTGTGTTCCGAAAGCAGCAGCTCAATGATGTGTTTTCGCGAATTGCGCACATTCAGGCTGTTGGTGCGTATTTCCATGCCTTCCTCGCAGGGCGTGGCACAGGCTGCCGAAAGACGCTTCTGTCCAACTACTTCGACCACACAAACGCGGCAGTTTCCGGCCACGCAAAGGTCTTTGTGGTAGCAAAGGCTGGGGATGATCACGCCCGACTGGTCTGCAGCTTCCAAAATAGTTTTGCCTTGTTCCACTTCAACCGGCATCCCGTTGATGGTGATATTTATTTTTTCTGACATGTTCTTTCTCTTTTTCGTTAGTAAATCATTTCTTCACGGAAGTTCTCGACAATGGAAGAAAACGAATTGGCAACCGATTGGCCCAGCCCGCATTTGGCGGTAAGCTGCATGGTTTCGGTCAGCTTTAACAACTTGTCGAGGTATTGGGCGGGTTTCTCGCCACGCTTGACGGCTTTGATCCCGCTGTATAATTGCTGGCATCCTACCCGGCAAGGGGTACATTGCCCGCAGCTTTCTTCCTTGAAAAATTCCAGGTAATTATCCAGCACGTTGTACATGGAGCGCGAACTGTTGAATAGCATCATCGAACCTCCGGTAGGCAGCGAGATGCCGGTGAGTTTTCCTTTGTAACCGATAGCCGTTTCGGCGAATTTTTTGCGTGGCACCAAAAAACCGGATGCCCCGCCCACCTGGACCGCTTTTGTGTCGCCATCGCCAAATTCTTCCACAAAATCCTGCAGGCTCATACCCAACTCCAGCTCATAAATGCCCGGTTTGGGCGTGTCGCCCGAAACAGAGAATAACTTTGATCCGCGTGAATATTGAACTCCTAAGTCGTAAAACTTTTTGGCGCCGTATTTAAAGATCGTGAAGGTATGGGCCAGGGTTTCCACGTTGTTGATTACGGTGGGCTTTCCCATGTATCCGGATGAAGTTGGGTAGGGGGGTTTGTTGCGCGGTTCGCCACGTTTGCCTTCCATCGAATCGAACAGGGCAGTTTCTTCGCCGCAAATGTAGGCGCCGCTACCCAAAAATATGCTGATGTTGAAGTTGTGGTTTATTTCTTTACAGTAATACTCAAATTCTTTGATGGCTTTGTTTAGTTCCGGAACCAGGTATTTGTATTCGCCTCTCAGGTAGATAAATCCGTTGGCAGCGCCAATCACGTAGCCGCAAACAGCCATAGCAACCAACACCTTGTAAGGAACAAGTGAGAGGATTTCCCGGTCTTTGAAGGTGCCTGGTTCGCCCTCGTCAGCGTTGCAGATAACATATTTTACCGAGGCGGATTCTTCAGCCGTCAGTTTCCATTTCAGTCCCGTAGGGAACCCGGCGCCACCGCGTCCCTTTAATTCTGAGCTCATCAGTTCGTTGATGATTTCTTGTGGCGGACGGCTCAAGGTCCGGCTGAGGATTTTTTCCCAGTCGTTTTCATTCTTGAAAATGAAATCGGCCCGTTTTAGTTGATATGATTCGAATGCCATAATGGATGCAGTTAGGTTATTGCTTATTGGTCTGAATGTTTTTTAATTGAAAGGGTGGTTGTTCCGGATAATAGTTGTTCTCAACTTTCCCGTTTCATGTATTCACCCAGTATCTCCCGGACTTTTTCCGGGGTTAGTTCGGTGTATATGTCGTTGTTTATCAGCATGGCGGGCGCCTTGTGGCACCACCCCAGACAGTTGGTTTGCATGAGCGAGAATTTTCCATCGGGGGTGGTTTCTCCAATGGATACTTTCAACATATCCTCGATAGCATGTAAGATTTGATTTTTGCCTTTCATGGAGCAGGTGATGGTTTTGCAAACCCGGATAATGTATTTACCCATTTTTTTGTGTTCCAGAAACGAATAGAATGTGGCTGTTCCGAAAACTTCGGCTGCCGGAAGGTCCAGCTCGCGGGCAATTTCAATCATCGAATACTCGGATAAATACTTTTCTTGCTCAACCACGCCCTGCAGGATGGGCAGCAGGTTTTCTCTGTTTTTCCCGTGCTTGTCGGCCAGACTTTTAATTAGGTCCTGTACTGGATTCATATACGTGTGATTATCGGTTTTTTAAAATGTAGTTGTTTGTAGTTTCTTTTCAATCAGAAAGAGCGCCAATTCATGGCTGGGTCGGTTTTACACAATGGTTCTTCACCCTAAGGGCAAACATGGATTTCAGTTTTCCTTTAAAATTAAGGCAGAGCTGGGATAAAAACTACTGTTATTTATCAGGAATGAAGGTGGATGGGCTGTTTTTCAGCATATTAGTTTTGAGGGAATAGCGCTGTAAACCGGTATTGCCGGTTGAAACCGGTGGATACGGTTTATGGTTTTTTCGGCACATCCGTTAATCGGATTTTGAGGCGACTCATTGGGAGAATTAAGAAAAACTTAAGTGATAACGTACTGGTAATCGGAGAGAGACTCTTAACTTTGCCCGCTCACCTTATTACTGTCTTATGCCACTCGAGATTGAACGTAAATTTTTAGTTAAAGCTGATTTTGTACCCAAAAACGCACGGGCCATTCCCATGGTTCAGGCCTATTTATGTGCCGATCCGCAGCGTACGGTGCGCGTACGCATTGCAGGCAACCTGGCTTGGCTGACAGTTAAAGGAGGCCTGACCGGAAATTCGCGGCCTGAGTTTGAATACGCCATACCGGCTGAGGAGGCCCGGGAGATGATGAAGCTTGCTGTTGGATTTCCGGTAGAGAAGGTGAGATATGAAATATGGGTGAATGGGAAAAAATGGGAAGTTGATATTTTTGAAGGAATGAACCAGGGGCTGATGTTGGCCGAGGTGGAGCTGGATACTGAGAATGAGTCCGTCACCCTTCCGGATTGGGTAGGGGAAGAGGTGAGCGGCGATATGCGTTACCATAATTCCCGATTGTCGGAGTTCCCCTTTACACGCTGGGAATAGGCTGTGGTCTGATTTTTGTTACCGCACACGAAAACGTTTAATATTCCGTTTAACCCAAAAGCCAAATAAATAATTTTTCTGCTATGAATTACAGATTTCTTCTGCTAGGGATTTTCTTTGCATTTTCAAGCCAGATTCTCACGGCTTCAAGTCCCGCAGACAAACGAAAGGAAACGGTTGCCGTTGATTCTGTCAAGGTTGGGGTAAACTATTTAAAATATTTTCTGGGAGAGCAAGGAAATTGGTATCCTTACGATCCGGAGCTGGCCCGGAGCCTGCGGGGACTGGTAAATTTTGTGGAGGATGAAAAGATCGATACCATCCTGCATAAACTTGGGCGGTATCAGCATTCCGAGCAGCCGTATTTTTACCGCCGGGCCGACCAGGTGTCCGATAGTTTGTTTGTGTCCGGGTTTATGTCGCAAAGCGAGCTGACCGAACGACTGAAGCGGATTGACCGATCCGTTCGGAACAGCATCGTGAAGGATCAGATACCTGTGCCGGAGCAGCTGCTCGAAAACCTGGATTCCAAGGTGGATTTGTTGGATCAGGAAGATGCAGAATGGTTGCTTGAAACACAACAGGTGAAAATTCCGGATAGTTTGACCATGTATAATGTTATTCCGGATTCCATAATGAGCAATCCCTCCGATTTTCGCCGTATCCAGCGTTTGGACAGCACCAAACGGGCGTTGTTGGAGCAGGCGCGAATGGATTTTAACAACCGGGTGCTGACCAACTATGTTGATTCGGTGACCGCTGCATACCGTGAGGAATACATTTCGGAATATTCTAAAAAAATTCAACGCGAATTTGCCGATTCCATCCGCACCCAAAATCGGTTGAGGCTGGTGCATTACAACGACTCGGTGATGGCTGCCGTAAATGACTCCATCGCCCGCGTCGTAGAGATCCTGACCAATTATGCGGCAAACGATTCAACGTCTCTTTTGGTAACTAATTCTGATCATAGTACGGCGCATCTTTGGCTGAGGGATAACGACCACAATTATACCCGTCTGTTCATCAAAAACGAACAAAACGACTCGTTGAGTGTACGGATTGAAAATACCGGCAAAAATTCGCTCCGGCTGCTGATCGACGATGGTGTTACTCTGTCGCGCTTCGCCCAAAAACAAACCAAGGAATTTGATTTCAATAATTTGCTGTCGGAAGGGAAGCTTCAAAAAGTGGAAAAACGCTTTGCGGTGATCACTCCTTGGAACATGGGGGGCGACGGAACTGTAGGTTTCACTCAAACATATCTTAGCAACTGGAAGAAAGGTGGGCAGAGCGCTTTGTCAACCCTGGTGGTGCTGCGTGGCTATGCCAACTATTCATCAAAAAAGCTAAAGTGGGAGAACTCGGCAGAAATACGCAACGGTTGGCTGAAATCTTCTGAGGATAAAATCCAGAAAAATGATGACAAATTTGAAATTACCTCTCGTTTGGGACTGAGCGCTTTTAAAAAATGGTACTATTCAACCGAAATTGATTTTCAGACACAATTGTTTAACGGGTACAAGTATCCGGATCGTGACAACCTGATTTCCGGATTTCTGTCACCGGCAAAAACGATGATCAAATTTGGTTTGGATTATAAACCGAACAAAGATTTCTCCTTATTCATTTCGCCTTTGACTGCCAAAATTGTATCTGTTCGCGATACCGCCCGGATTGATGTGACCAAATATGGTATTGAGGCGGGAAAGAAACGCTACTGGGAGCCAGGTTTGAATGCCGACCTGAAACTGAAGAAAGATATTACACCTGACATTACCTATGAGCTGAAATACAAAATGTTCGTCAATTATACCGATCCTGCCAGTTTCGATATCGATTGGGAGAATAATGTGGTGATGAAACTGAACGATTACATTAATATGCGGGTGTTGCTGCACTTTATTTATGACGCGAACGTTACTTTCCCGACCGATAAGATTGACTTGGAGGGGAATACGATTTATAAACCCAAATTGCAGTTTAAGGAATTCATTACCATTGGTTTCAGTTATAAACTTAACAAACAGGTTTACCGACGGCAAAAACTCAAATAATCTTGTGCATTTATGAAAGACTACAAACAATATTTTCAATTGGCGGCCGAGCCCAAAGATGTTTACAACGCATTGACCAACAAGATAATGCTGGAAATTTGGACAGGTGAAAATGCGGAGATGGAAGAAGTTCCGGGCACCGAATTTTCCATTTGGGACGGAAGTATTTGTGGAAAAAACCTGGAGTTTGTCAAAGACCAACTCATTGTGCAGGAATGGTATTTTGGCGAGCAGGAAGAGCCTTCGATTGTCACCATTAAATTGCATCCCCACAAAGGCGGTACAACCATGGAAGTGAAACACACCAACATTCCCGACGAAGCTTATGAAAATATGGTTGAGGGATGGGAAGAGGATTATTTTGATGCCCTGAACCAGTTGTTTGAAGAATAAGATCTAGTTCCGGCCAAAAAAGAAGCTGCCCCGGACGCTCCGGGACAGCTTTCGCATAGCTAACGCAATATTACGAGTAAGGGAATCTTTGTCGAATTATTTGAATGAGTACCTCGTGCTAGCTACTTTGCCTTAATTCTGTTTATTTAACTTCAATCACTGCGTACTTCGAGATTTTCCAGAATTTGTCCGGGTTCTCAATTTGCAGGTAAGCAATCTGCCCTTCTTCTTCAACCAATTTGTAAGAATCAGATGGGTGTTCTGAAATGACCTTGGCTTTTTTGGTGTGCAGTGGGATAACCGTAGATTCGCGTATGTCCAGCGTTGTAAAGTATTCTTCATCCAGATTTTGCTGAAGGGTTTTACTTGCGCCAATGCCCAAAATTCCGCCTTCTTTGGTCAGAATGCCTTTTTCGGCCAGTTCCTTGTACGTTCCGTAAGCAATATGACCGGTATTCAGTTTGCTCACTTTATCCGTGATTACCTGATCTTTGTACGAGATGGAGTCGGCTTGTTTGGCCATTTCCATGCCCATTTCCTCAATTTTGCTGTTCAGCTCGGCCATTTGGAAATCCTTCTGCTCAATGATTTGTTTCAGTTCGGCAATTTGCACGTTCTGGCTTTCAATGCTTTCGTTCAGGGCAGCCACACGACGTTCAAATGCGCGGAGGTTCAAGCCCGATTTTTTCAACTTCTCTTCCAGTTCGGCAATTTTTTTACTGCTTTCTTCCAGCATGGAGTTCATCAGGGTGATGTCTTCCAAAAGAGCTTGCTTGCGGTCTTTTCCACCTTCAGCTTGTTCCAGCGAGAGTTGGCTCCTTTTTTCCTTGATGAATGTCAGGTTGCTCTCAATTTCATCAAAAGTGGTCACCAGGTCGTTAACAACTGAATCTTTCTGTTGAATCATTTCATTCAGATCCATTTGTTCTGCCATCAATGCTTTAATCTCAGTTTGTTTCTGCGTGTAAACATAGATTGCTGCAACAGCGCCTACAATTACAATTACTGCCGCAATTATAATTGTTCTTAATTGTTTTTTTTCCATGACTGTAATCCTCCATTTTAAAGTTCAGACTCGAAAATCTGTTTTTGTTTTTATTTATTCTGACCCATTAAGCCAATCTCTGTGCCAGTGTGTGTCGTATTTGTTAAGTTGTAGAAATACAGTGTTTTAGTGTTTGCAAGGAAAACAATTATTTTATCAAATTGAATGAAATAGCTTTCAGAATGAGAGTTTAAGGTAAACTATTCGCGTTCTTTTTCTTCCTTTAGCATACGGTAAATGGTAGCCACGCCAATATCCAGCTTTTCGGCTACGAGCTTGGTGTTGTTGTCGTATTTTTTCAGAAAATCCTTTACAATGCGAATATCGTATTCGCGCAGGGTAAGTTCTTCGGTCAATAATCCGGGAAGCAGGTCGTGCCCGCCGCCGAGGACGATGTGATCGGCGGTAATCTCATCTTGTTCGGCCAAGGTAACGGCCAGTTCGATCACTGATTTCAACTCGCGGATGTTGCCCGGGAAGGAGTATGCCAGCAGCATGTTGGAGGCCTCAGACGACAGGGTTTTTGCGGGCAGGTTGTTTTCCTTGCAGAACATGTTGATGAAGTGTTTTGCCAAAACAATTACATCGTTTCCGCGTTCGCGCAGTGGCGGCAGTTCGATCGGGAGCCCATACAGGCGGTAGTACAAATCCTGGCGGAAGTTGCCTTGTTTCACCTCTTCCATCAGGTTTTTATTGGTGGCGATAATAATGCGGCAATCGGTTTTTACCGGCACATTGCTTCCCACACGGATGATTTCTTTTTCCTGAAGGGCACGGAGCAGTTTTGCCTGGAGCGAAATGTCCATCTCGGCCATTTCGTCGAGAAAGAGGGTACCGCCGTTGGCTTCTTCAAACTTACCAATGCGCCGGAATGCCGCACCGGTAAAGGCGCCTTTTTCGTGGCCAAACAGTTCGCTTTCGATTAAATCCTTGGGAATAGCTGCCACATTTACCGCGACAAATTGTTTTTTTGCCCGGGTAGAGTTGTAATGTATAGCCTTGGCTACCAGTTCTTTGCCTGTTCCTGTTTCGCCGGTAACTGTAACGGTTATATTGGTGCGGGTGGCTTTGTCAATTAGCTCGAAAATTTTTTGGGCGGCAGCACTGTTGCCTATAATTGTATTCTGGTAGCTGTACTTTTTCTTTACCTCTTGCCGTAAACTCACAATTTCCTTCCGCAGCTTGCTGCCCTTCCGAATGTTGTTGATGGTGTTCAACAAGCGTTCTTTGATGTCGCGCGACTTAACAATGTAATCATAAGCCCCATGACGGAGCAGGTCAACCACCACTTCAATGTCATCCTGTTCCGATATCAAAATAACCTGGATATCTTCGTTGATTTCTTTGATTTGTTTGAGCACTTCCAGGCCTTTCATGTCGGGCAACCGGTAGTCGAGTGTAATCACGTCAGGTTCTTGGTTCAGGTTGTCCAGGCAGTCTTTCCCGGTCGAGAAAGATTGTATGTCGTAGTCAGGGATGAGCGATAAGTTATGAACCAACAAACGGTTGTACCATTCGTCATCTTCAACTACAAATATTTTAAATGGCTTTTCCGACATTGCCGTGATTTTTTGTTAGCAGTAAACTCGTCTGCATGTACTGCAAGTTAGTAAGAATATACGTTAAATCGTTTGCCTCATGTTCATTTTGTAAAATGTTTTTTTGCAGTTTTTTTGGTCATTGTTTCATGGTGACAGTTATTTATCGCTAAGTTTCTCACGGATAAAGGCGTTGATCTGGATGATTTCCTGTTCAATCGTATTGATCAGTATCTCCGCATCGACGACATTTTTAGTTGCCGGAATGTTAATCTCCAATTCCTTCAGCTTGTGATAGAGCGACATGGCCTGCATGTGTTTTGCCGGGGCGGCCAGTTTATGGGCAGCTTCCGAAATCGCTTCCCAATCCGTTTCAGCAAAGGCTTTTCGGATGTTGGCCAGTCCTTTTTCGCTCGAATGGATGAATATTTCCAGCATTTCGTTGAAAAAGGCCGGGTCGTCACCTGCCATCTTTTGCAGTTCGTTTAAATCGATTTGCACCTGTTGATTGGTTTCATCGCTTTCTTGCGGAATGTTGTTTTCAGCGGGGAGTAAACGGGTAACGGCCTCAAACAGGTCGGCTTCGGAAAAGGGTTTTTGCAGAAATCCCTGCATGCCGGCTTGTTGGCTTTTTTGTATGTCCTCGGGGCGGTTGGTCGCGGTAAGGGCAATAATCCGAATGTTGGGCCATATTTTCAGGATCTGCCTGGCTGCATCGTACCCATCCATCACGGGCATTCGCATATCCATCAAAATGAGATCGAAGGGCTGGCTTGATGCCAGTTCGACGGCCACCTTCCCATTGTTTGCCTCGGTATAAGCGATGCCCCATTTTTTAAGAATATTTTTCAGCAGGTAAAGGTTAAACTCTTCATCATCTACCAATAAAAAATGAAGTTTCCGGAAGTTGGCCGGTATTCTGATCCGGTCAATTTCCTTATCTTTTATGTTACTGGTGTCGCCTTCCTGATAAGGTAGTTGGATCATAAAACGGGTGCCTTTCCCGGGCACACTTTCTACCTGTATATGGCCATCATGCAAATCGATCAGGCGTTTTACAATAGCCAGCCCAAGGCCTGTCCCTCGGTGTTTCATCGTCAGATCGGTATCCAATTGCACAAACTCGTCGAAAATCATCTGCAGGTTTTCCTCCGATATGCCAATGCCGGTGTCCGTAACTTCCAGGTGGATCATCCAGGTGTGCCCCGACAATTTTTCTTCGGCCGCTGTAAAAATAATCTGGCCTTGGCTGGTGAATTTTATGGCATTTGTAATCAAGTTGATCAGGATCTGTTTGAGGCGCACCGGGTCGCCTTTTAATACCCTGTTTTTATCGCACCGATTGTTGATAATCAACTGATTGCCACGGGCTGCGGCCGAATCTTTATGCAGCGTGTAAATTTCTTTATACACCTCATCCGGCATAAAGTCGATTTGTTCTATTTTCAGCTTTTGCGACTCGATTTTGGAAAAATCGAGGGTGTCGTTCACCAAGGTAATCAGGTGCTGGGCCGATTTGTGGACCACTTTCAGGTTGTCCGACATTTCTTCGGAGTGGGCCTTTTGAAGCATCTGCTCAGTCAGTCCGTAAATGGCGTTTACCGGCGTACGCATTTCATGGCTCACCGTAGCAACGAACATTTCCTTAGCCTTGGCCAGACTTTCTGCTTCGGTTTTGGCCTTTTCGAGCATTCGCTCGTAGGCGCGGTTCCGTTGCAGGTTGCGGTAAAACAAAATGAGTACGGTGATCAGCAAAATGACGGCAGTGACGGTGAAAATGCTCAGGCGTCGGTAGGTTTGGGCAGCCATAAAATCGGCTTCCTGTGTTTTGGTCAGCAGCCGGCGCTGTTCGGTAGTTTCCAGCAGCGAAATTTGCTGGGCGATCAGCGAGCTGATCTGAATGTTCCGTTCGAGCAATACCTTTTCCTGTGCCTGCAATCGTTGGTTTTGATCGGAAATTTGCTGCTCGATGCCGGCAATTTCCTGCTTGATGATTTCGCGTTCCTTGCTTTTGTCGATGATGATGGGCTGGGGAACGACAGTATCGCGCTTGCCAAAAATGCGTTTGAAAATGCCTTTTCTCTTTTCTACCGGCTGAAAGGTGATGGTGTCGGGCTGAATGATGACCGTGTCGATTTTTGAATACAGATCGGAGAACGAGCTGGTGGTAGTTTCTTTTTGGTTGTGCAGAGTGCGTATTTCTTCCCAAATCAGCAGTTTCTGGTTAGTGAGTAGCCGTATGGAATCGATTTGCTGAATTTCGTCAGACTCGGGAAGGGCGTAATCTTTCAGGTTGTTCAGCTTTTCCTGGATCGATTCGTTTAATTTGAGGTAGGGGTGGAAGAATGCGGCATCGCCGGTCAGACTGTACAGGCGCACTGTGTTTTCCACTTCATTTAGTTCAGATGCAATATCCTTTATCAGCAGTAACTTGAAATCGGGACGGGCCTCCTTGTGGATTGAATCAACAATTTTCGACAGGCTTTGATAAACAAGGTAGCCTGAGGCAATCACTGCCGCGGCAATAATAAGGGTCAGCAACGTGACCTGTAGTTCAATTTTTACTCGTTTCATGCGTGTCTGTCTTGCATTTTATTTTAGGGAAGAGATTGTTTTTAGCTGAACAGAAAATTTAGAGAAAAAACGTTGATTTTTATTCCAGTATCCTTCGGGGGCTTTTTACAGTCCGGCCAACAGTTTTTGATAGATTTCCCGGTTTTCATCGTCATACACACAAAAGATGACAGACTCAAAGGTATCGTCATTTATTAAGAAATCGCGAACCGTGCGAATGGCAATTTCGGCTGCCAGTTCTTTTGGAAAACGATATACGCCGGTGCTAATATTGGGAAAAGCAATGGTTCGCAATCCGTATTCCTGCGCCAGCAACAAGCTATTCCGGTAGGCATTGGCCAGTTGTTCTCGCTCTCCAATTTGCCCTCCGTACCAAACCGGCCCCACGGTATGAATAACATAACGCGCCGGCAACCGGTACGCGTGGGTAATCTTGGCTTCACCGGTTGAGCAGCCGTTCAGCTGGCGGCATTCTTCCAACAATTTGGGGCCGGCAGCCCGGTGTATGGCGCCGTCAACACCGCCTCCACCCAGCAGGCTTTTATTGGCGGCATTTACAATCGCATCTATGTGCATCTCGGTAATATCACCCTGAAAGACTTGGATTCGGTCCATCTTTTTTCCCCTAAAGTTAAGCTCTTTCAATGGAAACAGCTACTTTGTATGGGTGTTTTGCAGTGAAATCGCTTTTAACCTTTATATAAGATGTCCCACTCGCTAACGACTGGCTGGAATCAACCACTTCCCAAGAAGAAGGTTGCGGAGATCCGGTTAAAAAAGATCGTGCCGCCAATCGTTCAAATAAGAATTGTAAGACCTTATTTTTTTTTGAAAACCTTAGTAGCCAGGATATAACATAAATTTCCAACCTTATTTAGCTTATTCAGAACGTGACCAGAATATACGAATAAGGTAACTAAGGTTGGACGGAATGAGGCCAGACAGGCTACTAAGGTGGATCAGGAAAATAAGGTCTCAGGAGATCAGTACCATGACTTGGATCCGTCGGCTGATGAGCGATGTGACGTCAAATCCAGCATATTTTACTAAAAGCGATTTCCTTGGGGTGTTTTGCGGTGAGATTGTGGTAAGTGTTTAGTTATTAGCTTAAAACTGGCCGGGTTAAGTCATCAGCTTCCCAAGCTGATAATCAGGATGCCGGTCAGGATGCCCAGCAGGTAGATCGCTTTTCGGCGTATATTGTTTTCGTGGAAAATAAGCGCGCCCATGGCGAAGGCTACCAACACACCACCGCGCCGCAGTGCCGAAATGATAGAGATCATCGAGTCTTCGTAGCTGAGGGCATAGAAATAGGCAAAGTCGGCCATCAACAGAAAAAGCCCGATTGCCGGAATGCTCCACCGCCACTCAAAGACGGGCCGTTCTTCCCGGGGTTTGGCCCAGCGAAACAAAGCGATGGCCGGCAGCATAACCACTACCTGGTAATACGAAAACCAGGCCTGCACCGCCAACCGGTCAATTTTTCGGATAATAAACTTATCGTACAAACCACTGGCCGCCCCCAGCAAGGTAGCCGCCACAATGCAGAAAATCCACACATTCTTGCGGAAATTGATCCCTTCGAGTTTCCCTGCCGTAGAGAGCATATAAAAGAAAACGAGCGTTATCACTACCCCGATCCATTGGGTAAGGTTGAGGGTTTCATGAAAAATAAGAATGGCGCCGGCGAGTGTCCAGATTGGCCCGGAGGCCCGGATGGGCGTCACAATGGTGATGGGCAGGTGCTTCACGGCATGAAAGGCAAAAATCCAGCTCGAAACCACAATGACCGATTTCAGCAGGATCAGCCCATGTTCGCGCTGGGTAATTGGCGGAACGAACAGTTGCATCGATTTGAAAAATTCGGGAAAGAAAACGGAACCTGCCACAAAAGGTGTCACCAGCACTGCGCCGGCAATGGTGGAAATAAACAAAACCGGCAACACGGCATTGGCATTCACCGAAAGTTTTTTAAATACGTCGTATAGTCCCAGGAGAAGCGCCGAAATTAAGGCCAGCAGTACCCACATCTTAAAAATTTTGGCGCAAAGCTAAGAAGGATTTGTATGTCGGCATGTATTTTCACCGGGAAGCTCCCGAACCTTAAACATTGTTTAATGCATCTTTACTCAGTGTCGCTGAATGATCGGGCTCCGGCGCAATATGCTGTTTTTGACAGGTGGGGGGTGAATCTGACGGTGAAAGAAATTTTATTCCTTTTGCTGTCTTTGTTTTACGAAATAGGTAATAACCGAGTGGATACCTTTTTCCAGGAGGGCGTTGGTCAGAAATAATTTGTAGGCCGAAACGATTTTGTTTGTTTCCAACCGTAGGTTGTCCTCGTGATAGCGAAGTTCGTGCTTCAGATTAGTCCGGTGCAGTTTAATCTCGTTGATGGAATGTATTTTTCTCATGATCGTTCAGCTTTATTACTCTTCATCTTCCTCAAACAAAATGGATGACAGCTTCTGGATAATGGTGGTGGTTATCAGTGATTTTCTCAAAAGCAAAAAGAGCAATCCAATCAATACCACGACTCCGGTCACAATAAATAAACCCGTCAAATAATCTTGAAACTGATTTCCGTACCATACTACAAATGCGGTTGTTGCAAACAGGAAAAAGATCATACCCAGCAAGATAAAAACGACGGTGCTAATCAGAAATACCGAAATTTTCGTCATCTTTTCCAGTAGGGTCAGTTTTACAAGGTCTAACCGCACTTTCAGGTAATCCTGGACGGATTGGTTCAGTTCATGAAAATTATCTGACAGGTTTGATTTCATGTGGTGGTAATTTAGTTTGTGCATGGTTGTGGCTACCGGTTTTTTCGGCCATTTTTGATCTCATCAGTTGGTGCTTGCCTTTTTGGCTTCCTTTTCTACTTTTTCGGCAGCCGATTTTTTGACCTCTTCAATTTTCTGTTCGGCGTCTTTTTTTAGCTTTTTAATCTGTTCTTCCAGCTTGCTGATTTTTTCACTGATTGTTTCTGTGATGTCGTGCGATACATCTTTAGCTTTATTTTGCAGTTTTTCGCGGGTCACCGAACCTTTGTCGGGGGCAATCAAAATTCCTGTTATTACTCCGGCAGCTGCTCCTGCCAAAAATCCGATCAATGCTTTTGTTGTGCTACTCATGACTTCGTTTTTTTAAGGTTAAACATGGTGTTAATTGAAGGGGTGGCAAGGGGGCAGTTTCCGGATAAGGGGCTGCCCCGCTAGCTGTCCGGTGGCGGTCCACAATTTAGAACGATCTGATTATTGTTGTTCATGATGACTGTTTATAATATGGTTAACAATGATATTTTGCATTTGTTCAGTAATAGTGACCTGTCGTTATGCCGTGTAAACTGGGTGTCTTTGGATCGTTTAAACACGCGGACCAGGTTGAGTTTCCGTCTTACGAACAGCTTTTCTTACTGAACATTACAAATCCTTGTACGGATATTCGGGTTTCTGGTTTATGGATAAACACCGGTTTATCGTAACTTTAAGAGCATTTTTCTTTGCTTTTCAGGCTTTGGGATTTTTCTGAATTTACTGGGAGTCAAACTTGAAAATCACATCAAATCCGCTGTCGTAGGATGAGTTATTTAATTGGAAGAAGAGGAAGCGGAACAATTCGTATTCCAGCTTCACTTCGTATTTGCCGATGTCTTTTTCGTCGGTTTCGCCTAAACGTTGTTCATAACTCACAAACAGGTCGTGGGTGAGGTACTTTCCAACAACTACGCTGGCATTGTCGAACCCGCCTTCGCTTTTCACTTCAATGTAATCTACGTTGAGCTTGTCGCCCAAAAATTTGGTGATTTGCGACGAGAGTAACGAAGCGGCAGCCGTTTCGGCCAAACTGCCGCCACCGGCGCCGGCCAGGTTGTCCTGCTGATCGATGGTCAGCTCGTTCATACCCCGCCCAAACAGGATGTACGACAAGGCATCGCCTTCGCTGATCGGATCGTCATCCAGGGTGAAGTTTACGGTGGGCGATGTGGCCGTTCCTTTTACATCAATGCTAAGTTTTTGGGATACCCGCTGGGCGTTGCGAAAGGTATAGCTTGCCTGGATATCCATTTCGGGGAGCATTTCTTCGCCGCCCTGGAAACGGATGCTGCCGCTGCTGATGACAAAGGTACGGCCAAACAGGTCGTATTGGCCGCGCACCACATCCACCGAGCCAAACAGCTCAACGAAGCGGGCGTTTTTTATCAATTCCAGATCGCCGGACAGCTCCAGGCGCAAGTCCTCATTTTTGATCCAGGTGTTCCGGGGTATTTTAATCCGCAGCCTTCCGGTCAGTTGGTCAAAATAATCAAAGCTGAAAGTATCGGCAGAGGCGATAGTTTCGGGCAGGCTGTCAGTAGGTCCGGCCATCAGTTCCAGTTCCCGGAGCAATATCGGTTGTGGGATATCGGGGGCTGCCATCTTGCCCATCAACCGGAAAACGGCGGGGAGGTACACTTCCGACTGCGGAATGTTCAGGTTACCATCGAAAGCTACTTCACCTTTCTTCCCGCCCAGGTGGACATCGCCCGAAACCTGCATGTTAAACTGCCGGTGCTTTACGGGGTTGAACTTATTGAAACGGACGCTGATGTCTGATTGCCGGATATCCCCTTTGTAAAAATCGGAGTTGAAATCGATTTGTCCGCCCGCCGTCAGTGTCCCGTCAGGCGAACGGATCAGGAAGGTGTCCAGCATAATCTTGTCACGCAGGAACCCAAGTTCGAAAAGGATGTTGCGGTAATCGATGCCAAAAGCAGGCACCTTCACTGAGGCTTCCTGTAATTCCAGTTTCCCGGTTGGGTCGGGCGACTCTACCGTTCCGTCCACCGTAATCGCCCCATGCAGATAGCCTTTTATTTCTTCATTCAGGTTGAAATTCTGAAGGATAGCCAGCGGGAACTTGTCCACGGTGAGCTTTACCTGTACCGAATCTTTCGGGTCGAAATGAAAGCTCATGCTGTCGAGCGCCAACTGTACGGGCAATTTCCCTTCCAGTTTGACCTGGCCGCCATCTTTGGGGATGACTTGTGTTTGCATGCGGGCCTGGTTGTCCCGGAAGTTGAAGCTTCCGCCAACGTCGTTCATCTCAAAACCATTTAATATGGCCTGGTCCAGGCTGAATTTTCCGGCTATTTCGGGAGAGGCGGCCGTTCCGCCTACCTCCAGTTTCAGTCCAAAAATGCCGGATGCCGGCAGTTCCTGTTCCAGCAGGCCGGCCACTTGGGCCATATCGATGTTGGCGGCCTCCATCTTAAATTCTTCTTTGCCACTGAGACTGATTTGCCCATCGGCCAGCAGGTAAGGTGAATTTTCATGGTCGTCGGGCGCTAATTTGAAATTTCGGATGCGGTAATTCACCGAGTCGAGTTGAACGATGGCCGGCGCCTGCTGTAAAGTCCATTGCTGGTTTCTGTACCCGATCTGCCATTCATCCAGCGTTATCCGAATCTGGTCGCCCAGGCAGAGGCCGGTTTTCAGGTAGCTGTTCATAGCTGCATTGGCGAGTTGTGCGATCAGGTAAACCGAGTCGGGGCGGGCTTCCAGTTCCATCTTCACGGAATCGAGCCGGAAGGAGTCGTTCCCGGCATCACGGACAAGCAGCAGGGCGTTCACCAGCGTATCTTTTGCGGATAACAGGGCTTGTGCATCCAGTTGGGCTTTTGCGATTGAGAAGCCGCCGTAGCTGGTTTCAGCCAGGTCAAGGATGGCATTGAGGCGGAGCGAATCGGTTTGGCCGGAGAGGTGGGCTGTCAGCTTTCCGCGGGTGTGCAGGCTGTCCACCGGGATAAAATGGCTGAACTCACTTAGCCCGTCAATCGAGGCCGCCAGTTGGAGGTCGGAATGGCCTTTCAGGCTGTAATTTCCCCGCGCCTGGAGTGAGGCGGTTTGGGTTTGCAGCCAGAGGGTGTCAATTTTTACATTTTCGTTGTGGTAGTTTACGTTGGCGACCATGCTGTCGAGGTGGACCTGCATGATGTGCGAGGGCGAAAAAACAACGGATGCCCGTGCCTGAATAGTTTTTGGGTCGATGCCCTTGCCGGTAATTTGTGCTGTCAGGTTGAGGTCGGACTGTAAACTGTCGATGCCGGTCAATTGGGCTGCATCCAGGTGTTGGGTTACCAGTTCGAGCCGGTACGACGGATCGCCCAACAAATCGCGTACTACCGGCGCCAGACGGAATTCGCCAAAATCACCACGCCCTTCTGCAAAGCCTTCCAGGTTTCCTTGCTCCACTTTCAGGTTGAAAAGAAGTTGTTCCACTGGCTTTTCCTGGATGATGCAATCGTTGAAATTGCCGGTCAGGTTGATGGTGGCCATTTTCGGATCAATTCCTTTTCCGGTGGCCGACAGTTCGCCGTTGATCCGGTAGTTCAGTTCCGGATTGCCCAGCCAGTGCGCCGGTTGGATGTTGTCCAGCAACCCGTTTAGCTGGTAGTCAAGTTCCAGGCTATCGGGTCGGAACAGCCATTGGGCGAAGTTGTCCGAAATCAACTCCAGCAGCAGGCGTTGTCCCTGGTCGGCTACTTCGAGGGTCACCTTCAGGTTATCGTGTTGCAGGCCTGCATCGAGCCGGAATAGGGGAGTGGCCGGCAATTTCAAGCCTGCCAGGAAAAAGTCAAATTCGTTCAATTGCAACGGTGTGCTTTGCAGACTGACTTCCGATTTTTCACCTTTTGCGGTAGCGTAGGCCGCCCTTCCGTCGAGCTGGTTGAGACCTGTTTGCAGCACGAAATCCGTCAACTCGATCCATTCGGCATTCCGGTTTAGGTTGAACGACAATTGCTTTAACCGGAAATCAGGATCACGGGTGAAAAGCGAAAAATCGCGAAGTTGCAAGGTTTGCCTTTTTTCAGAATAATAGAGTGACAGGCTGGTGTTTATTGGCCCGATTGCTTTCGGGATGATGGTGTCGGCCGCGTCAATTTTCACAGCGCCCCCGATCAGTTGAAAGTGGGCCAGGTTGATGGCAAAGGCGCTGCTTGAAGTTGGTTTGGCTACGGTGTCAGTTGGCGATGGCTTCATCAGCTGTTGCAGGTTCCAGGTGGAGTCGTTTACTTGTTTCAGGTACAAGCTGGGGCGGGTAATGGTCAGGCTATCTACCTGGAGTTTGCCGGTCAGCAGCGGCCAAAGTTGGTAACGGGACTCCACCGATTCGATAAAGGCAAGTGTGTCTGTTTCGGTAGTCAGCAAAATCTGTCTCAGGCTTAGGCCGGTGAAAAAGTTGCCTTCGATTACTCCCAGCGCCAGTTGTCCGTTGATGAAGTTCGGCGCTTGTTGTTCAACCAACTGAGCCAGTTTTCGTTTTGCCGGTTTGGTTTGAATGAGCAATGGTACCGCCAGCAGCAGCAGCACCAGGGCCAGGAGCAGCCAACCCAGTACTTTCAGGCTATATGTGATGATCTTGCGCATTGTTTCGTTTAAAAAGCTTGTCCGACACTGATAAAAAACTGTGGGCTTTTCTTTTCGTTCCACACCGGAAAACCCAGGTCGAAACGGATAGGCCCGATGGGCGTATCGATACGGATGCCGCCGCCAGCCGCGTAGGCCAGGTCGTTCAGCCGATAGTTGTACGAGTTGGCCCACACGTTTCCGGCATCCAGAAATGCTACTCCACTCAGTCGCCAAAACAGCGGATAGCGGAGTTCCAGGTTGCTTTCGAGCAGACTTTTACCACCCAAGGGCGTACCGCTCTCACGTTTGGGGCCCAGCTCCGATCGGTTCCAGCCACGCACCGAATTGCTGCCCCCCGAATAAAAGCGGTCTTCCACGGGGATGAACTGACTACTGTCGGCCGAGGCGATGCCCCCTCCCATCATCCGGAAGGCCAGCACCCAATCGCCCAGTTTGTGGTAGCTGCGAAAATCGCTCCACAGCCGGGTGTAGTTAAAATCGGTGCCAAACAGATGGCCGTTCAGTTTAAAGCCCACCGACAGGCTCTGCCCGTGTGTTGGCGAAAACTGTGGCCGCGCGTTGTTGAAAACGGTACTCAGCAACACCCCCGACTTGTTGTACGGAAATTTGCGGCTTTCCATGTCTTTGAATTCCGCATCTTCGGCTTCAATCGTTTGCTGCACCTTTTCGAAATAATAGGTCAGGCTGCTGGTGAGCTGGTCGTTGAAACGGTAGGTGAGGGGCACATTCAGCCCGTAGGTGCGGGTTTCGTAGCCGGGTTCCGTGTTCCGGCTAATGAAGGGGTTGAAGGTCAGCGAGCTGTTTTTTGTCAGGAACTGCGGCTGGATCCACCGTAAGCTGGCCGAGTAGGGGACAAGCGCCGAATGTTTCAGGTACAGGTTGATGCGGCGAGCGCCACTTAGAAAACCCCGGTAATTCAAATCGAGGAAGGTGCGAAACTGGTCTTCGGTGCCGTAGCCTAACCCAAACCGGGTACTCACGCGCGGCGCTTCTTCAACATACAGCTTAACGGGGATTGGGCTTTTGCGGGTGGCAGCGTCGGTTTCGGGCAGCACCGAAACCACCCGGAACAGCTGGAGTTGATAAAGGTCCTTCCTGGTTTTGTCAAGCAGCGATTTGTTGTACAACTGTCCTTCTTCGTATTCCAGTTGCTCGTGGATAAATCTCTCGCTGGTGTTTTTATAGCCGCTGATGCTGGTTTCGCCAACATGGCAAAGAGGTCCGGGATTTACTTCGTAAGTAATTGCTACGGCCTGTTGCGCTGGTTTGAGTTTGAGCTGATAGTCTGTTTTCGCGTAGGCATGGCCCAGGTTGCGGAAGGCATCTTCCAGCAGTTGCACATCGTTCAGCAAGGCCTGGTCGCGGAACCGCTTGCCTGCCGACAGTTCCAGTTTGCGACTTATTTTCTGCCATAGCGAGTCGGGGTCGATACTGCTTTCTTCTGTCAGGCGGAGGTTCATCGAATCGATCAGCACCGGCTGGCCTTCATCAATGGTAAAATTGAGCTTCACCACCTGCCTGTTGTCATTTACTTTCGGAGGGTGCAGGGTGACGCTGGCATCCAGAAAACCTTCACGCTGGCAGAAGCGGGTGAGGCGTTCCAAATCGATGTCCAGCAATTCCTGGTTGTAGAGCGATGGTTCGGACTTGGTGAACAATTTTTCGAGGTACGACACTTTTTTTATCGCCAGGGCTTCGGTCAGCACACTTTCATCCAGGGTTTTGTTGCCCGTGAACGTAATCCGCCTGATCTCGTAATTCTCCTGTCCTTGCAGCAGTTGAGTGGCAGCAAGGATGTTCAGTAGAAAAAGGAAGATAACCGGGACGGATTTATGCATGACTTGGCGATTATTCAGCCCAATTTAAGGGATTTTGGCGAACCCTGAAAGCGCATCAGGCGTGTTTTACCCGGTGATGGGACGGAAACTTCCGGATTCAACCGGCTGCTTCTTTTTCTGTCTGTTCCACCTCCAGACATTGAAATACTTTTTGAACCGATGTTTTGTCTTCCGACAAAACAAATAGCTTGTCATATTCTTCGAGTACGGTTGATCCGGTTGGGGTGATGTATTTTTCACCACGAAGGATAAACGAGATCAAGGCGGTTTTGGGCAACCCCAAATGGACAATTTGCTTGCCAACGACTGGGCAATTTGCGGGAACGACAATCTCGGTAAGCAGCGACTTAATACTGTCGGTAAGTTCCATATCTGATTGGGTCCTTTTCTTGAGTTCTTCGGGGAGGGTAAGGTTTAGCCATTTGGCCACCCGGGGCAAGGTGGTACCCTGTATCAATACAGAGGTTAGGGAGATAAAAAAGACGATATTAAAAATCATATTGGCCTGGGACGCCCCGGCCAGCAGCGGGTAGGTGGCAAAAACAATGGGAACTGCGCCGCGCAGGCCAACCCACGAGATAAACCATCGGCTCCGGCTGTTCACCTTAAACGGGGTCAGGCTCACGAAGACACCTATTGGCCGGGCCACCAAAATCAGAAAAATTGAAATCGCCAGGCCAAGGCCAATAACCGGAACTACCTGACTCGGGAAAACCAGCAGCCCCAGTGTGAGGAAAAGCACAATCTGCATTAGCCAGGCAAAACTGTCAAACGACTTCAGAAATTTCTTTTTGTGGATCAGTTCCTGCTGGCCTAAATAAACGGCGCACAGGTAAATGGCCAGAAAGCCGTTGCCCCCGATGAAATCGGTAACCGAAAACGTGAAAAACATCAGGGCAATCATCAAGACGATATACAGTCCTTCGTAATCCAACCGGATTTTGTTGATCAGGAGGGTGCCGATTTTACCCAGGGCAAATCCCATCAGACCGCCAATAAACAGCTGCATCAGAAACATGGGGACGATACCGCCCATGCCGGCGTCTTGGTTCACTACCAGTCCGGTAAAGACGATTGTCAGGATGTAGGCCATCGGGTCGTTGCTGCCGCTTTCCAGTTCGAGGATGGGGCGCAGATTGCCTTTCAATGCCAGTTTCTTTCCACGCAGAATGGAGAACACCGCTGCCGAGTCGGTTGACGAAACGATGGAGCCGAGCAGCAACCCTTCGTAAAAGGTAAAGTCGGTGATGGCCCAAACAAACAGGCCTACGGATACGGCGGTTAGCAATACGCCCAACGTTGACAGGGTGATGCCCTGCCAGACAATGGGCTTGATCGATTTCCAGTCGGTATCCAGCCCCCCGGAGAACAGGATAAAATTCAGGGCCACAATGCCAATGAACTGGGCCGTTTTGGGATTATCGAAATGAATGCCGCCAATACCATCAGAACCGGCCAGCATGCCAATCGTGATGAAGAGGATCAGCACCGGCACGCCAAACCGGTACGATGTTTTTCCCGCAAACAGCGAGATAAACAAGAGGATGGATCCGATCAGCAAAATATTTTCGGTGGTGAGGTTCATGGCTTCAGGTTGCTTGTTTGACAAATATAACAAAAATCAGCCTGTGCGTTTTGTTCAATCTATAGTTCGTACTGAATGAGATAAACCGTATAGCCGATATAGCTCACCAACAGGATGGCAGCCTCCCAGCGATCCAGTTTTTTCTTTTTTCCGGTAAACATGGCAAAAAACAGGATGAGTGTTCCGAAAATGAGCAGGTACAAATCGGTGTTAAAAACCGATTTATATTCCAGTGGCCTGATCAGCCCGCTGACGCCCAGAATCAGAAAAATGTTGAAAATATTTGAACCGATGATGTTGCCCACGGCGATGTCGTTGTTCTTTTTGAGGGCTGCCGTCACCGAGGTGGCCAACTCGGGGAGCGAGGTGCCGGCAGCAATAATGGTCAGGCCGATAATCTTCTCACTAACCCCCATCACCGTGGCAATTTCCACAGCGCTGTTGACGATGAGTTTCCCGCCAATAACCAGGCCGGCAAGTCCAGCCAGGATGAGGACCCAGATTTTTCGGTTGGTAAAATTAGCATGTTTTGCCTGCTGTTCGGCATGGTTGGATTTCAGCTGGTTGAAAACATAGTAGAGGAAAAGCAGGAAGAGCGCCAGTAAAATCAGGCTGTCGTAACGCGATAACAGGTTGGGCCCGGCCGACAAAAAGTTATTGGCCAGGACAAACAAGACCAGGATGGCCAGGAACGAAAAAGGAATTTCGCGTGATACGGTGCTCGACTGCACCACCAGCGGAGTGATCAGCCCTGTAATGCCCAGGATAACGAAGATGTTGAAGTTGTTGCTTCCGATGACATTCCCGAATACGATGTCGTAGTGCTGCTCGAAAGCCGCAAAGGTATTGACTACCAACTCAGGCGCCGAAGTGCCAAATGCCACGATGGTGAGCCCGATGGCCAGGTCGGAAATATGGTGTTTACGGGCCAGGGCCGAGGCGCCTTCCACCAGCCAGTCAGCACTTTTTATCAAAACCACAAAACCTGCAACGAGAAATAAAACCTGAATCAACATCCCAGCACACGATTAAGTTAAAACCATTTTTTCCGTCTCAAATAAAGAATCATTCCGGCAAGAATGAGCAGCATGATCAACCAAACGGCGGCGTATCCGTATTTCCACTGCAACTCGGGCATATGGGCGAAGTTCATTCCGTAAACACCGGCAATAAACGTCAGCGGGATGAATACCGTAGCCACAATGGTCAGCGTCTTCATCACTTGGTTCATCCGGTGTCCCTGCACCGAAAAAAACAGGTTCGTTTTACTTTCCAAGGTTGATAAAATGATGTCACAATTGTCCAGCAAGGTTAAGCATAAATCCTGAATTTCGAGAAAATATTTCAGGTGTCTTTTTTCGATGTATTCATTTTCTTCGCGCTCCGCAATCAGCGTAAATTCTTTGATCGGGAGGATGGCTTTTTTGATGAAGAGCACCGACTTCTTGTTCTGCTCAATTTGTTCTAGTGCCAAGGGCGACAGGTCGGTTTTTACATCCACGAAGTTGAGTTTTTCCACTTCATTGTCGATCTGTTGCAGGGTTTTGAAGTAGTTGTCGAGGATGGCTTCCAGCAGGGTGTAGAGTAAATAGTCGGAACCCCGCTCGCGCAGGATGCCTTTGCTTTCGCGCAAACGGTAGCGCAGGTGCTCAAAATAGTCGGCCTTCTTTTCCTGGAACGACAACAGAAAATTCTTTCCGAACACAAAGCTGATTTGCTCAATCATCAAATCCGAGTTGGAAGGTACGGTCGATTTGATGGTGAGAAAGCAAAAGTTTTCGAATACCTGGAACTTGGGGCGTTGGTTCACATCCAGGATGTCCTGGATGACCAGATTATGGATGCCTTGTTTTTTGCAAACCGAGACAATGGGGGCGGGGTCGCTGATTCCGTACACATTCAGCCAGTAGTGAAAGCCATTGCCCTCGAACCGTTCAATTTGTGCGGGCTGAAGGTTCTTGCTTTCGATGCACTGCTCCCGGTTATACCGAAACAGTTGAATGTCCACTGCTCCGGACGGCTGTGTGCCGGTGAATATAAACTTCTCAGGATCTTGCTTTTTCCGGTTCAGCAGTTGCGAGTTTTTCTGGTTTCTCAGTGTTTTCATTGTTTCATTGATTTTTAAAAACAAGGAATATGCAGAGTTGTCTCATCTTGTTCGTATGTCTATTTCTGGCACACAACGATTTTATGGTATAGTTGAGAAACGTTGGCCGATCATCTTGGGCCCAAAAACCGGTCGCCGTTAAAATGAATCATGTGTTCCGGAAATTCCATTATCCAGACTTCTGTGTCCCAGGCAATCTCAGCTGTATGTTTTTTGAACTCTGAAAAATCGGGAAATGCAGAAACAAAAATCTTACCTGCTTTACAATTTTTCAGAAAGTCCTCCAATTCAACAATTCGCTTCGGGGTCATTGGGCCATGAGATGTAACAGCCTCAATGAGATACAACCAGTTCTTTGATTCGTCGTAAATGACAATGTCTGGCAATTTACTGTGTTCAGTAATCGGGATTCCTATCTTTTCCAGAATTTCTTTGTCGATGTGTAAGTTCTTTTTTTCAGTATCACCGACATAAAGTAAGGTTGAACCTTGTGCAAACCGTGAAGCAAATTCTTCAACAACAGCAGCCTGAACTTCATTGTGCTTTCCGGGTGACAACATCAAAACCCTTCCGTCAGAAAGTTTTAATGGAACTCTGGACATTTCACGGTCTTTACTGTACTTTTCCTTTAACGCACCAATTTCAGATACAAAGTTTTCGACTGCTTTTTTCCAGGTTCTGGTTTGGTAGGTTTTTATCGTCTCCAGTGCTATTTCTGAAATTGCGTAGTGGGCACGAGGACTGTTTACCGGTAAATCCGGAATGTCCGGATTATAATCGGCAATCCCGGCCTGTACAAATTGATGCAGGACTTGTCTTCTAACTGTTTCTCTGGTATTTGGTGCATATTCTTTCTGATAATTCTCAGCAATAAAATTCATTATTCCTTTTGAAACACCATGACTTTGACGGGAAGCCTTCGGCCACTTATCGCTTTCCCGAATATTACATAAAGCAAGTAACGTGTAACCGGAAATTTCATTTTGCTGAGCTTCAGGCAACCCCAACTCTCGTAAAATTGCCTGTGCTTCTTGTATTTTCGACATATGATTTTTCTAAAAGGACTTCATTTACAATGTGATCTATATCCTGCTTTTGAGGCTTTTGACATTTTTTAATTTTACCGCCAATTATGATGATATCGTCCAGTGGCGGCATTTTAATTTGCTTTAATTCAGTAGCTCCCACCTGTGTATTCCCATTAAAAGTTCTGAAATAGGTATCGAACAAACTGCTGCTGTATAGTGCCGAAATTCCCCAGATTTCATTTTCCGATAAATCTCCGTTTGGCCGATGGATATAATTTACATGGTTCTCAAAACCAATCATGTCAGCTGCAAAATAGGATGAGAAAAATGGACAGCAGACCAATCTGCTCTTGTCATCTTTTGAGCTAAATCTTCGAAGTAATATATAGTTTTTATTTTTGAGCAACACTTTTCTCGATTCCTCCGAATTTACGATAAGACTTGGTTTATTCCCTTTTTGAAGTGGATAAACAAATTCCATTTCTTTGATGTTGTGCAACCAAACCAACGGTGAAAGAGAATTACTCATTACTCCTTCTGTTTTCAGAAATTCGGTACAACGAAAAGCAACAACCGGTCCTGTCGATATCTGAATATTGTAGTCATTCAACGTATTTTGCCACTTCTTGAAGATTTCAATCGTGTTTGTTTCCTTTTCATTTGATGGAATAAACAGAATCAGATCCTGTGACTTTAAATCGATAAGAGAACTGGTTTTAAACACTTGTTCCATCGGACGGTTTAATCCTTTATCACATTCAGAAACGGTGATTTTTATTGCGGAATTTAACTGCTTTGTAGCCCGCAGAATAATATTTTCCTGAAGAACATTATCATTCCTGAACATTTTATTTCGTGATTCGAAGATGTGTATGTTTGAAACGCTTACATCGCTGAAAAAGGATTTCCTGAATGCCTTGAAATAATTTCCGGCTGCGAAACTTCTGGGTGTTATAAAAATTAATTCCCCGTCTTCCTTCAGTAACTTGGCAGACACACCCATAAACAAGGAATAAATGTTTGGCTGACCATACACCAATTCTTTTGCAGCAATTGCCCGTTTATCTGTCTTCGGGATTTTAAAATACGGTGGATTTGAAATGATATAGTCGTACTGTTTCGGTTTCTCGACTCCAAACAGTGTTGTCAGATGAAACACGTTTGAATTCTCAAGTACGAAATCAGTTTGTTCAATCCGATAGTTGAATTGAATATTTCTCCCTTCCAGCCAGGAAGCCAGGAAGTCAATTACTTTTTGGGTATCCGGCAAAACATTCTCGTCTGTCTCATACAGCGTCAATTCAATTTCAGAAATCTCCGTCTTCTGAGCTAACTTTTCAATAAGTGAACAGCTCAAGATTCCGGTACCGCAACCAGGGTCAAGAATTGAGACCTTATTTGATTTTGGCTTTGCTAAATTTCCCATGAAATCAGCAATTTGTTTCGGAGTAAAGAATTGTCCGTTATCTCTTTTGTGTTTTTCGGATGAGGAACGAGCATATTCAAGTCCGATAAACTCAGCGAACTCAGAAGGTGATTTGTATCGATCTGGTAACTCCATCATAAAACAAAACTAATCAATCTTGGGCGTGTAGGCAAAATTTTGTTTTGATGTGCATGCTGAAGTAACAGCTTGCGGGGTGTAGCTTACAAATGTGCCAAATGTGCGTTGGCATGTTGCTGTTGTTCATGCAACAAAACGGTTACGCCATATGGCCAGTGGCCATTCCTCTAATTATCAATAGATTTTCCTATAGATGAAAAATACAGGTTCATTTCATTCTCATTTACACGAGGACCTGATTCTCTCTACACTTTTGACAAGGTCTTTAAAGTCCAGATCATATTCATCCATAAACCGAAAGGCGATCACACCACTCGGGAAAAACCATAAGTAATTTGCACCAAAGCCCAACATGTACGTTATATCCGCATCACACCCATTCGCTTTGATATCAGTTGCCCAAAAAGCATGTCTATAGTTTTTTCCCCGATAATCATTGTCGGTGCTGTATCCGGTCCACGCAGTGCGGCCGAGAGCCTCACGGGTTTTCTCTCTGTTCAGCAGTTGTTTTCCTTCATAATTCCCTTCGTTTAAGAACAACAGGGCTATTTTTGCTGCTTCATCAATGGTTGGAAGTGCTCCGTAAGCCAGTCTGGGAATGCCTTTTGATCCGTTGGTTTCCACGGTATGCATTACGGTAAAGTAATCTGCACCTATTGGTATCAAAACATTATCGCGAACCAAATCCCAATAATAAACCGCTACACCTTCCTTTTCCTCTACATAGTTTTGCAGTGCATAGGATAATACAAACAGATTCGTAGAGGCATAGTTAAATTTTTCACCTGGTGCTTCCGGAGTATCTCCGAGGTCGGCAATATTATGAATAGACTCTTCTGCAGTCCTGGCCAGAATAAGCGTATTTAGAAGATGTGCAGCGCTCTCACTTCCAATCGTGCCTGTTACCATGTTTAGCGCGTGAGAAAAAGTTACTCCCTGCCATCCGGGATGCTCAGCCAATGCGGGTACGTAATCCGTAATTAATTCATCAAAAATAGCCTCTCCGTAACGTTCAGCAAAATACAGGATTGAAAGTGCACCTGCCATACTTTTAGTGACAGAATAAAGTCCGTGTCGCATTTCAGCAGGATATGGGTACAGTCCATGACGTGTTTTAGGGGGGTGTAGGTATAGTTTTCCGTCCACTAATAATGCGCCCAGGCTTGTTGGCGCATTGGTATACAATGATTTCTCGAAATAGTCAGCCACCTCATGTTTACTATCAATGGTGCTTAATGGGAAAACGGGGAGTCTTCTCTTTTCGAATTGACGATGTCGCTCGATCACCTGAGTCGAATCGGCATAATGCTTAGGTTCGTATTTTGCCTGCAACCTGACAAGCATGTTACCTACCTGATGATCATTAAGATCTGCCGTTTCTTGGCTGCATTGTACACAGACATTACTCATGGTATCCGCTTTATAAACGAAAGTGGCTACGCAATTTCGGGCTTGCCCTATATACCGGTCGGTTAAGGTTATTGGAAACGATGCACGGCTCCATTCACCATCTTGTGCTTCCTGCCATACCTTTCCCACGCCCACCATTACATCCCAGAAACTTTTACTATGATTCCTTGTGATGATGAGGTTTTTTTGAATCGGAATGAGTTCTCCATCCTTTGTGATAAAGTCAATGGTAATTCCCGGAAAGATATTTTCCCCTTCATAGGGTTCTCTTCCTTGAGGATAGGTCATCGTCATTTCTGTATCATGAAACGAAACAGAACCGGACAAGCCCTGTGTAGCTTCGCCTGCCCAGTCCGGTAAGGTATAATAACTCATATCCATGTATGCAAGCAAGCTGTCTCCCTGCAACTGTTCAACGGTTAGTTCATCGCGCGGTTGTGTTAGTTTTGGACCATTCCATTGGTCTGGCTTGTTCCGGCAAGAATTAATAAGCAAAACGAAGTATAGGAGTATTGAAAATATTTTCATAGGACGTATTGGTTTACCATTTGTATCTGTAATATATCATTCAATATATTAAAGTTTACCTATTTTGATTTCTGAAATTTAACTCAATTCATATAATCTATTAATTAATCTAATTGTTCAGCGACATGCCATAAATCAAAATCCCCATAATGTTCCAAGGAGTTACCACAATGAACAATTATGATTTCCTTATCTGGAATAACATAGATGTTTTGTCCTAAATTTCCGGAAGCTGCAAATTGGAAAGTAGAATCACAGTTTGAATGCCCCCACCATTGATAACCGTAATAAATCTTCTTGCAACCATCTCCAAACCAGTCGGGATAGATATTGCGAGGTATAGCCTTATTTTCCCGTGTTGACTGTAATACCCAATTTTTAGAGATAATTTGATTTTCATTCCAGTTGCCCTCATATAGGAACAGACGTCCAAATCTGGCGTAATCAATTGCTCTTGCTATTAAACGGCTGGGCATATATTCAAATCCTGATTTTTTACTGTCGAAGGAGAATAATGCATCGTATTCCATTATTCTTGACCATAGTTTCTCTTCAAGATATTCCGATACACTTTTTTTAGTTGCCCTTTCAATTATTAATCCCAAATAGCTGGTATTGTAATTGCAATATTGAAAGTTACCTCCCGGCTCAGTTGCGATTTTAACCTTTTTAAGCAACAGTTTTCGAACATTTGGATGGTAATACCCTACTGCCTCATCATGCCACGGAGCGTGAATATATGTTCCCGGAATGTAACTGGTATTGTATTCAAGTCCAGAGCGCATTTCCAATAAATGCTCAATGGTGATTTTACCGAACCTTGTATCCCTTTTCAGCAATTCCGGAATATACTTTGTGAGTTTGTCATCAACACTTGTAATTAAACCATCGTCAATAGCTGCCCCAATTAGAAATGAAATAAATGATTTTGCCATGGATTGCGAATGGAAATAAGAATCTCTATTGAAACCATTAAAGTATTTTTCATACAAAATAGTATCCTTACGGATAAAAATCAGGGCTGTGGTTTGCGATTTTTCTGCCCATTCATCAAATGTTTTAAATCCGGAGTGCGAAACCCTATCCTGAAACAGACCTTCAACATATTCTTTATCATGACTTTTGGTGAATTCGAACGCACTCTCAGCACCATTTATGGTTCTGTTTTCATAGAGTTGGTAATCATAAACGTCAGCTACATTTTGCGTAATCAAACGGTAAACATATACAGGAGAATATTTAACGGATAAAATAGCCAGAATAAGAATCAGAAGAACAAATGGTGTTAATGCAATTATTTTAATTGTTCTTTTCATTTTTTAAGCTTTGATTTTGGAGACTGATTTTCTGAATCCATTGTAAATTAACCAGAAAGCCAGCAAAATTTCCGCAAGTGCCATGGGCAGGGCAAGAATATTCTCAACTGAGTCTAGTATGTTGGTGTTGAATAAGCTTAACCGCCGGGAGCTATGTAAAAACGTATAACTAATCCCACCGAAATATAACAAATAACCCAATAACCCGGGTACTGACTTTGATTTAACCGATAAATATCCCAAGCCGATTAAGTGCAATCCAAATATAATGAGGCCAATAGACCATAGTTTTTCAAACAGTTGTATATGAGATGCGGTTTCAGATATGGTAAGTTCATCTGATATTGGGTTGCCTGAAGATAAGATAGGAATTATTTTAAACAGCTGCACAATGGCAATCCCTAGTATTAAGGTATAAATGATTCTTATTGAGGCAGTTAATGTCGATATTTGCTTTGATGTCTTGCTAAAGAAGAAATACAATGCAATGGCCACAATTAAGTCGGTAATCAGAATTAAACTCCAACCAGACAATTCGGCAAAAAACAGTGATTTATTAGCGATCAGATTATTTAAAGTATTTTCAGGAGAATCTGTAACCAGATTATTGTGAGCATATCCGAAAGAGAAACCTGCGACAATGGCCATAATAACCAATGAAATACCTGCAATGATTCCTTGTTTTTTCTCTTTGTTGTGCATTTTAAAACAGGTTTAACTCTATTTGTTTAAAACACCAATAATTCTTTTTTGTTCTCAATCTAAGGTGATTGTAACTCTGTTGTCTGTACCCCTAAAGTTATCTCAGGTGATGGCTTCAATATTTATTTCTAAGGTTTTCAAGGCACGTTTATCATCGATTCATCCTGGCACGTTCTACAACGGTACGTGCATGACTGGCAGCTGATGGAGTGAGTTTCCTATCAAGTTACCACAAAAATAAATGCGGGGCAGAACGCTTGAATGCATTACAAACCCCGGCATTATTTATACGATGTAGTGGTCGTGGGAGTGTTTATTAGCTTAATATTTCTTCAATAGTAATATAATCACCAACATGACCAGTCATTTTCTCAACGTCGGTATTGACAGGTAAAGTTTTCTTTCCTGGTCTCCACCCGGCTGGACAAACTTCTCCGGTTTTGCTGGCATATTGCCAAGCCTGAATTTGCCGAATAAATTCGTTTACATTCCTGCCAACCGAATCAGCCTGAACTTCCTGAGCAACACAAATACCATCAGGATTAAAGAGGAAACGCCCCCTAAGAGCAACTCCTTCTTCTTCAACCAATACTCCAAATGCACGGCTTACCTCTTGGTTTGAATCAGCACCCATTGTTAATTTCAATCCTTTTAGTATGGGTTCGGTTTCTGCAAATCGTTTATGCGAGAACTTAGAATCAACCGATACTGCCAATATTTCGACATTCATTTCCTGAAACTCATCGTAATGGGCATTCATTGCTGCTATTTCTGTTGGGCAAACAAATGTGAAATCGGCAGGATAAAAACAAATTACAGCCCATTTGCCTTTGTAATCATCACTTTTAACAGTTGTATAATGTCCGGTTTTTGCATCGTAGGCATCCATTTCAAATTCCGGCATTAGCTGCCTTACCATTGTTGAACTCATAGGTTTTTCCTCCAAATTTATATTTTGTACTAAGTTTTCTTTATTTTCTTTTTTCTTAAGTGGTTTTACACCTGTTGCGCATCCCATAATCAGTTATTTTAAAAGTGCATTAAACATCCAAACCATTTTTTCCTGTTCCCCGATAAATCCTGACATTAGACTTGCGGTTCCATCATCATCATTATCGGATGCCAAGGCTAGAATTTCACGTTCAGCTTCTAAAAGTTTAGCGGTATCTTCAAGAAGAGCTTTAATGGTATCTTCCGCAGAACTTACATTTAATCGTTCTTTAATTGAGGAAACTTTAATATACTCCGAAAAAGAGTGTAAAGGTTTTCCATCGAGCATTAAAATACGCTCAGCTATTTCATCAGCCATCTCATTTAGACTGTTATAGACGTCCTCAAATTTTGCATGTAAGGCAAAAAACTGTTTGCCAACTACATTCCAATGGTATCCACGTACATTCATATACATGATTTGAACATTGCTCAAATAAGCATTTAGTTTTTCTACCATTTCATTTTTGTACTTGTCTTTTAATCCGATGTTCATAATTGTCTGTTTTTAATTAATGATTAATGTTTTTGTGTTTAATAAAGTTGCCTGTAATACTGACCGTTATGTCTTCAATTAAAAAATTGTCGATTTTGTTTTCATTAAAAAAGTCAACAAGAAGTTTGTCCAGCTTTTCGTTATTATAATCTTCGATGTAATCACATGAAAGACAATACAAATGGTGGTGATTTTCCAGGATACCATCATATCGCATCACATCTTTTTCAGTTTTAACCTTTTTAATCAGGTTATTTTCCACAAGCGTTTCCAACACTTTATAAACTGTTCCTGAACCAATATTTAGGTCTTTTTTCTTGATATAAGCCAGGATATTCTCCGCAGTAGGGTGATTATTAAGCTTATGAATAGCCTCTAAGACACGCATTCTTTGAGGAGTAACTTTTATTCCTTTTGCTGAAATTAAATTTCTTATTTCCAAGCTTTTTACCATTGTAATAACCTCTAATCACGAATGATTCATAACTAACTATTGTTCAAAATTAAGAGATAATCTGAATAGAACCAACGAATATTTAGTTTAAATCAGATTTGCTGATTAATAGTTATTCTCGTTTTTTTGATCTTACCTTGGTGCTGTGCTGTAAGGCACTTTTATCATCGATTCATCCTGGCACGAAAAGGAGTGAAGCGGAAACCCGCAGCGTGAATTGCCGATTCGAAACAGCGGCGGGATTCATATAACAATATAGGCTGTTCTTTTGAAGCAAATTCGAACCGGGTATTTGGCATCAGCGCCCAACCTTTAAGCGAATCCGAACGGGAGCGTTTGGGCATGACAGCATACGCCGGGTTCCGGGTTACCTCGGTGGTGGAGGGGAGTGTGGCCGCACAAATGCAACTTGCCGTTGGCGATATCATCGTCGGTATTAACGGTACGCCGTTTCAGGATATGGATGAATTCCGGAAGCTGATTTCTTCGGATATTGCTTCGGTGAAAGCAGTCCGTAACGGTCAGGAAGTAACTTTATATCCAGCTATGACCTTTTAGAAGGCAGCCTTAAGCACCATTCGCAACGTATCCGGTTTAGCGATTTTTCTCATCGTAAAATCGCTAAACCGGATATATCAATCAGCAGGTCTATAGTAAAAAAATACAGCCGAAGCATAGAAAAGGGAAGCAGGCGTAAAGCACCCCATTCATCATTCGACATTCATCAATCAACATTACTAAGGCTCTTCCTTCGCCTTTCCGAGGGACAAACATGGTGTTTAATAAAAGTTTTCTGTAAGCTTTCTCTAAGCTTATTATATATTAACTTAGGGAAATCTTAGTGAATAATTAGTTATTCTTTATTTAAACAGCAAACATGGCACGAACGAAAGGTATAGGAGGACTACAGCTAAGCGGTAAGCTGGGCAATCTGGTTTTTGTTCCTTACGGCGACGAAACCATTGTCCGCATGGCCCCCGAAAAACGGAAAAGCGACAGTTGGAGCCAAAAGCAACAAGAACATCGACGGCGGTTTTATGGGGTGAATGTATTGTACCGGAAGGTGAAACAGGAATTTGCAGAGCCGATCTGGAAGCTTTCGTCCACGAAAAAACATACCGGTTACAACTTATTTATCAAGGCCAACCTGCCGGCCTTCGGCGAATTTGGGCAACTGGTTGACCAAAGCCTGCTTCATTTTTCCTGTGGGCCGCTGCCCCTGCCCAAAAATCTATCTGTCAAGCGATCGGGAGATCAGCCAGCGGAGGTACATATTAGCTGGAAGCCCCGTTGTTTCACACAACAGGAAGCAGCCGACGACGAGCTTTGCCTGGTATTGCTGGGCGATCCGTATGAGGCGAGGCTTGTTGGCTGCGGCGTGGGCCGGGGAGCCGGCGCTTACATCCTTCACCTTAACGAACAGCAAGCACAGGAACACCCGGCGCTTTTCCTCTTCTTCCGGCGTAAAGATGCTTCGTGCTACTCGGACGATAAATTTTTCCGGGTATAAGATTTGGAAAGATTAGTTTGGTAGGTTGGTCACGATGTGCAGTGACTTCACCTGGCTTTCCCGTGGGTTAGTTTGTTAGTCACGATGTATCGTGACCTTACCGGGCTTTCTCTTATATGATGTTTCCGGTTTTACCCGGCACACAGGGTCACGGTATGCTGTGGCCGGGAGGCTGGTTACGACTGTCGTGAGTAACTGTGAGGGAATGGCTTCGCTTAAATCATCATCCATCAAAATAAATCCGCGCCGTCGGTGTCCAATTCGTTGAGGCAAAGCGCCCCGGCAGATAATCTTTTCGGGCAAGTGCGACCTGTCGGGACAATGGATCAAAAAACATTGAAAACGTTTTCATAAAATGCCCGAAAAACTTGTTCGTCTTGTTGATTTTACTGAATTTTAACCCCAGTTTTTTACTTATTTACCAATAAAATCATGAGAACAATTCATCGAATTATCAGCAGAAGTTTGCTGCTACTAGCTCTTCTAAGCGCAGTGACAGGCATGCATGCACAGGAGAGTGCTTCTTCTTCGGCACTGCCCGAACCCGGACAGATCCCCCCACATCCGCCCCGGTTGCCTGAGGGCGCCATTCCGGCATTTCCCGGCGCCTGGGGAGCCGGCATGTTTACCACAGGCGGGCGTGGAGGACAGGTGATCGCCGTCACCAATCTGAACGACAGTGGCCCGGGAAGCCTGCGTGCCGCTCTTGAAGCCGAAGGGCCTCGCATGGTGGTGTTTCGCGTGGCCGGAACCATCCACGTAGACGGAGACCTGAATATCAATCACCCCGACATTACCATTGCTGGTCAGTCCGCCCCCGGCGACGGTATCTGTATTGCGGGAACCCTGAATATCAACACGCACAACGTGATTGTACGGCATCTTCGTGTGCGTCGCGGGGTTCCGGTTGGCGGACAAGGCGACGATAACATCGGGGGAAATCCGGCCCGTGATATCATCATCGACCATTGTTCGACCAGTTGGGGCATGGACGAAAACATTTCGCTCTACCGGCACATGAGACCCTCGCTCGACGGAAGCACCCAAATCAAAGATCCGGTGCAAAACGTTACGATTCAGTGGACAATCTCCAGCGAAGCGCTCGATGCCCGCGGTCACGCTTTTGGCGGCACCTGGGGCGGCAACCCGTCCACGTTTCATCACAACCTTTTTGCGTGCAACACGGCCCGTAACCCCTCCATTGGCATGTCGGGCCCGTTTGATTTTCGCTACAATGTGATCTTCAACTGGCGCCACCGCACCATGGATGGCGGCGACGAAACTTCTCTTGTAAACGTTATCAATAATTACTACAGACCCGGTCCGGCTACCAACGAGAACATGCGTGCCGTTTTTGCCCGTATCGAGCAACGCAGCATGTATTCACCCGGCAGCGCCTGGGCTGAAGGGGGTTGGTATCCCAAAGCCGAAAACCGGCCTGGCAAATGGTATGTGGCCGGCAATATCATGCACGGGAATCAGGAGATCACCCAAAACAACTGGGCCGGCATGCGCGGTCCCGAGGAACTGGCGCGTGTGAACACGCCGTTCGAAGGCTGGCCTGTTGCGCCACATCAAACTGCCGATGTTGTTTTCGAATCGGTACTTGCCAACGTGGGTGCCACGCTGCCCCGGCGCGATGCGGTTGATGCACGTGTTACGGAAATGGTTCGCAGCGGAAAACCGATGACGGAGACCGGTATCATTAAAGACATTTCGGAGGTGGGAGGTTATCCTGAATTAACGTATGATCCGGCCAAGTTGCCGGTTGATACGGACGGCGACGGTATGCCCGATGCCTGGGAAATCAAAAACGGGCTGAATCAGCATGATGCTTCAGATGGCGCAGTGGATTCGGACGGCGATGGTTATACCAACGTTGAAGAATACCTTAACGGTACCAACCCGAACGAGAAAATTAACTACCGCAACCTCGGTAACAACGTGGATACCATCAGCTGATGAAAACCACAGACAGCAAGCCCCTTGTTTGAGCAACGCGACGACAGGGGGCTTGTTTGTTCAGTCGCAGTATTCAGTCGCCAGTCGCTGTTGACAGTTCGCGGGACCACAGCGAAACGGCCAGCGGAATAGACAGCTGCTATTCATCAATCATCATTCAACAATCATCATTCAAAAGTTCTGCCTCTTGTATTTTACTCAGCCGTGTCTTAACATCTTCCCCGGGCGCAGGGGCTGTTGGTGATAAAAATACCAAACCCGAGTCCCATCAGGATGTTGGAGAGGGCTTCGCTACTCCACAGCACGCTCGAATCTGCCGGAGCCGAGAAATAAAAAAAAGCATATCCCAATAAGGCGCCCAGTCCGGCGGCCAGCATGGTTTTTCTCAAATGGGGCGATTTCAGTGCCCGGCTTAGCCAGTTGCCTTCCGGTTTCAGATCCAGCTGCTTAAATTGAAAAGGTTTCATTGTGTCTTTTAAAATTGTGCCGGCAAGTATAGCTAAACAAACGGTCATTTTCTGTGATCCGGGTCACACAGCGATATGTTCAGCCATTGAAAGATGAAGTCTATCCGGATCAGTAGTCTGCCTGGTTTTAATACCAATCCGGAGAATGGATAGAACTTGATCTGGTCGTGATTCAATAAAATTTACGATAAAGTGTGATTTTTTCTGAGTCAACCGATTAATGGAGCAAATAAACAGTTAAACCATTTTAGTATGAAAAACTTTGTTGAAAACAGGATTCCAGTTTTCTTGTTTTTCGTTGCAGGTACTGGATATCCTCCATCCCTAAAAACAGATTCACCTGAAGATTGTTATCTTGCAGAATGTAAAAACGTTACGGGATGTGATTCCCTGAACCGGCCATGGAAAAGGTCGCATCCCCGCCGTTAAAAACCAATTGAGATGAGAACCAGGAAACCGGATAATCATACAGAAATAGCTGATCTCATTGAGGAGCACCGAAGGCTAATTTATAAGGTCGTAAACAGCTATTGCTTCGATGATCATGAGCAGGAAGACCTAATTCAGGAAATCATTTTTCAAATCATAAAAGGTTACGAAAAGTTTGACCATCAGGTGAAAGTCACCACCTGGATGTATAGAATTGCTTTTAACGTTTCCATATCGCACTATCGAAGCGTGAAAATCCGGAAGAAATATGTTGTTCCAATGCCAGAAAAACTGGTTACAATTGATGAGCAGGACGAGCCGAATTTGGATGAAAACATCTACCGGTTGAGGCAATTTATAGATGAACTTAAACCCTTGAACCGGGCGATCTTAGTTATGTACCTTGATGGAAATAACCATGCCGAAATTTCGGAAGCAATAGGAATTTCGGTTAGTAATGTGGGGACCAAAATCAACCGCATCAAGAAACAATTAAAGAAAAAATTTAATCAAAAATAAAATGGAAAATTTAAACATACAGGAAATCTGGAACCAACACGGAATCTTGCTCGAAAAGACCAGGAAATTAAATGAAAGTCTTTTACGGGAGGTAAAACTGGGTCAGGCAAAATCTTCGTTGAAAAGCCTGCTTTTTCTTCCCATAAGCACATTGCTTTTTTATCTCATCGCAGCATCTTACGGATTGTATTTTACGGTTGTAAATTGGGAAACCTGGTATTTTGCGTTTTCGGGGGCAGTTGTAACTTTTTTTTCGCTGCTGTTTATCGCCTCTTCCATCCGTCAGCTAAAGCAAATTTTGTCAATTGACTACCAAGCGCCTGTCTTGAAACTTCAGAAAGACACTTCGCGAATAAAAGTTTCAGTGGTTTACAATTTGAAAATCGCTGCCTGGATTCTTCCATTTGCGCCTTTTATCGGGTTGTTTTTAGTTAAGGCTTTGTTTAATTTTGATTTGATTCAAATAATAAATGATGGGATGATAGTCTCTTTCGCAGTTGTCACCATCATTCTGGAAATTTTGTCGCTATTTGTTCTTCGTGCACTTCGCCCGGAAAATATCAGTCAAAAATGGCTGAACTGGATGTTGCAAGGAAGTGGCAGTCAGGTTGACGAGGCGCTTGGCTTTCTGACTGAGATAGAAGAATTTGAAAAAGAAGAAAGATAGAGAAGGAGTTTTAAGTGGACTAATTTACTGGCAGTACCATGAAAGAGATCCAAATCATCGATCTGACCCCGGCGAACATTGCGGATTATGGCGTTTGCGGGTATAAAGATTTGACGAAGCATGTTGAACTCCGGAGAAAAATAGCGTGGTTTAAGGAATATTATCCCAAAGGGCTCCGGATAAAAACCATCATTTCGAAAACGGGCGGCTATCAGGGGATGCTGGAGTATATTCCCGGAAAATATGCCCATCGCCCGGTTGAGGCGGACGGCTACCTGTTTATCCACTGCATTTTTGTGGGCTTTAAAACTGACTTCAAAGGGAAAGGTTATGCCTCGGCGTTGCTGGATGAATGCCTGAAAGAGGCAGCAGATCAACAGATGCTTGGTGTTGCCGCTGTAACCAGAAAAGGCCCGTTCATGGCAGGTAACGACATCTTTCTCAAGAAAGGCTTTCGGATTGTTGATCGGGCTGAGCCTGATTTTAATTTGTTGGTGAAACAATTCCAGGATGAATCGCAGGCGCCGAAATTCCGGTCGGATATGAAAGAGAACCTGAAAACATACGGCCAGGGACTGACGATCTTGCGTTCGGTTCAATGTCCGTACACCGAAAAAAATGTTAACGCCATCCTGGAAACAGCTCAAAAGCTAAACCTGCAAGTTAACCGGGTTGATTTGGCCAATGCGGCTGAAGTTCAGAATTCGCCCTGTGCTTTTGGTACGTTCTGCCTGATTTACAATGGCGAAATCCTGAGCTATCACCCTATCAGCAACACCCGGTTTGAGAATATCATGAAAAAGAAGTTGAGATAATTGGATACAATCGTATTCACTTCTTTGCGACTATTGCGCTTCCGGTTTTTCAGTTTTTAATCCAAAATCTTTTTCAGCAAATCTTTCCGGTTCAGCTTTAACAGTTCCTGGCGGATTTGCTGCTGGTATTCGCGTTTGTACCAGAAGAAAAACTTACGTTGTCCGAGCTTTTCTGTTTTGGTTTTGGCCGTGAAAACTTCCTCCATCGTGTAGGGGTGGAATCCGGTGTAAAAGATTACGGTGGCCAGGGTCATGGGCGTGGGCGTAAAATCCTGCACCTGCTCCAGCTTAAAGTCGAGCCGTTTGGTTTCGGCGGCCAGGTTGGCCATATCTTCGTTTTTGCACCCGGGGTGGCTCGAGATGAAGTAGGGAATCAGCTGCTGTTTCAGTCCTTCCTGCTTGTTGATTTCGTTGAATACCTTGTTTAGCTTAAAAAACAGGCCGAACGATGGCTTGCGCATGATGCGGAGCACGTTGTCGGAGGTATGTTCGGGCGCCACTTTCAACCGGCCCGACACGTGGTGCTTGATCACCTCGCGCAGGTAGTTCATGTTGTTGCGGTTTACCTGCTCATCTTTGGTATGGTGCAGAATCATGTCGTAGCGGATGCCGCTGCCGATGAAGGCTTTTTTCACCCTGGGGTTTTTACGCACCTCGCGGTACAGGTCGAGCATGGGCTGGTGGTCGGTGTTCAGGTTTTTGCACACATCGGGGAAAATACACGACGGGCGTTTGCATTTGCGGCAAATCTCCTCGTGGATGCCTTTCATTTTATACATGTTGGCCGAGGGGCCGCCCAGGTCGGAGATGTAGCCTTTGAAATCGGGCATCAGTGTCACCTGTTCCACTTCTTTCAGAATGGACTGTTGCGAGCGGCTGGCGATAAACTTGCCCTGGTGGGCCGAGATGGTGCAAAAGGTGCAGCCGCCAAAACACCCGCGGTGGATGTTGATGGAGTGCCGGATCATGTCGTAGGCCGGAATGGGGGCTTTGCTTTTGTATTTCGGATGGGGCAGCCGGGTGAAGGGCAAATCGTAAAAGCGGTCGATTTCCTTTTCTTCGAGCGGCGGCCAGGGCGGGTTTACCACCACCTGCCGGTTGCCCACCCGTTGGAGGAGCTTATTGGCCTCGGCCTTGTTCGATTCTTCTTCGATGTGCATGAAGTTCTTGGCAAACTTCTTTTTGTCGGCCAGGCACTCTTCGTAGGAATAGAGCTCCAGGCTGTTCCATTTTTTCTGTGTGGCGTAATGCTCTTCGATTCCGGCGAGGAAGGCTGTTTGCGGAATGTTGGTCAGGCTTTTCGGGTCCACGCCTTTTTGTACCAGCCGGGCGTAATCGATGATCGACTTTTCGCCCATCCCGTAAAACAGCAGGTCTGCTTGCGAGTCCACCAGGATCGATGGTTTCAGCTTATCCTGCCAGTAGTCGTAATGGGTAACCCGGCGCAGCGAGGCTTCGATGCCGCCAATCACCAGCGGCACGTCGGGGTAGAGGTTTTTCAGGATATTGCCGTACACAATGGTGGGGTAATCCGGACGTTTGCCGGCCTGCCCGCCCGGCGTGTAGGCATCGTCCGATCGTTTGCGCTTGTTGGCGGTGTAATGGTTCACCATCGAGTCCATGTTCCCGGCGGTGACGGCAAAAAACAGGCGTGGGGCTCCCAGCTTTTTGAAGTCGCGCAGGTCGTCCTGCCAGTTGGGTTGGGGGATGATGGCCACCCGCAGCCCTTCGGCTTCGAGGATGCGGCCAATAACCGCCGCACCAAACGACGGGTGGTCCACATAGGCGTCGCCGGTAAATAAAATCACATCCAGGCTGTCCCAGCCGCGTTCTTCCACTTCTTTTTTGGTGGTTGGTAACCAGTCGGTTGTCTTATATTTCTGATAAAGTATATTCACGTATGCAGTTCATTTTCATTTCAAACGACAAAGGTAAACCGGTTTTGTTCAATTTTAAAGACTTTTGGGTCTTTTTTGGGGTTTCCCCGCCTGATTCTTCCTTCGAAAAAAAAGGACTGAAGGAAGTGTTCAAATTAAGTGTACATTTATACTTTTAGGTGCAACTAAAATTGAATTTATGGAATTGGTCAACCCGAAGGATATTCTGCAAGCGAGTCCGTACCTGGCCTACCTGGGCGGTGAAAATTTGGCAAAGTTCATCATGTACGTTCTTCGCTTTAACAAGTTGAATAAAATATACGGTCAAATTGCTGATAAGCATGGCATTGAATTTATTGATGAACTGATTAAAATACTGGAAATCCGGTACGAATTTGATCCGGCCGATTTGAAAAAGTTGCCCAAAGAAGGGCCTTTTATTGTGGTGGCCAACCATCCGTTTGGCGGGTTGGATGGCATTTTGCTCATTAAGCTGCTGGCGCAGGTTCGCCCCGACACGAAGGTACTGGCTAACTTTCTGCTGAAACGGATTGAGCCGATCAGCGATTTCTTTTTAGCTGTAAACCCCTTCGAAAACCGAAAAGGCGCCAGCTCCAGCATTGGCGGCATCAAAAACGCATTTGAGCATTTGCAGGCGGGGGGTGGCTTATGCATTTTCCCGGCCGGAGAAGTTTCCAGTTACGATGCCTCCAATAAAATTACCGACCGTCAGTGGCAATACCCGGTGCTCAAGTTTATCAAAAAAGCTGGTGTTCCGGTGCTACCTGTTTATTTCGGCGGGCACAACAGCCGCCTGTTCCACCTTATCGGGCGCATTCATCCCAACCTGCGCACGGTGAAGCTGCCTTCCGAATTGCTGAATAAAAAGAAGAAGCCGGTGAAAGTGCGTATTGGCTCGCCCATCCCGGTGAAGGAGCAGGATAATTTTCCGGAAGTCTATCAATTCGGCCGCTATTTGCGGGCCAAAACCTACAGCTTGTGCAGCAGCATGGAAGTGAAGCGCTTTTTCAACTATTCACTGAAACGTCATCCCAAACCGGAGGAAATCGTTGCGCCGGTTGAGAGCGGCATCCTTACCCATGAGATTAAAAATCTGAAGGCGGAGCGGTTGCTTTTTCAGCTAAAGAACTTTGCTGTTTATTGCGCGCCTTCCGGTGAAATACCAAATGTGCTGAATGAAATAGGCCGTTTGCGCGAGGTTACTTTCCGCGAAGTGGGTGAGGGCACCAACCGCAGTATCGATCTCGACGAGTTTGACCTGTATTACAACCAGCTTTTTATTTGGGATGTTGATGCCCAAAAACTGGTTGGCGCTTACCGCATCGGCAAAGGAGACGACATTCTGCACGACTACGGCCCACGCGGCTTTTATGTGCAGAGTTTGTTCCGTCTGAAGGAAGGCTTTGAACCTATTTTGCAGCAGGCGCTCGAATTGGGCCGTTCCTTCATTGTAAAAGAATACCAGCGCCAGCCCATGTCGCTCTTTCTATTGTGGAAGGGTATTTTGTATTTCTTGCTGAAAAACCCGGAATACCGCTACCTGCTGGGCCCGGTGAGCATCAGTAACAACTATTCAAAAATCTCGAAGGAGTTGATCATCCGCTTCATCATGACTCATCATTTCGACTGGAACATGGCCCGGCTGGTGGCCCCGCGCCGTGCCTTCAAGTTTAAAAGCCAGGATGCCAACATGAACGTCATCATGGAAAACCTGAACGATATTAACATGCTCGATAAGTTTATCGGCGATGTGGATGAACTGAACACCGGTTTGCCCGTTTTATTGAAAAAATACATCAAGCTAAACGCGAAAATCGTTGGCTTCAATGTGGACCCGAAATTTAACAACTGCCTGGACGGCCTGATTTTGCTGGATGTGATGGATGTGCCGAAAAGCACCATCGAATCGCTGTCGAAGGAGGTGAACGACGGCTCCATTTTGCAACGCTTTTATTCCAGTCGCGAGTAAGAACGTTTTTGATGAAATGATAATCGAGAGATTTATATAAAAAAAGCAGATGACGATGATGAGATTGATTTTTATATGGATAGCGGGAAGCATGTTATTGTTTTCCTGCACCGGAAAAACGAAAGAAACTGTGCAACCCATTGATGTGGCCACGTTGACGTCTCGCAGGGTGACGGTGGAAGAAGTTATACAAACAACAGCCTACACCTATTTGCGTGTGACGGAAAATGGGAAAGACGTTTGGATGGCCGTGACCAAAATGGATGCAAATGCCGGCGATGTTTATTACTACGACAATGGCCTGGAAATGCTCAATTTTGAAAGTGAGGAACTGGGGCGGGTGTTCGACCGCGTGTTGTTTGTGGAGGATTTGCGTATCCAGCCGAATAAAACCATGAGCATGCACCATGGCATGACCGGGCATGGCCTGAAAGAGGCCGACAGTGCCCGGGAGGATCTTCAGCTGGAGCCGGTTGCAGGTGGTATTACAATTGGTGAACTGTATAAAAACCGGGAGACTTACAGCGGTAAAAAAGTAGTGGTAACCGGAAAAGTGGTAAAAGTGAATAAAGAGATCATGAACCGCAACTGGGTGCATCTGCAAGACGGGACTTCCCACGAAGGCAAGTTCGACCTTACCTTCACGACAAATGAGTCCGTTGAGGTGAATGATATGGTTACCTTCGAAGGAACTGTTTCCGTGGACAAAGACTTCGGTGCCGGATACTTTTACGAATTGATTGTGGAAGAGGCCTCCCTGAAATAAACACCGCTGCCGATCCGCTAAGCTGTTCCACCCAAGAAACGAACGTGTTTATTGATATCCTAACGTAGATGCCTATCCGCTAAGCGGTTCCAAAACGCTAAGCGGATACAGCCACGTTTCCAGTGCCTATCCGTTAAGCGGGTCCAAACCGCTAAACGGGTATAACCACTGTTCCCAATTGTATCCAACTGTATTGTTTGCGTTGTGGAAGAGGTGATCTCTAAGTAAACGGGCGCTCGATATAAGAAACGAATGTGTTTATTGATATTCTGTGGGGTTAGATGCCTATCCGTCAAGCGGTTTCAAACCGCTAAACGGATACAGCCACAATCAATTCATTCAATCTTTCAGGTATAAATTGCTATCACCGTAACTGAGGAAGCGGTAATCGTGCGCCAAAGCGTGCTCGTAAATTCGTTTCCAGTCGTTGCCCACGAAGGCCGAAATGAGCAGCAACAGAGTGCTTTGCGGTTGATGGAAATTGGTGATCATCCCCTCAACCAGCCGGAACCGGTAGCCGGGCACAATGATGATTTTGGTGGAAGCGCCGATGGTTTGCAACTTTAGTTTCTGCATGTAGGCCAGAATACTTTCAAGCGCTTCGGTTTTGGTGAGCGTGGTGTTGCTGTGGTAAGGTTGCCATTGTCCTACCTCCAGTTTTTCGGGGTGAAGTTCAGGCTGCTCGTTCAGGCATACCCCCAGCCAATACAGGCTTTCCAGTGTGCGGATAGAAGTGGTGCCCACCGCAATCAGTTTCCCCGGGTGGTTCAGTATTTTTTCAATCAGCGAGCGGCGGACCATAATTTGCTCGGCATGCATCTCGTGTTCGGCGATGGTTTCGGATTTTACCGGCCTAAAAGTGCCGGCACCCACATGCAGCGTCACTTCGTCGCAATCAATCTGCTTTTCTTCCAGTCTTTTAAAAACGGCATCGGTAAAATGCAGTCCGGCAGTTGGCGCGGCCACCGAACCTTTTATTTTGGAGTAGATGGTCTGGTAACGTTCCAGGTCCGAGTCTTCTGTTTCGCGGTTCAGGTAGGGTGGAATGGGCAGGATACCGGCCGCTTCAATCAGCGAGGCAAAGTCGGTGGCCGGTTCGTCCCAGCTGAAGCGCACTTTTACCGATCCGTTTTCCTGGGCTGTTTTTTCGGCTTTAAAATGAATGGTTTTCCCGGCAACGGTCAGTTCCTTGACCAGGATTTCATCTTTCCATTTTTTTAGGTTGCCCACCATGCAGTTCCAGGTACACGATTGGGTTTGCTGAAAGGCCAACTGGTAATCGGCCGGGTCCTCGGGGTCGAGACAAAAAATCTCGATGTGAGCGCCGGTAGCTTTCTGAAAATGAAGACGTGCACGGATCACCTTCGTATTATTGAAAACCAGCAGGCTTTTTTCGGGCAAAAAACCAGCCAGCGAGCGGAATTCGGAATCAGTTATTTTCCCGTTTTGCCAAACCAGTAAGTTGGATTGGTCACGCTGGGGAAGCGGGTAGCGGGCAATCCGTTCATCCGGCAAAGGATAGTCGAGCGCTTGTGCACTCAAATCGAAGATAGCTGATGCTGATTTTTTCTGTTCCATGGGCGGCAAAAATACAAAATATGCGGTAGAAATTATTTCATCTGATAAAACCATCAACGCTTTCTCATTGAGGATGTCAAACTATCCTTTCAGGGGCGTAACTATCCGCCCGGCCACGGCATACCGTGGCCCTACCAGCCGGATAAAACCCGCTGCGCAACAAACGGGAAAGCCAGGTACGGTCACGACATGTCGTAACAACATGCCATCCCTAATGAAAATCCGAATTAATCTATTTGGCATTTGCCGAAAATGCCACGGGTATTCGGGTGCTTTGGGCATGTGCGTCCTGAAAGGACAGATAATTAAAAATTTTTAAAAATGATTTCCCTGCGCTTTCGGCTTTCGGGCGTCGAACCTGAAAATTGTTGTTACTTTTGTGGAAAATCAGACAGCTATGTACAAGTTAGGAGATCGGGTTAAATTTTTGAATGACGTAGGCGGTGGTGTCGTCACCAAGATCGTCGGTAATAATATGGTGCATGTGGAAAATGAGGACGGCTTTGAAATTCCGGTGCTGATCCATGAAATCATTTTGGACGCGGAACAGGCTCCGAAAAAGGAAGAAAAACCAAGCGTGGAACAGTTCATCCGGCAGGGAAAAGCCGAAGCTCCGGTACGCGAGGTGGTAAAAGAGGAACCGCCGGTGTTGATTGCCGGAAACGACGAGCCGAAGTTTTACCTGGCCTTTTTGCCCGAAAACAGCCATAACCCGTTGGAAGGACAAACCAAAATCTATCTGATCAACGATAGTAATTATCATGTGCTTTACCATTACAGTCATTTTGCAGGTAATGAATATGCAACGCAGGAAGCGGGCAAACTGGAACCAAATACGAAGCTGGCACTGGGCACGCTTTCGCAGGCGGATATCGCCCAACTGCCCGAATTTGCTTTTCAGCTGATCTATTTTAAAGAAAAGGCCACTCGTCTGGAGAAACCCCTTACCCGGAAAATCGCTGTCAACCCGGTGAAGTTTTATAAGTCGGGCAGCTTTTCGAAATCCGGTTTTTTCCGCGAAAAAGTCATGTTGTTCAAGTTGAATGAAGGGCCGATGGATAAAGCGCTGGAGGAACTTACCGAGAAAGAGGTGAAGAAGGTGGTCCGCGAAAAGGAGCCGGCCCGAATCCCTCAGCTAAAAGTGGAAACGCCCGAGTTGGTTGAGGTTGACCTGCACATCCACGAGTTGCTCGACTCAACAGCGGGCTTATCGAACAAAGACATGCTGGATGTGCAAATGGCCAAATTCCGCGAGAAGATGGAAGAAGCCATTTCTGACCAAGCCGTTAAACGGATTGTCTTTATTCACGGATTGGGGAACGGTACCCTGAAGCAGGAACTTCGCCGCGAATTGTCAACCAAATACAAAAAATACCCGTTTCAGGATGCCAGTTTCCAGGAATACGGCTACGGCGCCACCATGGTGGTTTTAAGGAGGAAGTAGATTTTTTCAGGAAATCTTTTCGGCTTCAATTTCAACCAACAGGTCGGCCCGGCAAATATCGGCTTTGACAAAGGTGATGGGCACATGGCCAAAATGCTCCCGGCAAATGGATTTTACTTTCGGGATGTCTTTTTCTTCTTTTACATACACCCGCACATAGGCATATTTTTCGGGGTAAACGGTCAGCTCCGGACAATGCGATTTCAGGTTCATCTTGCTGGTGAGCAGTTCCATATTGTCGATGGTGGTGCGGGTTTGCTTTTCCACATCGCCCGGGCCAATGGTTTCCTGGCCAACAATGGAAGCCGTTCCTGAAACAAACACCCGGCTGCTTCTACCGTTGGTCACCAGCTTGGCACGCTCGAACTGGGGCACCTGGTTGGCTTTTCTCTGGTTGGCGGGATCGCCCTTCAGCACGGTTTGCCCATATTTATATGAATTGAGCTGCTTGGGGTTGCTGATGGGGATGACTTTCAGCTTGCTGTTTCCCTTCATCAGCATACATTCGATGGTTACTCCGTTTTGATCAACGCCGATACCGGTCGCTGCCGGAAAGTCGCACCTGCTGCGGTGGTTTGAATAATACTCACTGCGCACTTCGTTGAACAGCTGATAGTGTTGCCGGTTTTTTGAATTTAATTGCTGAAAACCGAAAATCTGCTCTACATAGTTCCACTGGCGTACGAGGTGGTCAAATTTCAGTTGAAGGAGATCGGTTGCTTTTTTCAGGCGGGCAAAAGCTTGTGCGGCTGATCCGCGAATGCCCTCGTGACTAGCTCCGCCTTCGGAACCGGACAGCCAGTACTCCGAAAAACCGGGGACTGATAGTTGGCAGAAGTTGAGGGTGCCAGCCTGCCCGTATGCTACCTCAACCTGCGAAGCATCAGCAAATCCGGCTTCGATAATTACCTGCCAGGGTTTTTCGGGTGCCTCAGCCAATATACTGAACGGAATTTGACTGCCCGAAAACGATGCTTTTATCATTTGGGCTGTTTGTTGAAAGTCGTCTGCATTGCCAGCCGAAACAAAGATCCGCAGCATAAATGCCTTTTGCAGCGGGTTGGCAGCCAAATATTGCTGAAAGCTGTTGAAACAGCTCTGCCATTGCAGTTGGATGCTTTCCGTATTTTGAGGTGTAAAAATATGATAGTTGGGTTTCACCATACAAGCCGGACAATCTTTAGCAACTTCTCGTTCCATGTCAGTATTACTTTTCAAACCTATCAGAATTTCGTGATTATACAAATGATTTTTCGCCTTTTCTCCCTCATTCGGGGAAGGAGTTTGCTGTATCCAATTCCGGGTCTTTATCATGTTCATGGTATTTAGATATCAATGGTTGTGTTCATCAAATTTTACTTGCGCTCCGATCGACTGTTTCGCAACGTTTTCAATTTCATACGGATCCACGTCCACCCGTTTTAACGAAAACTCTGGTATATTGAACGAGTACAGGAACGTGTCGTGAAAATCGGGATCTTCCTGCGGCAACAAAAAGGGCTTGCCGGGATTTCCGGTTTCATCCATGTAGGCGATGTAAAAGTTCATGTGCAGGCCATCCATCCGGCGGCTGCTGTAAATAATCCATCTTCCGTTTGACGACCACGAATGATAGCTTTCCACCTGATCGCTGTTGATGCGGTCTAAGCGAACCAGCGCAGAGTCATTCAGGTGATACAGGTAAAGGTCGGCATCCGTATCGTAAGCCGGGAAATTTCCGCGATTGGCCAACGTCAGCAGGATGTGTTTGCCATCGGGTGACATGCGGGGCATGGTCACACTTTTGCCGATAGCGGAAGCCGAAATCAGGGTATCCACCGTGGCGCCCAGGCCTCCGGTTTCCGGGTCAAACGAAATGGCGCACAAACTGTATTTTGCTGCGTTTATTTCCTGTGGCATTGGCTTGGCTTGCGTGGTAACGTAATAAAGGGTCTGTCCGTCGGGCGAAAAGCAGGGGAATGCTTCGTAAGCCTCATCAGAAAAAATCAGGGGAGAGGTGAAAAACTCATTTTCGTCCACATCATAAATCACCATATCCGAAACCATATCATATGCATGAGCCCGTTCCTGACCGGAGGCCGGGAAAATCTGCCGCACTTTGTTGATTGAAAAAGCAATGTATTTTGCCGAAGGGTGCCAGTACGGAAACGAAACGGCGGAAAAGGTGGTCGGCGTTTTGGTTTGCAGCTTTTCCACCCGGCCTTCCCGGATGATGATGGTACCGGAGTTGTTCTCGCGCAGGTGCAGCATCATGTTGTCCGGGTTGTTGGCTGCCAGCGCGTGGCAGTTCATGCAGGTGTGGGGCATCAGTTTGTTGTCCAGTATTTTTTCGACCTTAAAATCGCTTAAACGACGTTGGTAAATACCCATCTTGTTCCAGGTTTGGTAACCGGGGCTTAGCAAGCGGTAAACGAGGTATTCGTCGATAGGTTCCGACGCCACAAAATAGCTGAAGGTTTTGTATTTCAGCCATTTTTTATTGGTTTTGGCATAAACGGTAAAGGCAATGCTGTCGCCTTTGTTTTCGTCCAGGAAGCGTGCCCATTCATCGGGTGCAATGCTGGTTTTGTTTCCGCGAAAGCCTTCCTCCAGTTCACTTTCCTTACCTTTTACCGAGAGGTAAAGCTCGTCGCAGGCTTCTTCGAGACGAAAATTCAAAGGGGCAATGTTGGGAGGAATGGTTGCCCCGGCATCGTCGGGGAAAACCCCCGGGTATTTGCCGGTGTCTTCCGCATGTCGCGGTTTTTCACTGGTACATGAAAAAGCGACAAACAGGCTGGCCAATAAAATATATGTCAGATTAGTTCTCATCATTTCCTCTAAAGTGTACATAGTACCAATACGTATCGCCATATAGCTTTTGCATCAGCTGTGGTTCTTTATGCCCGCCTTGCCGAAATGTTTGTGCATAGGCCGTCAGGCGCGATCGGACCGGTTCGCTGATGGAATAGTGGGCCAGGTTTTCCGGGATTTCCGGCAGCAGGGTTTCTACATAGGCCAGCGCTTCCTGGTATGTTAATGGCAATTCGCTGTAATTCATTTGACTGGCAAGCGGAAGATATTTTAAAAACTCGTCAAAATCCATTTGCAACAGAGAACGCGATATCAGGAATTCGTATGCCATCTGATTTTTCAGGTTACTCCGCAGCAAGGCTACCAGCATGGTTTCCGGCTGATCGAATTGAAAGTAAAAATCATCCTTGACCCGATAGGTTTTCAGTTTTCCCCATAACGGATGGCTTAGTATTTTGTCGTCGTTGTGCAGGTATTGCATGGCATGGTTGGCCCAGTTGCGGTAAAATAAGGTTTGTCGCAAATAGCGCAGGTAACGCGCAGCTACGTCATACTGTCCGTTGATGAGGCAGTTTTCGGCATATCGCTTCATTGCCCTTACCGGATGGGCAGCATCGGGCGTTGATTCGATGGTTTCGATGCAGAGCATTTGCGAGAAATTTGTCAGGCCAAGATAGAAATACGGTTCCTGGGCCATGAGCGGAGCCATGCCTTGCACTTGGTAGGCGATAAAAAAATCGTGCAGGCCGGGATTGAACTGAAAGAGTTGCGAATTTAACCGGCCGGTTTGACCCAACGCCAGTGTCAGCGCCAGTTTCCCTTGTTCACCAACGGGCGGTTCTTGCCGGGCCAGTTCAACAATTTGCTCCCATTGTTGGCGGCAAACCAGGTTGTCGTACTTCATCTCTTTTTCCTCCTTAAAATCGGGAACATAATAGAGTCCGAAGCCAATGGTAATTAGCAAAACGGTGGTGACTGCATAACGGAATACCGGATGGCTTTTCCCCGGGTAGAAAGACTGGAAGGCCCATTGCAGCAGAATAACCAGCGGAAGGGCCAGGAATACCCAAATGAGTGGGGAAGGGAGAATAAAACTAAATTTGTAGTAGCTGTGCGAAAGGTAGCTTTGCAGGAGGGTGTCAAGGATAACATAGTTCCGGGCAATCAGCGGAATGATACCCCCCACGATCAGCAAAGTTGGAATTGCCCAAACGATTTGCTGTTTGTTCATTTTTCGACTGTCATCCTTAAAAAACAAAATCCATTCAGCCAGGCTGACCGAAAGAATGAAAACCAAATAAGTTCCACCCAGCATCCAATAGATGAATGGTATCGTTAGGAGAGTTGTTTTGAGTCGCCGTTTTGGCTCCCGGATACCGATGATTTCGGAAACTGCCCAAGTGGTCAGGCTCAGCGCCAGTGCACCCGCGAGGTAATAATAATCGTCGAGCAACAGAAAATGGTAGCCAACTGCTGGTATTACAGCCAACAGCGTGTGAGGTTTTCCGAACAGTTTTCGGAGAACACGATTTGTGGCGGTAAACAAGGAAAGCAGGATTCCGCTGACAATTGCTGCTGCCACCCATTTGTACAGAAAGAACTGGGTCAGGAATTCTCCTAAATAGCGAACCAGTCCTCCTTGAATGATCAGATGTTCCTTCAAATATGTCGGGCTCAACAAAAACAACTGCATCTGTTCTTTTTGGACGAGATGCTCCGGATAGACCAACCCCCAATACAGCAGCAGAGCTGTGAAAAAAGCTCCTGTAATCAGCATGCTGGCGTTATGTCGTTTTTCTTTCATTCCGGTTCTTTTTTACTCCCGTTGTTCAACCTTGGTGCCTTCGGTATGGAGAAGGTGCTCCACCTGGTGCATATCCAGTTTTACCGGCTGATTGATAAACTCGGGAATGTTATAAGAGAATAGCAAGGCATCGTGATGACCGGGATTTTCCTGGGGGAGCAGAAAGGGTTTGCCCGGGTTGCCGTTTTCGTCGAGGTGGGCGATAAACGGCCGTGTGTAAAGACCGTCGATACGGCGGCTGCTGAACACAAACCAGCGCGAGTTGGACGACCAGGAATGGTAGCTCTCTGTCCGGTTGCTGTTGACGGCGTCCATGGCCCGGCATTCGCCGGATTGCACATCCAGCAGATACAGGTCGGCCTCGTCGTGCCAGATCGAAAAATTGCCATAGTCGGTGAGGGTGAACATGATATAGCGGCCATCCGGCGAGGGGCGGGGGAATGTGACGCTTTTTCCAAGCGCCGAAGCATGGAAAACAGTATCGATCCTGGTCCCGAATGTTGCTGTTTCGGGATCGAATGCCAGGCTGCACAAATTGTATCTCACTTGCTGGTATTCCGAAGGAAATTCTTTTGCATCGGAGGCACAGAAATACAGGGTCCGGCCGTCGGACGAAAATGTTGGAAAGGTTTCGAAAACCGAATCCGACATTAGTTGGTCGCAATATAAGGTGAGGTTGTTTTTCACATCGTACACAATTACATCGGAGGCCAGGTCAACTACTTCCACCCTTTTTCCCTTCGTTTCGTGAAATACCTGTTTGATGTTGTTGACCGAATAGGCCAGGAAATTGCCTGACGGGTGCCAGAACGGGTAAACAAAATTCGACAGGGTACGCGGAGTTTTGGTGTTGAGCAGGTTGATTTCATCTCCCGTTTTCAGGATGGTACCTCCTTTGGGTCCGCGCATGTGTATATTCAGGTAGCCGGGGTCGGTAAGCCGGAACGAGTGACAGTTGACGCAACTTCCGGGAACCAGCGTATTTTCAATAATGGGCGATTGCTGAAACGTTGACAGGTCTCGCTGGTAGATGCCCATCTTGCTGTACACCTCGTAGCCTGGCGCCACCAAGCGGTAAGCCAGTCCGTAATCAATCGGATCGGGACTGATATATATGGTGAAAGGAGCATATTGAATCCAGTTCCCGTTTTGTTTGATCGAAACAGTAATCCGAATGCTGTCGCCCGTGTTTTTAGCCAGCAATTCAGACCATTTTCGGGATGGCCACTGGATGAACTTTTTCCCGGAAACCGAAAACCCGGACTGGTCGGTTCCTGTAATTTCGGCATGAATGGCGCTGTGTGCTTCATTCACGTTGAAATTTAACGGGGCGATGGAGACTGGAATGGTCACGCCTGTATAATCGGGGAACAGATCGGGCTGATTGGCTTTGGTGGTATCCGGGACAATTGCGTGCCGGCAGGCACTGAAAGCCAGTACCAAAATTGAAATGAATATGTAGAGCTTACGGTTCATGGTCAATGGTTTAATTTCTGAAATGCAGATAATACCAGTAGGTGTCCGAATAATCGTTGCGCAGCAGTTGTTCCGGGTTTTGCCGGGTGGTATAAATGTTTGCGTAATTTTTCACCCGCATTTTTACCGAATTGCTGATCGGGTAGGGGATCGATTGGGTTGGATCGTTGTGTGAAAGCCCCCAAACGTAGATCAGGGCTTCCTGGTAACTTTTCGGAACTACCCGGTAATTGAGGGCTTTTTCCACCGGATAATATTCCATAAAATGCTGTAAATCCTTTTTCAGCAGGCAGCAGGCCATCAGGTATTCGAAGGCCATTTTGTTTTCCTGGTTTTGCATGAAAACAGTGCCGAGCATCATTTCCTTTTCACCCTCACTGAACAAAAAATCTTCCTGTGTGCGCATCTTTCGCAGCAAGCCCCATTCCGGGTGTTCTTCAATCAGGGTTTCTTTTTTTGTCGCCTGGAGCGTATTCGTGGCCCATTTTCGGTAGTAGAATGTTTTTTGGAGCAGGCGGAGGTATTTACCGGCCAGTTCGTAGTTCCCGTTTATCAGGTTGGTTTCGGCCAGGCGCATTACCGAGCGGGCGCTCTTCTGATAGTCGGGCAAGGCTTCCATCGCTTCAAAAGCCAGCCGCTGCGCGGTGTTGATAAATCCCAGGTGGTAATACACTTCGCCCAGGATGGTAGGAATGGTAAAGTCACGGGTAAAGTCGGGCAATAGTCCGCCGATCCCGTTTTGATAGTAATGAAACATCCGTTCGCCCAGCAGATCCTGTTTGGCCAGGGCCAGGTTCAGACAGGTAACCGAAAGCGGACTGGTAGGAGCCTGCCGGTCTGCTTTCTCCAAGATCCGACCCCAACGGCGCGTCCGCGCATGAAAGTCGTATTCCATCACTTCTTCCTTATTCAGGTCAGCGGTTTTCGAAAGCAGAAAATATGAACCCGAAACCAGAAAAAGCAGTTGAACGGCAAGCCAGAAAGCTGGTCGCTGCGGTTGAAGTTTGGATGAAAGCAACTTCGACAGAAAGGGTAGAAAGACGATTAGAAGTCCAACGATGGCGACTGAATACGGGATGACGACCGGATATCGGTAGTAGGTTGCGCCAATCAGCAATTTCGTAAAAGGGAATTGCACAAGGAATTGCTTCGTCAAATACGGCAGGACTATTGACAATCCGATCAGGAAAGCAGAAAAGATGGAGAAAGCCAGAGGTTTCATCATTTTGCTCATCATTTCTCGGGTGAGCACAAAAAGCGGCAGCAACAAAAATGCTCCTCCGGCCAGCCAGTATAATGCAGGGACAGAAAGCAAGGTGAAGATGATCCGGTTTCGCGGATTTTTTACAGCCAAATATGTCCTTATGAAAGCCGAAACAGAAAGAATCGCCACCAGGCCGCCAGCCAAATAGCTTTCGTCGCACAGCAGCGACCAGTATAAAACAGGAGGGACAAACGACAGGGGAATCCAGTAGGTTGCAGTGCCCAGCTTTTGGGCAACCGACCAAACCATACGCTGCAGCAAGGTGAGCATGATAGCTAAAAGAATAGCCCCGATGGACGAATAGAAGTAAAATTGGGTAATAAAATTGCCCAGGTAATCGGAAATACCCCCCGGATAGCCCACGTATTGTGCAAGATAATCGGTTGTAAACAAAAAGAGCTGAAACTGTTCCTGGTAATGCAGGTGATAAGCATATCCAAGGGAGAAAAACAAATACACAACCAATCCAAATGCGAAGGTCAATAGTTGGTCCGTTTTTAATATCCGTGAGAGTAGGTTATTTTTAGTCATTTCAGGTGCCGATCAGTTCATTTGGTTTTTTCTTTCTTCTTCCGAAAATTATCTAAAATATCAATAAATACAAGCCTTCCCATCGTGTGATATCCATTTCCAAATATGTTTTATAAGTTATTCAACTAGCTTGGGTTCGCTTTCGGTATACCGGACCGGCAGCGCCTCCGGTTTCCAATAAATTTGCTCAATATCGCGGGCATCGTAAGGTACCTGGCCTTTTGACAGTTCGGGTATATTGAATGATTTCAGCGTATTGTCGTAATATTCCTGATCGAGTTGAGGCAGGGCAAAGGGTTTGTGCGCTTTGCCGGTTGAATCGAGATAGGCAAAATACGGTTTTCCGTATATGCCGTCGTCGCGTTTGCTGGCAAACACAAACCACCGGCTGTTCGATGACCAGCTGTGGTACGAATCGGAACAGGTATCGTTCACCGCTTCGAGTTTATCCATCTCACCGGTTTCCAGGTCCATCAGTTGCAGGTCGGCTTCGCGGTGCCAAATTGGGAAGGTTCCGTAATCGGCCACCGTGTATAACAGGTATTTGCCGTTGGGCGATGTTTTCAGGTGGCTCACCGAACCATTCATTTCACGGGCATTCCAGAGCGTATCTGCGCTGGCGCCGATTGTTCCGTTTTTTGGGTCAAATGAAGTGCGGCAAATGTGGTATTTCAGAGAGCGGATGCTGTCGGGCAGCGGCACGTAACCGGCCGAACAATAGTAAATCCATTTGCCGCAGGCCGAGAATACAGGGAACGATTCGTATGAGGTAGAATCGGACAGAAAAGGTTGGGAGATGACTTCTCGTGTATCGAAATTCAGCACCACCAGGTCAGCTGCCGAGTCGTACACTTCGAGCCGTTTGCTGCCGTAGGTATGAAGTTCGGGAATGACCACATTGGTGGAGAAAACACCATATCGCCCGGTGGGGTGAAAATTACCATACACGGCATTCGAAATCATATCTTTTGTGCGCGTATTGATCTTTTCCAGCTTTCCATTCCGGTTGACGATAGTTCCCCCGTGCTCGCCGCGGATGTGAAACATGGATAAGGCAGCATCCTGGTTCCCGTAGATGTGGCAGTTCATGCAGCTTCCGCCGGTCAGGTTGTTGTCGGCCAGCACACGTTCGTCGAAAGTCTCCAGGTGGCGCTCCACCAGTTGGATGCTGTTCCACACTTCGTAGCCCGGCTCGATTAGCCGGTAACTCAGAAAGGGATCAATCGAATCCGGTGTTACATGCCAGTTGAAGGGTTTATATTGGATCCATTCGCCCTTCTTTTTCACCAAAACGGTTACTGTAAGTGTCTGCTCCGGCCGGGACGCAAGCAGGGCTTTCCATTTTTTCAACGGAACCTGAACCTTGTTTTTCCCTTTCACACGGATGCTTTCCTTTTCGCCCTCAATGGTCACCAGCAACTTCTCAACCGAGTCGCGCATCAAAAAGTTTAGCGGTGCTATGTTGGCCGGAATGGTCACATCGATATAATCGGGATAAATTGGCGGGTAAGCATGCGAGATCGTGACATAACCGGTTTCGTTGCAGGCATAGAAAAGTACACCGAATAAATATATCAGGATATGAATTCTCATGGTTCCATTGCTGTTTTTGTGGCAAAATGATAATAAAACCAGTACGACTTTCCGTAAAGTTCAACCAGTTTTTCAGGATTTCCTCCGCTGCGTTCGTATAGGTTGGAGTAATTGATAAACTCGCGGATTTTCCGGGACGGAATGTTGTAACTCGCCAGCTCGTCCTGCGATGCTCCGGCCTGAAACAGGCTGACCAGTAAAGCTTCGCTGTACGCCGATGGCAGGGGTAGGTTTTGTTGGCGTGCGTACCGGTCGTACAGTTGGCGGAAAGCGCCGATTTCTTTGTTCAACAAGAGGTGACAGAGCAGGTAATCCCGGGCAATTGTGTTTTCAGGGTTTTGACCCACCAAAAATTGGACAGACGGCAGGTGGTCGTATGCTTTTCGCAGGCTATCGGTTTGGGCAATTTGCTGTCTTTTGCGGATCAGCCAGTTGGGGGATTCTCCGTTTCTGATCAGGTTTAACCGGTCAGTAGCCCATTTTTTATGGAGAAGTGTTTTGTTCAGCATCCGCAAATATTTGGCAGCAGCCGGATAATCGCCTGTCACCAGGTTTATATCGGCCAATCGTTTTACCATGCGCGAGCTTCGATGGTACGGCGAAAACGTCATGCCCAGCATCGCTGAATGTTGTGCCATATTCATGTCGCCCACCAAATAAAAAGCCTCATTGCTGAACAGGATGGTCAGCCAGTTTTCGTGTTGTGAAACGGGTAAAAACAGCCCGTCGGAAGCAGGTTGGTAAACCTCCATCAGCTTTTCGGGCAGTTGGCCGGATTGCGCCAGTGCCAAGTTGGTATAATAGGCTGTATAACGGTTATTCAACTGATATTTTTCGGATAAACGAAGTACCTGATCGGGATGGCCGAAATACGTTTCACTATCGAGCGAAAGAATTTTCTCCAGGTTGAAGTTGGCCATGCTTTTCAACCCGAAAGCCACCAAAATCAGGATGAAAGGCGGAAGCCCAAACCTGAGAATCCGGTAGTGGTTTTGTTGAATGTTTTTGGTGGAAAAATCAAATAACACGGCAAGTAAAATGGAAGCCGCTAACAACAGGCTGCTTGGTTGATTTGCGGGAAACAGGTAGGCCTGTTGCAGGGTGAGCAGGTATTTTTGGTAAAACAGGTATGGAATGAAGCTTGCCAGCAATACGAGAACCAACTGTTTGTATAGAGGGAAGCGGTGATTTTTATTTGCCGGCAAAACAAGCAATATCAGTAAAATATACATGGCGCTGCCCGCCAGCCAGTACGTGGCAAAAAGAAGCAAGATGCCGGCAATGAATGCGATTTTGTGGTTCGATATGCAACGGTAGGCCAGAAAAAATAACAAAACCAGGATGGTGCCCGCAGAAACGGAAACCGGATGTGATAAGCGGGTATGCAGTACCCAATCCATGCCGACCGGTATCAGAGCCCAAAGGTAAGGGGTAGATGAATGATTAATCTGTCTCAGGATTTTCGTAATCAGCAACCATTCGATCAGAAAAAGAGCTGACAACACTGCCGGGCCGCCTCCCCGGAGATAAAAGAACTGGGTGAGAAAATCACCGGCAAAACGAGCCAGCCAGCCCGGTTTGTCAAAGTAGGTCAGGAAATACTCTGCGGAGTATAAAAAAAGTTGCACCTGTTCTTTAAAAAAAAGATGGTAGGCGTAAAAAGACTGAAAAAACACAAAGCTCAGGAGAACAAGCGCACTCCCATATACCCAATGTGTTTTATCATTTTTTACCGTCATCATCAATCTGTATTATTTTTCAGTAGCGAGTTCTTCGCGCTGCTCTTCCGTGAGGGACGCTCCCATCATTTTCAGCACAAAATTGCCGACTACGTTGGTTCGGTTGTTTTTGATGAAGCGGTAATGAAAATCCATGGCAACAGAACGAACTGAATCGATCTGCCGGTTGACAGTACCGCGTTCGATTTCAGCGGTTGAATTATTCAGCTGTCTCAATTCAGCTAGGTTGCTGTCAAATGTTGTTTTATGCTCTTTCCAATGTTGGATTGAGTCGTTTAACGGGGTGCCGGTTATGGCGCTGTTATTTCCTATGGTAGCCTGCAGGCTGCCGGGTTCTTTTACCACAATCAGTTCCTGGAGCTGTAGCCTTAACAGGGGCCTTGTGCGAACGACATAAATCTCGGGGTTATCAACCTGGCTTTTGATCGTAAATTTTCCGTTAGCGATTAACACCGAATCAACCCGCTCGCGGACAGCATTTTCCAGTGGCGCCAGAAAGATATATTCCCCGTCAAAGGTGGTATCGGGCAAATTTCCTTTTAAAATGAAATTGGTTTCTTTTTTACAGGAAAACAAGGCCAAAATAAAAAAGAGGAGTGCAATTTGTTTCATGGCAAATTAGTTTTTGGCAGTCTTGGTTTGGGCATTTAAGTGCCTTTTGAGATGCTAAAAATAAGAGGCTGTCTCAAAAGAGTTCAGTCTCTTTTTTTATTTTGGGTTTTCAAGTCAAAAATCAGCGAAGGGCATCACATTTTTCAATTTTTACTT
>NZ_JAPAAF010000120.1 GCF_025907915.1 Gaoshiqia sediminis
ACCGGTGTTGATGACACCTTGTGTGTGGTGAAAAAATCGGTAATGGCACCGCAGTCAGAAACTACAATATGCTGAAAACCCCATTCATCGCGGAGGATGCGCTGTAACAAACGGGTGCTGCCACAGCAGGGCTCATCGTCTAAACGCTGGTAGGCACACATTACCTGGCGCACGTCGGCTTCCTGCACCAGGGCTTTAAAAGCAGGCAGATAGGTTTCGTGAAACAGGCGCGGATTTACATCATTCAGGTTTAGCTCGTGACGGCTCCATTCGGGTCCTGAGTGAACGGCGTAATGTTTGGCACAGGCCAGCAGCTTGCGGTATTTGGCATCTTCGGGGCCTTGCAAACCTTTCACCACCTGAATGCCCATGCGCGATGTCAGGTAGGGATCTTCGCCGTAGGTTTCCTGTCCACGTCCCCAGCGCGGGTCGCGGAAAATGTTCACATTGGG
>NZ_JAPAAF010000121.1 GCF_025907915.1 Gaoshiqia sediminis
CCGTATCAAAACCCAAATCTCAGTTTTGAAGAACGTGCCGAAGATCTTATCTCGAGATTGACGCTCGAAGAAAAAGCCGCCTTGATGTGCGACCAAAGCGATGCCATTCCCCGCTTGGGAATCCGCAAATTCAACTGGTGGAGCGAAGCTTTGCACGGCTACGCCAACAACGACAGCGTGACGGTATTTCCCGAACCGATTGGCATGGCGGCCTCGTTTAACGATGCCCTGATCTACGATATTTTCAACGCTGTATCGGACGAGGGGCGCGCCAAATACCACCAGCATCTCAGGCGCGGCAACGAAAACAAACGTTTCCTCAGCCTTTCAGTTTGGACACCCAATGTGAACATTTTCCGCGACCCGCGCTGGGGACGTGGACAGGAAACCTACGGCGAAGATCCCTACCTGACATCGCGCATGGGCATTCAGGT
>NZ_JAPAAF010000122.1 GCF_025907915.1 Gaoshiqia sediminis
CCGTATCAAAACCCAAATCTCAGTTTTGAAGAACGTGCCGAAGATCTTATCTCGAGATTGACGCTCGAAGAAAAAGCCGCCTTGATGTGCGACCAGAGTGAGGCGATTCCCCGCCTTGGCATCCGCAAGTTCAACTGGTGGAGCGAAGCCCTGCACGGTTACGCCAACAACGACAGCGTGACCGTTTTTCCCGAGCCCATTGGCATGGCTGCCTCGTTCAACGATGCGCTGATTTACGATATTTTCAATGCAGTGTCGGACGAAGGGCGTGCCAAATACCACCAGCACCTCAGGCGTGGCAACGAAAACAAGCGCTTCCTCAGCCTTTCGGTGTGGACGCCCAATGTGAACATTTTCCGCGACCCGCGCTGGGGACGTGGACAGGAAACCTACGGCGAAGATCCCTACCTGACATCGCGCATGGGCATTCAGGT
>NZ_JAPAAF010000123.1 GCF_025907915.1 Gaoshiqia sediminis
AAGAGACTGAACTCTTTTGAGACAGCCTCGTACGTGGCTTTCCCGTTTTAAGGCGTTTCGGATTTTATCCGGCGTGTAAGGCCACGGTATGCCGTGGCCGGACGGATGGTGACGAGCTTAGACGAGCAGTTTATCATCTGCTATTCAAAAAAAATTACTTTGAAGGAAGAATGCGTCAGGGAAATCGCTTTTAAAAATAGTTCACCCGTTCAATGCATTTTTGCCTCAAAAGCTTCCAATGCCTGAGGCATTTTGGTAGGCGCAGGATAAGTTAATCTGGGCTTTCCACGTGGCTATGGCCTGTTGGTCACGAGGTCACGACATGTCGTGACCGTACCTGGCTTTCCCGTTTTAAGGCGTTTCGGATTTTATCCGGCGTGTAAGGCCACGGTATGCCGTTGCCGGACGGATGGTGACGAGCTTAGAAGAGCAG
>NZ_JAPAAF010000124.1 GCF_025907915.1 Gaoshiqia sediminis
CTGGCTCCAGGTTCCCGGCTGGTCGAAGGTCAACCGGTAATGATCACCGTCGTCGGCCATTTGCATCCATTCCCGGGCCATACGTTTGGCTTCATGGGTATATTTTTCGGCCACATCGGTCTTGCCCAGCATACCGGCCAACTTGCCGTAGCTGGCAATGCCCATGATGGCTTTCACCGACAGGTTCACATTGTGGGCAAAGTGCCCCGCAAAGTCGTCGGTACACAACTGGTTATCGGGATCAAGACCGTTTTCGAGCAGGTAGTTCGACCAGGTGGTCAGAACCTCCCAGTGTTTGGCGGCATAATCGGCGTTGCCTTCCATTTCAGCGATGGCCGCAGTCAGGATCACCATGTTACCACATTCTTCCACCGGCATGTCGCCCCCGTAGGTTTGCCCGTTGGCCAGCGGATAGGTGCCCAC
>NZ_JAPAAF010000125.1 GCF_025907915.1 Gaoshiqia sediminis
CTGGCTCCAGGTTCCCGGCTGGTCGAAGGTCAACCGGTAATGATCACCGTCGTCGGCCATTTGCATCCATTCCCGGGCCATACGTTTGGCTTCATTGGTATATTTATCAGCCACATCGGTCTTGCCCAGCATACCGGCCAACTTGCCGTAGCTGGCAATGCCCATGATCGCTTTCACCGACAGGTTCACATTGTGGGCAAAGTGCCCCGCAAAGTCGTCGGTACACAACTGGTTCTCGGGGTCGAGACCGTTTTCGAGCAGGTAGTTCGACCAGGTAGTCAGAACCTCCCAGTGTTTGGCGGCATAATCAGCATTGCCTTCCATTTCGGCGATGGCCGCAGTCAGGATCACCATGTTACCACATTCTTCCACCGGCATGTCGCCCCCGTAGGTTTGCCCGTTGGCCAGCGGATAGGTGCCCAC
>NZ_JAPAAF010000126.1 GCF_025907915.1 Gaoshiqia sediminis
ATGCGCAAAAGATTGCTTCATTCCGCTGCGCTTCATTTGCAATGACGCCTGCTTGAAGCGCCCCATTCATCCTTCATCCTTCCCAAGGTCTGCCTTCCATTCTTTTCCTGTCCTCAAGCCGGACTGGCTCTTCCTTTTCTATTTCCTGCCCGGCTATGTAAGTCAGACGGGGATGAAAAGCCTGCCTGCGGTAGGCAGGGAAGCAAAAACCGTGTCAAAACGAACCCTCAGCCGGGCGTTTTGACGGCCAACGCACCCGCTCCGATCATCATGGAGATAAGCTGAAAACGAATTACTCATCTGGAATATTTATTGCTCCCGGCGTAGTCTTTGTTTTCTTCTTGAAGCAGCATTTTTAAAATTGTCAGGAGCCGAAGAAAGAGAATGTCAGCTTTTGGACTGGCCTACGGGGGTTTTGCTT
>NZ_JAPAAF010000127.1 GCF_025907915.1 Gaoshiqia sediminis
AGCCTGATCCGGAAAACCTCCGGGGTGCCTTTGGTGATTTTGAAGCGGTCGTCGATGCGGCGTCCAACCACCCACACAACCTGCTTGCCGCTGTACAGTATCCAGGTGGCTTCTTTCTAGGGGATCGATAGTTTTTCGTCGATGAATCGCACCAGCAGGGCGCAAGCAGACCAGACAGGGAGAAGAAACCGCTAAGCCGATTACCGGCTAAGCGGTTCAATATCGCAGGAAGAGGAAACCGGCTAAGCGGTTCATATCGTAAACGGTTCGTCCTTTCTGGCTTCAGGCAGGGAAACCATGCGCCCTACCCCAGCCTGATCCGAAAAACCTCCTGCGTGGCTTTGGTGATTTTGAAGCGGTCGTCGATGCGGCGTCCAACCACCCACACAACCTGCTTGCCGCTGTAGAGTATCCAGGT
>NZ_JAPAAF010000128.1 GCF_025907915.1 Gaoshiqia sediminis
AAAGAAGCCACCTGGATACTCTACAGCGGCAAGCAGGTTGTGTGGGTGGTTGGACGCCGCATCGACGATCGCTTCAAAATCACCAAAGCCACCCAGGAGGTTTTCCGGATCAGGCTGGGGTAGGGGCGCATGGTTTGAAAGAACTAACCGTTTACGATATGAACCGCTTAGCCGGTTTCTCTCCCTGCGATATTGAACCGCTTAGCCGGTAATCGGCTTAGCGGTTTCTTCTCCCTGTCTGGTCTGCGCCCTGCTGGTACGATTTATCGATGAAAAACTATCGATCCCCGAGAAAGAAGCCACCTGGATACTTTACAGCGGCAAGCAGGTTGTGTGGGTGGTTGGACGCCGCATCGACGACCGCTTCAAAATCACCAAAGGCACCCCGGAGGTTTTCCGGATCAGGCT
>NZ_JAPAAF010000129.1 GCF_025907915.1 Gaoshiqia sediminis
AGCTCCTCCGTTTTTTCCGGTACGAACTCAGTTTCGAACAAGGCCGAAAAACCTTCGAGCTTTACACCCGAAGCAAACTCATGCTGACCGGCAGTTGTTTTCTTAATTGCACTGCTTATTTGTTGCGAAACAACGGGTTGTCCTTCCCGGTCGGGATTATTCCAGTAGGTGGCTTTAAACCCTGGTTTCCCTTCGAATGTAAGTTGCGAAAAATAGCTTTCGGTCACTTTGTCCTCAACCAGGTCACAGCCTTTGTCGTAGAAAATCTTCTTTTCGGGCAGCTTTGTTTTGATGCCTTCGAGAATGGAAATGGTTTCAATGGGTGTTCCGTTATAGTTGCCCCACAACATCACTTCGTCGTTGGCATTGGGCCCAATCACAGCAATTTTGTTCAACTTTTT
>NZ_JAPAAF010000012.1 GCF_025907915.1 Gaoshiqia sediminis
GGTGAATTTTTGGGCCCGCCTGCTCGATGGGAATCATGCCATGAAACTGATCAAAGATCAACTGACGCTGGTTGATCCGGTGAATGGCGGAAGAAGCGGGGGAACCTATCCCAACTTTTTCGATGCGCACCCGCCATTTCAAATTGACGGGAACTTTGGCTGCACGGCCGGCATTGCCGAAATGCTGATGCAAAGCCACGATGGTGCCATTCATTTGCTACCGGCCTTGCCCGATGAATGGAAAGATGGTGAAATAACCGGACTTCGGGCTCCTGGTGGTTTCGAGCTGAGTTTCACATGGAAAAATGGAGAAGTTCAAAAAATTGAGATTAAATCAACTTTAGGTGGAAATTGTCGTATTCGAGTTCCTAACGAAGTGGTTCAGGCAGCAGGAAATGGCTTGGTAGCAGCAACAGGAATCAATCCCAATCCGTTTTACGAGACAGCACAAGTTAAAAGGCCGCTAATTTCAGAAGCAGCCCAGCTGAATACCTTGGATCTCAAACAAACGAAGGTATACGATTTGCCAACCGAGGTAGGCAAAACGTATTCCATCGTGATTAAATAATGGATTCTGAAATATTAATGTCCGGTAAAAATAATTAGCCGGGCCACTCCTTTTTCAGACTCACCCGGTATGGTTACTTTTGAGTTACCACACAAAAAAGAGAGCCGTGGGTAAAAGTGTAAATTTTTGCGGATAGCTGATCTTTAGTCAGCTGTGAAAGTTCATTGACAAGAGTACGATTTAAAAGATAGCAGAAAATCTAGAGAAGAGCTATATGGAAGTTTACCGCCTACGATCATCTTTTGGTGATGCTTTTTATTGGCTATTATGGTTGTCTTACATAGGCGTGTGCCGTTTTACTCTTTTTCTATGGTGGGCAGCTGGTTAAGCGATTCAGCCTTAAAACGACTGTATATTATGGATCCATCCACCGTCTCCTTGTTTAAGAATATTTTGAAAGGGGGTGGACTCAATCCTAAAAATGGCCGGAAGAAAGGTGAATAAAGGCGCATGTCATCATCAAAGCCAGTGAGAATGTTCCCTGTTTAGGGTGGTACAGCGAAGCGTCAAAGCAAGACCATCTGTTGCTGAAAGATGTCCTGGGCCTGCCATTTATGTTGTTTTAAGCTTTCGATGCCATATAGCTTTATTTTATATTGGGCTGTTTTTGAGGAGGAAGGTCACTTTTGTTTTCATGTAAATCCGCTATCAGTATATTTATGGGAGGCAGACAACTTTTTTATATCTATTTTGTTTTTTATAAATGACAAAATATAGTATATTTGATTGTTTGTCACTTATAAATACAATGAAGCTATATATTACAAGAGAGATCTATAAGAAGCGGATTGACCGCTACATCGGTAAGGAGCTTATCAAAGTGCTTATCGGCCAGCGGAGGGTTGGGAAGAGTTATTTGCTATTCCAAGCAATGGACAGTATTCGTGAGCGGTTCCAAAATCCAAACATTATTTATATCAATCTTGAATTGAATGAGTATGAAAAACTCAATACATCGACGGCCCTTTATGACTACGTGAAATCAAAGTCAATTGATGGAGGGCTCAATTTCCTCATGATAGATGAGATTCAGGTAGTTCCTGAATTCGAGAAGGCACTGAGAAGTCTTTTGGCAGAAGGGGGCTTTGATATCTATTGCACAGGAAGCAATGCCAATATTTTGTCAGGAGAACTGGGTACATTTCTGGGAGGGAGATATGTTGAAATCCCTGTTCATACCTTGAACTATCCTGAGTTTTTAGTTTTTCATAGACTCGAAAATACAGTGGACAGTTTAAACCAATATCTGAAATATGGCGGACTTCCATACCTGATTCACTTGGATCTTACTGACGAGACGGTTTTTGACTACTTAAAGAATATAAGTCAATCGATTCTTTTTAGGGATGTTGTTTCCCGTTTTGAGGTTCGCAATGTCGATTTTCTGAATCGTTTAATCAGGTACTTGGCGAATGAAACTGGAAACTTAATATCGGCCAGAGGGATTAGTAAATTCTTGAAGTCGCAAAATGTGTCTATTTCAATCAACGCAATTTTGAATTATCTGAATTACCTGACAACTGCGATGTTGATAGCGGGCGTGCAGCGCTCGGATATTCAGGGGAAGAAAGTTTTTGAGGTGGGCGAGAAGTATTATTTCAACGATATTGGTTTGCGAAATTCGATTGCCGGCTTTTCTCCCTTTGACTTGGGACAGATCATCGAAAATGCAGTTTATCTTCATTTGAGAACAATTGGTTACGATGTTTTGGTCGGCAAGCAACAAGAAAAAGAAATTGATTTTATTGCAGAGCGGAAAGGGGAAAAGGTGTACATTCAGGTCGCTCTGAGAATCACAGAGAAGCAAACCATGGATCGGGAATTCGGGAACTTGCTTGCGATAAAAGATAATTATCCGAAATACGTTGTTACGTTGGACGAATACTCCGGAAGTAGCTTCGAGGGGATAAAGCACATCCCGTTGAGGCAGTTTTTAACCGAATTTGTATAGGGGGTATTGGCTGTTTTTGAGAAAAAATAGAAGCATTTAGCAAAATTTGGAGGATATCGCTAAATTTGCAGAGTGTATTGCTAATCAAATTATTGCAAAATATATGGTTATGAGTAATACCATGAGTTCTGATAGAGAACATTGAATTAAAGTGTTGTTATTGAGATGTTTGCTGGATATGGTTCGAATCCGGTACAGCCCACGAAGGCTATACTTCAAAATGAATCAAAATCCAGTAAATCAAATGATTACTGGATTTTTTGTTTCTTCCGGTACCGCAATAATCGAATCAAGTGACGGAAGAATCTAAAATATCTATGAAGAAGGAGGATCAGTCTTGATGTTTTTTGATTCTTATTTTGGAAAAAATACTCCGTAACTTTTGATTTCTATCATGAGCGAAAAAATGAATAGCTTTGTTGCCAATCGCGGCTTCAGGCTTATCATGCAAAAGAATTTCGATTTTGAAATATGGCAAAGGTTTAGGAGAGGGGATGAAAAGGCTTTCTCGTATATCTTCGATACCTATCATCTGCAGTTGTTTGAATATGGACGGCGGTTTACTTTAGATGAAGACCTTGTTCGCGATAGTATCCAGGATTTGTTCTTTGAGCTGGCCAGTAAAAAAGATAAGCTTTCACCCACTGATAATATTTTGTTTTACCTGCTTAAATCGCTCCGGATTCGAATTTTCGGGAACTTGCGAAAAAATAAAAACCACAGCATTGAGGTGAAAACTGAGCTTACTGACGAATTCTTTTTGAGTTATGTAACTGATTCGGATGAATTGGAAAAAGAGTTCAGGCTGGATTTGCTGGCTGAAGCCGTGAACGAATTACCGGCTCGTTTAAAGGAAACCATCTATTTAAAGTTCTACAAAAATCTTTCGAATGCTGAAGTGGCTGGAGTTATGCAAGTTAACTACCAGTCGGTTGCAAACAATATTCAAAAGGCCATCCATAAGTTGAAGTCCATTCTTCAATCCGATTCGGATTCCATTATCCTGTTTTTTCAAAGATATCTTCGTTAATTCCTCCAAATATGCTGCGCAGCATATTTTGGCGCAGGGTATATTTCTTCCTTTCCTGCTTTTGATGATAGAAAGCAATATTCCCGACAATGAAAAAAACAACTCCAGATTACTTGTTTGATCCGAAATTCAAGGACCGGATTTCAAAGGACTCCTTATCCGGGCTGAAATCGGGGAATCAAGAACCACAAAGAAAACTGGCCTGGCTTATTGGCTATGTATTAAAGTTAAAGCGGAATGAATTTCAGTTGGATTCCAGGCTTGATTTTGAAGATATTCGCGAACAATCACTTGAATTGTTCCGCGAAAATAAAACGGGTGCATTCCGCATCATGAACATCAGAAAGGTTGCTGTTGCTGCATCCATTTTAATCTTGGTTGGACTCGGAGGGTACATGATTGGTAAATCCGGCATAACAGCGGTTTCGGAACAACAAGCTCAGGTTATCGAATTCAATACCCCTAAAGGGCAGCAATCGGAGTTGACCTTGCCCGACGGAACGTTTGTTGCCCTGAATTACGATTCCAAACTGAAATATCATCTTGGCAACAACAAAAGTTTGCTGGAAGTTGAACTGGAAGGAGAAGCATTTTTTCAGGTCACGAAAAATAAATCACGCACATTCAGGGTAATTACACGCGATATGAGTGTGAACGTTCTGGGTACCCAGTTTGATGTACGCGCTTATGCCAACGATTTACATACCGAAACAACATTGTTGGAGGGAAGTATTGAAATTAAAGATATTCCGGACCAGGAAAAATCTGTTTTGCTGAAGCCTGGACAAAAGTGGCTTTATAACCGGAATGACCATCAGCAACAACTTGTTTCGGTTGATCCGCAACTTTCTACATTATGGCGCAACGGTGAATACTACTTCGAAAAGGTCCGGTTGGGAGAATTGGCCAAAACACTGGAGCGTATGTACAATGTAAGCATCCATTTCCAGGATTCCGGACTTGAGGATGAAATGTATTCCGGCAGTGTGTATCAAAGCGACGAAATCGGGAAGTTGTTTGAGATCATTGGCTTGACTATTCCAATTCACGTGCGGACGGATGGCCGGGATATTTGGCTGGCAAATAAATAAGATAAAAAAACCCGGGAAATGTTTGCAGCATCGCCCGGGAATAATCAATTAACGAATAGTTGACGCTATTCATTAGTAATTAATTAAGCTGTACAAATTTATGAAAAAAATGGTGAAATGTTGTGCCCTTCCCCGGAACGGCATAAGTAAACTGTGGCGAATTATGCGACTAACTTTCTTCATTTTCCTGATTAGCTTGATAAACGTATCAGGGAGTGTGTATTCTCAAGGGAATAAGATGAGCTTAAAGTACTTTAATGTGACTTTGAAGGAGGCTTTTGGGGCTATTGAGGAAAACTCGAACTACGTTTTCTTTTACAATGCTCAGCAAATCAAACTGGATGAAAAGGTCAGTCTGAATGTTGAAAACAAAAGTATTGAAGAAATTCTGGATGGATTGTTTCAGGATAAACCGATAACTTATAAAGTGATTGACCGCCGGATTGTGCTTTATCCGAAAAGTGAAGATGCCAGCCCCGGCATCATGCAGCAATCGTTACCGGTAAAGGGGAAAGTAACCAGCCGCAGCGGCGAGCCGGTCCCGGGAGTCACCGTGTTGGTGAAAGGGACCATGACAGGTACGGTTACCGACTTCGATGGTAACTATCAGTTCACTGACATCCCGGGAAATGCCATTCTGGTTTTCTCTTTTGTGGGATTGAAAACCGAGGAAATTGAAGTAGCCGGAAGGAGTACAATCAACGTGGTATTGCAAGAAGATGCTATTGGGCTCGAAGAAGTGGTTGCTATTGGTTATGGCACCCAACGCAAGAAAGATTTAACAGGCTCGGTTTCATCCATTAGCACCGAAGATATGAAATCCCTGCCCATGCCAAGCATTGGCGATGCCATGCAGGGCAAAGCGGCTGGTGTGCAGATTATTTCGAACGGAACACCCGGGAGTGACCCTACTTTTCGTATTCGCGGGGTAGGAACCATCAACAATAACAACCCACTCATGGTCATTGATGGTGTTCCAACCGAAGGTGGATTAAACCAACTCAATATGGATGACGTTGAATCCATCCAGATTCTGAAGGACGCTTCGGCTACGGCCATCTACGGATCAAGAGGAGCTAATGGAGTCGTGATCATTACTACAAAAAGTGGCGAAAAAGGGCAAGGTACAATCAATTTCAATGCATATTACGGTGTACAGGAAGCCACAAGCATGGTTGATATGTTGAATGCTTCGCAATTTGCCGCATTGCATAACGAGATGATGGAAAACGCAGGATTGGTCAAAAACCCGGCCTTTGGCGATCCGGCATCACTGGGAGTAGGAACCGATTGGGCTGGTGCGTTATTTAGTACAGCTCCCATTCAGAATTATTCCTTGTCGTACTCCGGCGGAAACGAAAAAACCACCTACTATGTTTCCGGCAATTATTTCGACCAGGAAGGCATCGTGCTCAATACCGGTTTTAAACGGTACACGCTCAAGTTCAATTCAGAAACTCAGCTGTTTGACAAGGTGAAATTTGGCAACATGATTTCACTGAACCACGATGACAAGTACAGTGGCTCCTTCAGCATCCTGGATGCCCTGCGTGCCTTGCCAACGCAACCAATCTATAATCAGGATGGAACTTACTCCGGCCCCGAAGGAATTCCGGCCTGGTCGGGCGACATTGCCAATCCCATTGGTAAAGCCACCATCAATGAAAACACTACCTTGGGGTACAATCTTTTAGGTAGCTTTTTTGGAGAAATTGAACTGATGAAAGGATTGAAGTTCAGGTCGCAGGCGGGCCTGAAAGCCAACTTCTGGCAAAGCCGAAACTGGGCGCCCAAATACGATTTTAAACCCAGTCCGCAGGAACAATCCTACCTGGGCGAAGCATCCAATAAATCCATCACCTGGAACTGGGATAATACGTTGACTTACAATACAACCATCAACGAAAAGCATCGACTGACCATTTTGGCAGGTACCAGTGCCCAGGAAAATAAGTTCGAGTACATTAGCGGATCAATTCAGGAATTTGCCAGCGATCTCACTCAGCAACTGGATAATGGACTGAGCCAGAAAAATATCAACGGAAACGGAAGTTCGTGGTCGTTGCTATCGTACATGGGACGTGTTAATTATACTTTTGCCGACAAATATTTGGTGACTGCAACCGTGCGTCGCGATGGTTCTTCCCGATTTGGAGCCAACAACAAATGGGGGATTTTTCCATCTGGTTCACTGGCCTGGCGAATTTCGGAGGAAAATTTTATGCAGTTGGCCGGGTTTATCGATGACCTGAAACTGCGCGCCGGCTATGGGGTAACCGGTAACCAGGAAATCGGAAATTACTCGTTTGCCTCAGCTCTGAGCACGATCAAATACAATTTCAACAACAACCTGGTCAATGCGGTGGTGCCGATTGTGATGCCGAACCCAAATGTGCAGTGGGAGTCGCAAAAGCAAGCCAACATTGGTTTTGATGCCACCCTGTTCGATCAGCGAATGAACCTGACGGTTGATGTTTATCAGAAAAATACGGAAGATATGCTTGTGCCAATGGCTGTGCCAATTACCAGTGGTTATTCCGATGTTGTTGTGCCATTCATCAATGCGGGAGAAGTCGTGAATAAGGGGATTGAACTTAGTGTTAATTCACATAACCTAACCGGGGATTTGACCTGGGATACCGATTTCAACATTTCATTCAACAAGAATGAGGTAAAAAGCCTGAACGACACCATTCCGCTGGCGCGTGGCAGTGTTGGTTTTAACCAGCAAGTTGCACGGATTGAAGCTGGTAAGGCAATGGATGCATTCTACGGGTTTGTTACCGATGGTATTTTCCAAACACAGGCGGAGGTTGATGCGCATGCCCTGCAAGTTCCCGGAGATGATATATACTCCAGAACCTCGCCCGGCGACATTCGCTTTAAGGATTTGAACAGCGACGGGATCATTGATGATGATGACCGTACCTATATCGGGAATCCAAATCCGGACTTCATTTTTGCCTTAAATAACCGGTTTGCGTATAAGGGATTTGATCTGAATATTTTTCTACAGGGAGTTTACGGAAATGATATCTACAACGCGAATCGGATTTGGAGCGAGGGAATGGCTGTCGCGCAAAATCAGAGTAGGGCAACGGTTAATCGCTGGACGGGAGTAGGAACCAGTAATGCAATGCCGCGGGCTGTTTTTAATGACCCAAACAAGAATATCCGGCCTTCTGACCGGTTTCTGGAAGACGGAACTTATTTGCGGGTGAAGAATGTAACCCTGGGCTACACCTTCAAAAACATGCTGGTAAAGCGATTGCACATGAAATCAGCCCGGTTGTACGTTTCAGGAGCTAACCTATTGACGTTGACCAATTACAGCGGTTTTGATCCGGAGGTTTCCCCTAATGGGATTGACCTCAATACCTATCCGTTGACCCGAACAGTCAGTATTGGTGCGAATATCAGTTTCTAACCCATTAAACTTTTAAAAATGAGAATTCTAAAATATATACCAATCATCCTGTTGATCGTCACAGCAGCATCCTGCAGCGAGGATTTTTTGGACAAATCGCCATTGGACACGATCAATACCGAAAACTTTTATCAAACTGAAGAAGATGCGATTGTTGCCATCAATGGCGCTTATCAGCCCCTGCAGTGGCCAAAACTATACAACATGCGCATGTGGACATCCGACATCATGGCCGGAAACAGCATCGTGGGAGCCGGTGGTGGTGATGACGGGCGTGAAACCCAAGACATGTCGAATTTTGTAACGGCAACCGATAACCCCGGTGTTCTTGACTTATTCCGCGGGCCTTCTCCCGGCATCTTGCGAAGCAATGTAATTCTGCAAAAAGTTCCTGAAATGGACATTGACGAGCAGGTGAAGAACCAGGTTTTGGGTGAAGCTCATTTTCTGAGGGGATTGTACTATTTCATTTTGGTTCGCTATTTCGGCGATGTTCCTTTAATTACTGAACCGCAGGAACCGGGTGATGATCTTCGTTTGGAAAGAACACCAAAAGCAGAAGTTTATGAGCTTATTATAAATGATTTGACTGCCGCTATGGAAATGCTGCCGCTTAAATCAGCCTATTCATCCAACGACTTGGGGAGGGCCACTAAAGGAGCTGCTACCGGGCTGTTGGCTAAAGTGTATTTAACGCTTGGAGACTGGGAACAGGTGGTGAGCCTGGCCAGCCAGGTCGAGGCTTTGGGCTACAGTCTGAACCTAAATTATGCCGATAATTTTGACGTGAATAACGAAAACTCGGTTGAGTCTTTGTTTGAGGTTCAGTATGTTGGCGATGCAGGAGAAGATTTCTGGGGCAATGAAAATCAGGCTTCCTGGTTAAGTACATTTCAGGGGCCGCGTAACTCGGGAATGGTTGCCGGCGGATGGGGATGGAACCAGCCTACCCAGGAGTTTGTCGATTCATACGAGACGGGAGACTTGCGCAAGGATGCTACGATCTTTTATGAGGGCTGCCCGGCTTTTGATGGTATGGAATACGATCCGGCCTACTCTTCAACCGGATATAATGTCCGTAAATTCTTGGTCACCAAAGCTGTTTCACCGACCTACGACAACAGTCCAAAAAACTTTCCTGTCCTGCGATTTGCCGACGTATTGCTTATGAAAGCAGAAGCGTTAAACAACCTGGGACGCACAGACGAATCCGAATCTCCTTTAAACAGGGTTCGCACCCGTGCCGGACTAGTTGCAGTTTCGGATCTTTCGCAGGCCGAAATGAAAGAAGTGATTTTGCACGAACGCCGGATGGAGCTTGCCTTTGAAGGCCAGCGCTGGTTCGACCTGATACGGGTAGATAACGGCCAGTGGGGACTGGACTTCCTGCATTCCATCGGAAAATTGAATGCTACGGAGAAGCACCTGCTCTTCCCGATTCCTCTGAAAGAGATTGAATCGAATCCAAACCTGACTCAAAATCCAGGCTATTAATGGCTTGAAGTGATTAAAAAGATAAATAATCACCATGATTAAATCGAATAAAATGAAAAATAAGAAATATAAAATCCAACCTGTCCGGAACATACTGAGCTCCGGAAGCCAATTTTTGCTGGGTGCATTGCTGCTGTGTGCAGGCTTTTTTCTGAATTCCTGTCAAAAAGAGGAAGAAATCGTCATCTCAATGGGCGAACCGATCGCGCTAAGTGTGTCGGACAGCATTTTAGTATTGTCTCAAAAGCAAGCGGAAAGTAACGCTCTGAATATTAACTGGACTCGCGGAACGAATCGTGGCACAGGAAGCTCCATGGCGTATACCCTTGAAATTGACAAAGCTGGCAATAACTTTTCATCAGCAAAAAGCTACGCTATGGGGAAAGGTGTTTTTGAAAAGAGCTTCACCGTTCGAAGTTTGAATCAACTGGTTCGCGAAGAATGGGCCATTGCTGACGGTGTCACAAGTAGTTTTGAAGCCCGGGTATTTGCCGACATTACCATGGAAGGAGTTGATGATGATACTACGGAAGTGAAAACCTTCTCGGTCACGCCATATAAACCGGTATCCGAAGTGCTCTACGTGGTAGGTGATGCAACACCCGCCGGATGGAACATTGCCGGCGCAACCCAGCTGACAGCGCTCTCTTCAACTCCCTGGGTATTTATTTACCAGGGGCAATTGTCATCGGGTAACTTCAAATTTGCGGTCAGCCAGGAGGATTGCTGGTGCCAGGATTTTTACACCAAAGATCCCGACAGCGAAGGAACGATTGTCTACAATGAAGGGGGTAGCGGCGATGATATTCAATGGAACCTGGAAGAAGGAGGAAACTATAAACTTACCGTCAATCTTCTTGACCTGACTATTCAAATTGACAAACTGGAGGGTGCCGCTTATTCCAACCTGTACATTGTGGGCGACGCCTCGCCAAGTGGTTGGAATATTGGAGACCCCGAAGCCTTCACCAAAAACCCGGATGATCCGTTCATTTTCACGTATGAAGCTCATTTGACACCAGGTGACTTTAAAATCTCAACCTTTGCCGGCGACTGGTGCGATGGTGACTGGCTCAATCCATCTCAGGCTGATCAAGTATTGACAGCGACTGATTTTATTGTTACCACCGGATGCGACGGACCAGATAATAAGTGGCGGGTAACTGCAGAAACAGCGGGACGTTACAAGATTACGGTGAACCTGTTCAACAGCACCATCAAAATTGTGCCGGTTAACCTGTATCTGGTTGGTGATGGAGGACCTAATGGGTGGAATATCAACAATCCGGAACCCTTGGCATTTGCTGACGGTGTGTACACCTTTACCGGTGAACTGGGTGCGGATAACCCAACCGGAGAATTTAAAATCGCCAAATTCAAAGGCGACTGGTGCGATGGTGACTGGATTAACCCTGCCAGCCCCAATCAGTCTCTTACTAATTCCAGTTTTATTGTTACCAAGGGCTGTGATGGACCTGACAATAAGTGGAAGCTACAGGACGGTGATGCCGGAACCTACGTCATAACCATTAACCTGGATACGGAAGAGATGACGATAACAAAACAATAGTTTGAGAAGCTACGGTTGCCTCTATAGCGCATTGCAACAGTGTTTGCATACCGGGGCAACCGCAGCTTTCAAAAAAATATAATAGATCGATGAGGAAAAGGCAGATGAAGCAGTTGAAGACACTATTTTTAAGTTTGATATTAACCGGTGTGTTTATCGGTTGTGGTCAATCAGATGACGGCATTGTTCCGGATCCGGATCCGGAAATTCCGGCTAATCCGGTCACCCCCGGCTTTCTGAGTTTGTCCATTGAAACCGATATGGCAGCATACAATCCCGGAGATGAAGTGACTTTTGCCATGGACAACTCCTCCCTGCCCTCAGGGGCCAGGGTAAGATACAAACACCTGGATGCAGTGATTGAAGAAGCTGCTGTTTCAGGCGCTACCTGGAAGTGGCAGACACCGTCAACCGATTTCCGCGGCTATATCGCCGAAGTTTACACGCAAACCAATGACACGGAAACCATTTATGCCACGATTGGCGTAGATGTGTCTTCAGACTGGACCAAATTTCCACGATACGGATTCCTGTCTAAATTTCATCAGCTAAGCGACGCGGAGATTGAGGAAGTGATTGGCAGCCTGAACCGCTATCATATCAACGGACTCCAGTTTTACGACTGGCACAACAAACATCACCAGCCATTGCCGGTTATCGATGGTGCACCGGCAGCCAGCTGGAAGGACATCATTAACCGCGATATTTATTTCAGCACCGTTGAAAAATACATTGCCCGGGCGCATAGCAGGAATATGAAAGCCATGCACTACAACCTGATTTACGGGGCATGGAAAAACGCTGAAGCCGACGGCACAAAAAAAGAGTGGTATGTATATACCGACAATACACACACCAATCGTGATTTTCATCCGCTTCCAACACCTCCGTTTCTGAGCAACATCTTTTTGCTCGATCCGTCGAACAGTGAATGGCAGCAGTACCTGGCCAGTGAGAATCAGAAAGTTTATGAGCACCTGAATTTTGATGGTTTCCATATGGACCAGTTGGGTGATCGCGGAAATCGCTACACCTATGACGGCAATTCGCTGAATTTGGCACAGACTTATCAGCCTTTTATTGAAGCCATGAGAACAGCCAATCCGGATAAGGAAATTGTGCTGAATGCGGTCAATCAATATGGCCAGCAAGGGATTGCACAATCCTCCTCCGATTTCCTGTATACCGAAGTTTGGTCGCCAAATGATAGTTATAACGATTTGGCGAACATTATACAGGTGAATAATGCCTACAGCAACAACTCTAAAAACACCGTACTGGCGGCTTATATGAATTATGAGTTGGCCGACAATCAAGGCTATTTTAATACTCCGGCGGTGTTGATGACCAATGCCGTTATTTTTGCTTTCGGTGGCGCCCACCTCGAATTGGGAGAGCACATGCTGGGGAAGGAGTATTTTCCAAATTCGAACCTGGCTATGAAGTCGGATCTGCAAAAAGCACTCCCTGCCTACTACGACTTTATGGTAGCCTACCAAAACCTGCTACGCGACGGTGGCTCATTTAACGTGGTTTCAGTGAGTTCTATGGATGGGAAACTGCCGTTGGCCAACTGGCCTGCAAGTAAGGGGAGCATCGCGACGGTATGCCGGAAAGTCGACGACAAGCAAGTGGTTCATTTCATCAACTTCAAAGATTCGAAAACATCCAACTGGCGAGACAACCAGGGAATTCAGGCAATTCCAGCCTTGGTGAAAGATGCACAGATAAGCCTGACCAGCGCTGGAACGGTGAAAAAGATCTGGACTGCTTCGCCGGATATGATTGGAGGAGCATCGCGTTCGCTAAACTTTGATCAAAGCGGGAACCAAGTCGCATTTACCTTGCCCGAGCTCAAATACTGGAGCATGGTCGTCGTCGAATATGAATAGCTGATTTCATCCCGGAAATTTTAATTACGGAAGGCATTTTTTGTCTTTCCGGGACTTTTTTGTTTTAATTTTTAACTTAAACCATCATGAAACCATTGATTCGATTTCAATATTTACTAACTCTTTTTTTGCTTGCAACGGTTGCCAGTGCACAGGACTTTGAAAAAGCAGGCAGTTGTTTTTCTTATGAAACACACGGAAACAAGGTCGTCTTCACCTGTGAAAACAATGTTCAGGTTGAGGTGGAACAGATCACTTCCGGTATTCTGAAAATCTGGTACGATCAGGATCATTTTCAGCGGAACAACGAATCCTTTGCCGTTATTAAAGCCGGTGACAGCAATCAAAAGATCAATCTTTCGGAACAACCTGCCAGTTACGAAATTTACACCGGCGAGCTCATTGTGCGGATCCAAAAGTCACCTTTCCAAATACGCATCTTCGATAAATGGCAAAAGCTGCTGATGGAAGATTACCAGGATCGTGGTTTTGTAGCCGATTCAGCTAAAATGACCAGTTACAAAACCTTCAAACCCGGGGAGCGGATTTACGGCTTGGGCGAGAAAAATGGCTCCATCAACCGCGTGGGTAGCCGGTTCCGTATGTGGAACAGCGAAAAACCTTGCTACCAAGCCAACGAAGACCCGTTGTACAAAAGCATTCCATTTTTTATGAGTAGCGAGGGCTACGGTATTTTCTTCGATAACACGTACAAGACGGAATACGATTTTGGAGTGGAGTCAGACCAGTACTACTCCTTTTCAGCCCCCGGTGGGGAAATGATGTATTACTTCATTTACGGACCAACGTTGAAGCAACAAATCAGTCGTTACACCGAGCTCACCGGCAGGCCCATCATGCCGCCAAGCTGGGCGTTTGGCTTTGCGCAGTGTCGCGGACTGCTGACCAACGAAACGCTTAGCCGTGAGATTGCGGCGGGTTACCGTCAAAGGCGGATTCCCTGCGACATCATCTACCAGGATATTGGCTGGACACAACATTTGCAGGATTTTGAATGGCGCGATGGGCGGTACGACGATCCTGAAAATATGCTGGCGGATCTTGAAGCGGACGGATTTAAGGTGATTGTTTCTCAGGATCCGGTTATTTCGCAGGCCAATAAAAAACAATGGCAGGAAGCGGATTCGTTGGGGTATTTTACCACCGATGTGCGTACTGGTAAATCGTACGATATGCCTTGGCCGTGGGGCGGAAATTGTGGCGTGGTGGACTTTACAAATCCTGAAGTGGCCGACTGGTGGGGTGCGTATCAGCAGAAAGCGCTTGATGCCGGAGTGCGTGGTTTTTGGACCGATATGGGCGAGCCTGCCTGGAGCAACGAAGAAAGCACCGATCGGTTGTTTCAGCAGCACCACCTGGGCATGCATGATGAAATTCACAACGTTTATGGGCATACCTGGGATGAAGTTGTGACTGAACAATTCAACAAACGCAATCCAAACACCCGGGTTTTTCAAATGACCCGCTCCGCTTTTGCAGGTATGCAACGGTTCACTTTTGGCTGGTCGGGCGACGCCGGCAACGGGAATGAGGTTACCGATGGCTGGGACCAGCTGGCGGCTCAGATTCCGCTAATGATGTCATCGGGCATGGGGCTGATTCCATTCTGGAGCTGCGATATCAGCGGCTATTGCGGCGATATTGACGATTATGATGCCATGAGCGAGTTGTACGTTCGCTGGCTGCAGTTTGGCGCTTTCAACCCGTTGAGCCGGATCCATCACGAGGGTAACAATGCCGTTGAACCCTGGCTGTTTGGCGCTGAGGCCGAGGCGATCAACAAAAAGACCATTGAGATGAAATACCAGCTTTTCCCGTACATTTATTCCTATTCGCGCCAGGCTTATGATACTGGTTGGCCTTTGGCTCGGGCGCTGGTCTTGGAGTATCCCAATGATGAGGAAACGTTCAATCTGAATAGCCAATTCCTTTTTGGCGAAAAGCTTTTGGTGGCCCCAGTCGTTGAAGAAGGCGCTGCAATTAAACGTGTCTATCTGCCCAAGGGAACTTGGTTTGATTTCAATCAGCCACGAGATCGTTATGAAGGAGGGCAGTGGATTGACTACCCTGTCGAGCTCGAAACCATTCCATTGTTTGTCAAACAGGGGTCCATTATTCCGCAGATGCCGGTGATGCAGTTTATAGGAGAAAGACCATCCTATCCACTGCTCCTTGAAGTATTTCCGGCTGGGATCAATAAAAAGGCGTCGTTCGATATTTACGAGGATGACGGCGAGACCAATAATTATAAGTCCGACGTATTTGTGATGCGGAATGTTCGATGTGTGACCAAACGCTCCGGGATGGAGATCAGCTATAAAGAAGTTGCCTCGACAGGGTTTCAAGCACAAAAACGAAATCTGGTCTATCGGATCCACATGAACAAGAAGCCGGCATCGGTCTTGTTAGGCGAGCAAAAGCTGAAAACCTTCAAAATAAAAAAGGACGAAGAAATACTTCCCGAGAACATTGAAAAAGCAGCATGGAGCTGGGATGAAGGGGCGGGGACATGCTTTATCCGGGTTCCGGATAATAGGAGGAATGAGAAAATCACAATTGAAAACTAAAAGAGAAGACCATGAAGAAATATCGGAGACTTGCAGTATTGTTGGTTGCTGGCTTGGTTGCCTGCAACCAGCAACCTGAAGTTCTGTACCAATCGAATGCCTTTACCGTTTATCCTGACAAAGTGGTACAAGGCGATTTTGAAGCCCGGGTGCTTTCGCCGGAGCACATCGTTTCAAACTACCGGAGTACAGCCAGCGAACAATATTCAAGACTAATTACCTTTAAATTCAGTATCAACGAAAAAGACAATGAAAAACCGTCGGGCGAAGATCATTGGTTAATTATTGAAGAAGGGGAGCATGCATCACCGCTTATTCAATTTGGTCAGGATAATGATCCCAACCCGATTGATTCCGGAACGAAACTTCCGGTCAACTACGAATACACTTTTCGGTTGGATCTGCGGCATGTATTGGAACAATTCAATGAAAAGGGCTACTTCGAAGCTTTTGATGGAAGCCGGATCGCAAAAGACGATTTCAAGGCTGTTTACATTGCGGGCGGCGCGGAACCACTGACCTGGGATTTTTCTAACCTGGATGAAAACGGGCTGGCGCTAAAAGACCCGGATGAAGATGGGATTTTTGAGTTGACAGTCACTTTAAACCCATTTGATGAGCAGCAAAATGATGTAAAAGAATGGAAATTATCTGAAGACATTTCCATGAAACCTTCCTACCAATCGGATCAGCCAATTGTCGATGCGCTGTTTAATCTGTCATTGGAAGAGGCGCAGTTAAATATTGAGCCGGACAGCACGCTGCGTACCGGTGCCAAATGGGGCGGAGTATGGACCCGAGACGTGAGCTACAGCACGCTTCTGGCCTTTGCTTATCATGAGCCGGAAGTGGCAAAAATCAGCTTGCTGAAAAAAGTAAAACGCGACCGGATCATCCAAGATACAGGATCGGGTGGGGCTTGGCCCGTTTCGTCCGATCGGACGACCTGGGCTTTGGCTGCCTGGGAAATTTATCAAGTGACTGGCGATCGGCAATGGTTGCATACAGCCTTCAAGGTGATTCGAAATACGCTGGAAGACGATTACAAAACCCTGAGAGATGAGCAAACAGGCTTGTATCGCGGAGAGTCGTCTTTTTTGGATTGGCGCGAGCAGACTTATCCCCGGTGGATGTCGAACGTGGATATTTATATTTCCGAAAACCTTGGAACCAACGTCGTGCATTACCAGGCTCACATTATCTTGGCTAAAATGGCAAAGATTTTGGGTGAGCCAGCCGATCAGTACCTGAGCCGGGCGCAACAAATCAAAGATGGCATCAACAGTTTTTTGTGGATGAAGGACAAAGGTTATTACGGTCAGTATTTGTATGGAAGAACCTACCTGAGCCGGTCGCCCCGGTTCGAAGCCTTGGGCGAAGCACTGGCGATTTTGTTTGATGTGGCGGATGCACAGCAGGCAGAATCGATCGTTGCCAATTCGCCGGTAACCAATTTTGGAACCACGTGCATCTACCCCCACATTCCGGATATCCCGCCGTACCATAACAATGGTATCTGGCCTTTTGTGCAGTCGTACTGGAACCTGGCAGCTGCAAAAGTTGGAAATGAGGAAGCATTGCTGCACGGACTCGCATCCATATACCGGGCCGGTGCTTTGTTTCTGTCAAATTACGAAAACATGGTTGCCGAAACAGGCGACTATGTAGGCACCGAAATCAACTCGCATCGCATGTTATGGAGTATGGCCGGCAACCTGGCCATGGTACACCGCGTGTTTATGGGTATTTCCTTCGAAGAGGGTGGGATGCGCTTCAACCCCGTTATCCCAAAAGCTTATGGGGGAGTGAAAACGCTCAAAAATTTCCGCTACCGTGATGCCGTATTGGATATTTCCGTGACTGGGTATGGGAACGAAGTCGCTTCGGTTTTGTTGGATGGAGAACTACTCGAAAACGCCTTCTTCTCAGCAAATTTAAGCGGAAAGCATTCGATTGACATCGTGATGAAAAATACTGATTTTGGTCCCGGTCAGATCAATTTGGTTTCGAATAAGTTTTCACCGCCCACGCCTCAGGTGAAATTGAAAGATCGGTCAATCAGTTGGAATGAGATTCCTGGTGCAGCTGGCTATCAGATTTATAAAAATGGAGTAATACTGGAGACGATAACTTCCAGTGAATTTCCAATTGAAGGGAATGATTTTGCAGCGTTCACGATCGTTGCAATCGACGCTGAAGGCATAGAATCTTTCGCCAGTGAACCGGTTTTGTTTTCCGAAACACAACAGGAAATGCGGTTGGAGCTGGAGGACTATACCACACGGTCAGATCTGCCCTATTCAAATTACTCAGGAAACGGGTTTATCGAAATCAGTTTGACAAAGAATACGGATCTCAGCATTCCGGTAACCGTTCCCTCAGATGGGAAGTACCTGATTGACCTGCGCTACTCGAACGGCACCGGCCCCTGGAACACCGATAACAATTGCGGCATCCGAAGCTTATACGTGAATCAGGCTTACGAAGGTGTCCTTGTATTTCCGCAACGGGGTGAAAATGAATGGTCTGACTGGGGCTATTCAAACGGCTGTCAGGTGAATCTAAAAAAAGGTAAAAACCAATTAGACATCCGCTTTGAGGATTGGAATACCAATATGGATGGTGAAATCAATGATGCCATGTTGGACTATCTCCGCGTAATCCGGATAGAATAAACCGATTAAAAGCTTTCTCCTGTAGCATCAATGTTTTTTATCTCAATGATTTGATTAGTCATGAAATCCGTTACAGATTTTTAAGACCAGTCAAATCATTGAGAATTATTTACTGCCCGCCGGATTTGGATGAATTTAAGGACCCTATCTCGATGATTGTTTTTATAAGGAACAAATATCCTTCTCAACTTAGAAGTGTTTGTTGTAAATGACAAGATATCCCGTTTTTAATTCACAAACTCGAAAATACAACCGAAAGCCTTAATATGTATCTCAAATACGGCGGGCTTCCTTATTTGATCTTTACGACAATTTCTATCCGAATTTGTCGAGAAACTGAATCTGGCATCATCTTCTTTCGTGTCTTTCGAGAGAAGGGATTTTTACAGAATCACCCCCAACTTCACCAAACCTGTCAGGTTTTCTATTACTTTTGAGGGAAGATAAAACCTGAAAAACCTTGACTTCACTATCCCGGCATATTGATTCGCTGAGTGTAAAGCAGCTGAAAGAAGGCGACCCCAAAGCATTCGATGCGCTTTTTAATAAATATGCCCAGCGTTTGTATAATTTTTCGCTCAAGTACCTCAAGTCGGCCGAGGAGGCCGAAGAGGTGGTGCAGGAGGTTTTTATGTACGTATGGGAACGAAAGGAAGGCTTAAAACCCGACAGCTCTTTTAACTCCTACATTTTCACCATTGCCTACAACATTATCCGAAAGCATTTTATCCGGAAAGCGCGCGACAATTCGCACAAAGACGATCTCATTTATGCTTTCCTGAATGAAGAAAACAACCTCGACCAGACAATCGACTATAAGTTTTTGCTGGAAAAGGTGGAAAACATCATCAACAATCTGCCCGAAAAGAGAAAGGCAATCTTTATCAAAAGGAAGTATGAAGGCTTACCGGTGAAACAGATAGCCGAAGAATTGGGCATCTCTCCCAATACCGTCGAAAACCAACTGGTAGCCGCACAAAAACAAATCCATCGCGAACTTCAAAACGAAAAACTGGCCGGCCTCATCTTTTATGTCCTGTTTTTATCTGTTTGAGGGTAGTTGCAATTAACAGAAAATCAATCGAATAGGAATTATTTAAAAAATAGTTCATTTTTTTCTTGTTTGCGGATAGTGGAAAATGGCCTGAAAAGGACATAACCAGTATCATGGATACCAACAAGGAAAAAATAAAACGATTTATCTCCGGCAAATTTTCTTTCAACGATTATTTGGCGGTTTCGGATTGGTTTCGCCAGGAGGAAAAGCAGGATGAACTCAGGATGAGCATGGAAGAGGAGTGGAGCGAAACAACATCCACCGGACCCGACCAGCAACGCTTAAGTCGGGTGCTCGATAAACTTCATCACCGGATCAACTTGGAGAAACCGGTTTCCGCGACAGCCCTTCAACGCTATTACCGCCTTTTCTCAAAGGTTGCTGCTATCTTGCTCATTCCGGCCCTGATCACAATTGCCCTGCTGGCCTATCTTTCAACAGATCGCCTGGGTTCTGTTGACGCCTGGGCCGAAATCCATTCGCCGATTGGCACAAGGACTAAATTTCAGTTGCCCGACGGAACGGTTGGTTGGCTGAACAGTGGCTCGGTAATCAAATACCCGGTAAGTTTTCTGAGCAGCAGGCATGTGGAGGTGTCGGGCGAGGCCTGGTTTGACGTCGTTCACCGGGAGTCCGATCCGTTTTACGTAAAAACTCCCTGGTTTCAGGTGAAGGTTTTGGGCACTCAATTCAATGTTATTTCTTACGAGGATGAAAAAACGGCTGAAGTGATTCTGGAGAGAGGAAAGGTTCAGGTTACCGGGGTGGATACCAAATTTAAAAATACGCTGGAGCCCGACCAGCACTTGGTTTATGACAAATCGGCCCGGCAAACCTTCCAGACGCGTATCGACGCAAAATCATATACCAGTTGGAAAGACGGGCTGATGATCTTCAAAAACGAACCCATGGCCGAAATTGCCCGGCGGTTGGAGCGCAGGTACCATGCCGAGATTATTCTGCATAGCGATTCGCTGAAAACATCGGTATTCCGGGCCACGTTTCAGGATGAAGACCTGGACGAAATTTGCCGAATGCTCTCCACGGTTGCTCCTATCCGGTACAAAATCCATGAGCGGGAGAAAAGACCGGACGACACATTTACAAAAACCAGAATTGAGATGTGGCTGAATAATTAACCATCAAAACAGATAAAATAACCTATGAAGAATTGACTTAAAGAAAAAACAGGGAGGTATTCGCACTACCGCCCTGTCATGAAGTAGAATTAACTTAATGAAGTAGTAAATCCACTAACGTTCAAATTTATGAAAAAAAAGAAGAACCCTTGGCCGTTGGCAAACACCGGCCTGTTAAAAATGATTAAAATGATGCGCTTTACCATCTTTATCGTGCTCGTTTCCCTGACTCAAACCTTTGCGGTGAACAGCTATTCGCAGCAGACGAAACTTAACTTCGATTTGAGAAATACCAGGGTGGAAGACGTTATAGATCAGATTGAAAGAAACTCCGAATTCTTTTTCCTCTATAACCGGAACCTGATTGATGTGGACCGCAAAGTTGACATCAAGGCTGAAAACGAAAGTGTTCGTGAAGTACTCGAAAAAATGTTCCAGGGAACCGATGTTTCCTTTACAATTAAGGACAGACAGATCATGTTGGCTAAAATTCAAACCGAAGGCAACCAGCCGAACGTCCAGCAAGCTTCGGTAACCGGTAGGGTGACCGATACCGCCGGGCTTCCGCTGCCCGGAGTCACCGTGTTGGTAAAAGGTACTACCACCGGAACAATTACGGATGGGGACGGACGTTACAGTCTTTCGAATGTTCCGCCCAATACTATCCTGGTATTTTCATTTGTAGGCATGCAATCGAGCGAAGTTGAAGTGGCCGGTCAAGGAACCATCAATATTACCATGAAGGAAGAGTCGATAGGCCTGGAACAAGTAATTGTAACTGGTTATCAGACTCAAAGGCGGGCAGATTTGACTGGCGCCGTTGGCGTTGTTGAGGTGGATAAAATCAAAGAAATGCCAACAGGTAATGCTATCAAAGCATTGCAAGGACGACTTGCCGGGGTGTACATCACAACTGACGGTAACCCGGGGTCGTTTGCTACGGTTCGTATTCGCGGGGGTAGCACCATGGGGTCAGGGAATAACAATCCCTTGTACATCATTGACGGGGTACCGACAACCGGAGGTATCGAACAACTTAATCCGAACGACATTGAATCGATGCAGGTATTGAAAGATGCTTCGTCTGCCAGTATTTACGGTTCTCGCGCTAACAACGGGGTCATCCTAATTACAACAAAAAAAGGGCAACAAGGTGTCAGTAAGGTTGAATTCAGCTCGTATGCTACCATTCAACACTATGCCAATAAACTCGATGTATTGAACACCTACGACAGAGGTTTGGTAAATTGGCAAGCCGCCATTAACGATGGAAATACGCCAACATCAGCTATTTATACCTATGACTGGCATCGCGATGAAAGCGGGAAAGCTATTCTGGACCGGATTCTTCTTCCGGAGTTTATCGATCCGGCACAGACCATGCGGCCAGCTGATACTAAATGGTATGACGAAGTATCTCAGCAATCACTAATCCAGTCGTACAACCTGACCTTTTCGAACGGAAATGAAAAGAGCAATACGCTGTTCTCGTTGAATTACTATGATCACGACGGAATCATCAAGGAAACCAATTCCAATAAAATAACTGCCCGTATCAATTCGGATTACAGATTTCTGGATGGCAAGCTAAAAGTGGGCGAAAACTTGACTATTTCGCGGGTAAAGAATGCTGAGATTCCTGTGGGAGATGTGATGTACCTGGCTTTGGTTCAGCAACCTGTAGTTCCGGTTTATTCTGTGGATGGTGGCTGGGGAGGCCCTGCTCCGGGCATGACCGACCGTCACAATCCGGTTCGTTTAATTGAGCAAAATAAGCAAAACGAATCGCGCACAGCGCGGGTGTTCGGGAACATGTATGCAGATCTCGAAATCATCAAAGGATTGAATTACAGATCTAATTTTGGTATTGATTATACGCAGAATTACTACCGGAAGATGGATTATTCATATGAATCCGGGTTTCTAATCAGTGATATCAGCCGGGTGACAACTTCACAATGGCATAATATAGCATGGACATGGTCCAACACCTTGAATTACAAATTTGAAAAAGGCAAACACAATATAGATATTGTTGTGGGTACTGAAGCCATTAAGGCAGAATACGAATCGTTCTATGGAAGCCGCGAAGGATATGTCATCGAAGACCCGGAATACATGTTCCTGGATTCCGGTACGGAGAAAATCCTGAATGGTGGAAGTGGTGCCGGTAACTCGCTGTTTTCTTATTTCGGAAAAGTAAACTACGTGTTCGATCAAAAGTATCTGGCTTCGGTCACTGTTCGCCGCGATGGTTCATCCCGTTTTGGTAAAGATAACCTGTATGGTACTTTTCCTGCTTTCTCTGTTGGTTGGCGGTTAAGCGAAGAAGACTTTTTTAAAGAAGCCTTGCCTCAGTTTTCAAACCTGAAATTCAGGGCTGGCTGGGGGATTACCGGTAACCAGGAGATCAGTAATGAAGCTATTTATTCCATCTACCGTTCGGATTATGGCATCGACCCAACCTGGGATTTTGATTCAGGAACAGCCTATGATATTACTGGGGCTGACTCGGGACCCCTTCCTTCAGGTTTTCGTAAAATCCGCGAAGGCAATACGGGCTTGAAATGGGAAGAAGCCACTCAAACTAACTTAGGGATCGATTTTGGATTGATGCATCAGAAATTGTATGGTAGTTTCGACTATTTCTTCAAAGAAACCAAGGATATTTTAATTGAGCCTCCTTACCTGGCTGTTAAAGGCGGTGGTGGCAACCAATGGGTGAACGGTGCCACACTGGAAAATAAAGGTTGGGAATTTGTGCTGGGGTACAATACCAAACTGGGTAACGGATTGGAAATTGACCTGACCGGAAATATCTCATCCTATAAACGTGAAGTTACCTTTTTACCAAATGAAGTACTCACCGGCTACCCGGGAGACCCGTCAACCGGAAAAAGTGGGGCATTCCGACCTGGTTCACTTCGGTTATATAGCCGACGGTATTTTTAAGAACCAGGATGAAGTGGACGCTCACGCTTCTCAAACAGGAAAAGGCGTTGGCCGTATTCGTTATAAGGATATTGGCGGCTTGGATGCTGAAGGTAATTTCGTATATCAGCCTGATGGCGTGGTAGATGCGCTTGACCGTACCTGGCTTGGCGACCCGAATCCCGATTTTATCTACGGTCTGAATGCCAGTTTTGCCTACAAAGGATTTGACCTGAATCTTTTCTTTCAGGGGATATACGGCTCCGATGTGTACAACGAATTTAAACACCTGACCGATTTTACCTCGATTTGGCAGGGAACCAACTTTGGCTCACGAACACTACAAGCGTGGACACCGGACAATCCAAACTCAACGATTCCGATGTTGACCCGTACGGATACGAACAATGAAAACCGCGGTTCCTCTTATTTTATTGAAGATGGTTCGTACCTGAAACTGAGGAATATTCAGATTGGATACCAGGTTCCGGCTCGATTAATCCAGAGTTTACGCATGTCTTCTGCCCGGATCTATTTGCAGGGACAGAACGTCTTCACCATTAAGGATAGAAAAGGAGGCGATCAGTTTACCGGCGTTGATCCTGAATCTCCCGGGTTTGCCTACCCGATCCCATCTAGCTACACAATTGGTATTAATGTAACATTCTAGAAAATACAGACAATGAAAAAGATAAGCAACAATATATCCGCCTGGATTCTGATAATAGCTTCAGGGTTACTGTTTTCCTGTTCGGACTCGTTTCTTGAAATGGCACCAAAGAGCATTGTTAGCAGCGACCAGCTTTTAACACTCGAGAATGCAGAGAGTATGGTCATTTCTGCTTACGCTGAATTGGGTAATGACCACTATACTGCACCGAATTCCTTATGGCCTTATGCCGACATTACCAGTGGCGACTCCTATAAAGGGGGCGGTGGAACCGGTGATATCTGGGAATTCAACTTCATGGAATTATTTGCGTTTAACACGACAGATAATCCGTTGGTTGATCAGAAATGGTACCGGCTCTATGTCGGCATTGGGCGAGCAAACGAAGCGCTTAAAGTTGTCAATCAGCTATCGGCAGAGGAGTACCCCCAAAAACTTGCCCGTCAGGCTGAAATGCGTTTCCTCCGGGCACATCACTATTTCATTTTGAAAACCATGTTCAAGTACATGCCTTGGATTGATGAAACAATTGAAGGAAACGCCTACAACGAAGTGTCAAACCGAGAATTTTCCGATCAGGAATTGTGGGACAAAATTGCTGCCGAGTTTCAGTTTGCAGCTGATAATCTGCCCGAAACCCAGAACGACAAAGGACGGCCAGGCAAATACGCCGCGTTGGCCTATTTGGCAAAAACCAAGTTGTACCAAGCCTACGAGCAAAATGAACAACACAGCGTAACCAATATTAGTGCATCAAAACTTCAGGAAGTGGTTAACCTGGTTGATGAAGTGATTGCCTCAGGACAGTATTCCCTTTTTGCAGATTTTGGCTACAATTTTTTGCAGACTCATGATGAAGGAAGCACCGAATCGGTTTTTTCCATTCAGCGGTCTATCGAAGATGGCACACCTAAAGGTCGCCTGGACTGGGGAAATGCACTGAATTACCCCATGAACCCGGAATACGGCTGTTGTTGGTTTCACATTCCGTCTCAAAATTTGGTGAATTCGTTTAAAACGGATGCTGCCGGCCTTCCCCAGTTCGATACTTTTAATAATTCAGACGTTTTGGAAGGCGACGATTTTCAGGAAAATACCTTTGATGCCCGTTTAAATCACACCGTGGCCATTCCCGGGCATCCCTGGAAATACGATCCTGATTTTATTTACCAGAAAGATTGGGCCCGTGCTACCCAGATTTATGGACATTTTTCTTCGCTGAAAGAAAATCAGCATTACGCATGTGCCTGCTTCGAGAAAGTGCCGCCATTCATGGCTAGCTCCAAAAATACCGATATCATCCGGTTTGCTGATGTTCTGTTGTGGAAGGCTGAAGCCCTCATCGAACTTGGTCGCGAGGACGAGGCCCTGCCCATAATTAATGATGTGCGCCAGCGGGCAATCAATAGTACAGCCATGCTTATGGACAAGGATGGAAATCCGGTTTCAAATTACGGCATGGATACTTACAAGCCGGGAGAAAATTGTACCTGGAATCAGGATTTTGCCCGTCAGGCATTGCGTTGGGAACGTCGCCTTGAATTGGCCATGGAAGGTATCCGATTTTATGATCTGGTTCGCTGGGGAATTGCTTTTGAATACATCAACAATTACTTTACCGAAGAATCGGTTAAGCGGGAATACCTGAAAGATGGACAGTTTACAAAAGGAAAACACGAGTACTTTGCTATTCCGCAAAACCAAATTGACTTCAGCAAAGGATTGTACCAGCAGAACTATGGTTGGTAAAGAAGGAAGTGTTAAAACGTAAAAGACATTCGAAATGAGAAAACATATATTAAATCTTTTAGCGATCGTATTCCTTGCAGGCATGATTTCTTGCGATGAAGAATACAAATCCAACTTGGTATTGGATAAAGATGTTACGATCTCAGCCTTTTCAGTCGATGGTGTTGAAGGAGTAATCAATGAAAAAAATAAAACGATTTCGGTTACAGTACCTGATGGCACTGATTTGGCGAACCTCAGCACAACGATTCAATTGGCAGAAGGTGCAACGATTACTCCTGCAATTTCAGGTAATATGGATTTTTCGAATCCTCTGGAAGTGATGGTTGTCAATGGTGATGTATTCAGTAAATATACGATCACTGTATCTGAACTATTTTACATTGGCTTTTTGGGCACAGCGCCTAATGTTGGGGCGATTGCCGATGACGATGAAAAAGCCGCTGCCGAATGGTTCTTCGAAAACTACGATAACGGAGTTTACGTAAGTTTCGATGCTATCAAAAATGGCTCAGTCGATGTGAATGACTTCCGGGTGCTTTGGTGGTACTATGATTCGGGCCGTGATCTTCCCGCTGCTGCGCTGGATAGCGATGTACTCAACGCCATCAATAATTTCTACAAAAATGGCGGCAATCTACTGTTCAATGGACATGCCTGCGCTTATTTGTGGACTTTGGGGCGAATCACGAACAATTACAACATGGTGATCGGCGACGGAGAGGGGTTTGAAAATGGCGATACCTGGACGATTGGAGCAACCGTGGGAGCACATGACATGACTGGCCATCCGATTTATAAAGGGATTACTTTTAACCAGGATAATGATGGTTATCAGTGGGTGCCAATCATTGGACCGGGCTACCGCGAAGACCATAACTATGTGATTGTTGAAGTAGCCGGTTTCCATGGTTACGGAAATGGAGACGAAAACGCCTATACGGCTTTTACTGCATCAAACCAGGTTCAATGGCTTGGCGTTTGGGGCGGCATACGCGACTATTTTATGGCTGGTGTTATGGAACTGCTTCCAACCGATGAGTATCAGGGGAAGGCAATTTATCAAGGTATTGGCGGTTTTGAATTCAATCAAAACGAGCAGGGGGACATCAATCCTTCCGGCGAAAATGCGTATCAATCCAATATTAACCTGATTACAAAGAATTCACTGAATTATTTGTCTCAAAAAAATTAATCAACGGATGTTGAGGTGGGCTAAAAGCTGTATCTGTGGGTCGGCAAGAAAAATCTTACCCGGCGAAACAGCTTTTGGCCTCCTTTTTTTACAGAAAACAGACAAGCTTTTTCAAACCGGAAAGCAGATTGTCTCCGAAAACTTATAAATAAATGAAACTTAGCAAGATCATATTTTTGATGTCCGTGCTGCTACTGGGAGCCTGCAGCGATAACGAAGAAACTGACAGCAGTGCAGATGTGATGTATCACCACAATTTCAGGCCTTACTATCATTACACGCCGCAGGCAAACTGGATGAACGACCCCAATGGGATGGTTTATTTCGACGGCAAATATCACCTTTTCTACCAGTACTATCCTAATGGAACCACCTGGGGGCCTATGCATTGGGCGCATACCGTCAGTACTGATTTATTTCATTGGGAAGACCAGGGGATCAAGCTATATCCCGATGAGTTGGGGTATATCTTTTCAGGGAGTGCGGTGGCAGACCTAAACAACACGGCCGGATTCAAAACTGGAAGCGAAACGCCATTGGTGGCCATTTTCACCCATCATCAAAATATAACCGGGAGGCAGGTTCAAAGCCTCGCTTACAGCAACGATAAAGGGGATACCTGGGCCAAGTACGAAAACAATCCGGTTTTGGACAATCCGGGGATAGCTGATTTTCGCGATCCAAAAGTAATTTGGCACGAAGCCACCCAAAGATGGATCATGGTGCTGGCCGTTTACGACCACATTCGTATCTATTCATCGCCAGACTTGAAAGCATGGGAACTGGAAAGTGAGTTTGGAAAAAATGAGGGATACCACGGGGGCGTATGGGAATGTCCCGACCTGTTTCCGTTGAAGGATGAACAAGGAACCGAAAAGTGGGTAATGCTGGTTAGTTTGGGAGGAAACGAGTATAGCGAACCAAACGGCGGTAGCGCAACCCAATATTTTATCGGAGAGTTCGACGGGAGTTCCTTTGTTTCAGAAAATGACGAAATCCTGTGGGCCGACTATGGCATCGATAACTATGCCGGTGTTACCTGGAGCAATATTCCCGAAACAGACGGACGGCGCCTGTTTATTGGTTGGATGAGTAACTGGGCGTATGCCAATGTTGTACCTGAATCCGGTTGGCGCAGCGGAATGACTGTTCCGCGAGAAATCAAATTGAAGAAAAGGCAAGACAATCGCTACATTCTTCATTTCTCTCCGGTGGACGAGCTGAATACATTAGTTGATCCGCAAAAGACGATTGCACCCGAAACCCCGGCCAATCAGATTCATGTTGATTACCACGAAATTATCGCCGGGGGCAGCTATCAAGTCGAAATGGAAATCATTCCTGCGGAGATAGATCAGTTTACCATTTCTCTCGGAAATGAATTGGAAGATCTCACGATCAGTTACAGTACAACAGATGGTGAATTCACGATTGACCGTAGTAATTCGGGGCATGTCACCTTCAATAATTTATTTATGCGCGAAATTCGTTGCGACTACCAAGCTACAGGGGCAACCCTGCCTCTTACATTGCTGGTCGATCAGAATTCAGTTGAATTGTTTATCAATCAGGGAGAAAAGGTTATGACCGCCTTGTTTTTTCCAAGGTACAATTACAAGTTTTTAAGACTTGACGGCAACACGCAGAGTAAATTTGTCAAGTCATTGACGATAAAAGCACTCAAGAAGTCAATGATCCGATAACACCTAAAACAAAAGAAGAATGAAAAAATATTTGCTCATTGCAGTTCTGGCTATCCTGGCTTCGGGCTGCGCACAAAAGCAACAGACAACCGAACAATACGCAGAACAGTACCGCCCGCAGGTTCATTTTACACCCGATAGCATGTGGATGAACGATCCAAACGGCATGGTTTATTACGAAGGAGAGTATCACTTATTCTATCAGCATTACCCCGACAGCACCATTTGGGGGCCCATGCATTGGGGACACGCTGTCAGCACCGATTTGGTGCATTGGGAACACATGCCAGTGGCGCTGTATCCCGATTCTCTTGGTTGGATATTCTCGGGCAGCGCGGTGGCGGATGTAGCAAACACTTCGGGTTTGGGAACTTCAGAAAATCCTCCGTTGGTGGCCATTTATACCTATCACAATCCGGAGCTTGAACGTGCAGGCTCTGATACTTTTCAATACCAAGGCATTGCTTACAGTATCGACAAGGGACGCAGCTGGACAAAATATGCCAATAATCCGGTATTGAGCAATCCCGGTATCCGTGATTTCCGCGATCCGAAAGTGATTTGGCACGAAGAAAACAACCGCTGGATTATGATCCTGGCTGCCCAGGATCGGGTGCAACTCTATTCTTCGCCCGACCTGCTTGAATGGGAATATGAAAGTGACTTTGGCCAAAATATAGGCGCTCATGGAGGTGTGTGGGAATGTCCCGATTTGTTTCCAATGGAAACTGGCGATACGGTCAAATGGGTCATGTTGGTCAGCATCAACCCCGGTGGACCAAACGGTGGCTCGGCCACACAATATTTTGTGGGTGATTTTGACGGGCATCAGTTCATTCCAATTGGCGACAAAACCAAGTGGATTGATTACGGCAAAGACAATTATGCCGGGGTCACCTGGTCAAATGTTCCGGATGAAGACGGACGACGACTGTTTATTGGTTGGATGAACAACTGGCAATATGCAAACGAGATACCTACGTCGGGATGGCGTGGAGCTTGTACGGTGGCCCGCGAGTTGGAGCTGGTGGATGTGTATAACGAATATTTGTTGATTTCGAAGCCGGTTGCTGAATTCGATCAGTTGAAAATGAAAGAACAACTGATTCCAGCCACTACCATTTCCGGCTTGCATGATCTCAAAAAGCTTTTCCGGTTTCCAGTCGAGATTAATCTGAATTTCGATACAAAAGATGCTACCAGTTTTAATTTCGCCGAAAGCTTCGGAGTTGTTCTTTCCAACAGCAAGGGCGAAAAGCTGGTCATTGGATACGACAACCTGAATAAACTGTTTTATGTTGATCGCAGCCAGTCTGGATGGCAAAGTCCAAACAACGAATTTGCAGGCATCCATTATGCGCCGTATATTAACAACGACCCATCGATGGATATGAAACTGATAATTGATCATTCATCAGTGGAATTGTTTGCCAAAGGCGGTCTGGTTGTAATGACCGAATGTTTTTTTCCAACAGAAGATTTCACGATGGTCAGCCTTTTTTCAGAAGGTGGTGACGTGAAATTAACTCAGGGTTCAGTTTGGCAACTGGCTGGAATTTGGTAATCCATGGAAAAGACTTTTTTGTCCATCAACAAAAAACAACCAACTGCCTTATAGAGGTGGTGCTGTTTAAATACAGGCAGACAGCGGAAATGGGTTTCACTAGAGTATCTTGATTATAGTCTGGCAACGCGAATTTTAAAACCAATTAAAAATTAATCAACTTAATGATGACAAAAACTAACCATGCCCCACAGGGCTATTTATACTGGATCACCTTTGTGGCGATCAACGGAGGCCTCTTGTTTGGGCTGAACATGGCCGGTATTTCGGGAGCAGTTGATATGCTGAAAGATGAGTTTTCGCTCACCGACAGCGGACTCGGAACAGTGGCAGCCTTATTGACCATCGGCTGCCTGATCGGCGCCCTGTTTACCGGTAACTTTACGGAGAAATATGGCCGAAGAAAAGTGATGCTGGCCACCGCAGTTTTGTATATTATTTCGGCGCTGGGCTGCGCCCTGGCTGAATCGTCTGCCATCCTGATTGTTTTTCGTGTATTGTCGGGTCTGGCCGTTGGCGCCACTTCGGTGGTGGGGCCCATGTACATTTCCGAGATATCGCCGGCTCATAACCGGGGCCGCCTGGTGTCGATGAACCAGTTTGCCATTACCATCGGCATTGTGCTGGCTTATATTTTCGACTATCTGCTCATCGGTTTGGGTGACAACAGCTGGCGGTACATGCTGGCCGTACCAGCCCTGTTCGGGTCGCTGTACCTGGTTTTCATCCTGGTGTCCTTCCCCGAAAGCCCACGTTGGCTGGTATCGAAAACCCGCAAAGCTGAGGCCGAAGCGATTATGCTGAAAATTGGCGGTAAAGCCTTGGTGGCAAGCGAGCTGCCCCAGATGGAGAAAGTCATTTCGGAGGAGAAGAAGAAGGAGAAGTTAAAAATATCGGAACTGTTTAAAGGTAAAACCGGCAAAATTGTGTTGATAGGGACCTTGATAGCTGCCTTGCAGCAAATTACGGGCATTAATGCGGTGATCATGTTTGCTCCCGAAATGTTCAAGGCAGCCGGCTCGGCCAAGGGCGATTCCATGATGCAGGCCATGGTGGTGGGGCTGGTCAACTTTCTGATGACCATCGTAGCCCTTTGGCTGGTGGATAAGAAAGGGAGGAAAACGCTGTTGCTTTGGGGTGCTGTTGGAATGATTGTCTCATTGACCTACCTTACCTGGGAGTTTGCCAAACCGGTGCAATACGGTCCCGGCGTGCTGGCGGCCCTGCTGGTGTACATTTCGTTTTTTGCCGCCTCGTTTGCCCCCGTCATGTGGGTGATCATCTCCGAAATTTACCCGAACCGCATCAAAGGCGTGGCCATGTCGTTCTCTACAGCGGTGAGCTGGTTGTGTACATTTCTCACTGTTTACTTTGCCCCGGTCATTCAGGGCGGACTCGGATTGAGCTACCTGTTTGGTATCTTTGGAATCTTCTCGGTACTCGCTTTCGTATTTGTGAAAATATGGATACCGGAAACCAAGGGCAAATCACTGGAACAAATTGAAAAAGAATTGGGAATCATTTAGAAGATACGACAATGAATAAGAAACCATTGGTAATAGGAATAGGAGAGTTGCTGTGGGACGTTTTCCCCGACCATAAACAAATGGGGGGAGCGCCCTGCAATTTTGCCTATCATGTTTCCCGTTTGGGAATCGACAGCCTGGCGATCAGCGCCATCGGGCATGATGAACTCGGGGCAGAAATCATCCAGAAACTGGATGCAGTAGGATTGCAATACGATCTTCAAGAGGTTGATCATGTCACGGGGATCGTTCAAGTGACCTTGAGTGGAAACGGCATTCCGCAGTACGAGATCTGCCAGCCTGTAGCGTGGGACTTTATCGGGATGAAATCCGAATATGCGGATCTGGCAAAGCATGCCCGGGCCGTTTGTTTTGGTTCGCTGGCACAACGGGGTGAAGTTTCGAGGGCTTCCATTCGTGAGTTTGTAAGTCTGGTGCCCGACAGCTCATTGAAAGTGTTCGACATCAACCTGCGGCAGCAGTTCTTTTCAAAGCAGCTGATTGAAGAATCACTTCAGCTTTGCAACGTGCTGAAAATAAATGATGACGAAATCCGGATTTTAGCCGATCTGTTTGGCCTGAGCGGGAGCGATGAAGAAATCTGCCGGACACTGATCGACCGCTACGGGCTGAAACTGCTGGCCCTCACCTGCGGAACCGAAGGCAGCTATTTGATTACCCCAACGGAAACCAGTTTTCTGGAAACCCCGAAAGTAGAAGTGGCCGACACGGTAGGGGCGGGCGATTCATTTACGGCGGCAATGGTTGCAGGTCTGTTAAGCGGAAAATCACTCAAAGAAACCCACCGGATGGCCGTTCAGCTTTCAGCCTTCGTATGTACCAAAAACGGCGCCATGCCTGCCTACGAAATAGAGTCGGTGCTGGCATAAATCATCACGCCGGAACTCAAACAGGAGAAAAGGAACAACAGGTTCGCATGGTTAATCCATCGGGTGTTGTTCCTTTTATTTCTATGCGGTTACAATTTTTGCAGCCACTGCGGATAGTCCTCTTTTAGCAAATCTTCGGCATAATTTCGCAGGTAACTGTAGCCAACCCGGCGTTCGTATTCGATTTCTTCGAGCCGGTATTTTACCACTCCGTCGCGTCCGACAAACATGGGCCGGTTGGTGCCGATTTCATAAAAACGCGCCCACAGCGGTCCGGCTTCAGGATCATCTACCACCACCAGGTCGAATCCTTTTGGTAAGGCAGGATCTTTCTTTCGTTCCACCCGCTGCCCCTCAATTTTCACCTCTTCAAACCAGGCAATGGCACTTTTAACTGCAAGAATAACCCGCTCATCCTGGTTTTCGACCTCCATCAGGTATTTCACAATGCCGACGCTTTCGCCTCCGCTGAGTGAAGGCAGCTCGTAGGCACGTGCTTTGGCCGGGAGCAGGATTTCTTTATCGTGCTGGGCACACCAGGCGGTCAGCTTTCCATCCACCACTACCTGCGTTTTCAGGATGATATCCAGCCCTTTTTCAACAGCCTTCTCAGCTTTTTGCTTTCTTCCTTCATCCACAAACGAAAACGGGTCGTCGTTTCGGGCAATTCCCCGAAGCAGGCGCATGACGCCAATCATGGCATTGTCGTTAAAGGTGATGTTTTCGTAATAACCTTTTCGGATGGGATAAAACTGGGGCCATCCGCCATTTTCGTACTGCGCCTCCAGCAAAAAATCAACTCCTTTCAGAAAAGCCTCCCGGAAACGGTCATGCCCCGTAGCTTTGTACACCCGAGCGAGGTAGTTAAGCTGGGTATGAGTGGCGCCATTATCAATGGTGGTACCGGTTTTCTGTGATTTTTCTTTTTTTAGTTTTTGGACTTCGGAATGACTTAACTCTTGGGCCATGTCGATGTTTTTCGACCAGCCTCCGTTGTTGTTTTGGTACAACAACACATTGTCGGAAATGCGGATGGCCTCGGCGCTGCCATACCACTCAGACGGCTGGCTCATAGCCCGGCGCCAGGTAATTCCTTCGGCTGGTTGAGCCTGGGTTTGTCCACTCAGCAAAGAAATTAACAGACTGATCAGACAGGTTTTCAACATCAGTTTCAACGCGTTTAATTTCGATTTTTGAAGACGGTAAGGTCTGGTGATAAACATGATTGGTATTCGTTTTATGATTTGAGCTCGCAAGGTACAAAATATGGCTAACAAGGTGCAATTACCGGATCGTTTCGCTAACATAAACCGGTAACTGCCAGCCCTCAATTTCTAAAAGATTACTCATTCAATCCGTGTCAGCCGCAAGGCTTGATAGGGCTTCCCGGGCAATTGGATACTTTGCCCTTTTTCGTCAACAAAACTGTAATTGTCCAGCTTTTTCAGCTGAAACGTATGTTTCACCAGGGTGATGGTCATATTCCAGGTATCGATGATTTCGGCCTGGAACACCATGCCCTCCTCCAACTCATTATCCGGTAGTTTTACCGGCCATTCCCGGATGTTTTCTTTTCCGAAATAAATCAGGTAATATTCTCCCGGCTTACCGGCCATGTTCAACTCGTAGTACTGATCGATGGGGTTCAGTCCTTCTGCCGGCCCCGATTCCACAATCCCGCGTAAGAAAGCAATCCGGGCCGGGCTGGTGCCGGTGAGCAGCCCGCCGTTCGACAGCCACCCGCCTTCAATGGCTTCGCCGTGTGTAGCATACGCCCCGCCAATATAGGTATTCCAGAAGCGATACGTCATTTCGTCTCCGCTAAGTTGTCCCCAGCGACGGCTCACGTTACCTTCGTAGTTAATTTCATCCTGAAGAATAGGCTTTCGGTACAAATCGCGAAGCAACGCCGACACACCGGGAACACGCACCGCGTTGTAATACTGTAAGCTCACATGGGTTACCCATGGCTTGCTGTAATCGTAAATGCGTCCGGCATTGTGGATGGAGCGCATGTGACCGTAAGGATCATATGTTTCAACTATCTGAAAAAGATGGTCCCAATCCTCGTCGGTGAGGTGACGGATAAAACTGTTCTCGTTGCACAAGCTCCACCAGATGTTCCGGAAGGCTGCAAAACGGGCGATCATGTACCGGGTGAATTGCTCGTTGCATTCGGGGGTCATGGTATCGAACCCCCAACGGCCATGGTCGTAGGGGCGGAAGAGAATCAGATCGGCTATCACACCGATTTCCTGAAGATCCGTCACGCATTTTTCCAGCTCGCGGAAAAACTCTGGATTGAAGCACGAGAAGTCCCAGTTTTGCGGCGGTGTTCCTTCATACGGAAAATGATGCAGAGAATCCGGGCCGCTTTGATAACGATCGCCAAACGGGGGCACGGCCAACATGCGGGCCTTGTTGAAGGGTGAATTTTTCAGCGTTTCAATGGTTTGCTTTTTTCGTTCATCGGATTGGAAAGCCCATTCGTAAATAGTTGTGCCAAAGGGATAATACGGGGTGCTGTCGGCATAGGCAAAATGATAGGTGTTGCGAATGCGTACCGGACCGTGATTACCCGCCGACGGGGCAACACAGACAAATTCTCCTTTGTGTCCGTTCAGCCCGGCAAAGTTGCTGAGCGTTTCGTACGTCCAGGTTCCTTCGGTACCGGGCATAAAGCGCACCTTGTACACTCCGTTGCCATCGTAAAAGCCTTCCGGGGAATACGTTTCTGTGCCATTCGTAAAAGTGGCCGACAAGCTGATCCCCACAAATGGGTTTCCGGGGGGCTGCGCTTCCAAACGAAGCTCGAATATTCCCCATTTCTCTACCGGCTCATGGGCATTGGCCAAAATTGCGAAACACCAAAGAATGGCTGCCCAAATGATTCTGTCTTTCATAGTAGTTCGATATCAGATTATTGGATAGTTTTTAAAAAAGCTGCAGATGCTGCTATTTGCGAACGATCAACACCCAATCGGTTGAAGCCGATGGCGGAACAAAATCAACAGATTCGGCTGATCCGGAAACGGTCATCTCATTACCGGACTGCTTTTCGCCGGTTTTGGTATCAATCCAGCATACCCGACTGTAAGTGCCGGGCTGCAGGGTCAGCGCAAAGGTATTTCCGCCGGGCGAAAATACCAGGTACTGTTCACCCGGTTCGGCCAGGGCATATACCTGCAGGGGTTGATGATTGGTAAGCAGATTATCGTTGGCTTTCATCCGGTAAAAGTCTACTTCCTCCTGCATCACACCGGCCAGCACATCGATCGCCTGTTCGGATTGCAGAAACGGATTTTCCTGGTTGAAAGGCAAGCCGGAAGGGCCACCGGCGTACAACTCGTATTCCTTTTCGTGTCCGTTCCAGGTAAATGAAGCGCCTGCTGTGGCACAGGCCCAGGCGCTACGGCGAAGGTCGTCCTGGGTGGCGCCGGTACGTTCGTGCCAAAACCGGCGCCAAAGAGCATTGCCCTCGCTCATAAACACCGGCTTCCCCGTGTAGCCAAGCAGGCAGGCCATGTGGTGGGTCCAGGCATCGCGCCATAAATTGCGTTCCAGGTTCTTTTCGGGTGCGGCAATCTGGTGGTTCTCGATGGCTGCAAAAGAATATTCGGGCAGGTGATAGAAATTCTCCCGGGGAAACTCGTCTTCATACGTGCGAAGGTGATCAAAAACATCAAACTCCTTCACCAAACGGGCAAACCCCAGCTCATGATTTTCGCGGTCGCCCGGAACTTCCCAAACAAAATTCCATCCGGCCAGGTTGGCAAATGGAGCCAGACGGGCCACCATGTATTTCACCAGGAAGCGCTTCTCCTCCGGCGTAAGTTTGTTCCAGGCCGGGCCTTCGTTTTGGCTGCCGTCAACCCCCAGAAACATGTGAACCCCCATGTCGCGTTTGTTCAGCCAGCCCAGATGCTGTTCCATTCGTTTCCAAACATCTAGGTTCATCGTTTCGGTCAGCTTTCCCTCCTGGTATAGCGCCAGGTCAAGCGTCTCCGGCTCGGGGCCATCCAGGTAGTACTGCCCGAAACAGCAAAGCGACAACAACCAGTTTACCTGCAGGTGGTTGTAGCCGCGATCGGCCAAGGGCTGATAAACGTGGGCCACAATCCAGTCGAAGTCCTGACCAATCGATCCGTGCCCCGTTTCGTAATACGATTTCAGCCAAACCGGTTCGGTGCCGTTGTAAGCAAACCAATGCGGGTTATGAGCGTAAGCTTTCAGAATGCCCTTTCCGGCGCCTTGCCCGGAACAGGTAAAGCTGCCTTTCCCGCCCGGCGTTCCGTCCGACCAGCGGTAAACATACTGCCAGGTTCCAGCTTCGTCCGGCATAAAACGTATTTTCCAGATGTGCCCATTCCGGGCATCGCCTTCCCCCTGACCATTCCCGTCATAAAAACCGAAAAAATTAACAATCCTCCCCGACGGGGCCTGGTACTGCACCAACAACTCCACATCGGTAAAACGATTGGCATACGGCTGCCGGTTTTCCACCACTTGCTCAAAAACACGGTATTTCCCAACAGATACTGCCTTCTTCGAAGAACCGGCGGCACACAGTTGAATAGAAAAAAAGATAACCAGAAGTGAAAGAAACAGATTTTTCATTGGTTAGCGTTCGATTAAGTTGATGGACCGCCCAATAGATTTCCGGCATTTTGAATCGATTGCAGGACCATTTTTTGGTTTGAAGGCTGAAAAGTAAGAAATCTTGCAGATATGCCGGTGGGACGAGAAACTGTTATAGAGCAATCGATTGCTCTATGGCAAAAAATGCTACTGTCATGTATGATTGGACACTAGTTAATTTTTAATAATTCATCCATTTATGTTTCTTAAAAGCTATTCTGTGATTTCTCTATTCTAAATCTCCCACACAAATCCGAAGTATTCATTATCTGCAAAAAACATCTCTTATCTATTCTTTAGACTGGTTTGTATCCTGGATAACTCCATTTATAAAATGGTAGGTATTTATCAACAATCCTTTTTCGTCCCAGTGCATAGAAGGACCATGCGCTACATATCCCAAAAAGTTTCGTTTTAAATCACGGGCCTCAGGGTTTAAATTCCATGTCGATTCGATTTTTTTATTCCCATTTGCCCAATAATGAGTCCAAACACCAATGTTTCTTTCTATATCCCGATCCCATCTCCAAACCATTTTTCCGTCAGGTGACCAGTATAATTCCTCTCCCGTTTTACGGCCATTTTTATAGGTTACAAGATGTTGTTTTGTTCCATTCTCAAAATAAGTTATTTGTTCGCCATGAAGTAAATACCGCCCATTGGAGCAGATCCTTGCACTCCACTTCATTCTAAGTTGACCATTACTATAACGTTCTGAATACTCCTTTATAATTCCTCCTGTTGTTTCTGGAGAAATGTCACCAGCTTCAGACCAAATCCACGCCTCATTAAATTCATAATGTAACGGAGGAAGAGTCACAGTGGTCAATAAATGAATAATTCCATTGGGTGCTTGCCTGGCAGTGACATAACCTAGAGAAGGATATTCGACACGTTGATGTGCAGGTATCTGAACAGGTAAAGTTTTAACATGCCAAGACTGACCATTATCTTTTGAAATCGCCACAAAACAGCTGTTTCCATATTCCCATCCCGTCGGAGGTGGTGTCTTTGCTTTATGATTGTAAGAATCGCTGACTAAAAGAAGATTTCCCGAGTTTAGCCGAATCATCGACGGTCGTTGAGCTGATCCTAATGGAGGAAATGGCGCCTCTTCGCTTTCGCTCCATGTTGCGCCCCAGTCGGTTGAGATATTTTGTGGCGACCAGCCATTTACATTGGCATTTTTTCCACCAATTGAAAGCAGCGTGCCATTATCATCTAAAGGAATAATTGTAGAATGACGGCCACCTGTACGCCCCCCCATATCTTTCCAATGACTTCCATTATCAGCACTGCTCCATAAGAAACTTTGAGAACCATCTGCATCCATTGAGAAATAGATCGTGCTATCCGGAGCACGAAAAGCATTGGTAATAGGTTGGGCAGTATAATCTGTAGCTGGCTTATCTATTTGCGGAATAGAATATATCCAATTAACTCCATTGTCCTCAGAAACAGCTAACCGGAATGGAACGTAATCTGAAATATTTCGACCACCTCCAAAAAACCAAATCTTCTCGTTATCGCTCCATAGCAAGCCTGATTGATCATTAAATCCATTGGTTTTGAAGAATAATTCTGGCATATCCCAATCTTCAGAACCATAGCGCAAACGTGCTTGAACAAATGAAGTAGAAGGATCTGCTTCTGCTTTTCCCATAGGGGTGCTAAAATAGACGGCTAATGCATCTCCATTTGGAAGAATTTCAAATCCGGGAGAATGATTATGATGGAAAACCATTGAATCTATGCCGACGACTGGACCAACTTCCGTCTCATTGTAAACAGGTGGAATTGGCATTGAAAATCGAACGGTGAAATATGGTATATCTGGATCAGGGCCCAAAGATGCTGGCTCTATGCTTTGTTTTACAGCTGATTGGCAAAAAGGAACCGTTCGTGTTGTTTCAATTACGAACTTAAGATAGTTCGAATCATTGAAAGCGACCATGTTCGAACCATTTGAGAAATTCGATGCCTTTACTGAAATAGTTTTAGTCTCACCGGGAAAAACTTTTTCATGAAAACAACTCATCATTGTAAAACTTACGAAGAAAAGAGTTAGTAAATAAACAGTTGTAACTTTTGCTAATTTCATTTTCCCTCCTTTTTTGAAGAATTATATGATAGAAACCATACAAATTATATAAGAGCACCTAATTTAGTACTCAATCTCACAACTCATCTAGTCTAGATAAAATGCCGCCTGTAAACCAGGCAGCATTTTAGATTCTAAAAATTCACATTCCTAATACCCTGGATTCTGAAAAACTTCCGGATTAGTCTGATAATTTAATTCTGATTTTTCCGGTATCGGACGCAAGAAATGTACATCTGCATTAAAAGCTCCCCGAGCCTTAATATCAGGATTGCTGTTGACATATTGTGCAAACACAGTTTTTCCCATGCGTTTCAAGTCCATGAAGCGAGTATATTCACCACAAAGTTCACGTCCTCGTTCAGCTAGGATAAAATCTGTATTAATGTCGCTTGCAGCAACATTCATGCTACCATCATGATTCTCACAAGCACGGTTACGAATCACATTGAAATAAGTCACAGCGGTCGGTGTTTCACCTAATCGGAAACAAGCTTCAGCAGCTAATAAATAAGTCTCAGCAAAACGGTATACAAGATGGTCTGCCCAAGAAAACGATTTATGCAATTCCCCTGCATACATCCCAGGGGCTTCATACTTCTTCAGGACTGGGTGGCCAACATTTGTATAATTCGTGTTAATTGTTCCATCTTCATTATAGACCAGATCTCTATCCAAACAAGCGTAGTCCAAAGAAAACGGATCTGCTATGTCCTGACGGGTAAAAGACATCCCCAACTCGCCAACAGAGATCGTTTTCTTCCCTTCAAAAACAGCAGGATCTTTGCCAAATTTGGAGCAGTCCCCTGCAGACCATGTATAATCACCATTGGCAATGTAATTTTCACGAAAGTAAGCGTCATAACGGGTATCTTTGTTTCCGTATAAGTCCAGAAGTGCCCTGGTAGGCATAATTCGATTTTCACATTTGACAAATTCTGAATTAATATCCCAAACAATCCCACACTGGTTTGTTGATTGTAGTAATCCAAATTGTTTGTAAACGCGATTCCAATATTTTGATCCACGTGGATTTAACGTGCTACTTTGAGAATGGGTGGCTACCCAAATTGCTTCCTCATTATTTTTGTTGTTTGCGACATCAAAAACTTCAGATGGATCATCATAAAGTCTTAAACCATAAGATGCCTGGTTATTAATCAGTTCTAGTGCAGCATTCTTCGCGTCTGTATATAACTCCGTTTTATTAGAAACATCGTCATAAGAAGCATATTGAAGGGATGCCTTTGCATAAAGATGGTAGGCTGCTCCTCTGGTTGCACGTCCTCTTTCTTCCTGTATTTTAGGCAAATATTGCATAGCAAATTTCAAGTCTGCAAAAATTAAATTATAAAATTCTGCCACAGAAGAACGAGGAACATCTGTTATAGGAGAGGTAGTCTCTTCTAACGGAAGATACACTGCTCCAAATTGTTCAACTAAAAAGAAGTTGAAGAATGCCCTTAAAAAATGAGCCTCTGCAACCTTGGCATTGCGCTCAGCATCATTGGTAAAACCTGCATTATCTATAAGATGAATCGCAGCATTGCAATAATTAACACTTTCATAACTGGATTGCCAAGGCTCATTTAAATGAGCTGTTCCCCCGTTTAATCCGGTATAATAAAAAATCTCTTTCATCCAACCCTCACCTTTTGGGCAAGTCCATAAATCCGTACCACATTCTGCTGAATATACTGTATAATCCTCTCCTCCACCAGTCCATGAACGGGTTAGAGGAAAATAACATGCATTTATCAATTCACCGTAACCTTCAGGTGTAGAATAATGTTCCTCTGCTGTTGGGCCGCCGGAGGGATTAAATTCCTCAAGTGAACATGCTGTAAATAGTAAGACTCCCGCTACTACTGCCCAACTCTTTGAAATAATACTTTTTGTTTTCATATGACACATCAGATTAGAATGAAATATTTACACCAATTACAACTTGTCTTGCCAATGGGAACTCATCAGCTCCTCCCAATTCCGGATCATAATCCTTCAAGTAATCGCTTTTAGTGTAAGTGAATAAGTTTGAAGCCGTTGCATAAATCCTGGCTTTTGTAAGATCCAGTTTTCTCAGAAGTGATTTTGGAAGCGAATAACCTAATGTCAGGTTACGCAGTTTGATGTATGAACCATCGATATAAAAGAGACTGGTAGTTCCCAACGGCATATTCGCAAAACGACCATAAGAGGCATTTGGACGAGGGAAGTGACCTCCAGGATTTTCAGGTGTCCAATAATCTGCAAGAGCGGGACCATTGCCCGTACCGTCAGGATTGTACCAGCCCATGATCATATAATTCATCATCCCTCCCCAACGGGAATCTAAAAAGATTGTAAGATCAAATCCTTTGTAAGTGAATGTGTTTGATAATCCAGCTGTCCATTTCGGCGTTGGTGATCCAAGCACAACACGATCATCAGTGGTGTATTGGCTATCTTTATTGTAGTCCAGAATCTTTACATCTCCCGGAACCCTCCCAAATACAGCAGCTTCCTCTGCTTCATTCTCTTGCCAAATACCAAGATATTTATAATCGTAGTGAGAGTTTATTGGATGCCCTTTCACCAAATAAAGTCGACCATTTGTAACGGGTGCATCGCTCGTAAACTCTGTAATCTCTTCATGGTTCCTCGCAAATGTCAGTGTTGTTGACCATGTAAGTTCCCTGTCTTTCAAATTATTCGAGTTAATCACGGCTTCAACCCCTTGATTCAAAGTCTCACAAACATTTTCCCAAATGGAATAATTGCTTGTTTGGTAACCTCCGGTCGACGCCGGGAGGTTTCGATTGAATAAAATGTCTTTTGTATTTGTTCTATAAGCATCCAGAGTGATGTTTAAGCGATTTTTAAACATATTTAGATCAACACCGGCATTCCAGTTATATGATTTTTCCCAGCCAAGATCTTTATTGGCGATATTTCTTGAAAACATATAATAAGGAGCTGGTGTTTCCTGAAATGCGAGGTTTGAACCTGCTGCACCAAAGCTTAAGGTCGAGTAGGCATCTGCCCCTGCATTACCTGTTATTCCGTACCCAACACGAAGTTTCAGATTATCAATACTTGACGCATCTGTCATAAAAGGTTCATCACTGATCCGCCAAGCAATTGCTGCTGCTGGAAAATTATCCCATTTTTTACCCTCAGCTAAAATAGAGGAACCATCCCAACGATTGGAGACAGTGAACAAATAACGATCTTTATAATTATAATTTAAACGGGCAACATAAGACATCAATTGAGTTCTTGTATAATTAGATGTTGCCACACGACTTGTTCCATCAGTAGCTGCCAGATTGTGGAAAAGATATTTATCCCAGTCGATGTTATAGCCGAGGATACTAGAATTCTCGTTTTGATTCTTCGACCAGCTTGTCACACCAGTAAAAATAAAATGGTGATCATCTGAAAGATCATACTTATAACTAAGAATATTCTCCCACTTGTAGTTATATATGTTACCATTAATTACTTGAGCTGAACTCTTCCCATCTCCATAGCCATCAGCAGACAAGGCACCTTTATACAGGCCATGCCGCGAAAAGTTCAAATAAGAGCTTAATACAGTTCTCAATGAAAGCCCTTTTACTGGGTTGATTTCCAAATATGTTGTTGGATTTACTCCAAGAATATGATAGTTGTTTGTGTATTGGTTTTTAGCCATATCTGCCAATGGACTCAACTGGGTATCTCCGGCTAATGGGAAAGGATTTATCAATCCATCTTCATTATATGGAGTTCCTAAAGGCATCAAGCTTAATACACGTGTGAAGTATTGCCCTTTGCGTTCGTTACGGTCAGTAAAAGCTCCTAAAACGTTTAACCCACCTTTTATCCAATCATTAATTCTGTGTTCAACACTTCCCCTGAACGAATAACGTGTATTGTCGTCATCTTTTAAAATGCCCTCTTCATTATAATAATTCAAGGAAAAGTATGCTGATGTTTTATCATTTCCTCCTGACATGGAAAGTGAATAGTTCTGTAAAGTACCATTTCGTGTTCCCAAATCAAACCAATCGGCCCATTGATCATTTTCAATGGCATTCCATTCGTCGTTAGTAAATACCTTTGAATCTGGGTCTCCAGTAGACCAAGCCCCTATTGTTCGATTGGCCTGACGTCTTAATTCAATATAATCATCACCTGTACGTACTGCAGGAAACTGCAATAGCCCATTTACACCAGTATAAGCATCAAAGTTAATTTTCAATTCTCCCTTTTTCCCGGTTTTCGAAGAGATAATAATAACACCGTTAGCTCCAGCTGAACCGTAGATTGCCGTTGATGAGGCATCTTTCAATACTTCAATTGATTCAATATCATTAGGATTGATATCTTCGTAATTACCTTCTACCCCATCAATGATAAATAAGGGGGTATTACTTCCGTTTATAGATCTGGTTCCTCTCAAACTCATGATCATCTCAGCACCTGATCTTCCCGAGGAACGGTTTATGTTCAACCCGGCAACTCGTCCTTGAATTGATTCCATTACATTACCCTTGGGCGCGATAACAATATCCTCGCTTTTAACGGATTGAACTGAACCAGTAAGATCCCTCTTACGTACTGTACCATAACCAATCGCTACCACCTCCTCTATGCCAATGCTTTCCTCTTTCATGATAATGTTTAAGCTGGATTGCCCGTTGACGGGCACTTCCTGGTTACTCATTCCCACAAACGAAAACACCAGTACGGCATCTGCCGGAATATTCTTCAGGTTGTAATTCCCGCCAAAGTCGGTAATGGTACCGTTGGTAGTTCCTTTGATAAGCACTGTGACCCCCGGTAAGGGTTGCCCAGAAGAGTCGGTGACTTTACCCGATACCGTTTGCGGTTGTTGTACGCTGGATGTGTTTTCCTTTAAGTTGGTCAGGATAATCTGACGGTTTTTAATCACAAAATTGACGTCCGATTGATCGAAGAGTTTGGTCAGCACCTGATCAATGTTTTGATTTTCAACATCAATGTTTACCCTTCGGGTCACATCAACAAGATCCTGATTATACAGAAAGAAATAATCGGTCTGGTTCTCAATGACATTTAACACATCAACGACCTGCGCGTTTTTTAGAGCCATCGAAATCAGGGTTTGCTGCGAATAGCCGCTCTTGGCAGTAACCTGCAACAAACCAAGAAGAATAAGTAGAATTGTTAGTCGCATGAGCATGAACGTTTTTTTTAAGGCATGCCAAAGGCCTACCCTACATTTCTCAGATTTTTTCATAAATTTACGGTTGTAGTGTTAATACTAAATTTGCTGAAATGACACTGCAAAGATGACAGGGAAGTGGTACCAGCACTTTCCTGTTTTTGCTTCCGTCAGTTTCTTTCGATAATGACTTTCTTTTTCATATAAATTCCATGTGTATTGAGTTTACGGTCTTCAATCCGGTATTTCATCGGAGTGGTCAGAGCAATCATCTCCAGGATATCTTCCAGCTGTTCGTCCTGAAAGGTGGCCGTGAAATTATAATCCTGCAACTGCGGATCCGTGACCTGAATTTCGGCATTATACCAACGAGCCAGTTTTTCCATCACTTCGGACAACGGTTCCTTTTTAAACCGAAGGATTCCTTCGGTCCAGGAAGTCAGTTCTGCGGCATTTACCTGACGAACGGTTGCCTTTCTTTGGATCAAGTCATAAGAAAAAGCTTCATCCGGTTTCATCAGATAACCTTCCCGGTGGACTGGGTCGAAAACCTGAACACTTCCTTCTTTTAAAACGACCTGGACTTCCGGGTCATCATCGTAAGCGGCAACATTGAATGCCGTACCCAACACCTGAACGGTGAGCGCTTTCGTTTTCACCCGGAACTTTCGGCCTTGGCGGCGGGCCACTTCAAAAAAAGCTTCTCCGGTCAGGCTTACTTCGCGCGTATCGGCAAAGGTTACCGGGAAACTGATGGACGAACCGCTGTTTAACCAGCCGGTAGTACCATCCGGCAGTTCAAATTCCGTACGTGCGCCCTCGGGTGAATGAAGGGTAGCCATAGCGCAGGTTTCCAACGATTTGGGTTGAAGAAACCAGATACCGATTCCCAGCAAAAGCGGGATCAGCAAAATGGCTGCTATTTTTTGGTAGTAGTGGAGCAGTCGTACAATCCGATGACCGCTTGGTGGTTGATGTTGTGCCTTGAAGTTCGCCAGCATCCGTTGCAGCCGGGCGGGGAGGGGGTGGTCTGCCGGTATCTCTGTCCAATGATCCTGCATCTGCGAGCTCAACTGTTCATCGTTTTCCTGAGCAAACAATTCGGTCAGCTGCCGGTAGTCGGAACGACTGTAGTCTCCGCTAATTAACCGGTTGAGTAATTGTTGTATGGGTGTTTTCCTTTCCATGAATGTTCTGAATTCACAGGTTATATCTGAAAAATGGGAAAACCCCTATTCGAAAAAGAGAAAATTTTCCGGGATGTTGGAAATAAGTGGCCAGCTGATTGTAAATCAGTTCGACCTGGCAGCGGTTAAATTAGTCAACCATACTCTTTTGCAGATAGAAATAGAGCAGGATCAGATCTTCGGGCAACTCTTTGTTGAACCTTTCCTTTAAATACTTCATCGCTTCGGTGATCTGATTTTCAACCGTCTTGACGGAAATATTCATCTCCCCGGCAATCTGTTTCACCGATTTACTTTCTTTTTTTCGCCACACAAAAATCTGCCTTCTTTTTTCCGGCATTTCAGCAATAAACTGGTCTAACTTCCGGATAACCAACTGGTAATGCTGTTCATAATCAGTAGCCGATGATTCCTCGTCCAACGCATCCACAATCTCCAGTTTAAACCGGTTTGCCCGGGCATTTTCGTTGAAGGTTTTCTTCACCGCATTGAAGGCAATCGTAAAAAGATAAGATTGGAACGAAGTATCTTCTCTCAAAGATTCCCGGTTTGCCCAGATCCGCGAAAATACCTCTTGCACGATTTCCTCTGCCTCGTCTTCATGTTTCAGGTACGAAACGGAAAAACTGAAAAGCTTCCGGGCATAGCGCCGAAACAGCTTTTCGAAGGCAGTATGGTCTCCCCGGCGAAGAGATTGGACCAAATGAAAATCAATATCGTTTCGTGTAGCAGTCAAAAGTTGCGTTTTGAAAGCATAAAGGAATGAAAAATTTGGGAAATGCAGGTTGTGTTGAATTCCGTTTTCTTGTGTGGATATATGCCATTGGCTCGTAAAATCAACAAATCTTGAAATCTATCTGGCTATCTGACGGCCTGGTGTCACCAATGCTGAGAGCGAAAAAGAACAGGATCCGGAACCTGTCAAGGGTATAACAAGCGGTTTCGTACCAATGTCGCCCTTGACAGCACCCAAATCCTGCCCAAAACAGATAAGCCGGACGAATTTTGTCTTTTTCATCAAACCCACCATCCATATATCAACCAATATGATCTAGTTGTAATCGGTATCTTTAAAACCATTTTCCATCATAGCCACTGCCATATTTCACACGATTGATTCGCTGATATTTACTTCAAACAGACTTCAATTGATCTATCCAAAAAGATAAGAAAAAGCAGTTCTTTTTCCTGGCCAATTACTACTTAACTGAACAAGACAACCATTAGTAGCATCAAAATACCATCTATTATTCTTCTCACATTTTTTAATCAATAATTCGGTATATACCATCTTGAGAAATCTCGAAATTTTGCACTTCTCCGCCATTAATTCTATACGATCCTTTTTGCGCGGGCCGACCAAAGATCTCTGCACATTCAAAACGGCCATCTTTCCATTGGATATTGACAGTGAAGTTCCCACGCGCTTTGAGTCCGCTTACTTCTCCGTTTGGCCATGCCTCCGGAAGGGCCGGCAAAAGGTTGATGTTTCCGGTGTGACTTTGGAGCAGCATTTCCGCTATTCCGGCGGTTGCTCCAAAATTGGCATCCATCTGAAATGGCGGGTGTTGACCAAATAAGTTTGGGCTTGTGCTTTTACTTAAAACCGTATTCAAGCTCTCCCTGGCTTTTTCGGCTTCGTGCAGCCGCGCATATTGGCTTACCAGCCAGGCGGCACTCCATCCGGTGTGCCCACCACCGTTTTCAATCCGGTAATCGAGCGACTTCTTCGCAGCAGCAGCCCATTCAGGCGTTTGCTCCACGGAGATTTGTGCTCCCGGATGAACTGCAAACAGATGTGAAATATGCCGGTGTCCGGGCTCCACTTCCGGAAATGCTTCAGCCCACTCCATTAACCGGCCATCAGCGCTAATTTCAGGACCGGCGAGCTGTTCTTTCGCTTCAGCCACCTGCCGGATCAATTCATCGTCTATGCTTAGTTGGTTCGATGCCATCAGGAAGTCAGTGAAAAGCTGCCAGATCACTTGCTGGTCGTGCGCAGGCCCCATACTAATCTGGCTTCGGCTGCTGTCGGGTGCGATAAAGGTATTTTCGGGTGAAACCGCCGGCCCCGAAACCAATTTGCCAGAAACTGGATCTTCAACCAGCCAGTCGAGGTAAAAGCGGACGGACGATGCCAAGACCGGGTACATTCGTTTAAGAAAATTCTGATCACCCGTAAACGCATAATGCTCTGCAATGTGCGTACTGATCCAAGCGCCGGCTCCCGTGTGCATTCCCCAGCTCGCGGCCTCGCCCGGTGAAGTGTATCCCCAAATATTGGTGATGGGGTGAACCACCCATCCATCCAACTCATACTGCGTCTGTGCCGTCTTGGTCCCTGGTTCAACCAGCGATTCAATCAGGTCGAACAAGGGCAGGTGCATTTCGGAAAGGTTGGTAACCTCGGCCGGCCAGTAGTTCATCTCCACATTCACATCCGTGTGGTAATCACCGTTCCAGGGGGTTTGAATTTTGTTGGCCCAAATTCCCTGCAAGTTAGCCGGCAAGGTGCCGGGGCGCGAGGAGGAAATGAGCAGGTAGCGCCCATACTGGAACATCAGCTCAACTAAATGTGGATCAGACGGGTTTTGCTTGAATTGTTCAATTCGTTCGTCTGTCGGTATCGGAGCTATTTCACCGGGAGTCAGATCAAGGCCAACACGCTGAAAATAGTCCTGGTATTCTTTGGTATGGCTACGCTTTAGTTCGTCGAATGATTTGGCAGCTGCCTTGTCAAGATTTTGTTGGGTGATGGTTTCATAATCTCTTCCGGTATAATCGGGGTATTCGAGCACATGGTTGGTTGATGCGGAAAGGAGCAGGGTCACTTCGTCGGCATTTTCAACAATCATCTGATCACCCTCATAACGTACTTCACCGTTTTTGCTTACCGCCTTCAATCGGGCCATGTATTGCAAGCCGTTGCCGCCCTTTCCGTCCGAAAGTGCGCCTGCCATCACCAGTTGGTCATCTTCGGCAGAGGTTTGGTAACGTTCGGGACGGTTCATGGTGCAGGTGAATGAAATCTGCCCCGGTTGGTCTGCCGAAAAGCGGGCAACCATCACTTGGTCCGGGTAGCTGGTGAAAATTTCACGTTGATAATCCACACCATCCTGCGTGTACCGAACCCGAACGACGGCCTCATCCAAATCCAACTGGCGATGGTAGTTCTCGAAGCTAGTTGGGTTGCCATGGTCGATCCACAAATCGCCCAACGTTTGGAAACAGCCAAACGGAACTTCGGCTCCATTGCCATGGCCCGATCCGGCTCCTTTGCATACCATCGTTTGATTGGTTAGCTCGGTAGCTTCTTTATATTTGCCCTCAAAAAGTAGCTGCCGAATCTTAGGCAGGGCTGCAGCTGCCGCCGGGTTATCATTGTCTGCCGGACTTCCCGACCACATGCTTTCCTCGTTGAGCTGGATGCGTTCTTTATTGACATCGCCAAAAACCATCACACCCAACGAACCGTTGCCCAAAGGCAAGGCTTTCAGCCATTCCGGATCATCTTTCCAGCCGCTGGGATCGTCGGCAACTGAAGCATCGGCAGGCTGGTTGTACCACAGTTTGAGATTGGATTGTTTGATGTCATTGGTTGCTGATTGACAGGACCAAAGCAGAAAAATTGCAATTGCGATGAGGTGAGATTGATGGAATTTCATATGATCATTTATCTTATATGCAAGTAAAGTAAATCTAATTTGCTGTTCTGATCGTTCGTTTTTAATGTCCCGGTTAAGAAAACAGGATGCTGTCCTTCGGTTTCGAGGGTTGCTTATCCATGGCTGCCAGTATCCATTGTTCTTTGGAGGCAACAAGATTAATGTCCGGATCGAAGTATCCCTTTTCGCTTTTGTACTGATTTCCATCAGCTGTGTTAAGACCTTGGCCCTTCGCAATTAATCTGTGTTAAACTTGCACCGCCAACTTCATCAACAATTCCCTTTATCGCGTCATTATCAGTCAATGAGATCAGTTCAATATTCAACAAGTTGTCGGTAGCCAAAGTTGTCACGCTTGTATCGCTGGCTATCCCTTTCCTACCGGCTTCAGTAAATATATCTTAGTTATCAAAAATAGCTGTCCTTTCATCGTAACATCAAATCTACTGAAGCGTTATTAGGCTTGCCGCAAAACCTCCCCTGCGGAGCAACTTCACATCGACCCGACTAGTCTTATCTACTACCAAGTATTTGACAGAAAGAATTTTGTCGTGTATTCCGTCGGCGATTAGTGTAAGTTTATACTTTTGCCCGGCTTTCAGGAAATCAAAGCTTATCGTTTGGGTCTTTTCTCTATTCTCTGAATTAATCCCTCCGATATACCATGAGTCGCCCGTTTGGCGGGCAAGCATCACATCACGCCCGGGAAAACCTCCCAGAAATTTCGTGTCGTCCCATGCAGCAGGCACTTCTTTTAAAAACCACTTTGCGGCATCGGGCAAATTGAAGTAGCCCTCGGGACGGTCGGCCATGTGTTGAAGCGCTGATTCGAAGAGCACGCTAAGGGCAAGTTCGTGCCCGTACGATGTGATGTGAGGATGCTGCGAATTGGTAAAAGTAACCGGGGTATAGTCCATTGAACCTACGACATTCCGGGTAAAGGGCATTACTGAGTTATGCTCAGGGGCAGTGGTTGTCAGTTCCGGGTTATTGTTGTACCATTCGGCACCGCGAACGCCTTCGTAGGTCATCAGGTGCGGGTAAGTACGCGCCCAACCGCGTGGTACCAGGCATCCATGAAAATAAACCAACAATTCGAATTTGGCAGCATCTTCAAGAATATCGAGGTAATAATCAATCATGTATTGTTTTTCACTGAGAAAAAAGTCAACTTTTATTCCTGCAAATCCCTTCTCATGCAACCAAGCAAACTCTTTCATTCTATTCTCGTGGGTTTTCATCCGATCGACTGGAGTTGCCGTAATCCACTTATCCATACCGGAATTGTACCATATTAAAGGTTTAACACCTTTTGAAAGGGCATATTTTGCTGCGTCTTCAACGTTGCCTCCATTGGCCATTACATCCCACTCCCAGTCGAATAAAGTGTATGGCCAGTCCATAGCGGCAGCCAAATCGGTAAACTCACAAACGGTTTTAAAATCGCGGGTGCCATGATTGTCTGACCAATAGTTCCAAGACACCTTGCCCGGCTGGATCCAATCGGTATCATCTAAAACCGAAGGGCTGGAAATATCGTCCACCAATGTCGATTCAACAATATCGGATAAGCCGCCAACAATGATGACACGCCACGGCGATTTCCAGGGAAGCTTAATGGTTGGCAAGGCCTCTCCTTCGCCTTCGTGAGGATAAGGAAGGCTTACCTTGTATGAAGATTGGTCGTCAAGATTGCTGAGCTTTGTTGCACAATAGTCTCTGTCCACATCGGCCTCATGCACAAGATACCAACAAGCATTATTGCCAACATGGAAAAGCGCGGGGTAACTCCAGTTTTGTTTCGCCTGGTCATCTTTCATGTGGCTGTACAAGCCTTCGTTCGAAAGATCAAACTTTTGCAGCCAGCGTTCGGTAGTATCGGATATGACATAAGCAGTGAGTTCGTCCTGAATAGTAAATGCGCCTTCTTTTTCAGGGAATTCATACCGGAATGCAACTCCATCGTTATATGCCCTGACAATAAGGTTCATTTTAGCTTTGCCGGGATTTTCGAACGCTACCACCACTTCGTTGGCCTCATTGCTGCATAGGGAGCGTTTACCATGTATTGCGCTATAGTTTTCTTTTATAGTGGTGGGGGTTCCCGCCTTCAGAAATTTAAGGTCTTTTGAGAAACCCTGATCATTTCTGATCAGTCCCAAATTAATTCGGGGAATAACTTCTGAAAGCAGAGTATCTTTGTGGTAACTGACCTTCAAATACCATTCGCCTGTGTTGACCTGCCGGGCATTGAATAGGCTGACACTTATTTTTTGATTTGGGGAAGTAACCGTCAACTTCTGAGAAACCGCAGACATCGCGATTAGAAGCAAGAATGCTGTAAATAGTTTTGTTTTCATTTTATTAGTTGCTAGTGACTGCATTGAACGTCATTTTTTTCATCGCAAGTTGGACCACACTATACAGGTAACCTCTCCATGTCTCTGATTGTGGTGGCCTTTGCGGATAATATGACAAGAAAGATTTAGCGTTAGATTTCTGTGGTAAAACAAGAACCGATTTTGCCAGATTTTCATGAGTCTTTGTTTTAATTCTGGCTATTTGTTGCTTATTTCGTGTGTTTTCAATTTTCCGGTTAACGTTTCAGTATTTTGGCCTTCGGTTTCGATGGTTACTTTCACCTGGCTTTCGGTATCCGGCACAAAGTTTTTGTTGTTGACCAACTGAACCATTATCTTTCCAAAAGGCTCGAGTTCAGGAATCTCCCCGGAAGCAACCATATTGGACTGCCCGTCCAACAGCTGTTCAATCTTAACCGAACTGACTTTGGAGCGTACCTGTCCAAAATTTTGAATTTCAACCTGCAATTTACAACCCGCCTCCAGCTTATCAGCAACCGGCAACCGAGCCGACAGAGCGGGCTCATTGTAATTGAGCCACGGCAGCCGGGCATAGGCAAACAGCAACTGTCCCTGGCTGGTTTTACCTAACAGCTTGGCTACAAAATTATCCTCCGACAGTCCGTTTCCGGCTCCTTCGAATACTAGAATTAAGTTAACACCTGCTTTTTCGGTTCGAACCAATTTGCTGCCCCGTCCAAAGTTAACTTCCTCGGACGCTCCAAAATGTAACGAGCTTAAATCAATATCCGAATGAGGATCAAATCCTTCTTCAGCCTGAACTTGAAGCCGGATTTCAGGTGTATCCGGACCAATCTTCTCTTTGTTCAGAATGGTGATGAGCTTGCCAGCCGTTAAAGGGATACTGATATTTTTTGAACTATGCCGATCGTTGGGCTTGTCTTCAAATTTCAAGGTATCAATCACTGCAAAATTTGCCTGTATCGCCCGGCCGTATTCATCCTGAAGGATTTTAATTCGCTCATATTTAAACCAATCCTCTGTGGTTCCATCCTCGTAGTTGGTAATCCCTGGAATGTAGGCTTCTCCTGGATCAATTTTCCAGTGAATCCCATCCTTTGAGCGCAAATAATACGCGATCCGGCCATACCAGTCGTTTACAATCATGTGATATTGAATGTTTGTCTTCCAAATAACTGGATCTTCAAAACGTCCATCAACATCGGGATAAACGCGCTGATCCGTGACCTGATGATACGGAGATATGCCGTCTTTACTGAACCAGATTCCGCCACCCCGGCACACCATGATAAACGAACCGTCTTCACGCTTGGCAAAAGACAGGTTGGAAAGCCCCTCTATGATAGGCCGGTCACGGTTGTCAAATTCAAATTTGTGATAACTCCAGGGGCTCTCCATACTTTCGGCAATATAATATCCATCAATCACATAAATCACAATCCGGCCATCTTCCAAGCGGAAAGCCTCCGGATTATGTCCTTTGCCGATAATTGCTTCAACCCGGTATGGGCCAATCGGATGATCGGAACTGGCTTTTACCACGATGGAATTCGGCCATTCACCGTGCCCTTTGGGAGAATCCTCACGCCAACGGCAAACAAAAAGATGGTAGTTGCCATCCTTTCCTTTCAGCACGTTGCCGCCCCAGTAGGACCATTCGCTATCCTCAATGCCGTTGTCAATGTATCGGGGAACGACATTCTTGCCTCCCCATCTATCGTCTGTTAACTCTCCAACAACGGGGATTGGGAGAAAGCGATCCATAAAGCGGCCGCCAAAAACTAAGTTACTCCACTCGGCGGGTCGCTCTGTTTGTTTAAATTGAGCATTGGACTGCCACGACACTCCAACAAGAACAACGAATAAATAGATTTTTTGAAGTATTTTTCTTTTCATTTTGATGCTGTTTAAGCCAGATGAAAGAGTAGGAGACGAGAAAGAAATCCTCTCTCGTCCCACTGCTTTATTGACTATTGATAATCAGGGTTCTGGATTAGAACTCCTTGACTTTTATCAATTTCGCTTTGGGGCAACGGCCAGTGATAGAACCTGTCCTCCCAGTTATATTCAACCAAACCATCCGTAACATTATTCAAAACATCCCCGGCAATGTGCCATCTTTTTAAGTCGAAATAGCGCAGACCTTCAAAAGCCAATTCAATTCGGCGTTCATGGCGAATCCGTTCGCGCATTTCTTCTTTACTCAAACCTGCCGGGTAGGGTGGCATATCAACCCGTGCCCTCAGGTCTTCCATTGCCTGATACACAGATGCATCCGGTCCGGCAATTTCATTTTGGGCTTCAGCATACATTAACAGAACCTCTCCTAAACGAAGAACGACGGAGTTCTGTTGGCTAAGTGTTGAATATCCAATAGGGGTATTTTCCGGGCAAAGGAATTTTTTCAACCCGTAACCTGTTGGCCTGCTGTTGGTAGGAAAATGTATATTCCCATCTCCCCAGTCAGGGTGGTCGACAAATACCGTTTTATTTAACCGCGGATCCCTATTTTCAAACGGATTATCCTCATCGGTAAGTGGGGACACTCCCCATGGAAGGCCATCGCTACACTCAAAAGCATCGATGAAACTTTGCAGCGGACTCACAATTATCCAGTCCCCATATATTAAATCGGTGCCATAGGCCGGTACATTATCAGGAGCAAGGTAGTTCACAGCATAAATGATTTCCTTATTGCCACTTTGCCCTTTATCCTGAAAAAGATCCTCGAAAACGGGGCTTAACTCGTATTTCGGCATAATATCCAGGCACAGATCCCTTACCTGACCCAAAAGGTTGTTGTCCGGTACCCCGGTTGAGCCGTAAGCTTCATAAATTAACACCCGTGCCTTAAGCGCTTGAGCTGTCGATTGTGCGACGTGCCCTGTGTTGACGTAGTACGGAACGGTATTCAGGTTAGCAATGGCATAATCCAAATCTGTCAAAACTTGTTCGTAGATCTTATCTTCGGACACCTTAGCCTGTAACTGATTTTCAAGAGTTAAAGGTTCAAGAACAAGAGGAACATCGCCGTAGGTGCAATACAATTGGAAATAATAGTAAGCTCTAAAGAAACGAACTTCTGCCTCAGCAATCTTCTTCTCGGCATCTGACATATCCGAGCCTTCATATTGGCCCAGCTGGCCGAGGAAAATATTGATACGGGCAATTGCCTGATAACTGAGTGAATATACCACTGATTGATAGCCTCCGGTTGTTGATGTGATATCTCCGGCAACAATATTCTTCGTATTAAAGTAGTTATGCTGACCGAAGCTATTGTCAGTCAGATTATCCCAGTTCGGCAAGTGATAAGCCCAAACTCCGCCTGGGTAATTATCCCAGGAAGCACCAGTTGTATTTATGCCGTATATGGCTGTCAATGCCATTTCGAAATCTCCTTTTGACTGCCAAAACGTACTGGAAGAAATCTGATCCAAAGGTTGTCTGTCCAGATAATCGCTACATCCACCGAAAAAGAGGACTGATATGAAGATGATGAGTATTTTATATCGTTTCATGATTCAAAATTTTAAAATTTAACATTCAACCCGAAGGAATAAATCTTATTCTGAGGGTAGTTAACAAACGATCCGCTTCCTCCCCGTTCTGGATCCAAACCCGGATAGTCGGTGATAGTAAATAAATTGTCTCCCGAGAAATAAATTCGTAATTGTTTCAGTCCAATTTGTTGGGTCAGCTGATTAGGCAGCGTATAACCAACTGTTAAATTTTTCAATCGTAAGTAAGAACCATCCTGAAGGTACCATGTCGATCTTCGGCTTATACGTTCCGGAGCGCCCCATCCCCAGTAAATCCGTGGCATCGTGGTTGAAGGATTCTCTTCTGTCCAGCGATTTCTCCAGTCGGTGGTCGGAGGGGCACCCTGAACAAAGGGTATTGTACCCCAACCATCCACGTAGTATTTCACATTATGGACACCCTGCAATTGGGCTGATAAATCAAATCCTTTCCACGTGGCACTAAAATTCATAGAATAGTTAAGGGCAGGGTAACGTCCTTTTATAGGAACCCGGTCATCGTTGTCAATTTTTCCGTCTTTGTTGGCATCTTTAAATTTTAAGTCACCCGGTACTGTAGCATCATTGAACTGTTTGGGAGAATTGGCAATTTCTGTAGTTGACTGGAAAATGCCAATTTGTTCAAGCATATAGAATGTGTCCCATTCATAGCTTTCTTCTCTCAGGTAATATCCACTGATTTCCCGTGCGCCAAAATCAACCAGCTTATTTTTGTAGTGATCGGCATTCAAACCAATACGATAGTTTAAACCTGCAAAATATCCACCTTTTAGATGATTCTGATACTGAAGGGTGGCTTCAATACCTGTATTCTCCATCGTTCCGTTATTAATGGTTGGTGGATTGAGTCCTACTACCCCGGTAACCTGAGAGCCTCTCAATATATCTGTAGTTCGTTTCTTGTACCAATCTAAAGTAAGGCTTAATCCATTGAAAGCGGTCACGTCCAATCCAAAATCCAGAACACTGGTTGACTCCCAGCGAATCTTTTCATTTGAAAGAGACTGTTGGGCAACCCCTGAGCCCAAACTTGCATCATCGAAAGAATAGTTGCTGGATAAAGCAAGCATCGATTGATAAGGATATAGACCAATATTCTGGTTTCCTAACTCACCATATGAACCACGCAACTTTAGGTTATTTAACCAGGAGGCGTTCAGACTTTTCATAAAATTCTCTTCATTGATCCGCCATCCTGCAGAAAATGAAGGGAAAGTTCCCCAGCGCGAATCTGATGCAAAGCGAGAGGAACCGTCACGACGGATGTTGGCCTCGAACAAATAGCGATCCTTATAATTGTAATTCAAGCGTCCAAAAAATGACATAAGCGCCCATTCATTCTTTGTTCCGTTGGCTTGTTGGACTGAAGGACTACCGGCATTCAACTGGCGAAGGATATCACTCGGATACTCTTTCCGGTATCCTCTCAGGTATTGGTAAATGTTATCTTCGATGCTGTAACCTCCCTGTATAAAAAAGTTATGGTCTCCCAATTTCTTTTCAAGACTCAGGTAGGTGTACAGGTTTTGATACACATTTTGATCATCTTGCACAACTAAACCCGCGCCTCCCACATCAAGCAACGTCATATAATCACCTGTGTGGAAGTTGTACAATGGAACCTGAGGCCGGAAATCGTCAAATTTACTGAAATCGAGATTTGTAGCTGCCTTGGTGTACCATTTCAGGTTTTTGGTCAGCTCAACATCTAACCAACCCTGCAAGGTAATAGCATAATCGGTCGTATTTTGAAATACCTTTTCATCTATAATGGCGATCGGGTTTTTGTTGTTGTATTCAAAATCGTAGGCTTTAAATGTATATCTGCCACTGCCATCAGGCAAATAAGGCCCATATGTAGGTGGTTGGGCCATGGCTGCAACAAAAGAATCTTGCGAACCTGACCTTGGACCAGAGCGTTCACCCTTCTTCACCGACATACTGCCGCCGAATTTGATTTTTTCGTTCACCATAGAGCTTATATTGAACCGGGTATTGAATTTTTCATAATCAAATCCTTTCATTACACCCTCTTGGTTCACGTAGCCCAGGGAGATATTGAATTTAGTCGATTTACTTCCTCCGCTGAAAGCTAAGTTATGAGTCTGGGTTGGTGCCGGGCTAAAGATTAAATCCAACCAATCTGTATTCGGATACAAATTCCTATCTGTAGCATTCCGATAAGCGTCAATCATTTCTTGCGAATACAATGAAGAATTCAGCCCTGAATTTAAGCGAGCTTCATTGTATAGCTCCATATACTCAGCAGAATTTGTGACAAGGTTATACATCTTTGTTGGTTTATGTATCCCATAATTACCACTGTATTCCATGTTGATTTTTCCTTCTTCACCTGTTTTGGTTGTCACCAAAATTACACCGTTAGCGGCCCTGGACCCGTAAATAGATGCCGAAGCCGCATCTTTCAGGACAGAAACGCTTTCAATGTTATTTGGATTTAAATCAGACAAATCGCCTTGAATCCCATCAATCAGAACTAATGGATCAGAACCGGCACTACTGAAGGTTCCTGTTCCTCTAATCCTGATCGAGATACCTTCATTGCCAGGCTCGCCCGAATTTTGAGTAATCTGAACACCAGGCATCAACCCCTGTATCATGGATGCCGCATTTGTCACCGGCCGTTTTACTATATCCTCACCGCTAACTGAAGCAATGGCACCAGTCAGGTTAACCTTTTTCTGCGTACCGTAACCTACGGCAACCACTTCTTCCAGACCAATGGTTTCTTCCGTTAGGGTGACACTAATTTCCCGTTTTCCGCCTACCGGGATCTCTTGCGCCTTCATCCCCACAAATGAAATCTGCAACACCGCATCTGACGGAACATTACTCAGGTTGTAATTCCCGTCAACATCGGTAATCGTGCCTGCTGTGGTTCCTTTCACCACTACAGTTACCCCGGGAAGGGGTTGCCCGGAAGAGTCGGTCACTTTACCACTCACGTTGGCAGGTTGCTGCGATTGATTCATTTTTACTCCGGCACGAAGGATGACTTGCCGGCCAATAATCTCATAATTAACGTTTTTATCCCGAAAAATCTCATCCATTACGGTTTGGATCGGCGCATTGCTTACGTCGATAGAAACTTTTGAATTTACATCTATCTCTTCGTTAAAAAAGAAGCGGAATTCGCTTTTGTCTTCAATTTCACGAAGCACGGTAACGATCTTTTCATTTTGGTACTCCAGGCTGAGCTTGGTGTTCTGGGAGTACAAGTCGGCAGCTAAACTGCTGAAAACCGTAAGCATGATTAGTAACAGGGTCAGTTTCATACGTCTTAGGTTTTGATAAAGAAATGGCCTGATGCCATTACTACATCGTTTTTTTTCCATAATTTTACAATTTGAAGTGAGTAATTTGATTTGAATCAGGTTATTCGAAAAAAGGCAGGATCTCGCACATCCTGTCTTTTTGTTTCTTGCTGATTAGTTGGTACTTATTTTTAATATTCCTTGTTTTTGATCATAGGCATAAGTTATAGGTTTGGTCATTTGAATGTAGGCCATGACTTCGGTGACTGTTTCGTTATAAATTGTCCCGGTAAACCGGATCGGGGCCAGCTGCTCATCCAGCGAAATCTGTATGCCGAAGTGGCGTTCCAATCTTTTCGTCACTTCGCTTAAAGGTTCGTTCTCAAACGAAATAAAGCCGTTCTTCCAGCTGATGGCCTTTTCGGTGTCCACCGCCTCAACGATCAGTTCCCGCCTGGCTGTGAGGCTAAGTTGCTGGCCGGGCGCCAGAAGCTGCTCCTTGTCTTCGGTATTAAATTGGATTTTCCCTTCTACCAGGGTGGCTTGAAAATCCAGGTTGTCATAGGCTCTCACGTTAAACGAAGTGCCCAGCACGCGGATGTCGCCGTAATCAGATGAAACAATGAAGGGCGCCTTTCCTTTCACCACTTCAAAGAAGGCCTCACCGGTTAGGCTGACCTCCCGGCTGTTTCCGGCAAATTGTTGCGGAAAACGGAAGGTGGTGCCGGAGTTGAGCCACACCCGCGAGCCATCCGGAAGGGTCAGTTCGGCCTTTTCGCCGTTGGGCACCCGGATTTCGGCAGTCGTTGTTTCTATACCGGAAATACTGCCCGGCCCGCTCGTGATTAGTTGTCCGAGATAGATGCCCAGTGCAAAAATGACCAGCAGGATGGCTGCATACCGCATCACGGTTGAAATCTTCAGCATCCGGCCCTTTGCGGCGGGCTGCTTCTGGCGGAACTTGTGATAGGAGGCTTCGATTTGTTGTTTGCCCATCTTCGTCTGGGAGGCCGACAAGGCCCAGGCATTTTTCAAGTCTTCATATTGCTTGCGTAAAGCCGGATCCTGGCCAATTTCTTTCAACACCTGTTCCCGCTGTGCGGCATCCAGGTTCCCGGAGATGAGTTCAATGAGTTGTTTTTCCTTTTCCATAATTTCGTACTTCGGTTATATAATCCACCGAAAACGAAATACCCTTGCCCGGTTGGCAATTTTTTTGAAAAAAAATGAAAATCAGCGAACGAGCAGGAAGCCCAGCAGCGGCAAATAATCTTTCAGGTTTATTTTAAATAGCTTGATGGCCTTGGTGATATGGCCTTCCACCGTTTTAACCGAAAGACCCAGCTCATCGGCAATCTCGCGGTTTTTCTTGTGGACGAAGCGACTCAGCTCGAACACCTGCCGGCATTGCGGCGGCAGCTGTTCCAGGGTGGCCTGTACCAGATGCTCAATCTCGGAAAAATCGCTTTCGGTGGTTTCCAACCGCATCAAAGCCCCGGCATTCAGCTCCAGCTCCAGCGGATGAAAGCTGGGCGACTGCAACAGCCGTTGCCGGTAGCGTTCGTCACGCAGTTTTTTCAGGCTGTTGTTCTTGGCCAGGGTGTACAGGTAGGCATTCAGGTTGCTGTCAACCTGCAAATCGGACCTCTTCTGCCACAGGGTCAGAAAGGTGTCGTGCACCACATCTTCGGCCACCTCGTGGTGCGGAAGATATTCAAGCACAAAATAATACAGTCGGGGGTAGAAATGCTGATAAACAACCTTGAAGGAAGTTTCATCTCCCGTCAGCAGCAAGTGGAAAAGTTGTTTATCATTTTTTGTCATCAGGGTTTAGTAAGGTTGACAAACAAAAATAGCAAAAAATATGGGTAGTGCCACCCGGGGCTTTCCAGACAGGGAAATCGTCTTTAAAATATCGTTCACTCTTTCCAAGAACACAAGCGTTTAAAGTTCCTGATGCATAAGGCATTCCCGGGATATGCAGGGTAGTTGATATAGGCGGTTAGCCATGGTCTGGCCTGTTGGTCACGACGTGTCGTGACCGTACCTGGCTTTTTTGTTTGGAGATATTTCGGATTTATTCCGGTGTGTAGGGCCACGGTACGCCGTGGCTGACAGGATGGTACTGACCTTGAAGGGGGAGTTTTCGATCTTCTGTGGGAAAGAATAGCAGCTTAAATTATTAAAAGCGGTTTCCCTGTGCTCTCCCGCTTGACAATGCCCGGATAAAGTTCTAACTTTATACTAAGTTTATTTTTACTTTCTGTTAGGTTTCTGTTATCTAACTAAGAAAAAGTAAAGAGAAAAATTGCGTAAATGATGTAATAATTACGAATATGGCCCGAACCAAATCCTTTCCAGGACTCTACCTGAGTGGAAAAATAGGCAACCTGGTATTTGTACCGTATGGTGACGAAGTGATTGTGCGCAGCTTGCCCGAACGCCGGAAACCCGGCAGCTGGAGCGAAAAGCAACAGCAGCAGCGCAAGCGGTTCCAGGCAGCGCGGGTTTTTTACAATTCGGTTCGCGAAAGCGTGGTGATCCCGATCTGGAAACTATCGGCTACGAAAAAGCTGACGGCCTACAACTTGTTTCTGAAAGCCAACCTCGGAGCTTTCGACAAAAACGGCGAGCTGGCTGATTATTCGCGCCTGCACTTCTCGACGGGTCCTTTGCCGCAGCCCCAGCAGCTGACGGCTGCACGAAGTGCCGATAACTCCAGTCAGGTTGTTTTATGCTGGAACCCGGAAGCCCAATCCAAGGCCGAATCAGCCGGTGATGAATTGCTCTGTATGTGGGCACGAGAAGGGCAGCTCCTCGGGCCCATAGCGACCGGCAGCATCCGGAGCGAGGGACAAAGTATCCTCGAGCATCCTTCTGTGGAGGGCGGGGAGAGCTGGAACCTGTATCTTTTCTTCCGGAATAAAAACCACACCAGCTATTCGGATGATAAGCACTTTCAATTGTAACAACCCTTTCCCGAAAACCCATTTAGGCGCCAAACACCCGATTTAGCTGCTACTTCCCGAGTGTCGTTGTTTTCTTTTTCAGTGACACAATCCGGAATTAGCTTTCATTGATACGCCAATTCGTTTGCTTCACGATTTGCTACTTCAAGGTAAGTTTTTTCCAAAAACACGGTGACCAGAGGCTTCAGAATCCCAACAAATGGGGATTGCCAACCCCGCCCGCCCACTCTACTTTTGCCCACATCGAACCGGAGGAATGTAGCAGTCCGGGAAATCGATGCATTATCAATTAAAACATGGCAACATTGAAATTATTGAATATCAGGGAAAAGCTGATTCGGGTAACTCTGACCTTAATTGTCGTAATGACAATCGGGGATCTGGCTCACGGTCAATCTGAAAGGAGCAGCATTTCTGGTGTAATCCGGTCGAATACCGGGGAGAGTCTGCCCGGAGTGAATGTGCTGCTGGTACATCAGCAAAAAGGAACAGCCACCGACATTGACGGCAGTTTCGGGTTTCGTGAATTATTGCCGGGAAGCTATTTGCTCCAGACCAGCTGCATGGGCTTTGAGCCGGCGCACAAGGAAATTGAGCTGCAAGCTGGCCAGGAACTGAAGGTGGAGTTGCACTTGCAGGAGGAAACCTACACCCTGAATGATGTGGTGGTGAACGGGAAGTCAGCTACCCGTCGGGTGATTGAGCAAGCCTATCAAGTAGCTTCGGTATCGACCAAAGAACTGTTCAACAGCACAGCGGATGCCAAAGCCGTGATCAACCGCATCTCGGGTGTCCGCATTCAGGAAGATGGCGGACTGGGTTCGGACATCAACTTCACCCTGAACGGTTTCTCGGGCGACCAGGTGAAATTTTTCATGGACGGCATTCCGATGGACAATTTTGGTTCGTCGCTCGGCCTGAGTGACCTGCCGGTGAACCTGATCGAACGCATCGACGTGTACAAAGGGGTGGTGCCCGTTTGGTTAGGCACCGATGCCCTGGGGGGCGCCGTGAACATCATCACCAACCGGAACCCCGCTTACTTCGATGCCTCTTACTCAATCGGTTCGTTTCACACACACCGGGCATCGGTAAACGGGGCGTGGACCAACCCGCAAAACGGGTTTACCTTTCGCGCCAACGCCTTCCTGAATTATTCGGACAACGATTACAAGGTGCTGGCGGAAATTGTGCGCAACAATGTGATTGTCGATACGGCTGAAGTACGCCGGTTTCACGATCGCTACCGTTCGGGCACCGTCAAAATTGAAACCGGGGTAGTCAATAAAACCTATGCCGACAACCTGCTTTTCGGGCTTATTGCTTCGGCCAGCGACAAACAAGTGCAACACGGGGCCACCATGAGCACTGTTTACGGGGGCATCATGCGCAACAGCCAATCGCTGATCCCCAACCTGCGCTTCAACAAAAAGAATTTGTTCACCGACGGGCTGGATGTCAGCCTGTACAGCGCCTTTAGCCTGAACGAGTCGCAGGTAACCGACACCCTGCGCGGGGTGCGTTACAACTGGCTGGGCGAGGCCACTGTCACCACGACCGGCGACGGAGAGGTATCGAATGACGGTGAATACTTCCGGACCTTTACTACGTTGGATGAAAAAGAATGGACCAATCAGCTGAATGTGGGCTATGCGCTGAGCACACGAAGCTCGCTGGCACTGAATTATGCTTTCAGCTATTTCCACCGCAAAGCCTTTGATGCGGAAAACCCTGAACTGGCGGACAGCAAGTTCCCGAAGTCGCTGACCAAAAACGTGTTGGGCCTGGCTTACAAGTTCGATTTCAACGGGAGGTGGAGCATGACCGCTTTTGGGAAAACCTTTCTTACCCGGGCAAAAACATCCAAAGAATTTGACTTTGCGCTGGAAACCCAGCGCGTGGAAGCGGTCAAAAATTACCAGCATAATGTTGGGTACGGACTTGCTTCAACCTATTTCATCTTGCCGGAGCTTCAGGTAAAGGCATCGTACGAACACAGTTCGCGGATGCCCATGCCGGAGGAAATTTTTGGCGATGGCTTGTTTATCGATGCCAACCCAGATTTGGGGCCGGAGCAAAGCGACAATTTCAATTTAGGAGCCGAGTACCGGTTCCGGATGAAAGCATCTGAGTTTGCTTTAGGCAGCAGTTTTATTTACCGCGAAGCTGACGATTTGATCTACACCGTTGTGACCATTGCCAGCCCGAAAACCCGCTACGACAACCTGAATAAAACACGGGTGCTCGGAGTGGAAGGAAACTTCCTGTACCGTTACCAGGAATGGTTCCGGTTGGGTGGAAATGTAACCTTTCAGGATATCACCGACCAGGCAGCATTCATCCGGAATGATTCCTATACCGGTTCGGGCTGGCAGAAAAACTATCACTACGGATACCGCCTGCCCAACAAACCCTACTTTTTCGGAAGTGTAAATGCCGGTCTTAGCTTCGCCCGCGTAGGAGCTCCCTCTTCGAGCTTGAACCTGAACTACTTCTTCAATTTTGTGGAGAAATATTTTTTGACCTGGACCGAAATGGGTTCGTCCAACAACAACTATGTTATTCCTCGCCAAACAACACACGACCTGGAAGTGAGTTACAGCATACAGAACGGCAAGTACAATATTTCGGCCGAGTGCCGCAATATGCTCGATGCCCGGGTGTACGACAAATATTACCTGCAAAAGCCGGGTCGTTCATTTGCTGTTAAGCTGCGTTACACGCTTTAAATAAATTGATTGAATAACCCATAAAATTTATACCACATGAAATTTTTAAATGACATTTCGAAACGAACTTTGCTGTCGTTATTAATTGGTTCAACGGCGCTGTTCACAGCCTGTACAGATAAAGAATCGGAAGAAGAATACACCGGCAACGATGCCTTTGTGCTCACGCTGGCCTATGCCGGGGCCAATTTCAACTACGATTATTATACCGTCCGCTTTGATGATATCATGAGCGGAAGCCTGTCGGCTGTTGGAAAAGGTTACCACCAGCTGGGCTATTTTTCGTACGACAAGATAGGCGATCAGATCTTCTCTACCGGTGGGTTGGGAACAGCCGGAATTGTCAGATTGACGAAGGGAGCTGATGGTTCGATCCGGGAAGTTGGAGGAGGCTTATCGTTCGACAACAGCTTGCAGGATGTTATTGAAGCAGAAGACCAAAAACTGGTTGGTGTTGAAATCTCATCCAACTCGGATGTGGTGAAACTTCACATCATGGAACCGGGAAGCGTAACGGTAAGTACTACAAAATCCATCGCGGTTTCTAATTTGACCACCGTTTCCGGCCCCAGCTATTCGGGCATGGTACAAAGCGGCAATTACCTGTACCTGAGCTATTACATCAGCGACCCCACCACCTATGCAACACCAAGCACCGACCAGGCACAGGTGGCCGTTTTTAGCTACCCTTCCCTGGAGTTTGTGAAAGTGATGACCGATGACCGTACCGGTCCGATTGGCGGTTTCGGCACCAAATCGGGACTGATTAAAGATGATAGCGGCAATGTTTACGCCCTGTCGCACAGCAATCCGGCCAATGGGTTCAGCCAGTTTACGCGGGAACCAGCTATTTTACGAATCAACCGTAACGGCACTGAGTTTGACCAAAACTACCTGTTCAGCTTTAACGATGTTGCCGAAGGAAAAACTACTGCCCACCTGATCTACCTGGGCAACGGGAAGGTATTTGCCGAAATGAATACCTCCGATCGCAGTGAACAGTCCACCTGGTCGGATGCTCCGCTTCGTCCGGCAGTACTTGATCTGAACCATAAAACCATCAACTATATCAGCAACATTCCCGAGCATACCGGTATTGGCCGAACGCTGGCATCAACTGCTTTGTACGACGGCAACTATATTTACATGAGCATTCCGGAAGAAGTAAGCACTTACATTTACCGGATTGACCTGACCAATTACACCGCCATTAAAGGCGCTGAAGTGGAAGCAAACTTCGTTGCAGGATTTTTCAAACTATAACCAATAGCATTGCACCAACTCAATACCGGTTTTATCCTGATGGATAATTCCGGTATTGCCCCATTTTTAAATCATCATAACAGGTACAAAATGAGTTTATTAGGAAACAAGGCGAGACAGCTTAGCCGATGGCTCCACCTTTGGCTGGGCTTAACTTCCGGATTAATCGTTTTTATTGTCAGCATCACCGGTTGCCTCTATGTTTTTCAAACGGAAATTAAAGATGCACTGGAGCCCTGGCGCTTTGTGGAGGCGCAGGACAGGGCTTTTGTTCCGCCAAGCCAGTTGGTCGATACGGCGCTGGTCTATATGCCGGGGAAAACGCCCACCGGCCTGACTTATGAAGATGAGACGGGAGCAGCTGCTGTTGGTTTTTACTATACGGAGAACGATAAGCTCGACTTTGGCGTTGTATTTATGAATCCGTATTCCGGTGAGTTCATCCGCAAGCAGGAAGCCGTGTTGCATGGTAGTTTCGATTTCTTCCAGTTTATCATGAAAGGACACCGTCACCTGTGGCTGCCCGAAGCAATCGGTAAAAGGGTAGTGGGAATTGGCGCCTTGATTTATGTTGTTCTACTCATCACCGGACTCATCATGTGGTGGCCCGCGAGCTGGAAAAAGAAGTACCGTGAACGAAGCCTCCGGATTAACTGGAAGGCTGGATTTAAACGTTTGATTTTTGATTTACACAGTGTTTCCGGATTTTACATCCTGATTTTTGTGCTCATCATTGCCTGCACCGGTTTGATCTGGAGCTTTAAATGGTTCGAAAATTCGGTGTACTACCTGGCTTCCGGAGGTGAAATAAAGGCTGCACACACGCATCCGCATTCTGATGTTTCGAAGGCTGCCCTGGCGGTGAGCGATAGCATCCCTGCCATTGACCGTGCCTGGTACCTGACGCTTGCCCAAAACCCAAATCCGGAGCGAATCTACATGACTCCTCATTTAGCGGAAGAAGATGAATCGATCGAGATTTTGGTGTTCAACAAAAAGGGAAAGTTCTATCACCACGACGAGTATTTTTACGACCGTTATACCTTGGAGCCTTTGGCAACAGAAAAGTTCGTCGATGCCAATGCGGCCGATAAGCTCGACCTGATGAATTACGACATTCACACCGGCGCCATTCTGGGTTTACCCGGAAAGATTTTGGCATTTATCGTCAGTTTAATCAGCGCCAGCTTACCGGTAACCGGTTTCCTGGTTTGGTTCAATAAGCGAAAAGCACAGCGTAAACTCCGGTATTCATTGGCGGGGCAGCAAGGAAAAAGATAAAGGCATCCCGGGGAATTTCTTATTTAGGTCTTTTCGGTAAGGGACGTTCTTTTTATGTCGGTTCACCGGATTGGAACAAGCTGGCTTGTACAATTCAAGTTTTAGTCATAATTTTAAAATTCTGATTTGAGCTTGTTTTGTTTTTCAAACCCTTCTGTAAGTAGCTAATTTTGTGAGTATCCGGCAAAGTATCATAACACAAAGGTCTGTCTGGGAAAGAATGAAGAAAGGAGATCAAGCAGCACTGGCTGACCTTTTCTCCTGTTATTACCCGGATTTGTACCACTATGGCTTAAAGATCCTTCACTTACCCGATTTGATCGACGACTCGATCCAGGATGTGTTTATCCGGATCTGGGAAAAAAGAGGTACCCTTGGAGAAGTTCTAAATCCACAAGCCTACCTGATCAGCTGTTTGCGGCGTAAATTGTTCGAAAATAAAGAGAAATATTTCGGACACGACCTTCCGGACACGACTGATGTCGAAACCCAGGCGGCTTTCCTCTTCGAACCAGCCGAATTTATGGAGGTGGAGGAAACAACGGAGCAACTTCGACAGTCCATGATTCGGGCGATAAACAGGCTTCCCGAACGGCAACGCGAACTGATATTGCTACGCTTTTATAACAATTTGCCTTACCGCGAAATTGCTCTGATTATGAATATTAACGAGCAAAGCGTTAAAAATTTGATGCAACGGGCCCTTACCCACCTGCGCCTTCACACCAACCGGCAACTACAGGAAGGAGTGGATTCTCTGAAAGATCTCAGGCTAACGCTTTTTGTATTTTTTCGAAAAAAAAATTAGAGATTACCGGGTACCTTTTTTACTTTTTACTCTCTATTCAAGTAAAGAGCAGAAAAGCCCAAGATATGGTAAACCACAAAAAACTGGATCAACTTCTTGCTGATGAAAACTTTCAGGATGATCTGCGGGCAGCGCTGAAAGATCCTCAACGGATGAAAGTTCAGTTCATTCAGAAGTACTCGATCCGTGAAGAAGAATTTCAATATGCACAGCGCATTCTCGGTACTCTCTCCTTTCAACGAGCAGAAATTGACCACAAACAGATCGATAAATCTTTCAATCGTGTCTTGGAGCAAATTGAGAGGCCAAGGATCCTGGCAAATAAGAAAACAACAGTCAGCCTTTGGTTCACACGTATCGCTGCTGTTTTGACTCTCCCGCTGTTGCTAACCACCTTTTATTTTTATCAGCAAACGCGAATATTACAGTTCCCAGCTCAACCGGCTTCCGGCTTGGTGGCCCAACACACGTTTCATGCCCCCCTGGGCATAAAAACCCAGGTGGTGCTGCCCGACGGTTCTTTGGTCTGGCTGAATTCCGGAAGCAGTCTGACATTTCCGGTAGTTTTTCAACCCAATCAACGGGAAATTCAATTGCAGGGAGAGGCTTATTTTGAGGTGGTAAAGAACCCTGCTGCCCCCATGTTGGTTTCCACCGAACACATGAAAATCAAGGTGTATGGAACGAAATTCAATGTGAACGCTTTTGCTGATGACCAGATTGTCCGCACAACCCTGGTGGAAGGAAAAGTGACCCTGATCCCTGAAAACAATACAAAGGAATATGCCTTGAGTCCGGGATATACCGCACTGTACTACTCGGAAACAAAAGAAATTAAAGCCAGTGAGGTAACCAATATGACGGCCTACACCGGATGGAAAGACGGAAAACTTCTGCTTCAGGACGAAAACTTCGGAGATATTCTAAAAAAGTTGGAACGCTGGTATAATGTGGAGATCCAGTTATCGGATCCATCGCTGGCTGACTATACCTTGTATGCAACCTTTGTTGATGAGAGTATTGAACAAGTATTAAGCATTATTTCCAATTCCTTACCTATCCAGGTAGAATTTCCAAAGCGAATAAGACAAGCTGACGGGAGCTATGCCAAACGAAAAATAATGATACACAGGAACTGGACTAAATCTATTTCTTAGAAAAGGAAAAACAGAAGATAACATAACAAAAAAAGAAATGCCTATGTAGGAACATCACTAAACAAGAACAGGAAAGAGCGGCAACTCTTTCCTGTTTGGATTAAAAATCACGGATTTATTATCACTAACAAATCAATTCAAAAGTATGAAAAAAAACAAAAGAATCCACTTCGGAGACCTGCTTGTCAGGCACTTCGGAAAAATTGCACTAAAAATGAAACTAACAACCGTATTCATTTTACTCGGGATTATTCAGTCTGTAGCTCTGAACAGCTATTCCCAATCCACCCGATTGACCATGGAACTGCGGGATGTGTCGGTCGTTGACGCCCTGCGTACCATTGAAGATCAAAGTGAGTTCTACTTCGTCTATAACAAAGATGCTATTGATCTGGAAAGGAAAGTGAGCCTGGAAGCCAGAAACCTGTCGATTCAGGAGATACTGGACCATATGTTTCAGGAAACTAACGTCGGCTATCAGATATCTGACCGTCACATTATCTTATCCACCCTTCAGGCCAATCAGCAACCTCGAACAGTTGGAGGAAAAGTGACCGATGCAACCGGCGCCTCATTACCTGGCGTTACTGTTGTCGTAAAAGGAACGACCCAAGGGACAATTACAGACATCGACGGCGTATATTCACTAGCAAATGTTCCTGTAAATTCCACCTTGGTATTTTCTTTCGTTGGTATGGAAAGCCAAGAGGTTCCCGTCGGTACCCAAAGTAATATTCAGGTTGTGATGAAAGAAGAAACCATCGGTATTGAAGAGGTAGTTGCTGTTGGATATGGTACGATGAAAAAGAGTGACTTAACTGGATCGATTGGGAGCGTAAAATCGGAAAACCTCGTTTCCAGAGGGTCCACTTCGGTTATGGAAGGTTTACAAGGTCAGGTTGCCGGTGTGAATATCCAGCAGGTATCCAGCCGTGCCGGCGATGGTTTTAGTGTTCAAATTCGCGGTAAAAGCTCCATGCAGGGAGGAGAGCCTTTATATGTGATCGATGGGGTGGTTTGCGATAATATGAACTTCCTGAATCCAATGGATATTGAGAAAATCGACGTGTTAAAGGATGCTTCATCCACCGCTATTTATGGTTCGCGTGCCACTAACGGCGTGTTGATCATTACTACCAAAAAGGGAACGGAAATCTCGGATAAAACGAAAACTCTGGTCAGTTACGATGCCTATTACGGGGTTAAGAAATCAGCCTACATGCCCGATTTTATGGATGGTGACGAATTTTTGAAATATCGATTCTCCCGGTATGTAAGCTCCTCCATGAATGCGGCTACCGGTGCAACAACCTGGAACATGACTGATGCTAATTTCCGGAATTTTTGGGGTGGCGACAGTCCGGTAATCAAAGAATTCTATGCCGATAAAAACTACACTAATTGGCCTGATATTGTGCTTCGCGATGGACAGCAGCAAAACCATTTTGTCAATGTTGCCGGTAACAGCAAAGATATAAGCTATCGTGTTGGTGTAGGTTATCAATCGGAAAAAGGGATCCTTTACGATGAGTACGAACGGTGGAACGTGAAAGCCAGTTTCGATTCAAACATAAGTGATCAACTCACTGTGGGTTTTAATGCCAACCTGGCTACTTCATTGCAAAACAGAGGAAGTCAACGGTCAGTACAAACCGGGTTCAATATGTCGCCGGTTATGCCGGCTTACTATTGGGAAGGCGAAAATGAAGGTGAACCGATTGTTCAGCCAGGCAAAGATGCAGCCGTTTATCCCAGCGGTGGTGGCCCGACTTCAACTCTGAACCCGGTCGTTGATCGCATGAATTCGACCGATGATCTTCGTGCCTATTATGTGATGGCCAATACGTATTTGCAATTTACCCCCGTAAAAGATATCGTTTTAAAGACCACTTTCTCGCCCATGTACACCAAAAAGCATAATGGTATTTTCTATGGCGTAGAAACAGAAAGCCGCCGTGGTAAAACAAATTATGCCGAAGACAATAGCGATGAAGTATTCTCTTACACTTGGGATACCCAAGCCAACTATATGAAACGAATTGGTGACCACAATTTTAATCTCTTAGGTTTGGTGAGTGTTTACAGTCAAACGAACGAAGGAAACAACATGACCGTGGTTGATATGCCTTTTGATGTCAAATGGTACAACCTGGCTTCAGGGACCATTCAAAATCAAGGCAGTTACTTTGAAAAAATCACCATGCTTTCGTATGTGGCCCGTTTAAACTATGATTACAAAGGAAAATACCTGGCCACAATCTCCAGCCGTTGGGATGGTAGCTCCAAGTTTAAGAAAGAAAACCAGTGGGGAGTATTCCCGTCAGCAGCTTTGGCCTGGCGTATGTCGGAAGAAAGCTTTTTGGATGCAGCTAGCTGGTTGACCAACCTGAAGCTTCGCGTCAGCTATGGCATAACCGGGAACAATGCACACGTAGGTCCGTATGATACACGTCCTTTGGCAGATACAAAATATTACTACAATTTCGGAAACGCCGTTGCCAATGGTTACGGATATAGCTTGACAAACTCAGAACTTACCTGGGAGAAAACCAATGAGATTAACCTGGGCGTTGATTTCGGGCTGTGGGACAATCGCGTTTACGGCTCTGTTGATGCTTACCACAAAGTCTCGAAAGATTTGTTGATGGAGATGGACACCCCCTTTGAATTAGGTTCATCAACCGGCTCTATTTGGAGCAATGTTGGGAAGGTTAAAAACCAAGGGGTTGAAGTTCAATTGACAACTGTAAACGTGCAGAAGAAAGATTTTGTATGGACAACTTCCTTCACCTTTGCCCGCAATAAAAATGAGATTCTCGAACTAAATGGTGGCAAAGAAGATTTGACCGGAAACTGGTGGTTTATCGGTCAGCCCATTGACGTGGTTTACGGCTATGTGTTGGATGGTGTATGTACCGCTGAGGAAGCCGCTGCATTTGCAACCGACCCCACCAAGAAAACGAAGTTTTACGAAGGAGAAATGAAGATCAAAGACGTTGACGGATCCGGCACGATTGATCCTGAGGATAAAACAATCCAGGGGCATGTTGAGCCAACGTGGACCGGGAGCTTAATTTCCAATCTCAACTATAAAAACTTCGACTTCTCTTTCAGCATCTACTCTTCACAAGGCAGTAAAGTGTACAGCCCGTTTATGGGAAGTTTTGCCAGCTACAGCAGTCGTGGAACACAACGTCTGAGTATGGATTATTACATTCCTGATGGTGCCCCGGTTTTGGGAGAAGATGGCACTATTTCAACTCAACAAGATACCCACTACGGAAGTTATCCTTTCCCAACTGGAGGAGCAAACAATGCAGGTGCTGGTTCTTTCTGGATTAACAGCAGAGACGGGAGTCAGTATTTTGTTGACAATTCGTATGTTAAAGTGAAAAACATCACACTTGGATATACGCTCCCCAAGAATCTGACTTCAAAGATGAAGCTTTCCAATTTCCGGGTTTACGTCAATGTGCTGAATCCATTCACTTTCACCGACTACAAAGGCTTTGACCCCGAATGGGCAGATGCTGAAGTTAATAACGGTGCGGGTGGTGTAAGCTCCAGAACATATCAGATTGGTGTAAACGTAAAATTTTAACCCTAAAGACAATTAAGATATGAAACAAAAATATATAATTGTGGCGTTGGCCATGCTTCTTTTCTCCGGTTGCTCAGATTTCCTTGAACCAGATATTCGTTCCAGTGAGTCAACGGATGGTTTTTATGCGACCTCAACAGGTTTTGAAAGTTTAACCAATGCAGCATACTCTTCCCTCAGAGATATGTACAATATGCAACCGCTGCTATTCTCAGCAGGAACTGATATTTATGGTGATGGTAAATCTCAGGGAGTTATTATGAACCATTATACGGCACTGAGAGCGACCGAAGGTATCATTCAAACCTTCTATCAGAATTGCTACAGAGGGATTCAATTAGCCAATAGTGTCATTGCCTATGGTGAAACTACCGCAGAATCCAGTGTTCGGAAACAATACATCGATGAAGCTCGTTTTATTCGCGCGTGGTATTATTTTCAGCTGGTTCAGCAATTTGGGGAGGTGGCTTTAAATACCCAGATGTTCGATTATGCTGAAATGAGCCACGAGCGGACCGATATCGGAACGATTTATTCCTTCATTATTGATGAGTTCACGTATCTCATTTCCGGGAATTCCTCTTTGCTTGATCGGAGTGCTTCAGGTGTAGGTCGTGCCAATAAGCGGGCAGCTGCTTTTTTCCTAGCCAAAGCCTACCTTACCCGTGCTTGGTTAAACGGGCAAGGTTATGAATCACTGGAGGATAATATTGCCCAATCATCTGATTTCACAAATGCCGCAACTTATGCGCTGCAGGCTATCAACTCCGAAGTTCCCTCATTATCTATCGAGGATGCTTTTGACTTTGCAAAAGAAAGCAATGATGAAATATTCTGGTCTGTCCAGTTCGATTTTTCGGCTGTAGAAGATCCATCCGGCGATGGCAGTTATCAGCAAGCACAATTTGGCGCCTATTTGGGAGGTTCTGAGAATGCCCGAAACAAGGCAATCGATGGTAATTTGTCTCCTTTTTTAAGGTTGCATCAACTCTATGATAAAGGCGATGGAAGGTATGAGCAGACTTTCATGCAAGAATTTCACACCTGGTATTTTGACTACTATACCAATCCAACCACATCTCCGATTAAAATATATTATGCACCGGCTTGGGCTAGTGATGACGATATTGCTGCCTGGCAGGCTGATGATCCATATGGATTGAAAGCAAATACCTTGATTTCGAAGACAATTGCTAACGGCGGTATTGCCCCATCCAATGGGGCACCAGAAACTTATTTCAACAGAAGAAATATGGACTTCGGTGTACCTTGCATCAAGAAATTTGATGATTATTCAGAAACCTCCTTAAGCAATCGCAGTAGTACTTGTAGTATGCATGATGTTGTTGTTGCACGTTTGGGAGAGGCCTACCTGATTGCTGCTGAGGCTTATGTTATGTCGGGACAGCCGGACAAAGCAGCCAACATGATCACAGCGCTTCGTTCACGCCCCGGAACTATCAAAACAGGTTTTGAAACCGTAATGACTGTGTCAGCCGACGATATGACCATCGATTTCATCCTTGATGAAAGGGCCCGCGAAATGGCCGGTGAATATGTGCGCTGGACTGATTTAAAACGTACACATAAATTGGTTGAATATGTTACAACCTTCAATGAAGATGGAATCAGTGAAGCTGATCTGAAAGGCGACGACGGAAATTACAAATTTTTGCGTCCGATACCGCAAACCGCCATTGACAGGAACCAAGCTGATGTAAATCAAAATCCTGGTTATTAATATTCATAATCCACAGATTTCAGCCGGGCCTGTCTTATATTGACAGTGGACTGCTGAAATTTGTGGATTTTTCTTTTTATAAACTACAAGTGTACGAAGCATGAAAATCACAAATTTACTGGTTCTGGTGATCCTTTTCGTTTCAACCCATTTGCTGGCCCAACCAGATAAGTATGCCTGGGAGGAAACCTATCCACTCATTCAGCAACACATTCAAGTACCCGTTTTTAAAAGTCGTACCTATAACATCGTTGACTATGGAGCTGTATCCAATGACACTTCTGTATTGAATCATGAAGCCATTAACCGGGCAATTGCCATTTGCAGCCTGAACGGAGGCGGAACTGTTTTGGTTCCTCCGGGTACTTGGCATACCGGTCCTATCACGATGAAAAGCCAGGTCAATCTGCACCTGATTGAAGGTGCAACCTTGCTGTTTACTACGGATACAAAGTACTTTCCGGTTGTTTTAACTCGCTGGGAGGGGGTTGATTGTTACAATCTGCAACCTCTGATTTATGCTTATGGAGAAAAAGACATTGCTGTAACCGGCAAGGGAACCATCGATGGAGGAGCCGAAAATGAAAATTGGTGGAAAAAATGTGGTTCACCTCGTTTTGGATGGGAAGAAGGCGACATCTCTCAACGAACAGGAAGGCCTAAATTGTTGCAATGGGCCAACGACAAAGTACCGGTAAGCCAGCGTGTTTTTACTGCCGAGGACGGCATGAGACCGCAACTCATAAACTTTTATCTGTGCCAAAATATTCTAATTGAGGGTGTAACATTGCTTCGTTCTCCTTTTTGGGTAATTCATCCGCTGCTTTGCGAGAATCTAACCATTCGCGGTGTGAAAATGATTAATGATGGCCCAAATGGTGATGGTTGTGACCCGGAATCCTGTAAGAATGTTCTGATAGAGGATTGTTTTTTCAACACCGGAGATGATTGCATCGCCATTAAATCGGGTAGAAATAACGATGGTCGGCGTTGGGCTGTTCCCAGCGAAAATATAATAGTTCGTAATTGTGAGATGAAGAATGGGCATGGAGGGGTGGTCATCGGAAGTGAGATATCGGGCGGGTATAAAAACCTTTTTGTCGAAAATTGTCAAATGGATAGTCCTGAATTGGACAGGGTTATCCGAATAAAAACCAATATCCTAAGGGGTGGCATCGTTGAAAATGTCTATGTTCGTAATATTGAGGTGGGGCAATGTAAAATAGCAGTTGTCAGTGTAAACTTATTATACGAACCCAGAGAAATCGGCGAGCGCTCTTTTGTACCTACTGTCAGAAATATTTTTGTTGAGGACGTTAACTGCCAAAAAAGTCAATATGGGGTCTATTTAAATGGTTTGGAAGATCAATGTAATATCATTGGCATTCACATTAAAAACTCAAGCTTTTCGAACGTTGAAAAAGGAAATTTCGTTAATGGAAAGGTTGATGACATCCATTTTGACAACCTGAAAATAAATGGACGAAATGTAACCAAACTGAAGTAATCAACCTGTTTAATTGCAAACAGGCAAAAAACAAAAATCGACTTCCTGTATATTCTTATAAAGTAACCTTTAATGAAGTTATCGACTCGTCTTTTGTTTATCTGGATTACACTGGCAATTCCAGGCACATTAACTGCTCAGACAAGACATGTCTGGGGCGACCAGGGAAACGGCACATACATAAATCCGGTGCTAAACGCCGACTATTCTGATCCGGATGTTATCCGGGTTGCAGAAGATTATTATATGGTTTGCTCGGAGTTTCATTTTATGGGCATGCCGGTATTGCATTCCAAAGACCTTGTAAACTGGACAATCATTGGCCAAGTTTACGACCGGTTTGAATTTGATCCGGCCTACAGCTCAAATAACCGTTATGCGGGAGGGAGCTGGGCACCGGCCATCCGGTTTCACCAGGGCATATTTTGGGTGTATTTTTGCACTCCGAAAGAAGGACTTTTTATGTCAACGGCCCAATATCCCGAAGGCCCATGGGAGCCTTTGGTTCAAGTTTCGGCTGCTGCAGGCTGGGAAGATCCCTGTCCGTTTTGGGATGATAACGGGCAAGCCTACCTGGGACGCAGCAAAGTTGGAGCAGGCCCCATCATTATTCATAAAATGAGCAATGACGGGAAGTCGCTGCTCGACGATGGGGTAACGGTTTATACCGGCCCCGTTGCCGAAGGAACAAAAATCCACAAGCTGAATGGCTATTACTACCTGAGCATCCCGGAAGGCGGCGTTGAGCAGGGCTGGCAAACCATGCTCAGGTCGAGAAATATTTACGGACCCTACGAAAAGAAAGTGGTATTGGAGACCGGATCTACCGTTATCAATGGTCCTCATCAGGGATCTTTGGTCGAAACGCCCGAAGGAGAATGGTGGTTCCTGCATTTTCAATCTGTCCCGTCAGTTGGTCGGGTCGTACATCTTCAGCCCATGTATTGGCATGACAACTGGCCTGTTATCGGAATCGATCTGGATCGAAACGGAATTGGCGAACCGGTATATGTATGGAAAAAACCTGCTGTTTCGGCTGAATCCAACATCATGAAACCACAATCTTCTGATGATTTTGAATCGGAAGCGTTAGGTCTGCAATGGTCCTGGAACCACAACCCGGTTGATTCGGCCTGGTCGCTCACCAAAATTCCGGGAAAACTGACTTTGGACGCAAATTACGCACCAGCATTTCTGCAAGCAAAAAATACGATCACCCAAAAAGTGATGGGAAACAGCGGAGATGTAGTAGTCCGAATGGATGGAAGTCAATTAATTGAAGGGCAGGTTGCAGGGCTTTGTTTAATGGCCAAAGAGTACGCCTTGGTCGGCATTGAAAGAAAGAAAGACGGGATTTATGTTTTTTCTGAAGTTGGAGGGCTGAAAGAAGAAAGGAAGGTCAACCGCAATGAAGTTGAATTGAAGCTGGTTATCAGTTCTATTCCAAAAAGAAACCAATTATTTTACAGTACTGATGGTCAGAAATTCACCCCGATCGGAGACAAGTTTCATATTTTAAGTGGTAACTGGAAAGGCCCAAAAGTCGGATTATTTTCATTCAATAAGCAGCAGATTGGAGGATCAGCCATCTTTGTTGACTTTTTTTATTCATTCGATTAAGAAACTGTTTAAATTTTGCTCATTTTGATTTTTCGGATTATCCCGAACCCTAAAGGGAGCCCGAAAAATCAAAAAATCACCCTTCAGGGGCGGGGTAAATTTTTTGATTTTGGGCGTGACTTCAAATTTTAAACAGTTTCTAAAAAGATTTCAATCCAAAGATATAAAGAGTAACACGAGAATAAAACTTCATCCGTAAACAACACCATGTTTCATAGTCTAACCCATCGAGATCCAAATGGCACCATAGATAACATCTATCAAAAAATCAATTCGATACGAAAACCTTTTGGTTGTTTTCCTGTAAAAGAAAGAAAAAATTTTGCAGTATGGACAAAGGTAAAAATCAAACAAATCCCTCAGCCAAAGGTGCCGACATGGAAAGTAAGTGCCCGGTTACCGGTCACACGATGACAAAAACTGCCGGAGGTGGCACGTCTAATCGCGATTGGTGGCCAAATATGTTGAATCTGAGCATCCTGCGTCAACATTCCTCGTTGTCCAACCCTATGGGCGGGAAATTTAACTATGCTGAAGCGTTTAAAACACTCGATCTGAAGGCCGTAAAGCAAGACCTCTTCGAGCTTATGAAAAACTCCCAGGACTGGTGGCCTGCCGATTACGGGCACTACGGTCCGTTGTTCATCCGGATGGCCTGGCACAGTGCGGGAACCTACCGCATCCACGATGGGCGCGGCGGTGGTGGCTCAGGAAGTCAGCGTTTTGCACCACTGAACAGCTGGCCCGACAATGCCAACCTCGACAAGGCGCGTCTGCTGCTCTGGCCCATCAAACAAAAATACGGACGGAAAATATCGTGGGCCGATCTGATGATTCTTGCCGGAAACTGCGCCCTGGAGTCGATGGGCTTCAAAACCTTCGGATTTGCCGGAGGGCGTGAGGATATCTGGGAGCCGGAGGAAGATGTTTATTGGGGCTCTGAAGCTGAATGGCTGGGAGACAAACGCTACTCGGGCGATCGTGAGCTCGAGAATCCACTTGCAGCCGTTCAGATGGGGCTTATTTATGTGAATCCTGAAGGGCCGAATGGCAATCCGGATCCGATAGCAGCTGCCAGGGATATTCGCGAAACCTTCCGTCGCATGGCGATGAATGACGAAGAAACGGTGGCACTTATTGCCGGGGGACACACCTTTGGCAAAACCCACGGTGCCGCCGATCCCGGCAAGTATGTAGGCCCCGAGCCCGCAGCAGCTTCCATTGAAGAACAGGGCCTGGGCTGGAAAAATACCTTCGGCAGCGGCAAAGGAGCCGACACGATTACAAGTGGCCTCGAGGGGGCCTGGACTACGACGCCTACCAAATGGAGCAACAACTTTTTGTGGAACCTGTTCGGTTACGAATGGGAGCTGACTAAAAGCCCAGCCGGGGCCCATCAGTGGAAACCAAAGCATGATATGGGCGCCGGTACGGTGCCCGATGCACACGATCCTTCAAAAAAACACGCTCCATTCATGCTGACTACCGACCTCGCCCTGAGGTTTGATCCGGCCTATGAGAAGATCTCACGACGTTTTCTGGAGAATCCGGACGAATTTGCGGATGCTTTCGCCAAGGCGTGGTTTAAACTGACTCACCGCGACATGGGACCCAAAGCACGGTATCTTGGCCTGGAAGTACCCGAGGAAGACCTGATCTGGCAAGACCCCATTCCTCTGGTTACACACAAACTGATCGATGAGCAGGATATTGCCGACTTGAAAAAGCAAATCCTTGGTTCCGGTCTTTCCGTTTCGCAGCTGGTATCGGCTGCCTGGGCGTCGGCTTCAACCTTCCGTGGCTCCGACAAAAGGGGCGGGGCCAATGGTGCACGTATCCGCCTGGCACCCCAGAAATATTGGGAAGTCAATAACCCGACCCAGCTGGCAAAAGTATTGGAAACACTCGAGGGTATCCAGGCGACATTCAATAAAGCACAGTCGGGAGGCAAACAAGTTTCACTGGCCGACCTGATCGTTTTGGGCGGTTGTGCTGCTGTGGAGAAAGCAGCCAAGGACGCCGGCTTTGATGTGACGGTGCCTTTCACACCGGGACGTGCCGATGCCTTGCAGGAGCAAACCGATGTGGAAGCATTCGCCGTGCTTGAACCGCTTGCCGATGGGTTCCGCAACTACATGAAGTACAAATACCTGGCAACTGCTGAGGAAATGCTGGTTGACCGCGCGCAACTGCTAACATTGACGGCACCCGAGATGACTGTTCTAGTGGGTGGCCTGCGCGTGCTGAATACGAACTTCGACCAGTCCGCGCTCGGTGTCTTCACCGACCGGGCAGAAACGCTTACCAACGATTTCTTTGTCAACCTGCTTGACATGGGAACGACATGGAAGGCCACGTCTGATTCGCAGGAAGTGTTTGAAGGTCGCGACCGCAAAACCGGCGAGCTCAAATGGACCGGTACCCGCGTTGATCTCATCTTTGGGTCGAACTCGGAACTCCGTGCCCTGGCCGAAGTTTACGCCTGTGCCGACAGTCAGGAAAAGTTTGTGCAGGACTTTGCAGCTGCCTGGAGCAAGGTTATGAACCTGGATCGTTTCGACCTGGCCTGATTATACTGCATTTAAACTGAATTGGAATAAATTGGATGAGGTGCTCTGGCAACGGGGCACCTTTTCTTTTTCCAAACGTGCGTCCGGCCTTTGCCGGATAAGAGCCCAACGAGCTACCGGGGAAGGAGTGTTTTTCGGATGAAATTGGAGAAATTGAGAATTTAACCGGGAGAGTTCTGGTTTTGCTATCCTTGATCGAAGCGGTGCGGGGGCCGTCAAAACGCCAGGCTGAGGGAATGAAATGGGACGCAGATGACGCAGACCTTGGGAAGGATGAATGATGAATGTCGAATGAGGAATGGGGCGCTTCAAGCAAGCGTCATTGCGAATGAAGCGCAGCGGAATGAAGCAATCTGCAATGACGAATGAAATTAGACGCGGATGACACAGATTTATTTTGACCGGCATGATTTAAAACTGGCCGCTGGCAACTGAAAACTCCCTCTGAAGCCTGATCCCGAAGGGATCAAACCATTCATCACCGCCAATCCGATTGGGGGTTTGCGCAAAATAGAGCGCTTTCCCCAACCCCGAAGCGGGTTGAATAAATCAAAAATCGTTGATCAATAATCGAAAACATTTCCGCCAGAAACTTACGGATGGGGCTTTTCCCCAATCCCCAATCCCTTTTTTTTGTCTTGACACCAAAAAGATTCAAAAAAAGTCAAGGCTCATTTTTATCTTCGTTCCTCCATCTGCCTGAAAGCTAAGTTCAACGAGTGATTTCCTCGTTCCTCGGAACTTCTCGTTTTCACTAAGCTTTCAGTTTGATTCCGGCCTCGATAAAAATAGGCCTCTTTTCGGACCGCAACGTTCGGTACTTCTTTAAAATGGGTTTACACGAATACGGTAATATGTATTTGGGAAATCACTAACCAACAGATTCCAATGCTGGTTCTTGCGGCGGGGAAACCGGATCGGAGCGTGTACGGGGACTTTCAAAACGCCTGGCCGAAGGTTCGTTTTGACACGGTTTTTGCTTCATTTTCATCCCCGTCTGACTGGACGGGCAGGGAATGGAAAAGGGAGAGCCTGTCCGGAAGGACAAAACAAGTATTCGATAGAATCAAGCGCCAATCAATGCGGCGCATGCCAGCTTCGGAGCAACCCAAAACCAAGTGATTGCGCCTTGTTTGTTGTCACGCATTTTGACCCCGGGTTCCGTTTCACTCCACCCGGGGCTATTGACATTTAACCCCGTTGGGGTAACGGTTTTTTTTGGCTTCCCCGAGACAATTCCGTTTGTCATGTAACCCGTCATATTTGTGTACAAAGGGTAGCCTTCGCTGTAGCGGGGACACGACTCGAACGTGCGTCCGGCCTTTGCCGGATAAGAGCCCAACGAGCTACCCGCTTGTGACTTTAGAAAAGTCGATTATAAAAAAAAGCAACAACTGTAAATTTTTAAATTTCAGCTATTGCCTTTAAAAGTAGCGGGGACACGACTCGAACGTGCGACCTTTGGGTTATGAGCCCAACGAGCTACCAACTGCTCCACCCCGCAATATATCGTAAATATTTTTATCTGCTTTGAACGTCTGCCGGGCTCTCATGTCCCGAATGCGGATGCAAATATAAGACAACTTTTTCGGAAAACAAATCTTTCGCTGTATTTTTTAAATTTTTCGGATGCGTTAAAAAGTATTAATTTCCGCCTCTGGCTTAGGCCGTCTATGTATTCTTACTATTTTTGATGCTTCCAACACTGGGGAATGAAAAAGGAGAAAAAAAAGAAAATCATTCAAAAACTAAAGAACCGTTATCGCCTCATTATTTACAATGATTCGACATTTCAGACGGTTTGGAGCACCAAACTAACACGGATGAATGTGTTCGTGATTGGCGGAATGGGTAGTTTATTGCTCATTTTCCTCACCGTCTTGATTATCGCTTACACGCCTATTCGCGAATTTATCCCGGGCTATCCGTCGGGCGATGTGCGCGATTTGATTGTTCGCAATGCGATCATGGTCGATTCGCTGGAGCAACAACTTCACTTACGCGATAACTATTTCGACAAGATCAAGCTGTTGGTTGAAGGAGGCGTTCCCGAGGAGCCCGATTATATGGCCGATACCATGGAAAGGCCGGTAGAAGTGGCGATGCATGCCTATAATCACGATTCGGTTTTCAGGCAAAACCTGTTGGAAGAACAGCTGGGACTCTCGCTGCAACAAAGCGAAACCAAACAAACCAGCCTGGCACAGGTTCATTTTTTTACACCGCTGAAAGGACTTGTTTCTCAGAAGTTTGACAAGAATATAGATCATTTTGCCGTGGATATTGTTGGCTTGCCCAATGCGCGAATTTCTGCCGTGTTGGCCGGGACGGTTGTTTTTGCCGGTTGGACGGTGGAAACGGGGTATGTGATTTATCTTCAGCATGATAATAACCTGATATCGGTGTATAAGCATAATTCGGAATTGTTGAAAAAAGTAGGGGAACAGGTGCAAGCCGGTGAGGTTATTGCTTTTATGGGAAATACCGGCGAGCTGACAACCGGGCCTCATCTGCATTTTGAACTATGGCACAAAGGTACACCTCTTGATCCGATGCAATATATTGATTTTTAATTTTTTGAATGAAAAAACGAATAGCCATTCTCGGGTCAACCGGCTCGATTGGTACGCAAGCGCTGGAAGTTATTGAGCAAAACCCCGATCATTTCGAGGTGGAAGTGCTGACAGCCAACAACAACGTGGAACTGTTGGCTGAACAGGCCAAACGGTTCAAACCCAACATGATTGTAGTGGCTAACGAATGCCGTCACAAACTGTTGTCGGAAATACTGAAAGATGAACCGGTTAAGATATTTGCCGGCAACGATGCCCTGGAGCAGGTGGTTCAGCTGGATACGGTTGATTTGGTGTTGACAGCCATGGTCGGCTATTCGGGCCTGCTACCTACCCTGAAAGCCATTCAGGCGGGGAAGCACATTGCCTTGGCCAACAAGGAAACCCTGGTGGTGGCGGGCGAAATTATCACACGCGAAGCCAACCGGAACAAAGTCAACATTTTTCCGGTCGATTCGGAACATTCGGCTATTTTTCAGTGCCTGGCCGGTGAACACATGAACGAAATCGAGAAGATCTACCTCACCGCTTCGGGCGGGCCGTTCCGCGGGTTCAGCCAGCAACAGCTTGAAAAGGTGACCACCGCCGATGCGCTGAAACACCCCAATTGGGACATGGGCGCAAAAATTACGATTGACTCGGCCAGCATGATGAACAAAGGTTTTGAGGTGATCGAGGCCAAGTGGCTGTTCGACCTGAGGCCGGAACAAATTGATGTGGTTGTCCATCCGCAAAGTATCATTCATTCGATCGTCCAGTTTCGCGATGGCTCGATGAAGGCACAAATGGGACTGCCGGATATGAAGCTACCCATCCAGTATGCGATGAATTTTCCGCAGCGCTTACCCTCCGGATTTAAGCGCTTTAACTTCCTGGACTACCCAAAACTTACCTTCGAACAGCCGGATACAAAAATTTTTCGTAACCTTGCACTGGCTTTCGAAGCTTTAAATCAAGGCGGTAACCTACCCTGCATTCTGAATGCGGCCAACGAAGTGGTGGTGCAGGCTTTTCTTCGCGAGAAAATACGCTTTGTGGATATGCCCGGCCTCATCGAAGAAAGTATGCAGAAAGTCAACTTTATTAAAAATCCGGTGTTGGATGATTACATTCAAACCGATAAAGAAACACGATTGTTAACCGCATCGTTGATTAAACAACGCAATTAAAAACAGACACGATTAGAGAATGGAACAAGTACTGATAAAAGCTGCACAGCTGATTTTAAGCCTTTCAATTTTAGTTATCCTGCACGAATTCGGCCATTTTGCCTTTGCCCGCCTGTTTAAAACCCGGGTAGAGAAATTTTACCTCTTTTTCGATCCCTGGTTTTCGCTTTTTAAAGTGAAGAAAGGCGACACCGAGTACGGGGTGGGCTGGTTGCCTTTAGGTGGCTATGTGAAGATTTCGGGGATGATCGATGAGTCGATGGACAAGGAAGCCATGAAACTTCCGCCCCAACCCTGGGAATTCCGTTCGAAAAAAGCTTACCAACGATTATTGATTATGGTGGGCGGGGTGTTGATGAACTTCCTGCTGGCCTTTCTTATTTACATCGCTGTTTTGTACGCTTGGGGGACGCAGTACCTACCTACCGAGAGTGTGAAACATGGCATCATGGTTTATGAAACCGGAGAAAAGATTGGCCTGCAAGACGGTGATAAGATTCTTTCGGTTGACAACCAGTACATCGAGAATTTCCACAAAATCATCCCCACGGTGGTGCTTGACGGCGCCCGTACCATTCAGGTATTGCGCGAAGGGAAACAAGTGGATGTTGAAATTTCGGACGATGACCTGGCCTTGCTTATTAAAAGTAAAGGGGTGATGGACCCGCGTTTGCCTTTTAAATGTAAAACCGGTAAGATTCTGAACGGATCACCTGCCGAGGTGGCCGGTCTGGAAAAAGGCGATGTGTTTGTGGGTATCGACGGGCACGACTTTCAGTTTTACGACCAATTTACCGGTTATATAAAATCGCACAAGAATGAGGAAATCGCGATCAGTATCCTGCGTGATGATCAGCCGCAAACTCTGTCGGTGACCGTGAGTGAAGACGGAACCATCGGGTTTTTCCCGGTGTTCACTGAGGAGGCGATGAGTTTTCTGCAATACGAAACGATCCGCTATAGTTTCCTGGAATCGATACCGGCAGGCATCAAACGCGGCGTTTCAACCGTGCAGGATTATCTGAAACAGTTTAAGCTGATTTTCTCGCCCAAAACAAAAGCTTACGAATCGTTGGGTGGGTTTATTTCGATTGGAAATATTTTCCCCGGAGCCTGGGATTGGCATGCGTTCTGGAATATGACAGCTTTCCTTTCCATCATTCTGGGAGTAATGAACCTGTTGCCTATTCCGGCGCTGGATGGAGGGCATGTTACCTTTTTGCTGTTCGAAATTGTGACTGGCCGCAAACCCGGAGAGAAATTTTTGGAATATGCGCAAATTGCCGGGATGATCATCTTGTTGTCGCTCGTGTTATTTGCCAACGCCAACGATATTATCAAGCTCTTTAATTAGGAGCGATTAAAAAATTTCTATTTTTGTACAAACCATTAAACTTGAAGCTATGTACTTATCAATTATTGCCGGATTCCTGGGGCCACAAGAAATTATCATCATATTAATCATTGTTGTGCTGTTGTTTGGAGGCCGTAAAATACCTGAACTGATGAAAGGCCTTGGGAAAGGGATGAAGGAGTTTAAAAAGGCAACGAAAGAGGACGATGAGGAGGAGGTTGATCAGGAAAAACCAAATCAGGGAAAAATCAAAGAATAATACATCGACAGAAACTAATCCCGCCTTGATGACGGGATTTTTTATGCCCATTTGCGAAATTCTTGCCGGTCAGCCTTTTCTGGTAAGATTTTTGTATTAGTGGCATCGAACCCGGTAAAAATAGCACCATGAAACGAATCGTCATTATTTTCAGTTTGTTGGTTGTCAGCTCTATGTTCCTGTTTTCATGCAGGGACGATACCAACATGCGCAAAAAAATCACCGGGAAAGCCGGTGAGCTGGTTGTCGTTATTCCGAAGGAAACCTGGGAAGGACAGGCAGGGCAGGCCATCCGGAAGGTATTGGCCCAGCCGCAATTGTCGTTGCCCCAGGATGAGCCGCTTTTCGATTTGATCGATGTTCCACCGGTAGCCTTCAAGGAAATTTTCAAGACCAGCCGGAACATCATCAATGTGCGTATTTCGCCGACCCTGGATTCGGCCAAAGTGGAATTTAAAAAGGATATTTGGGCCTGGCCACAGGCGGTTGTTAATGTTCGGGCTAAATCTTCGGAGGAGCTGGAGCGGATATTTTACATCCATTCCGATCGGATTGCCGCCTATTTTTTGAAAGCCGAGCGCGACCGATTGATCCTGAATTATAAGAAATACAGCGAAAAGGCAGTCAAAAACACGGTGTTAAAAAACCTGAACGTGACGTTGCATGTTCCGCCCGGCTTTGTCGTGGCTGGGGCCGGTGACAATTTTACCTGGGTACGCTACGATACGCCCGACATTATGCAGGGGATTGCCATCTACACATTTCCGTACCAATCAGACAGCACCTTTACCCAAGACTATTTGCTGCAAAAGCGCGACTCTGTGCTGAAAGCCTACATTGACGGACCGACCAAAGGCAGCTTTATGACTACCGAGCATCAACTTCCGCCGCTGTTCAGTGTATTCGAGTTTAAGAACAATTATGCCGCCGAGATGCGTGGCTTGTGGAAGGTGGAAAACGACTTTATGGGCGGGCCTTTCATCAATATGGCCGTTCTGGATGCCGCCAACAACCGAATTGTGGTGCTGGATGGTTTTGTATATGCCCCACGGTTTAACAAGCGAAATTACCTGCGCCAGGTGGAGGCTATGATGTATTCGCTGGAGCTGCCCGATCAGGCGAAGAATGATAAGATCAGCAGCCAGGTGAAAATGGGTAACTGATCTGATACAAATAGAATAAACGAGGGTGCCGACCGTGTCAGCACCCTCGTTTTTATGTAGGCAGGTTATCAGTTATTGCAAGGCCAGCGCAGGCTGCGGATGTAGTTGGTCCTGAACGGCCAGCGGGTCGAAACCAGGCTGAAGGGTCAGCATGCTGCCATCGGGGTTTACCACGTGATAAGAAATTACCTGTCCATCCTGAATTTCTACTTCAACCAGCTTCTGGAATTTCTTACCTTTTTTCAGGTACCAGCTGTTGTCAGATTCGCGGAATATCATTTCGGTTTTTGAATCGGCAACGCCCAGTTCTTCCACGGTCATTTTGAATTTCTCAGACGTTAACTGGTAGGTTTTTCCATCAATTTCAACCAGTTTCTGATGTTTTTCCCCGTCTTTCAGTGTCATCGGGTTTTCGCCCGACCAGAACTCGATGCTATTCAGCACCACGGCATCCACAAAGGTGGCCACGCCATAAACCGGCACAATGATACAGGCCAGGAAAACCAACTCGTTGACAAATTTGTCGCCAACACTGTTGTTCCAGTCGTAAACCGTGCGGGTCAGCTTAAAACTTCCGATGCAGCTTTGCATCAGAACCGCTGCCAAAAGAATCACTACGGAAAGATTTCTTACTTTTTTCATAGTCACAAATTTTAGTTGAAAATATAATACATAACAATAGTTGAATTCAAACGGTTTTGCCTATCGGTGATTTATACCCCGAATTGGATAAACACCGGAAATGTTGGAAACAGAAATTTACCACCTTTTCCTAAAAATATTGGCTTCACGAAGAAGTTTTTGTTTCTGAAATTAAATGCAATTTCAGTTTTTCAGGGAATGAAATGAATCAATTCGATTTTCTTTATTTTTGCGGCATGACAAAACAAGTATCTTATCTGCCTGCCGAGTGGGCCGAACAAAGTGGCGTACAGCTTACCTGGCCGGACGAACAAACGGATTGGGTGACCAACCTGGATGAGGTCATCCCGGTGTATGTACACATGGCCCGCGAAATTATGGCCCGCGAAAAGCTTTTGCTGGTGTGCCGTGACAAATCGATTCTGCCTGATTTCCTCCAAGAAGAACAGGAGAACCTGATTATCCGGGAGATGCCGGTGAACGATACCTGGGCTCGCGATCACGGACCCGTAACCTTGCTGGAAGAGGGAGAGCCGGTTCTGCTGAATTTCCGTTTCAACGGCTGGGGAATGAAATTTGCCGCTTGCGATGACAACCAGATTACGCCGAATTTATACCAGGCACAGGCGTTTCGGGCTGGTGTGCCCCTGCGGGATTATTCGTATTTTACGTTTGAGGGCGGAGCGGTCGAAAGCAACGGCCAGGGATGCCTGCTTACCACCAGCGAATGCCTGCTGTCGAAAAACCGGAATGAGCACCTTAGTAAAAATGAGATTGAATTTTTCCTGAAAACCTGCTTTCAGGCCGAAAAGGTACTTTGGCTTGATCATGGATTTCTGGAAGGCGACGACACCGACAGCCACATTGACACGCTAGCCCGCTTTTGTTCGGAAGATACCATTGCCTACGTGAAATGCACTGATCCTTCCGATATCCACTTTGGCGCCCTGCAAAAAATGGAAGCGCAGTTGCAGCAGCTCACCGATCAGGATGGGCACCCTTTCAAGCTGGTGGCTTTGCCCTTTCCCGACTCTATTGTGGATGAAGATGGACAACGGCTTCCGGCTACTTATGCCAATTTTCTGATTGTGAACCAGGCAGTCTTGTTTCCCGTTTATGGGGTACGGCAAGACGAGGAAGCTGTCCGCGTGGTTGCCTCCTTGTTCCCTGACCGGGAGATCGTGCCCATCAACAGTGTGCCGCTTATCAAGCAGCACGGTTCTATTCACTGCGTGAGTATGCAGTTTCCGGCGGGTGTTTTATAACTAAAAGTTGAAAGAGATGAGCAAAAAAGAAATAGTAATTGGCTTAATTCAGCAAAGCAACACGGCAAATGTTGAAGAAAACAAACAGAAGCTGGCCCGTAATATAACTGATTGTGCAGCTAAAGGCGCCGAATTGGTGGTGTTGCAGGAGCTTCACAACAGCCTGTACTTCTGTCAAACCGAAGATGTGGGCTTGTTCGACCTGGCCGAAACCATCCCGGGACCTTCAACGGCATTTTATGGTGATTTGGCTAAAAAGCATGGGGTTGTGCTTGTTACTTCTCTTTTCGAAAAGCGAGCTGCAGGTTTGTACCACAATACGGCCGTTGTGTTTGAAAAGGATGGCAGCATGGCCGGACGCTACCGTAAAATGCACATTCCGGATGATCCGGGCTTCTACGAAAAATTTTATTTTACGCCGGGCGATCTGGGGTTTGAGCCTATTCAGACTTCGGTAGGCAGGCTTGGCGTGCTGGTTTGCTGGGATCAGTGGTATCCGGAGGCAGCCCGTTTGATGGCCATGGCTGGCGCCGAGCTGCTGATTTATCCCACGGCTATTGGCTGGGATCCGCGTGACGATGCCGATGAGAAAAACCGTCAGCAGCAGGCGTGGATTACCATTCAGCGGTCGCATGCCGTAGCCAATGGCTTGCCGGTTGTGAGCGTGAACCGGGTAGGGCACGAGGCTGACCCGTCGAACAGCTCTGAAGGCATTCAGTTTTGGGGAAACAGCTTTGTTTGCGGACCTCAAGGAGAGGTGCTGGCCCATACGTCCAGCGATCGGGAAGAGAACCTGATCGTTACGGCTAATATTCAGCGCTCGGAAGATGTACGGCGGATTTGGCCTTTCTTCCGCGACCGACGGATTGAGAATTATGCGGGCATCACCCGAAGATTTTTAAACGATTAATAACGACCTTCATTTATAAAAAACAGGGAAGCTCTTTGATGGGCTTCCCTGTTTTTTGTTGTATGTGTTGTTTTTAGAAGAAGTCTTCAAACTCGGCTGGTTTCTGTCTGACATCATTCTCGTCGTCACAATCCAGGTTCAAAATAAAGTTCATCGGCTTTTCAAATTCATGGTCCGGTTTGTATTCCAGGGTTTCATCGGCATACACTTTCTGCATGAAACGTCCCCAAATGGGGAGTGCCAGGTTGGCGCCCTGTCCGGTGGAGATATCGTCAAAGTGGATGCTTCTCAGGTCGGCGCCAGTCCAAACGCCGGCTGCAAGTTGCGGGGTGACTCCCATGAACCAGCCGTCGGAATGGTTTTGTGTGGTGCCGGTTTTTCCGGCAATGGGCCCTTCAATCCTTCCGTAAACCTGGTGCCAGCGCAGTCGGGTTCCGGTACCGTTGTCAATCACCCCGCGCAGCAGGTTGATCATCAGGTAAGCCGTGCGCTCATCAATAGCGTCGTGACGTTCCGGGCGGAAGGTCGCAATCACGTTGCCGTGTTTGTCTTCAATTTTGGTCACAAAAATGGGTTGCGTATAAACACCCTTGTTGGCAAAGGTTCCGTAGGCGCCCACCATTTCGTACAGGGTAATGTCGGAAGTGCCCAGAAACATTGAGGGAACCGGATCAATCCTACTGTAAACGCCCATTTTTTCCATCACTTCGGTTACCGATTGAGGGTTAAACTGTTTCATCACCCAAGCCGAAATTTGGTTGACCGAGTTGGCCAATCCCCATTTCAGGGTAACCATTTTACCATCCATGTCGCTGGAGCTTGAGTTTTTGGCTTCCCACACCGTTCCGTCGGGAAGGATGAATTGTTGCTTCACATTGGGCACCTTTGTACAAGGCGTCAGTCCGTTTTGCATGGCCAGCGTGTACAGGAAGGGTTTCACGGTAGAGCCTACCTGCCGTTTTCCACCTTTCACCATATCGTACATAAAATGCTTGTAATTGGGGCCGCCAACATAGGCACGCACCTGGCCGGTTTCCAAATCCATGGCCATAAACGAAGAACGGAAATAGCCCAGGTAGTGCCGGATGGAGTCCATCGGCGTCATGATGGTGTCCTTTTCTCCTTCCCAGGTGAAAATGGTCATTTCGACCGGTTCGTTAAAGTTTTGTTTGATCTGGCCGGAACTTAAGCCGCGCAAACGCAACACGCGGTAGCGTTCGCTTTGGCGCATGGAGAGGTCGAGCAGGCTGCTGACTTCTGTTTCGCTCAGATCACCGGAAAAGGGCGGTCGTTTCAGTCGTTTCAGGTGGCGGTTGAAGGCAGGTTGCAGCTCCAGCCGCAGGTGATCCTGCAGAGCTTGTTCGGCATACTCCTGCATACGCGAATCAATTGTTGTATAGATTTTTAGCCCGTCTTCGTACAAATCGTAGTTGGTTCCATCCGGTTTGAAGTTCTTTTTACACCAGCCGAACAGGGGATTGGTTTCCCATTCCACCGAATCTTCGCGGAACTTGACCTGTTGCCACGAGGCATATCTGGAGCGTTCGGGTTTATTGGCGCCCATCGTAATCCGAAGGTATTCGCGGAAGTAGGGGGCCAGTCCGCTTTTAAAATCTTCTTTTTGAAAATCCAGTCCCAGGGGCAATGCTGTAATGGAATCGTATTGTTGTTGATTGATGTAGCCATACTTTTTCATCTGAAACAGCACCACATTTCGGCGTTCTTTGGTGAGTTCGGGCCGTCTGACCGGGTTGAACAAGGCCGAATTTTTCGCCATCCCGACCAGCATAGCTGCCTGATGGATTTGCAGGGAATCGGGTTCGGTATGGAAATAAATCCGTGCGGCCGACTTGATGCCCACGGCCAGGTTCAGGAAGTCGTATTTGTTGAGGTACATGGTGATAATCTCTTCCTTTGTGTAGCTTCTTTCCAGCTTTACGGCAATCACCCATTCCTTGAACTTACGCAGTACGAGTTGCAGTTTGTTTTCAAAATCCTGGCGCGGGAACAACATTTTGGCCAGCTGTTGGCTGATGGTACTCCCACCGCCGGTACTGCTGTCGCCTGTTAGCAAGCCTTTCATCACGCGGAACAGTCCCCGCAGGTCGATGCCTGAATGTTTGTAAAACCGGACATCCTCGGTGGCAATCAGCGCTTGGACCAGTTCTTGCGGCAACTGTTCGTACACCACGAAACTGCGGTTCTCCCTGAAATAGCGTCCAAGTACCACGTGGTCACGTGAAATCACTTCCGAGGCCAGCAGGCTTTGCGGGTTTTCCAGCTCTTCAAACGAAGGCATTTCCCCCAGCTTGCCTTTAGCAATTGAAAAGAAAAAACCGGCGACCAGCAGGACCACGACCAAGTAAAGGGTCCAAAATCCCCAGGTATATTTTCTGAATTTTTTATTTCCCTGTTCCATCAGGATTTATTTGATGATTTGACGACAAAGATAACGAAACGAATAAGATTTTTATTTTTATCTGTGGAAGGTCGCCAGACAAGTTTCCGAAACACCGGTAAGCTTGATCCTGTTGTCATTGTGGCTGTTGGCGAGAGCTGTCGTTTGTGGAGTGTTCCTCAAATTTTAATGTTTATAAACCTGGTGCAGACAATCAACCGGCGACCTGAACAACAGATTCAAAACGCAATAAAATAATCATTTTCAAAGAAATATGAAATCGAATTTTGTTGGATGAAAATTTGAAGTTCGGAATACATTTTCTTTTATTTGCAGAAATTTTCACAAAACAGGAGGTTGTATGCACGAGAATCTGGTTATAGTAGAGTCCCCTGCCAAAGCAAAAACGATAGAAAAATTTCTGGGAAAGGATTTTTTGGTAACTTCAAGCATGGGGCATATCAGAGACCTCGAAAAGAAGGATTTTGGAATTGACTTGCAGAATAATTACGAGCCAAAGTATATTGTTTCGCCCGATAAGAAGAAGATTGTCACCGATCTGAAGAAACTTGCCAAAGACGCCAAAACCGTATGGATCGCATCCGATGAGGACCGCGAGGGGGAGGCCATTGCCTGGCACTTGAAAGAAGTGCTGAAATTGGATCCGTCCAAGACCCGGCGCATTGTTTTTCACGAAATTACGAAGGATGCAATTCTGGAAGCTATTGAGAATCCACGTCCGATTGACGAGAATTTGGTAAATGCCCAGCAGGCGCGCCGCGTGTTGGACCGTATTGTGGGTTTTGAAGTTTCGCCGGTTTTGTGGAAAAAAGTAAAACCGTCGCTTTCGGCCGGTCGTGTACAGTCGGTTGCCGTTCGGCTGATTGTTGAGCGCGAACGTGAAATCATCAACTTCGAAAGCACGTCCGGTTTCCGGGTAACAGCCGTATTTTTGGTTCCCGGCGCCAATGGGAATGCCGTTGAGCTGAAAGCCGAACTTAACAAACGATTTGAAACACGTGACGAGGCCCGTCAGTTTTTGGAGAAGTGCAAAACGGCTGAATTCGCGATTGGCGATATTGTGAAAAGACCCTCCAGGCGGTCTCCAGCTGCCCCCTTCACCACATCCACCTTGCAGCAGGAAGCCAGCCGCAAGCTTGGTTACTCGGTGTCGCAAACCATGTCGATCGCTCAGAGGCTCTACGAATCCGGGAAGATTACCTACATGCGTACCGACTCGGTCAACTTGTCGTCGCTGGCGTTGAATACGGCGAAAAGCAAGATTTTGAGCATGCATGGTGAAAAGTACCTGAAAACACGTCAATATAAGACTAAGGCCAAAGGGGCACAGGAGGCTCACGAAGCGATTCGTCCCACGTATATCGATCAGGAAGAAATCAGCGGGAGCAACCAGGAAAAGAAATTATACGAATTAATCTGGAAGCGGACCATCGCGTCGCAAATGGCAGATGCGGAGTTGGAACGCACAACGGTGACGATCAATGTCTCGACCGCTTCCGAGCTGTTTCAGGCTACCGGCGAGGTAATCAAATTCGATGGCTTCCTTCGGGTTTATATGGAATCGACCGATAATGAAGATGAAAGCAGCGATTCTTCAAAAACGTTGTTGCCTCCTGTAAAAGTAAGCCAACCATTACGGGCCGAACTCATTCAGGCAACGGAGCGCTTCACCCAGAAACCACCGCGATACACCGAGGCCAGCCTGGTGAAAAAGCTTGAAGAACAGGGAATTGGCCGTCCGTCAACCTACGCGCCCATTATTACCACCATCCAAAATCGCGGGTATGTGGTGAAAGAAGACCGCCCCGGCATCGAACGCGCCTTTGTTCAACTTAGCCTGAAAAACAGTAAGTTGGACGAGAAAACTAAAACGGAAATAACCGGTGCTGAAAAATCAAAACTGTTCCCGACGGATATTGGCATGGTGGTGAACGACTTTCTGGTTAAGTATTTTGAGCAAATCATGGATTACAGTTTCACCGCCAATGTAGAAGTTGAATTTGATGAAATTGCCGATGGAAAGCGGGTTTGGAACGACGTGATCGACGAATTTTATCAGCCTTTTCACGCTAACATTGAAAACGCGCTTGAGGTGTCGGAACGTACCAATGGCGAACGCCTGTTGGGCGATGATCCGGTGAGCGGAAAACCGGTGTCTGTAAAAATTGGCCGTTTCGGACCGTTGGCCCAGTTGGGCGAGACCACCGAAGAGGGCGAGAAGCCGCAGTTTGCAAGTCTCCGCCCCGGACAAATCCTCGAAACCATCACCTTGGAGGAGGCACTCGAATTGTTTAAGCTTCCGCGCGATTTGGGCGAATATGAAAACAAAAAAGTAACCGTAGCCATCGGCCGTTTTGGTCCGTATGTGCGCCACGACAATAAATTTGTTTCGTTGGAAAAAGGAGTGGATGATCCCTACTCGGTTGATCTCCCTCGTGCTGTTGAGTTGATTGAGGCCAAGCGGGAAAAAGATCGCAATGCCCTGATAAAAACTTTTGAGGAGGAGCCAGAATTGCGGATACTCAACGGACGCTGGGGTCCCTATATTTCGTATAAGAAAAAGAACTTCAAGATTGCGAAGGGTACCGATGCTGAGAAGATGACTCTGGAGGATTGCCTGAAAATTATCAATGAAGGGCCGTCACCCAAGAAAGGCAGGAAAAAATAATATTTTAGGCAGACACCGTCAGGTTGTTTGCCTTTTTTGTTAAAAAGATTAAATTCAACGCTTTGAAACAATAATCAGATGGACCTGGAGCTATATCTCAAACCTGTTGATTTTTCAAAGATTAAGCTGGCGCCTTGGGCACAGAAAAAGTTTGCATTGGGTAGCTTGCTGGAGAAAAATCAGGAAAAACTTCCGTTGAATAAGGCGAAGATTGTATTGATTGGCGTTGAGGAAGACCGGAACTCGGTGGTAAAGGGCAGTGCAAAATCACCCGACAAGATTAGGGAGCACCTTTACAGCCTTAACCGAATTGCTCCCCGCTACAAAATCCTGGACCTGGGAAACATCAAAGTGGGAAAGTCAGTAAATGATACTTATTTTGCGCTGAAGGATGTTTGTAGTTATCTGGTAGGGCAGGGCATTGCGGTAGTTGTTTTGGGTGGCAGTCAGGATCTCACCATTGGCATGACCAAAGCATTTGAGGAAAAAGCATTCAACCTGGTAAATGTGGACCCGAAATTTGATTACCGAAAGGGTGCAAAAAATATTGACTCAGAAAATTACCTCAGTCTGATTTTTGAACGGCATCCGAACCTGTTTTCGCAGGCAACGCTGGGCTACCAGAATTATTTTACCGATGCTCTGGAGCTTGATTATGCGACAAGCCTAAGCGCCGAAACCAGGAGGCTTGGGCAAATACGGTACAATATGGCAGAAATTGAACCTTATATGCGGCATGCCGATATTTTAAGTTTCGATTTGAATGCTGTGCGGCAGGTTGAGGCGCCAGGGCAATATTTTGCCTCGCCAAATGGATTGTATGCAGAAGAGGCTTGCCAGATAGCTCATTACGCCGGAATGGCGGATCAGCTGAAGGTTGCTGGTTTTTTTAACTTAGTTCCCGGACTTGATCCATCCGGTTTGAGCAACAAGCTGATGGCTCAAATAGTGTGGCATTTCATGGAAGGGTTTCACTATAAAGTAGTGGAGGATCCAAACGAAAATCAAGGCGAGTTCGATGAATTTATCATTGAAATGGATGATATTGACTTGCCATTGACTTTTTTGCAAAGCCGGAAAACAGGTCGGTGGTGGATGAGAATTACGGATGAAAACAGCAGTTTGGAGCTTGCCGTTCCCTGTACCCAGGAAGATTATGAGCTGGCAGCACGTTATGAAATTCCTGACCGGTGGTGGCAAAATATCAGAAAATTAAATCGTTTGGTAAAATAAATGAACTGTCCGGTTCGTTGATAAGTTTCCAAATCCATGGCGATTAAGGAAAAAAGAAAGAAGTCCGGTTTTGTACTTTTGTTGGCTTAAGCTGTTTCAGAAGGGCTGAATTTACGGGTATATGAAAAAAATAATTTACTTTTTATTTTTGTTAATATTATTTAACTTAGCCGCAATCGCTCAACAAGACCCGCAGCTCAGTTTTAATAAGTTAACGCAGCTGACCGTAAATCCGGGATACGCAGGGAGCAATTCTGCTGTTTCGGGCTTGATTTTAAACCGGTATCAGTGGTCAGGGTTCGAAGGAGCTCCCAAGACGTTGATTTTTAGTGTGGAGTCGTTGGTTGATTTGTTTGGTGGTAAAAGTGGGCTTGGACTGAATATTATCAGTGATGAGCTTGGCTTTGAAAAAAATATATTGGTTAACCTAAATTATGCATATCTTGTACAGACAAGTCTGGGAAGTTTGGGCATTGGTACTTCCCTGGGGATTTTTAATAAGGCAATCGATGGTGATTGGTCGGTCCCGGAAGGAAGTTACTATGTAAATCCCAATTCTGATGGATTAATTCCTTCAGGAAGTGTTAGTCAGGTTGCATATGATTTAGGATTTGGTTTATATTTGACAAATAAAGATTATTTTGCCGGTTTGTCAGTAACCCACTTGAACCAGGCAAAAATAGAGTTCTCGGATATGGCATACACCTTTTATACCCGGCACTATTATCTTAGTGGGGGTTACCGGGTGCAACTGTCAGATCCATCTTTCGTGTTACAACCCGCTGTTTTCGTGAAGACAGATTTGGCCGGCACCCAAGTTGATTTTAATGTTGACCTGGTGTTTCGGGATCGGTTTTGGGGTGGTTTGGGTTACCGGTTGGATGATGCCGTCATTATTTCGGTGGGCGTGGAAATGATGAGTGGACTTCGGTTGGGTTATGCCTATGATCTGGTTCTTTCAGCGTTAGGGCGATATAGTAACGGATCACATGAATTGTACCTGAACTATTCGTTCGATTTGAAGAAGAACCGGGAAAAAAAGTACAAGAGTGTTCGTTTTTTGTGAAAAATTATAAGTAAGCAACATACAGCGTCGTTATGAAAAAATTATTCTCTCTGGGCTTCATAGTTGTTCTGATCTTCTCGATGATGAGCTGTAGTAATCAAGGTGGAAGTGGCGAGCTGACCGGTGTTCCCGGACGCGGCAAATGGTTTGAACCCGCTCCTTACGGGATGACCTTCATCCATCGGGGAAGTATAAACATCGGTCCCAGCGACCAGGATGCCAGTTGGTCTGAAACGCCAACGAAAACAGTTTCGGTTGATGCTTTCTGGATGGATGATACTGAGATTACCAACAACGAATATCGTCAGTTTGTCCATTGGGTGAGGGATTCAATTGCCCGGACCTTGCTGGGGCAGCAGTTTCCTGAATTCATGATATCCGAAGATCGCGATGGAAATCCAATTGACCCTCCGGTAATCAACTGGCAGGAACGTCTTGAATGGGACAACCCCGATTATGTGGATGTGTTGGAAGAAATGTATTATCAGGAGAATGATCGTTTTTTCAACAAAAAGGAAATTGACTCCCGCAAGCTTTTTTATACCTATTATTGGATCGATTACCAGCAGGCTGCTAAGCGTTCGAATATGTACAACTACGAAACGCAAAGTTATGATGGTGTTGTTTATGACCGAAGTGGACAATCAAAACCTATTGAGAGCCGTTCATCTTTTATTTTTAGCGAACAAGTAAATGTGTATCCGGACACCCTGTGCTGGATTCGCGACTATACCTATTCCTACAACGAACCTTGGGCTACCCGTTACTTCTGGCATCCCGGGTTCGACGATTATCCGGTGGTGGGCGTTACCTGGACCCAAGCCAAAGCCTTCTGCAGCTGGCGGACCCGTTTGCATAACGAATACCTGCTGAGCAAAAGAGAACAGCCGTTACAAGACTATCGCCTGCCCACTGAGGTAGAATGGGAGTACGCTGCCCGTGGTGAAAAGCAAATTTCGATGTATCCGTGGGGTGGGTATTACACCCGCGACGATCAGGGCCGTTTCCTCGCCAACTTTAAGCCACTACGTGGTAATTATGTGGAAGATGGTGGCATGGCTACCATGAAAGTAGGGAATTACGATCCCAACAAATTCGGCTTGTATGATATGGCCGGTAACGTTGCCGAATGGACGATTACTGCTTACGATGAATCGGCCTACATGTATATGCATGATTTTAACCCAAACTTTGAATATAATGCCAAACCCGATGATCCTGCTACGATGAAGCGGAAAGTAATTCGCGGTGGTTCCTGGAAAGATATCGCCTCGTTTGTGCAAACATCCACCAGGAGTTATGAATATCAGGATACAACCAAATCGTATATTGGTTTTCGTTGTGTTCGGTCTTCGTTTGGTAACGAGTTTTAAATCCCTTAATTTGAAAGCATATGAATTTTGGTGAAATTTTAGAGAGTAAACGCTGGAAAACCTTCACGGGTTATGTGTACAACTTTGGCGCTTCGGTGGTTTTGCTGGGGGCATTGTTCAAACTTCAGCACTGGGCTTTTTCCGGACCGTTGTTGGTGATCGGACTGTGTACCGAAGCTTTTATTTTCTTTATCTCGGCATTTGAACCGCCATTAGAAATGCCCGAATGGTCGAAAGTTTATCCAGAATTAAGGGAGGATTACGATCCGGATGCCTTGGAAGCAGTGGAAAAACCGAACATGAAGTTGGATAAGCTTTTTGAGAAAGCGGACCTTTCACCCGATTTGATTTCAAAAATCACCAAAGGGCTGACCGATTTGAGTAATACAGCCTCTTCTATCAGTGATATTACTTCGGCCACACTGGCAACCGATGTGTATGTGAAAAACCTGAACTCCGCATCAGAATCCATGAGTACTTTTGCCGAGATCAATACACAAGCCAACAGTAACATTAGTCGTTCGGTGAATACGTTGGTGGATTCCTATACGTCCACAGCTCAACAGCTCGCCCAAAAAGGGGATCAGATGCTGAACCAGTTGGCTGTTTCCGGTGAGGAGTTTACCAATCGTCTCAACCAGTCCGGGAGCAAACTGGTGAGCTCATACAGTAAAGTCGCCGAGGTAATCGAACAGGGATTTGATACGCTGGGAAAGAATTCATCGCAGTATAGTGAAAACTTCAGCAAGCTCAATCAAAACCTTCAGGCGTTAAATGCTTCTTACGAGTCGCAGCTGAAGGGTACGAGCGAACAATTACAGGCCACCCAAAAATTCTTTGCCGAAATAAACCAGATGAATTCGTATGTTCAGTCATCTGTGGAAGAGGTTAAAAAATACCAGAGCAATGCAGCCGAGTTGAATAAACACCTGGAGGCGCTCAATGCTATTTATAGCAATATGCTCGGCGCCATGAACTATAAAAAATAATTTTGAACCGAGCTTATGGGAACGAAAAATTGCCCGGAAACACCGAGGCAAAAAATGATAAACATGATGTATCTGGTGCTGTTGGCAATGATGGCGCTAAATGTTGCATCAGAGGTTTTGGATGCCTTTCGGATTGTTGATACCAGTCTTTTGCAGACTTTGAAAAGCCTGGACCAAAAGAATGATCAGCTTTTTGCATCTTTCAATCAGGCATATGAACTGAACCAGGAGAAAGTAAAGCCTTGGCTGGATAAAGCCAATCAGGTGAAATCCGGTGTCGATTCTCTTTTGAATAAGATTACTGATATCAAGGAAGAAATGGTTATCCGGGCCGGTGGAACTTATATCGCTACTATCGAAGACTATAAGGTAAGCCCGGACCGTTCGTACATCACCAACACCAAAGGTGATACCATTCTGATCAAGAAAGATGACGAGCTGAATGTACCGTCTGAGGTCATGATCCGATTGAAGCGGGCAACCGAGTTGAAAGAGTCCATTAGTTCACTGCGTGAAGAGCTGTTGGCGCTGGTTGAAGAAGAAGGCCCTATCCGGACCTCCATTATTCAGGATTTGGATACTTCCGATCCGCGGTCCCGGCTCAAAGAAGGAGGTGAGAAGAAGACTTGGGAATCGGAGCATTTCGAAAACAAACCAATTATTGCGGTGATTGCCCTTCTCTCTAAAATTCAGATCGATATCCAAAATACGGAAACGAACATCCTGAATTACTTGTACTCGCAAATTGATGCCAGTTCTTTCAAATTCAATAAGTTAAATGCGGTTGTTATTCCGCGGTCTTCTTATGTGCTGGAAGGGGATGTTTACCATGCCAAAGTTTTTCTGGCAGCTGAAGATACCACTCAGCAACCTGAAATTATCGTCAATAACAAATCGCTTCGTATTGAAGACGGAAAAGGGATTTTCGAGGTTCCTGCTTCTTCGGCCGGAACCTTCAACTGGAGTGGGTTGATTAATTTCAAAACACCTGAAGGTGCTATTAATACGTACCGCTTTGAGCAGGAATACCAGGTTGGAAAGCCGAGTGTGACGATCTCACCCACTAAAATGAATGTTTTCTATTTGAATATACCAAACCCGATCAGTGTGTCCGTGCCGGGTGTTCCGTCCGAAAATCTTTCGGTTTCGGTTACCAATGGACGGATTGAAAAGCGACCTGATGGTTATTTGGTGTATCCGACTAAAGAAGACATCAACGGAAAAGAAACCAAGGTGGTTGTGAATGCCAACATCAACGGTGTGAACCGTAGTATGGGACAGATGGTTTTCAGGGTGAAACGCGTACCCGATCCACTTGCAACCATTGCCGAGAAAAATGGTGGTGTGTTACGGAAAGAAGACCTGATGGCCGAGCAAGGTGTTTTTGCCAGTTTGGTAGATTTTGATTTCGACCTGAAGTTTGTCATTACTCAATTTGATGTAACTATTACCGGTGCCGGCGGTTATACCAATACCTGGTCTTCCAAGTCGAACCGGTTTACGGCGGAACAGAAGCAGCAGTTCGGGAACCTGCAACCGGGAAGCATCATTTATTTTGATAACATCGTTGCGCACGGAGATGATAATACCAACCGGGAGTTATCTCCGATTAGTTTTAAAATCAGATAGATATGAAAAACGTTTTAGTTTTATTAGGGATTGTAATTTGCATGGTTAGCGCTTCTTTTACCGAAGTACACGCGCAAATTGTTGACGGGGCCTATAAACGTACCGACATAAGCAAGAAGAAGCCAATGCCTCTGCCACCTTTGCGGGAGGCGGATGTGATGTGGTCGAAAAAAATATGGCGGATTATCGACCTGCGCGAAAAAATGAACCAGGTGATGTATTTCCCAACAGTTGAAACGGAGGGACGGAACAGCTTGGTTAATTTATTGCTGAAAGGAATCGAAAGTGGGCTGCTAACTGCTTACGATGCACGTACCGACGATGAGTTTAAGGTGCCGCTGACCTACGAACAAGTTAAGGAAGCCTTTGGGGCGACCACCCGCACCCGACGGGTTCGTGACCTTGAAACCGGCGAATTTCGGGATCAGGTTATCACCGCTGAAATTCGCGGCGAAGAAGTAAAACAATTTATGGTGAAGGAAGAATGGTACTTCGATAAACAGACTTCAACCATGAATACCCGCATTATCGGCATTTGCCCGATTCAGGAATATTACCGCGATGAGGATGTTAACCGGCAGAATGTGCAGCGCCGCCAGGTATTTTGGGTGTATTACCCCGAAGCCCGTGACTTGCTGGCTTCCAATGCCGTCATGAACCCAAATAATATTGCCCAAAGCATGTCGTATGACGACTTGTTTATCAAGCGGAAATTCAATAGCTACGTGGTAAAACAGTCCAATGTTTACAACAACCGGGCGATCAGCCAGTACCTGACCGGACGCGATGCAATGCTCGAGTCGGAACGAATTGAGCAAGACATTTTCAATTACGAGCAGGATCTCTGGGAATATTAAACGGAATTTGCCCGGATGAATTCGGTTTGACTGTCAACGAAAAATAATGCACAACAGATAAAAGGAGCTGCTTCAAAAGATAATGCCAACGTGTTCCTGTTATGCGGGTTAATAAACGAAGATAATAACCTTGGAATTACAACCAGCGCGAAGAACGGATTTCAGGGTCCCCAAACTGGTGTTGGCCTGGCCTTTTGAGACAGCTTTCTGATTTATATGAAAAAACCCGTTACCATATTAGTCTTGGCATCTTTGATCGCTTTCATTTCCTGTCAGCGGAATGAGTTGCTGCAATATGTTGACGATAAGCCACTAAAACCTTTCTACGAACCCAGCCCCTTTGGGATGAGTTACATCAACCGGGGCAGTTTTGTTATCGGGCCCGATGATGAAATACAAGACGAAGCCACGCCGCTCAAACGGGTTTCCATCGAGTCATTCTGGATGGACGATACCGAAATCACCAATAACGAATATCGTCAGTTTGTGTATTGGGTACGCGACTCGATCGCCCGGACCATCCTATCCGAAAGCTTTCCGGAATTTATGCTGACAGAGGATGGACGCGGAAATCCATACGACCAGCCCCGTCTCAACTGGGAAGATCCGATTGAATGGCATAACCCTGATTTTCAGAGCGCGTTGGAGGAATTGTACCTGCCGGCTGATGACCGGGTTTTCTTCCCGAAATCAATCGATTCGCGAAAGTTGATTTTCGATTATCATTGGATCGATTACCAACAAGCTGCCAAAAGGAGCAACAGCTATAATTTCGAAACCCAATCGTACCAGGGAACAGTTACCGGCCTGCGTGGTGAGGAAATACCCATTAAGGACCGATCGGCCTTCATCATGCGCGAATCTACGCCGGTTTATCCCGATACGTTGTGCTGGGTCCGCGACTATACCTATTCCTACAACGACCCCAAAACCGAGAAGTACTTCTGGCATGTTGCCTTTGACGATTATCCGGTGGTTGGCGTTACCTGGAAGCAAGCCGTGGCGTTTTGTCATTGGCGGACCAAATTGTATAACGAGTACCAGTTGCGTTTGGGTGAAGTGGATGTGCACAATTACCGGTTGCCTACCGAGGCCGAATGGGAATATGCCGCCCGTGGGGGAGAGGAGCGTACGCTATACCCCTGGGGAAACTACTACATTCGGAACCAAATGGGCTGTTTCATTGCCAATTTTAAGCCAAACCGCGGGAACTATGTGGCCGATAGCCGGAGTGCTACGACAACCATGAAGGTGGGCAGCTACGATCCGAACAATAAGAAGCTTTACGATATGGCCGGAAACGTGGCCGAATGGACCAGCACGGCCTTCTATGAATCGGCCTACGAGCTGATGAGTGACTTCAATCCCACTTTTGAGTACAATGCTTTTCCGCAGGATCCTCCAACCATGAAAAGAAAAGTAATTCGCGGCGGCTCCTGGAAAGATATTGCTTACTTTTTACGCAATGGCACACGAAGTTTCGAGTACCAGGATTCCGCCAAATCCTATATTGGCTTCCGCTGTGTAAAAACCTCTTTTGCCGACGAGTTTAAGCAGTAGCGGTCGGTTTTTTAGCTTCATCTTTTAGCTCTTTTCTATTGGAATTCCTGCTCCTTTAGTGGGGGTATTCGCCTTGCGTCTTTTCCTGAATTTCTTCTTTATGATCCGTTTCTAACCGGTACGGCAGGGGGTATATTTTTTATCTGGAGGCAATAAAAATTTAACAGGTATTAAAAAATAATTTGACAGGTATTAAAAATAAATTTGATATCTGTTAAAAAATAATTTGATAGGTATTAAAAATCTCTTCCTTCCTGAGGAAAGTTTCACTGGCTTTGGATGCGAATTTTATTGGCTGCTATTCTTATTTCCGGCTACACTTCTTACTTTTAGTTTTCAAACTAAAAAACCTTAAATGAAACAAATGAAATCGATAAAACTAATGACCGGCATAAGCTTGTGCGCCGTTCTACCGGCATGTCAGCCTGCTGCGGAAAAGACACCGTCCCTCCCCAATGTGATTTACATGTTGGCCGATGACTTGGGTTACGGCGATCTGAGCTGCTACGGGCAAACACATTTCCAGACCCCGAATATCGACCGGTTGGCGCGCGAAGGCATGCTGTTCACCCAACATTATGCGGGTTGTACGGTTTGTGCGCCATCACGCTCATCGTTGCTCACCGGACAAACCACCGGGCACACGCCTGTGCGTGGAAATAAAAGTTGGGAGCCCGAAGGGCAATGGCCTATGCCTGCCGAGTCGGTAACTCTTGCCGAACTGCTGAAAGAGGCGGGATACGCTACCGGCTGTTTCGGAAAATGGGGGCTGGGTTTTACAGGAACCTCCGGCGATCCGAATTCGCAGGGATTTGATGAGTTTTACGGCTATAACTGCCAATCGTTGGCACATAATTACTATCCGGGGCATTTGTGGCACAATCAGGATAAAATCGTTCTGGAAGGTAATGCCGGTGATGGATTTGAAACCTATGCCCCCGGATTGATTCACCAGCAGGCTTTGCAGTTTATGGAAGCGAATAAAGATAAGCCATTTTTCATGTACTATCCGTCGCCAATCCCGCATGCCGAATTGTTGTTGCCCAACGAGGAGATGGAGCCTTTCCGGGGAAAATACCTTCCGGAGAAAAGCTATCAGGGAGCCGAGCCTAGCGACGACCGCTTTCGATTGGGAGCTTACGGGAGCCAGGATGAATGCCATGCCGCTTTTGCCGCTATGGTGAGTTTGCTCGACCGACAGGTGGGCGAAATCCTGGATAAGTTGGAGGAGTTGGGCCTGGCCGAAAACACGATTGTTATTTTCACTTCCGATAATGGCCCGCACCTCGAAGGTGGCGCTGATCCGGATTATTTCGACAGCAACGGTCCGCTGCGTGGCTACAAACGCGATTTGTATGAAGGAGGCATCCGCGAACCCATGTTGGTACGCTGGCCCGGAAAGGTGCAGGCCGGATCTCACAGCGACCACATATCGGCCTTTTGGGATGTGATGCCGACGCTGACCGAGCTGGCCGGTTTGGAAAGTCCGCAGAATATCGATGGCATTTCTTTTTTGCCCACATTATTGGGAATAGAAGGACAGCAGGAGCACGATTACCTGTACTGGGAATTTCATGAAATGGGAGGACGGCAGGCCATCCGCCAAGGGAACTGGAAGCTGGTGGTTACGCAGGTATCCAATCTCGAAAATACCAAGGTTGAGTTATTCGATCTGGAAACCGATTTGGGTGAGGAAACCGATTTGGCACAACAAGAACCAGAGGTTGTTGAAAGACTATTCGGGTTGCTGTCCCAGGCCCGCACACCTTCGGAGGTTTTCGATTTTCAGGCAGCAACGGTCATTCGGTAGTTCAGGCAGGGATAAATTATACAAAAACAGGCTGGCCCCACGATAAGGAGCCAGCCTGTTTTTTTTATGCCGTGCCAGCTTGTTTATTTCACGATGGTCATTTCATCGATCAGGTGGGTGGCTCCGGCAAATTTGTCGATCGTCCACAAAACAAAGCGAATGTCCACGTTGATGCATTTCTGCAGTTCCGGTTCAAAAGCAAGATCGCCGCTCATGGCTTCCCAGTTTCCGTCAAACGCAACGCCAATCAGTTCGCCTTTCCCGTTGATAACGGGACTGCCTGAGTTTCCGCCGGTGATATCGTTGTTGGAGATGAAACAGGTGCGCAGCACGCCATCTTTGTCAGCGTAATCGCCAAAATCGTTGGCATAGTACAACTCTTTTAAGCGGGCAGGCACGTCAAATTCATCGTCTCCCGGGATTTCTTTTTCGATGTATCCTTTCAGGGTGGTGTAGTAGTCGTACTCCACACCATCCCGCGGAATATAGCCACCCACCGTGCCGTAAGTCAATCGCATGGTGCTGTTGGCATCGGGGTAAAATTTCCGGTCCTTGTCCATTTCCATCAAACCGGCCACAAACAGGCGGCGGCCTTTCAGCAGGTCGTCGGTGGTTTTACTGGTCACATCGCCAATAATCGACATAGTTTGGAATACGCTCGAAGCGGTATTAAAGGCCGGATCTTTGTCGAGGGACTTAAAGTTGGGTTTGGCCAGGAAAGCCTCCAGTTTGGCCCTGTCCGCAAAAATGGTTTTGTTGTACATATTGGCTACATAGGCATCGAAATCGCCTTTGTATTTCGATTTAACGTCCCTGAAAAAGGCCGGATGAAACACCGGGCTGACATTCTTGTCGTAAATTTTCATCAGGGCAGCGGCTATTTTCTGGTCGGTAGCGGCGTCGTAGTCTTTAAAATATTCGTCGAGTTCGGATTGGATCCGGGCCACGTTCATGTCAATGCGTTCCTGGTTGTCGCCTTTCTTCAAGGCTTCGTATAAGCCTTTCGCACCGTAGCTGAAATAGAAGATCTCCGGTCCGCGGAGCATGGTTTCCATCAGATATTCGTACGCTTTTTCGTCTTCCAGGTCTTGGTAGGCGCTTTCAATCAGGCTCAGGGCTTCGCCGTATTTTGCCTGGCGTTCTTCGCTGGCATTCACCCACTGGGTAAACTCATCCTCAATGGCTTTTTTCTTTTCAATCACATCCAGGGCAGCCAGACCTTTGTTTTGGCCGATGCTGTATTTGTAGTAATTGGAGCTGCGGGCATACTTGGATGCGTACTGAATGTTGGCTTTCTGGCTCGAAGTCATGTAGCCTTTCATGAGGGCCAGTTTGGCTTCGCGCACTTCTACACGAACCGGGTTGGTAACCGTCATGGTGTAGTTTACGCCAAACGACGATTTATACCGGTTGGTGCTTCCGGGATAACCCATTACCATCGCAAAATCTCCCTCTTCATATCCTTTCAGCGAAATGGGGAAGTGGTGCTTGGGTTGGTAGGGCACGTTTTCTTCCGAGTAATCGGCGGGTTTGCCATCGGGGCTGCAATATACGCGGAACAAGCTGAAATCGCCGGTATGACGCGGCCACATCCAGTTGTCGGTGTCGCCGCCAAATTTGCCGATCGATGCCGGGGGCGCGCCTACCAGACGAATGTCGCGGAAGGTTTCGTAGATGAACAGATAATAACGGTTACCATTCAGCAAGGGCTGCACTTTGGCTTCGTAATCGTTCTCCTCGGTTGCTTCTTTTTGAATTTCGAAAGCCTTTTTCTGAATTTGTACCTGGCGCTCATCATCGCTGATTCCTTCTTCCAGGCTGCCCAGCACACGTTCGGTCACATCTTCCACACGAACTAAAAACGAAACGGTTTTTCCGGGGTTGGCCAATTCTTCCTCGCGGGTTTTGGCCCAGAAACCATCACGAAGGTAATCGTGGTCCACTGAGCTATGTGCCTGGATTTCTCCAAAACCACAGTGGTGGTTGGTGAGTAAAAGTCCATCCGGTGAAATCACTTCAGCGGTACATGATCCCCGGTCGAGTGCAACCACGGCATCTTTTAAACTTGAGTTGTTAATGTTGTAAATGTCATCGGCGGTCAATTCGAACCCCATCTGTTGCATATCGCTGATGTTCAGTTTTTGAACCAGCGAGGGCAACCACATCCCTTCATCAGCTTTGGCCGCACTGTGCAATAACAGGCTCAGGGTAAAAGCTGCCAGTAAAGTTCTCTTCATTCTGTATCAATTAATTAATAATAATAGCGTAAAAAGTTACAAAGATATAGATATCTGGGTTTCAGCAATAATAATTTTGGCTTTGCTGTTCTATATCATGAACCCTTTTATTGGTTTCCCGCCAGCTGGATTCATTACAATTCTTTATTATTTTCTTTGCAGAATTGCTGTTAGCAGATGGGGGCTGCCACTTATTTTCGTTGTTGGCTTTGGACTTTTGCCTCGGTGCAGGTTTAAAAATCCCTATCTTTGCGAGCAAAATTGAAAAGCATAATCATGGAACGAAAAGTGAGGGTGCGTTTTGCCCCAAGTCCAACCGGCCCCCTGCATATGGGGGGAGTTCGCACGGCCCTGTTCAATTACTTGTTTGCCAAAAAGCTGGGCGGCGATTTTTTGTTGCGAATTGAAGACACGGACCAAAACCGGTTTGTGCCGGGAGCCGAAGAATACATCATCGAGTCGTTGAAGTGGTGTGGTTTGGTGCCCGATGAAGGTGTTGGTTTTGGAGGCGATTTTGGCCCGTACCGGCAAAGCGAACGGAAAGCCATTTACCGGCAGTACGCCGATCAACTGGTTGAAAGCGGCCATGCTTATTATGCTTTCGATACCCCCGATGAACTGGATGCCCTGCGCGCCGAAGCTGAAGCCAACAAAACGGTTTTCTCGTACGATTTGCATACCCGGGGGAACTTGCAAAATTCACTTACCTTGCCGGCAGCAATTGTTCAACAAAAAATTGAAGCTGGTGACCCCTGGGTTATTCGCTTCAAAATGCCCGAAAATACCGATGTGGTTGAGCGCGACCTGATTCGCGGTGAAGTAAAATTCAATACCAACCAGCTGGACGATAAGGTACTTTTTAAGGCCGACGGTATGCCTACTTACCACCTGGCCAATGTGGTGGACGATCATCTAATGGAGATCACCCATGTGATTCGCGGTGAAGAATGGCTACCCTCCATGCCACTGCATATTTTATTGTACGAAGCGCTTGGTTGGGCCGGAAACCGACCCCAATTCGCACATCTTCCGCTGATATTGAAGCCTACAGGGAAAGGAAAGCTGAGCAAACGCGATGGCGATAAAATGGGTTTCCCAGTGTTTCCGCTGTTGTGGTCCGATCCCAAAACCTGCGAAGTGTTTCGCGGATATCGGGAAGATGGCTATTTCCCAGAGGCTTTTGTAAACCTATTGGCCTTGCTGGGCTGGAATGCCGGTACCGAACAGGAACTTTTCTCGATGCAGGAATTGATCGAAAATTTTAGCCTTGAACGAGTGGTGAAATCCGGCGCCCGTTTCGATCCGGAAAAGGCCAAATGGTTCAATCGCAACTATATGCAGCAAAAATCGGATGACGAGTTGGCATCGCTTTTCAACGTAATCCTGGAAGAAAAAGGGATTCGCCCGGATGATGCGAAACTGGTGCATATCGTTGGGCTGATCAAGGAGCGTTGCGAATTTGTGGCCGATTTGTGGGAGCAGGGCAAATACTTCTTTGAAGCGCCGTCCGGCTACGATGAAAAAACCGTCAGCAAAAAGTGGAAAGAAGACACATCCGAAAAGTTAGCGGCCCTGGTCGCTTTCTTCCGCACCCAGGATAACTGGGAAGCCATTGCCATGAAAGAGGCTTTTTCAGCTTTTATGAACGAGAAAGGCTGGGGCTTTGGCGTTGTGATGGTGCCCATACGGCTGGCCTTGGTTGGCAGCAGTCAGGGCGTGGATTTGTTTGATATTTGCGAATTGATCGGCAAAGACGAAACCATCAGGCGGATTGAAAAGGCGATAGTAACACTGGGCTAGCAATATATTGACCCGGCAGATTTGGTAATCTGGTCTGGGCCCTATTTGAAACAGGTTTTCACCCGGTAATATGATCCGGTCGGGAACCTGTTCTTTTTTTTGGCATTTTGTATGTAAATTGTATGCAAGCAAATAAAAAAGCAGTTACACAACTCTGTAACTGCTTGATTTTGAAGTGGGCCCAACTGGGCTTGAACCAGTGACTCCCTGATTATGAGTATTAAGACCATGATTTTCTCCTATTTTCTTCTGTTTCTATATGCGCTCTAATTGATTGACTGTTAGGTTCGTATGCGATGTTTGTATTTTATCAAATAGTACCTATTTTGAAATAATCGCTATATTTGTGTGCAAATTGTGTGCAAATATTCGATTTGCACACAAGCAATAAAAGTTAAATATACTGTCTATGTTCAATTATGCAAACAGTGGAGTTACGGTATCTTCTATTTTAGATGACCGGAGGGCAACCAAAGACAATTTATTCCCTGTCAAAATACGTGTAACATTCCAGCGTATCCGCAAGTACTATTCAACCGGGAAATATATAACATCAGATGGATGGGAAAAACTTCCCAATAGCAAGAGTAAGAAAATGATTTCTATGCGATTGGATATTCAAAATTCATTTGATGTTGTGAAAGGCATCGTTCAGATTTTGCTGTACGATGGTGGCTTTTCCTTTGAGGCATTAAATAGCCGAATGACCAAGTCCCCCTCAGATACATTAAATGCTGGATTTAAGTTAAAGATTCAGGCTTTATTGGATAATGAACAGGTTGGAACTCATCTATTCTATCTGGATGCACTTAAAAGTGTGGAATCTTATGGTGGAGAGAATATTCCATACATGGCCGTTACCGTAGATTGGCTAAAAAACTACGAAAAGTACATGCTAAAATTAGGACGAGCATATACAACCATAGGAATGTATTGCCGTGCAATCCGTTCTGTTATTAATGAGGCAAAAAGAGCTGGAATAATAAAGGAAAATCAATATCCGTTTGGTAATGGGAGATATGAAATACCAACTGGAACAGGCCGGAAACTGGCACTTACATTGCAACAAATAAAATCAGTAGCTAATTATACTGACGGAAAAGAAACGACAGAGAAATATCGCGATCTGTGGTTTTTCTCCTACTTGTGTAATGGTATCAACTTCGCAGACATGCTTACGCTCAAATATTCCAATATACGGAACGGTGAGATTTGTTTTTTACGTGCAAAAACATCCCGAACGTCCAAGGTGAAAAAAGAAGTATGTGCGATTTTGACACTTGAAATGGACGTAATTATCAAAAGATGGGGCAAAAAATCCCCAAAGCCGGATGATTATATATTTGGTTATCTTACAGGCAAGGAAACACCCTTTGAGGAAAAAGATGTAATAAAAGCTGTCACTAAACTTTGTAATAAGAGACTAAAAAAGATCGGAATAACTTTAGGGATTGAATCCTTGAGCACATATACTGCCCGGCATTCCTATGCCACAGTTTTAAAGCGAAGTGGTGCTAATATTGCCTATATTTCTGAAAGTTTAGGTCATAATGATTTGAAGACGACAGAAAATTATCTGGCGTCCTTTGAAAAAGAAGAACGAGTAAAAAACGCAAGTTTTCTGACGAATTTTGGATAATTTATTGTCATACATTTATACTATATTTGTGACAATAATTTGAATGAATAATACATGCAATCTATTCATAAACAGATAGAAAAACTCATTAAAGGAAAGAGGCGTGGGAATGTTCTTTTTGCGAGTGATTTTAAATCTTTGGGTAGTGGTGATGCAGTCCGGCAGGTTCTTTCAAGGCTTTGCCGGGAGAACCTCATAATACGGTTGTCGAATGGAATTTATCTCTATCCGAAAATCAGCAAGTATGTGGGAATAGTTTATCCTTCAGTAGAAGAAATAGCAAAAGCAATTGCCAGAAAAGAAAAGGCCAGGTTGATACCAACCGGAGTCTTTGCGTTGAACAAATTGGGATTATCAACCCAGGTTCCAATGAAGGTTGTTTTTCTTACCGATGGTGCGCCACGAATTATTAAAGTGGGCAAAAGAGCTACTATCCGATTTAAAAAGACCGTAGCCAAATACCTTTCATTTAAAGGAAGTATCTCCACGCTTGTAATATTTGCATTGAAAGAAATTGGGAAAGGGAACGTAACAGAACCCGAACTGAAAAAAATCAGTGAGGCTTTGGCTTATGAAGCCACTGAAAATATTTTACATGACGCTGTTCTTGCACCGGAATGGATTGCGGATATACTCTTAAAATTGAAGAAAAGTGAATAATTGGATTAAAATCCCTGAAAAAGAAAGAGCTGAACTGCTTAGTAGTGTGGCATTGACAACTGGGTTGCCTAATATTGCTATCGAAAAAGACTGGTGGGTAACAATGGTACTGTATGCCTTGTTTTCTTGCGAGTGTGCAGCTCATATTGTTTTCAAGGGAGGAACATCATTAAGTAAAGCATGGAACCTTATTGAACGATTTTCCGAAGACATTGATATTGTCATTGACCGGGCTTTCTTTGGTTTTGAGGGTGAACTGAGAAAGAAACAAATAACCAATCTTCGCCGTGCCTCATGTTCATACACTAAGGATAAGCTGAAAGACGAGTTGGATAATAAATTGCAAGAAGCGGGGATAAGTGAATATTCATTATTTATTCAGGAAACAAAGGATTCTACACAGGATCCGCAGGTCATAGAAGTTCAATATCAATCACTTTTTTCGTCTGATAATTATATTCTGGACAAAGTGATGGTCGAGATTGGCGCTCGATCCCTGATGGAACCCAGTAAAGATGTCCTTTTGCGTTCAATTCTTGCGGATAATTATCCGCAAGCTGATTTTGCAGATGATTATTTTGCGGTTCCGACAGTTATTCCGCAGCGGACTTTCCTTGAAAAAGCTTTTCTCTTACACGAGGAATTTCAGAAACCTTTGGAAAATATACGTGTAGATCGCATGTCCAGGCACATTTATGACCTGGAAAAATTGATGGATACCGATTTTGCATATGATGCACTTAACAGTTTTGATTTGTATCAAGCAATCGTTGAGCATCGCAGAACGCTAACAGCAATGAAGGAAGTGGATTATTCTACTCATGTCCCCGAAAAAATAAATTTTGTACCTCCAGTGGCCATTATTGATTTGTGGAGAAGGGATTATGAAACCATGCAGTCAAATATGATTTACGGAGATTCGTTACCGTTTGACAAGTTAATAGACAGGCTTAAAGAACTGAATGAGAGATTCAGACAAATAAAAATATAGTTATGCCCCGTCGCAAGCAATACAAAATATTAGCCAGGGAAATGGAAATTTATGATACCATTGTAGCTGAATTGCAGAAGAATCCAGAACTGGCTGGCTACGATATGGATACCATTGAATTATCGGTGAAAAAGAAAATAACTCCCCGCATCCAAAATATCGATAAGGCAATAAGAAACCTGGAACGGTACATTGTTGTGAACAAGGAATTCATTCAAGTCGTGAACGGGGAAACGATCGTTCTGAAAAAAGATATTGTCAAAATGTTAAAAATTTCGCGGCCAACCCTTAATAAATGGATCAAGGATGGATTTGTAAGTTCCGTAAAATCTAAAGTAATGGACAATACAGAGATCTTTCCGCCTGATTTGATTCTGGCACAACTTCAAAGTCAAAAGAAGAAAATGTAAAAAAAGGTTTCAGCTTTACATGGATTATGTTTCAATCGTTTTATTCCCAATTGTAAATTGATAAGTTCAATTCGAGGATTTATCCCTCATTTTTTGCCACTATTCACTTCGTTTTGCGCTTTTGTGTAAGGCGGTTTATCTGTTTGATTACCAATTGTATTCGTTTTTATTTTACTCCTGGGTTTTTAAAGCTTAGGTGTAACCATAAAATTGAATACTATGTCAGACATTATTGTAACAACGCCCGACGAACTAAGGGCAATCGTAAGTGAGGCAGTTTCCCAGGCACTGCCCAAACAGGCTTCTCCTCAGCCAACAATTGATAC
>NZ_JAPAAF010000130.1 GCF_025907915.1 Gaoshiqia sediminis
AGCTCCTCCGTTTTTTCCGGTACGAACTCAGTTTCGAACAAGGCCGAAAAACCTTCGAGCTTTACACCCGAAGCAAACTCATGCTGACCGGCAGTGGTTTTCTTAATTGCACTGCTTATTTGTTGCGAAACAACGGGCTGTCCTTCCCGGTCGGGATTATTCCAGTAGGTGGCTTTAAACCCTGGTTTCCCTTCGAATGTAAGTTGCGAAAAATAGCTTTCGGTCACTTTATCCTCAACCAGGTCACAGCCTTTGTCGTAGAAAATCTTCTTTTCGGGCAGCTTTGTTTTGATACCTTCGAGAATTGAAATGGTTTCAATGGGTGTTCCGTTATAGTTGCCCCACAACATCACTTCGTCGTTGGCATTGGGCCCAATCACAGCAATTTTGTTCAACTTTTT
>NZ_JAPAAF010000131.1 GCF_025907915.1 Gaoshiqia sediminis
GTGAAACATCCCGAAGAGCTGTACAATTACTATAAAAGTTTGGGATTAACCTTTATGCAGTTTATCCCGATTGTGGAAACGGATAAAAATGACCCATCAAAAGCGGCCGACTTTTCGGTTTCGGCAGAAGACTACGGTCGTTTCCTGAATAAACTGTTCGACCTGTGGCTGGCCGATTTTAAAGACGGACAACCGACTACTTCGGTTCGTCATTTCGAATCGGTGTTCTACAGTTATGTGGGGCTGGAGGCACCCGAATGCACGATGATGAAAGAGTGTGGCCCGTATGTGGTGATTGAGCACAACGGCAATGTTTATAGCTGCGACTTTTTTGTGGAACCGAAATGGAAGCTGGGCAATGTGATGCACGACCGGCTGATTAATATGCTGAACTCGAA
>NZ_JAPAAF010000132.1 GCF_025907915.1 Gaoshiqia sediminis
GTGAAACATCCCGAAGAGCTGTACAATTACTATAAAAGTTTGGGATTAACCTTTATGCAGTTTATCCCGATTGTGGAAACGGATAAAAATGACCCCTCAAAAGCTGCCGACTTTTCGGTTTCGGCTGAAGACTACGGTCGTTTCCTGAATAAACTGTTCGACCTGTGGCTGGCCGATTTTAAAGACGGACAACCTACTACTTCGGTTCGTCATTTCGAATCGGTTTTCCACAGTTATGTGGGGCTGGAGGCGCCCGAATGTACGATGATGAAAGAGTGTGGCCCGTATGTGGTGATTGAGCATAACGGCAATGTTTATAGCTGCGACTTTTTTGTGGAACCGAAATGGAAGCTGGGCAATGTGATGCACGACCGGCTGATTAATATGCTGAACTCGAA
>NZ_JAPAAF010000133.1 GCF_025907915.1 Gaoshiqia sediminis
AACCATTCATCACCCCCAATCCAATTGGGGGAATACGACAACCAACCACCACTCCTCAACCCCGAAGCGGGTGGAACGAACCGGATATCGCGGCACCCGGAAAGCTTTCCGTCAAAAAAAGAGATGATGGGACGTAGCCCCAACGCCCAATTAAACGAACGCGCCTGTTCTTTGGCAGCCGGACGGTCACGACATGTCGTGACCATACGCATTACTGCAAACTGGAAGCAACTTTTCGGCCCTAAAATCCAATTCAACTCCTTCGGAGTAATCGAGGCGATTAGAAAAGTCAACCTCAACCGAAGCACCCGATCACGAAGTGATCCAACCATTCATCACCCCCAATCCAATTGGGGGAATACGACAACCAACCACTCTCCTCAACCCCGAAGCGGGT
>NZ_JAPAAF010000134.1 GCF_025907915.1 Gaoshiqia sediminis
GAGAAAGAAGCCACCTGGATACTCTACAGCGGCAAGCAGGTTGTGTGGGTGGTTGGACGCCGCATCGACGACCGCTTCAAAATCACCAAAGCCACCCAGGAGGTTTTCCGGATCAGGTTGGGGTAGGGGCGCATGGTTCCCTGCCTGAAGCCAGAAAGGATGAATTGTTAACGATATGAACCGCTTAGCCGGTAATCGGCTTAGCGGTTTCTTCTCCCTGTGATATGAGCCGCTTAGCCGGTGATCGGCTTAGCGGTTTCCTCTCCCTGTCAGGTCTGCGCCCTGTTGGTACGATTTATCGACGAAAAACTATCGATTCCCGAGAAAGAAGCCACCTGAATACTTTACAGCGGCAAGCAGGTTGTGTGGGTGGTTGGACGCCGCATCGACGA
>NZ_JAPAAF010000135.1 GCF_025907915.1 Gaoshiqia sediminis
AATGGGTCGATGTACCAGGTGGTTGGAACCCTGGAGCTCAATTTCGACGGGCATCAGAATTATACCAATTACTACCGCGAGCTCGATCTGGAGCAAGCTGTTTTTACCACCACCTACCAGCTTGATGGAGTGACCTATAAACGCGAAGTGTTCGCCTCGCAGCCCGACCAGGTCATTGTGGTTCGCTTAACGGCCGATAAACTTGGCAAGTTGAGTTTTGCAGCAGGGCTGAATGGCACCTTGCAAAAAACAGCTGCGGCTCTCGATTCCCATACGCTTGAAATGACTGGTCTGTCAGGTAGCCACGAGGGGATCAGCGGACAGGTGAAATTCAATGCCCGCGCCAGAATTATCAATAAGGGCGGCACGGTAGCTGCTGATTCAG
>NZ_JAPAAF010000136.1 GCF_025907915.1 Gaoshiqia sediminis
GGCTTTGGTGATTTTGAAGCGGTCGTCGATGCGGCGTCCAACCACCCACACAACCTGCTTGCCGCTGTAGAGTATCCAGGTGGCTTCTTTCTCGGAAATCGATAGCTTTTCATCGATAAATCGTACCAACAGGACGCGAGCAGACCTGACAGGGAGAGAAAACCGCTAAGCCGATTACCGGCTAAGCGGTTCAATATCGCAGGGAGAGGAAACCGGCTAAGCGGCTCAATTTCGTAAACGGTTAGTCCTTTCTTCTGGCGTCAGGCAGGCAAACCATGCGCCCCTACCGCAGCCTGATCCGGAAAACCTCCTGCGTGGCTTTGGTGATTTTGAAGCGGTCGTCGATGCGGCGTCCAACCACCCACACAACCTGCTTGCCGCTGTA
>NZ_JAPAAF010000137.1 GCF_025907915.1 Gaoshiqia sediminis
TCGTCGATGCGGCGTCCAACCACCCACACAACCTGCTTGCCGCTGTAAAGTATTCAGGTGGCTTCTTTCTCGGGAATCGATAGTTTTTCGTCGATGAATCGCACCAGCAGGGCGCAAGCAGACCAGACAGGGAGAAGAAACCGCTAAGCCGATTACCGGCCAAGCCGCTCATATCGCAGGGAGAGGAAACCGCTAAGCCGATTACCGGCTAAGCGGTTCAATATCGCAGGGAGAGAAACCGGCTAAGCGGTTCATATCGTTAAAAGTTCGTCCTTTCTCGCTTCAGGCAGGGAACCACGCGCCCCTACCCCAGCCTGATCCGGAAAACCTCCGGGGTGCCTTTGGTGATTTTGAAGCGGTCGTCGATGCGGCGTCCAACCACCC
>NZ_JAPAAF010000138.1 GCF_025907915.1 Gaoshiqia sediminis
AGGATTAACAAGTCAGGCCGAACCCGGCTGATTGTTAACTATGCCGCAAATCGGGCAGTGAAAGACGAACATAACCGCATTCGCGGGTTGCAGCGGCTGGAAAAACGGGTTAAAACAGGAAAACTCACCAAATCAAATATTAACAATAAGGGTTACAATAAATACCTTCGGATGCAAGGAGATGTGACGATCGAGATTGATTACGAAAAATTTAATCAGGATAAAGTTTGGGATGGACTCAAGGGATATGCAACCAACACCAAACTCAGGGATAAGCAAGTAATCGAGAATTACAAAAATTTATGGCACATTGAGAAGGCATTCCGGATGTCAAAAACAGATTTGCGCATACGTCCAATCTATCATCGACTCAGGCAC
>NZ_JAPAAF010000139.1 GCF_025907915.1 Gaoshiqia sediminis
CGGTAATATGATTTGTCAAACTTCATTTGCCCAAATACGGCTTCCGGTTCTATTGGTCGTTTCTTCCGCATTCGGATACCTTCTTCCGAGGTTAAGAGTTCTCTTGCTTTGCGTTTATATTCCCTAAGCCTGTGGTTGACTTGTATTTGACGGGTTGTTTGTGATTTGTGGCAACTGCAACGAAGTGGACAGCCCTGGCAACGCCCGGCTTGATATACTGAAATGTTTGATACAAAACCATTTTCGCTTTTGCGGGTAGTTTTATAAATGAGTTTCATATGCTGTCCCATCGGGCATACAAAATAATCTTGTTCTGCATTGTAATACAGGTTTTCTTGTATGAATGGGTTGTTTTTAAACGAGCGTTTCTGTTCT
>NZ_JAPAAF010000013.1 GCF_025907915.1 Gaoshiqia sediminis
CTGCAGAAATGTGGGAGAGTAGGTCGTCGCCATCCTTTCCAAACCCTGTGTTCTCCAGAGCACAGGGTTTTTTTGTTATATTGCGGTTCGTGATGTTCATTCACTTTCGGGATCTCGAGGGTAGGTACAAAAAAAGCTGCTTGATTGGCAGCTTTTTTGATTTTTAAGTCTCTATGAACAAGAGCAATTATGAGTATTCATCTGAAAAATTTAAATCCCGTCTTTTTTGAATTTGCAGATACTTTTCCTGTTATCATCTGATAAATTCTTCCCCAGTCAGGTAGCCCGCCAATATTTCGGTCATCAATAAACATATCAGCTGAAATTTTACGGCTGGTGGTGGCAATATCAAAATTTTCCTCGGGGTAGCTTTTGTTTATGGCATAGAATTCAATCCCTCTGGATCTGCAGTAGGAAACTGCCTCTTCCAATTCGTTTCCATACCGGTATGTCCAAAGTATCAGCCGATGCCCTTCTTCCTGTAATAATTTTAACGTTTGTATCGAGAAAGGGATTTCTTTACCGATTTTTGGGTATTTGTGTTCCACAATTGTTCCATCAAAATCTACAGCAATAATCATCGGTATGTGGTTATGATAAGTTTGTAATTTTTATAGATCTCCTGATCGGCTAAAATAACTAATTTGTTTCAAAATAATAGTCAAAGCCGTAACTGGATTTGAAGCTGTATTTTGCACCGTAATAGCCTGTGTGAGCATGTTTCCGCAGGTTAATATCATTTAGGATGATGCCTGCATTTTTCATCGATTTGTCCGTATTCATGTGGTTTATAAAACGTACTTCGCCTTTGGTGCTATAATCTTGCCGTAGTACAAAGAGGTTTATATCGGTGAACTGGCTGATGATAATACCATCAGAAACCAAGCTCAATGGTGAATTGTCAATAATGATGTAGTCATACTCTATTCTGCATTCGCTAATCAATTGTTTTAGGCGGCCTGTTTCGAGCATCTCGGATGGGTTTGGCGGAACTGGCCCTCCGGATATCAATTGTAAATTTTCGATTTTTGTTTTCTGAATGATTTCGTTCCGCTCATGTTGCCCAATTAGGTATGTGCTTAATCCTACTGTATTTTCGCAGGATAAGTATTTGTGGGCACTCGGTTTTCGCATATCACAATCGATAAGCAGAACCTTCATGCTGTTAATGGCAATCATGGAAGCCAGGTTCACCGCTGTAAACGACTTCCCTTCCCTCGGGATAACCGAATTTATACTTATGACCTTAGAGCTTTCATCCGGATAAAGGAATCGCAGATTTGTTCGTAATTCCCTAAATGATTCAGCAATTGCCGAGCGTGGGTGTCTGATGGTTGGGAGCGGTTCCTTTTTATTGTTGTTGTTTATCAAATTTCCAATTACCTGGATCGATGTCATTTGTTCAATTTCTTCTGCCGAATTAATCTTATCATTGAAATAATTCATAACAATGATGATGACGAAAGGGATCGCCAAGCCCATGAATCCTCCAACTGCTACGTTCATCGTCATACTTGGACCGGTTTGTACCGTGATGTCCGGGGCTGCCTGATCCAGAATTTGTGTGTCCGGGACATTTGAAGCGTGGGTAATAGCTGCTTCTGCCCTTTTCTTTAACAAGAAAGTGTATAGCTCATTATTTAGGTCGAATGACCTTTTGATGTTCATCAGTTCCTGCTCCGTTTTCGGGTAGAGTTTAAGTTGAGCATTCATGTTTTCGATTCTGCGGGTCAGGTTGCTAATGGCAATTTTTGAATTGTTAATGAGCGTTGCCAAGTTTTCTTTCAATTTCCGCGTTGCCAGTTCGATCTCATTGTTAATTAAGATATAGCTGGGGTTTTTATCTTTTACGGTATAGGAGATGATCTCGCGGCGGCTGTAGAGTTCGCCCAGCTTAGTTACCAAAGCGGCTACGGTCGCATCGGTTATCCCAACAACCGAAGGTGATATCATCTGTTTCATCTTCTCCTTATCGCTCATATAATTTTGAAGATTCAGGTAATATTCCAAACGTACCTGCTCATTCGAACGTTCAGTCTCCAGTTCCACCAACTTTTGTACGATAATATCTCCTTCTTGTCCAATATTTACGATTTGGTTCCGCGACCGAAAGGAAGTAAAATTACTACCTGCTACTTTTAACGTATCGATTACCCCGGAAAGTTGTTCGTCGATAAAATTCACAGTACTGGCCGATTGCCTGTTTTTCTCGATCAAGCCAAACTGTACAAAAACGTTGCTAAGTTCGTTCAGGTAATCAATCGCTTTTTGGGGATGGCTATCCTCCAGAAGGATCGTGATCAGGTTTGTTCTGACTTTTGGATCCACTGGAATGTCAAGACTTCGGGAGTAGTTTAAAATTTGATTTCTAATGTCATTAAAAATAAAAAAGCATTCAGCCGGGGGAGTTTCTTGCTTTTTCCAGACTGTAAAATTGAAGTATTCATTTTCGAAAGCTTCTCCAAATTTTCTCTTCGCGGTATAATTTAATTTTACGTTTTGCTGATTAATTTTAACAGTTTCGTCGATAGTAACTCGGTAATGCGATGAATCAACCATTGATATGTAGATGGGTACATACGCAAGGTTGTTCATTTCTGGTTGCATGGTGATTACAAAGGGTTCATTTCCATACAATTCAACATCTCTAAACAACTCTTTTCTATACCAGGAAGTTGCCCAGTCCAGATTTTCGAGTACCCGGCGGTTTAGCGAATAGGAAGTCAGAATGCCAATATAATCTTCGATATTGGTATTTTTCCCTTCAAAAGGGTTCATAAAACCGTCCATGACAAATTCAGAGGCTGATTTGTCAGATTTAATAATCAAGAGTGTACTTGTTTGGTAAGATGGAGAACTGGTTTTCGTTTTTAGGACGGCAAGTGAAACGAAAATCAGAAAACTGAGCGCAAACCAGTACCAGTTCCGGTAAATCTTGTGAAGGAATTTTCTTACAGCTTCAATGTCTTCCTTCTCCAGTGCGCTATTAATTTCGTCGATCTTTTTCATTTTTAGTGATTTTATAATCAGTCAGTTCCGTTAAAATGACACCACAACACGTATCAGGCAATTAATCTGCCATAAATCGGAGAATAACCAACAACGTAGATATACTGGATAGGATAAGCGTATATAAGGTTGTATTAATCCGTGTACTTTTCATGGTTTGCGCTTTGATGTAAACCATGTCGTTGGGCTGAAGATAAAAGGCTTCTGAGTCGAGAATGCTTTTCTTGGTCAAATCGAGCTGAAAAGACTTGGTTCCTTGCGGAACCTCACGCATAACCAGAATATTGCGCAATTCGCCATATTCAGTTATTCCACCTGCCATGCTGATGGCTTCCAGGATTGTCAGTGTATTGTTGTAGTTATACAAAACTCCCGGATTCCTTACTTCTCCCAAGAGGCTTACCTTGAAGTTTAGTAGTTTTACCTGAATGTTCGCATCTTTCAGGTATTCGCCGGCCCGGCGCATGATTTCATTTTGGGCGCCGGCCAGGGTAAGCCCGGCCAGATGGACTTCACCCATAATTGGGAGGAACACCTTGCCCCGACTATCAACCTGATAACCATAGATATATTGATCAGCCAACGATTGAAAACGTTGGTTGTTCATAGCAGCTGCACCTCCTCCATTATTGTTCGAAAACAGTTCATTGATTTCCGGGTCAATTGTTTTCACCGTAATGAAAAGGTTATCGTTGGGCTTTATGATGTGATCGGCTGGTGGAACAGGCAGTCCTTTTTCTATAATTTCACCTTCTATATCCCTAAAGTAAGTCATGTTCTTTTTCGTACTGCACGAAAACAAGCTTACTGAAACTAATACGATTCCGACAATGCGAAGCCAATTTTTTGTGTTCATAGCTGATCTTTTTTGAATATTACGCATAAAGGTGATAGGATAATATGGACTACTTGTTAATACTTCTAATTGAAAAACAAGCTTTATCTGCTTCTTGTTGACAGCAGGATGTGTTTTGTTTCGTTATCACAGAGGAAATATCTTTTCTGTAAAATTCTAAGGAGGTAGCATTTTGGAGATCTTAGCTCCATCGCTGTGAATGTTCGTCGTATTCCTGTTCTAAGAACAACGGAAACGGTTCATTCTAAAGGCAAAATAACATGATTGTGGATTTCCACTGAAATCTGTATTAGCAGGAAGAGGATAGGTAGTTTTACACGTATAAGACTATGGTTTGGCGTTGTTCTCTTGTGCCGAAATAAGCAATTGTGCTGAAACAATTCCTGTAATGATTCCGCTGAAATTGGCTGCCAAATCCAGAACTGAAAAGCTTCGTCCGAATGGTAAGATCGCTTGCAGGATTTCAATAACGAAGCTAAAGGATAGGGTAACTGCGAAAATCAGCGTCAGTCTGCCCCATTTATTCTGTGCCGGGAGGGACAATACGCTCAGTCCGGCTAAAATCAGGTAAAAGAAAAAGTGTACAACCTTGTCGAAATGAGGGATCAGGGGCGCTCTCGGAAATTCTTTCACCGGCACAAGTGACAGGATCAGGATGGTGATCAGCCAGATGATACAAAGAGTACGAACGATCTTTAAGAACCGGGGAGTAGTAATACTCCTGATTAACGCCATAATTGCCACTAGTTTTCGGTGTTTTTGAAATCAGTTAAAAAATGTTTGATACGTTGCTCCTCTTTCTTATTGCAAACCAATAAAACATTGTTTGCTTCTACAACAATATAGTCGGTTAATCCCTGAATGATCACGTTCTTGCCAGACGTAACATGGACGAGATTGCCCGAGCTTTCGTAAAAAGCGGCACGGTTGGCCGTAGCTACGTTACCCTCCTGGTTTTTCTCTGATTTTTCCCATAAAGCGCTCCAAGTCCCTAAATCGGACCAGCTAAACCCGGCCTTTTGGACATACAGGTTTTCAGCTTTTTCCAGAATACAATAATCGATCGAGATATTTTCGCACGATGGATACGTTTCATCAACAAAAGTTTGTTCCTGATCGGTATAATAATACGGAATCCCTTTTTCGAATGCCTTGGACAATTCCGGCGCATACTTTTCAAAGGCTGAAAGAATAGTCGGCAGCGACCATAAAAAGATGCCTGCATTCCAGAGATAGCTGCCATCGGCCATATATTGTTCGGCGGTGGCCAGGTTTGGTTTCTCTTTAAAGGCCGTTACTTTAGCAATTTCAATATTTTTTTGGCTTGTTTGTATATAGCCATAACCGGTTTCGGGGTGACGCGGTTGAATCCCCAAGGTAAGAATTGCAGGGTTCGAAGCCACAAATTCAAGCCCGGTTTGTATGGTATTACGGAATACATCGCGTTCTTCAATCAAATGATCCGAAGGGGCAACGATGATGTTCGCTTCCGGGTTCATCTTTTTGATTTTATAACTGGCGTAAGCAATACAAGGGGCTGTGTTGCGCATACAAGGTTCGGCCAGTATGTTTTCGTCCAGTAACTCCGGGCATTGTTCCTTCACCAGTAGCTTATAATTTGCCGAAGTAACCACCATGATTTGTTCGATCGGGCAAATTCCCTGAAACCGCTCAATGGTGTGCTGAAAAAGTGTCCGGCCTGTGTGTAGCATGTCCAAAAATTGCTTGGGCTTGTTTTCGGTGCTCATGGGCCAAAACCGGCTCCCAATGCCACCTGCCATCACAATCAGGTAGGTATTGTGTTTCATAAGTGTCTTTTCAGCTTGATTTGTTATTGTTGATTGGTGTACCATTCGTACATCCGTGAAATACCCTCTTCAATCTCAACTTGGTGCTTCCAGCCAAGTCCATGGAGCTTGGACGGGTCGGTGAGTTTACGCATGGTACCGTCGGGTTTGGTGGTGTCAAATAAAAGGTCACCCTGAAACCCGGTTATCTTTTTAATTTGTCCGGCCAAATCGCGGATACTGATTTCTTTCCCGGTGCCGATATTGATGTGCGTATTGCGTATTTCTTTTGTTGTTCCGGCGGGTATAAGCTCTCCGAAACTGATATTTTCCATCATAAAGATGCAGGCATCAGCCATGTCTTCGCTCCAAAGAAACTCGCGCATCGGTTTGCCGGTGCCCCAGATTTCAACAACAACATGGTTGCCTGCCTGTTGGTTGATGCCATATTTGCTAAGGATCCCTTCAATTTCTGCTTGGGTTGAAGTCCCGGAAACCGATTCTACCGGGCGCAGGTTCAAATCATCACGAATGGCTTGCCAATTCTTGTCTTCAAGGCATTTGCCCAGATGTATTTTGCGCAATAATGCCGGCAAGACGTGCGATTTTTCCAGGTCGAAATTGTCATTCGGTCCGTACAAATTGGTTGGCATTACCGAAATGAAGTTTGTCCCGTACTGGATGTTGTAGCTTTCGCACATTTTGATGCCGGTAATTTTGGCGATGGCGTATGGCTCGTTGGTGTACTCCAGCGGAGAGGTCAGTAAACTATCTTCGGGCATGGGCTGTGGCGCTTCGCGGGGATAAATACAGGTACTTCCCAGGAACAGGAGCTTTTTTACTTCGTTCAGGTAAGCCTGGTGGATCACATTGTTTTGGATCATCAGGTTCTCGTAAATAAATTGTCCCCGGTAAATATTGTTGGCCATGATTCCGCCTACTTTTGCTGCGGCCAGAAAAACATAGTCTGGCTTTTCGGTTTCGAAGAAAGCGGCAACAGCCAACTGGTTAGTTAAATCCAGTTCGCTGTGCGTTTTAAGGATGAAATTTTCATATCCTTTTGCTTGTAAGCGTTTTAGGATAGCCGATCCGACCAGCCCACGATGACCTGCAATATATATTTTACTCGATTTCTCCATGCAAGGGCGTTCTCAATGATTGGTTTTATAATATAGAGCCCGAAAATACGGATTTGACGAGCCGAAATCAACAAATCAACCCTTTTGTTTTACTCGAAATAATTCAAAATCCGGTAACCTCCGTCCTTCAGGTAGGCGTCTTTTTGCATCAGGTGAATGTCTGATTGCATCATATCGGCCACCAGACCAGCCAAATCGTATTTGGGTGTCCAGTTCAATTTGGTCCGGGCTTTGGTTGAGTCGCCAATCAGCAGTTCAACTTCGGTTGGGCGAAAATACATCGGATCGACACTGACAATTTCCGGGTTTCCCTCCTTCAGCCTTTTCCTAATGCCTTCCAAATAGTCTTCGCCAACTTTTTCGGTAAAGATTTTTTCGTCAATACCTGAAAGGAATCCTTTTTCATCGGCGCCTGCTCCCGTAAACGAAACTTCCAACCCCACTTCGTTGCAGGACATGCGGATAAATTCGCGGATGGTGGTGGTAACCCCGGTGGCAATCACGTAATCGTCGGGCTGGTCTTGTTGCAAAATCAGGTACATCGCTTTGATATAATCCTTGGCATGGCCCCAGTCACGTTTCGACGACAGGTTGCCCAGGAAAACCTTTTCCTGCATTCCCAGGGCAATGCGGCTGATGGCGCGGGTAACTTTTCGGGTCACGAAGGTTTCGCCACGCACTGGCGATTCGTGGTTGAACAAAATACCATTGCTGGCATGCATGCCGTATGCTTCGCGGTAATTTACCGTAATCCAGTAAGCATACATTTTGGCAACCGCGTATGGCGAGCGGGGATAAAACGGCGTTTTTTCTGTTTGGGGAACTTGTTGTACCAAACCATACAATTCGGAAGTGGAAGCCTGGTAAATGCGGCTTTTCAGCCCAAGCAGGCGCACTGCTTCAAGTATGCGCAGGGTTCCGATTCCGTCGGCATTGGCTGTATATTCAGGAGTGTCGAAACTCACTTTTACATGGCTCATGGCTGCGAGGTTGTAGATCTCGTCTGGCTGCACTTCCTGAATAATCCGCGTCAGGTTCATGCTGTCAGTCATATCTCCGTAGTGGAGGATGAAATTGCGATGGTCCAGATGCGGTTCCTGGTACAAGTGGTCTATGCGATCGGTATTGAACAGGGATGACCGACGTTTGATCCCGTGTACGATGTATCCTTTTTTTAGCAAGTATTCCGATAAATAGGCACCATCTTGGCCGGTAACTCCGGTAATCAATGCAGTTTTCGACATGGCTGAAAGTTTTACAATGAATATTCTGGGAATGATTGATCCTGTGGAAGAAAGTCCGATTCCTTAATCTTTATTCTTCTTTTCAATAGTAATATTTATCAGGCTGAGATGAATGTAATGGTTCAGCATAAGCGTTATTTCTTCAATAATTCGGATGGAAATGAGTACCGATTGGGGACTGAAAATTTCCTCAATTCGCGAAAGGATTTTTTCCATGATTTGGCAGGAAGATTTCGCTTTCGAAAAGTGGTACAGAATGATTTGGCGGTCATTCAGCGTATAAGCCTGTTCAATGTCTTGGTGTAAAGTAAGGGCAACATCTTTGAGCAACAGGAATTGCTCATGGGCGGGGCACTCCGGAAAAGGCTCCATGGTTGATATCTCCGCCATCAATTCTTCGGACTTTCGCCAAAGGGCCGAGGTTTCATAAGAATATTGCCTTATTTGCATGTTGATAGGCTTAATTAGATGAAAATGTACTCTAAACGTAACGGGGAAGTTCATCCGCATTTTACTGCGTTGTTTGTGATGTCCCGGAATTCACTTGTGGAGATTATTGTCAATGGAGGCTTATTTTGAGGTGTTTGTAGCTGAGCAGGCGAGGTGGAGTAAGCTGTGGTAGCTGATGTTACAAGCAGATTAACTCTGGATGCATTCCCCTTTCGGCAAGCATCGTGTTGATTTCATTTTTATAAACCCCGTTCATGATGATCACTACATCTGGCATAACTTCTTTCAGCTGATCAGGTGTGATGTATTGAATGCCAATACCCGGGATGAAATTGCCTTGCATGTGTGGGTTGATGTCCACCACGTGTTCAATAACTTGCAGATCGTCAAATTGGGTAAGAAAACCCACCGATTTTGAGCCTCCGCCCCAAACCACTACTTTTTGTCCCTTGTCTTTCATCTCCTGGAGATTTTTTCGCCAGCTCCCCAGTTGGTCATTAATTTTGACAACAAATTCATCAACCGCTTCCTGTAGCTCCGTAACACTTTCTTCTAACGGATGCACGGTGCTTTGTACGGATTGCGATGGTTGAGCTTCCAGAAATAAGTATTGGTTATCATATTCAAGATAAGTATCCAGCACCTCAAACTTATTTTTTCTGAAGAGCCGGGCCAATGATCCCGGGCTAAAGTAACTACAGTGCTCGTAAAAGATGTCCCAAAATGCCTGGATATTCAGGATCCTTACTATACAGGGGACTTCTATCAGTAGTTTTACATCATGCCCTTCTTTAAGGGATTTCCGGATGGTTTTAACGAAGGTATTGGTGTCGTGAATGTGTTCCATGGTATGGCGGCATGTAATGGCATCCATTGGTAGCTCGCCATGTTTTTCGGAATAAAACTCGCGGATAAACGATACGTTGGGATGCGGTTCGTTTCGCCCGGGCACATAAGCCGGATCAATACCGATGCCCCGGTTATTGCCGAGCTCACAAAACAAGTTAATAAAGTCACCTTTGCCACATCCGATTTCAACCACATCCTTATCCCGAATGTTATATTTATCGATAAATCGGTTTGTGACCTTGGTCAGGAACATTCTGAACGTGGACGAAAAACCTTGCTGATCCTCATAACCGTTGGTGAAAAAATCAATACTGGTATCGAACGAGCTGTTGAAGACAAAACCACAATCAGTACAAATAGTCAAGGTGATATCTTTTCTTGGGATAGCAATCGCTTCTTCGTAGCTTTTGATGGTTACCAGGCTATGTATTGGTGCGTTCTTCAAGACGAAAAAATCTTTAAGATTTTTACTCTGACAGCATGGGCAGATATTATGCTTCATTGGAGTTAGTTTTTTTGACGTATAATAGAAAATGGAATGTTAGCTTGAACTTTGTGGATAAGGGGTCGGGTATGCTTGCTACCAAAGTTTTCCATTAATCTCGATTAATTCTGGATTGTAAATTCTGCTCTTTGATTTGATCATTACAGCATATTTTTTAAGTCGAGAAATTTTATTGTCGTTGTTTTGATAAAAAAGTTTGTAGCAAGTTAGCTTTGTCCATCCTAATCTTTCATAATACTTCACTAGTGATTTGCCACAAATAAAAAGTCCACAGTCAATGTTAAGATTATCGAAAATATAATCATCAACACGTCTGAAAATTTCTTCAGCAATTCCTAATCGTCGGTAGGACGGTAAAGTTAGTAAGCCTCCTGTACCGGCAAGTTTTACAGGGGTGCCATCAAATAGTGCTTCCGCCAGTACAATATAACGTATCGCTATAAGTTTGTTGTTTAAATATCCTAGTGCGAGATAGTGTGGTTTTTCCCATTCTTCATGGTGCTTTTCCAACGTGATCTGGTACACTTTTCTAAAAGTGTAATTGACGGACTTTCGTTGTGATTCATTTAAGTCTTCATAAAGCTTTATTTTGATTACTAGGCGATCTTTAATTGGGTGTATGTGATTGGTGAATCTATGGAAATGATTGTTAAGAATTTCAAGATCTTTAATGATTTTCCTTTCAAGCTTAGCTAGAAATTTAATCGGATTGTTTTTTGATTGTTTCACTGGTTGCTTATTTTTCCTTACAGATTAACCTAGGCAATATTTACGTTATATTCAAAAATTCATGCATGGACGTACATTGCAGAATAGTGAACATTCGGTCGCTGAAATTGAAAAATAAGATAGCAATACAGTCATTGCAGAAGAAGATCTTGATCTTAAAAAACCATTTTGCGCGCATAAAAAGCCTCGGCAAATGTGGTGGCCGATTCCATGCCTCTCAGGCGGGGCAGCGCATTGAAGGTTGCTTCGTCAAACCAGTGTTTCTCGTGCTGGGAGGCAAAACTTTGGAGCAGGATGTTATTCCGGGCCTGAAGATGCTTTTCCTGAAGCGGCACATAGAAATTTGGGACACCCAAATCTCCGTCATATTTAGGGATTTCGTATTCCAGGATGAAGTGGTTCCTCCAGGTATTCCAGGTCAGGTCGCTCACCAAACGATGATCCTGATGACGGTCGTCCCGGTAATGGGTGAAAATCAGGTCCGGGATAAACTCTTTTTTTATTTCTTCGAAATATTCTTTTATCTCCCAGTGCTTCTGAGGTAGAAAACCATCGCGAAATGAGTTTACGCTTATTTTTTTATTGGGTATGTTGCTGAGGAATTGGTTGGCACTGGTTATGGCTTCTGCTTTCCTGATTTCGTTTGAGGCGAATACCACCCAAACCACCTTCCCGATTTCATATTTCTCGAAGATTTTTAGCAATGTGCCGCCGGCACCAATTTCAATGTCATCACAGTGTGCTCCCAGGCACAGAATGTTCAGCGGATAATCATTTTTAAACTTAAACGACAACATAGCTCGGAAATGTTTTTGTCAGTTTAGTTCTGTGTGTTTCCGGCTTCTCCATATTGCTCCATACTTCCCATGGCGGATTTCCCTGGGCATAAATATCATCCAGTGTTTTCTTATCCTTGAAGGTATCCATGCTTGCCCAAAATCCTTTGTGTTCCCACGAAACAAGTTTGTTATCTCCGATAAGTCGGTTGAAGGGTTGATCAACCAGTTCGTCGCCGTATTCCATATAGTCAAAAATTTCTTTTCTAAGGATGAAATATCCGGTGTTTATGTGGAGGTTGGAGGCTCCGATATGGCTTATCTTCTTTACAATTCCATTGTCCTCCCGCTGAACGATGTGAAAGCTTTGTGTTGGCTGGTAGGCCATAAAGGCGGCTGTTTTGTCTTTTTCTTTTTCAAACCAGTCAATCATTTCCGGCAGTTGGAGATCCGTCAATCCGTCGCTGTAATTCGCCAGGAACATTTCTTCATCTTGCAAAAATTCTTTAACCTGCATCAAACGCATCCCGATATTGGCATTCATTCCGGTGTCCACAAAAGTGATTTTCCAATCATCAATATCCGAATTTAGCAGCTCAATATCTCTGCCCCCTTTTGTGTAAACAAAGTTGTTCGAGAGGGTTTCATCATAATTGATAAAGTAATTTTTAATGACATCGGCTTTGTATCCCAAGCACAAAATGAAATCCTTATGCCCGTAACTTGCATAATACTTCATGATATTCCACAAGATTGGCCGGTAGCCAATGGGGACCATGGGTTTGGGGATTTGATCGGAATATTCTCTGAGCCGTATGCCTTGGCCTCCGCAAAATAATACAACTTTCATAAGGCTTGTTTTTTTATGTTGCTTAATGATTATTTCTGATGGGCGAGTTCAATTCAACTAGATGAACCCGAGTTGCTGTGAAAGATCGTTTGTTGGAAAAAATCTAATCGATGATAGTTAGTTCCGGGATAGGGACGACAAATTTCCCACCCCAGTCTCTGATGTACTGGTGATGGCTGATAATTTCGTCTTTTAAATTCCAGGGAAGAATGAAGACATAGTCTGGCTTTGTTTTTTTGAGAATATCCGGTGGGAAGACCGGGATATGCGTGCCGGGCAAATAATTACCTTGCTTAAATGGACTTCGATCAACGGTGTAGTCCAGAAAATCAGTTCTTATTCCGCAATAATTCAGTAAGGTGTTGCCTTTTCCAGGTGCTCCGTAACCTGCGATATGCTTGCCGTCACGTTTCGCCTGAATCAGAAACTCCAGAATTTTTCGTTTAGTTTCTTTTACTTTTTCATTGAAGGATTCGTAGTATGTCAAATCTCTCATTCCCAATGATTCTTCTCTTTTCAGCAAATCAGGTACCGCTTGTTGAACAGATTTGGATGTGTCTTCTGCATGGTGGGCGTATATCCGGATAGATCCTCCGTGGGTGGGAAGTTCTTCCACATCAAAGAGATCAAGTCCATGCTCCTGAAAGATTTCACTGACTGTTGAGAAGGAAAGGTAGGAGAAATGTTCGTGGTAAATGGTGTCGAATTGGTTCCCCTCAATGAGTCGCTGTAAATGAGGGAATTCCATCGTGATTACGCCTCCGGGTTTCAGGAAAAGTTTCATCCCTTGTACAAAGTCATTGATATCCGGCACGTGGGCAAGAATATTATTTCCGATAATCAAGTCTGCCTGTCCGTAGGTTTTCACCAAATATTTTGCTGTTTCAACACCAAAAAATAGAATCTCGGTTCGAATCCCTTTTTCTTTAATGGCATACTGAGCTACGGCTTCCGCCGGATCAATTCCAAGAACGGGAATGCCTTTTTCTGCAAAGTATTGCAGCAGGTAGCCGTCATTACTGGCAATTTCGGCTACCAGGTTGTTTTTGTCGATGCTGAATCTTTTTATGGCGAGATGGACATATTTTCGGGCATGCTCAAGCCATGTGTCTGAAAACGAGGAGTAATAGCCGTAATCGCGATAAATTACCTGGGGAGATGCGCTTTCCGGAACCTGTACCAGGAAGCATTTGTTGCATACAAAAGCTTTCAACGGAAAGTGCGGTTCCATCTGGTTAAGTGACTCCGGTTTTATCCGGTCCTCACATAGTGGTTGCATGCCCAAATCAACGACTAAGTGATTGAGGGGGCTTTTGCAAAAATTGCACTTGTTTAGAACTTTCATGCTTTGTATGCCTTTTGATCCTTATCATCTAATAATTAGGGAACCATACTTTCGTTGAAATCCGGAGCCTCTTTATCCTTTTCCGAAACGATTTCTGCTTCTATTGGCCACTCGATGTTAAATTGAGGGTCGTTGTACCGTAAGCCGATTGCTGCGTCAGGTGCGAAGAACTGGGTTGTAAAATAGGTCATTTCGCAATTGTCTTCCAGCGAGATGAAACCCTGTGCAAATTTCTCCGGGACATAGAGCATTTTGTGGTTGTTCTCGTTGAGTTCGATCCCAAACCATTCTTTATAGGTTGGTGAATCAGGCCTCAAATCTACAATTACATCAAAGATTGCCCCTTTGGTGCACCTGACCAGTTTCGTTTCTTCATAGGGATGCTTTTGATAATGCAATCCCCTCAAGGTGCCTTTTTTATAACTTAACGAAGTGTTGACCTGTACTACATTGGCATTAAGTCCGTGTTCTTCCATTTCTTTTTTACACCAGGATCTCCCAAAAAATCCTCTTTCATCTTCGAGTTTCTTGATCTCAATGACAAAAGCTCCTTTTAATTTTGTTTCGGTAAATATCATCGTGTTATCGGTTACCAGGTCCAAGATAAGTTTTCATTCAAATAACCATTTTCACGCAAGCTGGCCAGAATTTTCAGTCGCATAAATTTCGAGTCTCTGAAGTTTGGATCATTTATTTGCATGGCAGTGATCGAACTGTACAACTCCTGAATGGTGGCCATCAGGTCATGTTTCGGTTGGTGGTCGGGGGCTAGTTTTTTGTATAAATCAAAATTTACCTGATAGGAGCGTTTATCGGCTGGAGCATCGGTTTTGACGGTTACCCGGCAGCCTGGTACTACTTGACCAACAGCTTTTGCCAGATCTTTTACCTGGTAGTTCCATGCGCTGGTTCCGGTATTTACAATTAAAAATTCGCCCCCATTCGAAGCCTCCCGCTGGATTCCCCAATCGATCGCCAAGGCCATGTCCAACACATTGATCAGTGGGCGCCAGGGAGTTCCGTCGCTCAGGATGTTAATTTCCTTCGAAATGATTGCTCCTGCAACAAAGTCATTTAATACCAGATCTAAGCGCAAACGCTTACTCATTCCGCAAGCTGTGGCAAAACGCAGGCAGGTTATCGTGAAATTTTTATCGGCCAATGGCGCTAACTCTTTTTCGGCGGCAATCTTCGACCGTGCGTAAGCCGTTAGCGGATTTACAGTATCGGTTTCGGTTTTTGGATATTCTGAGGCTGCACCATAGATACTGCAACTGGATGCGAAGACAAATGATTTTACCCCTGCAGCTTTGGCCATTTTGGCTATTTGCACGCAGGAGCGGTAATTTACATCCATCGTTATTTCTTCGTAAATGGCACTCATGGGATCATTGGAAATGGCGGCCAGATAAGCAATGGCGTCCACGCCTTCGAGAATGCCAGCTGGAAATTGGCGGACGTCTCCAATAATTTGTTGATTCAGTTTTACTTCCGGAAGGAATTCGGCGTCAGTAAGATGGTTCGCGAAATACCCCATGTCGTAACCGATTAGTTCGGCATCCGGATAGGTTGACCTGAGTTGACTAACTGTTCCCGGGCCCACATAGCCCATATTCCCAATTACTAATATTTTCATCGTGATTATTTTTAGGTAGAATATTTTGTTATTATGTTATTGCTGGTTCTTTTTATTGTCCGCAATTTGGACTGAATCGCGTTTAATAGTCCGTCAACATGTCTGCTAATTTCCGGTGCGAAGGAATCAGATCGGGTTTATAAATTTCGACGTCTTGCAGGGCAATATCTGTCAGGACACAATATCCCAGGTTTTCAAATCGCAGAGCTATCCGGTTTTTTCCCCGAAAGTCGGTGATTTCGCCGGTGACACCCTTCAGTGGGCCGGTAACTACGATTACTTTTTCGCCTTTCGACAGACTTTCGCGCGTAACATCAACCTGATCGTTGTAGAATTTCATGAATGTTTTCAGGTCGTTGATTTGCTTTTCCGGGATTGGGGCAGCTTTCCCTTCAAACGAAACATAGGTAACGGCCCCCGGTGTGTTCAGTACATTGAAATATTCCTTATTGCTGACCTTCACAAACAGGTAACCTTTTAAAAGCGGTTCCTCAATCTTTTTTATGCGGTCGCTCCATTGCCTCTTTTCAATCTTCAATGGCAGGTAGCAATCAATACCTTTTTTTACCAACTCCGACAGGAGTTTCTTTTCTGATCGCGAACGGGTGTAAACAGCCAGCCATTGATACGTTGAATTAACTAAACTCATTACTAAATCCTGTTTTTAACAATAGGGAAACTGAATTATTCCTGATTTCGCAACTTTCCGATCTTTGTTGCCGGTCTGGCACAGCTTCGCTTCCTGCCCCACAGCTGATCGCGTTTTTTTGAGAGTTTTGCAGGTCTGTTTACCAGAACCTGGTTCCGTTTATCCGACAGCTTTACAGCTGAACACTTTTTTATTTGTTTTCATTTTTCAATGTGAATGAATACCATCTTAAAGTGCTTATTCAAAATTCCTTATTATTTGGCTTGATTTCAAGTCGTGATTACACTTAGATTTGTTTGAAAATATTGTAAGATGTTGTCAGTGAGAATAAAAGGAGGGTGTGTTGATAGCGTTTTCAGTGTTTATGGGTAAAATTACCCATTGGCTGAAATATGCTTTGGGTGTGGGCGAAGGTGAAATTACGCAACTTGTTTTTTGCGTCGATTTACCGGTTGGTTCGAGCGGACAGGATTCAGGCAAAAATTAATCGGTGATGCCCATCTTTCGCATCAGGAAACTGGCATTCATGGTGCTGGTAACGCCATCCCTGAGTTTGTAGTCGAAGGCCAGCTGGTCGTTTTCAAGCGTAACCTCAAAACATTTGTTGCTAATTTGCGCCGGATAGCTTTTCTCCAGCTCGGTGAGTTTTAAATCGTGGGTGGCGATCAGCCCATTTGCTTTCAAACGGATCAGCTTTGCAGTCAGGGCTTTCGATCCGGAAAATTTGTCTTCGGAGTTGGTGCCTTTCAGCATTTCATCAATGATAATAAACAGTGGCTGTCCGCTCTCTATTTGGTCAAGCATTTGTTTCAACCGCAGCAATTCTGCCAAAAAGTACGATTCATCTTTTTGAAGGTTATCGGTTGTGCGCATGTTGGTAAACAAACCGGTTGGTTTTAGGGTAAACCAACTGGCACATACCCGGCAACCGTTCAGCGCCAATACCAGGTTTACGCCAAGGGTGCGCAAAAATGTACTTTTACCGGCCATATTGGCTCCGGTAATCAGGCAGATTTTGCCTTCGCCATTCATCCGGAAATCATTTCCAATTCGTTTTGACGACTTTATCAGCGGGTGGGCCAAATCGTTGGCCGAAAAGCAGAATTCGCCGCTTTCGAAAGTCGGCAAGGCCCATTCTGCCAGGTTGTGGTTTAGGTTAGCCAGGCTGGAGAGGGCATCAAATTCGGCAATTATGTCGAACCAATCACGAATGTATTGTCCGTATTTCCGGTGCCAGCGATCCAGTTGGTAAATACAAATCAGGTCCCAAACAAAAAGTGGCTCAGCAATAAGGGCGAAGGTTAAATTCGCACGGTAATCAAAGCGGGCCATGATCTGGCGCAGTTCATCGACGATCTGGCTGGCTTTCTTTGGATGAGCTGAAAGCCGTTGTTTTAATGATTGGAAGAGCGACGATTTAAACTCTTTTTGTTCAATTAATTTGAGCAAGTTGGTGTAACTTTTCAGCAAGTTGGATTGGTTTCCGTAAAGCTGATAAAACGAATTGATCGTTTTTCGGTACGCGTAAAGGACAGCCCCATTTGTAATTACCGGCAGCAGGAAAACTCCCCAGGGGATGAAGCCCAGAATTAGCAACGTGAGGAAAACGATACTGATTAAAGGCAGCATAAAAATCAGCCGACGGAGTAATTTGGGCTTGGGTAACGCTTCATGACCGGCCATTTGTTGCAGGAGTTGCACGTCTTGTTCGTCGTGGGTATGGCCTTTGGCTGAGAAGTATTGGCGCCAGCGTGTGTAAGTTGCCAATTCCTGCAAGGCCGTTTGCCTTTCGTGCAGCTTTTTGTGGTCAAGTAGCGGACTGTTCAACCAGCTTGCCAGTTTTTTTCGCCCCAGCTGGGTGGTTGTCCGGTTAAGAAATTGAAACAGTCCTCCTTCGCCAAACAAATCCAGATCAAATGAATAGGCATGGTGCTGATCAATGAATTCCGAACCATGCTCAAATTGGCTGTACCGTTCCTTTAAGGCCTCCAGTTCCTGTTGGTTGATCAGCATCAACCTGTCATGCAGCTTTTTCTCCTTTTCTTTTTTGATGAAAACCTTCACCAGGTATAAAAACAGGATGAGCAACGCTGCCGCCGAAAGCCAATTGAGCGGATGGGCGAGGTAAATAAATGAAAAAACAATTCCTGAAAAAGCCGCAAGCCGCCAAATAACTAATTGTTGAATACTCTTTTGTGCATCCGAAGCGCATTGCTGATCGTGGGCTAATAATTTTTCATATTCCCGCACCCGGTCATTCATGTCTAAATCCAATTAAAATGTTGGAGGCGGTTGACTACCAGCAGCGTGGTAATGACGATGGTCAGGAATAAGATGAAGATAAACCGGAACTCCTTGCTTTTCAGCTTGGTATCGGTCAGTTTTGGAAATTGAAGCAACAGGAAACGGTTTTCAACAAAGATCAGCAATTTAAAGAGCGCCCAGCCGGTAAGGACGCCAAACAAGATACCGGTGAGAATGTCCAACGGGTAGTGCAGCCCAAGGTAGATGCGGGTGTAGCTGACCACCAGCGCCCACAGGTAAATGAAAATGCCGTATTGTAAGCGTCTGAATAATAGTGATGTAAAAGTTGCCACGGCAAATGTATTGGCTGCGTGGGCCGAAAAATAGCTGTACAGGCCGCCTTTGGTCAGCACATTGTGCACCAAGTGCTGAATGGCCGGGTCGTGCGAGGGGCGCAGGCGCTGTGTGGCATCCTTGATCAGTCCGGAAAATTGGTCGCAGATGACAATGGACACTGCCAAAAGAACCAAAATTACAACCGCCTTGGCCCGGTAGTTCCGGATGATAAATCCCAAAATCGTGAGATACAACAACGCCCAGTATTCGGTGCGGGTGAAAAGCGCCATGATGATGTCCCAAAACGGAGAATGTTTCCCGTTGAAGAAGAAAAACAGGTCTTGATCCAGCTGGGTGATGGTATCTATGAATCCGATCATGAGTTGTTTAATATTTGCCAGATTTTGTCTTTCAGTTGCTGGATCCCCATTCCGGTAACCGATGAAATAAAGTCGTGCGGAATGTCGCCAAGTTCGCGGCTGATTTCTTTCTTCAGCTCATCATCCAGAAAGTCTGATTTGCTGATGACCAGGAAGCGTTCTTTGTCGAGCAGTTCCGGGTTGTACTTTTCCAGCTCATTCAATAAAATGAAATATTCTTTGCGGTGGTCTTTGCTGTCGGCTGGCACCATGAACAAAAGCATGGAGTTCCGCTCAATGTGGCGCAAAAAGCGCAGGCCAAGTCCTTTCCCCTCGTGCGCCCCTTCGATGATCCCCGGAATGTCGGCCATCACAAACGATTGCTGGTCGCGGTACGAAACAATGCCCAGGTTGGGTACAAGTGTGGTGAACGGATAATCGGCAATTTTGGGTTTGGCAGCCGAAACTACACTCAGTAAAGTTGATTTCCCGGCGCTTGGGAAACCCACCAGGCCCACGTCTGCCAAAACTTTCAGCTCCAGTATCTTCCAGCCCTCTTCGCCTTCTTCGCCGGGTTGCGCGAAACGGGGCGTTTGGTTGGTGGCCGATTTGAAATGGGTGTTGCCCAGTCCGCCTCGTCCGCCTTTAGCCAGAAGATGCGTTTCGCCATCTTTTGTGATCTCGAAAAGGAACTCACCGGTTTCAGCATCTTTGGCAACGGTGCCCAGCGGCACTTCAATGATCACATCATCCCCGTCGGCGCCAAAGCTGCATTGTTTGCCGCCCGACTCTCCGTGGCCTGCAAAAACATGCCGTTGATAACGCAAGTGCAGCAGGGTCCACATTTGGGCATTGCCCCTGACAATGACATGTCCGCCACGTCCGCCATCTCCGCCATCCGGACCACCTTTGGGGATGTATTTTTCTCGTCTCATGTGCCGGGAACCAGGGCCTCCATTGCCGGAGCGGCAAAATATTTTTACGTAATCAACAAAATTGCTTTCAGCCATTTTTTATAAATTGGGAAGGTGCAAAGTAAACAAAAAAAGACGAATGCAGGGAATACATTCGTCCTTATATCGTCCTTATTTTCAAACTAAAGTGCGTTCACCGTATCTTTCAGGCGACCGGCAATTTCGTCGATCGTGCCCATGCCATTGATACCAAAATGCTTGTTTTGTGCCGCGTAGTAATTTTTTAACGGCGATGTTTTTTCATTATAAACATTGATGCGGTTTTCGATGATGGAAACATCCTGGTCGTCAGCGCGTCCCGATGTTTTTCCGCGGTTCAGCAACCGGGCGACCAATTCTTCTTTTTCCACTTCGAGCGACAACATGCCAGAAACCGGCGTGCCGTTTTCATTCAGCAATTCATCCAGCTCTTCGGCCTGGGCCACGGTGCGCGGAAAGCCATCGAAAATAAATCCTTTGGCGTCGGTGTTTGCTTCCAGCTTATTTTTAATCATCCCGATTACAACTGAATCAGGCACCAACTCGCCATGGTCCATAAAACGTTTGGCTTCGAGGCCAAGCGGTGTGGAGGCCGCAATTTCGTTACGCAACAAATCGCCGGTTGAAAGGTGGATCAATCCATAGCTTTCGATCAGGAATTCGGCCTGTGTCCCTTTTCCAGCTCCGGGAGGCCCAAATAAAACTAAATTTAACATGTGGTTATCTATTTTGGTTTTAGCCAACAACTTTGAAAATATCAATCAGGTTTCGTCCGCGTCCATCGTAATCCAATCCGTAACCTACGATGAAATCATTCGGGATTTCCAAGCCTACATAGTCCAGTTGAACCTCGTTTTGCAGGGCATCCGGTTTTAAAAGCAAGGTGGCGACCTGCACCTCTGCCGGATTTTTCGATTTGATTTGGTCGATTACTTTTGCAATGGTGATACCGGTGTCAACAATATCTTCCAACACCACCACCGTGCGTCCTTCCAAATGTTCATTCAGTCCAATCAGTTCTTTTACATCGCCGGTTGTAGATGTGCCTGCGTATGAAGCCAGTTTGACGAACGATATTTCTGCGTCGAGCAAGGTAATACGTTTATAAATTTCTGCCGCAAACATGAAGGAACCGTTCAGAATGCAAAGGAATAAAGGATTCTTGCCTTCCAGTTTCGCGTTCATCTCATCAGACATCTTCTCAACTACCGAACGAATTTTTTCGTAGGGGATGAATAATTCGAATTCCTTATCTAAAATCGTTATGTTCGCCATTTTGCAGATTTTTAAGCAGTATTTCCCCCAGCCGGGAGAATTTTAATATCTATTTAATTTCGACTATCTTAGCTCAGATTTTAAAAAGTTGCAAAGTAACAAAAAAATATTGCCAGAGAGAAAGGGTTTTTGTCATTAATTAAGTAGTTTTTGAAAGAATAAAAATTGAACAGATGAAACCAAAAGTGAGTATTATAATGGGAAGCACTTCTGATTTGGGAGTGATGGAAGGAGCGGCTAAAATTCTGGATGAATTTGAGATTCCTTTTGAAATTAACGCGTTGTCGGCACACCGTACTCCCGAAGAAGTGGAGAAATTTGCCAAAGGTGCCAAAGATCGTGGCATTCAGGTGATTATTGCAGGTGCCGGAATGGCTGCCCATTTACCGGGCGTGATCGCCGCCATGACACCGCTACCGGTAATTGGGGTTCCCATTCGCGCCAGCCTGGATGGTTGGGATGCGATGTTGGCCATTTTGCAAATGCCCCCAGGAATTCCGGTCGCTACCGTAGCCATTAATGGGGCCAACAATGCAGGTATCCTGGCAGTGCAAATGCTCGCGTTGGGAGATGACGCCATCATGACAAAATTTATTCAGTTTAAAGAGAGCCTGAAAGAAAAAATTGTCAAGGCGAACAGGGAGTTATCAGAAGTGAAATTCAAATTCAAAACAAATTAAGGTCACGGACCTGATTGTATTTTTACTATTTCTTCTTGCCTAAATTGTAAAAAAGACAGAAAATGTCAGCAATTATTTCAGAATATATAGTTTTTGTTTAGAAAAGAAATAGTAACTTGTAGGTGCGAGTGTGAAAGGTGGGCTGATTAGTTCACCTTTTTTATGCAACATATTTTACGAAAACAACTGCTTATTATTTTGTTTTCCTGTCTGTTCGTGAGCGGAGCTGGACAGGAATTGTTCCGGGTGCCTGCCGCGTTCCAGGCGGTTGGAAATGCTTCCGTGAGTTTGAAATCCCCGCTTTCCGTGTTTTCAAATCCGGCTGGGGCTGCTTCCGGTGCTTTGTCGGCCGGTATTCTGTTCGATAATCGTTTTTTGTTGAAGGATTTGTCCACGCGCTCAGCGTTCCTGGTTTTGCCCGTTCAGAATAGCCGGTTCTTGCTTTCCTTTTCTCAGTTTGGGAATGACGGCTACCGCGAAACTAAAATTTCTGCAGGATTGGCCAGGCAACTTTCACCGGTACTGTCTGCGGGATTGCAATTTCAATATTTCAGCCTTTTTATGGCCGAGAATGACCGTCGGCCCGGAACTGTATTGGCCGATCTGGGCGTCCGGTTGCAGTTGTCTGATTTCAGCCTGGGCCTCCAATATTTTAATCCGTATGGTTTATCTGTTTGCGAAAATACCTTGGTGGTCGAATATCTCAGTGTAATCCGGGTGGGGGTGCACAAAACGTTTCAGGAGGTGTTTTTATTGACGGCAGAGTTATTTGCTGAACAATCGGCGACAGTTGAGCCGCGCGTTGGTATTCAATATCTGCTGAAAAAGCAGTTGTCCCTGCGCTGTGGTGTGGAAACCCAGTACGGACTTTTCTCGTTGGGAGTAGGCTATACTCATAAAAACGTGTGCACCGATCTTACATTTTCGTACCACCAATACCTTGGTTTGTCGCCTTCGTTCACCCTTTATTTTCAGCGCCCATGAAAAAGATTTTGCCTCTTATTTATTTCTTTTTGATTGTAAGCGGAATGTGGGCACAGGAGGTAGAGTCGGCTTACCAGAAGCAATTGGAGGATTTGTTGGAGCAAATACTTGCCGAGGATGAAACGCAGGACGTGGAGCAGCTTTTGAATGAGCTGCAAGCGATCCGGGAACATCCTGTAAATCTGAATATGGCTACTATGGCTGATTTGGCCGCGCTCTATTTTTTAACACCGGTGCAAGTGGCGGCTATGCTTGAATACCGGGATCAATACGGTCCGGTTTTGTCGGTTTATGAGCTGGCCACCGTGGATGGTTTTACCCCGGAGCTTGCCCAATTGGTTGGTCAGTTTGTGGTTTTTGGGGAAGTGGATACTAAGGCTCCCTCAACCTACCAACATCATGAAGTGTTAACGCGGGGCATCCGCCTGCTGGAAAAACAAGCCGGCTATTCGGAGCAGAAGTATACCGGTTCGCCTGATAAACTTTATCTACGGTATCGGTTTACTTCAGGCTCGGTTCAGGCAGGTTTTACAGCTGAAAAAGATGCCGGGGAACCTTTTTTCAGTCCGCCAAACCAGACCGGTTTTGATTATTACAGCGCTTTTGTGCGAACAGAGATTGGGAAAAATAAATCGACGTTGACAGTGGGGGACTATGTGGTTCGCTTCGGTCAGGGGCTGGCTGTTTGGCAGGGGTTTTCGTTGGGCAAATCGGCTGGTGCAACACAGGTTGCCAAGTTCAATCAAGGTATCCGGCCCTACACGTCCACCGACGAAAATAATTTTCTGCGGGGACTGGCTGCCGAAATTAAGTTCGGACGGTTTCGCTTCCATCCCTTCTTTTCGTATAAAAAATTTGATGCCAATACCGATAGTGTGGGGGACGAAAAAGTGTTTACCTCCTTTCAGACAAGCGGACTTCATCGCACCGGGAGCGAGTTGGAGGACAAAAACTCGGTGTGGTCGGCCACGGGTGGGGGAAACCTTTCTTTCCGGGGCAACCGGTTTTCGGTTAGTCTCACTGGTGTTCATGTGCGCTACCAATACCCGCTTGAGCGCAGAAACGATTTATACAATCAATTTTTGTTTGAAGGCAACCAAATTATCAATTTGAGTGGCGATTATCATTTTAGTGTCAACCGTTTGTTTTTGTTTGGTGAGCTGGCGACCGATGCGAAAAAAGGATTGGCTTTTTTAAACGGAGCGTTGTTTCAGCCGGTTGACCAGGTTGAACTTTCGGCTGTGTACCGTCATATCGACAAACAATATAATGCGCCATTGGCTGGAGCCTTTACCGAAAACAGCCGGGTGAACGATGAACAAGGATTTTATCTGGGCATGAAGCTGTTTCCGGCGGCCAGGATCAATGTCAACCTGTACGCCGATTATTTTAATTACCAGTGGGTGAAATATACGACAGCGGCTCCGGGCAAAGGGCAAGAATATCTGCTGCAAACCACGTATCAGCCAAATGAGCGCTGGCAGATCCTTGGCCGGTACTTTTATGAACGGAAACCGGTAAAAATAACCGGGAGTGCCATCAATAGCAATCTGGATCAAATCCGGCAAGGCGTTCGGTTTCAACTTACCGGAAAATTCCACGACCGGATCACCGTGAAAACCCGGTTTGAACATTCGTTTTACGAACACGATCATGGCTCATCCGGATACCTGGTTAGCCAGGATGTAGGGTTTCAGCCTAAAAATGAGGGGTTAAATGTTTGGTTCCGGCTGGCCTATTTCAATACTGACGACTATGATGCACGAATTTATGCCTATGAAAATGACCTGCTTTATCAGTTCTCCATTCCGGCGTTATCTGGCGAAGGGGTACGTTCGTACCTGACCGGAAAAGTTAAATTTTGTGAAAAAATAGAGCTTTGGTTCAAGGTTTCACGTAGCTGGTTCTTCGGTGTCGACAGCATTGGCAGCGGATATTCCGAAATTGACGGGAACAAACGCACCGAGGTGAAAATGCAGTTACGGTTCAGGATTTAATTGGCATTTCGTATATTTGCGGCGCTTAAACTAACGGAATGAGGGAAATTATGAATTACGATGATATTCGTCCCTACGAAGATCATGAAGTCAATCACTACATCAACGTGTTGTTGAAGGACGACGTGTTCCAACAGGTTTTGTATTTTATTTTTCAGGATGAGAAAAAGGTGAAAGGGGTTTGTCAGCTGCTTTCCGAAATCCGGTCCATCAATGAACTTCAGATGAAGTTTATGTATCCGCTTATTAAAGAGTGGATTATTGATAAAACCACCAGTGGCATTACCTGGAGCGGATTGGACAATCTCGATAAAACCAAGAGTTACCTGTTTATTTCCAATCATCGGGATATTATTTTGGATTCAGCCATCTTGAACTATATTATTGTCAATGCCGGGATGAATACAACGGAAATTGCCATTGGCAATAATCTGCTGATTTACGATTGGATTCTTCATGCCGTTAAGTTGAACCGAGCTTTCGTGGTGAAACGTAACTTGCCGGCGCGCGAATTGCTGCTGGCCTCCAAAAATTTGTCAAGCTACATTCGGAAAACCATCACCAAAGATAATATGTCGGTATGGATTGCTCAACGTGAGGGCCGTACCAAAGATGGATTTGACCAAACTCAGCAAGCTCTGCTGAAGATGTTGAACCTGAGCAATAAATCGGACTTTGAGTCTGGTTTCCGGGAATTACAAATCGTACCCTTGTCGATTTCTTACGAACGTGAGCCGTGTGGTATTTCGAAAGTTGAAGAAATATATAAACGTGAACATGATGGTTTTGTGAAAACCCAGGAAGACGACCTGAAAAGTATGGCTTTCGGGTTGACGAGGCCCAAGGGGCGTGTTCATTTTGCATTTGGGAAACCCATTGATGCCCAACTGAAAAAGTTTGGACAAGCAGAAAACCTTGCTGAAAGTATTCAGCAGCTGGCCGATCATATTGATACCTGCATTTACCGAAACTATAAGCTATGGCCCAATAATTACCTGGCTGCTGATCTGTTGACCGACAGTAACCTCCATGCCGACAAGGTGGATGATGCCGTTCGGGATAAATTTTCAGAATTGCTGGATGATTTGGTAAAGACGATCGGAGAAGGTGATGCCAACTGCCAAAAGCGCTTGTTTATGCAGATGTATGCCAATCCGTTATTAAACGCCGAGAAGGTTGAAGGTTCTGAAATCCTTTCATAGTTTTATTTTGTAACCGTATTTCAACTTGAGATTGAAAAGACTCAGCAAATGCCCATGCCGCTCGATTGGATGGACAGGAATAGGTCTGTGTCTTCGTGGAGCAAAGCGATGTTCCCCGATGTGGCGTATTTTGCTCAAAATCAATACTATGTTATCATAAATTTCCCCGATTAAACGATTATCAATTTGCAATATTGATGTTCATTTTGATAGTAAATGAGGCTTCATGTAAAAATAACAACAAACTACGGATCAGGACATTATCAGAATTGAAAGCCAGTGGCATAGTGATTGCAAGTTCATGTTCGGTAAAAAATCCCGAATTTATGGTGCGATCAATCAACCAAGGTAAGGTGTGTCATTTTTTTAATAAAAAGTCCCGTTTAGCTTCTGTCTTAGAAATCAGAATCCGGAGTTTTTATAAAGTCATCGGGGATACGTTGGCGAGACACTTAAAAATCATTTTCCATGATGGAGGAATTTACTTATTCCGGAATTTCATCCCCCAAAGCCTTGATTTTATTTTTCGGCGACCTGAATTTGCAGAAATTCAACCAGGTGGGATTATACTCAAGTTGATTATCTCAAGTCATTCACGGAGTGATTTTGAGGTTGATTTGAGGGCAGCATAGAAGGTCTGCAAAAAGCACCGTTTATCGCGGAAGGATTAAATGGTCCTAAAGGAACAGGTTTGTCGCGATGTGTAGGATTAGGGGAGAAAATTGGAATTCGATAAATAATAATAAAGGACAAGTATTGAAGAAGATGTTTAAGATGAGAAAACTGCTCTTTGTGGTAACCCTCTTGTTACCCATGGCCATGATGGCACAGACTACCTACTACGTGAGCAGTAGTGGTGGAGATGATTCAAAATTAGGAACCAGCGAAAGTCAAGCCTGGAAAACCTTAAACAAGGTAAACAATTTAACCCCCAGGGCCGGGGACAAAATTTTATTTAAACGGGGAGATGCCTGGGAAGGCACTATTACCCCGAAAGCCTCCGGTACCTCTGGTAGCCCGATCACTTACGGAGCATACGGAACAGGAGAGAAGCCTAAAATCTACGGTTCTACAGAAATAACCGGATGGACATTGCATTCGGGGAATATATATAAAGCGACAGTTTCTGATAATATAGATCAGGTATTTTTTAATGGTGAAAAATTAAAGGCCGCAAGATACCCTAATAGCGGTTATTTTAATATTAGCAATGTGAATAGTTCAAATCAGTTCACTTCGACTTCGCTGAATAGCGGAATAAATTATACTGGAGCAAAATGGATTGGACGTACAATAACTTGGGCTTTATATACAAAGTCGGTATCAGGATCAAGCGGTCAGACAATTACGTTGGATTCTGCTCCTACTTATAGTTTAGGGGTAAATGAAGGATTTTTCCTTACCAATAAATTAGAGTTTTTAGATCAAGCCGGGGAGTGGTATTATAGCAGCTCAAACAATACATTGTATGTTTGGACACCATCTGGCGATTCGCCTGCTAATTATCAGGTGAGAGGGTCTTATGTCGGTTATGGGACAAACATATATGATAAAGACTACGTGACGATTGAGAACCTTCAATTCCTTCACCATTCAGATAAAGCTGTTAACGCTGATTATTGTTCACATTTGACGATTAATAACAATATCATGCTTCACCCCGAGAACTTTGGCATCTACGTTAATCACGACAGTTACGGGACTTACACAAACAACATTATCGCAGAAACAAACCAATATGGTATTAGGGGAGAAAATTCTTCAAATTCTATTTTTAGCGATAATCAAATTACAGATATTGGATTGTTTAATAAACTTGGGGTAACAGGTACAAATGGGTTTGCAGCCATTGGGATTAGTGTGATCGGAGACAATAACACCTTTAGATATAATCGGATAATTGGTGTTGGGTATAATGGAATTTCATGGAGAGGTCAAAGTGCGACAATAGAATATAACTACATTAAAGATGTATGCCTCACCGTAGATGACGGTGGAGCGATTTATACGTTTAATCCGGGTGCTGTTTCAGAACCAGGTTCTCAGAATAGTATTGTTCGATACAATGTTATTGATAATGTTCCCGGCAATTCCGAAGGCTATACATTTGGGGCGGTATTTGGCGCAGGCATTTATATGGATGAACGAACACACGATGTTCTTATCGAACACAATGTTATTGCCAATGTAGGGTATTACGGGATTTACCTCCATCAAACAGCAGACATCACAATACAGAATAATATTGGATTTAGCAATGGTTCTAATATCAGACACGTTCGGAAGGCATCTGATCAAATTGGAAATATTGCCCAATATAATACTTTTTGTAACCCAGCATCAACATTAGATAATTATGGCACCACTAAAGCTACTTTGGCGATGCAAAATAGCAATAGCATTGGTTTAACTTTAAATTATAACGAATATGTAGATCATCATAGAACTCTACTATTTAGAGATATGGATGGATCAGCATACCCATATTTGACATTTTCAGAATGGAAGTCAGCAATGGGGATGGATACAAATTCAACATTTGATGGCACTGCCCTAAAGACCGGTGAAACGGAAAAATTATTCTACAACGATACCAAGCAGGACAAGACCTTTGATTTGGGGAGTAATACTTACCGCGATATTGACGGGAATTCAGTGACCGGAAAGTTAACCTTGAAACCGTTTACCGGCAAAATTCTGATCGGGACTAAATTTGATGGAATTAGCAGCACGAACCAAGCGCCGGTTATCACCAGTCAGACTTTTAAAATTAGTGAGGACAAATTGATCAATGACCTGATTGGTCTGGTGGCAGCCAGCGATCCGGATCAGGGCCAGACATTGACCTATTCCATCACCAGCGGAAATGAAGCGGGTTTGTTCTCGATCAATTCGGCTAACGGAGAGATTTATGCCAAGTCAAACATTTCGGTGAGTAGCGGTCAAACGATTGTCTTGGGAGTCAAGGTAACTGATAATGCTGAAAGTCCACTTTCAGCCACTGCCAGTATCACCATTCAAATAAGCAGTTCAACCCCAACTGCCGATACCAGCAGCCCGTCCGTTTCTTCTTTTTCTATTCCGGTAACGTCCACATCGCTTACCATCGCGATCAGTACCTTTACGGCTTCTGACAATCAGGCGGTTGCCGGTTATAAGCTAACGGAATCTGCTAGTTCTCCCCTGGCAGGCGACAATGGCTGGACAACTTCTGCACCGACAGCATACACCTTTTCGCAGGAAGGAACCAAGACGCTCTACGCCTGGGCAAAAGACGCTGCCGGAAACGTTTCTTCATCCCGTTCGGCAACCGTCACGATTAGTCTGCCGGATTTGTCGCCGTCCTTTTCTGAATATCTGTTTGAAGAATCTGCCGGTTCAACGGTGGTGGATTCACAAGGTTCAAACGATGGAACGATTATGAATACCGCGACCCGGACTACCGGAGTCGACGGCAATGGCCTCGAACTGAGTGGAACCGGTTACATCAGTCTTGGTGAAGCATTTGGGGATAATGTGCAAAGCGAAGTTACCTTAAGCGCGTGGGTAAAACCGACCTCTGTAACAGGCGGGTATCAGGGTATCATTATGCATGGCGGCCCCAATGTCGATACCTATGCGCTTTATATTCGCCCCGATACAAAAACAGTTGCCTTTAAAACCAGCGGTACTTCGTCTCCCTGGATGGAATTGGCGGGCGTGAATGAGCTGTGGGATGGAAACTGGCATAACCTGACTGTAACCTACGATGGGGCTCAAAAAATCATTTATCTGGATGGTGTTGTAATTTCCAGCGCTGCCTCAACCGGATTGCTGGAGTCAGGACAGGGCTACAACTTATTAATTGGTGCAGGTAGAGACGATGCAAATCCGATTTATTTGTATCAAGGGCTGATGGACGAAGTCCGGATTTATAATACCGCACTTTCATCAGCGGAAGTCCGTGAATTGTCTCATTTGGCTGAGCAAGAGCCTGTTGTTGCGGATAACCAACAGCCAGTCATTCAGGATCAGGTTTTTGAAATCCGCAAAAACTACCAAACAGGCGCCTTGGCAGCTCAGGTGGTGGCCACGGATGCTGATCAGGGACAAGTGCTAAGCTATGCGATTGTTCAGGGAAATACTGGTGATCTTTTCTCATTGGATGCCGCTACCGGTCAGATATTTGTACAGAATGTGATTGAAACCACCGGAACATATGCTGTGCCTATGGTGGTAGAAGTAACGGACAATGCTGCAAATCCTTTGTCGGCAAGTGCCAATGTGACAATTAATATCGTCATTAACGGGAAACCTGTTAAAGGGGAAGTTACAGCAAGTAATCCGAAGCGGGTCATATTGTATTACGACGAAAGTCTTCAATCCACCCAACTGAAGAGTACCGAATTAGCTTCTGATTTTTCCCTGAATGGCAATAAAAAAGTACTTCAAGTGACCATTAGCGGATCAATGATCTACCTGGATCTTGATTCAGAATATCAATATGGCGATGAGATTATTGTAAGCTATACGAAAGGGTCGAGTCCAATAATCGACATCCATGGAAATGAGATTGCTTCTTTTTCGGGATATGTGGTGATCAATAATATTGAGAATACCACGCCTCAAATTACCAATCAGGTGTTTGCGATTCAGGAAGCCACGGCTCAGGGAACCATCATTGGGCAAGTAACGGCAAGCGGTCCGTCCGCGATGACATATGCGATTACCGGAGGGAATGGGACCAACCTGATCGATGTGGATCCGGTTACCGGAGAGTTATTTGTGAAAACATCTATTCGGGCAGAAGACGATCAATCCGTTTTTTTGAATGTTGAAGTAACGGATAATGCGGCTAATCCTACAAAAGCAACGGCCACCATTACGGTGAACATCATCATTAAGAGCCGCATGGAAGAAGGGATTGTTTACGATAACAATCGCAGACGTGTCATCCTGACGTTCAGCGAACCACTGATTGAGAGCAGCGTTCCGCAACCTATCGATTTTCAATTGAGCAACGGCAAGCAGGTTGAATCTGTTACGGTGACCGGTGCAGAAGTAATCCTGGATGTGGACTCCGATTTTCAGGCAGAAGACCAAATCCTGGTCTCTTACGAAAAAGGGGTTTCGCCATTGTATGACTTGGCCGGAAACGAAATCGATTCATTTTCCGGATTCACAGTGGATAACAACATTCTTAAAAACCTGGAGTTGGATCCGGACAGCCCGGACGTACTGGCAGTTGATCTGTTGGTTTTCCCGAACCCAACGAACGGGGCATTCACACTGAGGGCCAACAACCTGAAAACTGAAGTGTGCGAGTTTGCACTTTTCAACATGACTGGGAAACAGATCATGAAACAGGTGCTTTATGGTTCGAATGGCGATCTGGAGGAAAACTTTAGCCTGACTCATCTGGAACGCGGAACCTATATCGTTCGCCTGATTTGTGAAGATCAAGCTTCGCAAAGCAAGATTGTGATCATCTAAGTCGAAATCTTATCCCTTGCAAGGGGATTAAGAAATATAGAAAGCCGGATCCGGTCGGGAAAAAGTATAATTTCCACTACCGGATCCGGCTTTTTGTCTATTCGAAAACTATTGGGAGAGAGCAGGGCAAATCAAAAATTTTGGGGATCTTCCAATTCTACCCAAATTAAGTCCCTACGGGACTGTAATGCATTCAGGGCTATTTTTTCCTGTACTCATTTTATCTGGCATATCAGACGATCCCGGCAGGGATCAAATATGGGTAGAGAAAAATAAGTTGCAGAAATACATCAAAGTCCCGTAGGGACGAAATAGCTTTTTAACAGGCAATAATGAATAAACAGATAAAATCATCTTTCTTTTATACAATTCCTGAAACATTATTAGGATACACTAAAAAAATAAGGTCAATAAGGTTGTGGAGAATTGGCTCATGTTATACTCAGGTTAAAGAACAGGAAAAAGAATAAGGTTTTTGAAAAAATTATCCCTTTCTTCTTGGGATATGCCTATGGTTAGCAGGCTGCTGATTTGTCCGGCAACTGTAGGATGTACTCCAATCTTCAGGGGCCGGATCGCCGCTTCGGCCGCTTTGATGCAGATATAGAGGAGCAGAGAATTAAATGGATTTCTTGTGGAAATTTGGATTAGACAGATAAAGTCATCTTTCTTTTGTACAAAAAAGCCTTATTTTTCTTTCTATAACCTTACAAGCTCAGTAACGAAAGAAAACACGATACCCTCATTAATCAGCAACTGCAATGGGACAGAGGTATTTTTCAATCAAATCTTTGGTTTCTTTGATGTGCGACTGGCTGGAGGCGCCGAACAAAACCGACTCAATTTTTGGAAAATTGCCCAGGTATTCAATTGCTTCTTTAGGGCGCAAAGCTCCTGCAGCCAGCACTTGCATGGCGATCGGACGAAACTCCTTCTCGTTCAGGTATTTTTCGTAAATCTCAATTCCGCCGCTCATTCGGAACCCAATTTTGTTGATGGAACTGCAAATAATCGGATTTTCAATTCCGACCGAATTCAGTGCATCCAGCAAGGCAGGCATATTCATCGTGATATACCCGGGTTCGGCCTGATATTTTTTGCGGATATAGGCATCATATTCTTTAAATACCTCAAACATCTTCAATCCAAGGATCATATCCACCAACACATTCTGGATGAAAATAACCGGCGTTTGGATTCCCTTGAACATCTTCATCTCCGCATCAATGAGCAGTTCCATTAATTTGATAAAATCTTTGTTCAGGAAGGCAAAACCCCCTTTGGCGAAGGTGCTGAATACATTCCCCGGAACATATTGCTTGATGGTGCCCGCAATGCCCAGTTCGGTTACTGCATTGGCATATTTGTGGGCATAGGGCATGCAGGGATAAATCAGGAAGTCGGCATATTTGGCCGGGTTGGCACGCAGGTGATCACAAACATTAGCAATACGGTCGTGGGTGGTACACATGAAGGTGTTGATCCCCAGGTCGATGGCCTGGTCTAGTACCTGTATGATGGCCCGGTCATCCTTAAACCGGATAGCCTGTGCCCTGGATTTCTCGTCGGATGCATGGTTTACGGCAAAAAACTGGTTGTCGCCAAATAATACTTTATCCATGATGGTTGTTTTTCGAGTTGTCAATAAGCATTTCAATGACTTTGTCGGTGTAGAGTCCTTGTTCGAAGGTATTGTATTCTGCCTTGTTCCGGTTAATGATGCTGTCCACAAAATAATCCAGTTGGGCACTGTATTCTTCGCCGCGAAGGTAAAAATCAACCGGAATGGCCAAATCTGTGATGTACTTGGTCGTCCATCCTTTGTCGAGCCCTTCATGAGGGGCGGCCTCTTTCAGGTAGATCTTCAGTTCGGTAGCATCGCAAATCAGCTTTCCCTTTTTGCCCATGACGGTGATGGAGGTTGACATTTTCCGGTAGGTTTCATCGCTCCAGTTTACGGATAATACTCCGCTTGTGCCATCGTTGAGGGTCAACAAGGCATAAACAGCATCATCGACCCCTTTGGAATAAATGCTTTTAAGCAATATCCCGCTTGATTTTACCGGTCGCCCGATGATTTCCTGGATCAGGTTGAGTACATGCGAGGCGTAATCGTACAAACAGCCGCCCCCTTCTTCGGGCTTCGACCGCCAGGTGCCTCCTTTTTCGCGGGTGACCACCGGACCGTAAGCTTCGCCGGTAAAGTGGGTTAATTCGCCCAGTATTCCTGTTTGGATCAACCTTCGAAGTTCCCGGAAGGTTCCGATAAAATGGTTGTGGTAGCCCACTTGGTTTACCAACCCTTTTTGGTTTACCAACGCAACAAGTTCTTCCCCTTCTTTCACGGTCAGGCTGAACGGTTTCTCGCAAAAGGTATGGATGCCCCGTTCAAGTGCCGATTTGACAATCGGGTAATGAAACTTGGTTGGCGTGGCAATCACAACAAAATCCAACGGTTCTTCGTCCAGCATTTTACTGTAATCACTGTAGGTTTTTATCTGGCTGAATTTTTTAAAGGCGCTCAGCACCAGTGATGAGGTGTCGCAAACTGCTGCCAGCTTAACCTTGGGATTTGCCCCAATGATGGCCGTATGCGACAAACCCATTTTACCGAGTCCAATTATAGCTCCTCGTATCATATTTTTTGATTTTTAAGAATATTAAAATGACATGCCAGAAGAATAGCATCTGGTTTCCGATGTTTCGTTTAAATACTTCCGGACGAAGGAAAATCCGGACTAACCAACCTATTCGGAGTTTGAACCAAATGGGGTGAATCGGTTTTTGGGTGCCGGCAAACCAGTCGAATACATTCCCAATACAAATGACCAGATTTGCCCGGAGAAGTTCACGGTGTTTGATGGCCCATTTTTCCTGCTTTGGACAGGTCATTCCCACAAACAAAATATCAGGCTGAAAGGCGTTGATACTTTCTACCATCTGTTGGTTATCCTCTTCCGAAAATTCCAATTTAAACGGAGGGGAATAGGTTTCGATTGTCAGGTTTGGATAATCTTTCCGGGCACGTTCCCTGATTTTTTGAAGGGTACCTTCCGACGAGCCCAGGAAAAAGGCTTTCCCGTTTTGCTGATTCAACCGGGCAATAAAATGATAAAAAACGTCGGGCCCCTGGTTGCGTTTAATGTTTTTACCTTGAAGCAATAGCGAAGAAAACGCAAAGTAAACACCGTCAAGGACCAAATAGTCAGAAGTCTTTAGCGCCCGTTCAAATTCTTTGTCCCGGGTGGAAACGCCATACGAGTTGGGGCTGATGGTGTTGATCACCCGGCACACATTGTCTCTAATCGGGATCAGCGCCAAATCATCCGAATAAACGGTGAAGCCAATTGTTTTAACGGTGTTCATGAAACTGATACTGGAATGGATTTTTTGATAATTATGAGCGCAAATATTGCTCTCTGGGTGGTGAGCGGATATGAAATTTAATTTAAAATAGTATTAGATTAAAGTGATTGCCGCGTAGTGATATATGTGATTGAATACTTTTGGGGGATTTATTTACATGGAACCTTAGATCTGAAAAGTTAGCTTTTTAATCATCCAAAGTAATCGGTATTTAAGTGATTTGCTATAAATGGAGTCTTCCAGCCATTTATCATACGTGAGGTTTGCATGTATGAAATTGGGGTGGGAGAGTTCATCTTCTATAATAGGAGACGATTCAATTTTTAGAAAATGGAGGTTTCCTTTTGTATTTGTGCTTCTCTCATCATCTCCTATGTTCTGTATCAAATTAAACTTAGGCACTACCGCCAATCCATTTTGAATCCACAACGAAAACATCCAGCGATATGCCCAGCTATTAATCTTCGATTCTTTCACTACACCCATTTTATAATGCCAATAAAGAGAGGATCTGGTTCTGTAGGGAAAGTTATATGTGAAATTTTTAAATGTATCTTTATCATCAAATCCGGATAAATCTCGATCAAATAAATCCCATGCTCGTTTCCAGGTTGCCCATCCCCAAGAGTTTGCATATTTTGAAAAAAAATAGGAGTTAGGAAATGTTTTTGATAGGCGTGGATTTAAATTACATCCATTTATAGCCATAATTCTATTATCATCTGCATAGCGATCTAACATGGAGGAACAAAATTTGAAAAAGTCGGGTTGTGGTATGCAATCGTCTTCTAAAATGATTAATGTTTCTTCGCTTTGAAATACCCAATCAATACCACTGGTTATACGCTGTCGTAACCCAATGTTGACAGAAGAGTAGTCATACTTAATCTGGCAGTTCCAATCTACGTTATTGAAAATTAATCTTGATTTCTCAACATCAATCGCTTCACGTTCATTTCTGGGTCCATCTGAAATGACGTATAGCTTTTCTGGTTTAAGTTTTGCTAAAGCTTCAAATAACTTTAGAGCAAAATCTGGCCTATTGAATACTATGATTAATATCGGGGGCAATTTCATTGGTGGCTGTTTAAATATATTTTGGTTGTATTTCGTTGTAAAATATAAGGTTATACTTTCAATTTCGGAATGTTGGATAAGTCTGAAATCGATTTGCTAGATATCTTAAAATATAAGCTAGGATACAAAATTTTTAAATAAGCTTTGAGAGCATAAATAATCCATTTCCAGCCCCAGAATCTTTTGCGGAAAATATTGTATTCTTTTATATTTAACCCTTTCGGTGATTTCAGAAGTCTTAATCTCTGTAATAATGGTGTATTGGGATTGCACCAAGCTGGAATGCCGGGATTGGTAGGGCAAATCGCAATATAGCTTTTGGTGGTGTAGCACCGATATCCCGCTTTTATTGCACGAAGTCCATAGTCAAAGTCTCCCATGGCATGAGTGTAATCTGGGGACAGATTACCCAGTTCATTAAAAATAACGTTGGATACTAGTACGACATTCCCATTGATATATTTACATGGTTGGAGTGTACCGTTTGGAATAACAGGGCCCAAGTCAGTTTTACCTCCATACGAAAAAATATTTTTATTTTCCGTTGATTCACAAGCTCCTGTTATAATCGCCGGTTTTTGGTCTTTTTTCATTGCTTCTTGAAAGCATTGGATTAACTCTATAAGGGCATCTATTTTTACCAATGTATCATCGTTCAGCCATAGGTAAAAATCGTATTGCCTTGATTTTGATGCTGTATCCCAAGCTAGTCGCATGCCTTGGTTCCAATACAAATTTCCTGTTCCCTGGATTACAACTACTTTTGGAAATTTGAATTTTATGGCTTCACCTGTGCCATCTGTTGATCCATCATCTACAAGAAATACGTCCAACTGCCTTGTCGGACATTTAGCAGAGTAAAGAGATTCTAAGCAGTTTAGTGTTTTCTTCCGCCGATTATGACAGGTAAGAAGAACAGCTATGGTAATTTGATTATACTCTTGCATAATTGTAACTTCAAGAATTCGTGTTTTTAGGGGATGGTAGCGGTGAAAATTAATGAATTTCCAAGATATATTCGCGGTATTTTCTGTAGTACTTTTTCTCGAAGATGCCTCTTACCCAGAGTTTTACTTCTGCATCATTCATTTTGCGGAAAGAATGAGAAAAGCAAATGCCAATCATTACCCAGATCATAAAATAGTTGAGATTGAACATGTTAATGTCTTCCGCCCAAGCATACATCCATCTGAAAGATACAAAGAGGCCGGTCAGTTTGCTATATATATTATTTGATTGGTTAATTGCAATCCAGGATGCCCGATAGAAAACAAAAAAGTACAGAATTACACCAACAATACCAGTCCAGGTAAAAACATTTAATATTCCAGCTTCGTTTCGCAACCGTTCACCTCTGCCCGAAGCATCCATCCAGTCAAAAAAGGACGTTTCATTGCCGCGTGCCGGGCTTCGTCCAATTATCCAATAATTATGTTTTTTAGCGGAGCTGAGTACTTCCTCAAAAAGGAAAGTGCGAGAATCTTTTGTAATATCTTGCTCGATTACTTCTCCTTCAGCATTTTTAGTCGTAGCCACATAGCTTTTATTTAGATATTCATCCATCCTGAATATATTAAAAACTCCGGAAATGGCCAGGAAAAAAAATAGCCAGGGAATAAACATGAAAGCTTTGCGAGAGAATTCTATAAGAGGAGTGGAGTAGGTTATATATTTTGAGTAATAAAAAATAAGCATAAGGATTGGAATGCCATATTTCAGAATATAGCTTCGTGTGCTTAAATCACACAAGATACCACTTAAGGCCAATACAAAAACAATCGCTTTCCCTTTAGGTGTGAGTGCAGGAATGAACAGGACTAAAAATGCAACTGGATATAAGTAACTTCCAATGGCTCCTATTGGAAGAACCGGGAAAATAAGCAAATAGAAAGGAAGAGCATATCTTAGATAAAAAGATAGCATGGATTGAAGGATCTCTTTATTGGAGGCTGTATAGGCAACAATGGGGAGTATTAAGGCAAAGGTGTTTAATATTAAACCTTTCCAGTCCCAGTAGACTTCTGCCAAAAAAAAACCTCGAAGAATGCTAATAACATTCCAAAGCAGATATAGCTTAACGGTAACCATGACTGAGGTTGATTCTGTTTCCAGATTACCATATCGTAAACTAACAAGAAAGATGAGCAAGACTATCGTTTGGATAAGCCACCAGATCGTTGTGTTACCTATGGGGACGGATGCCATTCCCTGGACTGAAGCAACACCAACGATTAGGATAGTTAATGGAATTATTTTTTCAAGATAATTATGCATCATTTCTTCCTAATGTTTTGATGAAACGGGCTGGATTGCCTGCCCATATTTCGTTGGCAGGGATACTTTTTGTAACAACAGAACATGCTCCGACAACGGAATTTTTTCCGATTGTTACTCCCTTTAGGATAGTTGTATGCGCCCCTATAAAGACATTATCTTCAATCAGAACAGGAAGATTTATCTTTTTCTCCCGGTCGGTTTCTTGTAGGGCTCGGGTGTTCGGGTTGATTGCATGAAAATCGGTATCATATATGCATGTGCCCCCTCCTATTTTTACATTGTTCCCAATGGTAATCTGGTGATGGGCAATGAGGGCTGTTGAGCTCATTCCCACATTCTCTCCGATGATAAGCAGGGCTCCTCGATCAACAAAGAAAGTGCACCGTTGGGGGCGTCCAATTGGATTTCCCAACATGCCATTGTTAATCCGCAGGTTTTTACCGATTGTGCACTTCCCGCTTCGGGCAATGCTAACGTATGGAATTCCGTTTGTTCGAAAATGTTGAAAGTTCACATTGTTGCCGTAAAAAATGATCCAGGTGATTAAATGGTTAATCAGCAGGCGTACTAGTATAAGAACTGCACGTATGGATTTGTACAGAAAGCTAATTATTAGTTGCATGCAGATTGGTATATTTTAATTAAAGTTTGGGTGTTTACGTCAGGATCATGTCGTCTTCCTGCTGTGGACCTTTCACTATCAGATAGTTTTCGGGAAAGATCAGGATCCTTAAATACCCTGCATACTAATTCAGCAAGCATGGTTGTTTCTTCGAAGCGGTAAAGTAAACCGGTTTGGTTGTGGCTAACCATATCAGCTGTGCCACCCACATAGGATGCTATGCATGGAACGCCTAATAATTGTGCCTCGCCAATCGAATTGGGGCTGTTCTCTATTGATGAGGGGCAGACAAATACATTTGAGCGCAGATATCTATCGCACATTTCTTTTTCGGATAAGATGCCCGTAAAAACGAGTTGATCGGAGATTCCGTTGGCTTGCATTAAGGAGCGAATGTATTTCCCATAACCATTCATGCGCCAAAACTTGTTTGTTGAAAAGAAATCATTCCCGGCCACATATACCTTTGTTTTTGGGAAATCCCTTAAAACCAATGGTAGAGCTTTTATTAATTGGTGTAAGCCTTTTATAGGGTAATGTGCCTGGCTTAGAAAAATACTGTGCTTCTCACATTCTTCGTATTTCCACTTATGGTTATAAAATGCGTTTCGAAGGGTTTCGTTAGAGAAGTGATAATCTGCTCTCGGATTTATTGCCCATGCATGGGCTTGATCCCAAGATGTCCTGCCAATGATGTGGGAAATATTCCGGATTAATTCGATCTCATAAGCTCCTCTCTGTTGAAACCTTTGCTTTTGTTTGAATAATGAATCTAGCCGGATAATATCTCGAATTGTGATGTTCTGCCGTAGTTCTTTTTCTGGGATACCACCCAAATAGTATTGGGCATAAATACTCACCAGGCCCTGGATTGATGCAACAACTCCAGAATTTCCACATGCATTTACGTAGGCAAGTCCGTGTGGGTACTCGGTGCCGTGAATGTGCACAACGTCTGGCTTAAATTCGTCTCTTATTCTTTTCCAAAAGGGTTCTAATGAGTGGCTGTACCTATAATTTGAACCTGGTTTTGGTAAGAGGTAGTAAGTAATGCCATCTATTGGTAGCGTCTTTAAAGATTTTCCGCTATATAAAGTAGCTACACCAAGTTCGACATCCGCAGATGCTTTCAGAAGGGCTTCAGCTCCTGAAAACATCCAACCGCCCACAACTGGGCTGGGTATGTTAAGTTCTTGGCATACCGCAGGGAATAATGTATTGGAAATCCATAGAATCTTCATTCTCGGTGAAAAATTTCTTTTATAAATTGATGCTGCATGATTACCAGTAGCAGGCGCCTTCTACAATTTGGGCATTTGTCGGTTTTTCTTCTTCCTTAGGACGGACCCAATGTGCGTTAAATAAGGAAGGATAATTATAAACATTATGGTAATCGCTTTCCCAACGTTTTCCTTTTATTCCGAATAGAAGTTGCAAGCTTCCACCTATATGAAAAGCTTTTTTCCCCAGACGCTTAACGTGTGCAGCCAGCGGAAATCCGTAAGCTCCGGCTCCGATCAGGCAAATATCAAAATCGGTTTCCTCAATTTGTTTTTTCATATAGTCCAATGCTTCAAACCAATCAGCAAAACTGGTGGTAGCACCTGCAATACTTTGGACTGCCTTGATGGTTTTCAGTTCAAATTCGGGCAATAGGTTATTTTCAAAAATAAGTTCCCGTTTTTTGTATTGTTGCTGGATGGTCTCGGTAAATGGATGAACGACCAGCACTTTCTTTCCTTCCAAGGCTTTTGTCCAAGGATGTATAGCCCAGAAAGGATCGAAAAACAATAAAGCGATTTTCTCAGCAGATAATAGTTCTTCTGCAAAAAGATGTTCTTCATGTAGCCATGAGCCGAGGACGTCAACAAGTGGAATATCTTGAATCATTAATTCGCAGAACTGCTCAATTTTGTGCACTTCGGGAGGGAAAAATCCGCTCCATTGCTGCATTTGGCTTATTATTTTAGGATCCCACCACCAAGGAGGTTTTTCCCCTTTGATGAAGCCGAAAATATTTTGATGGGTTCGGTAGATACCTGAATAATTTGCCAAACAGGTTAATTCCGTGCTGCCAAAACGGGCAATCATACACGGCTTGTCACTGGTCAATAGGTCGAAGATGACTTTTGCCGCGGCATTGGGTTCCTGAATGCAATCTGGTTTAGGTAGTTCTATACGGTCCCAAATATTCTTGTAGCTTTTACGCATTGCCTTTAGGATGTAAGCAGACAAGGTGTTCATGGTAAAAATTATTTGGTTAGGGGTGGGATATTTTCGATGCTTGCCGTTAAAAAATCGCAGGATTGTTTTCTTTGGTTGTTCAGAATATAGATTTTCGTCGAGTAATCCAGAAAAAGCTCTGATTCTTTCAAGCTATTAATAATTTCCGGAGTGAAGTATTGCCGATCCTGAAGATCCAGTAGTTTCATCAGGCTGTTCAGCCGCGAGTTACGGGTTGGGTGAGGAACGACGAAAAATGTTTTTTCAAAATTAACGGCAAATGCAAGTCCGTGAAATGAGCTTGTTAAGACTACTTTAGCATGCATGAACAGCGAAATGAACTCTAATGGGCCGGCATCTTTGAATGATTTTTCTACTTTAAACTTTGCAGGGACATTAACTCCCATAGGTATTCCCCAAACCGGGAGATTGTATCTGTTTCTTACTGCTTCAACCATTTTTGCAGATTCATCCGAATCGTTCAGTGCATAGATCAGGATGTATTTTGCAGTTGGAGGCTTTGTGTGACCAATTAGATTATTCCATTCTGTTTTTGATATTAATAGGGTGGGGTCGAGCACTTGAACTGCATCACGACCAGTTGCCTCTTTTATGATGCGGACTCCATCATCCTCACGCGTAGATATGGCGCTAAAGTCTGAAAGGAGTTCCGTCAAGCGAGGTTTATATTTTTCGGGGATACTGCTGCTGCCAAAACTGGGCGCGTAGCTGATTTTTTTACCGTGTCCTTTCACAAAATCGAGGAAACAGAAAGGATCAATACCGTTTTCCATGTTCCATACTTGGTCACTTCCAATAATATAAACATCAAATTTTGGAGGATGATTGTAAATTTCTTCTTCGCTGTAGTAGCGTTTGGTCAGGTTAAAAACCTTTCGAAAATCACGGAAACGCTTTAATTTCTGTTGGTACTTCCGGTCGAACTTTAATATGAAGTACAAGATTAGTTTCTTGGGATGAAGTGATAACGGTACGGTATCATTTTGCTTTTCCAAATCAAGAGGGTAATGATTGATTAACTGTACATCATATCCCATTTGGGTAAGTACAATTTGGGTAGCATAAGCTTGTAGCATAGCTCCGTAATTGTAAAAGGTGTGAAGGGTTAATAATCCTATTTTCATTTCATGTAATTATTTCACATATATTTTTCACGTCCTTTCTCAATGAAGCAGCTACTAGAAACTCATCGGGAAGATAACCGCAACAAATAAGAAAATGCACATGCTCGTTTGGAGGAATATTTAGAAAACTACGTAGTTTTTTATCCTTACGTTTGTCTTCACTCCAGTTTAACGTTGCACAGCCAATCTTTTTGAAGTGTAGCGCATATAGCAATGCCATCCCAAAAAAACCCGCATTTAGTGTTGGTTGCCACCGTTCCAGTACATCCTGAAACAAAGATATATTTGATGTTATAACAAATAATGAGGTCGCAAGATGACCGAATCCACCGTTCCCTCCCTGTAGGTTAAGTATGGTTTTAATTGCAGAATCTTTGGTTACTATGTATGCGCGGACGGGCTGACGGTTACAGGAAGACGGGGCATTTTGAGCTATTCTGACAGCATCAATCAGCTCTTCTATGGGAATTTTCTCTGGCGAATAATTTCTTACGGTGTGCCGGGATTGGGCAAATGCAGGAAATTGGTCATTGACTGACTGAAAAAAACTATCGCTTGTGAAATTTAACTGAGTTGAGCTTTGGGAATAATTTGTTATAGCAACGGTTTTATTGATTACAGTTGAAATTTCTGGTTCTAATTCATACTGTTGATCGTGGTGAAAATTTCTATATTCGTTTAGAACCATGCTAGCGTACTGGATTTCAAACTGATTGATATCATACCCTTTAAAATGGTATTCGGTAATAATGTTGCATAATTCGAAGATGTGATTTTTCCCAAAGCGAAAGCGAGTCTGCGGCATCGTTAATCCTTTTTCAATTACATGATATTTCATGGCTATAACTCCCAGGTATTTATCCTGGCTCGAGAAGTTGTAATTTAAAAAGGTAAGATATCTTTTTATATCGGTGCCAAAGGTTAAATAAACCATTCGCCATTGCCGCAATCTGCGTGGGATAATATTTTTAAGTAGATTTTTCAAAATGGCATTGTCTATGATAAACCCACCTTTAGATGACCATTTAATTTACAGATAATGCTTTTTTGCATTTTTTTAATTTGGTCTCTTTCACCTGCATTCAATCCCCATAGGTAAAAGGCTATAATGAAGGAGATGGAACTTAATAGCAGAACAGAAGAAAGCCTGTAGTACCCTTCTTCCATAAAGATGTAGGGAATAGATGCAGTGGAGACCGTAACTGTCGACACCACCATGCTGGGATATAGAACGTTTTTTAAGTAAATCAGAAATGAGAGCCCTCCAAGTATATTGATATAGTAAATCCGGGAGACCGAAAGGGCAAGAACCATAACTATTAAAATGATATAGATAGTTGGTGGTGGTGTTCCAAGTTTGAAAGCAATAAAACTTAGCGGCAAAACGGATATGTAAATTATTGAATCCCAGGTGCTAAACATTTTAATGTTCCCAATAGCACCTATTGAGGTCGGGAAGGTAACCGTAAGTTGGCCTATAGATAACCGGATGAGGATTAACCGACAGAATATAACGGCATATTCCGGGACTTCTTTTAGCCAAATGTCAAGGATAAAGGGCATTTCAAATATTACCGGGATCGATAGGAAAGATAGCAGGAAAAAAGATATCTTACTTCCTGTCATGGATGCCTTGAGCATTTGGTCCCGATTATTTTCACCTTCACTTTTCACGATAACAGGGTTCAAAGCTTTTAGCATGGTGCTTGAGAACGCTAATAACTGACCAGAAATTTGGTTTGCCACTCCTTGTGCTGCATTTACCACAACCCCGAAAAACGAGTTCAAGATAATGGTAATGCCTTGCATGGAGATGATACTGGCGGCGCTGCTTAAAAGTGCCCATGATGCATAACCGGTCATTTCTTTAAAAAGTAGTTTGTCAAAATATCTCCTGATTCGGATTTGTACTTCGTGGTATTTCCGATGGCAATAAATTCGCCGAAGTAAAAGAAGAAACACCGAAAGTGCGGCCATGAGAAAGCCGTAGCTAGCCAACTTGTCGAGTGATGTATTCGTAACGTAAATTGCAATGGCCAATTTTAGGAGGGCTTCAATAATCCCTAGAATCGCCACCAATAGCATGTGTTCGTGTGCATTAATAACAGCATCGTATGGAACCGAAATGATCGTGAAGAATGTACTAACAAGCATAAACTGGTAGATAAGCATGGCTGTTTCAACCCGGTCTTCCGGAATCTTTAATATACCGTTGAATAGAAAATAGCCTACTCCTTCGAGCAGCAGCACAACCAATATGGCAATAAGAAAATGTAGGAGAACACTAACATTAAAAATGGATTTCTGCTTTTGGGCATCTCCTTCTCCTTGTGCATACGACATAAATCGTTGTGTTGCTGCAGCCATTGCTGTGTTCAAGAAGGTTAGCATAGCAATGGCCCCGCCCACAACATTGAAAATTCCAAAATCGGCTGCACCTAAAGCTGCTAAAATGAGCCGGGTAACATAGAGGGAAATAAATATAGTAATGGCCATTCGGGCATACAAAATACCCGTGTTGACCACGACTCGTTTTGCTGGCTGCATATGGGGAATAAATTTCGCTATTTGACGATTTATACCTAATTCAGTTTTTTTGAGTTCATAGAACGTTACTTCGTGAATCAGCTCGTTACTCCAATTTTGCGCATAGACCGGTATATTATATCAACAATCTCCTTCGGTAGAAAAAATATGGACTTGATTAACCAATCCGAGTCTAATTTATTCTTCAAGTAATTGCTATATATGTTTTCTTTTTCAGTTAATTCCTTAATTTTCTTTTTCCCAGCAATGGATTTGAGTTGCATTAACGACCAAAATGCATGTTTTGATGCAATCTGACGCAATTCTTTGTTCTTAGCTTTTTGCTTTAATATTTCATCATAAATATAAGGAATGGTAAAGCGATAGGTCAGAGAGTTATCAATTGTATCCTGCAATTCGTGGGCCCGATAACAATAGAGTTCCCGGGAATCGCCATAAAAAGAGAACTTGTCTGCTATGGAATAAATCCAAACCCAGTCATAACTTCCACCAAAACCGGAATAGAATCCTGAATACATCGTTTTCTTGATCACACTGGCCATAAACGGGAAACCCAATTTATATCTGATCCCATATTCAATAATTTTTTCTCCGTTTTCCATGTAGCCAAATGGCAGGGTATGGCGGTGATGAAATTCACCGGAGGAGTTGAACTGGATGAAATTTGTAAAGAATAAATCAATGTTTGGATGCTGTTTGTGGGCATTAACGAATGATTCAACATAGATTGGTGACAAGATATCATCATCTTGTAGATTCATGACGTATTCGGTTTCCGAGAGATCGAAACATCGGCCAAAATTTCTGGCCATACCAATGTTTTCATCATTCCGGTAGTAGGTTATCCCTTTTTCTTTGCAAACTTGCTCGTAAAAATTATGTGACGAGCAATTGTCAACAACAATGATTTTGCACTTTACGGTTTGGTTGATTGCGCTTTCCAAAGCTTCGACGAAGAATTCTTTCCTTTCGTAAACCGGCATCGCAATAGTCAACAGATCAGTGTAGTCCATGTTTGTTTTTTTTTTTAATTTCTTGCAATTCTAACGGGTAAAGAGCGTGAGACGTAGAGTAAAGGATTGTTTGCGGAATTATGTTTTTGGTGTGGCGAACGCAATCACTTTTTTAGGAAGTATTAACTTTCCATGTTTTAAATTTCTGATCAGTCTTCTCACAGCTTCGCTTCCTGCCTCCCATCTTGTTGCCTTTTTGTTGGCTTTGTCCGGGCGACATTCAGCTTTATGTACAAATCAAAATTCCTGATTATTTAGATTGATTTCAAGTCGTGATTACCCTTAGATTTTTTTAAGCTGACTGTAATGTGTTGTAAGATAATGCTGTATGGCGTGTTTGGGTTGAGGCTTCCCGGTTTTATAGGTAAAATTACCCATTGCGGTTTTGGGTGTTCTGTTCATGTTGTAATGTCGGTGGTTGTTGTGTCAGTTTTCCTTTAACAGAAGATCATGGGTCTGTCTCAAAAGTTCTTGACCAAGTTGTCCCGAACTTCCTGTCCGACTGGTCAGGCGGGGTTTCGGGATATCAACACACTGATCGACAGTTCCTGAAATAAATTCAGGGTGACGAATGGAGAGAATTTAAGGACTTTTGAAGCAGCCTTAACTTGGGCAGGACCGTTTTTAGTTGATTAGTTACGGCATCTATTTTGCCAGGAATTTCGTAGAATTTGAAAAACAGTAAATTATGAAACGGTTGATTATTTTATTGATGGTGGCGTTGGTTGGGGTGAATGTTGGCTATGCCCAAAAGCTAACGGCCAGGGAGCGAAAGGCACAAAAAGAAAAAGAAGTGACGGAATGGATTGAAAACCGGCAGTTCCGCTTTGTTGCCCAAAGTGTTATTCCGCTGGCGGGGCCAAAAATCGACCTCACCTCGGTTTACGACCTGACCGTTGACAGTACGTGGGTTGAATCGTGGTTGCCGTTTTTCGGGCGTGCTTACCATGTTGATTACGGCGATACTGAGGGTGGCATCAAGTTTAAGGAGCAGGCAAAAAGCATGGAGGTTCGATTTAACGAGCGGAAAAAAACTTATCAGATCAACCTGGAGGTGGATACGCCGAAAGACAATTACAAAATCCAGATTTCAGCCGGCGTTGGAGGTTATGCGCACGTTGATGTGCTTTCGAACAATCGGCAGTCAGTTGGTTATTATGGTATTATCGAGGCCCTGCCGGAGGAAGATGAAAAATAGAAAAAGCTGTCAGGGAAATCTCACGATGGTGAAGCGATCGGATTTTCTTTGACAGCTTTTTGTTATGAAGAGTGGGGTGGTCTTTTATTCGGCTTCTTCGGCAACGACTACTTGTGCCGATTCGCCGGGCAGGATCAGGTTCAGCAGAATCCCCACTACGGCAGCCAAGCCAATTCCGGCCAACGAAAAATTGCCCCAAGAAATCACAGCCCCGCCAATGCCAATGGTGAGTACCACCGACACAATTACCTGGTTGCGCACTTTCGATAGATCTGTTTTGGAATCAACCAGGGTTTTGATGCCCACCGACGCGATCAGGCCAAACAGCAACAGCATGATACCACCCAATACCGCCTGAGGAATAGTTTTTAAGATACCACTGATTTTGCCCACCAACGAAAATACGATCGCCGTGATGGCCGAAATCCGCAAAATAAACGGATTGGTAACTTTGGTCAGCGAAATAGCTCCGGTAACTTCGGAGTAAGTGGTGTTGGGCACCCCGCCAAAGAAACCGGCCAAACTGGTAGCAATACCATCGCCCAGCAAGGTTCGGTGCAACCCGGGCCGCTCAATGAAGTTTTTTTCGGCAACACCGCCAATCGCGTACATATCGCCCACATGTTCGATAATGGGTGCAATGGCTACCGGAATCATATACAGGATGGAACCCCAGCTGAATTCGGGCATGGTAAATGCGGGAAGCGTAAGCCAGGCAGCTTCTTTTATGGGGGCGAAATCGATTACGCCCAAGGCAAGTCCGGCAATATAACCTACCACGATACCAATGAAGATGGGGATCAGTTTGATCAATCCTTTTGTGAAGACGACCACAACAATAGCTGTCAGTAAGCTGATGCTGGCTATTACCCATTGGGTTTTGGCCATGTCAACGGCTACGCTGGCCAGCGAAAGACCGATAATCATGATAACAGGACCAACTACAGTAGAAGGAAACAGGCGTTCGATGAATTTTATCCCGCGTGCCCGCACGAGCGCCGAAACCAGCGTGTAAACCACACCAACAGCAATAATGCCGGAGAAAGTGCCCGGTAAACCATACAGACGGGTCGATTCGATGATGGGGGCAATGAAGGCGAAACTACTGCCCAGAAATACGGGCACCATACCCTTGGTTATCAGGTGGAACAGTAAGGTTCCTACACCCGCAGTAAAGAGGGCAACTGCAGGATCAATTCCGACTAACAGGGGGACCAGTACAGTAGCGCCGAATGCAACAAACAAAAATTGGACTCCCAAAACCATGTTCCTTGGTGTGAACTGGTTCTGGTTTTTCATTTCTGGAATCATAAAGCTTGTTTAAAAGGTTAGTAAAAAACAGGATTTAATATATTTTGGCTGAGATGTCACGAATATAAAGCTGAAGGTTGGTTTTTCCACGGAATTCATTTTCAGCAATCGAATACAGGATGTCGAAAGGCAATCCCTGGCTGATCGCTTCGTAATGGCTGGCCTGGTTAAAAGCGATGGCCGGAAATATCGACGAGTTCCCGGTAGGTTCCACCAGGTCCAGTTTTAAATGTTCCATGTTTCGTCCAACGCACCGGCTGGTTCCGCTGTCGAGCACATTTTCAGTCATGAAAAGCGGTGTCATATTGTGCGGGCCGAACGGTTCAAATTGCTTTAAGATGCGGTAAAATTTCGGGGTGATTTCCGAAAGCTGAATTTTTGCATCAGCCTCCAGTATTTCAGATTGTTGCGAATCGGTAATCGAGTTTCTTACAATTTCCTCAAAACGGCGTGTAAAGGCGGGGATGTTGTCAATCTTCATGGTCAGGCCGGCGGCATACATGTGTCCGCCATACGATTCCAGCAAGTCGCTGCACTGTCCGATGGCCTCATACAGGTCAAAGTCTTTCACCGATCGGGCCGAGCCGGTAGCCAGCCCGTTCGATTCAGTCAATATCACGGTGGGACGGTAGTAGTGTTCGGTGAGGCGCGACGCCACAATTCCCACCACGCCCTTGTGCCAGTCGCGGTTGTAGAGGACGGTCGCATTACGTTCGGCCTGTATCGGGTCGTGGGCAATCATGTCGAGCGCTTCCTGGGTGATGTCGCGGTCGAGCGTTTTACGGATTTCGTTGTACGAGTTGATTTCGTCACCCAGCCGCGTTGATTGTTCCTCGTCGGTCACCACCAGGATTTCCACCGACTTTTTGCCATGTTCAATCCGGCCCGATGCATTCAGGCGGGGGCCGATTTTAAAAACGATGTCGCTGACAGAGATGTGCTGTCCATCCAATCCCGAGAAACGGATGATGGTGCGCAGGCCCAGACTGGGGTTGCTGTTCAACTTTTTCAGCCCGTAATGGGCCAGCACCCGGTTTTCGCCGGTTACCGGAACAATGTCTGAGGCAATACTCACGACAACCAGGTCGAGCAGATCATACAGTTCAACAACAGGCACATCGTTTTTTTGGGTGTACGCCTGCAACAGCTTGAAGCCTACGCCGCAGCCCGACAATTCTTTGTACGGATAATCACAGTCCGGACGTTTGGGGTCGAGCACGGCCACTGCATTGGGAATGATGTGATCAGGATTGTGGTGGTCGCAGATAATAAAATCGATGCCTTTCTCCTTGGCTTGTTGTATTTTGTCCACCGCTTTGATGCCGCAGTCGAGCACAATGACCAATGAAAATTTTTCCGCGGACGCAAACTCGATGCTTCGCGGCGAAATGCCGTAGCCCTCAGAATAACGGTCAGGAATGTAATAATCGAGGTCTTTGATGCGGGTGCGCAGAAACTGGTACATCAGCGCAACCGAAGTTGTTCCGTCCACATCATAGTCGCCGTAAATCAATACTTTCTCCTGGTTGTTGATGGCCTGTTCCAAACGTTCAACAGCCTTGTCCATGTCCTTCATCAAAAACGGATCGTGTAAGTCGGAAAGCTTAGGCCTGAAAAATGACTTGGCTTCATTAAAGGAGGTGACACCCCGCTGTGCCAACAGGTTTGCAATGACCATGTTGACATTCAGTGCTGCCGATAAGTGCTTGATTACATTACTGTCGCCTTGTTGCTTTACTTTCCAAATTTTGTCCATTTTGCTTGGGGCAGGAACATTTGAGTACGCTGCTTAAATTGCCCAAAGATAGAAAATGACGACCGATCTGGAAAGCAAAAAAGATGCCGGATGTGGTGTCCTGGTCTATTTAAGATGATCTTGTCCGGTGTAAATTTCATCCTTTCAAATCATTAGCCTGACAATAAAATTATCAACATAAGCCTGAAAAATACAAACAGCTGATTTAGTATGTTTTAGTTTGAGCCAGCACCTCAGTAGGGATTATTCATTTCTTTGTTATCTTTGCACAAATTTTTTCAAAGCAAATTCAAAACTGTAGTTCACCAATGAGTATAGCAGAGCTTAGCGAGCAGGAGATGATCCGCCGGAATTCACTGGCGAAGTTGCGTGAGTTAGGAATCGAGCCTTACCCGGCCGAAGAGTATCCGGTAAACGCAAAGGCAACGGAAATTAAAGCTGAGTTTGAACCCGAAAAGGGTAATTTTCAGGAAGTGGTGCTGGCTGGCCGTATTATGAGCCGCCGTATCATGGGTAAAGCCTCTTTTTCTGAGCTGCAGGACGATACAGGGCGCATTCAGCTCTACATCAATCGCGATGAAATTTGCCCGGGGGAGGATAAAACCCTGTACAATGAGGTGTTCAAAAAACTAACCGACATTGGTGATTTTATCGGAGTAAAAGGTTTTGCGTTTATTACCCAGGTAGGTGAAATATCGGTTCATGTGAAAGAATTTGTGGTATTGAGCAAATCGCTGCGCCCGCTGCCTGTTGTGAAAGAAAAAGACGGCGTGGTGTACGATGCGTTCACCGACCCCGAACAGCGCTACCGCCAACGTTATGTCGATTTGGTGGTCAATCCGCAGGTGAAAGATGTGTTCATCAAGCGCACAAAAATCATCAATACGATGCGCGATATGTTCAACGAAAGAGGTTACCTCGAAGTTGAAACGCCCATCCTGCAAGCCATTCCTGGTGGCGCCGCTGCCCGTCCGTTTATTACGCACCACAATGCCTTAAATATTCCGCTCTACATGCGTATTGCCAACGAGCTGTACTTGAAACGACTTATTGTTGGTGGTTTTGAAGGAGTGTACGAGTTTGCCAAAGACTTCCGCAACGAGGGCATGGACCGTACCCACAATCCGGAGTTCACCGTGATGGAAATTTACGTTGCTTACAAAGATTACAAGTGGATGATGAATTTCACCGAAGAAATGGTGGAACGCGTGGCGCTGGCTTTGCACGGAACAACCGAAGTGAAGTTGGGCGACAAGATCATCAATTTTAAACGCCCCTTCAAGCGGGTGAGCATGTACGAGGCCATCAAAGAATATACCGGCTACGACATTGCCGGAAAAACGGAAATTGAATTACGTGAAATTTGCGTCGAACTCGACATTGAGATCGATCCGAGCATGGGCAAAGGCAAATTAATCGATGAGATATTTGGTGAGAAATGTGAGCACCATTACATCCAGCCTACGTTCATTATCGACTATCCGGTTGAGATGTCGCCGCTTACCAAGAAGCATCGCGAAAATCCGGAACTGACCGAGCGTTTCGAACTGATGGTTAACGGCAAGGAGTTGGCCAACGCCTATTCTGAGCTGAATGACCCGATTGACCAGCGCGAACGGTTTGAAGATCAGATGAAGTTGTCGGAAAAGGGAGATGACGAAGCCATGTTTATCGATCAGGATTTCCTGCGGGCGCTGGAATACGGCATGCCCCCAACATCAGGGATGGGAATCGGGATTGACCGGCTGACCATGTTTATGACCAACAACCTGTCGATCCAGGATGTGTTGTTCTTCCCTCAAATGAAACCGGAGAAGAAGTTGGATGCGGATCCGGATGAAAAGTTCGAAGCCGCCGGCATTCCGTCGGAATGGGTAGATGTGGTCAAAAAAATGGGCTTCAAAAAAGTTGAAGCGCTGAAAGAAGTAAAACCCGGAAAGTTCTTTAACGATCTTTGCGGATACAACAAAAAAAATAAACTGGGATTGGAAAATCCGTCAATGGACGACGTGAAGCAGTGGCTCGCGTAACTATTGATAACTAAGCTATGTTGACTGAACCAAAAATAGCCATCATCGGGAGTGGAAGCTGGGCTACGGCTTTGGCAAAAATACTCCTGAACAATGTTGACCGCCTTAACTGGTATTTCCGGAACCCGGATAGTATCGAGCAGTTTAAACGATTCAAACACAACCCAAACTATTTGCGTGGAATTGAGTTTGATACCGGACGGATTGATTTTTTTAGCGACATTACCGAAGTCGTTGAGCAGTCTGATGTCTTGGTGCTGGCTATTCCGTCGGCCTTTTTAGACCGCTCGTTGGCCGACCTGAAAACGAACTTCAACCACAAATACATTGTTTCGGCCATCAAGGGTATTGTTCCCGAAGGCAACCAGATTGTGGGTCAGTACCTGAATCAAAATTACAAAGTCCCTTATGAGCGTATTGGCGTGATTGCCGGCCCTTGCCATGCCGAAGAGGTTGCCCTGGAACGGTTGTCGTACCTGACGATCGCCTGCCCGGATATCAAACGTGCCCGCGATTTCGCCTTCAAGCTCGAATGCCCGTACATTCGCGCTCATGTGTCGGACGATATTTTCGGCACCGAATATGCCTCGGTTTTGAAAAACATCATTGCCATTGCTTCCGGAATTGTGCATGGGTTGCGCTACGGCGATAATTTTCAGGCGGTTCTGGTCGCCAACGCCATTCAGGAAATCAAACGTTTTGTGGACAAAGTACACCCCATCACCCGCGATATTAAAAGTTCTGCCTATCTGGGCGATTTGTTGGTCACCGCGTATTCGCAATTTTCCCGAAATCGTACCTTTGGTACCATGATTGGGAAAGGATATACCACCCGAACGGCCCAGCTGGAAATGCACATGGTGGCTGAAGGGTATTATGCCACCAAGTCCATTCACGAAATCAACCAGGAGTACAAAGTAAATATTCCGATTTGTGAGGCGGTTTACAACATCCTGTACGAAGGGGCGACACCGTCAGTTGAAATTCGTCGATTAACCGAAAAACTAAGATAATTACCATGAAAAGCATTGCATTAAAATTTGATAAGACTTTCGATTTCGTATCAAAAGACGCAGTTTATGGTTATGCTGAAACAATGAAAAAGCATAATGAAGCGCTGCATAACAAAACTGGTAAAGGAAATGACTTTTTGGGATGGGTGAACCTGCCTTCATCAATTTCTGAAACAGAGCTGGCTGACTACGAAGCCACAGCCAAAGCGCTTCAGGCGAAGAAGATTGAGCTGTTTGTGGTGGTGGGTATTGGTGGTTCCTATCTGGGGGCAAAGGCCGTGGTTGATGCCCTTTCGGATAGTTTTGCCCAACTGAAGGGCGGCGACAAACCATTGATCGTTTTTGCCGGACAAAATATCAGCGAAGACTACTTGTACGAACTGCGCGAGCTGCTGAAAAACAAAGAATACGCCATGGCGGTGATTTCCAAATCGGGGACCACAACCGAACCGGCGCTTGCTTTTCGCTTGCTGAAACAGGATATTGAAGATAAATACGGCAAGGAAGAAGCCAAATCGCGCATTGTGGCTGTCACCGATGCTTCGCGGGGCGCCCTGCGTAAGCTGGCCGACACCGAAGGCTACAAATCATATGTAATCTCGGATGATATCGGTGGGCGCTATTCAGTCCTCACTCCGGTGGGCTTGCTGGCCATTGCCGTTGCCGGTTTCAATATCCGTGCATTGGTGCAAGGCGCTGTTGATATGGAAAAGGCAACCGGTGTGGATGTTCCTTTCGAAGAAAACCTGGCGGCTCAGTATGCTGCGGTTCGCAACGAGTTGTATAAAAACGGCAAATTGGTTGAAATCCTCGTTAATTACAATCCCAAGTTGCACTTTGTGGCCGAATGGTGGAAACAACTTTATGGAGAAAGTGAAGGCAAAGAAGGCAAAGGAATTTTCCCGGCCAGCGTTGACTTTACGTCCGACCTGCATTCGATGGGACAATACATTCAGGAAGGCGAGCGCAAATTATTCGAGACAGTCATTTCGGTGGCCAGTCCCGACCGCGAAGTGCGCATTCCAACCGATCCCGAAAATCTTGATGGATTGAATTTCCTGGCCAACAAACGGGTTGACGAAGTAAACAAGATGGCCGAACTGGGTACCATGATTGCCCATGTGGATGGCGGTGTTCCCAATATGCTGATCGAATTGCCGAAACTGAATGAATACTACCTGGGACAGATGATCTACTTCTTTGAGAAAGCTTGCGGCCTGAGCGGTTATACGCTTGGCGTAAATCCGTTCGACCAGCCGGGTGTTGAGGCCTATAAAAAGAATATGTTTGCCTTGCTGGAAAAACCGGGTTTTGAGGAAGAAACCAAAGCCATCAAAGCACGTTTATAAGCAAATCAAAATATTTTTAAAAGGCTACTTCCAGAAACCGGGAAGTAGCCTTTTTGCTTTCTGACAAGTAAAATGGATTGGCAGGTTTCACTGCCGGCCTTCTTTTGAGTAAGTTCGCTTTTAAAATATAGTTCACCCTTTCAATGCACATGTGCCTCAAAAGCCTCCAATGCCTGAGGCATTTCCGGTAGGTGCAGGATAAGTTAATATGGCCTTTCCACGTGGCTATGGCATGTTGGTCACAACGTGTCGTGACCGTACCTGGCTTTCCCGTTTTAGGGCGTTTCGGATTTTATCCGGCGTGTAAGGCCACGGTATGCCGTGGCCGGACGGGGGGTGACGACCTAAAAAGAGCAGTTTAACATCTTCTAATAGAAAGAATGGCATTTAATTCCTAAAAGCGATTTCCATAGTCTTCTTTTGAGAAAGTTCGCCAGTGCGGAACTCAATACTTGTTCTTTTTCCGAAAATCTTTTACCTCACGCACCATCCGTCCAAAGCGTTTTCCTTCTTTCTTCTTGTCCTGGATGGATTTTTCAAAATGCATGTGTTCGCGCATGAGTTTCAGGTAGCTTTCGTAAATTACCCGGTCTATCCGGTTTTCCCGGAGGGCTTCAATAACTGCGCATCCTTCTTCGTTGGTATGTTTGCAGTCTCTGAATTTACAATCTTCCGCCAGTCTTGAAATCACCGGGAACGTTTCGTTTGTATGGTAATCATCAGAAAAGCCAACCCCAAACTCCCTCATTCCGGGTGTGTCAATAAGTAAACTGCCGTTTGGTAACCGGAACAAATCCCGGGTGGTTGTGGTGTGTTTCCCTTTTCCTGTTGATGAACTGATTTCATTCACTTTCTGCTTCAGGTTGCCGTTTAAAATATTGATCAGCGAACTTTTGCCAACTCCCGACGACCCGATAAACAGATAGGTCTTCTTGGGTTGGAAGATGTTGTTGGTCAGTTCTGGAATACCAGTTCCGGTTAGCGTACTGCAAAAATAAACCGGCAGGTTTCGTTGCAGTTTGTTCACTTCATTTTCAACCTCTTGTTGATTGGTAATTAAATCGGACTTGTTGAGTATGATAACCGGCTTTATGCTGCAGGCAATACATTGGGCGATGTATCTTTCCAGCCTCATCGGGTTGAAATCATGATCAAGCCCTTGTATGATGAGCGCCGAATCGATATTAGCGGCAATCACTTGCCGGGCTGTCTCCTTGCCGGGCATTTTCCGGAACAGCTCATTCGTCCGGGGTAAGATTTCGGTGATAAATCCCAGACTTTCATAGGCAATGAATTTCACCCAATCGCCAACTTTGGGTTGTTCTTCCCGCGAAAGGCAAAATAAAAGCTTTCCGGTCAGTTCTGCATCCAATTCTCCCGAATCGGACATGAGCAGGTAGCTTGTACCCCGAACAGAGACGACCCTGCCGATTTGGTTTGTGCTTAAGTGTGTTCGGTTATGTTTGTGGATATATTCATCCCAGCCGTAATCTTGAATCATTTTTAATGGTATAAAAGCGACAGAAATTGCATATAGAAGGCAATAACTAGTCTGGTCAATAAATAAGTTTACTGAAAAAGGAATAGGAGAGGTAATTGGATTTATGCGATTTCCAATTACGTTATCACACAATGATCGCGGCTGGTATGGATTTATTTGCTTTCATACGTTTGCAAAATTACAAATTATCCGGTTGCCGGATTAGAACGATGGGAATTAATTTGGTCATGGATAATTTTTTTGGTTCGGTTTTTCTTTTCAGCGGAAATTCCACTACTTTTGTTCGTAGTTTTACGAACACCGAATCATGGAAGAAACAATTGTATTTACAGAAGAACAAGTTCAGACGGCTCGTTTTGCCAAGGCCATGGGGCATCCGGTGCGCATGTATGTGCTCGAATTGTTGAACAAGCAGGCGTGCTGTTACAGCGGCGACTTGTCGGAGGTGCTGCCTATTGCCAAGTCAACCTTGTCGCAGCACTTAAAAGAACTGAAGGATGCCGGATTGATCCAGGGCGAGATTGAAGCGCCCAAAATTAAATATTGCATCAACCGCGAAAACTGGGCGAAAGCGCAGGACTTGTTCAGGAGATTTTTAAATAGTTAAAAAATTTAGCCAGCATGTTCGTTATTTTGCGAATTGCGAACAGTTTTAAAAAAGAAAAAAGATGGATTTTCAAAATTTAAAACCAATTCAGATGGACATAAAAGTATTAGGAACAGGTTGCCCCAAGTGTAAGGCGCTGGAAACTGCAACCCGCGATGCAGTTGCCGAAGCAGGCATTAATGCATTGGTAACTAAAGTGGAAGATATTGTCGAAATCATGAATTATGGAGTGATGACCACGCCGGCCTTGGTGGTGGATGGGAAAATTGTGGTAAAAGGGAAAGTTCCCAGTGTAGCCGAGATCAAATCGATATTAACCAAATAACCATGACCATGAAGAAGCTCACCGTTATGCTGTTGATTAGCATTTGGGCAGGAATCGTTTCTGCCAACGCTCAATGTTGCGACAACAAAGTTGCCGAACTCACTCAAACGGATGGTAGTTGCACTACACAACCCGAAGAAGACGGCGTGAAAGCATACTACTTTCATGCCACCCGTCGTTGTGCAACCTGCCAGGCTGTCGAATCAGTCACCAAAGAGGCTTTGAAAGCTTATTACGGTGAAAAAGTACCTTTCCAATCCATTAACCGGGAGGAAGACAACAAAAACCCACTCATCGAAAAGTATAAAGTCAGCGGACAAACCTTGTTGATCGTAAATGGGGACAAGGTGGTGAACTTAACCAACGATGCTTTCCTGAATGCCCGTACCAACCCGGAAAAGTACAAAGCAAAGCTGAAATCGACCATTGATTCAATGAAATAAGCACATGGAGTTGTTGCAAAATTTTCTGGAGAATTCGCAATTCCCGCTGCTGTCGGCGTTTATATTGGGACTGATGACTGCCATCAGTCCCTGCCCGCTGGCCACCAACATTACGGCAATTGGATTAATCAGCAAAGACATCGAGAGCCGAAAGAAAGTGTTTTACAATGGCTTGGTTTACACCTTTGGACGGGCAATTTCCTATACCGCTATTGGCCTGATGTTTTTCTTCGGGGCCGAACAATTCCGAATCGAAGGTATTTTTTCCACCTGGGGCGAAAAGTTGCTGGGGCCGTTGCTCATCCTGATCGGTTTGTTTATGCTTGGGGTGCTCAGTTTTAAAATTCCGGGAATCGGATCGCTGACAGAGAAAATGGAAAACCGCGCCAATAAAGGTTTCTGGGGAGTTCTGCTGCTGGGGATTGTATTCGCGCTGGCCTTTTGTCCGTACAGTGGTGTCCTGTACTTCGGCATGTTGATTCCGATGACAGTAAGCAGCGCGTCGGGTCTGTACCTGCCGATCGCTTTTGCCTTTGCCACCGGAATTCCCGTAATCCTGTTTGCCTGGCTCATCGCTTTTTCGGTTGGTTCAATCGGAGGGGTTTACAACAAGATGAAAACGTTCGAAACGTGGTTCCGCCGCGTCGTGGCCATACTTTTCATCGTTGTGGGGATATATTACGTGGGGGTCATGTTTATTTAAAATTTTTTAAAATGAGTGTTCGTCTTTTTACGAACAGAATTTGTCATTTATCAATCATCAATCACAAGCGTGGAAACTAAAAAAGAACTAAAAATACTGATCTGGATTTCGGTGATTTTTGGGGCAGCATTTTTTCTGCCTATCGAAAGCACACGGTTCAATACGGCCATCGCGGCAACATTCGATTTGGTAAAATGGTATGCCCGCGAGCACGTGGTGCTTTGTCTGTTACCGGCATTTTTTATTGCCGGGGTTATTTCCATTTTTGTCAGCCAGGGCTCGGTGCTGAAATACTTTGGTGCCAATGCCAAAAAGTGGCTGGCATATACCGTGGCTTCCGTATCGGGGACTATCCTGGCGGTTTGCTCCTGCACGATTCTTCCGTTGTTTTCCAGTATTCACAAACGCGGGGCTGGCTTGGGGCCGGCCATTGCCTTTCTGTATTCAGGGCCTGCCATCAACATCCTGGCCATCATTCTTACTGCCCGTATTTTGGGGGTTGAAATGGGCATTGCTCGTACCATTGGCGCCGTGGCTTTTAGTATCGTCATTGGCTCGGCCATGTCAATCATTTACCGTAAAGAGGAAAAGGTAAAAAAGGACCAGCAGATGAATATTGTCCCTCCTCCCGAAAAACGTCCGATGTGGCAAACTTCGTTTCACTTTTTCACCCTCATCCTGATCCTTGTTTTTGCCAACTGGGGAGCTCCTTCTGCCGGCGAAACCACCGGAGCGTGGTATTTCATTTGGCACTACAAATGGTACATCACCGGGGTGTTTGGCTTGTTCCTGGCCTGGTCGCTCATTTCCATTCTGAAAATCAACTGGAAATGGGTGTTTGCTGCCGTGTTGGCAACCGGTGTGTCGGCCTTGCTGGCAACCACCTTCATTGCAAACCCCAAACTGGGGCCGCTGGTGCCGATGTTGGTCGCTATTGCAGCCCTGAGCATCATCACCCTGTACGATAAAAAGGACGAAGACAACAAAGAATGGACACTCTCATCGTGGGGGTTTGCGAAACAGATTATGCCGTTGCTGGCTGTCGGCGTGGTTACTGCCGGTTTTCTGCTCGGGTCAACGCACGATGATGTGGCCATCGCGGGGGTTATTCCCGGCGAATGGATTGCCTGGTTGGTGGGCGGGAATTCGGTGATGGCCAACTTTTTTGCCTCTATCGTGGGTGCGTTTATGTACTTTGCCACGCTCACCGAAGTACCCATCTTGCAGGGATTGATTGCTTCGGGCATGGGAAAAGGTCCCGCTTTGGCTTTGCTACTGGCCGGGCCATCGCTCTCCCTGCCCAATATGCTCGTAATTCGTGGAGTCATGGGAACCCAAAAAACCGTGGTTTACGTAATTCTGGTTGTAGTGATGGCCACTGTCTCCGGTCTGATCTACGGAGGTTTATTTTAAAACACTGGCATGAGGTACATCTTGTTTATTCTTGCTTGTTTAATTTTTTCCACCGCCTTCTCTCAAGCAGAAACGGGGCAGGAGAAAGGAAAACCCATCGTGCAGATTTTTGGCAATTTCGATGTTGACGCAACAAAGAACGCACAAAAGCAATACGGATTTTGGTTTGGGCGTGCCCATCTGGGCTATGAATACCAGTTTAGCCCGCAATTTTTGGGCAGAATTATTCTTGATGCCGGACGCCCTACGACGGTTGGTCAGATTTCAGTTGCTGATAGGACAGGGAATGAAATGGACGTTTCAAACAGCTTGAAAGAAGGAAGTTACTATACCGTCACGCTGAAATTTGCTTCTCTGGAATGGAAACCAACCGAGCAGATAAAAATCCAGGCTGGTGGCATTCTTCAAAACCATTACATTACGCAGGAGCGGTTTTGGGGATACCGGTATTTGGCAGCTACGTTTCAGGATCGCTACTTTGGGATACCCAGCGGCGATTTGGGACTGATTGGCTATTTCAAGCTGAACTCAACAGTGGGTTTTGATGCCGCCCTGACCAACGGGGAAGGCTTTCGCATGGATCAGGATGCTTATGGTGACGTAAAGTTTGCCGGTGGAGTTGATTTTTTTCCGGTGAAAGAAATTCAAACACGGTTCTATTATGACCATACCTCATCCGAAAGCCCGGAGAAATCTGGGGTGCAGCAATTGATTTCGTTCTTCGCGGGATATAAACCCGGGACAAAATTTAGGATTGGCGGAGAGTATAATTACCGGTTTAACCACCAGCATCTTGAAAACCGCGATTTGTTTGGCATATCAATCTATGGTAGCCTGGCGGTGAAACATGGCTGGGAGCTTTTTGCACGCGTTGACCGGTTGGATGCCAACATCATCCATAACGATCCGTCATCTGATTTGGGGGTGCGCTCCCGAACCGGAGAAGCTCTGATTGCAGGCGTTCATTTTTCTCCGGTAAAGGGGGTAAACTTGTCGTTGAATTATCAGGGATGGAATCCCGACGAAAGAAGTTTGTCGGAACAGCATCACCTGTTGTTGAGCTTCGAGTATAAACTCTAACTTAAATAGATATGGACACTACCGAAAATAGTTCTTGTTTGTGCGGATCTGCCGGATATATTGTTTTTTCGTGCTCGGGTGCTTGTGACTTGGGCCAAATTACGGATGCAGTTGCCCGTAGGTTACGCGATAATGGAGTGCGGAAAATGAATTGTTTGGCTGTGGTGAGCGCCGGAATTGAAAATTCCATTGCAGATTTTAAAACGAAAAATGTCCTGATGCTTGATGGATGCCCAATTGACTGTGGCAGGCAGATTTTAGACAAGGCTGGTTTTACAAATTATACTTATATGAGGGTGACTGACCTTGGTTTGAAAAAAGGACAAACGCCCGTAACTGAAGATGTTGTAAATTTGGTATATAATAAAGCTGAAATCATCTTTTAACCCATAAATCAACAAACTATGAAAGCAAAATCACTCGGTTTTATTGGTGGTGGTTGCGTCACCCAGATTTTTCTCCAGGCTTTTGCCAACAAGAAACACGAATTTGATTCGGTGGTCGTTTTCGATACAGACCCCGGAGTGCTGCAAGCGTTGAAGCAGCAGTTTCCGGCTATTCAAGCCGGCGATTTGCAGCAAGCCGCCAGTCAGCCAACAGTATTCATTGCCCTGCACCCGCCCATGGTTATGGAAACGCTTGATAAAATGGCCGATGTTGTGTCTGCCGACGCGTTGGTGGTTTCGTTAGCTCCAAAAATTACGCTGGAAAAGATTTCGTCGAAACTGAAGACTAAGAACAAGGCCCGGATGATCCCCAATGCTACTTCCTACATCAATGAAGGCTACAACCCGGTAACTTTTTCGACAGGTTTCAACCAGGCGGAAAAGAGTGAGCTTATGGACTTACTGAAGTTGCTGGGAACAACCTTCGAAGTGCCCGAAGCCAAATTGGAAGCTTACGCCATGCTGTCGGCCATGTTGCCCACTTATTTCTGGTTTCAATGGAAGGAGCTGGTTAGCCTGGGCGAACCAATGGGACTGTCCGAGGAAGAAACAAAGGCTGCTGTGCGGCAAACCTTACAAGACGCCCTGGACCTTTATTTTGACCATGGCCTGTCGCCCGAAAAAGTGATGGACCTTATCCCGGTGAAGCCTATTGGCGAACACGAAGCACAAATTGCCGAAATCTACCAAACTAAGCTGATGGGGCTGTTCGGGAAGATTAAGCCTTGAGAAAGGACAACACCGTAAATAGTAAGGGTATCCTCAAAGCCTTTGTCTGCTCCTCCTTGTTATGTAAGGATGAGCGACGTTCCGAATGGCTTTCAGGATACCCTTATTGAAAAGAGGCAAGAGCGTTTATGCTTTTTTAATCCAGGCTTTGCCTGATTTGAGCAGTTCGCGGCCCGAAAGTTCGTTCAGCAGGATGGCAGCCATCATGTACCAGGCCGACAGGGCGCAGAAGATCAGCACGTAAGCGGCAACTTTATTCATCACCGGAAAACCGAAATGGCCTAAATCCAACAGGACGAAACCCAGCAACAAAGAACTGAAGGTAATGGCCATGGCCGAGTGGATAAACAGCGAACCTACCCACAGGATGGCGGTTAGCAAGGTCCAGGCCACCAGGTAGTAACCCACATCTGTGGTGGATGACGGAAAAACATTGAAGTGCCCCAACATCCAGATAATACCCAGGCCAATCCAGAAAGCGCCATAGCTGGTAAAAGCGGCGAAACCAAAGTTGTTGCCGGTTTTTTGTTCCATCAACCCGGCAATCAATTGGGCCATTCCGCCGAAAATGAAACCCATCACGACGATAGGGCCCAATTCGCAAATACCCAGGTTGTGGAATTGCAGTAAAAGTGTCGTTAAACCGAAGCCGGCTAACCCGACTACCGCCGGATTGCCAAGTTTTGTGTTGTGCATGGTGTCGAAAAATTAGTAATTAAAATCAGCGCGCAAAACTAAGGATTAATTCATCGGTTGGAATCCCGCTTGTATTAAGATATTCTTATTTTATCTTGTTGACCGCCACGCGATAAGTGGGGTCTTCAATGATATTCACATCGATGATGTCGTTGGCATTGTGCAGCAGTTGGCGGCAGTCGGCACTCAAGTGTTTCAGATGAAGTTTTTTGCCCACTTTCAGGTAACGTTCGGTCAGTTTGTTCAGCGCTTCAATGCCCGACATGTCCATCACCCGGCTTTCCGAGAAGTCAATGATGATTTCCTCCGGGTCGTTCAGTACGTCAAATTTCTCGTTGAAAGCGGTAACCGAACCAAAAAACAGGGGGCCATAAATTTCGTAATGCTTCACGCCGTTTTTATCCACATATTTGCGGGCACGGATCCGCTTGGCATTTTCCCAGGCAAACACCAGGGCCGAGATGATAACACCAATCAGCACGGCCAGAGCCAGATTGTGAACCAGCACGGTAATCAGTGCCACGAGCACCATCACCAACACGTCTGTTTTGGGCATCCGGCTGAAGGTTTTCAGGCTGGCCCACTCAAAGGTTCCGATAGCCACCATGATCATCAGTCCGGTGAGGGCGGCCATCGGCAGACGCTCAATTAAGCCGGCGCCAAACATGATGAACACCAGTAACATCACCGCAGCCACAATGCCCGACAGGCGGGCGCGGGCACCCGATGAAATGTTGATCAAGCTTTGTCCGATCATGGCGCAACCACCCATTCCCGAAAGGAAACCGGTAACCACATTGGCGGTTCCCTGGGCTACACATTCTTTGTTGCCCCAGCCACGTGTTTCGGTGATTTCGTCAATCAGGTTCAGCGTCAGCAGGCTTTCAATCAACCCAACCCCGGCCACAATCAACGCATAGGGAAGGATAATGGTCAGCGTTTCCAGTGTATAGGGCAGTTGTGGTATGTTGAACGGAGGGAAGCCGCCTTGGATGGATGCAATGTCTCCTACGGTTTTGGTGTCGATATTCAGTCCCAGCACGATGGCCGACACCACAAGAATGGCCGTAAGCGATGAAGGAATAGCCTTGGTGAGTTTGGGCAAGCCCCAGATGATGAGCATGGTGAGTCCTACCAGTCCGAGCATCAGCCACAGTGCTCCGCCGCTCATCCATTGCAGGCTGCCGTCGGCGCCGGCATGTTTAAACTGGTCGAGCTGCGACATGAAAATGACAATGGCCAGTCCGTTCACAAAACCGAACATCACCGGGTGGGGCACCAGACGAATCAACTTTCCGAGGCGCAATACACCGGCCAAAAACTGAAAGATACCGGCCAGGATGACGGTTGCAAAGATGTACTCGGGGCCGTGTGTTTTGGCCAGCGCCACAATCACCACGGCCACAGCTCCGGTTGCTCCCGAAATCATGCCCGGACGGCCTCCAAAAACGGAGGTGACCAGCCCCATGGTAAAGGCGGCATACAACCCGGTGAGGGGCGAAAGACCGGCAATCAGCGCAAAGGCAATGGCCTCGGGGATCAGTGCCAGCGCAACGGTTAAGCCGGATAGTATCTCGGTTTTGTAATCTACTTTTTGTTTCAGGTCGAATAAATTAAAAATCTGCTTCATTAAACGGGTTTAAGAAAGTTAATGACTGCCTGACCAAACGGGTGTGTGGACAGGTATTTTTTCACAATGTCTGTTGGCTGAACCTTCCGGCGACCTTCGTCGGCAAGGAAAGGATGGTGATTAGTTTTTCAGGTTAGGAGCGGCAAAAATAGGGCTTTGGCTGAAAAACGCAGCCTGTTCAGAAGGGAGGGGAAAGACTTTTGCGAAAAATTGATATTAAATTGAGTTTGTGCAGAATCGTCAAGATTCACAATTTGGTGATTTCTTGCGGGTCAGCTTTCATTATTTTTCAGAATTACAACCCGCTCGCCGTCGCTTTCCAGCAATGAAAAGCCATACCAGTTGCAGATAAACTGAAAGGTTTTTGCATGATAAAAGCTGACATGGGTAAAGTCGTTGGTATAGTGCCAGTTCGAAAACTGCTCAAAGCGCTCCCATAAATTGGTCATGACTACCAGCAGCCCGCCGGGTTTCAGGAGTTGTTTCAGCCGGGTTAGTTCTTTGGCGGGATCAAAAAAATGCTCAAAGCATTCGGTGGCAAAAATAAAGTCGAACGGTCCCTCGGGCAGGTTGGGGAAAAACAGCGGATCGTAATTGGCACAGGCCATTCCTTCGCGCTCCATCAGGATGCTGAGCGTTGGCCCGGGGCCGCATCCGTAATCCAATCCCTTCATTCCTTCTGAAAGATAGGGCAAGGCCGGGCTGACAGCCTGACCGAGAAAGTTGACATACCCACGATCGTCAATGCTGTTGTTGTGGTGGTCGTATCGTTCTTTCTCTTCTTCGCGGCCCGGTAAAAATTGGTTTTCTACAAACACCAACTCACAATGGTCACAACGGCGGAATACCCGGTCCATCAATCCGGTGACGGCGGGAAAATTGCCTTTTCGGGCACAAAGCGGACAAGTCACCATTTCCATATCGCTAAAGCAGGTACTGAAACAAATCAGGCTTTTCGTTGATGTATTCATACACAAAACCATGTTCGGCCATGCGTTGCACCAATCCGTCAAAATCGTTTTTGTCGGTTAGCTCAATGCCTACGAAGGCCGGGCCTTTTTCGCGGTTGTTCTTCTTGGAGTATTCAAAGTGGGTGATGTCGTCGTTGGGTCCGAGCACGTATTCCACAAAATCGCGCAAGGCGCCGGCCCGCTGCGGAAACCGGATGATGAAATAGTGTTTCAATCCTTCAAACAACAAGGAGCGTTCCTTGATTTCTTCGGTGCGGGTGATGTCGTTGTTGCTTCCCGAAACGATGCACACCACATTTTTCCCTTTGATTTCATCGGCATAATAATCCAGCGCGGCAATGGAAAGCGCCCCGGCCGGTTCCACCACAATCGCATCGCGGTTGTACAGTTCCAGGATTTTGGTGCAGATGCGCCCTTCGGGTACCAGCACAATATCGTCGACCACTTGTCGGCAAATTTCAAAAGGAAGGTCGCCCACGCGCTGCACGGCTGCTCCGTCCACAAATTTGTCAATTTCCTTCAAGGTAACCACCTCGTCTTGGGCCAGCGATTCTTTCATGGAAGGGGCGCCGGCCGGTTCAACACCGATGATTTTGGTGGAAGGGCTCACTTGCCGGAAGTAACTGCCCACGCCGGCAATCAGCCCGCCGCCGCCAATGGGCACAAACAGGTAGTCGATCTGGCAGGTGGAATCCTGAATGATTTCGAGCGCCACGGTGGCCTGGCCTTCAATGATCAGCGGATCGTCAAACGGATGGATGTAGGTTTTCCCGGTTTCGTCGCAATCTTTCCAGGCTTCACGGCTGGCATCGTCGTAGGTATCGCCGTGGAGGATAATCTCCACAAATTCTTTCCCAAACATTTGCACTTGCTTGATTTTTTGCCGGGGTGTGGTGGTGGGCATGTATATTTTGCCGCGAATACCCAGCTTCTGGCACGAATAAGCTACGCCCTGCGCATGGTTTCCGGCGCTGGCACAAACGATGTCGTTTTTTCGCTGCTCGGGTGTCAGGCTCTTGATTTTGTTGTATGCCCCCCGGATTTTGTAGGAACGGACTATCTGTAAATCTTCCCTTTTCAGAAAAACCCTTGCTCCGAATTGCTCCGCCAAGTTCAGGTTTTCGGCCAGCGGCGTGGCGGTCAGTACCTCGTTGATGGTAAGTTTTGCCTTGTTAATGGCTTGTAAAGATGGAAAATAACTCATTGCCATGTCTTCTCTTTTATATCGAAATCAACAGCGCACGCCGTGTTCTGTTCGGATATGCGGATTGAAATGCAAAAGTACACGGCTTTTTCGACAAAAAAACACGAGAGCTGGGGAGATCTCAAATTTATTCGCCGGGCTCGGGAGCAAAGCTTTCCTGGAAGTCGGTTGACAGCACCCGGAACTCGGTGCGCCGGTTGATGGCTTTGGCAATTTCCTGCTGCTCGGGTGTCAGCCCGTTGATGAAGGCCTCGGTGAGCTCGTCGTTTCGTTTCAGGAAATCGTGTTGACGGGCCAGCTCGCGGGTTACTTTTTTGGGCCAGGTTTCGCCGTAACCTTTGGCTACCAGCCGGTCCGGGTTGATGCCCTGTTCAATCAGGTAATCCACCACCGATTGGGCCCGCTGTTGCGAAAGGGTGAAATTAAACGGGTCGGAGCCCACATGGTCGGTGTGCGCCATCAGCTCGATGGTGATTGTGGGGTTCAGTTCGAGCAGTTGCACCAGGCTGTCGAGGGCCGCGCGGGAGCCCGGCGTTAAATCAGCCGAGCCAAATTCGTAGTTGATGTTGTTCACACGGATGGGCGCATCGGTGGGGGTGAGGTACAAATCCACGCGGAAATCTTTGCTGTCTTCCAGCCCAATGGTTGTTTCGCGGGCTTTGTCGTTGAGGTAGCCATCGCGGAAAGCGGCAAACACATATTCGGTTTCGGGGTTCAGCTTCAGCTGGAATTTGCCTCCGTCGGCACGCATGCGCAAGTTGGTTCCGTCGGTGCCGATGATGCGAATGCGTGCCCCGTCGATACGCTGGCCGGTTTCCTTATCAAAGATTTCGCCTGCCGCGCGGAATACCTTGGGGGGCAGGTAAAACGAATAAACATCGTCTCTGCGCGACCCTTTGCGGTTCGAAGCGAACAATCCGCGATGGTCTTCCGAGTTGATGAAAGCCATGCCAAAATCGTCGCCCGGCGAGTTGACGGGCGCTTTCAGGTTTTGCACGCGCCACAGCCCCTCTTCATCTTTCGAAGCCATAAAAACATCGAGCCCGCCCATACCCATGTGGTGATCCGACGAGAAATACAGGTTGCCGTCGCGATCAACCGTGGGGAACACTTCGTTGCCGGTGGTGTTGATTTTGTCGCCCAGGTTTACCGGGCGCGAGAAGTTCGAGCCTTCCTTTTGTGCCATCCAGATATCTTTTTGTCCGTAGCCTCCGGGACGGTCGGACACGAAATACAGCGTGTTGCCGTCGGGAGACAAGGCCGGGTGGGCCGCCATCAGGCTATCGCCTCCCAGCTGGAGCAGGATGGGTTCCGACCAGTCGCCGCGCGACATTTTGGCCAGAAACAGCTCGGCGTTCATATCTTTTGTCCGGTCGTAACGGCAGCGGGTAAATAGCATTTGGTCGCCCAGAGGTGTAAGCGTGGCAGCCCCTTCTTCGTCGGGGGTGTTGATGATACCCGACTCGTCGATCAGCAGCGGAGGGGACCACTTTTGTCTTTGCACCTGAAACTCGGACCGGTACAGGTCGGCATACAGGGCGCCGGTAATCGAACTTTGCCGTTTGCTGGTTCCTCCTTCGCGGGTGGAGGTAAGCAGAATTTCGTTGTCGCGCCCGCCCACGAACACCGGAGAGAAGTCGTGGTATTTCGAGTTGAGCTCGCGCACCGGGTTCACGATGTAGCGGCTGGGTTTTTTCTCCCACTCCGGAATGTAGCGGCAGGCATCCAACCCGTTGATGGCCTGCACATCGCCGGGAACAGAATCGAGGTATTGCTGATAAACTTCGACTGCCTCGTCAAACTTCTGGGTAGCCCGCAGGCAGTCGGCATAATGCAGCAAAGCCTTCAGATCGGGATAGCCGCGCCGGATGGCGTTTTTGTACCAGATGGCAGCTCGGGCGTATTCGCCGGTTTTGCGGTAAGCGTCGGCCGACAGGAAGGCCATCTCTCTTCGATGCTGCGGGTCCTGGTCTTTGCGGTAAGCCCTTCGGAACTGTTCTGTGGCGCGGTAATATTCGCCAATTTCGTAGGCCGACAAAGCCGACTGGTAAGTTTTACGCGCCGAGCAAGCTCCAAGCACAAGCAGGAGGGCAAACAGACCAACAACAGCTGAAAACGGATGCTTCATGAATTCCGGCGTATTAGGGCATTAAAAGTAGACAATTTTGTTTGTTCTGAAAAAACGCACCAACAAAAGAAAAAGTATTCTTAGGACGATTTCGTTCATCTTTTGACCGACTTCAATCCTCTTTTTTTGATTTCATTCCTCTTTTTTGCGACTGCAGTCGTCTTTTTTGACTTCAGTTCTCTTTTTGTTGACTTAATTCTTTTTTTTTCGATCCGAGTCATCTTTTTACCGAATTCAGTTCATTTAAATCGACCCGAGTCGTTTTTGAAGTGGGCAGTGGTACTTCCGAAGTACCCCCCACCCCCAACTGATTTTCACTTAAGCAAACAGGCCACTCCAACCGGAGCAGCCTGTTTTTGCAAATCTCTAACCTTTATGTTACAACAATTCTTTCACAACCTTAATCGCGGCTTCGTAATCGGGTTCGGTGGTTACTTCGGGCACATACTCCACGTATTTCACAATTCCGTCTTTGTCAACAATCACGGTTCCGCGGGCCAGCAGGCGTAGCTCTTTGATCAGGAAGCCGTATTTAGTGCCAAAATCTACGTCTTTGTGATCCGACAGGGTAATCACCTTGTCGAGTCCTTCGGCAGCGCAGAAGCGGCTTTGGGCAAAGGGCAGGTCGCACGAGACCGACAGGATGACGGCATCGCCCAAATTAGATGCTTCGGCATTGAAACGGCGGTTTTGGGCCTGGCACACACCCGTGTCAATCGACGGGTAAATGGCCAGAACGCGCACCTTCCCGTCATAATCCGACAGCTTCACCGGCGCCAATCCGGCGCTCAGCACGGTAAAGTCGGGGGCTTTGTCGCCTACTTTTATTTCCTCGCCCAACAGGGTCAACGGGTTTCCTTTGAAGGTAATTTTTCCGGTAGTCTCTTTCATTTTGATTCGATTTTTTGTTTTTCGGTAATTACAACAACCGGAATGAGTTCTGGTTTAAAAAAAGAAGCGAACGATTCTTCAAAACGAAAAAACGCCGGACAGAACACCAGGGGGTAAGAAAAAGATCCCGAAACAAGTTCGGGAAGACTTCGTTACAGGTGGTTAACTCACTTGCATTGAAAGCGAAACCGCTGTCGTATGCAGACAGCGGTCATTATTCGCAATTGCTCAAAACCCTGCTGGTCCTGAGGTTTCGTTGAATTCAGGTTGAAAAGAATGCAGCCGCTCCAAGCGGCAGCGGCTGGCATTCAATCATGGGTCAATAGGTCGCGGTTATTAATATCCTGGATTTTGGATCAGGTTTTCGTTCACATCAACAGCTGAAGTAGGCAGTGGGAACAGTTTTTTCGTGGCATCGGTTACCGGTTTTTCCTGGTAGGCGTCGGTGAATTTGCCAAAGCGGATCAGGTCCTGACGGCGCAAGCCTTCCCAATACAGCTCGTAGCCGCGTTCATTCAGAATGTCGTCCAGCGTTAGTGAAGTGAGTGCAGGTAATGTTTTGCCGGCAGCGCTTCGTTTCGAGCGCAGGTAGTTGATGTCGTCCAGGGCGCCGTCTTCATCCCCGTTCCTGAATTTAGCCTCGGCGCGAACCAGGTATATATCCGAGATGCGCATGATGGGCACATCATTGGGCGATGAGAACTGACGTTCGGTAGCCGGATTGGGCGCAAACTTCACCACGCGGATACCGGCGTTCTCAGCCGAACTCGCCAGGTTTATTTCCGGCACAAAGATCAACGGGTTGCCATTGCGTTGTTTAAGAGCCGTTCCGTCCAGCCCGTACTGCTGCCCGTGTAAAAAGCCTTGGTTGAATCCGGTCTGGCTTTTAATGCGGTCATCGTAAAAACGGGCATCATTTTCCATGTCCCAGGTTTGGAAGAACGTTGAGGTGGTTGACGGCCCGTTCCAGGTACTGGTGATGTTGCCAAATACCTGCGAATAGTGCAGGGTGAAATTCACCCAAACACTGCCGCTGCCCATGTCCACATTGTCGTCCATCGGAACGCGCAGGATAAATTCGGGATGTTCGGCCACGTCTTTCTGAAACATGGTCCAGTAGTCGTCGGCCACGGTGTACACGCTCGAATTGATCAACTGGTCGCAATAGGTAATGGCATCGGCCCATTTGGCTTCGCCGGCATACACTTCGTAGTTCAGGTAAATTTTGGCAAGAAGGGCCTGGGCCGCGCCCACGGTTACCCGTTCGGAACCCACTTCGGCCTTTGTTTTCAGGTTGGGCATAATGGCTTTGATTTCTTCAATGATGAAATCAGTAGCAGCTTTCCTGTTCATCACCATGGGCGAAACTGAAAAATCCAGCTCATCGGCTTCGCGGTAGGGAACCTGGCCAAACAAATCGGTGATCAGGTACATGTAGTAAGCACGCAGGAAGCGGGCTTCGTTGATGTATTGCTCGGTAGTGGCTGTTTGCGGAAATTGCCCGATGTAGTAAATGGCGGTGTTTGCCCGCGAAACGCCTTGGCTGAGTGCATCCCAAACGTTTTTCATCCGAATGTGGTCGGCAGTCCAGGTGTGCAGGTGAAGCTCTCTCCAAGCGCCGTTATCGTCCCAGTCGGTGCCACGTGTCGGGATGATGACTTCATCGGTCGAGACTTCCTGCAAAGCCCAGTAGTCGTACCACTCAATGGTACGGCGCAGGCTTCCGTATGGCGGGTTGATCAGCGCATCGATGTTTTGCGGGTTATTGACCAGTTCGGCCCCCAGTTGTTCGTCCAGTACAGTTTCTTCCAGATCGGTGCACCCAACGGTGCCCAACAGTCCCAGTATGGTGAAGAATAAAATAAATTTATATGGTTTCATCTTTTTTCGGATTTAGGTTCTGATTAAAATTGAAGGTTTAAACCAAAGGTGAAGGTCCTCGGTTTCGGATAGGCCGTATAGTCGATCCCCATTGAGGGCACACCATTTTCGTCGGCAGCCACATTCACTTCCGGGTCGTAGCCGGTGTAGTCGGTAAACAGCAGCAGGTTGTTGCCGGTGACATACACGCGGGCGCTGTTCAGCCAATTGATCGCTTTTGTGTTGATGGTGTAGCCCACAGTCACGTTGGCCAGGCGCAGGAACGAGCCGTCTTCGATAAAACGGGACGAGAAGGCGTTCGAGTTATCGGGGCTTTCGTTGGATTCGAGCACAGATTTGAGTACGTTGTTCCCTTTGTCCAGAGGGCCTTTCAGGAACAAGGCGTTGGCCGTGTTGTTGTAAACGACATTTCCTTGTGAGCCGTACCAAAACATACTGACATCAAAGCGTTTGTATTTCAGTTTTGAGCTTAAGCTGTAGGTGTAGTCGGGCAAAGCCGAACCCAACGATTCTTTCACTTCAACACCGTCTGCATCTTTTTTGTAAATGCTCATGCCATTGCTGTCCAAACCTTCCCAAACCATGCCGTAAAATGTGCCCACCGGTTCGTTGTTGGTGATAATCTGCACGCGGGTGCCCGAGAGGCCCTGCCCGCTGGCATTTCCGGTTTCAATCAGTTTAACCGGTAAATCCTTCACTTCATTTTTGATATAAGCGATGTTGAATCCAAGGTCCCAGGTCAGATCGTTTTGGTCGATCAACAAACCATTCAGGCCAAGTTCGATCCCGTTGTTGACGATTTTCAGATCGGGGACATTCTGCATTTGAGTTGCTGTTGCTGCCGGTGCTTTGGAATACACTTCCAACAACACATCCTTTGTTGATTTATTGAATAGATCAATTGTTCCGGAGAGCCTGTTTTCAAAGAAACCAAAATCAATCCCAAGATTGCTTTGCAGGGTGGTTTCCCATTGTATTTCGGGATTTGGCGTTCTGATAAAAGTGATTCCCGGGCTAAGTACTCCATTGAAATATCCATTCGCCGAAGGGGTTGTTCCAACAGCCAGCAATGATAGTTTATTGCCGATCTCCTGGTTGCCGGTCAATCCCCATCCCAAACGTAGTTTCAGGTTGCTCAATTTGCCAGTTCCTTGCAGGAAATCTTCTTCGGATACCCTCCAGGCAAAAGCGGCAGACGGAAAGAAACCATATTTATTGCTTTCGCCAAATTTGGAAGAACCATCGAAACGTCCGGTGAAGGTGAACATATACTTGTTTTTATAGCTGTAATTAACACGTCCGAAGAAGGATTGCAGTTCGTTTTCGTAGGCAGAAGAGTTAACCGTAGCGGATGAAAAATTACCGTATTGCAAGTTGTCGGTATATTTGATTTCATCAACTTCAAATCCATTCACGTTCATTTCGGTAGTGCTCACTTTGAAGAACTGGTAGGCATGACCAGCCAGAAAGTTGAAGGAATGCTCATTGATTTCTTTCAAGTAGGTAATGTAGTTTTCGATCAAACGGCTACTTGCTTTAATGCCATTAATATCGGCTTCGCCCTTATTGGCCAGGTAACTCAGTTGTTTGTCCTGATTTACGCGGCGTTCGGCCACGGTGCGGTCAAAACCTACATTTAGCTTGTATTTCAGGTTTTTAATGATTTCGTATTCTGCCGACATGTTAGAGATAATCCGGTCGGTTTGGGTTTCGTCATCCACCAAATTAAGCATGGCTGCCGGGTTTCGCTGGTCTTTGGCATGTTGATAGTATGTCCCGTCCGGGTTGAATATCGGATAAGTCGGGTTCGATTTTAAAGCCGTCAAGATTAGGTCGCCCTCATAGCCCGAGCCGCTTTGTTCGGTAATCGGTGCGCGAAAATCCGTTGTATGCGAGGCAATCAAACTTCCGGTCAGGTTTAGTTTGCCGTCGAATGCCTTTTGGGTGACATTGATTTTTCCGTTCAGTTTTTCCTGTCCGGTTGTTTTCACGATCCCTTCCTGGTCGAGGTAACCCATCGAGGCATGATAGGTAAAGTTCTCGGTGCCTCCGCCATACGACAGGTTGTGGCTCTGGGTAATGCCTGTGGCGTAAATTTCATCCTGCCAGTCGATGCTGGCCCCTTTGTCCAACAGCTTGGTGCCATCGGCCTTGGTGTACGAGCGGAATTCATCAGCGGTCAGGATGTCCAGTTTCTCCCGTATTTGCGAAATACCGGTATAGCCGTCATAGGTGAGGGTACCCTTACCTTGTTTTCCTTTTTTGGTGGTGATGATTACCACCCCGTTGGCTCCACGGGCTCCGTAAATGGCCGTTGACGAGGCGTCTTTCAGGATGTCAATCGACTCGATGTCTTCCGGATTGAGGAAGCTGATCGGGTTTTTGGTGGCGCCGCTGCCATAACCGGCTGCGCCCCCGCCGGTTGGGGTAACATCGGCATTGTCTAAAGGAATGCCGTCAACCACGTACAACGGTTCCTGTCCCGAACGGATGGAGTTGGACCCACGAATCCGGACCGACATGCCGGTGCCGGGTTCACCACTGTTTTGGGTGATGTTTACCCCCGAAATACGGCCCTGCATCATTTCGATGGGCGAAGTGGCCACGGCCTTGTTCATATCTTCTTCGGTCAAACGGCTCATCGCGCCGGTGAGGTCGCTTTTGCGCTGAACACCATAACCCACCGCCACAATTTCATCCAGCTCCAGCACATCTTCGTTCAGCTGTACATTGAATACTCTTTGTGTTCCGATAGCCAGTTCCTGTGTTTGAAACCCGACGAACGAGAACTGCAACGTCTTGCCGCCCTCCGGTATGGTGAGCGTAAAACTGCCGTTAAAATCGGTGATGGTGCCCACAGTGGTACCAACAACCAGCACGGTAACGCCCGGCAAAGGTTCGCCGGCCACGTCAACCACTTTCCCTCTAATTTCGTTGTCTGGCTGTTGGGCCGCAGCTAATCGACTGAGGTCTTCGCGTTGGGTGATGACAATTTGCCGGTCTTTAATTTCGTAGCCGAGTTTGGTGCCGGCAAACAATTGGTCCAGCACTTTCTCAACCGGTGAGTTTTTCACGATAATGCTTACCTCCTCGGATACATCAACCAAATCGTCAGAATAAACGATGATAAATTCGCTATTCTGTTCAATTTCGTTAAAAACCTGCTTGATGGTGGTATTTCTCAGGTTGAGGGAAAACTTCGTGTTTTGCGAGTAGCTGCCGCCGACAGCCGTGAAAACACTCATCAGAAGTAGGACAACAGATAACCTCATAACAAGGAACATTTTTTTGAACCTTTCATTTGGAAGAAAGGTCCGTGCATAAAACATTTTTTTCATAAATTTGAAACGTTTAGTTTAACGACTAATAAAACCCATGGTTTTGACCGGTAAGTGCCGCTACACTTTCCGGTTTTTTTTATGGTTTCTTATTTTCTTACGATCACAAAATCACCGTTGCTCTTCTTGGTCCAGTCAATGGGTACAGTCAGTTTAATGATATTCAGCACCTCTTCCGGACTTCCTTTCAGGTCGAGCTTACCGGAGATGAGATAGCCTCCCGCCAGAGGGTCTTTCATCTCTATTTGAATATTGTAATACCGTTCTACTTTCTTGATCACGCGAACCAAATCTTCGCGGTCGGTTTTCAGGATGCCGTCTTTCCACGACGTGTACATGCTCACATCTACTGTCTTGATATTGGCCACGCCGTCTTCCTTGTTCAGACTGATCTTTTGGTTGGGCTTCAGGATGACTTCCTCGCCGGAATGAGCAAACTTTTTACTCACCACTTCCAGTGCCACGCTGCCTTCTTCCAGGATGGTTTCCACCACCGGGTCTTCCGGGTAGGCCGATACGTCAAAACGGGTGCCCAACACTTTCACATGCATATCGGCTGTGCGCACAATAAAGGGTTTGCTGGGATTTTTGGCCACATCAAAATAGGCCTCGCCAATCAGCACCACTTCGCGTTTTTTCCGTTGGAAGGTGGACGGATAAATCAACTGGCTACCGGCATTCAGCCAAACCAGTGTTCCGTCCGAAAGCTGGATCATCGATTTCTTGCCGTAGGGAATGATGACCTTGTTCATCACCTCGCGGCCTGTTACCTGATTTTGCCGGATGGTATCGTTATTCACGATCAGCTGGTTACCGGAGCTGTTGTACGAAATTTCAGACTCTTTCTTTTCGAGCGAGATTTCCGATCCGTCGGACAGGATGATTTTGGCCTCGCTGCTGGTGGTCACCGGAACCGAAGCCAAGTCGAAATGGGTTTGCTCCCGGCTTTCATACAGATAATAACTGATGCCGCCTGCCAGGAAAACCACCAGTAAGATGGCGGCATACTTGAGGATATTCAGCCAGCGTGAGGTTGCCGGATTGTGGAGAGTTTTCAGGATGTTGTTCCAGATGTCGTAAGTTTCATCCAAACTCAGTCGTTCCCGTTCGTGCTGAAACATGCCAAACACAATCTTGGCCTCATCGATCGCGTGTTTCTTTTCGGGATGCTGCTGCAGGAAAGCATTCCAATAGTTGTCCTGTTCTTCTGTGGGGTCGATCAGCCATTGGATGAATGAATCATCCGCTAAAAAATCCTCGGTAGTGTATTTCGTGTATTTGTCCATTTCAATCAAGTTCTGCTCACAAAAGGCACGAACCCGATTTCTGTTGATACGATTTGAAGGGATTTTTTACTGCTGTAAAACACCTTTCCCGGTTTTTCGGAAGATGCAGAGCAAAATCTGGCTGAAATAATTGGTCTTCCCGGCTAAAATTTCACGCAGTTTGCTGATGGCCCGGTGGATGAGCGCCCGTGCCGATTGATAATTCAGGTTGAGAATCACCGCGATTTCCTTGTAATCCATGCCTCGGGTAAACCGCAGGTAGATGGCTTCCTTTTGCCTGGCGGTGAGTGACTCGATGGCCGAAATCAACGCCTTTTTTTGTTCATCGGACAGTTCAAATTCCGTGTGGTCGAAACTTTGCAGGAAAGAAATCTCAAACCGTCCACTGTTGTCCGGGTCAATCTCCCGGTATTTCAGGCTTTTTTGGATTTCGCGCACCAGTTGGCGTTTGAGCGCTTTGAACAGGTAAAGCTGGATATTGTCGGTGGGGGACAGCGATTGACGGTTCCGGATGATGGTGCAAAAAACATCCTGGATGCAATCCTTCACCAGGCTATGGTCGGGCGTGATTTTACTTCCATAATCATACAACGCGTTTACATATCTCAGGTAAATGAGAGATAACACCTGATCATTTCCATGAAGAAATTTGGTCCAGAGTTCGTGGTCGTTTCCCTTGGAATGTTCAATCATTGGATGTTGGTTAGTTTAGTTGAGCGAAATTAATACAAGTTTCCGTTCAAAATGTCCGAAGCCCAAATGCTGTTCAACAAATGTTTTTCAGACGTGGCTTTCCGTGTTGGCGGCCAAGACCGTGAAAAGGCAGTCAATTATTTCATGTTGAGTTAACTTAGTTCAGAAATAATTCACAAACAAACAGGTTTTCAGACCGTTTTGATAGACTTTTATTGATTTTGGCGTAACTGCCGCTTAATAGAGGTTCGGCAACTTTACCGGTGAATAACTGAAGAAATTTATGAAAGCCAGAAAGCTGGAAGTAGCTGTCATATCCGATCTCCACCTTGCCACTCATGCCTGTAAAGCCAAAAATGTGCTGAAATATCTCAAGTCGATCAATCCCGGTATTCTTGTGCTGAACGGCGACATCATCGACTCGTGGCGCTTTAGCCGGAACTATTTTCCCAAATCGCACCTGAAGGTGGTGCGTCAGCTGATCAAGATGCTCGAAAAAGGTGCTCACATTTTCTACATTACCGGCAATCACGATGAGTTTTTGCGCAAGTTCAACCAAACGCGGATGGGTAACCTGAAAATTGTGAACCAACTCATATTAGAACTTGACGGCAAAAAAACCTGGATCATCCACGGCGACATTTTCGACCACATCATTCACCAGGCCAAATGGCTGGCAAAATTTGGCGCTGCTACTTACGGCTTGCTTACCATCATCAACAAGGCGATAAACCTTTTTTTCAGTCTTTTCGGAAAAAAGGAAATCCTGATTTATAAAAGCATAAAAAAACGGTTGGTACGCGAAAAGCCTCACCTGTCGCGTTTTGAAAATGCGGTTTGCAGGGTGGCATCCGAGCGCGACTACCAAACGGTCATTTGCGGGCATACGCATGTTCCGCGCGACAAGCAAATGCTGAATGAAACCGGAACGGTTCGTTATATCAACTGCGGCGACTGGGTGGAGCACCTCACCGCCGCCGAATACAACGATGGCAAGTGGTCGTTGGTCCACTTTGCGGATGATGAAGATGAAAACATGGCCGACGAACCCGATATCCCGGACAAAAAGCAACTGTACCAGTCGCTCTTCCGCGAACTGGCCATTGCCAATATGTTATGAACGATGTCAATCTTAACTATTACAATCACAATTTATGCAAAATAAACGACTGAAAATTCTTTATGCCATCCAGGGTACCGGAAACGGTCACCTGGCCCGGGCCACCGAAATTGTTCCCCTGCTGAAACAAATGGCCGATACCGATGTGTTGGTGAGTGGCATTCAGGGAGACATCCAATTGCCTTTTCGGGTGGATTACCAATTGTATGGCATCAGTTTTATTTTCGGAAAGAAAGGGGGCGTGAGCATCCGCGAAACGTTGATGAAATTGAAACCCTGGCGTTTCCTGCGCGACCTGATGAAACTGCCCGTTCATAAGTACGACCTGGTGTTGTGCGATTTTGAGCCGGTTTCGGCCTGGGCCTGCCGCTTGAAGGGCAAACCATGCATCGGGCTGAGCCACCAGAATGCGGTGTTGCACCCACTGGCCCCTAAACCGAAGAAAACCGATTGGTCGGGCCGTTTCATCCTAAAACATTACGCACCGGCCAAGGCGAAATACGGCTTTCATTTTTCATCGCTCGACGAAAATAATTTTACACCCGTGATCCGCCCCGCCATCCGACAGGCCCGTCCAACGGATAAAGGTCATTACACGGTTTACCTGCCCGCCTACAGTAACGAAGAAATTGAGACTGCTTTGTCGGCTTTCCCGCAAATACGCTGGGAAGTTTTTTCGAAGCACAGTCGTGAAACCTATCAAAAAGGCCATATTCTTTTTCGTCCGGTTTCTTTGGATGGTTTCAGCGAATCGTTTGTCAATTGCCGGGGCATTCTCTGTACAGCGGGTTTCGAAACCCCGGCTGAGGCTATTTACATGGGTAAAAAACTCTGCGTCATTCCCATGAAAAACCAATACGAGCAGGCCTGCAATGCTGCTTTTCTGGAAAGTATGGGTATTCCGGTGCTGCCGTCACTTCAGGGTCAAACCGAGGCCATTGGTCGCTGGCTGAAAAAGCCCGTAGCGCTGAAAATTAATTATCCTGACGAAACAGCTGCTATCCTGAAACGAACCATTCTGAACCAGCTTGAAAAATCCGGAGGGAAGGTTGAGGTCAACCAACTTTTAACGGAGACCTCTACGACGAAAAACGTGATTCACCGAAAGTCAGAAAAGTTACTATCTGCTTTGTAAACCCGAAAATGAAACAGATTCAACCAAACCTAATGGATATGAAAACCCGAATTACGATCGTCATTTTGTTTTTGTTCATTTCGGGCACCTTGTTGCTTCCGCGAATGGTCAGCTTTGAACGAAAAATAGCCATTGAGGCTCCGCAGGAAGTTGTCTTCAACCAAGTGAACGACCTGTGTAGCTGGGGAAAATGGTCAGGGTTGACCCCGAACTGCCCGGCTGACGAAGTCAACTATTTGAATGCCGGCCCCGGCTGTTTGGCTGGCTACAGCTGGGAAACCTCAGCTCAAACCCGCAAAGTGGTCGTTACGGCTGCTGCACCTTGCGACTCGGTGTTGGTTGTGATGGACTTTATGCGTCACAGTCACGCAACCACCTGTTTTCGCTTTACCGAGGAAAACGGTACTACAACAGTGATCTGGCAGATGGAGGCCGATTTGGGCAACAATCCGCTCAGCAGATTGTCGGGTTTATTTTTTAACCACTTGCTTGGTCCCGACCTGGAACGTGGGCTCAAAAAACTGAAAAAAATGACCGAAGCCGAAGCAGTGCACCGACAACAAATTGCCGGACGGCAAAACTAAACCCGGCCTTTTCTGAGAAATGACTTTTATCATAAAGATGGAAGGTCATCTGTTGATTTAATTTTTTCTGCGAAAAGAGAAAGAAGATTTGTTCTCAGGTTTGGTTGATGTTGATAATCAGAAATAAAACTGTTAACTTGACGCAAAATCGCGTTGCGGCGGTTTTACGTTTCGAATCAAGTTTTCAAGTATCAACATCAAAAATGAAATGAAATGAGAACCCTGATAAGACTGCTGGCTGCACTATTTTCCGTAGTTCTTTTCCTGCTCATCGTTGCCTACTTTCTTCCGCGTGAGGTTCAACTCGAACGAAGTATCAGCATACATGCCCCGGCCCGGGTCGTGTTCAACCAGGTTAACGACTTATATTCCTGGGACAAATGGTCGGTTTGGAACCAGTTGGACCCGGAGATGGAAATTACCTACCAGAACGGAGGCATTGGTGAAAGGGCAGTCTACTCGTGGAAAAGCAGCCATCCGAAAGTTGGCGATGGAAAGCTTACAATTACCGGCTCATCGCCCTATGATTCAATTCGGTTGAAGCTGGAATTCGGGGAGGAGTCACCTTCGGAAAGCTGGTTTCGTTTTTCGGAAGAAGATGAACAAACCACTGTCGTTTGGGGATTTGGCGCGGATATGGGGATGAACCCGATTGCTCGTTGGATGGGGCTTTTCATCAACCGCATGGTAGGGCCCGACTTCGAAAGAGGACTACAGAACCTGAAAACTGTTTCCGAAATTATCGTACAGGAAGGACGTCCGATTGTGGAGCTTGTCACGCTGCCGGCATTCAACTACGTCAGCCTGCGGAAAACGGTAAGCCTGGAGGATATTTCCGATGAAATGGGACAGATGTACGGAAAACTTACCCGGCACATCGACAGTCACCAGCTGATGATGGTGGACATGCCGTACTCCGTCTATCATAAAATCGACAATGGCGTAGTTGACCTGGAGGCAGGTATCCCGATTGACCGTATCACCGAACCTGCAGGTGATATCCTGGCCGGAAATCGGGAAGCTGGCAACTATGCCCAGGCTGACCACATCGGCTCCTACGAAACGCTGGGCGAGACGCACGAGTTTATTCAGCAATGGATAACCGGTCATCATTTCACGATCAGCGGCGGGCCTATGGAAAAATACCTGACGGATCCGCAATCGGAACCCAACCCGGAAAAATGGATTACAGCCATTTATTATCCACTAAACTGATGCCGGAAACCGGTTTAACGAATGATGTCAGCGGGAAGGAAATCGTCGAGCCAAGGTAGTCTTCCATACTGGTTTTCCAGGTTTTGACGGGTTTGCCGGTAAAGTTGCTGTTGTCCGGTTTCGTAGTAGCCTTTCATGATAAAAACTTCGGTTAACACGATCAGGTAGTTGCACTTTACCGTATCATGGCCGAAAAGGATCAGCGCCTTTTTGTAGGCGAGTATCGCTTGTTTCTTGTCGCCGCCAAAAAGGGCCGGGCGGTTATACAACGAATTTCCCTCTTCGAGCCAGGCTGTGGGTTCCTCCGGATTTAGGCTGATGGCACGTTGTATGGCCGACTCTACCTTGGGCCCCAGAAAAGGGGCTTTGTACATCGTCAAGCCAATTTCGAAAGCCTGAAAAGCAGCTTTCAGACTATACAGACGGGCATCTTGCGGGTGTTTCTCCAATAACGGGTCCAACTTTGAACGGGCATCCTGCAATACGTTTTTGATTTTCGACTTCTGGTTGGTCCCAAAATAATAGCCAATGAGTCCATAGCGGGCTTGCAGGGCAACCAGCATCCAGTCCAGCTCTTTCGGGTGATTGGCTTCGATTTCCTCAGCCCATTCCAGCCACGGTTCCATATCTCCTTCCAGGTAGGCGTGGAAGTAACGGCAGCGGTAATCCTTCAGGTTTTGTGCCGGTGCAACAAAATTCAGCATGACAAGGATAACGGTAAGCAGTTTTAAATATTTATGGAACGACCTTTCCATTTTCCGGTATGATTGATTGCTAGACAAATATTATGGATCATGACGTGCGTAAAGAAAAACATGTTGAGCGGATGAAAGAGCAAGCTCGTACATACTGACTGGCGACTTGCCCAGGCCACCAAAAGGCGGTTAAGAAGTAAAATGAACAGATAAACGATAAAACCGGCAAGGCCAAACGATAGAAAAATGACGGCCGGAGCAGTCATCAACCCCAGCCAGAAAAGAACCATCAACAGTCGGCTGCCCAGAAAAAATTCATGCACATTGCGCGAGAACCCTTGCAGCCCTTCCTGGTAGCTGGTGTACATACGGCAATAAACATCCTGGTTGCCGAGTAAAACCGCCACCCGTTTCCCGGCCTGTTTCATCCGGCGTACTATCCAGATATCTTCCACATGCTTGTCTTTCACCTGCTCATGCCACTGATTTTCGTGATATTCCGTGGCGGAAAATAGCATAAATTGTCCGTTGGCTGCGGCAAATAGTGGGTTTTTCATATTCAGGACGAAAGGGAGCGGCAATAAATTCAGTAAGGCCCAGTTCATGAACGGAACACTGACCTTTTCGGCTGTCGTTTGCATTTTTTGTTGCGGAAAGATGGACAATAAAGTCAACCGGTGCGACCGAAAATAGGCCAGCGCCTTTTGAAGTGCTTGCGGCGAGAGGGAAATATCGGCATCTACAAACAACAGGTAATCACCGCTGGCTTTTTGAGCTAACTGATGGCAAGCGAAATTTTTGCCAGTCCAGGATGGCGGCAGCGGTTCGCCCCGGAAAAAGCGGAGGCGACTGTCTTTGGATTGCCACTCTTGCAACAGGCTTGCAGTTTTATCAGTTGACTGGTCGTCGCATACCCATATCTCAACGTTGGGATAATCCAATTTCAGTAGAGAATGCAGCAGCCGGGGAAGGTTCTTCTCCTCATTTCGTGCAGGAACCAGGATGGATACGCGGGCGAGATCAACTTTCGTTGCTTCGCTCAGGTATGGCCGGCTGACTGCATTAACCAGGGCGATCAGTGTGCGGACGATCAGAAAACCCAGTAAGAACCAGGAAAGCAGAATCAAGTCATTCATGTTGTTTGTTTATGCATTGTTCCTGAAAAATCCGGTAGGCTGTTTCCAGATCAGTGGCAGAAGTTTCTCCCTCATAGTGGCGCAAGAAAAATCGGACGGCGGGTTTGGACCGGCTGAAATAATCGACCAGAGCCAGGCAAAAGTAAACCTGAACGGGTGTATTGGCTTGGTTAATAATACTGGAAGCGCCTTTTTTAAACCGAACCGGATGCACGTGTTGCGACTGGATTTCGCCTTGCGGATACAGGCAAACCAAGTTTTGCGGGCCATCCAGCAAACGGGCCGCATACTGCACTGATTGCAGAACATCGTGCGATTCGGGCCGAACCGAAAAAGCACCGCACCAATTGATGAACATGCGCTTACGCAGCTGTTCTTCCAGCATCATGACATGAAATTTCTTTTTGAAAAAATGCTGGCTCAGATAGTACGACCAGTAGCCGTCCCACCAGCTAAAATGATTTTGCAGCAACAGGACCGGCTTTCCGGGGTCGGGTTCATCTCCTTCGATGGAAATCCCGCGAAAATGCATCTTCATTTTCAGTCGAAAATATAGATCGAAGAACCAAAGAGCCAGACGATGGTGACGGGCAGCAATCATAGGCCAACCTCCTGTTTGCGTTTGTCTTTTTCGCGGTATAATCGCCACCACGGCACACGCGGCATTTCGTGGTGTTCCCAGTGATAGCCAAAAAAATAGCAGCTCAGCATGGCCCACCAGTGCGGTCCGCTTTGGCTTCGTGCGCGATGGGGCTCCATATTTTCCTGATGTGGTTTGCGGTGGGGCAGGTACGTTCCAACAAAAAACAGCTGAAAGGTGGCCAGCACAGCCGGCACGATCCAAAATACAATCAGGCTGGCCGTGTCGAACCAAATCTTCAATACATTGAAAGCAACAGCCATAAACAGAAACTGCCAGATGGTGGCATATCGTTTAAGGAAAACAAACCACCAAGCCAGAAAATTTTGCGACTGCACGTAATAGTCGGGGTCTCTTTCGCTGGCCGGATACAGGTGGTGTTGATAGTGGTTGGTTCGCAGTTTTTGGTACGACAGGCCTGCAAACAAGAGCGATGAGATCCATCCGACGATGGTGTTCACCGGCAGGCGTTTGCTCACCAAACCGTGCATGGCATCGTGCCCGGTAATGAACAAGCCGGTGTATAAATAGGCTTGCAGCAACACATGCACATACATCCATCCCGACGTGAGGGCAACCGGTACCAGGAGCAGGCTGTACAACAGGTGTGCAGCCCAACAAAGAAAAACTAGAATGGCAATAAGTATTCCCATGCTATATTGGTTTTAAGATGAAATTCAATACGAGAAAAAACAGGAATTGGATCAGCAAAATCCAGACCGCTAGTTTGTTTCTCAGTTTTACCTTTAAAAAGTACATCATCGCAAAGATCAGGCACGAAATCAGGTACCAATCCAAATAGTTCTTCAGCGGAATTTGTTCGTCGGCCCACTGCCACATATTCAGCGATATGGCCACGGGTTCCATTACAAAATCAAACAGTACCATTATCAGGGCACCGGCAAAGGGCATCAGTTTTCCCAGATTAAGTGGCGACAGCAAGACATAAACGCCATACGCCAGCACCAGCCAGTTGATGCCAATCAGAAGCGGTGTTTGCAGTAGTTTTGGCCCCAGTACAGGCCCGTACCAGTAATGGCCAAACAGCCACTGCGTTTGTACGCCAATGAGTTCGGCAACAAATCCGATGAGGGCAATGCTTGTTAAAATAAGTGTCGTCTTCGTATCCCAACCTTCATGCGCCCATAGCAGCATGGCCAACGTGAGCAGCAGGTTAAATGGGGTGAGCCAGACAAACAGGTTGTAACTCCAATTCATCGAAAATCCGGCGATTCCGACCAGATAGAGGAGTACCAGCACCAGCTTCAGTCGTTTTGTGATGTCAGTCTTATTCATTTTTTTTCAGTTAACTGTTCTTCAACGATTTCGGCAACAATGTTGGCAGACGAGAGACACAACGGAATACCGCCGCCCGGATGAACGGTGCCTCCCACAAAATAAAGACCGGCGATATCGCTCCTGAAATTCGGGTGACGGTTGAAGGCTGAAAACGGACTATTGGAACTTGGCCCGTACATGGCTCCCTGAAACGAACCGGTAAGCTCCTCAATCGTTACAGGATCCAGGATTCTTTCAAATAGGATCTGATTTTCAATTTCTTGATTCAGTATCCGTTGCAGCTTTTTTAATATGTTTTGCCTTGTTCTTTGCCGAAGTTTCTCCCAATTTTGTCCCGCAGCCTCCGGTGCATTTACCATCACGAACCAGTTTCCCATATCAGCTGGTGCATCAGCCAGGTTTTCTTTACTACTGATAAAAACGTAAACGGTTGGATCGTTCGTGATGGTCTTCTGTTCGAACAGACACGAAAATTCGTGCCGGTAATCCTGGCTGAAAAAGATATTGTGCAGCTCCAGTTCCGGAAAACGCTTTTTCATTCCCCAATAGAAAATGAGGGCCGAGGATGACCGTTCTGTACGCTCCATTTTCTTTAGCCGCCTGGAATCGGGTAACAACGTTCTGTAAAAATGATGAATGTCCACATCGCTGACAACCAGGTTGTAGCTGCGATTTTCACCCTTCACCCGCAGCCCGGAAACACTTTTCTTCCCTGCGATTACCGACTCCACCGGGGTGTGGTAGAAAAACCGGACGCCTAACCGATTGGCCTGAGCCAGCAGCGCTTCCACAATCTGGTACATGCCGCCAGCCGGGAAATAGGCCCCCAGGTTATGCTCCAGATGCGAAATCACACTCAGTGTGCCGGGGGTTTTGTAGGGGTTGGACCCATTGTACGTGGCGTACCGGTCGAACAGCTGAATGATCCGCGGATCGCCAAATGTCTTTTGGTTTAAGCCATGCAGGGTAGATAACGGTTTCAGCCGGAAAGCTTGAAGCGCACGACCCAGGTTGGGCCAGGTAAATAGTTTGCGAAACCGGTGAATGGAATTGAAGATGAAGATGGGCGCCGTCAGCCGGTAAATTTGTGCCGCTTGCTTCAGGTAGCGCAGAACCCGTTTTGCCGGGACTTGTGTTTTTTGTTCCACTTCGGTTGCAAACTTTTCCACATCGGCAAATGCAGAAAGCCGGGTGCCGTCGTCAAAAAAATATTGGGTTACCACATCGAGTTTGCGATAACGAAAACGAAGGTCTTCGTCCAGCAGTTCGTCCAGCAGGTGCGGTAAGGTAAACAAGGAGGGGCCGGTATCAAAGCGAAAACCGTCCTGCCGAAACTCATTCAGCTTTCCTCCAGCTCTTGCGGATTGTTCAAATACCTCAACCTGGTATCCCAACCTGGCCAACCGGATGGCAGCAGCCAAGCCTCCTATTCCGGCTCCTATTATTCCTGCTTTTAGCTTCATGGTTCCAGCAATTTCGTAAATTTATTTAGGCGGTGAAAAAAAATGATCATCTACTTAAAACATTTTCCGCCTTATTTGTTTAATGAACTAGCATATTTATTAAACACATGAAGAAAAAAGTCTTAATAATCGGCACCGGTTTGGCGGGTTTGTCAACTGCCCTGCGACTTTCAACCGATGGTTACGAGGTGGAAATGATCGAAAAATATCATCGCCCCGGTGGCCGTCTGAATCTACTCGAAAAGAACGGATTTAAATTCGACATGGCCCCTACTTTTTTCAGCATGAGTTACGAGTTTAAGGAATTGGCTGAGTATTGCCGCATGCCTATGCCATTTGAGTTTGTTGAGCTTGATCCGCTGTATGCTGTTCACTTTGAGGGTGATTCGCGAAGTTATTTGATCTATAAAAACCTAAAGAAGCTGGCCGCCGAGTTTCAATCGGTAGAACCAGATATGGAAAGGAAAGTGGCCCGTTTCCTGAAAGCCGCAGGCGAAATTTTTCACGACACTGAAAATATTGTTATCAAGCAGAATTTCGACAGTCTGTTTTCCTACCTGCTTCAGCTTACTCGTGTTCCGATTAAGCATGGCCCCAAAATGTTTTATTCGATGTGGCGCGAGATGGAGAAAAACTTCGACTCGTTTGAGGTGAAAGTAATTTTTTCGCTGGTTGGTTTCTTTTTGGGTGCCACGCCGTTTGACACACCGGCTGTTTATTCCATGCTGAATTACACCGAGCTGGTACACGACGGGTATCACAATGTAAAAGGCGGCATGTATAAGATTGTAGAGGGCATGGTGGCTGAACTCGATAAACGCGGCGTAAAAATGCACTTTGGCGTTGAGGTAGATCGTTTCGAGAAAAATCATTCGGGAATTTCAGCATTCGTGGATAAGACCGGAAAGCGCTGGGATGCAGATCTGTTTGTGGTAAATGCCGATGCAGCTTCTTTTCGGGGGCAGGTGATGGGTCGTCCCAAGTTCTCTCCCGAAAAGCTTGACAGCAAAAAGTGGACGCTGGCCCCGCTGACCATCTATCTGGGCTTGGATACCAAGGTCAAAAACATGTATCACCACAATTATTTCCTGCGCCGGAATTTTAAAGAGTATGCCCATAAAATATTCAAAAACAGCATTAAGCTGGACAAGCCTTACTATTACGTCAACATCCAGTCGATGCACAATCCTGATTATGCCCCCGAAGGAAAAGAAAGCGTTTTCATTTTGTGTCCGGTGCCCGATTTGCGCTATAAAAGCGACTGGAGCGATGCCGAAGAGATTGCCGATGCCATTGTGAAAGATATGGGCGAACGTACAGGCTTCGATTTTGCGGCCCACACAGAAACCCGCATCGTGTATCACCCCAAACATTGGGAAAGCATGTTTAACCTGTACCGCGGCAGTGGTCTCGGTCTGGCGCACGACCTGAACCAGGTTGGCGGATTTCGTCCGGCCAATAAAGATGAAGAATTTAATAACCTATACTACACCGGCGCTTCCACCATCCCGGGAACCGGATTGCCCATGACCGTTATCAGCTCACGATTAGTAACCGAACGAATACATAAAGACCATGGACATCTATCGAAAAAATAACCTGGATTGCAGTCGGATCACGACTCAGAATTATAGCACGTCCTTTTCACTGGGCGTGCGGATGTTGAACCGGAAATATCGGTCGGGCATCTACAGTATCTATGGCTTTGTTCGCTATGCCGACGAAATTGTGGACACCTTTTTCGATCAGGACCAGCAGCTGATTTTTGACGAGTTCAAACAGGAGACCTTCAAAGCCATCGAACGGGGTTTCAGCATCAATCCCATTCTCGACAGCTTCCAGGATGCCGTGCGGCGATATGGTATCGACAGGGAATTGATTGACGCTTTTCTGCTGAGCATGGAGATGGATCTGAATCAAAAAAGCTATGATCCCGAATTGCTTAAAAAGTATATTTACGGATCGGCTGAAGTGGTTGGGCTGATGTGCCTGAGTGTTTTCTATTTTGAAGAACCTGAAAAATACAGGCACCTGGTGGCGCCGGCCCGCAAACTGGGGGCTGCCTTCCAGAAGGTGAATTTCCTGCGCGATGCCCGAGATGATTTCGAATACAAAGGTCGCATTTATTTCCAGGACATTGACTTCAATCATTTCGACCAGGCATCGAAACAAAAAATCGAACGCGAAATTGAACAGGATTTTAAAGAGGCTTTCCAGGGTATAAAAGCCCTCAAAAAGCAAGTGCGGTTTGGAGTTTACCTGGCGTATATATACTACCTGCGCCTGTTTAGGAAGATCAAGCGCGCACAGCCTTCTCATATATTAAAGCAACGTTACCGGGTTTCCAATCCCAAAAAGATGTATCTTTTGGCCAATGCATATTTTAGAAATGCTTTAAATATCTTTTAAATGGAATGCAAACAGTTGACCTATGCCGGCTTGTTGCTGGGCACGATTTTGATTCCCCTGGCACTGAGTTTCGATAAAAAGGTGCATTTTTTCACCCGGTGGAAATATATTTTCCCGGCTATCCTGATCCCGGCAGTCTTGTTTTTGCTTTGGGATGTGAAATTTACCGAAGCCAGCATCTGGAGTTTCAATCCGGATTATTTAATAGGCATTCATTTCCACGGTTTGCCATTGGAAGAATGGTTGTTTTTTATCGTCATCCCATACGCCAGCCTGTTTATTTACGAGGTGCTCAAAACGTATTTTCCGAAGATTGAGTTTCCAAACCTTTTTGTCGCGTTCAGCTTGGTTTTGATAATTGCTTTTGCGGTTTTAAGCCTGACGCATCGGGAGCAGTATTACACTTTTTTCAATTTTCTGTTTGCCGCTGTATATTTGGGCTACACTGTTTTTCGGAACCGCTTCAAACAACACCTGACCAAGTTTTACGCAACTTTTCTGATTTCGATGCTTCCCTTTTTGATCGTTAACGGAGTTTTAACCGGTCTGCCTGTGGTTGAGTACCATCCCGACCATATCCTGAACATCCGCATTTTGACGATTCCCGTTGAGGATGCCGGATATTTTTTTCTGCTTTTGCTGATGAACACCACCATCTACGAAAACTTGAAGGAACAACGGTATTACTGAAAGCAGGCTTTCGCCATAGCCTCCAGCAGGAGATGTCGATTTTGAGAATTGGCGTTGGCGGCTTTTCGTTGTGTTGGATGAAAGTCCCTGATCCGGCGCTTGCCGGACAGGGTTTTCTTACTGGTCAATGATCTTTTTTTTAAAGGAATGCTTTATGCTGAAACAGCAATTTTTACCACTACTTTTTTTACCGGTTTCGATTCGCCAACCAGAATGGACGGACGGTGTACATCGGTAGGGAAGAACAGGAAAAAAGCTTCGGGTGTGGCCGTAAAATAATCGCCCTCATTTTCACCGTAAAAAATCAGGTCTTTGGTCTCGTTGTATTCTTCTGGATTGGCAACTTTTTCGAGTGGCAGGACGCCCATTTTTTCTTCACCCGAAATAACATATTGCAGGTCGATGTACTTTTTATGTGCCTCCCATTTGGCATTTTCGGGCAGCTTGGTTTGGTATTCCGAAACCATGGCAAAGGCTAAATCACCGGCCAGCGGGTATTTGCCAACTTCCAGGGCTGACAAATCTTGTTTTAGAAATTGAAATACCGATTTCCATACGTCTGGCCTGGCCTGGTATTGTTTGTGAAACTCTTTTACATCAACGGATTCGTGTGCTTTGACTGAAATTCCTTCGGCCCATTCACCTTGGTTAAACCATTCTTTTTCGTTGCTCATATCTTTCATTTTAGATGATTTGTGAGAAACAAAATTAAGGATAATTGCGCGAATTCACGGACAAGAACTCTGCTAACCGGTAAGCAAAAAGAGCCGAGGAAGAAAAAATGACTGTAAGGGGAGTGGAAACCGCGTGGCATTTCTTGATCTTGAAGATGCTAGTCGGGCTGAAGAACTGGGAGTAGGCAAACATGCAGGCACAAAAAAATGCGGTATCTTTTTGAGATCCGCATTGGAAAAAGAAGTAGAAGTAACTTACTTTACTTCTACTGTATAATCGAAAACGTCGTTTCCGGCAGCCAATACTACCTGGTAATTTCCATTTTTCAATTTAGAGAGGTTCAGGCCTTCATTTACAGAGAAAGAATTTTCCAATGCTTTGGTGTAAATGAGATTGCTCCCTTCGTAGATCATCAGGTTCACTTTTTCACCCGGGTAGTTCAGGTAAGCTACTCGCAGTACATCTTCGTTGTATGTGAAAACGGGATCAACCACATTTTTCAGTTTGCCAACGTTGATGGCTTTGTTTCCTACGCTGAATTCGCGTTCGCTTGCAGCTCCGTCAATACTTACTACCAGTTTGTAGTCACCGGCTTCCATTTTCGAGAAATCGTAAACTTTGCGGTAATCTGTCAAGCTGCCCTCAGTTTCCTTGTAGTAAATCATTTCACCGTTTGCATTTTCAATGCTGATTTCGAATTTGCTTTCGGCATTGTTCGAGATAGCTACTACAGCGCGGTCTGCTGTTAACGGAAGGATGTCGACACGGAGGTTTCCGGTGGCCATGGCCATGTTTGCCAGAATTGTTAAAGCAAACATCATTGTTAAAGTTCTAATTGTTTTCATAGTTTTGACTTATTAAAAGTTCAACATTAATTACACTACAAATATAAGATGCTTTAAAACATATGCTGTAAAACACACGTTAAGCCTAGGTTAATTTTGTGTTGTCCAACATATAGAAGAAAACTATTGCTATATAGAGTGGAAAATGGTCAGTGTTTTAGCGTGTTGTGGAAGTAGAGTTGATAGTTATCAAGAACTGTACCAACAAGAATATGTACATGTTAAATTAATCTCAAATTAATGGAAATACAAATCCTGCAATTATTGAATGGAGCACGCCAGGCCGAAGGGTTGACCGTGATTATTGATGTGTTCCGGGCATTTTCGGTGGCCTGTTATGCCTATCAGAATGGTGTCCGGCGGATTTATCCGGTGGGCGATATCGAACAGGCGTACCGCCTGAAAGAGGAAAATCCGGACTTTATCCTGGTGGGCGAGCGCAACGAGAAAAAACCCGAAGGTTTCGACTTCGGTAACTCGCCTTCGCAATTGCTGACCGGCCGGCTCGATGGAAAAACGATGGTGCACACCACCAGCTCCGGCACGCAGGGCATTGCCAATGCTACCCGCGCCGACGGGATCATTACCGGCAGCTTTGTAAACGCCGGCGCCATCATCCGGTATATTGAAAAGCAACAGCCCGAAAAGCTTTCGTTGGTGTGTATGGGGTATGCTTGTTCGTACCCAACGGATGAGGATACCTTTTTGGCTGAATACCTGAAGGCGAAGCTCGAAGGCCAACCGGTTGACTTTGAGGCAATGGTGGAAATACTCCGTGCCGGGGCAGGTGCCCGTTTCTTTGCTCCCGAAAAGCAAGAATGGGCGCCGGCAGCCGATTTTGACTTGTGCCTAAGCCTGAACCGCTTTGATTTCGTCTTGAAAGTGGAACAGGAAGAGGGACGCAATTATTTAAGAAAAATAGATTGTTGAAAGGTAAAAACTCAATTATTGGAGAAATAGACCAGATGAAATATAATTTTGATGAGCAGGTTCCGAGGGAAGGAACCAACAGCTTGAAATACGATGCCCGCCTGAATTTTTTCGGAAAGGAGGATGTGCTGCCGCTGTGGGTAGCCGACATGGACTTCAAAACCCCTGACTTTATTATTAATGCTATAAAAGAACGACTGAACCACGAAATTTTAGGTTATACCTTTCGCCCCGATTCTTATTACGAGGCGATTATTCACTGGATGAAAGAGCGCCATGGCTGGACGGTAGAAAAGGAGTGGATTTCTTTCTCCCCGGGAGTGGTTGCCGGTTTAACGCTGGCCATCGAAACCTTCTCCAATCCGGGCGACGAAGTGGTTGTGCAGCCGCCGGTTTATTTTCCGTTTTTCGACTCGGTAAAGTCAACCGGCAGACAATTGCTGGAGAATCCGCTGACGCTGGTGGATGGCCGTTATACGTTCGATTTGGATGACCTGGAACGAAAGATCACTCCGAAAACCAAGCTGTTGCTCTTGTGCAACCCGCAAAACCCGGGTGGAATGGTCTGGACAAAGGGGGAACTGACTGCTTTGGCAAGCCTTTGCATGAAGCACAAGATCCTGATCATTTCGGATGAGATTCATTCCGACCTAATTTTTGAAGGGCACAAACATATTCCACTGCCCACGCTTTCAGATGAAATTGCCCAAAACTGTGTGGTCTGCATGGCGCCCAGCAAAACATTCAACGTGGCTGGACTGACTACCTCCTTTGTGATCATTCCCAATAAGCGGCATTTTGCCCGGTACGAACGTACGTTGAGGATTCCGCACCTGCATATGGGAAATATTTTTGGGACTGTCGCACTGGAGGCCGCCTATAAGCATGGGGCCGACTGGGTGGATCAGCTGGTTGTTTATTTGGAAGAAAATTACCGTTTTCTGGAAACTTGGCTGAAGGAGAATTTACCACAGGTAGTCCCGATGAAACCGGAAGCCACCTACCTGGCATGGCTCGATTTTTCAGCCTTGGTGATGGCGGATGACGAGCTGAACAGCAAGCTGCTTGAAGCCGGTGTTGGCATGAACCGTGGTGTCCAGTTTGGCACAGGTGGTGCGGGCTACATGCGCATTAATTTGGGCTGCACCCGGGCCATGTTACAGCAGGCGCTGGAGCGGATGGTTGTGTTGAAAGAAGAAAAGTGATTGAAAAGACGGATGCTTTTTGGATAGGCCGGACCTAAGCAGGTTCGGCCAGCACAATAATACGCTCGTTTTTTGACTCCACAACGCCGCCGCCAATTTCAATATACAGCATGCGTTTGCTGCGTTCGATTACCCGGATACGCCCTTTATCAAGGGTGGAAATAATCGGTGCGTGTTTTTTCAGGATTTCAAAAAGGCCTTTGGTGCCGGGAAGTTGAACCGAGTCCACTTCGCCGGCATATAATTTTTTTTCGGGTGTAAGGATTTCAAGAAACATAGGCTGCATTTTCCTGGTTAACCGGCTGATTCGGCGATCATTTTTTCCCCTTTGGCAATAGCCTCTTCAATCGTTCCCACCAGGTTGAAGGCTGCCTCGGGATATTTGTCCACCTTGCCATCCATAATCATGTTGAACCCTTTGATGGTGTCTTCAATAGAAACCAGCTTCCCTTCGAGGCCGGTAAACTGGGCGGCCACAAAAAATGGCTGCGAGAGGAACCGTTGTACACGGCGGGCACGGTGAACCACCATTTTGTCGTCTTCCGACAGTTCGTCCATCCCCAGAATAGCGATGATATCCTGAAGTTCTTTGTAGCGTTGCAGAATTTCTTTCACCCGCTGGGCACAGTGATAATGTTCTTCGCCAACAATGTCAGGCGTCAGGATGCGCGAAGTAGAATCGAGCGGGTCAACGGCCGGGTAAATCCCCAGCTCCGAGATTTTGCGGCTCAAAACCGTTGTGGCATCCAGGTGGGCGAAAGTGGTTGCCGGCGCCGGGTCGGTCAAGTCGTCGGCAGGCACATACACGGCCTGCACAGAGGTGATGGAGCCATTCTTGGTGGACGTGATCCGTTCCTGCATCATCCCCATTTCGGAGGCCAGAGTAGGCTGGTAGCCCACTGCCGAAGGCATACGTCCCAGCAAGGCCGAAACTTCCGAGCCTGCCTGGGTGAAGCGGAACACGTTGTCCACAAAAAACAGGATATCTTTTCCCGATCCGGGTGTTCCGTCGCCATCGCGCAAACTTTCGGCAATGGTCAGCCCCGACAGGGCAACGCGTGCACGTGCGCCCGGCGGTTCGTTCATCTGTCCGAACACCAGTGCCAGTTTCGATTTTTTAAGGGTTTCCTGGTTTACTTTGCTCAGGTCCCAGCCCCCGGATTCCATCGATTTCTTAAACTCGGGACCGTAATCAACAATATTGGCCTCGATCATTTCGCGGAGCAGGTCGTTTCCCTCGCGGGTACGTTCGCCCACACCGGCAAAAACCGAAAGCCCGCTGTGTGCCAGGGCGATGTTGTTGATCAACTCCTGGATCAACACTGTTTTGCCCACACCGGCACCGCCAAACAAGCCGATCTTTCCGCCTTTCGCGTACGGTTCAATCAGGTCGATTACTTTGATTCCGGTAAAAAGGACCTCACTTTCGGTGGTCAGATCTTCGTATTTCGGTGGTTTGTTGTGAATGTGAAGCCCGTCTTTGGGGAGTTGTTCCAGCCCGTCAACCGCGTCGCCGGTTACATTGAGCAAACGGCCCAGGGCTATTTGTCCTTTGGGCATGGTGATGGGTTTGCCGGTTTGGATGACATCCAATCCACGTCGCAAGCCGTCAGTCGAATCCATGGCAATGGTGCGGATGGTATTTTCTCCAATGTGCTGCTGACATTCAACCACCAGGTTGCTCATTCCTTCGCGGATAATTTCCAGTGCATCGAAGATCTGTGGGAGTTCGCTCCCTGCCTTGCTAAAGCTGATATCGACCACCGGGCCAATGACCTGCACAACTTTTCCAATATTTTGATTCATGCTAAATACGTTTATTGCTGTGGATGCGGAAATTACAAAATGCCTCCTTAAGGAACAAATTTCCACTTCGAATAATCTCGATAAACTTATGCCGCCAATTCAACAATTGCTGTTGGCTAATGTTCACGCTGCATAATGGTTTTTGCCAGCAGCATCAGTTCTTCTTTCCGCGTTTTTTCTACCTGGATGGCTTCCAACTCGGCCATTGCTTTTTGATAGAAACTGTTGATGGTTTGTTCGGTCAGCTCCTGCACGTTTACTTCGGTATATAGTTGCCGGACTGCCTCAATCTTTTCTTCGGGGTTGAACGTCGTTTTCCCGATCCACGATAGCAGTTCGGCGCGTTGGGGAGGCGATGCCAGTTCGAGTGTTTTCAGCAACAGGAAGGTCTTTTTGTTGGCTACAATGTCGCCGCCGATTTTCTTCCCAAATTTTTCCTGATTGGCAAACACATCCAACAGGTCGTCTTGTAACTGGAAGGCCAGGCCAAGGTTGATTCCGAACCGGTAAATGCGGTCGGCATCTTCCGGGGCCGCTTGGCCGATAAGGGCTCCCATTTTAAAGCTGCAACCAATAAGTACAGCAGTTTTCAGCCGGATCATGTTCAGATAATCCTCGATGGAAACATCCAATTTTTCTTCAAAATCCATGTCGTACTGCTGTCCTTCGCAAACTTCGATAGCTGTGGTAGAAAAGAGCTGGACCAATTCGCGGTAGGCCGGGCCTTCGGTTTTCAGCAAATACTGATAGGCCATAATCGACATGGCATCTCCGGAAAGGATGGCCACATTCTCGTTGTATTTTTTGTGGACAGAAGGCCGGTTGCGGCGCATATCGGCCTGGTCCATAATGTCGTCGTGCAGCAGGGTGAAGTTGTGGAAGATCTCTACGGCCAGGGCGGCGTTTAACGCGTCGTCAATCGTTCCGCCAAACAAGTCGCAGGCCATGAGTACCATCACCGGGCGCAGGCGTTTACCGCCCATGCCGAGGGTGTATTCAATGGGTTGGTACAAGTTTACAGGAGCCGTGACGCCAATTTTTAGGGCCTCTTCTTCAATCCGGCGCTCAATTAATTGTTGTAAAGAAGTCAGGCTTTTCATTATTCCTTTTCTTTATTTAACGGCAGTTCCTGAATTTCCAGGTCATCCAATTCAATATCTTCTTCTTCGTTATAGATTGCCAGCAGCGGTTCGCGGAACGATCGGGTGGTGGTCAGTCGTTCCAGGCCGATCAGCAAGCTGGGCAACAAGATCAGGTTCGAGAGGATGGCCACCAGCAGGGTAAGTGAAACCAGCACGCCGAGGGCGGCGGTTCCGCCAAACTGCGATACGCTGTAAACGCCAAAACCGAAAAACAGCACCACAAAGGTATAAAGCATGCTGACGCCTGTTTCGCGCAGGGCCAGTTTAACCGAACGACGGATGTCCCAGCCGGTAACATTCAACTCTTGCCGGTACTTCGCCAAAAAGTGGATGGTGTTGTCCACCGAAATCCCAAAGGCGATACTGAATACCAAAATGGTAGAGGCTTTGATCGGTATGCCCGTGAAGCCCATGATGGCTGCCGTGAAGATGAGTGGCAAAATATTAGGTATCAGTGACATGAGTACCATTCTCCACGAATAGAACATGATAGCCATAAAGGCGGAAATCAGCAACACAGCCAGAGCCAGGCTCGAAAACAGGTTCTTCACCAAGTATTGAGTGCCTTTAAAAAAGGTGATGCTCGAACCGGTAACCGTTACTTTATATTTTTCGGTGGGGAAGATGGAGTCCACCTCTTGTCTGAAATCGTTGTACAACTCCGCCATGCGTTTGGTGCCCACATCTTTCATACGGATGCTTACCCGGGTAATTTGCTGGGTGCTGTCCAGGAAGGAGTGTAGTGCGCCGATTCCGTTATCTTCGGCTTGCGTAGAGTTATTGGCATAGGCCAAAATGAAATTTTTCTCCTGATTGCTGGGCAAAGAATAGTATCGTTCTTTACCGTTGTAAAAGGCCTGCTTCGAAAATTTCAGGATGTTCAGCAACGAAACGGAGGAGGAAAGTTCGTCGTAAGTAGCCAAATGCTGTTCCAGCTTCTCAATCAGGTTGAAGGTGGACAGGTTCATGGCGCCATTAGGTTTTTTGGTGTCCACGATGATCTCCAGGGGCATGATCCCGTCAACATGGTTTTCAAAGAACTTCAGGTCCTGGTAAATGACATCGCTTTCCGGAATGTCGTCAACCATAAAGCCTGAGCTTTTGATTTGCGTAATGCCGTAAAATCCAAGCAGCAGCACCACAAAGGCCGAGGCATATACCCACTTGATGTGGTGATAGGTAATATCTACCAGCTTGTCAATAATACGTTTCACATTCCGGTTTTCGAGATGTTGAATGTGTCGTTCCTTGGGTGGAATGAAAAAGCTGAAGATCGTCGGGATCATCAGAATCGACAACAGGAACAAGGTCATGATATTCAGCGAGGCTACCACCCCGAACTGGCGCAAAATTTCGCTGTTGGTAATCACAAAGGTGGCAAATCCCGATGCCGTGGTCAGGTTGGTCAGGAAGGTGGCATTCCCGATTTTGATGATGACCCGTTGCAGCGACTTGATTTTGTTGCCGTGCGAGCGGAATTCGTGATGGTACTTGTTCAGCATATAGATGCTGTTCGGTATCCCGATCACAATCAGCAGCGAAGGGATCATTCCGGTGAGCAGCGTAATTTTGAAGCCGAACAGCGACATGGTGCCCAAGGCCCAAACCACTCCGGTAAGCACGATGAGCATGGGGATCAGCACCGCCTTGAACGACCGGAAAAAGAGAAACAGGGTGATGATGCACAGGCCCATGGCCAGGGCGCTGAACAGGTAAATTTCTTTTTTGATGCGGATCGAATTGATTACCCGGATATAAGGCAGGCCCGAATAGTGGACCTCCAGCCCGGTTTCTTCCGAAAAGGTATCGCAGCGTTCTTTAATGGCCAGCACCAGCTTCTCGCGTTCTTTCGATTGCATTTTATCTTTGTTGACCGTAATGGCCAGCATATAGGCATGATCTGCCGGATTGTACAACAGTCCTTTGTAGAATGGCAGCGAATGGAGGGTTTTGGCCAGGCTGTCAAGCTGCTCCTGCGTGGCGATCTCTTCCGGAAAAACCGGCTCCAGCTCAAACTTACGTTCCGGGGCGTTCTTTTTCAGATTGAAAGCGCTCGATGCCGAAAGCAGGTTCTCCACGCCGTCAATTTCGCGTAAGTCCTTATTCAACTGTACCCACTGGTTGAAATGCGGAAGCTTGAAAAATTCGGCATCTTCAATGCCCACGACAATCAAGTTTCCTTCCTCGCCAAACAGCTTCCTGAAGTTCTGGTAGTCAACATTGGCGCTGTCCTTTTTCGGGAGCAATTGCGCATACTCGTACGACATCTCCACTTTCGAGGCTTGAAAAGCCATGAAAACCGTGATGATGCCCAGCATGATGAGTAAAAATATCCTGTTCCGGAGGATGATTCGAGAGAGCCTAACCCACATAGTAAAGTCTTCAAAAATACTTGGCGAAAATAGTCAATATATTGAGAATACGAAAGAAAGGAGGATTTCGATCTTTCGCAATTTTCCGGCACATGTTCATTAAAATGGGCATCCTTCCAACGGGAAACAGGTTTGTTTGCTGAAAGCTTCCTGTTGATGGGTAATGTTTCTGTCAGGAATGAATGCTGTTGGCAAACAGGAAGATGTGTTACGTGTCGTAATTAACTTTTCTACCTGAAATATCGTAATCAAGCATGTATAAAAACGAATGCCATGAAAAAATACTATTATTTGGTGGCAACCCCCGAATCGTTGATTGCCTCCCACCTGGCCCCGTCCGATTTTGGTAATTACCTGGCTGTTGGAGCCAAAAAGCAAATCCGGGGACAAGCCATCTTCTTCGAAATTGATCCTGACCGCACCAAGCTGAATCAGGACTACATCAACATGAAAATGAAACAATACGACGACGGGGAGCCTAAGCGTTCCGTTTATTTGTCCATTTACCGCACCTTCGAGAATATTCCGCTTCGGGCGCTGCGAAACCTATACCTGGCCACTGACGATGGTCGTGTGCTGGAGATTGAGCCGCGCGATTTTGTGGAAAGTAAGCCCGATGACATTCACCTCTACCAGCAGTTTGTACCCATCACCACCCGCGTGGCCAGCAAGTTGAACCCTACCGATTTTATCCGTTTTCTGACGGATACCACGAAGCCGGTTTCGGCCCCCAAGGTGTTTATGGCCGATTTGAAGTTAAATGAGCTGGTGCACAATCCCAACGCGCCGTTGGGTGATCTGCCCTACCCAAATCCCGAACATTTACGCGACTGCATCAAACGCCTGAAAGAAACCCCCGGTCGCCAAACCAAAACGGTGCTGCGCTTTCTGCGCGACGACATTCCGTACCGCACCATCAAAACCGGCTTCTTTGTGGGCGACAAGGATCATTACCTGTTTTACCCGTTCCCGTCGGTAGCCGACCTCGAAGGGAAATATTTTCACTGGTGGCGATCTGCGTTGGTGAAACATTACTGACATGACGGTCGAGATAAAAGTCAAACGTTTGAGCTAGTTGAAAAGGGGGGAGGCCAAGTTGGGAAAATCATGAAAAAAATAGTAAAGAAGTGAATCAAAGGCTGGCTTTAGTAAAAATCTGAAATACTGAAAAATAACCAGGGAGGGGCTGTGTGATTGACCAAAACTCCCCGGTAATTCTTTGTTTGAAGGCTAATTTTTTTGAGGAAAAATTTTTTGTTTTCGAAAAAGCTGTTACTTTTGCAACGCTTTTGAAACACAAAGCAAGCGTTCAAAAAACAAAAAATTCCCTAGTAGCTCAGTTGGTTAGAGCGGCGGACTGTTAATCCGTAGGTCGTAGGTTCAAGTCCTACCTGGGGAGCTCTAAATAAAATTAACGTGTTGAATTTCAGCACGTTATTTTTATTTAAAGAGGTTTCAACGAGAGGATTGACGATCGTTGTTTCTGCATTTTTGTTTTACTGCCATCACACTGTACACTGTTGAATATACAGTATTCGCAAAGGCTTCAGGAGTATATTCTTTATGCGCTATTCAAATGATTCCTTTTAGTCTGATAGTGCAATAGATAAGCCGGTTTTGTTTTATCATTCAAAAAAGAATGGTCGATTAATTCTTCTACCATAGACTGTTTTTGCAAATACAGCAGAAGGATTCTGTCCCTTCGTTTTTCCTTTATTTCAAATCTTCTTGCCAGTTCCTGAAAATCGTGTAATCCGGGATGGTTGCTTTTTTTCATTTCCTCCGACTTGAAGCTGTCATGAAATAATCCTCCATCCAAAGCGAAGTCTGAATCATCTACATGAATTCGTGTATTAAGCAGGTCGTAGGCCGGACTTAATACATAATCTCCCCCCGGTGTTTCGATGAGTGAAAAGTTTTTCAGGTGTGCATCGCCGTTTGAAAACAGGAAGTTGAAAACAATCAACGAAAACAACTTTTCGATTTCCACCCGCCAGGCAGGAACATACTTTTTTAGTAATTCACCCATCGCCTCGTAACTATAATCGTATTTGAAGTTGTGCCCGGCATTTTCTTCTGTTTTCCCGGCGAGTGTTGCAAAGTCTTCCTTCCCCCATTTCGAACCATCATCTTTTACATCGAACCGTTTGGTAATATAGGCAGGTTCTCCGTTGTTGAAAAAAATCAATGCATTTTCGGCGGTTTGCAACCCATATACCTGCCGGGCAATCTGCATAGTCAGATGCTCGTTTGCCGGAACCTGATCAACATTTCTAATATCCCTGGGGACAGGTTTCAATATGTAAGTTCCCTGTTCCCCCTCTTCGGTCAGACGCAGTTTATTTTTGTCAAGTAGTAACGATAGTTTTTCCTGAACGCCGGATATGGAAATCCGTTTCCGGTTCTCTATAAATTTTTCAGCATCCTCTTCATTGCTTTGCGGTGGGGCGTAAGGCAATACATGGCTGACTTTTCTCCCCTGAAAAACCCTCCTTAAACAGGTTGTACTGTAAGTATCGAATCCTTCCGCTAATGTCCCCGGACAATATTTTATTTCTGGTAAACTCATTCTTTAATTTCCGAAATGGTTATTGCTCCAATAGTGTCCGTTTTAGCTGTGGCTAACAACAAACCGAAATAGTCTTTTTCATCAATCTTTAAATAACGGGTTTGCAACTGCCTGTTCGCACCTTCCGACAACATGTTAAAGAAAAACGGGAACAAATAATCTGATCTGTAAACCTGTTGGCTTTTCGGCATGGTAAGGCTAATCGCCGGAAGATCTCCGTTGGCAAACCAATTGTCATCGTACCTGAATTCGTAATCGTTGGGTGAAAATTGGATGAGTACTCCCATCAGTTCACCATTTCTATAAACATTCGCTTTTCGCATCGCTTACAGTTTGGGTTGTTTTACTTCCAGTTTTACTTCCATCCCCAGAATATCCGCAATTTTATTCAGTATCTCAACCGTTGGATTTGCCTGCCCACGCTCAATTTTATAAAGTGTATTTATGCTGATCCCTGCCATTTCAGCAAGGTCGGGCTGGGTAATGCGAAGTATCTTTCTTCTTTCTTTTATTTGCACTCCTATTTCTGAAGTTGTCATTATAATGTGGTTTTGAGGTAAAATTAATCGCTTTAGTATATAAAAACAAGAGAAATCATATTTTAATGTGATATCGAAATAAAAACAGAGGGTGATATCAATTCAACATCTACAAATCACATGATAATGTGATTCCGGGCATTCGATTCTCGTTTCGTAATTTGTTTGCCGGTAATAACCCGAAACCTGCAGGTGAAATTGGGGAAGGGAGGTCAATATGCTCCGGATTTTGCAACTTCAATATGGGGTAGTTTTGTCCGGATTATTCAGAAGTCAATGGCTGCTCTGTTAATTGGAGCAATTCGGTGATTGGTATCAAGGTAACCGGCATGTATTGGTTCTGTCTTTGGTTTTTTGCCAATAGATGCTTATCGAGTTTATCCCAATACTTTTCCAGCTGTTCTTTTATGAATGGGTAAAAGCAAGAAAGGAGCCTGATGGTGAAGGTGGGGCGCAGGGATTAACTAGTCAATGTTGATGTCAGAACTTCTAACCAATCGGATTAATAAATTTACGAATGGCGTGGCAAATAGTCTGGACTTTTCGTGTACAGGATGACCGGAAACAGATTTTTGAATACTGAGATTCCCGGAATAAATCACCCCAATACAGTAAAACGCGGAATAGATTTTTCATTGAAAACTTAAAGCTGTTGTGAAAACGTCCGCTTATCGGTAAGCACCCCAGCAAACCCAAATTCAGGGCTAAAATTGTTTGGGATTATATGCTATTTTATGAAATTACTACCGAGCTTATCTTTTGCTGACAATTTGTGATTGTTGGCAAAATCCTGCAAAAGCCAAATTTGATAATTAATTTTTTCGTGTTTGGTATCTGCTGTTTTTTGAAATTCTACCGGACAACGTTTATCGATCAGTTGCCGCAAAAGGCGTAGTATTTAGGAGTGATTTTTCTCTCCATGCTCAATTTTAGAAATGATAACTTCTTAGATAGTAGTCCATTCCTTCGTATTTTACTTTCTTTATTAGCCGCTGGAATACCAGCGATTCAATAACTGACATATCCGTATTATCCTTTTTTAAAAGTTCCTGCATTGTGTCCTGACGTAGAGGGTGTACAGCGCAAATGTTAAGGATATCGTCAAAAGCGTTTCCGGTGAAACCGGTGTCGGTTCCTTCAAATCCAGCGAGCAACTCGGTATTAATCCCTGATTCACTAAAAATTTGCCAGGCTGCAGTCAGGATTTCTTCCGAAACAGGCTTAACATTTTTGACTGCTGGCGGACGGGTGGGGATGGAAAGGTAAGCAGATGCCGGATTCAATCCTGAAATAAATTGCGCTGTCTCTCTTATCTGCTTCTCCGAGTCGTTAAAACCCTGAACCAGCATTGTTTCTGTGTGAAGCTTGCCATCGTACTCGTTGGCAAAGTGCCGGATTCCGCTAAGTACCTCTTTCAATTTCAGGAAAACCGGTGGCCGGTTAATCTTTCGCCAAGCCAGTTCGTTTACGGTGTCAACTTTCACCGAAACCCAGTCGGCTTCCCTCAAATCATCTCGCACTTCGGGGAGGTGCAAAAGCGAGGAATTGGTAATAACGGCTACCGGTATTCCGAATCTTTTCAATAACCTGATTTCTTCCCCCAGATTAATGTCAAGTGTGGGTTCACCATTGGCCACAAAAGTAAGGTAGTCGGGCTGATGTCTTTCATCCAGCTTTTCCAAATGATTGCCAACATTTTCAATAAGTTTCCCCGGCTCATAAAAAACAGTTCGTAACGCCGATTTGGATTGGGTTTCACCAATTTGACAATAAACACAGCTGTATGAACAAACCTTTCGGGAAACAATGTTATTTATACCGAGACTCAACCCGAGCCTTCTCGACGGAACCGGACCAAATGCTATCATGAATACAACTTCTTTAGCTTATAAATTATTCTAACTGAATTTAAACCTCTCAATTATATCTGCTTGATTGGGACGCATATAACCACCACGCTGTGGCATTGGAATTCCCCTCGCCCCAGATTCTGTCCCCGCAGTTGGCTCTTCAATTCCCAAGCAGAACAAGATTACTGATCCTGATTTTTCGGACTTTCCAAATCGCTGATTCTCTTCTCAATGTCAGCCTGCGAGCGTTTCAGCATATCAGCTTGCGATTTGAGTACCTTGATTTCGTCGTCCTTGCTGACAGCCGAATGCCAACCCAATAACGGGGCAAGGCCGGTAGAAAACCAGTTCCAGTGACGTCCGCAACCAAAACCGCGGCCACGACTCATCCCACGTCCAAATCCAAAACCGCGGCCCATTCCTGCGCCAAATCCTCTGTGATAACCCGGGGTTTCATTCCCCTCACAAAATCCAAGTGCCCTTCCGGTCATGGAACCTTGCCCCATGGGTCCGGTACGATCTCCTGCTGGCATAATTTTAGAATTTTAATTATTTAACCTGTTTATATGAGCCAACAAATATTTTTTAAACTCATATTTATTGCCTCTGACTAAAAATTATACGACACAAATATAGAATTTGTTTTGGTCATAGGTTCATAAAGATATTTGAAATCCGTTTTTTTATGCATCTCCATTAAATAGCGCTAACTTTTCCTGTTTTCCGCACTTTTCAAAAAATGCTTCTGTAAGGCTTGATTTTACTGAGCTGGATTTTGAAAATGGGTGTCCCATCCGTAATTTCGA
>NZ_JAPAAF010000140.1 GCF_025907915.1 Gaoshiqia sediminis
GTGGTGCTGACCGTAACCGATGTGAACGGCAACTCAAGCACCGCCAACGCCGTGGTGACCGTGGTTGACGACATCGACCCGACGGCCCTTGCCCAGAACGTGACCATTTACCTGGATGCCGACGGCAATGCCTCCACCACAGCCGAAGCTGTTGACAACGGTTCAACCGACAACTGCGGGGTTGCTTCGCTGGCACTTGATGTTACCGATTTCACCTGCGCCCATGTAGGACAGAACAATGTGGTGCTGACCGTGACCGATGTGAACGGCAACTCAAGTACCGCCAACGCCGTGGTGACCGTGGTTGACGACATCGACCCGACGGCCCTTGCCCAAAACGTGACCATCTACCTGGATGCCAACGGCAATGCCTC
>NZ_JAPAAF010000141.1 GCF_025907915.1 Gaoshiqia sediminis
GTTTCAGCATCTATGGCCATTTGCCGCTTCTGCAATTCCCGACAGAGATCCCGAAATAAATTCGGGATGACGCTTTCACAATTGGAGGATGCCGGAGGCATCAAATGTTTATAGGAAAAAGGGGCCAGGCCTTTCCTTCCCGTTTGAGCGAAGCGGTAACGAGGGGTTCGCTGGCTGTCGTTTGTAACGACAAGAAGCGGTCATGCTGAACTTGTTTCAGCATCTATGGCCATTTGCCGCTTCTGCAATTGGCAACAGAGATCCCGAAATAAATTCGGGATGACGCTTTCCGAGTTGGAGGATGCCGGAGGCATCGAATGTTTATAGAAAGAAGGAACCAAGCTTCCGGTTCGACCCCCGCGGGGTCGCATGTC
>NZ_JAPAAF010000142.1 GCF_025907915.1 Gaoshiqia sediminis
GTTGAACCGTTGTCAACGGCTTCGGCAGTAACAGAGGCATTGCCGTCGGCATCCAGGTAAATGGTCACGTTTTGGGCAAGGGCCGTCGGGTCGATGTCGTCAACCACGGTTACCACAGCACTAGCCGTGCTTGAGTTGCCGTTCACATCGGTCACCGTTAGCACAACATCATTGGCGCCTACATTGGCACAAGTGAATGCTTCGATATCCAAAGCAAGGGACTGGATCCCGCAGTTGTCGGTTGAACCGTTGTCAACGGCTTCGGCTGTGGTGGAGGCATTGCCGTCGGCATCCAGGTAAATGGTCACGTTTTGGGCAAGGGCCGTCGGGTCGATCTCGTCAACCACGGTCACCACAGCGTTAGCGGT
>NZ_JAPAAF010000143.1 GCF_025907915.1 Gaoshiqia sediminis
GGGTGGTTGGACGCCGCATCGACGACCGCTTCAAAATCACCAAAGGCACCCCGGAGGTTTTCCGGATCAGGCTGGGGTAGGGGCGCGTGGTTCCCCTGCCTGACGCCAGAAGAAAGGACTAGCCGTTTACGATATTGAACCGCTTAGCCGGCTTCTTCTCCCTGCGAAATTGAACCGCTTAGCCGGTAATCGGCTTAGCGGTTTTCTCTCCCTGTCTGGTCTGCGCCCTGCTGGTGCGATTTATCGATGAAAAGCTATCGATTCCCGAAAAAGAAGCCACCTGGATACTCTACAGCGGCAAGCAGGTTGTGTGGGTGGTTGGACGCCGCATCGACGATCGCTTCAAAATCACCAAAGCCACCCA
>NZ_JAPAAF010000144.1 GCF_025907915.1 Gaoshiqia sediminis
CAGCAGGCGGGACGGTCATGCTGAACTTGTTTCAGCATCTATGGCCATTTGCCGCTTCTGCAATTCGCGACAGAGATCCCGAAATAAATTCGGGAGGACGCTTTCAGAGTTGGAGGATGCCGGAGGCATCGAATGTTTATAGAAACAAGGGGCCACGCTTCCGGTTCGACCCCCGCGGGGTCGCATGTCCTCCTCCAACGGATCTGCTGGCGCGCTTTTGTAATGCGGGTAAGCAGGCGGGACGGTCATGCTGAACTTGTTTCAGCACCTATGGCCATTTGCCGCTTCTGCAATTCGCGACAGAGATCCCGAAATAAATTCGGGATGACGCTTTCAGCAGCGCTGGCTCCGAGGTCCCTTATT
>NZ_JAPAAF010000145.1 GCF_025907915.1 Gaoshiqia sediminis
GCCCATGTGGGACAGAACAATGTGGTGCTGACCGTGACCGATGTGAACGGCAATTCAAGCACCGCCAACGCTGTCGTGACCGTGGTTGACGACATCGACCCGACAGCCCTTGCCCAAAACGTGACCATCTACCTGGATGCCAACGGCAATGCATCCACCACGGACGAAGCTGTTGACAACAGTTCAGCCGACAACTGCGGGATCGCTTCGCTGGCACTCGATATTGCCGATTTCACCTGTGCCCATGTAGGACAGAACGATGTGGTGCTGACCGTAACCGATGTGAACGGCAACTCAAGCACCGCCAACGCCGTGGTGACCGTGGTTGACGACATCGACCCGACGGCCCTTGCCCA
>NZ_JAPAAF010000146.1 GCF_025907915.1 Gaoshiqia sediminis
GCGATGGCCGCAGTCAGGATCACCATGTTACCACATTCTTCCACCGGCATGTCGCCCCCGTAGGTTTGCCCGTTGGCCAGCGGATAGGTGCCCACATCGTGCGCTGCAAATGGCTTGGTCCACTTGCCGCTTTCCGAGTAGTAGAAAATCGGGTTCAGCATCCCTTTCAGCAGTTCGGGGTTGTAGCGCAGGTAAAGCGGCGCTGAAGGATAGGTCACATCTACTGTCCCGATCGATCCGTTGCTGAAGTTTTCTTTCGACAAAAACAGGATGTTGCCTTCGCTGTCCTTCACCAGCTTATGGGCGGCAATCGACTGGCGGAAGGCCAGCACGCACAGGTCGGCATAGTT
>NZ_JAPAAF010000147.1 GCF_025907915.1 Gaoshiqia sediminis
TCGTCTTTCACTGCCCGATTTGCGGCATAGTTAACAATCAGCCGGGTTCGGCCTGACTTGTTAATCCTGAAGATCTGTCCATCTGAGAACGGTGTCTCCAGAATCTGTTTTTTCACCTTGTCCGGTTCATTTTTCAACCTGGCACCAATAATGTACTCATATCCCTGCTGTTCCAATGCTTTTATGTTTGAGTTTGACAAAAGACCGGCATCAGCAACAACAACAGGTTTGTTCAATTTAAACTTATCACTAATCTTTTCAATGAACGGGATCAGTGTGTGCCCTTCGTAAATATTGCCTTCAAAAATATCGTACCCGATGGCATAGCCACCCAGACCAACA
>NZ_JAPAAF010000148.1 GCF_025907915.1 Gaoshiqia sediminis
TCAGCCGACAACTGCGGGATCGCTTCGCTGGCACTCGATATTGCCGATTTCACCTGCGCCCATGTGGGACAGAACAATGTGGTGCTGACCGTAACCGATGTGAACGGCAACTCAAGCACCGCCAACGCCGTGGTAACCGTGGTTGACGACATCGACCCGACAGCCCTTGCCCAAAACGTGACCATCTACCTGGATGCCAACGGCAATGCATCCACCACGGCCGAAGCTGTTGACAACGTTTCAACCGACAACTGCGGGATCCAGTCCCTTACTTTGGATACCGAAGCATTCACTTGTGCCCATGTGGGACAGAACAATGTGGTGCTGACCGTGA
>NZ_JAPAAF010000149.1 GCF_025907915.1 Gaoshiqia sediminis
ATCCGGTTCGTTCCACCCGCTTCGGGGTTGAGGAGTGGTGGTTGGTTGTCGTATTCCCCCAATTGGATTGGGGGTGATGAATGGTTGGATCACTTTGTGATCGGGTGCTTCGGATGAGGTTGTGTTTTCAAGTCGTCTTGATTACTCCGAAGGAGTTGAATGTTGATCACCGCCAGTATAACTGGCGGTAAGCGGTAGATTTTCTCCGGAACTCTGGAGGAGTTCAAGGTTTTCTGAGTTCGTTCCACCCGCTTCGGGGTTGAGGAGTGGTGGTTGGTTGTCGTATTCCCCCAATTGGATTGGGGGTGATGAATGGTTGGATCACTTCGTAA
>NZ_JAPAAF010000014.1 GCF_025907915.1 Gaoshiqia sediminis
GACCACCGGAAACCCCGTTTCTGCACGTCGTATAAAATGTTCTTTAAACACGCCGACCCGGTTTTGTCGGATATGGCCGTGCAATGGCAGCAACAACAGCACGATATGCAGCAAGCTCAACAAAGCCGGGGAAATTACAACGCCTTTTCCGATTTTCTAAAATACTGATCGATTAAGATGAAGATAAAAGCAACAGTTCGCAGACGTTTCCTGTTCTCATGGGTAGTTTTGTTTTCTGCCTGTACGTCTAACCAACCGTCAGAATCAACTGCTAAAAGCGAGAGTAGCGATGCAGTGGTAAAAAGCATTTCCGAGGTCCCGATAGTTGAAAGTCGAATGGTTTATTTCGAAGGAGGCGATTTTATGATGGGCTCCGATAAGGGAACCCCGCAGGAGTATCCGTCCCATGAAGTGCATGTTCAGGCATTTGAGATTGACAAGTACCCGGTGACAGTGAATGAATTTCGTCATTTTATTGAGGCGACGGGGTACCGAACAGATGCAGATAAGTTTGGCGATTCTGGCGTTTTCGACCTGAATAGTTCCAGCTGGAAACTTATTCCCAAGGCCAACTGGGAATATCCGTTTGGGCCCAACCATGCCAAAGCAGAAAATAATCATCCGGTCACTCATGTTAGCTGGAATGATGCGGTAGCTTATGCCTCCTGGGCCGGAAAGCGACTACCGACTGAAGCTGAATGGGAGTTTGCGGCCACTTGTGGCGGGAAAAGTGCGACGTTTTTCAGTTGGGGCGATCAGTTAGTGGTCAACGGAAAGTATATGGCAAATGTATGGCAGGGCAGTGATTTTTCTACCCAACAGGGAGAGGATGGGTATGTTTTTACTTCTCCGGTTGGCCACTATGGCGAAACTTCCTGTGGAATGTCCGATATGGGGGGTAATGTTTGGAACTGGTGTTCCGATGTCTATAAACCTTACCCTGGAGGTACAGTTGGTAATCCTCTAAATGCAGAATTAAAATCCATTAGAGGAGGTTCCTTTTTCTTCGATCAGAGTGGTGAACATAGTTACTCTGTAACTGGACGCTCATCCAATACATCAGAAACATCTCTTTTCAACACGGGATTCAGGTGCGCAAAAAATATTGATTAAATTTTTGATTGGATTATTTACTTAATCCTAAGAAAGGCATTTCTCCTTGGAAATACGATTTTGGGAATAATGTAATTGATTGAATAATAGCGTTTTGTTTGCCGTTTGGACGACGGGTTTACAGGTGTGTTTTCTCGTAGCCGGTAATCAAATTTTTTAAAAAAAACTCTGATGTTTATTACCGGAGGTGTACCTAGCCCACTTCAAAGAAAACCTGATTTATTCGACAAAGAGATAACTGAAAGTGATTTGCACTGATGCCTGTATTGATGCTAAAAAGAGGCTGTCTAAAAAGTATAGGCAGCCTCTTCCTCCTCAATTACGGCAATGATTGTTTTAGCAGCCACCTTCCTCTCCGGAAGCTTTATCCCGATACCATTTCAATGGATAAGAAGACGGGCGCTCAATGGGCAATCCATACAATCTGTCCATAACCAAGGACGCCAATACGCCCAGTGCCCTGGATACTCCAAAAAGTACCGTGTAGAATGAATATTCTTTAATTCCGTAGTGGTAGAGCAATGCTCCGGAGTAAGCATCTACATTTGGCCAGGGATTGCTGATTTTTCCGACACTTCCCAAAATCGGCGGAACCACTTCATACAAGTTGTTTACGGTATTGATCAATTTGTCGTGGGTAATATACTTGTCGGCAAATTCTTTCTGCGCGGTGAAACGTGGATCAGTCACGCGTAATACGGCATGTCCGTATCCTGGCACAACCCGTCCTGCTTCCAGTGTTTTTTGCACATAATCGGCGAGTTGTTCTTTGGTTGGTTCATCCGAGCCAATTTCATTCATCAATTCAAAAATCCAGTTGATGACATCCTGGTTGGCATACCCATGAAGCGGACCGGCAAGGCCAAGCATTCCGGCTCCCAATGCATAATAGGGGTTACTGAGGGCCGAACCTACCAGGTGTGTGGTATGGGCAGATACGTTACCGCCCTCGTGATCGGCATGAATGACCATGTACAAGCGCATCAGGCGTTTTACTTCATCCGAATCATGTCCCATCATGTGAGCCAGGTTTCCTGCCCAGTCCAGTCTCGGGTCGGGTTCTATGTGTTTGTCTTTGAAATAGTTTCTGCGATAGATGTAAGCCGCAATACGGGGTAGCCTGGCGATTAGGTTCATGACATCGTCGTACATGAAGTCCCAGTAGTATTTTTTGTTAACGCCAGAGCGATAAGCTTTCTGGAAAACCGATTCGGTGGCCATGGCTACAATGGCAGCGCTAAATTGGGTCATGGGGCGGGCTGATTTGGGCATTGCGTCAATCACGTCAAACACATGTTGCGGAACGTGCGAACGGGTTGACCAGTCTTTGGAGATGTTAAACACGTCTTCCTGTTCAGGGATTTCTCCCACCAGCATCAGGTAGTACAAGCCTTCAGGGAGAGGTTCTCCTGCCGGGTCCAAACGGGGCAGTTTTTCGCGCAACTCGGGGATGGAATAGCCCCGGAAGGTAATACCGGTGTTGGCATCAAGCTTGGAGGTATCGGTGATCAAACTTGGTACGCCCTTCATACCGGTCATTACCTGGCCGATGGTAACATTGGCAATTACTTTATCGGCATGTTCGGTTTTCAATTTCTGGTACTCACCGATGCATTTGCTCGCTTTTTCGTAAAATCTATTCTTTATGTATTCCATTTCGTAATTATTTTTATTGATTCGTTATTGCATAAGTTAATGAATATTTCTGATTATTTCATCAGCAAATTCTGTTGTTGAAAGCAGGGTGGCGCCTTCCATCATGGCATGCAGGTCGGAGGTTACACGTCTTTTGGCGAATGTGTGTTCCATGGCGTCAAAAATATGCTCAGCAGCTTCGTTCCAGCCAAGGTATTCCAGCATCATCACGCCGGAGAGGATGAGTGAACTTGGATTGGCTTTTCCGGTACCCGCAATCGTAGGGGCCGTACCGTGGGTGGCTTCAAAAATAGCATAACCGCTATCGTAATTGATATTTGCCCCCGGCGAAATACCGATTCCACCAACCATGGCTGCCAGCTGATCGGAGATGTAATCACCGTTCAAGTTCAAGGTGGCAATCACCGAATGATCGTAGGGATGCAAGAGGCTTTCCTGTAAAAATGCATCGGTAATGACATCTTTCAGGATGACTTTCCGGTCGTGTTGAGCCTGCTCCAGTGCCTTTTTTGCATCCAACAGGCCTTTTCCCGATTCAATTTGCTGGTATTGTCTCCAGGTAAACACCTGCCCTCCAAATTCTTTTTCAGCTAGGTCGTAACCCCAATTTTTAAACGCACCTTCCGTAAACTTCATGATGTTTCCTTTGTGAACCAAGGTGACCGAAGGCAGTTGCCTTTCAATGGCATACTGAATAGCTGCCCGGATCAGACGTTCCGATCCGTCTTTTGAAACGGGTTTTACCCCAAATGAAGAACTTTTAGGGAATCGGATTTGGGTGGTCACGCCCATTTCCTTCACCAGAAAATCGTAAAATTTTTGGGTCTGTTCCTCACCGGCCATAAATTCAATTCCGGCATAAATATCTTCGGTGTTTTCGCGGAAAATGTGCAAATCGACCAGCTCCGGGTAGCGGATAGGCGAGGGCACACCTTTGAACCAGCGCACGGGCCGTAGGCACACGTACAGATCGAGGGTTTGGCGCAGGGCCACATTCAGCGACCGGATGCCGCCTCCCACCGGGGTTTCGAGTGGTCCTTTGATTCCTACCAGGTATTCCCTGAATGCTTCCAACGTCTCGTTGGGCAAATAGCTGCCTGTTTCGCGGAAAGCCTTTTGTCCTGCCAATACTTCTTTCCAAATTAGTTTACGCTGGCTACCGTATGCTTTTTCGACGGCAGCATCCAGCACACGCTGACTTGGATGGCTGATGTCCTTTCCAATGCCGTCCCCCTCGATAAACGGGATTACCGGTTTGTCGGGGACTACCAGCCGTTGGTTATGTATCGCAATTTTTTTGTCCATGTTAGTTCGCCGAAAGTTTTAGCTGCAAATTTTCGTCAATCGCATTCAAAAAAGCTTCTGTTGTGAGGTAGTGCTCCTTTTTCAGGTCTTTCTCGTGAATGATCAGTGCCAGGTCTTTAGTCATTTTTCCGCTTTCTACAGTTTCGATGCAGACTTGCTCCAGCGTTTCGGCAAAATTGATGAGCCTTTCATTGCTGTCGAGTTTTCCGCGGAAAGCCAATCCCCGGGTCCAGGCAAAAATGGAAGCTATCGGGTTGGTTGATGTTGGATTACCTTGCTGATGCTCCCGGTAATGCCGGGTCACGGTTCCGTGTGCGGCTTCGGCTTCCATCGTTTGGCCATCCGGGGTAATCAAGGTCGATGTCATCAGTCCAAGTGAGCCAAATCCCTGGGCGACGGTGTCTGATTGCACATCGCCGTCGTAGTTTTTACAGGCCCACACGAATCCACCTTCCCATTTCATAGCCGCAGCTACCATGTCATCAATCAACCGGTGTTCGTAAGTGATACCGGCTTCGGCAAATTTCTCTTTGAATTCGGTTTCAAAAACTTCCTGGAAGATGTCTTTAAAACGGCCATCGTATTTTTTCAGAATGGTGTTTTTAGTTGACATGTAAAGCGGCCAGCCTTTTGCCAATGCCTGGTTCATGCAGGCATGGGCAAAGCCGAAGATCGACTCGTCGGTGTTGTACATGGCCATGGCCACACCGTCGCCCTCAAAATTGTAAACGTCGAACGATTGTGGCTTGCTGCCGTCTTCGGGCGTGAAGGTGATGGTGAGCTTACCTTTTCCTTTGGTTGTGAAATCGGTTGCACGATATTGATCGCCAAAGGCATGGCGCCCAATGCAGATGGGTTTTTTCCAGCCCGGAACCAAGCGGGGAATATTATTGATGATAATGGGCTCGCGAAAAACGGTGCCGCCCAAAATATTGCGGATGGTACCGTTTGGCGATTTCCACATCTTTTTCAGTTTGAATTCTTCCACCCGTGCTTCATCGGGCGTGATGGTGGCACATTTGATGCCGACCCCGTGTTGTTGGATGGCATGTGCCGCGTCAATAGTCACCTGGTCATCCGTCAGGTCGCGGTTTTCCATTCCCAAATCGTAATATTTGATGTCGATATCCAGATAGGGGAAGATGAGTTTTTCTTTTATGAATGACCAAATAACCCGGGTCATTTCATCTCCGTCCAGTTCCACCACTGGATTTGCTACTTTAATTTTTTCCATTTTTTCGGGTGCGAATTATTATTGACTAGTTATTTTGTTTTTTGATCAGGTTTAAGGCCGAACCAGCTCTAAACCATTCTATCTGCTGCTCGTTGTAGGTGTGGTTGACGACCACTGTATCCTTGGAGCCATCGGCATGTGACACTTCAATTTTCAAGGGTTTGCCAGGTGCAAAATCAACCAGGTCCAGGAAGTTGAACGTGTCATCTTCCTGAATTTTCTCATAATCAGTCTCGGTGGCAAAAGTGAGCGCCAGCATGCCTTGCTTTTTCAGGTTGGTTTCGTGGATGCGTGCAAACGATTTTACGATGACCGCTTTTACGCCCAGGTGACGTGGCTCCATGGCTGCATGTTCGCGCGACGAACCTTCGCCGTAATTGTGGTCGCCTATCACGATGGTTGGAATACCGGCTGCTTTGTATGCGCGCTGTACTTTTGGTACTTCATCGTATTCCCCGGTCAGCTGATTTTTTACCTTGTTGGTTTCGCCGTTGAAAGCATTGACTGCCCCAATCAGCATGTTGTTGGAGATGTTGTCCAGGTGACCGCGGAAACGCAGCCAGGGCCCTGCCATCGAAATGTGGTCGGTGGTACATTTACCTTCGGCTTTAATCAGCAATTTTGCTCCGGTTATGTTGTTGCCGTCCCATGCAGGAAAGGCGCTTAACAGTTGCAACCTGCCTGAATCGGGTGCTACAGCAACATTGACAGAGGAACCGTCTTCTGCCGGGGCTTGATAGCCGGCATCTTCTACAGCAAATCCGTTGCGTGGTAATTCTTCGCCGGTTGGCGGATCCAGTTTTACTTCCTGCCCGTCTTCGTTGATCAATTTGTCGGTGAGGGGGTTGAAGGTTAAATCACCGGCAATGGCAAGCGCAGTCACCAGTTCGGGCGAGGCAACAAAAGCGTGCGTGTTGGGATTTCCGTCGGCCCGTTTCGAGAAGTTTCGGTTAAAGGAATGGACAATGGTGTTTTTTTCTCCTTTGTCGGCTCCTTCGCGGTTCCATTGTCCAATGCAGGGGCCGCAGGCATTCGCAAACACGCTGGCGCCAATTTTTTCAAAAATGTCGATAAAGCCATCACGTTCAATGGTGTAGCGAACTTGTTCGGAGCCCGGAGTAATGGTGAATTTTGATTTTGTTTTCAGCTTTTTATCGACTGCTTGTTTGGCCAACGAGGCTGCGCGCGAGATATCTTCATACGATGAGTTGGTGCAGGATCCGATCAGCCCAACTTCAATCTTGGTAGGCCATCCGTTTTCTTTGGCCACTTCGGCCATCTTTGAAATTGGAGTGGCCCGGTCGGGGGTGAACGGCCCGTTCAGGTGGGGTTCCAGTTCATCCAAATTGATTTCGATCAGTTGATCGAAATATTTTTCGGGAGACGCATAGACTTCCGGGTCGGCCGTCAGGTGATTTTTGATACCGTTGGCCAGATCGGCTACAGCTGCACGACCAGTTGCACGCAGGTAGCGCTCCATCGATTCGTCGTAACCAAAGGTTGAAGTCGTTGCCCCAACTTCGGCGCCCATGTTACAGATGGTTCCTTTTCCGGTTGCTGAGAGCGATTTTGCACCTTCGCCAAAATATTCAATGATGTAACCGGTTCCGCCCTTTACGGTGAGCAACCCGGCCACTTTCAGTATCACATCCTTCGGGGCTGTCCAGCCATGCAGTTTTCCGGTCAGTTTTACGCCAATCAGCTTCGGGAACTTGAGTTCCCAGGCCATGCCGGCCATCACGTCAACGGCATCAGCGCCACCAACACCAATGGCAATCATGCCCAACCCGCCAGCATTCACCGTGTGCGAGTCGGTCCCAATCATCATTCCTCCGGGAAAGGCATAATTTTCCAACACTACCTGGTGGATGATGCCTGCTCCGGGTTTCCAGAAGCCAATGCCGTATTTATTTGACACGGATTCCAAAAAGTCGAATACTTCTTTATTGTTTTGAAGGGCAAACTGCAAGTCGGTACGCCCGCCAACACTGGCTTGGATCAGGTGGTCGCAATGTACCGTTGACGGAACAGCTGTTTTGGCTTTTCCTGCGTTCATAAATTGCAGTAAGGCCATTTGGGCTGTTGCATCCTGCATGGCCACACGGTCTGGCGCAAAGTCAACATAGTCGGCCCCGCGTTTGAAGTTCTCTACTTTATCCGGGTTGAACAAGTGGGCATACAAGATTTTTTCGGAAAGGGTGAGCGGTTTTTGTAACACGTTTCTGGCCTTTTCTATACGAGGGCCAAAATTCCCGTAGGTTTTTTCTATTAATTCCAGATCAAACATATGTGTGGTTTTTTTATCAATTAATTTTCGGTTGAATTTTTACTTCCCTTAACAAAAACAGGGGCTAAAGGTTTCCGGTTACGGCCTCAAGATATCAAAAAATCTGTTTTAAATTATATAGCTATGTGTATATATGTACTAAAGCAATCATGCCTCTTTTTCAGAAGCCGTCACTCTGGGGTGGGATTTTTATTTTAAACATTAACCGTTTTCGCCGGGGGAACTAGAGCACGACCCATTTTTGTTCTGTCGCACTTTTTGCAATGGCATCAATTACCTTCATGTTTCCAATGGCATCGCTGAGCGGGGTGGGAACGGGAGTATTTTCCAGGATCGCCAGACAAAACGCATCAGCCTGAAGCGAATATTGGTCAACCGGACCTAATTCAATTATCCGCTGTTCTTCTTTGGTGATGAGTTCAATTTTTGTGGTTTCAGCGGGCGGCGCATTTACCGGAATTTCAACAACAATTTGTCCGCGATCGCCCAGGATGTTGACGCGCTGGTAGGGCATCAATTGCGTGGAGCAGGTGAATGTGGCCGTTTTCCCGGAACCAAATTTCAACATGCCGGAGGTGAGTCGGTCGGTGCCCATTTGCGGGTCAAATTCCATCATGCCAACCACTGCATCCGGTTCATCCCGAAAGATAAACCTGGGAAAAGAGATGCAATAACAGCCGATGTCCATCAGCGCACCGCCGCCAACTTTGGGTTTGTTGCGGATGTTTTGCGGGTCGGTATTATAATAGGAGAAGAAAGCGTGGATTGTTTTTACTTCGCCAACAGCGCCGGATTCGATGAGCCGGGCTGTTTCCTTCCATTGCGGGTGAAAACGGTACATGAATGCTTCCATTACTTTCAGGTTGGGAAAGTTTGCAGCTGCCTTGGCCACTAACGTTGCTTGTTCGGCGTTCATGCCGATCGGTTTTTCACAAAGCACATGTTTCCCGGCTTCAAGCGCTTTCAAGGTCCATTGCACATGCTGGTCGTTTGGCAGTGGATTATAGACGGCATCAATATCCGGGTCATTCAGCAGTTCATCGTACGAACCGTAAGATTTTTCAATCGAAAGGTCATTCGCTGCTTTTTGTGCTTTTGCCAGATCGCGCGAGGAAATGGCTGTTACCAGGCTGAACGGGCTTTGTTGAATGGCCGGGATGACTTTGGTCAAGCCGATTTTTGCGGTACTCAGGATTCCCCATCTGATTTTTCGGTTTGCAGAAGTTGCTTTCATAGGTATTGATTTTTTGTTTTTGATCAGCTTAAAGATACTAAAAATGGCCACCCTGCGAGGTAGCCATTTTATTCGATTAGTGGGGATAAACCGTTTAGATTTCTATTTTCAGGATGGTGTCAACCAGCTGGCGTTTGTTGAACGGGATTTCGATCAGTGTTCCAAATTCGGTGGTTTTAAAGTTGACTTTTGCCCCGTCGTCGAATAATTTTATGGATTTTATTTTGCTGTTCAAGTTGTGAATCAGCAGATTTTCCTCACTCAATTCCAGTATGTGCAGGTAAATTGTATTTCCCTTTTGAGTGGTGGCACCCCAGTTTGTTGGCTTTATTGGTCCTTTGCGGGTTCCGTAGATCGTTTCGCCGTATTTTTCCAGCCAGTTGCCCATAATCATTAGGGTGTCGATGTTTTCGGGCTGGATTTGTCCGTTGGGCATGGGGCCGGTATTCAGCAGGAAGTTTGCCCCGTAACCGGCGGCTTTTACCATTGTTTGAATAAGCTGTTTCGACGATTTGTAGCCTTGATCCTTCAGGTTGAACCCCCAGCTGCCGTTCATCGTTTCGCACATTTCGAGCGGAAGTTCCGAAATGGTGCCGGTTTGGTTGAAACCCATCGTATTTTCGCCGGGAAGGTCTCGTTCGAACATCTGGAAATCTTCGCCCGGAATTGGGGATTTATGATGGTTGCTGCCAATCAGGGCACCGGGTTGCAGTTTGTGAATTAGCGCGTAGGTTTCGTCCAGGCGCCAGTTGGCGTCCCATTGGTCCCACATGCCGTCAAACCAGATTCCGCCCACCTCTCCGTAGTTGGTCAGCAATTCGCTTAGCTGGGCATTCATATAGTCAATATAGGCGTTCCAGTCGCCGCTTTCCGGACGTCCGGTGTAACCTTTGCCCGTGTTTCCGCGCGGGTAATAATCGGAGTGGTGCCAATCCAGTTGTGAGTAATAAAAGAAAAGCTTGATGCCCTGTTTGTCGCATTCTTCTTTCAGCTGCTTTAAAATGTCTTTCCCGTAAGGGGTGCGGTCCACCACATCGTAATCGCTCACTTTCGAATCGTACATGGCAAAACCGTCGTGGTGTTTGCTGGTGATGGTAATGTATTTCATCCCGGCTTTTTTTACCATTGAAACCCATTCTTCCGGATCAAATTTGGTGGGATTGAAAAAGGACGGCAACTTTTCGTATTGCCTAATTGGAATTTGCTTTTGGTTCATAATCCACTCGGCAATGCCGTAATCGCCTCCGCCGGCCATGACCGAATAGACGCCCCAATGAACGAACAGACCGAATTTGGCGTCCTGAAACCATTCGCGGTTGGCCAGGTTTTCTACCGAGGGTTGATATTTTTCTTGTGCGAAACTCATGTTTAACAGAAGGAACATGAATGCTGTGAAAAGTAATTTTTTCATCGGTTTTGATTTAGTTGGTTAACTGTGCTGTAATGTGCTGATAAAATTACATGAAAAATTGAGATCCAGCTGATGTTGTTAGGCAGTAGCGGTTGATGTTTCGCATGAAGTGCTTAATTAACTAATTTGCGGGATTCAGATCTGGAAATCCTTAATAGTCAGGGTTTTTTTAGAATTATTCTGTATTAGCAGGATTTGCTGTGGTATTTTGGTATCTAAATGTATTGATATGTAGTTGATTGAACGTGTGGCAGTATCAAATGTGTTTTTAAAAGCATCTGTCAGGGTTTTGCGATTTGCTTGTTTCGTTATAAACTTACACTGCAAATGAAGATTTTAGCGCCTGCGTGACGCAGGTTGGTTAACTAATAAAACCATTTAGAATGACAAAAACGATTTTGGGGGTTATCCTGGTGGTGATTTTTTCGTTGTTGTTGCTGAATCTGCTCACAGAGGAAGAATACTACAACCTGAAACTTGAACAGTTGAAACAGGAGTATGCCATTAAGCCGGTTCCGTCAGTTGACCACCGGAAATTGCCGGAGCTGCAGCGCGAATTTGCTACGCCTCAGGAGGTTACCGAAACGTGTATTGGCTGCCACACCGAGCGGCACCGCGAAGTGATGAACTCGGCCCACTGGAACTGGGAACGGGTTTCATATGTTGAGGGCAGGGGGGTAGCTGCTGCCGGAAAGAAGAATGTGCTTAACAATTTCTGCCTTGGTGCGCAATCCAATGAGTTGAGTTGTGCCAAATGCCACATTGGTTTCGGCATGACAAACGACCACTTCGACTTCAACAATGCCCGAAATGTAGATTGCATGGTTTGCCACGACAACAGCGATGAGTACCTCAAAGGTTCGTCCACAGCCGGATACCCCGACAGGTCGGTGAACCTGACCAAGGTTGCCCAGAGTGTTGGTCCTCCGGAAAAAATAAATTGCGGCAGTTGCCATTTTTACAGTGGCGGTGGCAACAATGTAAAGCATGGCGATCTGGAAGAAGCGCAATTGGCTTGCGACCGGGATGTTGATGTGCACATGGCCGCCAATGGTATGGATATGTCTTGTGTGGATTGTCATACCGCTGAAAATCACCAGATCAAGGGGCGTCTCTATTCGGTTTCGTCAACCAATAACAATCGCGCCACCTGCGAACAGTGCCATTCCAATACACCCCATTTTGATGATATGCTGAACCGGCACAATGCCAAAGTGAGCTGTCAGGCCTGCCATATTCCAACTTATGCCAAGGCAAACCCAACCAAAATGTCGTGGAAATGGTCGGAAGCGGGTAAGCTTCGCGATGGCCAGCCCTATCAGGAAGTCAACGAGGACCACACTTGGGAATATCAGTCTATAAAAGGGGAATTTGTTTGGGCGACGAATGTGGTTCCCGATTACATGTGGTTTAACGGAACGGCCGATCACTATTTGCTGGGCGATACAATTCAGTCTGTACCGGTGCAGATGAACCGGCTTTTTGGTTCGCACGACGATAAAAACTCGAAAATCATTCCGGTAAAAATTCATACCGGTGACCAAATTTACGATATTAAATACAAGACACTGATTCAGCCTAAGCTATTTTCGCCGGTTACTGGCGATAGCGCCTTCTGGAAAGACTTCGACTGGCAAACTGCCGCTGAGGCTGGTATGAAGCGGGTTGGATTGCCGTATAGCGGCGAATATGCATTTGTGGAAACTCAAATGTACTGGCCGGTCAATCACATGGTGGCGCCAAAAGATCAATCCGTAGGTTGTGCTGAATGCCATACCCGCGACAATGGGCGGCTTGCCCGATTGGAAGGTTTCTACCTTCCTGGCCGCGACTACAACAAACGGCTCGACGCGTCCGGCATTTTTCTCTTCTTTGCAGCATTGGGGGCCGTTGTTTTGCATGGCGCATTCCGCATTGTGGTGGCTATTCGCCGGAAAACGTATGAGGCCGAGGTGATTGACTATGAAAAAGAAGAACCAATTCAGTAAAAAGAACGGATTATGAAACGCGTATATATTTACAAAGGCTTTGAACGTTTCTGGCACTGGACACAGGCTGCCCTGATTATTTTTCTGGCGTTTACCGGTTTCGAGGTGCATGGTACCTTCGACCTGTTAGGTTTTGAACAGGCTGCCCGTTTTCACCGCGTGGCTTCCTGGATGCTTATCGGATTGATCGTTTTTGCCATCTTCTGGCATGTGGTAACCGGCGAGTGGAAGCAGTACATCCCCACTTCAAAAAAATTGATCGACCAGGTGCGTTATTACAGTATTGGCATGTTCAAGGGGGAAAAGCATCCAACTCAAAAAACGCAGCTACGAAAACTGAACCCGCTTCAGCGGTTGGTCTATCTTAGTTTTAAACTGATTTTGGTGCCCATTACGGTGATCTCCGGAATCCTTTATATGTTCCACAAAACCATCGACAGAAACAATATTGTCGTTGTTCAGGATATTTCTCTCGAATCGCTGGCCTTTTGGCATACCTTGGGCGCCTTCCTGCTGATGGTGTTTCTGGTGGTGCACGTGTACATGACTACTACGGGACACACGCCAACATCCAATATCCAGGCTATGCTTACCGGCTACGAGGAACTGGAAGATGAAACCGATCAGGCAGCAGTAAGCGATAACTTGAAAAGTGATTCAAAACCCAAAAAGACAACGTTATGAACCAGCCCAAACCTTACATGAACCCCTATCTGGCGGGTTTTTTACTCGGCATGGTGTTGTTGGCCACCATTTACATCACCGGGCGCGGATTGGGAGCGAGTGGTGCTTTTAAGAGTGTGGTGATCGCTACCGTAGAGTCGGTAGCGCCCCAACATGCCGAAAACACAGCTTATTACAAAGATTTTGCTGAGCAGAACCCTGACGGTCCGTGGAAAAACTGGCTTGTTTTTGAAGTTATTGGCGTTTTTATCGGCGCTTTTTTCTCGGGCGTGCTGGCAAACCGGGTTGGCTTAAAGTTGGAAAAAGGGCCCCGGGCAACCACAACCATTCGGATTATTGGCGCTCTGGTGGGCGGGGCTTTGTTTGGCTTTGGCTCGCAACTGGGGCGAGGCTGTACCAGCGGCTCGGCCCTGAGCGGAATGGCTGTCCTTTCGCTGGGCGGTATCCTCACCATGCTGGCCATCTTTGGGGCAGCCTATGCACTGGCGTATTTTTTCAGAAAACTTTGGCTTAAATAACAGTCTATGGGACCATTAGTACCTTATATCATCAGCGAAGAGTTTAGTCTCGTCATTGCCTTGCTGCTCGGAATAGCTTTTGGCTTTATTCTGGAACAGGCAGGTTTTTCATCTACTAAAAAACTGGTTGGCCTTTTTTATGGGTATGATTTTACGGTGTTACGCGTGTTTTTTACAGCCGGTATCACCGCCATGGCGGGTGTGTTGCTATTGGGCCATTACGGCCTGCTCGATCTCGATATCATTTATGTGAACCCAACGTTTCTGCAATCCGCATTGCTGGGTGGCGCCATTATGGGGGCAGGCTTCATTATTGGTGGTTTTTGCCCGGGTACAAGTGTTTGTGCTGCTGCTATCGGGAAGTTGGATGCGATGACCTTTATTTTTGGATCAATCCTTGGCGTTTGGGTATTTACCGAAAGTTTCCCGCTACTCGAAAATTTTTATACTGCCAATAATATGGGAAATATGCGTATCTCCGATTTTTTGGGGATGAGCAACATTCAATTCGGCTTTATCCTGGCCGCCGTGGCTGTTATGGCTTTTGTGGCTACCTGGTTTATCGAGAGCAAGGTGAACAACCGGACAACATCGGTTCCCCATCCGTTGGGGACGAAATACCTGTTGGCCGGCGGTGTGTTATTTGTGGTTTTGGCGGTTGTCGCGTTCCTGCCTGGAAGAGACGATATCATCAAATCGCGCATTGCCGAAGCAAAACGGCAGCAGAAGTGTGTGTTTCGTGAAATGTCGGCTGACAAACTGGCCAACGAAATCGTGAACAACTATTATGCGATCAATGTAATTGATGTGCGCACCCCGGAAGAGTTTGATAAATTTCATATTCCCATGGCTATCAATATGCCTTTCGATCGTATGATGGACCGGCAGTGGGAGAGTATTTTACGACAGCGTATGAAAACCAATATATTTTATGCCGATAGTGATACGCTGGTGAAGATGGCTTGTTTGAAAGCCAATTATATCGGAAAGTCGGACAATTTTATTTTGCACGAAACAGCCGGCGAATTTCAGCAGATGTTTTTCATGGCAGATGCCCCGCCTCCCGGATCGCCCAAACACCTGAACGAAGTATATAATTTTCGCTCCCAGGCTGCCGCCGGCATGCAAAGTTTGGTCAATTCCTTGAAAAACATTGGGGCACCTGTAAAAAAAGAGGTGACAAAAGTGCGTGGCGGTTGTTAATGCTGCATCCTTAAAAACGACAAGTACTTTAACCCGGTTAAAAAGCCGGGTTTTTTACTGCCGGTTATTTGTAAAAAGGGCAGGAGTCATTTTCTGAAAAATGAGAAATGAACGCTTCCGTAGTTTCGTTGTTCTGTGAACTGCGTGTAGTTTGAAAAATCGTAGTTTTTTGAATGTTCCAGAATGAACAGGCCGCCTGGTTTTAAAATTTCTTTAGAGAGGATTACAGTCGGAATCTCGGCAAATTGTTTGTGGTCATAAGGCGGATCAGCAAAAATAAGGTCGTAGGTTTTGGCGGTTTTTTCCACAAAAACGAATGCATTGGCCTTGATGGCCTTAATATGTCTTTCGCCCAGCTTGGCAATCACTTCCTGGATGAACCGGTGATGGTGAAAGTTTTGTTCCACGCTGGTGATGTCCTGACAGCCGCGCGAAGCAAATTCAAACGAAATACTTCCAGTGCCCGAAAACAGATCCAGTACGGTGATTTGTTCAAAATCAACCTTGTTTTGCAGAATGTTAAACAGGCTTTCTTTGGCCATATCCGTGGTTGGCCTTGCCTTAAAACTTTTTCCAGGGGTGAACTGACGCCCTTTGTATTGACCTCCTACGATACGCATGAAAAACTGTTAAAAAGGTTAGCAAACCGGGCATCCGGGAGCCGGTCGATTAAATAACTGTAGTGTAGGTTCTTATTGTTGACGGCAATTTGCACCGTATTGAAATATTGACGTAGCCGGTGATAAATCTCCGCGTGCTTGTTTACCATGCCGTCCAGAATTACGGTTGACGGTTCGCTGCCCATGCTGTTTACCGCTCCTAAAATATAGTACAACTGATCCGTTTCGCCTTCGTAGTAGAAGCTGTTGTAAAAACGCATCTGCTGGTCGTAGGCCCAAATGGCCAGCTGTTTTCTGAACACGCGTATCTTCAGGATATTTTTCCCGGGTGAAAGATCGGAAAGTGATACCAATAAATCATTTTGAATCTCGATCCCCGGATGCTTTTCTTTCAGGAATTCATGAAGCTCGTGATGGATACCGAATACAGCTATCGAGTCGGCTTGAGGTAATTTTGTATATAGAATATCTTCCCCTCCCGATGCGTTAAACGTAAACTGGTACAGCCGGGCCGCTTCTTCGGGTTGAAACAGGCTTGCAGGTACCAAGGTGGTTTTTTCCGGGGCCGTATAGTACAGATTTGTTTTTTTATACGGTAATTCCAGCAGATCAGCCTCCTGATAAACTGATTTAATTTTTTTTAGCTGGAAGCCGGGATCATTCGTGAACGTATCCTGATGAAACAGATAAACTACCTTATTCTGAATACTGTCCAGGATAGAAAAAGAAAATCCATCCAGGCTAACCTGGATGGACAGAATATATTCCGGTGTAAAATTTAAATCGAAAGTTTCGTCAACCAGCGATATATTTTGCATAGTGCTTTTTATTCCCAGTTACCGGCATTGTTGTTTGCTTCAGTAAGTGAACCTACTTTCAGTCCGGGATATTTTTCGTTGGCACGTCTTTGGTCATTCAGGTTGATAACCAATTGATGATCCAGATTTTTCAGGATGGTATTATTGTGTGCTTTGGCTTCAAAAACAGGAACCTGAATGCCTGAGCCGGTTGTAATAATAGTTGCTCCAAGGTGGAATTCTGCTATCGTATCCTGAACCGGTACGTATTTGATTTGTTCAATCGGGTACGTACGGCCAAATAAAGTGTCCAGAACGTTGATCCGGATCGTGTCACGAATAATTGCTCCTTTTTTGATGGCGGTTTCTTCATTCCAGCCAGCTTCGATCATACTGTCAGTAAGCATACCGATTTTACGAACCAAAGGAAGTGAATCGTGTTTTACAAAGTTAATCAGGGTATCCCAACTTCCGGTAAACTTTCCGTTAACATCTTTGTAGGCCAACTGCGCCTTGCGGATATCCTTCAAACGCTGCACTGTAGCATCATATCTTTCTTTTTTTGCTTTCTCAAAGTCAATTGGTCGCTGAACACTATTATAAATTAAGTATCCGAGGACAATGGCGATAGCTACAAGTGCGATCTGAATTGCTGTCTTCATCTTTGATTTTTTAAGATTAGTTTTTGTTTGCTTGCAAATTTATAAAAAAAATTAAATTACAATCGGCGGAATACTTTTAATTTAGCGACAATGTTGAAAAAACACATAGCGGATCAATTGCTCCAAAATTTTGGTTTTCCGCCTACTGCGGGGCAGGAATTGCTGGCCGGGAAGCTGGCTGCATTTGTGGCTGATAACCCGGCTGAGTCGGCATTTTTGCTGAAAGGTTATGCCGGGACCGGAAAAACCAGTATGCTCAATGCCTTGGTGAAAACCTTGTCGGCTTTCAAATTTCAGACGGTTTTGCTGGCCCCTACCGGGCGAGCGGCAAAAGTACTTTCATCCTACACCGGCAAAAGCGCTTACACCATTCATAAACGAATTTACCGGCAGCAATCATCGGCTGATGGCATGGGGCGCTTTGTGCTGGACAAGAACCTGGTGAAAGATTGTTTTTTTATTGTGGATGAGGCTTCCATGATTTCCAATAGTTCGCCCGAAGGTTCGGTGTTTGGCTCGGGGCGCTTGCTCGACGATTTGTATGAATACGTTTATACCGGGCAAAACTGCAGGCTGATTTTAGTTGGAGACACGGCTCAACTACCACCTGTGGGCATGGCCATCAGCCCGGCGCTTGACCCGCGTGAGCTCGAACTTTACGGACTGGAAGTGATTGATCATGAATTGACGGATGTGGTTCGGCAGGAGCAGGATTCCGGCATTTTGCACAATGCCACCAATTTGCGGGAGATGATCACGGAGGATTTACTGGATCCATCCTATTTCCCGATTGAAACAGCCGGTTTTACTGACATCAGTCGCATTGGCGGAGCCGATCTGATTGAGCAAATTTCCAATTGCTACGACCGTTTCGGTGAGCAACAAACCATGGTAATTACCCGATCAAACAAGCGGGCCAATAAATTCAACCAGGGAATACGTTCTACTATATTATATAAGGATTCGGAAATTACCGTGGGCGACTTGCTGATGGTAGTCAAGAATAATTATTTCTGGCTGGGCGAAGATGAAAAAGTTGACTTTATTGCCAACGGCGATATCGTTGAAATTAAAGCCATCCGAAAGTATGAGGAGTTGTACGGATTCCGGTTTGCCAATGTGAGTCTGAAATTTATTGACTACGATGATTTGGAAGTGGACTGCAAAATCATCCTTGATACCTTAAATATTGAGTCGGCCAGCATGACACAGGAAGATAACAAGCGGTTGTTTCAAAGCGTTGCCGAAGACTATACGGATATCCGAAGCAAAAAGAAACGTTGGGAAAAGATCCGTGAAAATCCATATTTCAATGCCCTGCAAGTAAAATTTGCTTACGCGGTTACCTGCCATAAAGCACAGGGCGGGCAGTGGGATGCCGTTTTTGTGGACCAGGGTTATCTGCTGGAAGAGATGATCAATAAAGAGTATTTACGCTGGCTTTACACGGCGTTTACCCGCTCGGTAAAAGAGCTGTACCTGGTGAATTTCAACAAAGAGTTTTTTGAAGATTAAAACTTCATTTAAGCCACCAACTTTTCGTGGTTGTGAATCTTCGGGATTAATTACTTTCAATTACCTGTCCTTTTTCGCGGTACAGGTCTACTTTGTCTTTCAGCAAAACGGCAATTACGGTAACCTGTTCATCCAGCACCGATTCGGGTACGTCGACATATACAATGCCGGGAACCGAGCTCCAGTATTGTTTGCCAACAACTTTCCAGTTCAGCTTGGTGCCTTCGCCCACCACCCAAATGCGGTTGATCTGGTTTTTCAGGCCTTTGATCATCAGCGGGCCGTTGGGCTTGTGCGGAACAAACAGGTAAAGCAGGTCGCCGTCTTTATTTAGAGCCGTGGGGCCGTAGAAATGTTCGTGCGGAATGCCGGCGCGTGTGCCGTAAATGGCTTCCTGGTGTTTGGCGGTCCAACGTCCGAGTTCTTTCAGTATAGCTACCTGTTCGGCGGGGATGGTGCCGTCGGCTTTGGGGCCAATGTCGAGCAGCAGGTTGCCACCCATGCTGATACAGTCCACCAGAATCCGGATGATTTGGTTGGGCGTTTTGTAGTCGGTGTCGTTATGCTGATATCCCCATGAGTTGTTCATGGTCATGCACAGTTCCCACCATGCGCTCTCGGGGTGGGTAACCGGGAGACCTTGTTCGGGGGTATCGTAATCGCCGTACCCTTGAATACGAGAGTTCAGGATGATGCCGGGGTTCCAGGCCCGCAGGCTTTCGCTCAGTTCTTTGGCTTTCCAGTCTTCGGCTGATTGTTCCCAATCGCCGTCAAACCAATACAGGTCGGGCCGGAATTGTTTCGACAACTCTTCCAACTGGCAAAAATTGAACTCAACAAATCGGGCCCAGCGTTCGGGGTCGTCCGCATAACGTTTCTCTTGTCTGGTTTTGTTTGGATAGTCGGGGTGCGACCAGTCGAGCAACGAGTAGTAAAGGCCCACTTTCAGCTTGCTTTTTTGCAGGCTTTTTACAAAGGGAGCAATCAGATCTTTTGCGGCCGGAGTTTGTTTGGCAACGCTCAACTTCGAGCATTTCGTATCCCAAAGGGCAACGCCGTCGTGATGTTTGGTGGTTATTACGGCGTACCTGGCGCCGCTTTCCCTGATCAGGTTGACCCACTCTTCCGGTTTGTAGTTGACTGCTGTAAATCCCTGGAGTTGCTTCATGTAGTCGTCGTGCGAAATGTAGTTGTTGAAGAACGACCAGCTTTCGTCGATTCCGTTCACCGCGTAAATGCCCCAGTGGATGAAGATGCCCAGTTTGGCATCGCGAAACCATTCCATGCGCTTTTCTTTATCGGCAGGCGTTTCCTGAGAGCGGACAAAACCAGGTGCGGTAACGAGCACGCACAACAGGGCGGATAGTATTTTTTTGTTCATGTTCAGCAGCTTTTAGGTGAATGTATTTTAGTTGTTTGTTTTGCCAAACACACGTTTCAACAGTTCGGTTACCCGGGCTGCCGGGTCTTGGCGAATGTTTTTCTCGGTTTCGCCAATTTTCAGGAACAGTCCGTCCAATGCCCGCTGGGTGAGGTAGGCGCTCAGGTCGGTTTCCACGGTTTGAAGGTTGGCCACTTGTCCAACCAGTGAGCCGGCCACCTGGTTCCATTTGCCGGTCATCTCGTCCCACGATTGTTGTGCCGACAGGTTGCCAACCAGCTTTTTGTCCAACGAACCTTCAATTTTTGGTTGATACAGCTTGAGCAAGGCGTCGTAGTTGGTGCGTTTCAAATAATCGGTAGCAGCATAGTCGCCCCCGGTGAGGATGCCCGCCGCATCCTGAATGGTCATCGATTTGATGCTGTTGGCAATGATTGGAGCTGCTTCTTTGGCTGCATCCGAGGCTGCCTGGTTGATGCCGGTAATTACTTTGTCCACCATTTGCTGTCCACCTGGCAGTTTGCTCAAGTTACTGGTGATCACTTCTGCTTCCGGGGGTAGCAATATCTTCACGGCCAAGTCGTTCAAATACCCGTTGCTGGCAGCCAGTTTGGCCACCGAGCTATCAACACCCACCGTTAGCGCCTGTTTAAGTCCGGCGATGATTTCAGTCTGGGTGAGCGGACGTTCTTCGTTGTAAATGGTTTGGGCCACTTGCTGTAACTCGGCGCAGCCAGCCAACAGCAAAGCGGAAAGGGCGAATAGGGATAGGATGCGTTTCATAGTTGTATTTTTTCTGCCAACAAGATACTGCAAAAATAGGTTATCACAATATCTATTTTCCGGGATTGGTAGGCGTTGCGATTTGCACTTTCTGCTGTTTTAAATGACTGATCATTTTCAGCATCGCTTTGCAAAAAAAAACTGCAAAGGGCGACGGAAAGCACCGACGCCCTGCAAAACGACCTGGAAATGACCGGCAAACCCTGAAATAACAGGTACAGGCAGGCAATTCCTTTTAGTAACTCATTCTTGGGTAAGATATACTCAAAGCGATTGGAATCAGCATGTTTTTGATGCAGATCAGAAATCGCGGATGATTATTCCACCACTAATTTCACGCCCAGTACAAATTCGTCGTAAATCAGGTTGTTGCCCAGGTTCGAGAAGAACGAGCCGGAACCATAGCGGACATTGTATTTTGAGCGGTCAACGGTGATGTCGGCCTGGTAAGTGTTCCCTTCTTTCTTAACTTCGAAAGATACCGGGTTGGTGATCCCTTTAATGGTCAGGTTGCCTGTTACCTTGGCCGTAGTCCCGTTAAATGTGGCGTTCTCTGAAATTACCAATTTGGCTTCCGGGTAGCTTGCTACGCTGAAAAAATCGTCCGACTTCAGGTGGCCAACCAGTTTGGCATTGGTTTCGGGGTCGGTGATGTCGGTGCAAGCAATTGAGGTCATATCAATGACAAAATTTCCGTTGGAGATCGCATTCCCGTCAATCGTCAACTCTCCGCTTTTTAACTTGATGGTACCATTGTGCTGGCCGGTAACCTTTTTACCCAGCCAGGTAATTTCCGTTTTAACGGCATCGGCTTTTAATACTTGGGCATTCAGCGTGCCCGCTACTCCTAAAATCACTGTAATCAATACTAATTTAACTGTTTTCATTTTTAATCATTTTTATGAGTTAATATTTATTTGTTACTGGTTACCGGCTATTGGTCTCACTGGCTATTAGTGGGTTACTAATGTATATTGGCAATTTAACTAATGACCAATGACTAATAACCAATAACTTTTTTAAAACCGCATGGGTACTTCCATTAACAACACCTGGCTGCCTTTTGTTAGACTGAGCTCAATGTTTTGTGTTTCCCAAATCCCAAGTCCGTCACGTTTTTCCAGCCTATTTCCGCCTACGTTGACTTTTCCGTCGATCACAAAAACATACAGGCCGTTGTTCTCATTTTTGAGCTGGTACGTTCGCGTTTTATCCTCTGAAAATTTGCCCATGCAGAACCAGGCTTGCTGGTAAATCCACACACCCGCGTCATCCGGGTTTGGCGAAAGAATTTGGTAGAATTCGTTTTCTTTTTCCAAATCGCTCAGCGAAATCTGGTCGTAGCGTGGTGTCACTTGTTTTCGTTCGGGGAGCACCCAGATCTGGAGCAGGCTCACCTGCTTGTCGGCGTTTTTGTTGTATTCGCTATGGAAAATGCCCGAACCGGCGCTCATCACCTGTACGTCACCTTCTTTGATCACCGCGGTGTTTCCCATACTGTCGCTGTGTTCCAGGTCGCCCGAAAGGGGGATGGTAATAATTTCCATGTTGTCGTGCGGGTGTGTGCCAAAACCTCGTCCACCGGCAATGGTGTCGTCGTTCAGTACCCGCAATGCACCAAAATGAATGCGTTCGGGATTGTAATAGTTGGCAAAACTGAAGGTGTGGTGGGTGTCCAGCCAACCGTGATTGGCGTGGCCCCGTGTTTCTGATTTGTGCAAAATTGTTTTCATCAGCTAATCCTTTCTTTTTTAATTTTTCAAGCCTGGCGGCTTTGTGATGAATTCATGGTACAAAAATAACAGACAAAAATGTCTTTTACCTTGCAAAAATCAGGATTGGGATTGTAAAAATCCGGGATGGTTGATCAGTAATCGGTCATCAGTCATCAGTCATCAGACGTCAGTCATCAGTCATCAATCAAGACTGCCGGGCCGAGTTGCGAAAGTCGATGGGGGAAAGGCCGTTGTATTTTTTAAAGAAGTTGCTGAAATGGGCAGGCTCTTCAAAGCCCAGCTCAAAGGCCAGCTCTTTGTTGCTGAGCTCGGTAAACAGCAAAACTCGTTTGGCTTCTACCAAAATCCGTTCAAGGATGTACTCCTTGGCCGATTTGCCGGTAAGCGACTTGACCGATTTGTTGAGGTAGTCACTGGTCACCAACAGTTTATCGGCATAGTCCGACACTTTGTGAAGCTCTTTGTAATGCAGGTCGATCAGCTTCTTGAAACGGCGGACCAACTGGTTGCCAGCCTCAAGGCGTTGCGGGTTCTTCTCCTTATGAAGCGTGCAGTGCGTGTTGCTGTGGATCAGGATCAGTTTCAACAGGGCGCCCATCGCTTCGTTTTTATAATCCAACTCCAGGTCGCGGTACTGGCTGATTTGCCAGACCAGGTTTTTATAGTTCTGAAAATCAGTTTCGTTGACGGGCAGTGGCGGCGTTTCGCCGTGTTTGTTGAACAAGTACACATCGTTGATCATCTGGTCGGAAATATTGTTGTGCACCAAAAATGATTTGCTGAAGTTGAGCACCCAGCCGGTGGGTTTCTCAGATGCAATCAGCTGATGCACCTGTCCCGGATAAATAAAATACAGGCAGTGATCAAATAGTTGGTATTCCTGGAAGTCAATGATGTGCTTGCCGCTTGCCTTTTCAATTAGCAGGATGGTGAAATAATCGTGCCGGTGCGGACGGTCGGCTTCGCCGGTTGCTGCTTCATACAGAGCGCCCATGTCTTTCAGAATAAATTCAACCGGCGCACCGTTGAGATCTGTCAGTCCGTATGTCGTTATCTCGTTGTGCATTGTTTTCAAATATAATCTTCAACTCGGTTTATTCAAACACATTTTTTGGGAATAGGTTTAAACGCGGAAACAGAGCCTATGAGATCGGTAATGCCCGATTGCTAGTAAATACTGCGGATATATAATACAAAATATAGCTTCTCCAATCAAGCGGCAAAATAATATTAGTGTATTTCAGTCGGGCCGATTCAGTTTTCCGATGCCCGGAGCGAATAGGCATCCTACTCTGGCTGAAATTCTTTTCAGATAATAAATCAATTGTCCAAACTTTTAAATCTTATATCTAAAATTGAAATTCATCGATACGTTAATGCCCTAATTTTACGATGAACAGCCCAAGCGGTCATTTTCTCAAGTATTCCGGTATAACCAGCTTAAACCCATTATGAAACAAATCGTTCTTTCTGCTATCTTCATTTTGCTGTTTGGCCTGACTGGTTATTCGCAAGGCCCGGCCCAGCAAGCCCCACAAGGTTTCGATCTTGTTCGCGAAGGCATTGCGCAGGGAAAAATTGATACGATTGTTTATGCTTCAAAAACGGTTGGTGCTAGCCGAAAAGCGCTGGTCTACACCCCGCCGGGTTTTTCGAAAAACAAAAACTACCCGGTTTTTTATCTGTTGCATGGAATTGGTGGTGATGAAAAAGAGCGGTTCAATCAGGGCGCTCCACACATCATTCTTGACAACCTGTATGCCGATGGCAAATTGAAACCCATGATTGTGGTGTTGCCCAATGGCCGCGCCATCGGAAACATCATGGCGCCCGATAAAGTCCAGGCATTTGCCACATTTGAACAGGATTTACTGAATGACCTGATTCCATTCGTTGAGAAAACGTATCCGGTAAAGAAAGACCGCGAGTTTATGACTATTGCCGGTTTGTCGATTGGCGGCGGGCAGTCGCTCAACTTCAGCTTGGGCAAGCTCGATCAATTTGCCATGATGGCCTGCACCGGTCATCCCGATTTGATCCAAACGCCCGAAGGCGAGTGGTGGTCCGTGTTTTCGGGCACAAGACCTTACGACGGCAACTACATGTGCAACACCGGGCGCGAAACCTTTTTGCTGCCCGTTGAATGGGAGAAGGGTTTTTCAAGTATTCTTCGAAAAGCACTGCCCGGGCCAACCGTGGTCGAAAAGAAAGGGCTTCAGCCCGAAACCAATTATCTCACAGGAAATTTCACCTACGGGCAACAGTACAACGATCCCACGCTCGATCATTCGTGGGTTTTTGTGCGTATGCCGCAACAAAAGTTTCACTCCATTCGTGAAGGCCGTTTGTCTATTCAGCCATTGGCGGTTAGTATCGAAGAAGCAAAATCTCCGGCGGTTGTCATGTGTCGTCAGCAACGTGCTCGGTTTTCGGTCGAAACCCAGCTGAGTTTTACACCCGCAACCGATGCCAACTTTGCCGGGGCGACTTTATTCCAAAACGAAAAATATCAATTCCTGTTCGGAAAAACTCTGATTGAAGGAAAGGAAAACCAAGTGCTTTATCGCATTGAAAAAGATCACGAACAAGTACCTGCGTCTCAGGTTTTGGAGGGAAATGCAGGCAAGGCTTCCATCAAAATAAAAGTAGAAGGCGATGGAAACCAATACAATTTTTCGTACAGCATCGATGGGAAAGTTTCGAAGATTTTGGTTGAAAATGCCGATGCTTCGATCCCTAGCACCCAAGTTGCCGGAGGTTTTGTAGGAACCATGACTGGTTTGTATGCAACTTCGAATCATGGTATTGATAAGCTGGGGGCCATGTGAAGTATGCATTGAAGCTGTTTAACCTGTCGTAAATGGTTGGAATAAAAATTCTATCCGTTTTTCATGGGTGTTATAGGTAGATTTTAGCAGTGTGAATAAAAATTATGGATATTATGACGTATGTGATTCATTTTAAAAAAGGAAAGATGATTTTTCACTATTCGAAAATAGGAAGACTTGCTTTTGCGGTTCTTTTCCTTTTATGTTGGGCAACAACTTTCGCTACAAATTACTATGTGTCGCCGGCAGGTAACGACACAGCAGACGGTTCGGAAGCTGCACCGTTTAAAACCATTGCCAAGGCAGCAACCTTGGTAAATGCGGGCGACACCGTATTTGTTGCCGAGGGAACTTACACCGAACAAAACATCACCCCAAAGTCGTCGGGCACCGAAAATGCCATGATTGTTTTTAAACCCAAACCTGGCACCGGCGATGTGATCATCAAACATCCAGGGACTTCGATCAGTGACAATACCCCGGTTTTCCAATTGTCGAACAGGAATTATATTTGGATCGAAGGGTTTCAGTTCAAAGATTTCCAATATGGCAGGGCAAGCATCTATATCAGTTCCGGCACAGGCAACGTTGTGATCAACAATCGTTTCGAAAACCTAGGAAACAGCGAGGTGGGCACTTGGGATGGCAACCAGATGGTGGCTTTGTTCAACTCAACGAAAAATGTGGTTTGCAATAACTACTTCAAAAACATTACGGGCGACGGCATCAATGTCAATTCGCAACAAACCACCCTCAACTTGGTGTGCAACAATACGTTTATCGATTTCAAGGGAAAGCTGCGCAGTTGGGGTGGTCAATACTTGTACTCGCGTGCCATCGACGTGCAGGACATGTCGGACGGGAATAACGTAATTGCCTTTAACAGTGCCCAAAATGTTGTGCACCATATTTGGCTTGACAGGGACGGCAGCAACAATGTTGTACTGCGGAATTTTGGACGAAAAGGCAGCGGGCTTGTTTTTAACGAGTCGAGGTGCGCAAAAATGTGGTGCAGGAAAACATCAGTGTCGAAATGAGTGTAGGTTACATGACTGCCTACTACGAAACCACCGGTTGGACCTTCGACCCACGCTGGGTAAACAATGTGGCCTATAATAACGAAACAGGTTTTTCGGTCCACAAATCATGGCGCGACGAGTTCCGGAACAACATCGTTTTCAACAACACGGGCTATAATCTGAAATTCACACAAGAGGCGCTGAATAATGCACCCCACATTTTTAGCAACAACCTGTGGTTCACCGCCGATAAGGCCAATTCGATAGAGTTTAAGGGCAAAGCAGTCTCGGTGGCCGAATTTCAAGCGGGAGTTGGCGAAACCAACGGGCTTTCGGTCGATCCCTTGTTTATGAGTACTGTATCCGGTTCCGAAGATTTTAATCTACAAGCTGGAAGCCCGGCCAAAGGGGCCGGCGATAACGGGTTGGATCTGGGTGCTTTTGCGGTGTATCCACAAACTGCCTTTGGTTGGGACGCTAACCTGCAAACAGACGGCATACAGGTTTATTTCGATCAGGTAATTTCGGCATCAAACAGGGGCGGTCAAGTACAATTGGCAATAAAACTGAGCAAAGCCGCAGCCAGTACAATCAGCGCCGATATTCTTCCTGTGGCCGGCGATGCTTTGAGCGGTGAAGACTTTACATTGTCGGGCACTACGGTCGTTTTTCAGCCAGGCGAAACCAGTAAAACAGTTTCTGTTGATGTAATTGGCGATGCCGATTTTGATGAATTGGTCGCTTTCCGTATCAGCAATGTTACCAATGCCGTTCCCGGTGCAAGGAATCTGGATGTATTGAGAATAAACAAGATACCTAAGTTAAGAGCTTATGCAGGTTTGGATAAAACAGTATGGGAAAGCGGCAATTCAGGTAATGCCGTAGTTACGTTAGATGGCTCCCTCAGCCAAAATCCTTTGGGTACAGTAACCACGTATATATGGACAATTAATGGGGTAGAGATTGCCACCGGCGAGTCGCCGACCGTAACACTGCCAATCGGTGCCCATAACATAACACTTACTTTAGAAGATGGGGATGGAAATTCGTCCTCAGATGAAGTTGTAGTTACGGTGAAAGAGGTTTCAGGCATCTGGCTCGAAGCCGAATGTGGCGCTGTTGGTTCGCTTTGGAACACCGAAACGGACGACAACGCTTCGAACGGAAAATACGTCACCATAAAATCGGGCAATAACAGTAACGACAATGCTCCCACAGACGCATCGGGTTTAATTACTTATTCATTTGAAATAAGTGAAGCCGGAAGCTATAAGCTCTATGCCCGGGTTATTTGCCCGAATGCAAACGATGACTCGTTCTGGCTAAAAATGAATAGTGGGTCGTTTGATTCGTGGAACGGAATTGGGCCTTCAAGCTCGTGGGAATGGTTTGCTTATCCGAATTCGTATAATTTGAGTGCGGGCACCCATACTTTAACCATTGGCTACCGCGAAGATGGCGCAAAACTCGATAAGCTATGGCTTACCAATGGCGATGCTGCCCCCGATGGACAGGGCCCCGATGCAGGCAATTGCACAACAACTGCTGCACATTTGGTACAGTCCTTAACTGTTGCTGTTTATCCAAACCCGGTAAACGACGTGCTCCATATTTCACTGCCTGGTTCGCCCGTAACGATCAGTATTTTCAATAGTAATGGACAAGTATTGTATCAGGCAGCAGAAAATGCGGCAAGCAAAACAATCGACATGACCAACTTCAAGAGGGGCATTTATTTAGTGAGAATAGTTGGTCAACATCAAACTATTGTACGAAAAATAATTAAAGATTAAAAACTGTTGATTATGAGAGTGTCTGTTTGTGTTTTCATTTTACTGCTTATAGCCTCAGGCCTGAAAGCCGAAGACGGTAGCGGTCTGTGGTTGCGCAATAATTTTGCAAGCCCTGTTAATGTCGTGGGATCTCATAAATCAACGATTTTTAATGTTGCGAAACAAGAATTGCTGAACAATTGGCAGGGTAAAGAGAATGCAACAATAAACTTATTGGTGAAGAAGGACAAGCGGATTATTGGCGATGGGTTCCTGTTAAGTAGCGATAAAATTCAGGCTAATACCGATTTGGGAATTTTATACGGCGTATTTGAGTTGTTGCGCCAGCAGCAAACACATCAAACCGTAAGCGAGAAGGTTTACAATCCTTCGTACGAACTTCGTTTGCTCAATCATTGGGACAATCTCAATAGCTCGGTTGAGCGGGGCTATGCCGGGAAGTCTATTTTTTGGCGAACAGGAGAAAACGGACTTGTTGTTACCGAGAACGATAAAAGAATATGGACGGAGTATGCCCGTGCCAATGCTTCTATAGGCATAAACGGTGCGGCGATTAACAATGTAAATGCATCGCCCGATATTTTGCGCCCCGATAGGCTTGAACGTGTTAAAGCCATCGCTGACATTCTTCGTACGTATGGCCTCAAGCTGTATATTTCCATCAATTTTTCATCGCCTAAAATAGTCGGGGGATTGTCAGACTCCGACCCTTTGAACCCCGAGGTGATTAACTGGTGGAAAGAAAAGGTTAAAGAGATATATACCCTGATCCCCGACTTTGGCGGTTTTCTGGTTAAGGCCAATAGCGAAGGCCAACCCGGACCACAGGATTATGGACGCACCCATGTCGATGGTGCCAACATGCTGGCCGATGCCGTAAAACCCTATGGCGGCATCATTATGTGGCGAGCTTTTGTGTACAGCTCAGAGGAAGACGATCGGGCCAAGCAGGCCTATGCCGAATTTGTTCCTTTCGATGGTCAGTTTCGCGAAAATGTGATTGTTCAGGTTAAAAACGGCCCAATCGATTTTCAACCCCGCGAACCTTTCAACCCGCTTTTTGGCGCCATGAAAAAAACCGCTATCATGCCCGAACTGCAAATCACGCAAGAGTACTTTGGGCACTCCACGCATTTGGTGTATTTGGCGCCCATGTGGGAGGAGTTTTTTCACAGCGACACCCATCAGGAAGGGACTGGTAGCACGGTGGCCCGTTGCACCGATGGTTCTATTTTTAAACATCGCACAGCCATTGCAGGGGTTGCCAATACCGGAACGGATACGAACTGGTGCGGCCATCATTTTGCCCAGGCCAACTGGTACGCCTATGGTCGCATGGCATGGAACAACCAGCTGACCAGCGATCAAATAGCCGACGAATGGATTAAACTCACTTTTAATCCTGAAACCAACGTAAGAGTAGCACTTCCAGAGGATTGGTCGGTTAACTTCCTGAAACCTATTAAGCAAGTGATGTTGGAAAGCTACGAAGCATCGGTTAACTATATGATGCCACTTGGTTTTCATCACATTTTTCAGGCATCGCACCATTACGGCCCGGGGCCTTGGTGGGAACGCGATGGAGTGCGAAAGGATTGGACGATGCCCTACTATCATAATGCCGACACGATTGGTGTGGGCTTCAACCGAACAATTACAGGAAGTAATGCCGTGGCTCAATACCACGAACCGCTAAAATCGATTTACGGGAATTTGGAGACCTGTCCCGAGGAATTCCTCTTATGGTTTCATCATGTACCATGGAATCATAAAATGAAGAATGGCAATACCTTGTGGGATGAAATCTGTTACCGTTATGATTCAGGAGTAAAGCAGGTGCGTCAATTTCAGGTTGTGTGGGACAAGGCGCAACCTTATGTCGATGCAGGTCGATTTGATGCGGTTCAACGCAGATTGCGCACCCATGCGCACGATGCACAAATTTGGAAAGACGCCTGCTTGCTTTACTTTCAGGAGTTCAGCCGGAAACCCATCCCTTTCGACATTGAACGCCCGATACACAATTTGGACGAAATAAAGAAAAACGATATGGATAGGCCATAAGGCTCTAAAATACAAGGAATAACGACACACGTCGTACAGCAATGGAAATACTCAAAAGAGTGCGAAGCAATAAGAGAAAAACAGACTCCGATGAAGTGATTGTTTCGGCATAGGTCGTGGAGTATATATTCGGAAATCATTTTTAAAATATATTGTTTTATGAAAAAATTATCAGCTACTTTTATTGTAATGTTTTGTTTCTGTGCTGCTTTTGCTCAAGTTGCTAACGGAATCAAATACGTGTCGGAGAGCGGAGGGAGTGGTTATTTCCCCGTGAGTACGGCTCAGGAGTCGGCACAAATGCTTATCAATTCAACCGATTATCCAGGTGTTATTCGCGCATTCAATGATTTGCAAGAAGATATTCTGAAGGTTACGAGGAAAAAACCCACGCTTGTTTATGATAAAATTGCCAGTGCCAAAAACGTTATCATTGCCGGTACCGTTGGGCAAAGTGCACTGATTGATGATTTGGTTGCCAAGAAGTTGCTCGATGTCAACGAGCTGAAAGGTAAGTGGGAAAAGTTCATTGTCAAAACCATCGACAATCCCATGCCGGGTGTTGAACGCGCCTTGGTGATTGCAGGTAGCGACAAGCGCGGAACCATTTATGGCATTTACGACCTGTCGGAACAAATGGGCGTTTCGCCTTGGTACTGGTGGGCCGATGTGCCTGTTCAAAAGAAAGAAAGCATTTTTGTGGTTCCCGGAACGTACACCAAAGGTGAACCTGCCGTAAAATATAGGGGCATCTTTATCAACGACGAAGCGCCGTGTTTAACAACTTGGGTGAAAAACACCTACGGAACCAACTACGGCGACCATAATTTTTATGCGCGTGTGTTTGAGTTGATTCTCCGCCTAAAAGGAAACTATTTGTGGCCAGCCATGTGGAGCTGGGCGTTTTATGCCGATGATCCGATAAACAGCAAAGTGGCCGACGAAATGGGCGTTGTTATTGGGACTTCGCACCACGAACCCATGGCACGAAACCACCAAGAATGGACTCGGAAACGCCAAGAACACGGTGCTTGGAACTATGCCACGAACCAAAAAGTAATCGACAAATTCTTCCAAGAAGGAATTGAGCGCATGAAAGGCACCGAGGACATTGTGACCATTGGCATGCGTGGCGATGGCGACGAAGCCATGTCGAAAGAAACCGATGTGCAATTGCTTGAACGCGTGGTTAAAAACCAACGGAAAATAATTGAAAAAACAACCAAACGTCCGGCCAGTGAAACGCCCCAAATTTGGGCTTTGTACAAAGAAGTGCTTGATTATTACGACGCTGGCATGCGTGTTCCTGACGATGTAATTATGCTGTTGTGCGACGACAACTGGGGCAATGTGCGCCGCCTGCCCAATGCCAAAGAACGCCAACATCCAGGTGGCTGGGGAATGTATTACCACGTTGATTATGTGGGCGCACCGCGTAACACCAAATGGCTCAATGTGACACCCATTCAACATATGTGGGAGCAATTGCAACTTACCTACGATTACGGAGTAGACAAACTTTGGGTGCTCAACGTGGGTGACATCAAACCCATGGAATATCCTATCACTTTGTTCCTGGACATGGCCTGGAACCCAACACAATACACAGCCGCCAACTTGTTGGAGCATCCACGGGCGTTTTGTGCACAGCAGTTTGGAGCCGATCAGGCCGACGAGGCCATGCGTATCCTCAATTTGTACAGCAAATACAACGGACGCGTAACGCCCGAAATGCTCGACCGCCGTACATACAACCTTGAAACCGGTGAATGGAAAAAGGTGTCGGATGAATATTTAAAGCTTGAAACAGAAGCGTTGCGTCAATATTTAACCTTGAAACCTGAATATCGCGATGCTTACAAACAGTTGATTTTGTTTCCGGTACAAGCTACTGCGAATCTTTATGAAATGTACTATTCGCAAGCCATGAACCACAAGTTGTTCGCCGAAAACAACCCACAGGCCAACTTTTGGGCCGACAACGTGGAGCGCACCTTTAATCGCGATGCCGAGTTGGAGTACGATTACAACAACGTGATGGCCAACGGAAAGTGGAATGGGATGATGATCCAAAAGAAGATTGGCTATACGATGTGGGATGATCGATTCAGGGCGAATAAATTACCCGAAATTTTCCGGATCGAGAACCCCGAAACCGCTGTTGGAAACTATGTTTTTGCTCCAAGCAATGGGTACGTTTCAATCGAAGCCGAACATTATTTCGAATTGAAAAATGCCAGCGATGCCAAATGGACAGTGATTCCATTTCATGGCCGCACGCAAAGCGGAATGGCTGTGATGCCTTATTATCAGTCGGTTGAAGGTGCTTCAATTTCCTATAAAATGAACTTTCCTGCCGATGTGAAAACGGTTACGGTTCATGTAGTTGTGAAATCGACTTTGGCCTTTGCCAATTTGGACGGGCACAGATATACTGTAGCTTTCAATGGAGGCGAGGCGCAAACCGTTAACTTCAATTCCGATTTGAACGAGAAACCCGAAAACATTTATTCCATTTTCTATCCAACCGTAGCCCGTAGGGTGGTTGAGAAAACGGTGAAATTGGACGTGCCCGCTTCGGCCGATGGCATGCAAGTGTTGACGCTCACTCCGCTGGATCCCGGAATTGTATTTCAAAAGATAGTAGTCGATTTTGGCGGTTACGAAAAATCGTATTTGTTTGGTGATGAGTCGCCTAGTAAAAGATAACCATTGTTGATTATACACGAATGAAGCGATTCAATAATATTGTTTTATGTGCCAGCATGCTCTTTATGCTGGCACATATTCCGCTTCATCTTCAACCTCTCTTCGGGGCCATGAAAAAGACTTCTGTTATGCCTGAGTTGCAGATAACCCAGGAATATCTTGGACATTCAGTTCAATTGGTTTATCTGGCTGCCATGTGGAAAGAGGTTTTTAAAAGCGATACGTATCAGGAAGGTGACGGAAGTACCGATGCTCGCACGACCGACGGTAGCATTTTTAATCAGAAATACAGTGTAATTGCGGGTGTTTCAAATATTGGGCTGGAGGCAAACTGGTGTGGTCTTCATTTTGCCCAGGCCAACTGGTATGCATTTGGGCGGCAGGCTTGGAGCAATTCCATCGGCAGTGACCAGATTGCCGGGGAGTGGTTAAAGCTCACCTTTGGCCCGGTTGGTGAAGATCCTGGAACAGCATTTCCGGCAATCGGCCGAAACCTGAATTTTCTGGAACCGGTAAAGCAAATGATGCTCAAGAGCCGTGAAGCCGCTGTGAATTACTCCATGCCGCTGGGTTTCACCACATTTTCCCGGGCTCAATCATACGCATTATGGCCCTGGCCCATGGTTTGGACCAGAAGGAATGTATCTATTGTGGTTTCATCATTTGCCATGGGACTATAAAATGAAAAACGGGCGCATTCTTTGGGACGAATTGTGCTATACGTACGACAAAGGTGTAAACGAAGTGCGCCAGTTTCAAAAAACTTGGGACAAAGTGCAGCCTTATGTTGATGCACAGCGCTTTTCAGAGGTTCAAAGTAAATTGCGCCGGCAATGTCGCGATGCACAGGAATGGAAAGATGCCTGCCTGCAGTATTTCCGGCAATTTAGCCGCCGCCCTATCCCATACGACCGGGAGCGACCGCTTTACAATTTAGATGATTTGCTGGAGCGTGACAGCCTTAGGGTACGCCGCAGCCGCCAGACATAAAACATGAACCAAAAATTACTAACCTAATAAATCAATTAGAATGAATAAGGTAATCAAACGTATTAATTTTCGCCTGGTCGGTCAGAAGATCTATTCCGGCCGTACTTCGAAAACATTAAATAAATTGGTCTTTGTGGTCTTGCTGCTATTTGTTTCAGCTGTGGGTCCGATGAGTAGTTTCGGGCAAAAGATGCAAGTGAACGATCTGGAGTATTTTGAGACCAGAGGTGTAAATGTGCTTGTTTTTAGCAGTGAGTACAACGGCATGTTTTTCGATGAAAAAACAGCAGGAATTGAGATTATTCAGCACGGAGTTCGTACCTCAACAGGCGGCGCTATCCGGCTGCAGAATACACCTGAGCAGTGGGACCTTGTGCCAAAAGTTGTCGATAGGAAGGTAAACCGGGAGAATAACTCGATTGAGGTGACGTTAACCTACGAGGATCTTGATTTTAATTCCAGATTGCTGGTTTCTTCCAAAGGCAAAGGCTTGGAAATAAGCGTTTTTCTGGATGAACCACTCCCTGAGAAACTGGAAGGACAGGCCGGTTTTAACCTCGAGTTTTTACCATCGGCTTACTTCGAAAGGTCATATCTGATGGATGGACAACCGGGAGTTTTTCCCAAATATCCTTCCAGTAATACAAGAATCGAACCCGGGAGCAAAAAAATAAAGCAATTTGCCGGTCATAACACTTTCGAAGACCGGGGAAGGGACGAGTTTATTGTGCCATATCAGTTGGCTACCGGGAAAATCATGGTTTTAGCTCCTGAAGATCCGGAACGCTTTGTAACCATAAAAAGCATGGATGCCGATTTGATGTTTTTCGATGGCCGAAATGTAGCCCAAAACGGATGGTTTATTGTGCGAAGTCTGCTCCCCGCCGGTAAAACAGGGAAAGTACTTACCTGGTACCTCGAACCCAATGCCATGCCGGATTGGATAAGAACACCGGTCGTTGGATTTTCCCAGGTGGGATACGTGCCTCAGCAGGAAAAGGTCGCCATCATTGAATTGGACAAAAACGATAATCCTCTAAAAACAGCGTCTGTTTTCAAGGTTAATGAAGATGGAAAATTTGTTGAAGCATTTAAAGGCGATGTGGTTGAATGGGGGGATTACCTGCGCTACAATTACGCGAAATTTGATTTCAGCGCGGTAAAAGAACCGGGAGTCTATTGCATTCAGTATGGCGATCAAAGAACGAATATCTTCCCGATTGGGCCTGATGTTTACGCCGGAACCTGGCACCCGACCCTCGATGTTTGGTTCCCGGTTCAAATGGACCATATGCAGGTGAACGAGGCCTATCGTGTATGGCATGGCGAGCCCTATAAAGATGATTGCCTGCAGGCTCCGTTGAACCATCAGCATTTCGATGGTTATTCGCAGGGGCCAACAACTGACACGAAGTACAAACCCCTGGAACGGATTCCCGGAATGGCCGTTGGTGGCTGGTTCGATGCCGGAGACTTTGATATCCAAACTGGTTCGCACAACAGTGTTATTTCCAGTTTTGTCGAACTATGGGAGGAATTCAATGTGCAGCGGGATCAAACTTACATCGATCAGAAAACGCGCTATGTTGACATCCATCGTCCGGATGGTAAACCTGATATTTTGCAACAAATTGAACATGGTGTATTGAACCTGGTTGCGCAGGTTGAAAATATCGGTCATCCGGTTCGCGGGATAATTGTACCCAACCTGCATCAGTACCACCACCTGGGGGATGCTTCGACTGAAACGGATAACCTTCCGTATAATCCAGATCTTAAGCCTTACGAAACCGATGGCGTATCGAGCGGTACCCCCGACGATCGCTGGGCATTTACCAACCGCAGTTCCTATTTGGATTACCAGACCGCAGCGACACTGGCTGCTGCAAGCAGGGCGTTAAAGGGCTATAACGATGAGCTTGCAAACAAGTGCCTGGCCTACGCCAAAAAGCTGTTGGAAGAAGCTGATGAAGCCGTGAAGAATTCCGGCAATGAATCCGATGAATCTTGGATGAGGTTGATGGCCAGAGGTGCAGATTTAAATACGGTACTACAGTTATACATTACGACCAAAGAAACGAAATACTTAGACCGCTTTGAGGAAAGGATCTGGACAATACTTGATCAATCCGGTCAAGGGCGCGATTTCGGTCAAATGTTTTTTGCGAGCCGAAGCCTTAATCCTGCCTTGAAAGCCATACCTTATATGAATGACGACTATAAAGCTAAATTGGAAAGCTATATTTTGAAATACAAAGCATCTGTCGATGAAATGGAGAAGAACAACCCCTATGGCTTGCCGATATCGCGCAGCGGTTGGGGCGGAAGCGGAATGGTCGTTAATGCAGCCATTACAAACTATTATGCGCACAAGGCTTTCCCCGCCATTATTGATAGGGAACATGTATTCAGAGGGCTAAACTTTATTTTTGGATGTCACCCCTATTCAAATATCTCATTTGTCAATGCCGTTGGAACCCGTTCCAAAAAGGTTGCCTATGGAATTAACCGGGCCGATTTTACAACCATTGCCGGAGGAATAGTCCCGGGACTGCTGTTGTTGAAACCGGATTTCCTCGAGAATAAGGATGATTGGCCATTTTTGTGGGGTGAAAATGAAGTTACCATTGGGGGCTCTGCCGAATATATTGTCCTCGCGAATGCCGTTCTTGATATGATCAAGGAGTAGTTATAGAAATAAGTTGTTCAATTATCCAAACTTTAAAATCATATATCTAAAATTGATATTCATCGATACGTTAATGCCCTAATTTTACGATGAACAGCCCAAGTGGTCAGTTTCTCAAGTATTCCGGTATAACTAACTTAAACCCATTATGAAACAAATCGTTCTTTCTGTTTTCTTTTTTTTGCTGTTTGGCCTGACTGGTTATTCGCAAGGCCCGGCCAAACAAGCTCCTCAAGGTTTCGACATGAATCGCGAAGGCATTGCGCAGGGAAAAATTGACACGATTGTTTATGCTTCAAAAACTGTTGGCGTCAACCGAAAGGCACTTGTTTATACACCTCCGGGTTTTTCGAAAAACAAAAAGTACCCGGTGCTTTATTTGTTGCATGGCATTGGTGGCGATGAAAAAGAGTGGTTCAATCAGGGCGCCCCACACATCATTCTTGACAACCTGTATGCCGATGGAAAACTGAAACCAATGATTGTGGTGTTGCCCAACGGCCGTGCCATGAAGGATGACCGCGCTGCCGGAAACATCATGGCGCCTGACAAAGTGCAGGCATTTGCCACATTTGAACAGGATTTGCTGGACGATTTGATTCCATTCGTTGAGAAAACGTATCCGGTAAAGAAAGACCGGGAGCATAGGGCCATTGCCGGTTTGTCGATGGGAGGCGGGCAGTCGCTGAACTTCGGTCTGGGCAACCTCGATCAATTTGCCTGGGTTGGTGGTTTTTCATCGGCGCCCAACACCAAACAGCCGGAGCATCTTGTACCCGATCCGGAGAATGCCCGTAACCAACTGAAACTGTTATACATTTCGTGTGGAGATCAGGATGGCCTGCTCCATGTAAGTAAACGCACAAGCGAATACCTGAAAGCCAGGGAAGTGCCACATATTTATCGGGTCATCCCAAATGGTTATCACGATTTTAAGGTTTGGAAAGATGATCTGTACTATTACGTGCAGTTGATCTTTTAAGTTGATGGATGATATTCCTGAAGAGGCCAGCTGTTGAGGCCAATTCCACAGAGATGAAATAATTGATTATAAAGAAATAAATTTAGTTAGAGATGATGAGCGTAAAATATCGTGGGCGAACGTCCCTAAAAGGAATGCAAGTTGGATTACTGTCTGTTTTGATGATTTTAGTTAGCGTGGCTGGATTTAGTCAAAACAAGAAGAAAAAAACTAGTAAGAGCGATAATATTCCCCTGTTTAGTCAAGTTGTTTACACCGGCGACGATGATGTTTATAAGAATAATCCCTTGGAAGCCGACGAATTCTACAACCCGATTTTACAGGGCTGTTATCCCGATCCGGCCATCACGCGTAAGGGCGATGACTATTTTTTGGTGAGCTCGTCGTTTGCCATGTTCCCGGGAGTTCCAATTTTTCATTCCAACGATTTGGTGAATTGGAACCAGGTGGGGCACGTTCTGGACCGCAAGTCGCAGTTAAAGGTTCACGACACGGGTATTAGTGCGGGTGTGTATGCTCCGGCCATCAAGTACAACCCGAACAACGATACCTTTTACATGATTACCACCCAGTTTGCGGGTGATTTTGGAAATATCGTGGTGAAAACCAAAGATCCTTTTGAAGGCTGGAGTGACCCGATTAAGTTAACATTCAATGGGATCGACCCGTCGATGTTTTTTGATGAAGACGGAAAAGCCTACGTTGTTCATAACGATGCGCCCGACCAGGGAAAAGAGTTGTACAACGGACATAGGGTGATCAAAATTTGGGATTATGATGTGGAGAACGACCAGGTGATTGCCGGAACTGACAAGATTATTGTCGATGGGGGAGTTGACCTGTCTGAAAAGCCCATTTGGATTGAAGCACCTCATATCTACAAGAAAAATGGCAAATACTATTTGATGTGTGCCGAAGGCGGAACGGGTGGCTGGCACAGCGAAGTGATTTTCATCAGCGACCATCCCCGGGGGCCATACAAACCGGCACCCAGCAATCCAATCCTGACCCAACGCTATTTTCCGCAAGAACGAGCAAATAAAGTTGATTGGGTAGGCCACGCCGATCTTGTCGAAGGTCCTGACGGCAAGTATTATGGTGTATTTCTGGCCATTCGCCCCAACGAAAAAGACCGGGTGAACACGGGCCGCGAAACCTTTATCTTGCCGGTCGACTGGTCGGGCGAGTTTCCAGTATTCGAAAACGGTTTGGTTCCCATGGAACCCAAGTTGAAAATGCCCGAAGGTGTTGAAAACAAAGCTGGAAGGGATGGTTTCTTTCCCAATGGCAATTTTACTTTCAAAGAAGATTTCAGTTCCGAAAAGCTCGACTATCGTTGGATTGGTTTGAGAGGGCCTCGCGAAGATTTCATGACGCTTACAAAAAAAGGTTTGCTGATTCAGCCTTTCGAAGTCAATATTAAGGAAGTGAAACCCACGTCAACCTTGTTCCACCGTCAGCAGCATAAAAACTTTTCGTTTGAAACCACACTCGATTACAAGCCAGCGTCGGAAAAGGATTTGGCGGGTATTGTGGCGCTTCAGAATGAACACTCGAACTACGTTTTTGGAGTGACGAAGATGGGCGATGAATACTGTCTTTTACTCGAACGGAATGAACGGCCGCGAAGAAGTCGCCAGGTGGAGTCAAAAATTGTGGCCAGCACGGTTATTGATATCAACAATCCGGTTCACTTAAAAGTGCAGGCCCATGGCGATGACTACCAGTTCAGCTATTCGATTAACGGAACTGATTTTGTAAATTTAGGAGGTACTGTGTCGGGCGACATTCTCTCGACCAATGTAGTTGGTGGATTCACCGGTTGTTTGCTGGGCTTGTATGCGACTTCGGCCAACGATGCTGTTCCTGAATAACTTTGGTATAGTTTGTTTAAATATTCACGTTTTTCAATTGGCAGGTTCGACGTAATTTTGGTATCCTGCCAATTAGAGCGAAACACCTGTATTGCAGATCAGTAAACTAAATGAAATGAAAATCAAAAGTGGTAGTCTAATCATCCTGTCAGCATTGTTATTTGTAAATATAATATTTGCTCAGGCTCAAAAGGCTGAAAATCCAATCATTTTTGCCGATGTGCCCGATTTGTCGATGATCCGCGTGGGCGATACCTACTACATGGCCAGCACCACCATGCACATGTGCCCCGGTGTTCCCATTATGAAATCGAAAGATTTGGTGAATTGGGAAATGCTCAACTATGCCTACGATCGGTTGGGCGAGGATGATGCCTTGAGCCTTGTGAACGGAAAAAGCAATTACGGAAAAGGCACTTGGGCCAGCAGTTTGCGTTATCACAAGGGTACGTACTACATCGCAACCTATGCCCAAACAACCGATAAAACTTACATTTTTCGGACCAACGATATTGAAAAAGGCAATTGGAAAGTGAATTCGTTTTCGCCAGGTTATCACGATTGTACGCTTGTTTTCGACAACAACCGTGCGTTCTTGATCACCGGTGGTGGTCGATTGCAAATCGTTGAGCTGAACGAAGATTTAACGGGCGTGAAAGAAGGTGGGATCAATCAGGTGCTCATCGAAAATGCCAGTGCACCAACCGAACCGAATATGCTGAAAGCCGAAGGTTCACAGCTTTTTCAACACAACGGGAAGTACTATTTGTTCAACATTTCGTGGCCACGTGGCGGTATGCGCACCGTTTTGGTTCATCGTGCCGACAACCTAATGGGACCTTGGGAAGGCCGCATTGCGCTTCAAGATAAAGGGGTGGCGCAGGGAAGCATCATCGATACGCCCGATGGCAAGTGGTTTGCCTACTTGTTCCAGGATCATGGTTCCGTTGGCCGCATTCCATTCTTAGTTCCCATGAAATGGGTAGATGGTTGGCCGGTGTTGGGTGTCGATGGCAAAGTGCCCGAAACCCTCGACCTGCCTGCCAGCAAAGGCTTGATGCCCGGCATTGTGGCCAACGACGAGTTCAAACGAAAAAAGGGCCAACCTGCGTTGCCTTTGGTTTGGCAGTGGAATCACAATCCCGACAATTCATTGTGGTCGGTAACCGAGCGCAAAGGATTTCTTCGCCTGAAAACGGGTCGTATCGACTCGCTTTTCCTCAAGTCGCGCAACACGCTCACACAGCGCACCATTGGCCCGGTTTGCACCGGAACAACCTTGCTCGATGCCACCAATTTGAAAGAAGGCGATTTTGCCGGATTGACTGCGTTTCAACGCAAATTTGGTCAGGTGGGAGTGAAAGTAGTCAACGGGCAAAAATACCTGTTCATGGTAAGCAACAAAACCGATGTACCCACCGAATTGGAAAGTTTGCCGCTGGTTCAAAATAAAGTGAACTTGAAAATTGAATGCGATTTCAGGAATAAAATCGATGTGGCCAAATTCTTCTACAGCCTCGATGGAAAGGCTTGGAAACAAATTGGCGGCGAGCTCAAAATGGAATACACGCTCATGGAGCACTTCATGGGCTACCGTTTTGGATTGTTCAACTATGCTACCAAAACAACGGGTGGATACGCCGATTTCGATTACTTTCGCATTAGTGATCAAATTTCAAAATGATACTTAGTGTAAAATATTCATTATGAGAAGATTTGGTTTGTTATTTTTAGCGCTTATTTGCGTATTCGGATTCTCGAAAGCTGCTGAGAAAACCGTTAGCAGTCCCGACGGAAAATTGGTTGTAAGCATTGCCGATACCAACGGAAAAGCCGTTTACAAAGTGGTTTACAACGGGAAAACCTTCCTCGAAAATTCACCTTTGGGAATGGAAACCAACGTGGGCGATTTCACCAGTGGCCTTGTTTTGGGCAGCCAAGCGCAACAGCGCAAAATCGATGAAACGTATTCCTTGCCCAACATCAAAAAAAGCAAGGTGAATTATGTGGCCACCGAAGGTGTTTTTTCTTTTTTGAAAGATGAAAAACCTGCGTTCGACGTCATTTTTCGCGTAAGCAACAACGATGTGGCGTTTCAATACAAGGTGCATCCACAGGGCGAACGCAAAAGCTGTATGGTGAACCAAGAGGCTTCGGGTTTTGTGTTCCCTAAAGGAACAACCACCTTCCTCACGCCACAAAGCAAAACCATGGTAGGCTTTGCGCGTACCATGCCCAGCTACGAAATGCAATTCACCGTTGACGCGCCCATGGGCCAAAACGGATCGGAAAACAACGGCTACACCTTTCCTTGTTTGTTCAAGGTGAACAACGACGGTTGGGTGCTTATTTCCGAAACGGGCGTTGACAGCCGCTACTGCGGAAGTCGCTTGTTGGGTCATGCCAACGGTTTGTACACCATCGGTTTCCCTATGGAAGGCGAAAACAACGGAAACGGAACGGCAGCGCCGGGCATTCCGTTGCCAGGTTTCACGCCTTGGCGCACCATCACCGTGGGCGAAACGTTGACGCCCATTGTTGAAACAACCGTTGCATTCGATGTGGTAAAACCCCTTTACGAAGCTTCGCAAGCGTACAAATACACCAAAGGCTCGTGGAGCTGGATCATGAAAATGGACGGCGCCACGGTGTTCGATGTTCAAAAAGAATATGTCGATTTTAGTGCGGCCATGGGCTACGAAACCGTGCTGGTGGATGCCCTTTGGGACACTCAAATTGGCTACAATAAAATTGAAGAACTGGCCAAATATGCTGCCAGCAAAGGCGTTTCGTTGTATTTGTGGTACAACTCGAACGGTTATTGGAACGACGCGCCACAGGGGCCACGCGGCATTATGGACAACACCATTGCCCGCCGCAAAGAAATGGCCTGGATGAAAAGCATTGGCGTGAAAGGCATCAAAGTCGACTTCTTTGGGGGCGACAAGCAAGTGACCATGAAGTTGTTCGAAGACATTCTGATCGATGCCAACGACTTTGGAATCATGGTTATTTTCCACGGCTGCACCTTGCCACGCGGCTGGGAGCGCATGTATCCCAATTATGCGGCCAGCGAAGCCATTTTGGCCAGCGAAAACCTACACTTCAGCCAATACCATTGTGACCGCGAGGCCTTCAGTGCCACGTTGCACCCATTCATCCGCAACACGGTGGGCAGCATGGACTTTGGCGGTAGCGCGCTCAACAAGTTCTACAACGGAAACAACACGCCCAACCGAGGTTCCAAGCGCAAAACGTCCGACGTGTTTGCATTGGCCACGGCCGTGCTTTTCCAAAGCGGAGTTCAGCACTTTGCCTTGGCGCCCAACAACCTCACCGACGCACCCGCCTGGGCCATCGATTTCATGAAAAACGTGCCAACCACTTGGGACGAAGTGAAATTCATTGACGGTTACCCCGGGAAGTATGTGATTGTGGCACGCCGCAAAGACGACAAATGGTACATTGCAGGAATCAACGCTCAGAATGAAACCCTGAAGTTGAAACTCAATTTGCCCATGCTTCAAGCAAATGCTGAATTGAAAGCTTACACCGACGATGCGCAGCTCAACGGCAAAGTGGCATCGGTTAAACTGAATAATAAACAGGAAATTGATGTGCAAATTCCGACCAACGGCGGGATTCTGCTCGTTCAATAATAACTCATAAGAAACCGAGGAGAAAACAGGGATTCTCATAGAGAAAACAGGGGAATTTAATCTCAGTGAAACTCCGTGCAATCTCTGTTAACTCTGTGGTTTAATTTACTTTTTACTTCGCCGCAGGCTATTGAAAAACAGGTCGATTGCCGGCTCATTATCATTTTTTAAACCTGATTAATATCAAAACAGATGACCAACTTAACCGCTTTTTTCACTTCACTTTCTATACTGGTGGCTGTGCTTTTTGTTCAAAATACGAATGTTTCAGCCCAAAACCCATTTATTCGCAACCAGTTTACAGCCGATCCATCAGCACGGGTTTTCAATGATAAAATCTATGTGTTTCCTTCGCACGATATTCTAGCTCCCGAGGGTGAAAACCTTCGGAAAGACTGGTTCTGTATGGAAGATTACCACGTGTTTTCGTCCGAAAACCTGACCGATTGGACCGACCACGGCATGATTGTGAGCCAGTATGATGCCCCTTGGATCGATTCGACATCGTACAGTATGTGGGCACCCGATTGTGTGGAGCATAACGGCAAATATTACTTTTATTTTCCGGCCAATACCAATGAAGTGGACGAGAACGGGCGAAAAGGTTTTGGTATTGGCGTGGCGGTGGCCGATCAACCCGAAGGGCCGTATGTAACTCAGCAAGAAAATATTAAAGGCATTAAGGGAATCGATCCCAATGTGCTGATCGACAAAGACGGACAAGCGTACATCTATTGGTCGCACGGGCATATTTTTGTGGCCAAATTGAAAGAAAACATGTTGGAACTCGATTCAGAGCCGATGATCATTCCCAATCTTCCCGAGAAAGGGTTGAAAGAAGGGCCATGGGTTTTCGAACGCAACGGCTTGTATTATCTTACTTTTCCGCATGTGGAAAACAAAACCGAGCGGTTGGAGTATGCCATTGGCGATAACCCGATGGGGCCCTTTAAAATGACCGGCGTGATTATGGACGAGTCGCCAACGGGTTGTTGGACCAACCACCATTCCATTGTTGAATACAACAAGCAGTGGTACCTGTTTTACCATCACAACGATTATTCGCCGCAGTTCGATAAAAACCGTTCTGTTCGTGTCGACAGCCTGTTTTTCAATGCCGACGGAACCATCCAGAAAGTTATTCCAAGCCTGCGTGGTGTTGGACTCACCAAGGCAACAAACAATATTGAAATCGACCGTTACAGCACTATCAGCAATTCGGGTGCAACAATCGGTTTTAAGAATAGCACCAATCCGTTTGAAGGCTGGAAGACCATTTTCGATAGCAGGGATGCTTGGATTCAGTATGATGCCGTCGATTTTGGTGATCAAAAGCTGACGTCGGTTCAGGTCAGGGCTTTGTCCGAAGAGGGCGGCACCTTGCAAATCCGTTTAAACCATGCGGATGGCCTAGTCGTGGGCGAAGTGAGCATTCCTCAAAGTGCCGAATGGAAAATCATTGACGCCCCATTATCTAAATTTCAGTCCGGGGTTCAGAACCTGGTTGTCGTCAACAAAGCGGATAACCCGGTTGAGGTCGACTGGATTCGCTTTGAAAACCAAACAGGCGCGTATTACACCGGTAATTATCCCAATCTCCTCCTTGAGGCTGGGTATAGCCAGCAAGAAATTGATGCGAAATTGTCCAAGGCCTATTACGATCTTTTTGAAGGGCCCAATCGGGTTTATTTTGAGGTGGGCGATTCGATGGCTTACGTATCGGATTTGAAGAACCATGATGCCCGTTCCGAAGGACTTTCCTATGGAATGATGGTGGCTGTTCAGTTAGACAAGAAGGAAGTTTTTGACCGGATTTGGCGTTGGACAAAAAAATACACCCAGCATCAGGGCGGGCCGCGAGATGGCTATTTTGCCTGGAGCATCAACCCCGAAACCATGGTAAAAAACTCAGAAGGATCGGCTTCGGATGGCGAGTTGTTTTTTGTAACTACGCTGTTATTTGCATCGAATCGCTGGGGAAATGACACCGGCATTGATTATTACGCCGAAGCCCGGAGAATACTGGATGCCATGTGGGCAAAAGATGGTACGGGTGGAATTCACCATGTGATCAACCTGGAACACAAACAAATCAGCTTTGTGCCTGAGGGTGGCGGATACGAATGGACCGATCCGTCGTATCATGTTCCGGCTTTTTTGGAGGTTTGGGCCGATTTTGCAAATGATGGTCACGAGCAGTTTTACCGCGATTGTGCCGATACCGCTCGTATGTTTTTGCACCGCGCCTGTCACGCTGAAACCGGATTGAATTTCGACTACACCAACTTTGACGGTATAGCGCACCCAACCCGTTGGATGCCTGCCGGTTTTCGTTACGATTCATGGCGAGTTCCAATGAATATTGCCATGGACTACGTTTGGTTTGGCAAGGATAAAGCTTGGCAGGAAGATTATGCCGCGCGAATTCACGGATTTTTACGGAAAGAAGGCATCAACGATTTTGTTGATCAGTACAATCCGGATGGTACGACTCCAGAGTTTATTTTACAAGCGGGCGGTTTTCAGAAGTTGCGGCACTCGCTGGGCTTTATTTCGACGGCTGCAACGGTTTCACTCATCGATGAAGTGGATCCGGACTACGATTTTGTGCATAAGCTTTGGAATGAAAAACTGGAGCCTTATGAAGACGAATACTTCGATCCGTATTTTGACGGCCTCATGTACCTGTTCAGTTTAATGCATCTGAGCGGTAACTATCAGGCTATTGTTCCTGAATAGGTGAAAGACGAGCTTAGGTGATTCGGTTTCTAATGGCTAACTTGCTTTTCCTTAGCAATCAAATCTTGTTTGTCTAAATTTAAAACTCATTTATCTCATATCGAAAAGCGGTCTGGGACAGACGGATTATTATTGGGTAGAATTTGAATTGAACCTGATTTTAACCTGACTTATGAAAAAACGACTACCCGGACTGTTGTTCTTACTGATGTTCCTTTCATGGATCTCGGATGTTTATGCGTGGGAAGGCATGCCCACTCCCAAGTTACATGTTGACGGCCGCTATTTGAAAGACCCGCATGGCAATACGGTCAACCTGCATGGTTTTGCCCAGACTTACAGTCCATGGTTTAACGAGCGGGGAACCCAATGGACCAACTACGACGTAAATGGCTGTTTGGCCTATAATCAAGGTTTGATTGATGATATCCTGGATGCCGGCTGGAAGATGAACTTTTTGCGTTTGCACATGGATCCGTATTGGAGCAATACGCCCGGTTGTACGCCTGATGGCCACGAACTTCCGAATTGTTTTAACGAAGATCGGTTCAGAAAATACCTGGATGAAGTGTTCATTCCCATGGCCGAATATGCCATTTCAAAAGGACTGTATGTGATTATGCGTCCTCCCGGGGTTAGTCCCGAAGTTATTGGAGTGGAGGACGATTATAACTATGCGCAATACCTGATGACGGTTTGGGACATTGTGTCGAAGCATCCAAAAATAAAAAACAGCGATGAGATCATGCTTGAGCTGGCCAATGAGCCGGTTCGGATTCGGCTGGCCGATGGAACCGAAGGGTCCAATGCCCAGGCACATTTTGATGTGCTCAAACAAATTTTTCAACCAATCGTCAACAAAATACGCGAAAATGGCTTTCACAATGTGCTCTGGATTCCGGGTTCGGGCTACCAGTCGCAGTACAAAGGTTTTGCCTTAAATCCGATTGAAGGCGAAAATATTGGCTACGCTGTGCATGTTTATCCGGGTTGGTTTGGTAGCGCCGATGGTTACGAAGTTTTTAAGCAAGAGTGGGACGAACAGGTTAAGCCGGTTGCTGATTTTGCGCCCATTGTGATTACTGAAATGGATTGGGCGGATGAAAAATACGAGTCATCCTGGGGGAAAGGCCATACCGGAACTGCCGGGGGCGATGGTTTTGGCGCCAACTTCAAAAAGATTATGGACGAAACCGGCAATGTGAGCTGGCTACTTTTTACAAGTCCCGATTTACTCGCCCAGTTTACAGGTGAACCGCCGGCTGAGGGCGAACCCTATACTTTTTTGAACGATCCGGAAGCCTGTCCGTGGCCGGTTTATCACTGGTATCAGGAGTATGCCAATGAAAATTACCCGCGCCCCGACTTTCAATACCAGTCGCAGAGCGACAATGGCGATGGAACTTATTCCAATCCCTTGATTTTTGCCGACTTCCCCGATCCTGATGTCATACGGGTGGGCGATGTTTACTACATGGTATCCACCACCATGCACATTTTTCCCGGTGCTACCATTTTGAAATCTTTCGACCTGGTGAACTGGGAATACTGTAGCAACCCGCTGGAGAAGATCGAATCGTCGGCCTGTTTCGATTTGGATGGATGTGACCGGTATGGCCACGGCCAATGGGCAACTAGCCTGAAATACAACAATGGAACATATTACCTGCTGTTTACAACCCTGGAAGAAGGTAGTTACCTATTAACGGCAACCGATCCGGAAGGGCCTTGGGAAAAACAAAAACTGGCTGACACTTTTTACGATCCGGGCCTGTTTTTCGACGAGGATGGGAAAACCTATGTTGCTTACGGGATCAATACACTAAAAATTGCTGAGTTGGATGAAGATTTTTCGGTTGTTCCCGGGTCGGCGCAGGATGTTTACACTTATACGGTAAAAGAAGGGCTGGAGGGCAGCCATTTGTACAAGATCAACGGCTATTACTACATTTATGCGACCTATGGCGGATGGCCGGCGTACCAGGTGGCTTTGCGGTCGACCAATATTTATGGCCCCTACGAAGAAAAACTTTTGCTGGATGATGATAATATTCATCAGGGTGCCTTGGTGGAAACCCAAACCGGCGAATGGTGGACGGTTTTGTTTTACGATAAAGGCGCTTTCGGCCGCTTACCCAACCTTCAGCCTGTGACCTGGGTGGATAACTGGCCGGAAATTGGTGTTGACGGAAAAGGTGTTACCACTTACACCAAACCCAATGTTGGTCGCGACTACCCTGTGAAAGTCCTCCCGACCAATGATAACTTCAGGAACTATAAACCGGGCATGCAATGGGGATGGAACCACAATCCGGATAATACAAAGTGGTCGCTCACGGAGCGTCCGGATTACCTGCGGCTGGAAACGGTGAGCGTGGTGAACGACTTAACCCAAGCACGGAATACCTTGACCCAACGGATTTTTGGCTATCCTTCGGATCTGGATAAATCATTTGGCACGATTAAAATGGATATTGAAAATATGCTGGAAGGCGATGTGGCCGGGTTGGCCGTTTTTCAGGATCCGTATGCTTATGTTGGGGTGAAAGTGATTGACGGACAAAAAGTGTTGGTGATGATGAATGACGGCACAATGGTTACCGGCGCCGCAATTGAAGGCATCGAAGTTTATTTGCGTGCTGTGGCAAGTTACAACACCAGCATGGCCGGATTTTATTTTAGTTTGGATAACGAAACCTACACGAAAATCGGAACGGACTTGGACATGAAATTCGATCTTTCGGTATTTACCGGCAACAAGTTCAGCATCTTTAACTTTGCTACCGTTCAAACCGGAGGCTACGTGGATCTTGATTGGTTTTCAACCGAAGAATTTTTCTCGGAAGAAACTTTTTATGATGACGCTTTTGAAGGCTACAGTGAAGAGTCGCTGACTTTGACTGACCTGATTGTTGAAGGGGGCGATGTGGAATTGCTCACCGGCGGTACCGCCAGCTTATCGGTTCAGGCAGTTTTTGCCGATGGCCGGACGGAAGATGTTTCCATTGGTGCAACATACGATAATCCCAAGCCCGAAATCATTCAAATTGTAAACGGAAACATTATTGCTGATGCCGATGGCGAAGTAACAGTTACCGTAACCTACCAGGGCGGACTGGGAAATCCGGTTTCGCGCCAGTTTACGGTTACTTCTTCTACTTTTCCGTTGACCAGCGGACTGTTTAACCCTTCGATTTATGCGAATGGAACTTTTGACGAGACGACAGCAACCTTGGTTACCGGCCAATATGGCTTTGGCGGATGGAAATACGATGCCGGCATTGACCTTTCGGATTACAAATATTTGGTCGTCAGGTTGGAAAAAGCAGCAACTTGTTCGCCCTCGTTCCGCCTGTTCGATAGTAATAGTTACTGGGATGGAGCTGCAGAATACGATTTTGGAAACCGTACCGAAATGACTGTTCCGCTTTATAATATGTACAAGAAAGACACCGACACCAAACTGGATCCTTCGCATATTTACATCATCGGATTCTGGACACTTGGAGGTTGCCCGGTTGAAATTGCGGAGGTGTTTCTGACCAATACCATCGATGAAGGGACGATCCCGACGGATGTGTCGGAGATTCCGATTCGAAATCATGATGAAACAGAGCTGGTTGATGTGTATTCCGTGATGGGAATCAAACTGCGTTCGGATGTTATACGGAAAAATGCCACAAAAGGGCTTCCGGCAGGAGTTTATATTGTTGGTAACCAGAAAGTAGTTGAAATAGGATTGGGATTCTGATGCACCTGGATCCAGGATGATGTTGTCTCATTTTGATCTGGATGAATGCTCATTTTGTGACTTTTGCCTTTTTACTTTACCTTGTTATCCCAGTAAATTGTTGCTAAAAACGTGTCATACAACAACGAGTGGCACATCGCAAAAAAGTCATTTTTAATAGCTGTTTTTGGCAATATTTTAATTGTTTTGCTATCTGTATCATGGAATGAAACCAGACCTGCTTATGATTTTTAAGTTCAAGATAGTTATTGCCTGCATTTTCGTGCTGCTGAATACCATCCCTTTTCAGGTTCGGGCAGCGAATGATGTTCAGTTTTTCAATCTGAATAACGAATATGAAATTTCGATCCGCGAAACCAACCAGGTATGCAGCGATGATAATGGGTTTATTTGGATTTCATCCAAAATGGGCATTCTTCGTTATACCCAGGATGATATCCGGATTTATCAGTTGCCGTATGAAACTGCCGATATCATTTCAGTTCGGTTAGTTTACAAAGATGCTGTTTTGTATGCGTTTACCAATAATGGCCAAATTTTTAAGTACGATGCCATTCAGGATATATTTGAATTAGAGATCAACATTGCCAAAGAACTTCGGAATCCGTATATCATAGTAACCAAGCTCTTGGTTGATGGTCAGGGGAGAATGTGGCTTTCTTCTTCGTTTGGGTTGTATTGTTACGACCCGGAAGCCGGACTGAAATCGCTGGCCCAGGCCGAAAGTATTCATTCTTTGGAATGGTTTGACGACCATACTTTCTTTTTTGCCATTAACGGGCAGATCAGGCTATATAATACGCTTGATTTCTCATCAAGCGATTATTTTGTATTTCCCGAAGGTAAGGACTATTTTGTGTCTCATTTTCTATTCGATAAAGAGTTAAATACACTTTGGGTAGGAACACGCGCGGATGGCCTTTTTTATTTAACGGACGAAAATGGAAGGATGAGCCTTTCCGGTGTTTCCGCGATACCGAACCAACCCATACTGGCAATCGAAACTATTTCCGACTCAACCATGCTTATTGGCATTGATGGCCAGGGGCTGTGGGAAATCAACAAGCAGGGAACACGGATCCTGAATGTTTTTAAGGAAGATCCGGATAATCCTAATTCGCTGAAGGGTAATGGTGTATATGACATTTACCGCGATCAAAATAATCGTGTCTGGGTTTGCACCTATAGTGGAGGAGCTTCTTATTTCGATCAGGCCAATCCGATCGTAACCAAGATCAATCATGTGGCCAATAATCCCAATTCGCTGGTCACAGATGATGTAAACAGCATATTGGAAGACACGGACGGTAATCTCTGGTTTGCAACAAATAATGGCATCAGCTACTGGAATGTAGCCGCCAATCGCTGGAAATCGTTCTATCATAACAAACGGGAGCAGGCGCAGGTGTTTTTGTCGCTTTGCGAGGACGACCAGGGGAGAATATGGGCTGGCTCCTATTCATCAGGCGTTTATTTGCTCGACCGAAAAACCGGCAGAGAATTGGCCCATTACAGCCCGGATGCAACTAAAGGCGAATTTGGCTGTAACTTTATTTTTGATATTCATAAGGATACGCGGGGCGATATCTGGATTGGTGGTGTGAATGGTGACTTGATTTGTTATCAACCCAAGAAGAACAGGTTTAAATCTTTTCCCGATATGACTGTTTACGTAATGGCGGATTATGGGCCGGATAAACTGTTGATCGGTACCACTTACGGTTTGTTGCTGTTTGATAAAAAGGACGGACAAACCCAAACCTTATTGGAAGGCTATTTGGTCTATGATATTGTATTGAAGAATAATGTGGTTTGGCTATGCACCAGTGGGGACGGGGTTATTCGGTATGATCTTAAAAGCAAGCTAATACATCGATATTCGGTCGATTCAGGATTGCCCTCGAATTTTGTCAACAGCATCGTGTTTTCGAACGGATACTTTTGGATCGGGACAGAGCAGGGCTTGAGCCGGTTAAACGAGATGGATAATACGATACTGACCTTCACGTCGTTATCTGATTTGAGCAACGTTTCGTTTAATCAAAATTCCTACTATACGCTTCGAAATGGTAAGTTGATATGGGGAACCAATACGGGGGCTTTGGTTTTTGACCCCAATGAAATTCAGCCCAAGCAGGATGAAGGCCGGATCTTTTTTCAGGACCTGACGGTTTCCGGGCGATCGATTCGCGAATCGTCAAACATTAGGCTCAACAATCCATTGGATAGTCTCCAGGAATTGTCCCTTAAATATTACCAAAATACGGTCAGCCTTGAATTGATCCCCATTGGCGTTACCTCACCAGGCTCCAAATTTTCGTGGAAACTGGAAGGGCTCGACCAAGAGTGGAGCAAACCGGTCAACAACCGGATTTTGTCGTATTCCAATATTCCCAGTGGAACGTATTCGCTGCGGATCCGTATGGTTGACAGTTCTTTAACTACGGTTATTGATGAAAGGGCCATTACGCTGCACATGATTCCGCCAATTTGGGAGGAATGGTGGTTTAAGATGCTGGTTTTAGTTTTTATCGTTGGTCTGGGGGTTTTCTTGTTTTTCTATTATGTTGACCGGTTGAAAAAACAACATTCGGAGGAAAAAATCCGGTTTTTCGCCAATACCGCTCACGATATCAGGACCTCGCTAACGTTAATCAGCGGACCAATTGAGGAATTGCACAAAGAGCCGGGGCTCTCCAATAAGGGACTGCAATATTTACATTGGGCAACCGAACAAGCGCAACGTTTGTCAAAGGTGGTTACTCAACTGATGGATTTTCAGAAAGTTGATATTGGGAAAGAAAAGCTGTCGTTGTCGATGGTCGATATCGTTAAGATCATCGAGAACCGGGTTATGATGTTTGAATCGTATGCCAATAGTAAGAATGTTGAATTGCGGTTTACCACAAACTTTTCGAAATTTGTTACCGCCATGGATGAATCCATGATTGAGAAGGTGATTGACAACCTGATTTCCAACGCGATAAAATATTCTTATCCCAATATGCCGGTACTGGTTGACTTGCAATGCTTTTCAAATAAGTGGATTTTGGAAGTAAAAGACCAGGGAATCGGGATCAGTAAAAAGGTGCAGCGGCAGTTGTTTCATGAATATTACCGGGGCGACAATGCCGTGAACTCGAAGATTGTTGGTTCCGGTATTGGGCTGCTGCTGGTGAAAAACTATGTGAATCTGCATGACGGCAAGGTCAGCTGTTTCAGCCAGCTAAATGTTGGTTCTACCTTTCAGGTTGTGATGCCGGTGAAACGGATTGATGAGGCGGAAATGAAGCAAAAGTCCCCCGACGAAAAAGTCGTTCAGCCGTTGGTGCAGAAAAAGGATATGCATTCAGTTATGATGAACGGGTCTGATCCTGTTACCAATCACAAAATGAAGGTTTTGATTGTTGAAGACCATGATTATTTACGGGAGTTTTTACAATCGGCTATGGATCCGCAATTTCAAATTACCCTGGCCGAAGACGGGCAGCAGGCATGGGAACTAATCCAGAAGGAAACCCCGGACCTGGTGGTTTCTGATATTATGATGCCGAACATGGATGGCTTCGAATTATGCAGCAAACTAAAATCAACCTACGAAACGTCCCATATTCCGATTATTTTGCTGACGTCCTTATCCGGGAAGGCTCAGCAGATGAAGGGATTAGGGCTTGGTGCGGATGATTACCTGACAAAACCTTTCGATGTAACCTTGCTTCAGCAGCGGATCCGGACAATCATTCAGAACCGCGAGGTAATTCGTGAAAAGGCCCTGAAAATCATAAAAGTAAATGAGGATGAAACGATTTTGGACAATGAGTTGAATGACAAATTTTTGAAGAAGATGGTTGAGATTGTGCGGGAAAACCTGGCAAATTCACAGTTCTCCAAAAACGATTTTGCTTCGGCCATGAATGTTAGTCCCTCGCTTTTGTATAAGAAGATTAAATCGTTGACCGATCAGTCGCCAACTGACTTTATCAAATCGATCCGGTTGGATCATGCGCTGGAGTTGTTGCAGACGAAAAAATATTCCATCACCGAGGTTAGCGAACTCTGCGGGTTTGCAAGCGTTGGCTATTTTAGCACGGTCTTCCGGAAACACTACGGTAAATCGCCAACTCAGGTCAGTTAAATTTGGATTGGGAAAATGCGTTCCCGGAATATTTCTTATCCCCAAAAGACAAGTGTCATTACGTTGTCAGACATGGTCATTAAATGGTTAAAAGAACAACAAATGACAATCAACTGACTACGAATTACAATCGTTGGAGCTGGAAGAATCCCGGCAGGAAATGCAAACGGATATTCAATTTTAGAAAGCCAACCACACCCGGTATCTGATTTTAAACAGGTGCCGGTTTTTTTATGCGTTAATCTGTTGTGCCATCATTTCATTCAACGCGGCTTTTCGTGCTTTCTGAAACCGGTAATTGTGTTTGGCCCTTATTTTTTCAGGTAGATTTTTCCTCTCTTTTATTTGGGTGTATATCGCATTTAATCAGTGTATTATGTGCACTTCTTTAAATTGTGTCCCAAATTAAAAATCAAATATCCAAAATTAAAAGTCATCACCAATAGGTCGGTTTACATTTGATTTGTGTGAATGTGAAAACCTCTTCCCTGTTGAATTGGCGTACCCTCACATAGAAAGTAATCTTGCTATTCACCTAAACGATGAACATAGAATGAAGAAAAAGTTCTCCATCTCAATTCTTAGTGGAGTTGTTCTTTTGTCGGTCTTAACCGTTCCTTTTCCATCCTGTAACATGGGAACTAAAGCCGAATTGCCCAGTTTCGCTTCCGATAGCTTAGTCGCACATTTTGATTATTTTACCTACAAAGGCGATGACGATTTTTATAAGGAAAATCCTCTTCCGGGTGACGACTATTATTATAATCCGATCCTTCCGGGTTGGTATTCCGATCCAAGTGTTTGTACCGACGGGAAAAATTATTTCCTGGTGACTTCTACCTTTTCGTACTATCCGGGGGTGCCGATTTTTCACAGTACCGATATGCTTAACTGGAAACAGGTTGGCCATGTGCTCGACCGCCCCGAGCAATTACCGCTCGACGGACAGCGAACCAGTGAAGGCATTTTTGCCCCTGCAATCAGTTACAACCCGCATAACCAAACCTGGTACATGATTACCACCAACATTCGCCGGGGCAATTTCTTTGTGAAAACCAAAGATCCGTTCGGCTCGTGGTCCGATCCGGTTTGGTTACCTGAGGTTGGCGGCATCGACCCTTCTTTCTTTTTTGACGAGGATGGAAAAGCCTACATTGTCAACAACGATGTGCCCGACGGCGGTTCCACTTACGAAGGTCATCGTGCCATTCGGGTGCGCGAGTTTGATGTTGAAACCGATAAAACGATTGGTGAGAGCATCATGCTGGTCAATGGCGGTGTCAATCTGGCCGACAAGCCGATATGGATTGAAGGACCTCACCTGTACAAAATCAATGGTAGTTATTACCTGATGTGTGCCGAAGGCGGAACTTCAGAGAACCATCGGGAAGTTATTTTTAAAGGAAATACTCCGATGGGAAAATTTCTGCCTTGGGATAAAAATCCGATTCTTACCCAGCTGCACCTCGATCCCAACCGTCCGCTCCCGGTTACCTGTGCAGGTCATGCCGATCTGATTCAGAAAGATAACGGGCAATGGTGGTCGGTTTTCCTGGCCTGTCGTCCGATTGACAATAAATTTGAAAACCTGGGCCGTGAAACCTTTATGCTACCTGTTCGCTGGAGCAAAGATGGATTTCCTTACATGACCAAAGGCGATGAATTAATTTCCGGAATCATCCAAATGGAGGGGGTGAAAAGAGAGTCTGGCACCACCTTCGGCAACTTTGAGAAGAACGACGGTTTCGATACGCCTGAACTGGGGATGGAGTGGACAACCCTGCGCGGAGCTGCTACTGAACTCTATTCCTTGACCGAAAATCCAGGCTTCCTGACCCTGAGATGTGCCGATGTGGCATCGAACGAATTGAAGTCGCCGGCTTTTGTTGGCAGACGCTTGCAGCACCACAAATTTGAATGTACTACCAGCATGTACTTTACGCCGCAAACAGCAGCTGAAATGGCCGGTGTGTTGCTGATGAAAGACGAGGGCCATCAGTATTTCATGGCGGTGGAAAAAGACGGAGACCAAGTGCAAATTAGCTTGAAAAAGATAAAAACAAATGTAGTTGAAACATTGGCTTCACAACCTCTGAAACCAACTGATGACTCAATAGACCTGAAGGTTACCTCTACGGGAACCCATTTTAGTTTTTACTATGCTACCGGTGGCGGCAGTTGGAAATTGCTGGCCGAAGGAGTTGAAGCCTATTATCTCTCAACTGCCCAATCTTTTGGGTTTACCGGGACTACAATTGGTTTATACGCCTCCAATAAACTATATGAATTCAATAATTAATTAACCAGCTATTTGTAAATGATCTATGAAAATGTAATTATTAACCTCAAATCTATGAACTTATGATTAAAAATCGGCTACGAAAAATGTCAGTATTTCATTCTCCTCTTGTCAGGATCCTTACGGATTATGGAGGGGCTAGGTTCTTGATTGTCATTGATATGGGCAATTGCAATCCTTCAGGAATTTAGAACTTTTTATCAATTTAATTTGAGAACGTAATGAAACAAACATCAAATTTCTTATCTCAATTAAAATCCTTACGGGTAAATGTAAGGGTTACCCTGCTGAAAAGCTTTGTGCTTTTGGGGGTCGTTTTAATTTCTCTGTCCGGCTTTGCTCAGGATGCCAAACTTTTAACAGGGACGGTATTGGATGAGCTGGATAATCCGGTTATTGGTGCTGCTGTAACCATTAAAGGTGTTACTGGTGTCGGTACTGCAACCGATTTTAACGGAGCCTTTTCGCTGAATGTTCCTGCTGGTAAACAGACGATTGTTATTTCATTTATCGGGATGGAAACCCAGGAAATAAATGTCGCCGGTAAGAACAATATTACTGTAACGCTGAAGGAGTCGAGTGTGGAATTGGGCGAAACCGTTATTGTTGGTTACGGCCAGCAGAAAAAGGAGAGTGTTGTGGGCGCCATCACGCAAACCACCGGTGAAGTGCTTGAGCGTGCGGCCGGTGTTTCCAACGTTGGCTCCGCGCTGACAGGGAATCTTCCGGGTGTAATCACAATTGCCAGTTCGGGTTTGCCCGGCGAAGAAGATCCGATGATCCTGATCCGCTCGGCCAGTTCGTGGAACAATAGTGAACCGCTTGTATTGGTCGATGGGGTTGAGCGTCCGATGAGCAGTGTGGACGTCAGTTCCGTGCAGTCAATCTCTGTGTTGAAAGATGCATCTGCAACAGCCGTTTACGGTGTTAAAGGTGCCAATGGCGTCATTCTTATTACCACGAAACGTGGTAAAGAAGGTGCCGCACGAATTGATGTAACGGCAAATGCCACGGTTAAGGTGCCCTCAAAGTTGCCTAATAAGTTAGATTCTTACGATGCTTTAATGGCCCGTAATATTGCGATTGAACATGAGTTGGGGGTAGAACCGGACTCGTGGGGGTACATTATGCCACAAGATATTATTAACAAATACCGTTATCCGGCCAACCTGGAAGAGTCGGAACGCTATCCAAACGTGGATTGGCAGGACGAGCTTTTTAAAGATTACGCCATGTCGTACAATGCGAATATTAACGTTTCCGGAGGTACTAAGTTCGTGAAATATTTTACTTCGGCCGACTTTGCACATGAAGGCGACCTTTTCCGGGTTTTCGATAACGGCCGCGGTTATCAGTCGGGTTATGGGTTCAACCGGATAAACGTACGGAGTAACCTCGACTTCCAATTGACAAAATCGACTTTGTTTAAAGTAAACCTTTCAGGTTCGAGCGGCGCCAAAAAGAGTCCCTGGAACCAGACAAACTCATCGGATTGGGCCGTGGCCCAACAGTGGGCGGGTGCGTACAATATTGCGCCTGATGTATTTTTGCCTCAATACGCGGATGGCTCCTGGGGTTTTTATCCCATCATTTCGAATGTGACCAACTCGGCAGCCAACCTGGCACTTGCCGGTGTGATGACCACCACCAACACGCGCATCAACACCGACTTCATTCTGGAGCAAAAGTTGGACTTTGTTACAAAAGGCTTAAATTTCAGAGGTACTATTTCCTGGGATAATGCTTTTGTAGAATATAACCGAGGGGTTAACGACCTTTATAACGATGCTCAGCAAAAATGGATTGACCCGGCTACCGGCATGGCCACCTACAAGAAAGAATTTGAGAACAACAACAAATTCGATTTCATGCAAGGCGTTCTGTGGAACATTGCCGGAGGTACCGTTCAAAACGGATCTACCTTGCGTAACCTGGATTATCAGTTACAGGTAAACTGGGCGCGTGATTTTGGCAAACATAGCATAACTGCTATGGGATTGTTCAGCCGTAAAGAGCAGGCAAGAGGAAGTATGATTCCTACATTCCGCGAGGACTGGGCATTCCGTACTACCTATGATTATGCTTCCAAGTACTTTTTGGAATATAATGGCGCCTACAACGGATCTGAAAAGTTTGGTAAGGAATATCGGTTTGGTTTCTTCAATTCAGGAGCTGTGGGCTGGATGATTTCTGAAGAATCGTTTATGCAGTCCATTCGATTTCTGGATATGTTAAAAATCAGGGCTTCTTACGGTGAGATCGGTGATGACTATGGCGCGCGCTTCATGTATTTGACCCAATGGGCTTACGGCGGAAACTCTTCGCTTGATTTGAACCATGGCACCAGCCCCTATACCTGGTACCGCGAATCTGCTGTAGGTAATCCCGATGCCAGATGGGAAACTGTGCGAAAGTTTAACCTTGGTGCCGACTATGCGTTCCTGGATGGTTTGTTTGCCGGTAGTGTGGAATACTTCCGTGATAAACGGGTCGACATCCTGGTGAGTGGTGGCGACCGTCCCGTACCGTCTTATTTTGGGGCCACGCCTCCTACGGCCAACCTGGGTAAGGTGCGCACCGAAGGGTATGAAATAGAGTTGCGTTTCAAAAAACAACTGTCAAGCCAATTACGCGTGTGGGCCGAAATGAGCTTGACCCATGCCAAAAACGAAATCCTGGAACGGGATGATCCGGCATTGTATTATGACTACCAAAAGAAAGCTGGTTATAGTATTAACCAAACCACAGCTTATGTGGATGCCGGTTTCGTCAATACGTATGATGAGCTTTATGGAAGCCCGACGCATGCTACAAACGATGGGTATAAGGTGCCTGGCGATTATTATATCATTGACTTCAATTCTGATGGCGTGGTTGACAGTGAGGACCGGGTTCCATATGGCTATTCTTCTGCCCCTCAAAACACCTATAATGCAACGTTGGGTTTTGAGTGGAAAGGTTGGAGTGCATTTGTACAATTCTATGGTGTGAATAATGTAACCCGCGAAGTCGTATTAAACAGTTTTGGCAGTAACCTGAACACGGTTTACGATATGGGGACCTGGTGGTCGTTAGAAACCCCTGATGCCGATGTAACTGTGCCGCGCTGGTTATCTACTCCGAGCTATAACAGTGGTACTCAATATTTATTTGATGGTTCTTATATCCGATTGAAAAATGCTGAAGTAGCCTATACTTTCGACAAGAACTGGGTGAAGACGATCGGACTTAGCGCCTTGAAGGTTTTCGTTAACGGGAACAACCTTTGGGTAAAATCAAAAATGCCGGATGACCGCGAGTCCAACTTTGCCGGTGGCGGTAGCCAGGGTGCTTATCCTACAATGAGACGTTACAACTTAGGTGTCAGATTTACATTTTAACATTGAAAACTATGAAACAGATATATAAGACTCTTTTATGGGGCAGCTTGCTGTCCGTGATGTTGGGGCTTTTTTCCTGTGAAGAATATTTGGAGAAGGAGCCGGAATCGATTATCTCTGAGGAGGTAGCTTTTCAGAATTTTACGAATTTCCAAGGGTTTATCGAGGAAATCTACAATTGCATCCCGGACAAGGAGAAAAAATACTGGACTTCGTCCTGGAACTGGGGTGATGATGAGATGTTTAACCTGGAAGGAAATTTTCACATGACCAATCAGGTGGATATTGGTAACTTCTGGGCTTGGCAAAATTCAGCAAGTACATGGCTGGACGATGACAACGCAGACCCGACATCAACCGACAAAATGAGACATGGTTTGTGGGCACATGCCTGGTATGCTATTCGTAAGGCTAACATGGGGCTTGCCAACCTCGACAAACTGGTTGTGGCTACGCAGGAGGAGAAGGATATAATTGCCGGGCAGTTATATTTCTTCCGGGCTTGGTGGCACTTCGAAATGATGCAGTACTTTGGTGGTCTGCCTTATGTTGATGAGGTATTGTCTTCGAGTGAAAAGCCAACTCTTCCGCGTCTGACTTATCAGGAATGTGCCGACAAAGCCGGGGCTGATTTTGCAAAAGCTGCCGAATTGTTGCCCATTGACTGGGATAAAACATCGGTGGGTACAAACACGTTGGGAAAAAACCAGCTTCGTGCCAACAAAATTATGGCATTGGGGTATCTAGGCAAAAACTACTTGTGGGCTGGTAGTCCGTTGATGAAAAACGGCGCTCAAACCGGTGGTGCCCAAACCTATAATTACGATGAGGACTACTGCCGGAAAGCTGCCACTGCTTTTGGCGAGTTACTGAACCTGGTAGAAAGCGGCCAAACGCAATATGCTTTGGTTGAATTTGATTATGAAGATGTGTATAATCATAAAAAGACCAGTACGGCAGCCAATAAGTACAGCGATATGTTCTATACCACCGGTCAAAACTGGTTGATGCCCGGATCGACAGAAGCTATTTTCCGTGGTCCTTCAACCGACTACAACGGTAGTAACTGGAACACGACCAAAACCTTCGGACCCAAAGTGAAAGGTTTGGTGGAACACGATAACATCATTCACCACCCAACGGCCAACTATGTGAAAAACTATGGTATGGCCAACGGATTGCCTTTGGACGATCCGGAATCCGGTTTTGATCCCGAATATCCGTTCAAGGATCGCGATCCGCGCTTTTATCACGATATCGTATTTGATGGCTTCAAGTATATTAATTCAACGATGCCTGCCGATATGGAATATTTGCGTTATACCGGTCTTCACACAGGAGGTACCATGCGAAATCCTGCTGATGGCAGCCGTACCGGTTATTTCATTCAGAAGTTAGTGCCGCATACTGCCAATAAATATGACGGGGCCTACAACTGGAGCTTTAACATGCATACGTATCTGCCTTACATGCGTTTAGGCGATATTTATACCATGTATGCCGAAGCTTGTGCCGCTTTCGGTGGTGCTACCGGTAAAGCAGCGAATTTCGATAAAACTGCCGAAGAAGCAATCAATACACTTCGCGACCGTGTAGGCGCCGGACATGTGAATGCCAAATACACCGGTGATAAGAATAAATTCATTGATGAAGTACGACGGGAACGCGCTGTGGAATTATCTTTTGAAGGGTTCCGCTTTTGCGATTTGCAGCGCTGGTTGCTGCTGACCGAGTATCCGTACAATGTGAAAACCTCTCAAGAGTTCGACCGGGTGGAAGACTATGATTTCTTTAAGGATAATGATCCCAGAAATGCACGGGTGGCCAACTTTAGAGAAGAAGTTATTTTAACACGTCAGTTTGGGACCAAGCACTACTGGTTCCCTCTGAAGATTTCCGATACATCTATGTACCCGGAATTCGGACAGAACCCAGGGTGGTAATCCAAATTGAGTTAAAGTATTGTGTAATTATAAATGAATAAGCAATGAAACATATACAAACACGATTCATTTTATTTGCAATGTTTGTTTTCTTTCCATTTCTGATGGAGGCACAGACCGTTGCAGAAAATGAAACTGATTCGCTAATTTCGGCTATGGACCCAATGGTACAGGTATCGTACCGCAAGGTGGCACAAAGTGACCTGCTGGGTGGCGTTTCTGTTATCAACATGGAAGAATTGACCAAAAAGAACTATAACACGTATAGTTTGGATAACCTGCAAGGGTATGCAGGTGGTTGGACCGGAAACTCGCTGTGGGGTATGGGCGACTACCTGGTATTGGTTGACGGTGTTCCCCGTGATGCCAATAATGTGTTACCTACCGAAATTGAACAGATTACCTTGCTGAAAGGTGCCTCTGCTGTGGTGCTTTATGGCTCGCGGGCAGCCAAAGGTGTCATCTATATTTCAACCCAAAGAGGTAAAGTAGAACCGTTAAAAATCAATGTTCGCGCCAATACCGGTTATCACGTGTCAAAGAGCTACCCTGAGTATTTAGGTTCAGCCGAATATATGACGCTTTATAATGAGGCTCGTACGAACGATGGTTTATCGCTTTCATACAGCGATGAGGCTATTTACAATCATGCTTCCGGAACCAATCCCTATCGGTATCCCGATATCAATTTCTATTCTTCCGACTATCTGAAGAAAGCGTATAACCGTACCGACGTATCAACAGAGATTACAGGCGGAAACGACCGTGCTCGTTTTTATTCGAATATCGGGTATTACAATCAGGGAGATGTGTTAAATTTTGGCGAAGCGAAAGATAATAATGTTAATAGGTTGAATATTCGTGGAAATATCGACTTGAATATCAACGACTTCATTAGTGCCTATATCAACGCTAACGCCACTTTTTATAATTCAAGGAGCGCCAATGCTTCCGGAGACAACTATTGGAATTCGGCTGCCAACCTGCGTCCGAATCGTGTAGCTCCGTTGATTCCGTTGAGCTATATCGACCAGAATGACCTGGCCTCGTGGAGCAAAATCAATAGTAGTAATAACATTATTGGTGGCCAATATTTTCTGGGTGGTACCCAAACGGATATGACGAATGTTTTTGCTGATTATTATGCCGGCGGTTACAGTAAATGGACCAGCCGTCAGTTTCAGTTTGATACAGGCATTAATTTCGATTTGGCCAGTGTGCTGAAAGGGCTCTCTTTTCACACCCAGTTTGCTGTAGATTACGCGACCTCTTACACAACCTCCTACAACAACACCTATGCTGTTTATGCTCCGTCCTGGTATAACTACAATGGCGCCGATGTGATTGCCGGATTGACTAAGTTTGGGAATGACGAAAAATCGGGTGTGCAGAATATCAGCGGTAGTACCAGTCGGCAAACCATTGCTTTTTCCGGGTATTTCAAGTACGAAACTGCTATTAACAATGCGCATCATTTCAATGCGATGTTGATAGCGGCCGGTTATCAGCAAACACAATCAGAAGTGTACCACCGCACCAGCAATGCGAATCTTGGCTTGCAGTTGGGGTATAATTACAAAGGGAAGTATTATGCAGACTTAGGGGCGGCGGCCATTCATTCGGCCAAGTTGGCCCCAGGCCATCGCAGTGCGCTTTCTCCTTCGCTCACGTTGGGATGGAAACTGAACAAGGAAAATTTCCTGGCAAACTCATCTGTAGTTGATGAATTGGTGTTGAGCGCTTCGGGTAGCATCCTTCATTCCGATTTGGATATTGTCTATGAAGATGCTGAGTACTATTTGTATACATCCAAATATGATCAGGCCGATGGTGCCTGGTGGGGCTGGTATGATGGCGCCGTAGAGCATTCAACCAATTCGAAACGAGGCAGCAATGAAGATTTGACATTCATCAAGCGGAAAGAATTTTCTGCCAATGTTCGGGCTTCGCTTTGGGAAAAACTGTTAACGGTCAATACATCTTTCTTTATCAATACGATGGAAGGGTTACTTATTGAACCATCAACACTCTATCCGGAGTATTTCTTCACCTATTACCCGACTGCATCGTTTATCCCAATCGTAAACTTCAACAACGATAAACGAACCGGTTTCGACTTCAACGTTACGTATAACAAGCAAATTGGCGAAGTTGACTTCTCGTTGGGTGTTGGCGGCACGTATTATACCACCAAGGCCACACAACGCGACCAAATTTATGATTACGATTACCAAAAACGTGAGGGACGTCCTATTGATGGCGTATGGGGATTGAAAACCGATGGCTTCTTCCAAAGCCAGGAAGAAATTGATGGTTCTGCCGACCCGACGTTTGCCGGTACTATTAAGCCTGGCGATCTTAAATATGTCGATCAGAATGATGACAACTTGATCGACGAAAAAGATATCGTGTATCTGGGCCGCGGCGGATGGAGCGGTGCTCCGCTTACGATGGGCGTAAACCTGACTGCCAAATGGAAAAACTTCACCTTCTTTGCCTTAGGTACCGGTAATTTTGGAGCTTACGCCATGAAGAACAGCTCGTACTATTGGGTTTACGGCGAACGTAAATACTCTGAAGTTGTGCGCGACCGCTGGACTGAGGAAACAAAGGCAACAGCTACTTATCCGCGTTTGACAACCGAAAGTGGAAGCAACAACTTTCGTGATTCTGATTTCTGGATGTACAAAACCGACCGGTTCAATTTGGCGAAAGTTCAGGTTACGTATGACCTGCCACAGAACCTGTTACAGAATTTCCTTTTCAAAGAAATCTCGACCTACGTCAGTGGGGCTAACTTGTTGACCATCTCCAAAGAACGCGAAATTTTAGAGATGAATACGACCAGCGCTCCCCAAACACGATTCTTTAACATCGGTTTAAAAGCCGTATTCTAACGAATAAGTAATATAATAGGAATAAGTTATGAAAAATATACTATCACTTTTCGTTCTTGTGCTTCTGTTTTCAGCCTGCGATGATTTGTTCGAACCGGCTATTGAGAACAACAGGGGGCTCGAAGCTATGTACAACGAACCTACTTATGCACAGGGCATTTTGGCCAATGCGTATATTCTGCTTCCCTATTCCGGCACACCCAATAGCGATGTGGCAACGGATGATGCGGTGTCAAACGACAATAGCAATACCTATCTGGCCATGGCAACCGGTTCGTGGACAGCCAATAGCAATCCTCTGTCGCAATGGCAGGGCCGCAGAAATGCCATTCAATACCTGAACTTGTTTCTCGCGAATGTGGACCAGGTAGTTTGGAGTAAAGATGAAGTAATTCGCACCATGTACAATGACCGTTTAAAAGGCGAGGCTTATGGTTTGCGCGCGGTACAGATGTATTATCTGCTGTTGGCCCACGGCGGCTGGACTCAGGATGGCAGATTGCTGGGCGTTCCCATCCTCACCGAACCAGAAACTGCTTCGTCGGACTTTAACCTTCCCCGGAATACGTTTCAGGAATGTGTTGACCAGATTATTGCCGATGCCAATCAAGCCATTGAACTGCTTCCGCTTGATTACGGTGATATCGCCGACGCTGAGATCCCCAACAAATACAAAACCTTGGGAGTATCTAATGCCGGTGATTATAACCGTGTAAACGGTAATCACATGCGGGGCCGTATTACCGGACGCATTGTAGAAGCTGTGCGCGCTCAGGTTGCCTTGTTGTCGGCCAGCCCGGCATACAGTGCTGGTACTGATGTAAGCTGGGAAGATGCCGCCAATTTTGCCGCCACGGTACTCGACAGGATCAATGGCGTTAGCGGTTTGGCCGCCAACGGTGGAATCTGGTATGAGAAAAATCAAGTCGAAAATTTGGCCTCCGGTGCAAATCATGCTGAAATTATCTGGAGGGGCGATATCGGCCAGAGTATTACGTTGGAGACTGACAACTTCCCGCCCTCTCTGTATGGCCGCGGACGTGTAAACCCAACTCAGAATTTAGTGGATGCGTTCCCGACGGTCAATGGCTATCCCATTACCGATCCGGCAAGCGGATACGATCCGGCCAATCCTTATGCAAACCGCGACCCCCGTCTGGGAAAGTACATTGTAGTTAATGAAAGCCAGCAAGGGCCAAGCAGTAGTACAATTGTTATCGGAACCTATGGTACCAACAACGATGTGATCAACAAGGAAAGCGGTTTGTCAACCCGTACCGGTTATTATTTGCGTAAATTAATGCGTTCGGATTGTAACCCTGATCCCCAGTATAATACCGAGCAAAAGCATTATACAGCACGTATCCGTTATACGGAGTTGTTTCTGGCTTATGCCGAAGCTGCAAACGAAGCCTGGGGGCCCACCGGCAATGGCGGACATGCTTATTCGGCTTACGATGTCATTAAAGCGATTCGCCAAAGAGCAGGTATTGGATTGGATAACGACGACGCATACCTGGAGTCGGTAAAAGGAGATCAGGATACAATGCGTCAACTTATTAGAAATGAGAGACGTCTGGAGCTCTGCTTCGAAAACCAACGCTTCTGGGATTTGCGTCGCTGGAAAGTAGCAAACCTGAATGAAACCGCGCGCGGTATGCAAATTGATAAGCCAAGCGGCTCATTAATCTATTCTCCAATCAATGTTGAAATCAGAGACTATAAAGACTATATGTATCATGGCCCGATTCCTTACGGCGAAATCCAGAAATGGAGTAACCTGGAGCAAAATGTGGGATGGTAGTTGTCTGTATGTTAAAATGATAAATATTCGAAAATATGAAACAGTTTAAATTTTTAGGGATATTTGCTGCCGGACTCATTAGCTTGTTGATGACGTCTTGCGAAAATCAGGATATAGAGTTCCCGGATTTCGATTACAACTCTGTCTATTTTGCCTATCAGTATCCGGTGCGCACGATTGTACTTGGGGAGGATATCGTTGATAATACGCTCGATAATGAGCATAAATGTATGATTTATGCTACCATGGGGGGTGTTTACGAAAATACGAAACGCATCGATATTGATGTTACGGTGAACAATGCGCTGGTAAACAATCTGTTTTTCGCAGATGGTTCTCCGGTTACGGCCATGCCGTCAAATTACTACACCCTGGCTGCCAACACAATAACATTGGATGGCACTTTGCAGGATGGCGTAGAAGTACAACTGACCGATGCGTTTTTTGCTGATCCGCAATCTTTGAAAAACACCTATGTGATCCCCTTGCAGATGACAGACGTTGCTAATGCCGATTCCATTTTGTCAGGGGTACCTAAATTTGATGGCGCTGTCAGGGGGAATACCTCTGATTGGGATGTTGAACCTAAAGATTTTGTGCTTTATTGCGTGAAATATATCAACCCCTGGCATGCCAATTACCTGCGTCGTGGAAAGGATGTTATAACCAAAGACGGGGTCACTACAAATGTTGTCCGGCACAGTACTTATGTCGAAAATGATGAAGTGATTCATTTGAGCACTCTTTCAATGAACAGCCTTCAGCTCCCGATGGATTTTTATAACAAAGAAGGTCAGGATTTGAATTTTAAAGTGAATTTGAATTTTGATGCCAATCAAAATGTGACAGCCGTTCCGTTTGCCTCATCTTATAACCTGAACGATAGCGTTCGGGTATATAACATCACCACTTCCGGTAACGGTTCATTCGTTAAAGAAGGAGAAAAAAACAGTTGGGGTAATAAAGATCGTGATGCCCTGTACCTGCAGTACAACATTGGGTATGAGGTAGAAATCAAGTATCCTATTCTTGGCCTTCCCGATGATATTCAGCAAGTGGCGTACAGCACTACGGATACGCTTGTTGTTCGCGATCGCGGTGTTACTATAGAAACATTCTCTCCTTCGTATAATGTTAACTAATCGGCTAAATCAAGATGAATATGAAACATTTAAATAAGTTTTGGCTCGGTGCTTTTGCTTTATCCGTATTAGCATCTTGTGTAGATGACAGCAGGCTTGGCTTCGATGTGGAGAAGCCCGAAAGTCTTGCCAAGCTGGAATACCTGAATGATTACGATGTATTAAAATCCTACGTTGACCGCAGCGCCAACCCCGACTTTAAGTTGGGGGCTGGCGTGTCGGTTGATGAATTCAATAAGCAAGGATTGGTCTATAGCCACATCATGTCCAACTTCGATGAGGTGACGGCAGGTTGGGAAATGAAGCACGGCGGCATTGTGCAGAATGACGGAAGTTTAAACCTGGCACGGGTTTCGAACTTCATCACGACAGCTCAAGAAGCCGGAATCACCATCTACGGACATACCCTGGCCTGGCATGCCAACCAGAATGCTGAATACCTGAACAGTATAATTGCTGATCGGGAAATTGAAATTGATCCGAGTGATGGTAACAACAGTTTACATGCTACCACACCAAATGCGAATGCCAACGTTTGGGATTGGCAGCTTGAATACGTACTGCCTACTCCATTAACACAGGGAGTGGGATATACCTTAACAATGCGTGCGAAAGCCTCAAGCCCAACTACGGTGGCCTTTTGGCGGACTGATGGTTCGTCAACCAATTATGGTCCGGACATAGCGTTTGGTGAAAGCTGGAGTGATGCTAGCGTAACATTTACACCGAGTATGAATGCTACCAAATTGCAATTTTGTTTCGGAAAATTTGCCGGTGATCTTTATTTTGATGACATGGTGCTTACCGCGAGTGGTTCTGAAGAGAATTTAATTGAAAATGGAGCTTTCGATGAAGAAACGCTGAGCGGATGGCAAAAACCAAGTTGGCATGGGTACACCTTTTTGGTTGAACCTGTTGCCGCTGGACCGGCTAAATGGTGGACAAACCTGGTAACCAACAGCGATGTCGAAGGTGATGATGTTTCCAGCTTCTTCGCTACAGAGATAGCAGTTGGTCCAGATCCAGCTACAATTGGTGCTGAAGGTACAGGAGCCGATGGTGTGGGAAGAGCAATTGTTGTTCAATCGGGAGATAACCCCGTTAATGCATGGGATACCCAGTTCTTTGTAAAAGCACCCCAGCAACTGCTCGCAGGTCAGGCTTATCGGTTCAGCATGAAGGTTAAAGCGGATAAACCAGCAACGATCGAGTCGCAAGCGCATAATAATCCGGGGGGCTATTTACACTGGTCTATGGTTGGTAGCCCGTCAGTGACTACCGAATGGCAGGAATATACCAATTCCGGAATCATTTCAGCCGAGCAGGCAGGCGCTAATGGCATGAACACCATCGCCTTTAATCTTGCCGTTTTTCCCGAAGCCAATACCTATTATTTTGATGATATCGTATGGGAGATCGAGGAGTCGGGAAATAAAAGACCATTGACACCCGAAGAAAAGGCAGATACCCTTTCCTGGGCATTGGAGAACTGGATTTCAGGAACGCTGGAAATGACCAAAGAATACGTGAAAGCCTGGGATGTGGTGAACGAGCCCATGGATGATGGCAATCCGTATGAATTGAAAACAGGTGTTGGTAAAACAGATATGGCTGCTGATGAATTCTACTGGCAGGATTACCTGGGCAAAGACTATGCGGTGATGGCTTTCAACCTGGCCCGCCAATATGGTAGCCCGGATGATATCCACTTCATCAACGACTACAACCTGGAATACAACATCGATAAATGTAAAGGTTTGATTCAGTATGTTGAATACATTGAAGCTGCAGGAGCACAGGTCGATGGAATTGGTACGCAAATGCACATCAACGTCAATTCCGATAAGGACAAAATCGTTGAGATGTTCGAGCTGCTGGCGGCGACGGGCAAACTGATAAAAATTTCAGAATTGGATATGGGCATTGATGGTAAAACGACCCTAGAAGCTACAGACGAAGACTATATTGCACAAGCTGAAATGTATCAGTTTGTTGTCGAAAAGTATTTCGAAATTATTCCTGCCAATCAGCGTTACGGCATTACCATTTGGAGTCCGACGGACAGCCCTGACGGCTCTTCGTGGAGACCTAATGAGCCGATCGGTTTGTGGACCGAAGATTATTATCGCAAAAGGGCTTATGCCGGTTTTGCCGATGGACTTTCAGGAAATTAACATGGCTTGATTTGAAATAGGTAATGAAAGGGGCAGTCTGTAGTGGATTGCCTCTTTCTTTTTCCGCCATGCTGCACCCAGCTTGACCGAAAATCACAACCCGCATAATTCCGACATAGCGTTGTTTGGTATTTCTGTTCCAACCCGCAACCTGAAACCTGAAACTGCGACCGAAGGGAGTCCCGATAGAATCGGGAAAACCCTGAAACCTCACGCCTGACAAGCCTTTCAGCCTGCCAAACCACGCCAGCTAACACACGGGAATCGCCTGCTAAAAGACGGAAATCACTTGCTAAAGCACGGAAATCGTTTGCTAAAAGACGGAAATCGTCTGCTAACACACGGAAATTATCTGCTAAAACACAGAAATCGCTTGCTAAAGGACGGAAATTGTCTGCTAAAGGACGGAAATCGTCTGCTAAAGGACGGAAATCGTCTGCTAAAACCCGGAAATTGTCTGCTAAAACACAGAAATCACTTGCTAAAGGACAGAAATCGTCTGCTAAAAGACGGACAAAGTTTGCGGAATTTACCGAATGCCTTGCTATTGGTGCCCCACAACATGCGAAAAGAAGCCAGCTCCCGGCTAAGCGGGCCCACCCTCCGGCTAATGATCGGTTTAAGCCTCACTTCAATATGGGAATGGATAACACAAAAAGTAAAATCCGGCTGATAAGCCAACGCATTAGATCATTTGGAAAGTCAGCCTGCTTTTTTGTGCTTGCTCATCAATCTCAATTTTAAGGAACTGCTTAAATTCTGATTGAACCCACTTTGGGGTTCTCAAACATATTTGTTCGTATATCCCCGGTTCCACCGGAGCTTATTCATATTGAAGTCCTTCGGACTTGTGCTTACTAAAAACCCAGAATGGGTTTAATTTGAATAACCGTGGGTGTTAACCCACGGGAAATGAGGGATGAAATACAACAACCCTGTAAGGGTTGAACAGGTATGCAATTGGAACAAACCGAATTTACACAGCCTCTAAGTCTGCCCGATGATGAATTGATCCCAATTGTATCTTAAATTGTAAATCAAATGTCTCAATTTTAAAAGAATTTGGATGTTGCAACTTTACTTTTGATAGTGGGGAATAGTAACCGTGTTTCCCGCATGGTAGCCAATGACTTTTCAGAACCAATAAAATTCGAACCTAGACGAAATGATTGACTCACAAAAATATTTGAAGTGGATAACCCTTGGAATCGTACTTTTCCTTGCCGCTTGCTCCAAAGATTCTGATGAACCGCTCGTTTTACCAGCATCGCTTTCCTTTGTCGAAAACACCTTGCCAACCGATGAGTTGTCGGTGGACGAAGGTACCGTGACTTTTGACGTGGAATGGGCACACACCAAATGGACCGTTAAAGCAGGCGATGCCGTCGCAGGACAAAAATTTATCACGAAACTTTCACCCGCTTTGGCCGGTTCAACCGAAGAAGCAAAAACCCGCTCAACGGTATCGCTTCGGTACTGGTCAAACACCACGCACACGGTTAATCGCCAAAAACTGATCCTCAGTTCAACCACAGAAAACATAAGCGATACCATCATCATCAGCCAGGCCGCCAAACCGGTGCAACCAATCAAGGTCACCTTCGACCCAAATACCACTTATCAAACCATATCGGGCTTTGGTGGAGCCAACATGATTTGGGGAACCGATTACCTCACCGAAAGTGAATTGGATTTGGCTTTTGGCACGGGCGACACAGGCATGGGACTCTCCATTTACCGGGTTCGCCTGTCATCCAGTAAAAACGATTGGGAGGGCTTGGTCAATTCCGTCAAAGGGGCCAACCAACGTGGTGCGACCGTGCTGGCCAGTCCCTGGTCGCCTCCTGCTGAGTGGAAAAGCAACAACTCCACCAGTGGCGGTGGCTATTTGCTGCCTGAGCACTACGCCGATTTTGCCAATTACATCAACGAGTTTATTCAGTTTATGGCCGACCGCGGGGCAACAGTCGATGTGGTCTCCATTCAGAATGAACCCGACTGGCAAGTAACTTATGAAGGTTGCGAATACACCTTCACCGAGATGTTCAATTTTGTGAAAAACCACGCCGGCACCATCCAGGGAGCCAAAGTGTTGGCGGCCGAGTCCCTGAACTCGAACCATGCTTATACCGATCTGATGATGAATGATGCGCTTGCCAATGAGAATTTGGATATCGTTGGCGGCCATTTGTATGGATCGGGTTTGGCCAAATATCCCCTGGCCGAACAAAAAGGCAAGGAAATTTGGATGACCGAACACCTGCTCAACCTCAATAGCGGCAACAACCCGGCAAACTGGACTGAAAATACCGATGTGACGACAATCTGGAATGAAACCATGGAGATGGTCAAGGAGATTCAAACCTGCATGAGCTATAACTGGAACGCCTACATTTGGTGGTACATCCGCCGCTATTATTCCTTTTTGGGTGATGGGGAGCGTGGAACCAGCCGGGGACAGATTTTGAAAAGAGGCTATGCCATGTCTCAGTTTTCGAAGTTTATCAGGCCGGGATATGTTCGGATCAAGACGCAAATCGAAAATTCAACGACAGGACTGATGATTACCGCTTTTGAAGGCGAAAATGAAGTTGTCGCGGTCATTGTTAATCCAAACAGTTCAGCGGTTCCCGGGGTCACGCTGCAGGCTCCTTCAACCGGAGCATCGGCGGTGGCTTACACAACGTCCGAATTTGTAAACCGGAAAATGGAACCGCTCACCGCGGAGAATGATCGATTTTTGTTGGAGGTTCCGGCCAACAGCGTAACAACAGTGGTAATCAGTAATTAGAATTTATTCAGATGAACTTGATCAAAAAGAAATGAAAGCCGGAGGGAAAATAACAATGAAGCTGATCTTATTGCTAATGACGGCCGCCTTGGGGCTGACTTCATTTGCCCAGGAAATTCCGCTGGTTTATGCGGTTGAAAATACGGGTGCTGCCTTTCCGGCACCGGTGTTGCCCGACACCAGCCAGCTGCCGGTCATCGAGCCGCTGACTGATCCTTTTGCCTGGTCTGATGGTAGCGGACGATCGACTGAGTTTGCAGACTGGGCGCGCCGCCGCGCTGAAATTGGCGCTGAAGTTCAGTATTTTGAGATCGGCCCCAAACCCGCTCGCCCGGATGATCTGACCGCCAGCTTTTCTGCTCAGGATAGTTTGCTTACTGTGATTATTATCGAAAATAAAGATACACTCACCCTGACTTCGAAAGTGATCCTTCCGTCCGGCAACGGACCTTTCCCGGCGGTAATCGGTGTTGGCTGGCCTTCGGGCAGTCTCCCTCCGGGTATTTTTTCCAGCCGCGAGATTGTCCAGATCGCTTTCAACTTCAACCAGGTGATGGCTCACCAGCAAAAGCGGGGCAGCGAGCCAATCAACAAACTGTATCCCGATCTTTCGTACATGGGTGCCTACAGTGCCTGGTCGTGGGGCGTCAGCCGTTTGATTGACGGATTGGAACTGGTTCAGGATGAGCTCCCGGTTGACTTGAAACGCCTGGCCATTACCGGTTGCTCTTTTGCTGGAAAAATGGCCCTTTATGCTGCTGCCTTTGATGAACGAATTGCCTTGACCATCGCCCAGGAGTCGGGTGGGGGCGGCGCTGCCGCCTGGCGTGTTTCGGAAACACTGGGAAATGTGGAAACCCTGGGCCGAACCAGCCATGTGTGGTTTATGGAAAGCATGTTTCAGTTTAGCAGGGCCGTATCAAAACTTCCCTTCGATCATCACGAACTAATGGCCATGGTGGCACCACGCGCCTTGCTGGTTCTTGGAAACCCCGATTATGAATGGCTGGCCGATGAGTCGGGCTATGTTTCGTGCCAGGCAGCCAAAAGGGTGTGGGAAACTTTTGGAATTGCCGACCGCTTTGGCTTTTCCATTGTTGGCAATCATGGACACTGCCAGTTGCCGGAGGTTCAGCGTCCCGAAGTGGAAGCATTTGTTGACAAGTTTCTGCTGGGCGACACTTCGGCCAACACGAGGGTTGAGGTTCATCCGTTTGGTGAGCTTGATTATGCCCGCTGGACTGACTGGTGGGGAACAGGAGAGCCTGTTTTAAAATGACGGAATAGTGTTTTTTTAGAGATTAGAAATAAACCCAAAATATGAAGACGTTGATTTTTAAATTCAGACCAAGAAAAGTTTTACTGCCTGTGTTGGCATCTGTTTTTGTGTTCTTGCCAATGGTCACGATGGCTCAACATGGCCAGAGCTACCTTGTGAATGAAAAAGAAGCTGGTAGTTTTGGTTTGTATGAAAATACTCAGACAGCGCCTATTCTGATTGACGCCGGTGATTATCCCGGAATTGCCTCCGTGGCCGGCTGGTTTTCCAGCGATATTGAAATGGTTACAGGGCAGTCGGCAAAAATTTATCAGTCGGAACTACCCGAATCCAGCCAGCTTATTTTGGTGGGTACCTTGGGCAAAAATCAGTGGATTGACCAATTGGTGGCTGAAGGAAGGCTGGATGTGTCGGACATGGAAGGCCAATGGGAGAAAAGTCTCACCCAGGTTGTTGACCATCCTTTCCCCGGAGTCGAGAAAGCACTGGTTTTGGCCGGAAGCGATAAGCGGGGAACCATTTATGCCATGCTGAATTTATCACGCGAAATGGGTGTTTCGCCTTGGTACTGGTGGGCCGACGTTCCGGTTACACAACAGGAATCCGTGTACGTTAGGGCGGGCCGTTTTGTAACTGATAGTCCGAAAGTGAAATACCGAGGAATCTTTCTGAATGACGAAGAACCTGCTTTAGGTGGCTGGGTGCGCGAAACCTTTGGCGGATTCAACCACAAGTTCTACGAAAAGGTGTTCGAACTGATTCTTCGGCAAGGTGGAAACTTTCTGTGGCCGGCCATGTGGGGCAAAGCTTTTTACGACGATGATCCGGAGAACGGGCGCCTGGCCAATGAACTGGGCATTGTGGTGAGCACATCGCACCACGAGCCGTTGGGAAAAGCCCATGTAGAGTGGGACCGCTACGGATCGGGAGCCTGGGACTACAGCAAAAATTCCAAGGTGCTGACCGACTTTTGGACCACGGGTATGGAGCGCATGAAAGACTATGAAACGGTGGTCACCGTTGGGATGCGCGGCGATGGCGACGAAGCCATGAGCGAGGGAACCAACATTGCCTTGCTGGAAAAGATTGTTCGCGACCAACGCAAAATCATCAGCAAAGTGACCGGTAAAAAGGCGGAAGAAACACCCCAGGTTTGGGCGCTCTACAAGGAAGTGCAAGACTACTACGACAAAGGTATGCGCGTGCCCGATGATGTCACCCTGCTGCTGTGCGACGACAACTGGGGCAATGTGCGCAAGTTGCCCGATTTGAATGCCCCGCCCCATAAAGGTGGCTTTGGAATGTACTATCATTTTGATTACGTGGGTGGTCCCCGAAATTACAAATGGATCAACGTCAGTCAAATCCAGCGGATATGGGAGCAAATGAACCTGACCTACAGTCATGGTGTTGACCGGATTTGGGTAGTGAACGTGGGCGACCTGAAACCGATGGAATATCCTATCAGCTTTTTTCTGGATATGGCTTGGGACCCGACCCGGTTCAATGCGCAAAACCTGTTGCAACATACCGAAGATTGGTGCGCCGAGCAATTTGGGGATAAATATGCCAAAGAAGCGGCCCGTATCATCAACCAGTACACCAAATTCAACCACAGGGTAACGCCCGAATTGCTGAATGCCAAAACCTACAGCCTGGAAAACTACAACGAGTTTGAGCGGGTACGCAACGACTATCGCGACCTGACGTTGGATGCTTTGCGTTTGTACAACCTGATTCCAAATAAATACAAGGATGCGTTCGACCAGTTGGTGCTTTTTCCAACCAATGCCAGTTCGAACTTGTATGAAATGTATTATGCTGTGGCAAAAAACCATCAACTGGCCGAAGAGAATAACCCGGAAGCAAATCAGTGGGCTGATGTGGTGAAGGAGTGCTACGACCGCGACTCTTTGCTGTCGGTTCATTACAACCGCCAGATAGCCGGTGGGAAATGGAATCATACGATGGATCAAATTCGTATCGGTTACACTTACTGGCAAGAGCCCCGGCAACGAAAAATGCCCGAGGTAAAATGGGTGAAGGTCCCGGAAGTAACAAATGAGGATCTGGCTTTTCAGGAAGCCGATGGTTACGTATCCATTGAGGCCGAAAACTATCAAATGGCCCGTGGAACTGACAAAATCCGTTGGGAAGTCATTCCGGATTTGGGTAAAACCCTTTCGGGTGTGACTACTTTCCCGCAAAATGAGTATCCGGAAGAGAACGAGCAGGTTTACCTGGAGTATGCTGTTGATTTTGAATCGACCGGGGAATTTGAGGTGCATGTGTTGGTTTCGACTACGCTAAATTTCAACGCCAACAAAGGCTTGCGGTATGCTATTTCGTTTGATGGAGCAGAAGAACAGCTTGTTAACATCAATGGAGCGTATCGGGGCGAGTTGGGCGAATGGCAGGCTACACGCATTAACCAAACTTCAACCAAACACCAGGTTGACAGGGCCGGATTGCAGCGTTTGCGTATTCGTGTACTGGAACCCGGTATTGTGCTGCAAAAAATAATGATTGACACCGGAGGTTTAAAACCCAGTTATTTGGGGGCGCCTCAGAGTAAACTAATAAAACTATAACAAATGAATCAATACAAAATAGTTTTCGGATTATTGCTGTTGCTGCTGTTTGCAGCATCTCCTTTCCAAACTGATGCTGCTGTAAAATTACCTCGCCTGGTGAGTGACGGTATGGTGTTGCAGTGCGAACAGCCGTTAAAAATCTGGGGGTGGGCCGACCCTTCAGAAACCATTAAAGTTGTATTCGTTGGGGAAACCTACCATGCCAAGGCAGATAAACAGGGCAACTGGCAACTGGAGCTTCCAGCGATGAAGGCTGGTGGACCTTACCTGATGAAAGTGAATGAACTTGAAATCAGCGATATTCTGGTGGGCGATGTTTGGCTGGCCTCGGGGCAGTCGAACATGGAACTGCAAATTCGCCGGGTAATGGATTTGTATGCCGATGAGATCAAGCAAATCAATAATCCCAATATCCGGCTGTTTCGTTCATCTACCCGCAAGGAGCCGGATGCGGTGCAAGCCGATTATCCCGATGGCTCGTGGTTGCCCGCCACCCAGGAACATATCATGGAGTTTTCGGCCGTGGCTTATTTTTTTGCTAATGAGCTGAACCAAAAATACCAGGTACCCATTGGCATCATCAGCACGGCCATCGGCGGTTCTCCGGCCGAAGCTTGGCTGAGCGAAGAACCGGTGACTGAGTACCTGGACAACTGGCTGGCCAACCAGACCCGGATGGACTCCATTCGTGCCAAACGCGTCGCCGAAGAAGGCGAAACGCCTCCTTTTAACTGGGGACTTGAAGTCAATAAAAATGACCCGGGCGTTGGGCGTTGGTCAAAATCAGACGTGGATGTTTCCGAATGGCCAAGTATTTCGCTACCCGGTTATTGGTCGGACAAAGGCGTGGAATTGCGCAACGGATCCATTTGGTTTTATAAGGAGTTTGAAGTAGCGGATTCGCTGGCTGCAAAAGAAGCCATTCTTCGCCTGGGACGCATCATCGACAGCGACTCGGCTTTTGTGAATGGCACTTTTGTGGGTACCATTTCTTACCAATATCCACCGCGAATTTATACGATACCGGAAGGCGTACTGAAGCCCGGAAAAAATAAGTTGATGGTTCGTGTGTTCAGCCAGGGCGGACGTGGCGGTTTTGTGGAAGAAAAGCCCTACGAAGTTCGCGTTGGTTCGCAAACCATTGATTTAACCGGTGATTGGAACTACCATATCGGTGCCGTGCTTAATCCGCCTCGCGGACTGGGCGGCTCCGGATTTAAGCCGGGAGGTTTATACAACAGCCTCATTCATCCGGCACTTGGCTACCGCCTGAAAGGAGTGATTTGGTACCAGGGCGAAACCAATGCCGGACGGGGAATGGAATATCGGCAGCTTTTCAAGGATTTGATCTCCGACTGGCGCACGCAGTTCGCTCAGCCCGAACTACCCTTTTTGTATGTGCAACTGGCGAATCTTGGAATCCCAAACAAACAGCCGGTTGAAAGTGGCTGGGCCACCCTGCGCGATGCACAACGCCGGGCGCTGGAGTTGCCAAACACCGGAATGGCAGTGGCTTTCGACTTGGGCGAGTGGAACGACATTCATCCGTTAAACAAGAAAGACGTGGCACGAAGGCTGGCTTTGGAAGCCCAACGCGTGGCTTTTGGAGATGACGAAGTGGTGAGCGCCGGACCACTTTACGAGTCGATGAAGGTAGAGGATGGCAGCATTGTACTCACTTTCTCATCGGTGGGTTCAGGCTTATTTGCCAACAGCCTCTTGCGGGGTTTCCAAATTGCTGGTGAAGATGGCCGTTTTGTGTGGGCCAATGCGGTAGTGCTTTCAAAAAATACGGTGAAGGTTTGGAGCCCAAAGGTTAGCAAACCAACTGCGGTGCGCTATGCCTGGGATGACAACCCGGCTGAAGCCAATCTGAAAAACAAGGAAGGCCTGCCCGCATCGCCATTTACAACTGAAGATTAAAAACCAATTAATAACGACTCAAATGAATACAACTTCTCAGAAAGTTTCTGTTATTGAAAAAATCGGTTATAGCTTGGGTGACTTGGCGGCCAACCTGATTTTTCAAACTTTGATGACCTTTTTGGCCTTCTTTTACACCGATGTGTACCGGATTCCGCCGGCAACGGCTTCGGCCATTATTTTTTCAGGTGGAATGCTTGGCGCTTTTTTTAACCCGGTGATGGGAATTATTGCCGACCGTACCACCACGCGTTGGGGGAAATTCCGTCCGTGGATTTTATGGACAGCCGTTCCTTTTGGCGTGATTGCGATTCTGGCTTTCAGTACACCCAATTTTAGTCCGGGCGGAAAAGTGGCTTACGCCTTGATTACCTACATTTTGCTGGTGATTGTGTACTCGGCCAACAACCTGCCTTATGCCTCACTAAGCGGTGTTTTGACCGGTGACATGGCCGAGCGGAACAGTATTTCCAGCTATCGGTTTGTGGCTGTGATGATTGCCCAGTTTATTGTACAGGGTCTGTTGTTGCCGCTGGTGCTTATTTTGGGCGATGGCGACAAAATCAAAGGTTTCGAAAACACCATGACCTTGTTTGCGGTTACAGGCGTGATCTTTTTTATCATCACCTTCCTGACCACCAAAGAACGGGTGATCCCCAATCCGGAACAAAAATCGAGTATCAAGGAAGACCTGGGCGATTTGTTTAAAAACAAGCCATGGATTGCGATGCTCATCATCACCATTTTTGTTTTTATCACACTTTCGCTCAAAGGTGGCATGTATGTGTATTATTTCGAAAATTACCTGAGTGAGGCGCATTTGGCTACATTCCTGGAAGATATCGGTTTCAATGGGTTTATAGCCGGGTTGAACGGTTTACTTACCGGAATGGGTTTGCATGGTTTTACCTGGCCCGAAGATGCTCCCACATCCGGTTTCAGCTTGTTCAATGCCGGGGGTATTATCATGATGATTGTTGGGATTACGGTTTCGAAAGCACTGGCAGACCGCTTTGGCAAACGCGATGTGTTTGGTACGAGCCTGTTCATTTCAGCCTTGTGTTTGCTGCTGTTCAATTTTTACGCGCCCCAGTCCATTGCACTGGTTTTTATCACCCAGCTGGCACATGGTTTCTTTTACGGAATCGGGACTCCGCTTCTTTGGGCCATGATTGCCGATGTAGCAGACTTTTCTGAATTGAAAAACAACCGTCGGGCAACGGCCATCATTTTTTCGGCTATGATTTTTGGTCTGAAAGCCGGCCTGAGCATTGGCGGGGCGCTGGTCGCCGGAATCCTCGCGCTGTATGGTTATAATGAAGAACTGGCTGTTCAGTCGCCTGAAGCCATCAACGGTATCAAACTCTCGCTGAGCGTTTATCCAACGCTGACGTTTTTTGTTGCCGTGGGCTGTCTGTTTTTCTACGAAATCAATAAAAATATGGAAGTTACTATTCAGAAGGAGTTGGAATCCAGACGAAAGTAAAATATAATGAAACGAATGTGTAAAAAAAGATCTATACGTTTAACTATTAATGAACACTATGAAAAAAATCTTTCAGCTCAGTAAATTTTTTGCACTTGTGATGTTCGCAACGAGTGCGTGCAGTCCTGCTCAAAAAAACCAATCGGAAATGACATTGAAGGACGCTCTAGCCGGTAAGTTTTACATCGGAACGGCATTAAATGCCAATCAAATTACCGGTAGGGATTCTGCCGGAATTAAAGTTGTTAAAGAACAATTCAGTGCCATTGTGCCAGAGAACTGTATGAAAAGTGCCGAAATTCAGCCAAGGGAGGGCGAATTTGATTTCACGCTTGCGGATCCGTTTGTGGACTTTGGCGAGCAAAACGGGATGTTTATCACCGGCCATTGCCTGATCTGGCATTCGCAAGCGCCCAGGTGGTTTTTTACCGATGCGGAAGGAAACGATGTTTCGCGCAAGGTGATGATAGATCGCATGAAGAACCACATTTACACGGTTGTTGGCCGCTACAAAGGTAAGATTAAAGGCTGGGACGTGGTGAACGAAGCCATCATGGAAGACGGCAGTATGCGTAACAGCAAGTTTTATCAAATTGTGGGCGAAGATTTTATCAAACTGGCCTTTCAGTTTGCCCATGAAGCCGATCCTGATGCCGAATTGTATTACAACGATTATAATGAGTGGTATCCCGGAAAACGCGATGCGATTGTGCAAATGATCCGCAGCCTGAAAGCCGACGGCATTCGTATTGACGGAATTGGCATGCAGGGCCATGTGGGGATGGATAGCCCGTCATTGGAAGATTACGAAGCAGCCATGGTGGCTTATGCCAACGAAGGTATGAAAGTGATGGTAACCGAGCTTGACATGTCGATTCTGCCAAATAGAAGACGCGATGTGGGAGCCGATATCTCTACGAATATTGAATATGAGAAAGAGCTGAACCCATACACCGATGGCGTGGTTCCGCAGGAAAAACAAGACGAGTGGGATGCCCGGATGGTGGATTTCTTCCGCTTGTTCCTGAAACATTCGGACAATGTGAGCCGTGTAACACTTTGGGGTGTTTCGGACGGAGATTCGTGGAAGAACAATTTCCCGGTTCGCGGACGTACGGACTATCCGCTGCTGTTTGACAGGAATTATCAGCCCAAAACGGCAGTGGCAAAGATTATTGAATTAACGAAAGAGTAGGGGCATCCCGAACTTGTTTCGGGATCTCGCTTGCTGTGAAAGGAAGATCCTGAAACAAGTTCAGCATGACACCTGAAAAACAGAAAATACGGAGAACAAAATGAAAAAAGCAAGATACCTGGTGCCGGACTTATACACTGCCGATCCCGCGGTGCATGTGTTCAACGGCAAACTATACATTTACCCGTCGCACGATGTGGAGTCGGGCATTCCCGAAAATGACAACGGCGATCATTTTGACATGCGCGACTACCATGTCTTTTCAATGGATGATGTTGACGGTGAAGTGACTGATCATGGGGTAGCCCTTGATGTGAAGGACATTCCATGGGCAGGCCGCCAATTGTGGGATTGCGATTGCGCCTGCAAAGACGGCAAGTATTATCTGTACTTTCCGTTGAAAGACCAAACCGACATTTTTCGCATCGGCGTGGCCATCAGCGACCGGCCCGAAGGACCTTTCATTCCGCAGGAGGCGCCCATAAAAGGCAGCTATTCCATTGATCCGTGTGTGTTTGAAGAAGATGGATCGTATTACATGTACTTTGGTGGTTTGTGGGGCGGACAGCTGCAGCGCTACCGCAACAACAAAGCCATTGAATGTGGGCACGAGCCTAAGGACGATGAGCCGGCCTTGCCATCGCGGGTGGTTAAATTGAGCGACGATATGCTCGAATTTGGCGAAGCTCCGCGCGAACTTGTCATCCTCGACGAAAACGGCGATGCATTGAAAGCCGGCGACCACGACCGTCGTTTTTTCGAAGCTTCGTGGATGCATAAATATGAGGGTAAATATTACTTTTCGTATTCAACCGGAAACACGCACCGGCTGTGCTATGCGGTGGGCGACAATCCCTACGGGCCTTTTACCTATAAGGGCGTCATCCTCACGCCGGTGGTGGGCTGGACAACGCACCATTCGATTGTGGAATTCAAAGGAAAATGGTACCTGTTTCATCACGACAGCGTGCCTTCGGGTGGCAAAACCTGGTTGCGCAGCATGAAAGTGGTTGAGCTGGAATACAACACAGATGGTACCATTAAAACCATTGATGGAGGCGGGGAATAAATTCAGTTCTGTGTGTCAAAAAAAAATGAATAGAGGGAATTATCCGAAGTGGTATTTCCCTCTATTTTTATAATTGAATTTTTTGGGCGAGTACTTCTTTGCGTTTGAGTTAGTTGTTGCAGTGTTGAATAAGTTGTATAAGCCCTTTGTCAGTTTTCAGTTTCAGCTTCTGATTTTTTGCATATTGATCGATATCTGGCTTAATCTCTTTTAGTTTTTCGAGCAAGTCTTTTTGTTTGCGAAAAATTTCAGGAATCCCTTGTCCCTCGGCAACTAAATATTCATCATCCTGCCGGGTAAACCTGTTTGGTTGTGCCTCCTGGTAGCCAATTGCTTTTGTTGCAGGCTTTAAATCAATGAGGTATCTTTTATAAAGTCGAATATGACCGTCAACCATTAACTCTAAAATGCCGCGTTTACTTTCTCCATGATCCAGGTAGTCCTGGATCGTAAATAAATGACCTCCAAAATCGAAATCGAATTCCTGTTTTGAATGATCAATTTCAAGGACCTGTTCGTGCTCATTCCTAAACTCGATTCTGTCGGAGTAGATATTGTATCTCAGGGGAACATCCTCAATGCGGATACTGTCGTTAACGATTACTTCACCCGGAACAAAATCGTCATTCAAATAAGGAGTACCGTCAAAATCACTGTAGGGGTCAAAGGTGCTGGATTTATTTTTTTCAAACGACAACAAATCGGATAACGAGCTTAAGTCTGTTATGGTAAAAGCTTGTGAAAATCCCATGTGGTAGAACAAAAAACTGAACAAAAGCAGAAGTGCAATTCTCATAAGTTTGTTGGATTTTAGTGGTGAAAAAATAAGTTTTTGACTATAAAATTAGGGGCTTCAAGGCATAATTTGTTTCAATTTTAGACATTTACATTCACAAATTGAATAAATTATGAACCAGTGAGATAGAAATTGAGCCATTTTTTATGTTATTTGGTCATCTTTCGGTTTTTCATACTTTTGGTCTTTTCAAATAACCAGATTAAACACGATTGAATAAACTGCAACCATATCCGGATGAACAGGTATTGCTGAAACGGATTGCCCAAGGCGATCTGGCTGCTTACCGGAAATTGTTTGATACATACTTCCCGGACTTATGCAACTTTTTGTTGATGTATCTGCATAACCAAAGTTTTGCAGAGGAAATAGCGCTTGAAATATTTACACAAATTTGGGAAAAGCGTGAATCACTGGAGGTGCATACCTCCATGCGGGGTTATCTGTTTACTTCGGCCAAAAATCGTGCAATCAGCTTTTACCGTCGAGAAAAACAAAAGCTGCTTTCTAATCTCGATATTGAGGAAGATCAGATTTCCGTTGACTTCAGCTCTCAATTTTTCCTGGAAACACAGGAACTTAGGCAAATAATTGAGGAGGCCATTGAGTCGTTGCCTGAAAAAAGCCGTCAAATTTACCGGTTGGCCTGGGAAGAAAACTTTTCGCACCGTGAAATTGCCGAGAAATTGGGCATCACCGCCAAAACGGTGGAAAACCATGTCGGTATTGCACTTCGTAAGTTAAGGTCATCATTACTACCGCATTATAAGCAACTCTTTATGCTCTGGCTGATCGTGCGGGGCATCATCTAAAAAAATAAAAAAAAAGCGGTTTCCTGATTGAGGGATAGCTCGCTTTTCTGCGTCATTTAATCAACCGTAAAGAAGTATGGAAACGAACAACACACCTTGGGAAGCAATCGGCGCCTATCTGAAAGACCCGTCGGATAAGAAGAGCGAAGCTATTGTAAAAGCTTGGCTAAAAGCTTCCCCCGATCATGTGAAGGTGTTCACTGAAATCATAAATACACGCAGGCTGACAGGGAACGGTGTGGACTTTTACGAACCCCAAAAGGAAGAGCTGTGGGGCGAACTCATGCGCCGGATTTCACCAGCTTCGGCAAACAAGACTTTCGTGAATAAACTCTGGTTGCGGTATGTGGCGGTTGCCGCTGCCGTGGCTATTGCGTTTTTTGCCGGAAATTGGTTCAGTTCTCAACCGATAGCAGATACGCATGCACCAACCACCTACACCCGTGTTATTGCTCCGGCCGGGCACCGCACCCAACTGGTGTTGCCCGACAGTACCCGGGTTTGGCTGAACTCAGGATCGGAAATAAAATATGCCGGTGCCTTCAGTGCAACCTCACGTGAGGTGTATATTAAGGGTGAGTGTTATTTCGAAGTCACCGAAAATAAGCACAAACCATTTGTCGTGCATGCTGCCGCCTTGAATGTAAAGGTGTATGGTACCCGATTCAATGTAAAAGAAAATGTAAAAGAAAATCAGTCAATTGTCACATTGCTGGAAGGTAAAGTGGAGGTGCTCAACCCGGAAAATGAATCGCTTAGTTTTTTGGACCCGGGAGAGCAATTGCTGGTACAGCCGGATGGTATTCAGCTGGAAAAAGTCGAAATGACGGATGCCCTGATCGCCTGGACAAATGGTGTACTGATGTTTGACGATCAGCCGTTTGATGAGGTCATTGGTTACCTGGAGAACTGGTATGGCGTAAGCATAAACCTCGACCCAACGCTCTCTGCCAAGCACCATTATACATTCAAGGTAAAAACCGAGAGCCTGCGCGAAGTACTCGACCTGATTTCGGTTATTTCGCCGATTGATTATAAAATTGAAGGAGACATGGTTTGGATAAAACGTAAAATGAAGAGTTAGAAAATAAAAAAACAGGAAAGGCGGCCACCTTTCCTGTCAAATATCAATTGTTAAACTGAATCGGAGATACGAGCCATCTGCTAAAATGTTTGTATTTCAGATTCATAACTGATCGTGTAAAACTATGAAAAAAAAACAAATGAATTTGTACGCGGGCAACTGTTGTACAAAAAAATTCTGGTTGGCTATGAGACTTACATTGTTCCTAACAGTAATGACGAGTCTGACTGCACTCGCCGGGAGTTTTGCCCAAAATGCAAAACTGACCCTGAAGTTTGAAGATCGTCAGATCAAAGAAATCCTGAATGAAATTGAAAATCAAACCCAATTTTCGTTCATGTACGACAACAACCAGGTTGATGTTGGACGCAGGGTAGATCTGGATGTGCAAGGCAAAAATATTGATGAAGTTTTAACTGCCTTGTTCGCCGGCACCAATACAACCTATAAAGTGATTGAACGTCACATTATGTTGTTGGCTGGTGATGTTCCTACTGTCAGTAAGCAGGATGGAACCGTGAGCGGGAAAATTAAAACATCGCAAGGAGATCCATTGCCCGGGGTTACGATTGTGATTAAGGGAACGTCAACAGGTACAATCAGTGATTTTGACGGGAATTATACTATTAAGGGGGTCAAATCAACTGACATCCTCGTTTTTTCCTTCATCGGCATGAAGAGTAAAGAACTTGAGGCCGGCGGCCAGGCGACAATCAATGTTACCATGGAAGAGGAAACCATCGGTGTGGATGAAGTCGTGGTGGTTGGTTACGGTGTGCAAAAACGTTCTGACATTACCGGTTCGGTTACATCCGTTCCTGCAGACCGTTTGGGCAAAGTGCCTGTAACAAACCTGATGCATGCGATTGAAGGCTCAACTGCCGGGTTAAACGTTACACAAAATTCTTCGGTACCGGGTAGTTCGGGTACGATGCAAATTCGTGGTGTGAACTCAATCAATGCCAATACCAGTCCGTTTATTGTATTGGACGGTATCCCGTTTTTTGGTCAAACCAACGACATTAACCCAAACGACATTGAGTCAATCGAAATTCTGAAAGATGCATCTGCCGTCGCGATTTACGGTACCCGTGGTGCAAATGGTGTTATTCTGATCACTACAAAACGCGGTTCACAAAAAGATGGCAAGCCGATTATCACGTACAATGGCCATGTAGGTGTTGAAAGCATTGCACACAAGTTGACACCGATGGATCCGGAAACCTATGTACAGAAATATGCGGATTACAATACCGCCAACGGGTTGACACAAACTTCGGTATTACCAAATGCTTCTGAAGTTGAAAACTATGAAGCATGGCAGCAGGGAAATTATACGCCAACCGACTGGATGGATGAAGTATCGCAGACCGGTTTGCTGCAGGATCATAGTATTAGTATTTCCGGTGGTACCGATAAAGTCCAATATTTCGTTTCCGGAGGTTATCTTGATGAAAAAGGGGTGGTGAAAGGTTATCACTATAAACGTGCCAGTTTCCGCTCTAATATCGATGCAAAAATCAATGACTATTTAAAAGTTGGTACCTCGGCATTTTTTACCAATAATAACTACGATGGTGGTCGTGTGAACTTTTTGGAAGCGAATGCGATGAGTCCGTTTTCAAAACCTCGTGATGAAAATGGGAACTACATTATCTATCCAATGGCGCCGGAACAGCTTTTTGCGAACCCGTTGTTAGGATTGACGAAGGATCGTGTGGACAGAGCGTTGAACCTGACTGGCAATGGCTATGTTGAATTGACGCCGGGAATTGAAGGACTGAAATACAGGATGAATGCCTCTTATATTTATAACATCTACAGGCAGGCCAATTATTCGGGTCGTGCTGCTAATGATAATAACGGTACCGCCGGGGTATCAAACTGGCAAACTGATAACTGGGTTGTGGAGAATATTCTGTCGTACACCAAAGATTTCGGGAAGCATCATATTGATTTCACAGGGCTTTACTCAGCTCAAAAAGTAACCTATTTCAGATCGTGGGCAAACGCTTCAGGATTCATTAATGATGCGCTTTCTTACTACGATTTGAAAGCTGGTGTGTCTCAGTCTGTTGACTCGGAAGGTGATGAATATACCTTGCTCTCGCAGATGGGACGTATCAACTATTCTTACGACAGTCGTTATTTATTAACTGTTACAGCACGTCGCGACGGTTATTCCGCCTTTGGTGCGAACACCAATAAATACGGCTTATTTCCATCGGTTGCTCTCGGCTGGAATATCGCCAATGAAAGTTTTTTGGAGGATAATCCAACCGTAAATCAATTGAAACTCCGCCTTTCATACGGTGAAACAGGTAACATGGCTATCGGTGTAAACCAAACAGCTTCGACCGCAGCAACTGTTCAGTATCCTTTTGGAGGAACTGCCTATACTGGTATCCTGTACAATAGTTTGGGGAATGGAAACCTGAACTGGGAAAGCACAACATCTGCCAACGTTGGTGTCGACTTTAGTTTATTCGACTTCCGCGTAAGTGGTACCATCGAAGCTTACAAAACAAAAACAAGCGACATTCTATTGAGACGTAATTTGCCCGGAATCACTGGTTATCCGAACATTTGGGCCAACTTGGGTGAAATGCAGAATGTTGGGTTGGATGTGACGCTTAAAACAGTTAATATCAAAACAGAAGATTTCAAGTGGACGACTGACCTGAACTTCTCAACTTACCGGAATAAGATTCTGGAACTGTACGGTGACGGAAAAGATGACATTGGTAACCGTTGGTTTATTGGCGAATCGCTGAAAATATACTATGACTACGAGAAAATTGGCATTTGGCAAACGGGAGAAGACGCATCAACATCAGATCCGGTTTCACAGGCAGGTGATTTGAAATTCAAAGACCAGCTGACTGTTGACACAAACGGTGACGGAGTAGCGGATGCCGGCGATGGACAAATTTCTGCAGACGACCGGATCATTCTAGGTCGCACAGACCCCAAATGGACAGGCGGTATAACCAATACGTTCACCTACAAGAATTTTACCTTGAGTGCTTTCCTTCAGATCTCTCATGGTGGTTTGAAATCGAACCGCGACCTGACTTATGCTGATGAAGCTTGGCGTCGTAACTTGCCAGCCGATTTCCACTACTGGACTGCCGAAAATGCCAGTAACTACTGGCCGTCCCTGGCAGCATACAAAAACTACCGGGGGTATGGGTTTGCCGAAGATTGGAGTTATGTGCGTTTAAAAGATGTAACCTTAAGTTACAATGTCCCAAAATCTTTTGTGAGCAAATACAACATTCAGGGATTAACGGTTTTTGTGACCGGTAGAAACCTGCACACATTTACCAAGTGGTTTGGTTGGGACCCTGAAATGACCTACGATTCCAGAGGATCGGGTAACTGGACAAATAACTATCCTCCTGTCAGAACGATTTCATTCGGTGTTAACCTTACTCTTTAATCCGCATTAAAATAGATAGTCATTATGAAAAAATATATCAAATACCTTATAAGTGCCAGTGTAATTTTAACCCTATTCACGGCCTGTTCAAAGTCCTTTTTGGATGAAGAAGTACTTGATGCCTACGCGCCCTCTACGCTCGATAACAAACTAGGTTTTGAAGCTGCTGCGATTGGTTTGTATAATCAATATAGCAGGGCGTTAACAACCACATGGGATCAAACAAGACTGGGAATGTTTCAGTTAGGAACGGATATTGTTTGGAACCCAATGGGACGTTCAAATGGTGATGCGAGGCCATATCATAATTACGCGAACTTAACATCAACAGATGCTGCCGCTGAGAAATACTGGGATTATCTCTATACGTTAATCAATAACGCGAATGTGATGATCAGCAACGCTGAAAATACAAGCGCTACTGATATGACTGCTGCAGAAGTGGCTGCTTACAACTCGGAAGCGAAATTCTTCAGGGCATGGGCATACAACCAATTGGTTACTTTTTGGGGTGATGTACCTTTATTGACCTCTCCGTTGACTGAACCAAAAACCGATTTTACGCGGACAGCAGTTTCTGAAATCAACACGGTAATTGAAAATGATTTGCTTTTCGCAATCAGCAACCTGGGAGATATTGACGCTGTAAAAGAAGCTCGGGCTAACAAATCAATGGCTCGCCAGTTGTTGGCTACTGTTTATTTACGAGTAGGCAAATATGCTGATGCCGAAACTCAATGTACGGCAATTATCACTTCCGGGAAATTTAGCCTGATTAAAGCACGTTATGGAGACACAAGTTTTGGCGGCGATGCTTTTTCGGATATGTTCCGCGTTGGGAAACAACGCCGTTCACAAGGGAATACCGAGGTCATCTGGATTTTGCAGCAGGAAAACCCGGCAGATGTTCCTGGTGGAAGCACTGATGCTCCGCAACAACGTCGCGTATGGGGGGCTGCTTATCATGATGTGCCGGGCATGGTACCATGTGATACATTAGGAGGACGTGGGTTGACCCGCATACGGTTGAATAACTGGGTAGTTTACGATCTGTATGATGAAGGAGATATGCGTAATTCGAAGTATAGTCTTCACCGTCAGCACTATTTTAACAACCCGGATGCTAAATACGCTGCGGTTTATGGTCAACCTGTTCCCTATGGTCAGGATGTAACCTTTGATTTGGGCGGAACCTATGGTACATTAAAAGTAAATGCATTGGACACTGTTTATAAGCTGGCACCTTATACCTTGAAGTGGGGACATTTTGATCCGCGTGATACATTTGGATGGGGTATGTGGAAAGATTATGTGCTGATGCGTTTAGGAGAAACTTATTTATTGAGAGCTGAAGCTCGCTTCAGACAAAATGATCTGGACGGAGCAGCCGATGATATTAATGAATTACGCGATCGGGCTCAAGCTCCTCAAGTTACATCAGGCGATATAACACTCGACTTTATTTTGGACGAACGTGTGCGTGAGTTGTTAGCTGAGGAAAACCGTCGTGAAACGTTGGTTCGCACCGGAACTTTGATTGACCGTGCAACAAGGTTGAACGGAACAACTATTCTGGCAAATGGTAATATTGAAACAACAAATGGCTTGGAAGCTCATCATGTATTGTTCCCGATTCCGCAAGCTGAAATCGATTTGAATAAAGATGCTGAACTGAAGCAAAATAACGGTTATTAATGACGTGTTGATCGTTACTTTAGATCAAAAAAACGTCATCAATTTAAACCTACGGATTGGGATAGTTAATGTGATACAATCGAATATGTTATACTGAAAAAATGCCCTGCGGGGCATTTTTTTTACCAGATCGGGCCGATTTGTGCCTGCGTTTTTGAGTGGATCTTGGTTCTAAAATCATACTTTTAAAACATCGTTTTATTTTCAAACCTAAAAATAACTGTTTTGAAACGAAGAAATTTTGTGAAATCGGCTCCATTTATCGGGGCGGGAGCATTACTTGCCCCAGGATTGTCAGCTTCGGAGGAAGTTGAATCGAAAGCTGTGAAAAATCACCGTGAATACTGGTTGAACCTTCTTGACCAAATTGCAGGCCCTTTGTTGAATGCTGGTAGTAAACGACGACTAAAAAAAGATATGCCGGTGGAAACAACTACCGGATCGACGGAAAAAGCCTCAACTTACCTGGAAGGGGTGGGGCGGTTGTTGGCTGGCCTGGCGCCCTGGCTGGAGTCGGATTCGGGCGGTGCAGCCGAGGTGGGGATGCGCAAGCGCTATCGCAAACAGGCTGTAGAAACCGTGACCAGTATTGTCGATCCAACTTCACCCGATTATTTGTTCGATCACATGGAGCCGCAAATGCTGGTCGATGCTGCTTTTCTGGCTCATGCTTTTTTGCGGGCTCCGCAGCAGTTGTGGCTGTCGCTCGGTCGGCAGGCACAGCAACAGGTGGTCGACTGTTTTACGGCCACCCGCGAGGTGAACCCATATTATTCCAATTGGCTGCTGTTCAGTGCTATGATTGAAGCGTTTTTCTTGAAAAACAACTTGCCGTTCGATATCATGCGGCTGAACCTTCCGGTGAAAAAGCACCAAGAGTGGTACTTGGGCGATGGTATGTACGGCGATGGCGAAGATTTTCACTGGGATTATTACAACAGTTACGTTATTCAGCCCATGTTGATGGATATTGTAACTGTAATGGTTGACAAAAAGAAAATGAAGGAAGAAGAAATGTTGTCAATTGCCCGGCGGTTTACGCGTTATGCAGCCATTCAGGAGCGGTTGATTTCGCCTGAGGGCACTTTCCCACCCATTGGACGCTCTATTGCTTACCGCATGGGAGCTTTTCAACATTTGGCACAGGCTGCTCTGCAGCAACGTCTTCCGCAGGACGTGAAGCCCGCCCAGGTACGATGCGCCCTTACTTCGGTTATGCAACGCCTGATGGAAGCTCCCGATACTTTCGATGCAAATGGCTGGTTGACGATAGGCCTGGTTGGCCATCAAAATTCATTGGGTGAACACTACATTTCAACCGGGAGCCTTTATCTGTGCTCCACGGCATTTTTGCCCCTGGGCCTGCCAACCAGCGATGACTTCTGGTCGGACGCCGACGAGCCCTGGACCTCGATGAAAATTTGGTCGGGCGAGAATTTAAAAGCCGATCACGCACTTTGAGACTGGTGAATGAAATACGGTCGTGACGTAAATTTTTGTTCGCCGTAATCGAAATAAAATAAACCCCAAAAATTGTATTCTTAAAATCAAAATCATGTTAAAGCAATTTATATCGACACTATTAGTACTGACATTACTGGTCGGTTGTTCCCCATCGAACCCAATAGAAAAGCCGCTATCGGCAGTGGTGGACGAATCGCTGGCCTTTGCCGCCCAGCAAAGTTTGCTGATGGCCGAATCATTGAAGGATCAACCCGATCGTCTGCCCAAAACGCTTCGTGAGAATGGTGAGTTGGAAACCTGTAATTCTGCTTGGTGGACGAGTGGATTTTTCCCGGGGCAACTCTGGTATTTGTATGAAAACAATCCTTCTGAAGAATTAAAAGAATGGGCGATTAATTACACCTTGCGTGTTGAAGATCAAAAGTACACAACTGACAACCACGATGTTGGTTTTATGATTTTTTGCAGCTTCGGGAATGCCTATCGTTTAACAGGCGATTCAATCTACAGAGATGTTATTCACACAGCCTCCAATTCGTTGATTACACGATTCAATCCAACCATTGGTTGTATCCGTTCCTGGGATCCTGCACCCTGGAGTTCCAAATGGCAGTATCCGGTTATTATCGATAACATGATGAACCTCGAGATGCTGATGTGGGCCGGAAAGCAATTCAATGAAACAACTTTTGTCCAAGTGGCGGAAACCCATGCCGATACAACGATTAAAAATCATTTTCGCGATGATTTCAGCAGTTATCATGTCATCTCATACGATACGATTACCGGCCAGGTTGAAAAGAAAAATACCGCGCAGGGTTACTCAGACGATTCGGCATGGGCCCGTGGGCAGGGTTGGGGCTTGTATGGTTACACCATGATGTACCGTGAATCCGGAAATGAAGCATACCTGAAACAAGCTGAAGGAATTGCCGATTTTATACTGAACCATCCGAACCTGCCTGCCGACAAAATTCCGTACTGGGATTTTAATGCGCCAAATATCCCGGATGCGCTGCGTGACGCTTCTGCTGGTGCGCTGATTTGCTCTGCACTGATTGAGTTGAGCCAATACGTGCCCGAAGAGAAAGGGAAAGAATACTTGTCGGTGGCCGAAACGCAAATCCGAAGCCTGAGTTCGCCGGCTTACCTGGCCAACTTGGGTGAAAACGGGAACTTTATCCTGAAACATAGTGTGGGTCACATGCCCGCCGGTTCGGAAGTTGACGTTCCGCTGACCTATGCAGATTATTATTACGTTGAGGCGCTGATGCGGATGAAAAAAATGCTGCCGGCAATAAAAAAACCATAAGGACAATAAAATATTAACAGCAAAAAGAGGGTGTCCCAAAAGGTCATCCTTTTTTTTTTTGTTTTATTAGGCCGCAAGTTTTGTAATATAGTCTCGATTTTTCTGCGTGGGCTGTATTTTCAACCAGATGGGTTCAACGAATAGGGAAATAACCAGGTCTTGACTATTTTGAGGCGTATTTTGAAATAAAAATGCCTGGTTTTGCTTGGTTTTGTACATTTTCCCCATGTTGAAGGCAATAGCAAAGATGGCAAAATCCATAGCGACTTTGTCTTTTCCTTTATGGCGGAATCGGTAATATGATTTGTCAAACTTCATTTGCCCAAATACGGCTTCCGGTTCTATTGGTCGTTTCTTCCGCATTCGGATACCTTCTTCCGAGGTTAA
>NZ_JAPAAF010000150.1 GCF_025907915.1 Gaoshiqia sediminis
TGCTCATCACTGTTGATGACCGATGCCGGAATTTGCGCCCAGGGGACCAACGCATCGTCGTCGAAATCGCCCAATTCGAAACGACCAATAAGCACACGTTTCAAACTTTTATCGATATCGTCTTCCTTCATCAGGCCGCGCTCAACAGCTTCGGGCAAGGTTTTGTAAGGATAGTTTTCCCACACGCATTCCACGTCGGTACCGGCCAGAACGCCTTTGGCCGCAGCATGCACCGGTGTTGATGACACCTTGTGTGTGGTGAAAAAATCGGTAATGGCACCGCAGTCAGAAACTACAATATGCTGAAAACCCCATTCATCGCGGAG
>NZ_JAPAAF010000151.1 GCF_025907915.1 Gaoshiqia sediminis
TGCTCATCACTGTTGATGACCGATGCCGGAATTTGCGCCCAGGGGACCAACGCATCGTCGTCGAAATCGCCCAATTCGAAACGACCAATAAGCACGCGTTTCAAACTTTTATCGATATCGTCTTCCTTCATCAGGCCGCGCTCAACAGCTTCGGGCAGGGTTTTGTAAGGATAGTTTTCCCACACGCATTCCACGTCGGTACCGGCCAGCACGCCTTTGGCCGCAGCATGTACCGGTGTTGATGACACCTTGTGTGTGGTGAAAAAATCGGTAATGGCACCGCAGTCAGAAACTACAATATGCTGAAAACCCCATTCATCGCGGAG
>NZ_JAPAAF010000152.1 GCF_025907915.1 Gaoshiqia sediminis
TGGCTATCTCCAGTCTTTTACCGGCGTTTCCGGCTGCAAGGCTCAACACCTGGGTGATCTCGGAGTTACGTTTCTTACGCGTTATTTCCAATGCGACACGGGCAGGTCCCTGCTCCGCGATTGTTATCTTTGCATCCCCATTCAGATAATCAACCGGAGGATTTTGACGATCCTTCCAGTCCATATGCCAAGAGGGTTTTGTTTCTGGCTTTTCATATAAAAACGTCAGGCTGGCAGGTTTTTGCAACAATTCCTTTTTCAGGTTTTTGTCATAGATGCTTGTAATGTCACCATTATCGCCAACAAGTACTTTATAATACT
>NZ_JAPAAF010000153.1 GCF_025907915.1 Gaoshiqia sediminis
TGGCTATCTCCAGTCTTTTACCGGCGTTTCCGGCTGCAAGGCTCAACACCTGGGTGATCTCGGAGTTACGTTTCTTACGCGTTATTTCCAATGCGGCCCGGGCAGGTCCCTGCTCCGCGATTGTTATCTCTGCATCCCCATTCAGATAATCAACCGGAGGATTTTGACGATCCTTCCAGTCCATATTCCAAGAGGGCCATTTTTCTGGCTTTTCATATAAAAACGCCAGGCTGGCAGGTTTTTGCAACAATTCCTTTTTCAGGTTTTTGTCATAGATGCTTGTAATGTCACCATTATCGCCAACAAGTACTTTATAATACT
>NZ_JAPAAF010000154.1 GCF_025907915.1 Gaoshiqia sediminis
AAGGAATATGGCTATCCGACATCAAAAGCAAAAATTTACAAGTTAACCTCCACCGGTAAAATTCCCTGCAAAACGTATGGAAACAAACTGGTCTTCTCGCGAAAAGAAATACTGCTGTGGGCTGAAAATCAAACCAGACCAAGGCATGATTCAAGTGAAATCAGCTTAACCCTTGCGCGAAGTGCAAGACGAAAAAGGTAACCGCGATGAAGGAAAAGACATTGAACAACGGTAAATATATCCGTGTAGGAACAAGCTTGTATAAAATCGTGCAACGTCCCCTGATCAGCGGCGATTATATCGAGGAAAAGATTCCCTGG
>NZ_JAPAAF010000155.1 GCF_025907915.1 Gaoshiqia sediminis
AAGGAATATGGCTATCCGACATCAAAAGCAAAAATTTACAAGTTAACCTCCACCGGTAAAATTCCCTGCAAAACGTATGGAAACAAACTGGTCTTTTCGCGAAAAGAAATACTGCTGTGGGCTGAAAATCAAACCAAGCCCAAACATGATTCAAGTGAAATCAGCTTAACCCTTGCGCGAAGTGCAAGACGAAAAAGGTAACCGCGATGAAGGAAAAGACATTGGACAACGGTAAATATATCCGTGTAGGAACAAGCTTGTATAAAATCGTGCAACGTCCCCTGATCAGCGGCGATTATATCGAGGAAAAGATTCCCTGG
>NZ_JAPAAF010000156.1 GCF_025907915.1 Gaoshiqia sediminis
GTTACAAACTTGTGTACCGGATCGATGAACTTTTGGAAGGTTTCCACATCGTCGGCCAGGGTAGCGGTCCAAACAATCCAGTCGCTTTTGGTGTAGGTACGCCGGTTGTCGAGCGGAAGACCGTACTTGTTTTGTTTGGTCAGGTAATACGCAATTTCGGTCTGCGCCACTTCTTTGGGAAAAATGTCCAGCTTCAGCAATTTGTCCCATACCAGGTTGTACTTCTGGCTCCAGGTTCCCGGCTGGTCGAAGGTCAACCGGTAATGATCACCGTCGTCGGCCATTTGCATCCATTCCCGGGCCATACGTTTGGCTTCAT
>NZ_JAPAAF010000157.1 GCF_025907915.1 Gaoshiqia sediminis
TGTGCCCAAAGCATCACGGTGACCTTTACGGCCACGGATGCCTGCGGCAACACCGCCACGGAAACCAAATCCTTCACGGTAGATGATAAGACCGCCCCGGTAATTACGTTGCCGGCCACTGATCTGGCACTGGAATGTTTCGATGCCACACAGGTTGACAGCTGGACGGCGACCGCCACGGCTTCGGACAACTGCGACGGCGATGTGACGGTATCGGCAAGCTATACGGCCCCGACCGGCAATTGTGCCCAAAGCATCACGGTGACCTTTACGGCCACGGATGCCTGCGGCAACACCGCCACGGAAACCAAATCCTT
>NZ_JAPAAF010000158.1 GCF_025907915.1 Gaoshiqia sediminis
GTTACGGTCAGCACCACATTGTTCTGTCCCACATGGGCGCAGGTGAAATCGGCAATATCGAGTGCCAGCGAAGCGATCCCGCAGTTGTCGGCTGAACTGTTGTCAACGGCTTCGGCTGTGGTGGAGGCATTGCCGTCGGCATCCAGGTAAATGGTCACGTTTTGGGCAAGGGCTGTCGGGTCGATCTCGTCAACCACGGTCACCACGGCGTTGGCGGTGCTTGAGTTGCCGTTCACATCCGTTACGGTCAGCACCACATTGTTCTGTCCTACATGGGCGCAGGTGAAATCGGCAATATCGAGTGCCAGCGAAGC
>NZ_JAPAAF010000159.1 GCF_025907915.1 Gaoshiqia sediminis
TGCTCCAGATCGAGCTCGCGGTAGTAATTGGTATAATTCTGATGCCCGTCGAAATTGAGCTCCAGGGTTCCAACCACCTGGTACATCGACCCATTGCGTTCGGTCATCATATTTTGGTTGACCATTTTTTCGGCTTCCTGGTATTTACCTTCAAAAATGAGCTGCCGGATTTCGGGCAAAGCCTCCAACGCTTTCGGATTATCGTTGCGCGACGGCCCACCCGACCAGAAGGTTTCTTCGTTCAGCTGGATTTTTTCGTTAACCGGATCGCCATAAATCATCGCTCCCAACCGGCCATTCCCTACCGGAAG
>NZ_JAPAAF010000015.1 GCF_025907915.1 Gaoshiqia sediminis
AAAAGTAAAAATTGAAAAATGTGATGCCCTTCGCTGATTTTTGACTTGAAAACCCAAAATAAAAAAAGAGACTGAACTCTTTTGAGACAGCCTCGGGTGGATGATGACCCTTAAAAGAACAGTTTAACATCTTCTAATAGAAAGAATGGCATTTAATTCCTAAAAGCGATTGCCCTGTCGTTATTCTATAACATGTGAAACCTCTTGTACCGAAATGTTATCTTTGTCCGTTTTTCAACTTAAAATGAATTGAAAATTATGGGCAAAACCGTAACCCGCACTTTCGATATCCTGAATCGTTACCAGACTGAGTGTCCCCGCGAAGATGCACTTGGCGGAAAAGCTACAGACGGCAAGTGGTACACTTATTCTACCGCCGAATATGCAGAAAAATCGCGTCAATTCGCCCTGGGTATGCTGGCCCTCGGCTTGCAGCGCGGCGACAAGGTAGCTACCGTTACCACCAACCGGCCGGAGTGGAACTTTGCCGATATGGGCCTGGCGATGGCCGGCCTGGTACACGTGCCCATTTATCCGACGATTGGTGATGAGGAATACCGCTACATTCTCGAACACGCCGAAGCAAAATATCTGTTGGTCGGCGACAAAAAGCTTTTCGAGAAACTCAGCCCGATTGTGGCAGACCTGGGTACTGTGAAGGGGATTTACGGATTCGAAGAAATTCCGGGCTGTCCTTTTTTCCAGGAAATCCTGGATTTGGGCCAGAGCAAAACGGCGGAACTTACGAACGAACTGGAAACGATAAAAGCTTCCGTTGATCCCGACGAGGTGGCGACACTCATTTACACTTCCGGAACAACCGGCGTCCCCAAAGGGGTGATGCTGACCCACCGGAACCTGGTTTCGAACTTTGTGGCCCATTCCCACATGCACCACCTGGGGCACGAACACCGGGTGATCAGCTTCCTGCCCTTGTGTCACGTGTACGAACGCAGCGTAAATTACCATTTTCAATACAAAGGAATGGGCATTTACTACGTGGGCAACCTGGGGCAAATTGTGGGGGCTATCAAGGAGATTAAACCGCACATGTTCAACTCAGTTCCCCGCTTGCTGGAACGGGTTTATGATGGTTTTGTCTCGAAAGGACAGGAGCTTACCGGCCTCAAAAAAGTCATCTATTTTTGGGCGCTCAGCCTTACCCGGCATTTCGAATACAATAAAAAATACAACTTGTTTGTCCGGATGCAAATCAAGCTGGCCGACAAGCTGGTTTATTCCAAATGGCGCGAGGCGCTGGGCAACAATATCGTTTATGTTGTTTCGGGCGGGGCCGCCTTACAGCCTCGTATTGCCCGCGTGTTGGGCATGGCGGGCATGGAAACCCTCGAAGGTTACGGACTGACCGAAACTTCGCCGGTAATCGCGGTAAATAATCCGGCAACCGGCGAAATGAAGATTGGAACCGTGGGCCCGGTGCTGGATGGGGTGGAGGTGAAAATTGCCGATGACGGCGAGATACTCTGCAAAGGCCCCTCGGTAATGAAAGGCTACTACAAAGCGCCCGAACTGACTGCCGAAGTGATTGACGAAGACGGTTGGTTCCACACCGGCGACATTGGCATGCTGGAAGAGGGCAAATTTCTGAAAATTACCGACCGCAAAAAGGAAATGTTCAAGATGTCGGGCGGCAAGTACATTGCCCCGCAAATGATCGAAAACAAGCTGAAAGAGTCGTTCTTCATTGAGCAGGCCATGGTGATCGGCGAAAACGAAAAGTTTGCCAGCGCCCTGATTTCGCCCAATTTCGAATACCTGCACGACTGGTGCTCGCATCACAAAATTCACTTCCGCGACAACGAAGAACTGGTGCAAAAGAAAGAAGTGATCTCGCAGTACCTGAAAGAAGTGGCCCTGATCAATAAAACGCTGGGGCAACACGAAGAAATCAAACGGTTCAGGCTGGTGTGCGAGGACTGGACCCCGCAAAGCGGCGAATTATCGCCCACGCTGAAATTGAAACGAAACTTTGTTGCAAAAAAATATCAAACGCTGATCGACGATATTTATGCCGTTTCGAAGTCGAATAATGGCGGCAACGGCATCCGCTTCCCCAAGGTAAACCTTCGTTTTGATGTGAATGAATTGCTGAAAAAATTCAAGTTTTAGAGCAAGTGAGGAGTTGTCCGGGTCTGTTTCAGAAATCGCCATGCAAGCATTTCGGAACAGCCTCGTGTATTTTGGTTCGGATTTTGAATTTCGGGTTGCCAAAATGACAACGAATGACTAATGGCCAGTTTTTCAATCCCCAATCATCATTCATCAATCAAAACACTCTGTCCCAGGGGATGGCGGCCAGGATGACCACATAGGCGATGCCGAAGAAAACCAGCGAATTGCCGAATTTAGCCCGGCTGTTGGCCGCCTTTTTAGCCCGTACCCGTCCAACGTGAACCAGGGCAACGGCAATCAACATCATCAGCAGATGTTCAACCGCGTAAAAGCGGAGATCGGCATTTTTCATGGCCGCCCCGAAATCCTGAAAGGCCGCTTTGGTAATCGGGCTGACGAAAAAGTAAAGCACCAGACCGGTGAGCAGTTGAATATCCATGAGCACAGTGAAAACAAGGCTCAGGGTGTTGTCTGGTTTCTTCCAGTTTTGCCGGCTGAACCAGCCCATGAAATATTTCAGCAGCGCAACCAAGGCTATCAGCAGGATGAACCAGCGAAGGGTATTGTGCAGGTGTAATAGTCCGATATACATGATTTGAAATTTAAGATCACCTGTAACAACATTTCCCTGCCGGTTTGGTTTTCCGAAAGTTGCATTTTGGACTATAATTTTGGTTCAAGCACAATCGGAGATAGATTATTCATCGGCCATGGCGAAGATCTCATCCAGTTCGAAAACCGTTTTTTTGCTTTCAGAGAACACCGAATTTACCATTGCGCGGGCAACTGTTTTGTCGGCAACAGGCCGGTATTTTTTCATAACAAAACGGGTAAGCACCCGGGCCAGGCTAAGCGAAAAAGCTTCGGTCGGGCGTTTGGGCTGGCGGTTGCCATCCAGAATCGATGGTCGTAAAATAACTGTCTTTTTGAAGTTTAGTTGTTGAACAGTCTCATCCAGTTCGCCCTTCATCCGGCTGTAGAAGATCCGGGAATTTGGATCGGCCCCGGCCGACGAAACCAGGATCAGCATACCTACCTTGTTGGTTGATGCGGCTTTGGCCAGCTCGTACTGGTAGGTAAAATCTACCCGGTATTGCTTTTCTTTGCTCCCGGCGGCCTTCAAGGTGGTGCCCAGGCATGAAAACAGGACATCCCCTTTCACCAGTTCGGCCCAGCTCCCGGGATCGTCGAAATCGATCAGGTGTTCATTCAGCTTGGGGTGTGCTATTCCTGTTTTTCGGCGGGTGAAGATGATCACTTTAGAAAAACGATCATCCGCCAACAGGATGTTAACCAGTTGTTTGCCAACCAAGCCGGTGGCCCCGGCTACAAGCGCTGTTTGTTGTGTATTCATGATGCAGGTCTTTAGACGGTATAACGTGATTTGCTGCAGATCGGTTATTTTTTATGCTGATGTGGATTTTCCGTCTTTCAATAAGCCCGTTCAACTGCCAGCCGGAATTTTCTGTTCTTCTGTCGGGATGGTAAAGTGAAAAACTGTTCCCTGCGGATGGTTGTGAGTAGCCCAGATCTTCCCATGGTTTTTGGCGATAAACTCCTGGCAGATCAGCAGGCCCAGACCTGTGCCTTTTTCACCCGAAGTGCCGTCGCGACTGGTTTCTCCCAATTCAAACAAATGTTGAAGCTGTTTGGGTGACAAACCAATGCCCGAGTCTGCGATATTGACCAGCACATCGGTCCCTCGTATTTCTCCCTGTATGGAAATCGTTCCGCCGGGATGAGTGAACTTTACCGCATTGCTCATCAGGTTTCGCATTACCGTGTTGATCATGTTGTAGTCGGCAAAGGCGGAAAATTCGTGCGGCAACTGTTCCTCAATCTTAATGCTTTTGTGCCTTGCCCGCTCGCGGACCAGTTGGATATTTTCGTTGACAATATCTTTCATGTTGATACGGGCAGGGCGGTAACTGATTTTGTCCATTTGGGTGTTGGCCCACAAAAGCAGGTTGTCAAGCAGATTGTAAATATTGATGGCCGTATCGTTTGTCAGCTTCAGCAGTTGGGCTTGTTCATCCGGGCTGGTTTCATCTTCGCTGGTCAGCAGGTCCAGCATGCCCAGCAATCCGGAAAAAGGGCTGCGCAAATCGTGCGATACGATAGAGAAGAGTTTGTTCTTCGTTAGGTTGGCCTTCACCAGTTCCTGATTGTTGTTTACCAGCTCGCGGGTACGCTTGGCAATGATTTTTTCCAGTTCATGCTGTCGCTTCATCAGGTGGCGCGTATGCGCATGTTGAATGAGAAAAAATGAGCCGCCCAGCACGATAAGCGAAATTGCCAAAAAGGGAAAGGTCATCCAAAACGGGGGGTGGACCTTCAGTTTGACCAGCGATGAGCGGTTGTCCCATTGTCCGGTTGGGGTGGTGGTTTCAACCTGAAAAAAGTAGGTGCCAGGCTTCAACCGGGTATAGGTTGCAACTTGTTCCTGCTGGGTATAAACCCATTCCTGATCGAACCCGATGAGCTTGTAGCGGTATTTTTGCTTGCCCGGGTTGACAAAATTCAACGAAGTAAACCGGAAGGTGATCATTTGTTGATCGTAATCCAGTTCCACAACGGGGATATTCCGGTCTTCTTCGTCGGGGCGAGGAAGGACTGGTTTGCCGTACATGGCAATTTCGGTAAGAATGGCCCCGGAACCGGAATGTTTTTTGGCAGGAACCTGGTTTGGGTGAAAGAAATCAACGCCTTCGTTGCCGCCGAAATAAATGTGCCCCTGCCCGTCAACCCCTGCTGAGCGATCGAAATAATTTGTAGAAATCAACCCATAGGACTGATTGAAATAATCAATGGTATAGTCCAGTGTTTCCAACGACGTTGCCCCGGAATACGTCAGCCTGAAAACTCCGGATTTTGTACTCACCCAGATTTCCCCGGGCTTAATAGACCGGATGGACGAGATATTTAAATAGGCGATATCGTGCCCTTTTTGTACCGGCAGAAAGGTTCCGGACTCTTTGATGAATATATTCAGTCCGTTGTTGGTACCGGCCCACACAACGCCTGAGTGATCACAGTAAATTGTCTGTATGGTGTTGCTTGACAGGCTGCTGGGATTGCTTTCGTTGTGAACGTAGTTGGTGAATTGTCCGGTTTTGGTGTTGAAGCGTGAAACCCCGTGGCTACTTGAAATCCAAAGTTCCTGATTGGAATCCAGGCACAGGTCAAAGATGTAATCATTCGATAAGCTGTTTTCGATGTCGTTTTCGTTATAGCGGAATTCGCTGACTTCATGCGTGTCGGGATTGTAACGCCAGAGCCCTTTGCCATGAACTGTCAGCCACAGGTTGCCATTGGCGTCTTCGATAATATCGCGGATGTCGGCAGCGCGTAAAACAGCTGCTGCAGATTCGGATTTTACCGGAGGCCAGGTAAAACCGGTTCCTTCTTCGTTCATTTTTTGCAGTCCGCCCGACCAGCTGAGCGCCCACACTTGTTTACGGCTGTCTTCAAATAGTTTGAAGATGGCCCCGGAGCTGTTGTCTTTTCTCTTCGTTTTTAGCCGGTACGACCATTTACGGTACGGATGGGAGCTGTGCTGCTCAATTAACCCGCCTTCGTACCCTAGCCACATGTTACCTGCATGGTCGAAGCTAATGGATGTAACTTCTTTGTGGGTGAGTGTATAGGGAGTACCATCGTCGAACAGAAAATGCTGAAAAGGAATATTGTTCAGTCCGTAATTAATGCCGCGAATTCCGGATGAAGTCCACAGATTGTTGTCCTTGTCGGCATATACAAAAATGACGGCAGTCCGTTCGAGGCTAAACGGATCGGTCGGCACGTTAGTAAAGCGCCGGGCGGTGTTGTTTTTGCGGTCGAACCGCACCAGACCGCTGCTGGAGGCCAGCCAGATGATGGAATCCCGGCCGATGTCAAAGTGATGCACATCGTAGGTCAGGTCCTCAAAAATGTAATTATCCACCAAGCCTTTGTTTGGGTTTAAAATGAAAAAACCATCGAACAGGGTGCTCAGTAAAAGCTCGCCTTCTAAAAACCGGAGGTTGGTAATATGGAGTTGGTCGAGGTTGGTTTGTCCCAATGTTCGGAATGTGGTTATTTCCCGGGTTTGCGGATTAAGCCGGTGAACTCCGTTGGGAAAGGTGGCCAGCCAAATGTCCCCGTTGGGTTGACGGCATATATGATTTATGTTGCTGTTTGGCAGGATGTTGTTGCCCGGGGTTTTTACAGAACCGGGATCGGTAAACCACGCTGTTTGGCTGGTCTTTCGGTTATGCAGGGCCAACCCTTCGTCGGTGGCTATCCACAATTCACCGTTGACTCCTTCTGCAAAATCTGTTACCCGAATTCGGTCCCAACCTGGCGCCATGGGCAGAAAACGGTCGCGGAAATGATCATAGTACCATGCGCCATGTTCGGTGCCGATCCAGATTTTCCCGGTCGAATCCGAGAAAATAGTATTGATTTGGCGGACCGAAAGGGCTGGATGTTTTTCGTCGGTGTTTTTATATGTTTTAAAAAGACTTCCGTCGAAGCGGGTGAGGCTGTTGTCGCTGGTCAGCCAGATAAAGCCAATCGAGTCCTGCGCTATTCCGGTAATTTTAGATTCAGTTAATCCTTTTTCAATCCCGTAATGAAGAAAAGAAATGTTGGTTTGGGCAGAAGTGCCAAGTATGAAGATGAAAAAAAGTATGCTGTGTAGAAAAGCTTTTAACACGATTGCAAGGCTCTGATTTTGGGTGACAAAAATACAAAAAGCATTCGGTTCCGAAAGGAGGGGAATCTGTTTTAAATCATCTTGTTCCTCTATTGTCCCCATGCAGGTTCCGGTGGTGGACTTTTTCCCGGCGGGTTGGTCGTTTCCATGACTTGAAGCGTTTGCCGAATCAAATCATGTGGCAGTCAGTTTTCGCGGAATTCGGACTGAACGTGATTCGACAGAAGGAATATCATATACAGTATGGGCGCTTATTTTACTTTTCTTCTGCTTGTAATATTTGTGTTAAGCTTGTGTGAAACCGTTGTCAAATCCGACCGTGGAGGGGAATTCTGTCTATTTTTGTCATTAGATAGGAAAATCTGTTCCGGTTACAGGTGCCTGATCCAATTCGTATCGAAGTTGTAATAGGTTTAGGAAAAGAAATTGGTACAAATCAAAAACTGGTTACCGCTTTTTAACGTAAATGTTCATCCCTAATCATTTAAAAATCAAATTATGACAGTAAACAGAACTTTTGGGATAGGAAATGATAGCAATGAGCCTGAGGTGTCGTACAAAAAGAAGATCCAATATATCAACCTGAAGCTTGCTGCCGATGGTTATCCTACTTGTATGGCAGGGGCGAAATCTGACTTGCTGGAAATTGCCAAGCCTTTGTTGGATAGCTACAATATCAAATCCCGCTTGCTGGCCAATCAAACCTCCCCGCTGGGGCAGCGTGTTCAAAACTTTCTTCGCGATTACCTGGGCGATGTGCCGGGCGACAATTCGTTCACCTTCCCGGATCATCCGTTTATTCTGGATCGCCACGGGCTGGCACGAATGGTGTCCCTGCCTGCCGACGGCGATTATTTCGAAAGTGATATTATCCGCTCGTACCGGACTGCACAGGGTATTCTGAATAATCCCAAAGAAGACCGGCGAACCACAAAAGGCGTTTTTCATATTGCGGAAGGAGGCCTGCCTATTCCGGATGATAAAAAGGCGGTGCCAAAAATTACCTTTTGCAAACTGCTGCAACATGCGCTAAATCCGCCAAAAGAGCTGATGAGACTCCCGTTTACGGCCAACCAGGAAAAAAGCGCCGAACTGTTTGTCAGTCTGATGCTCCGTCCCATTGTAGTGCCGGAAGTGGCCGGGGTGATGACCGAAAAATCAATGGAAATCAAATTCCTGGCGCCAGGCAGCCTGGTTTCGAATCTTGACTTTGTGGAGTCAATTTTTGGCAATGCTGGCGACCCGTTTTTGCCCGAAAACGATGCAGCCCTAAACCCCGACTCGTGGACCGGACATACGGGCTGTGTTATCCTGGCCACTCATTTAACCGGATTAACAAAAAAGGAACTCGGCCTGCCGCATTTCGATAACGCCACCGAACGCCAGAAACGCGATGGCATGTGCTGGAAGAAGGAGGACGAAAAATACAACGATGGCAGCGCCTTCAAAATTACCGCGCGAGACAAACGGGGTGTCGTGGTTACCCTTATCGCCGACAACTATTACGGTTACTGTAAAAAAGAAGTGAAAACCATGATCAGCTACTCGGCCAACCTCTATGGACTGGCCGAAGAAGAACATGCCGGCGGCGCGATCGCTTTCCGCAGCTATAACCTGGGCGAAAAGTGCTATCTCGATGAAAGGCTCCCGGACAACGGCTTAAACTTTGCTTCCTTCCTGTACTTGTTTGCCGACATGCTGGAGTTGAAAAAGGAAGGTTACGCGGTGGATAAAAAATTCCGTGATGTAATTTATGTACCCGAAGATGCCAACTTCGACTTGCTGAAACAAACCATTACCTGGCAAAATGCCGGTAAGAAGCAGGTGATTAAATTGCTGCCGTACAAATATTATATCTATCCGAACGGATACAAGGTGGAAATGAAAAAACGGCTGGAAGGCCCCAAATGGCATTTGGTAGGGACCATGGCTGAAGGAACGCTTTGCCACAAACCTTGCACCGTGTCGGGTGGCGGAAAGTCGGAAATCTCCAAGTCGATCCAGGATGCGATGATCCAGGGTTCGGTGATTGTGACCGACCTGCATGCCGATCTGGATATGGTAGAAGAAATCATGTCGAAAGATTACTCCAAGCGGTTTAAAGTGCCGGCTGACTATTCGGTGAAAAAACCGCGCCACATCCTGAGCCGTCGCCGTTCACTCGGATCGGTAATTAAATTGCTTACTCCTGCCGACGAATATACGGACGAATACAACGAATGGCTCCGGTCGCTCCCGCAACGCATCAAAGTGTTGATTTATATTATTAAAGGGAATTATAGTCAGGACTGGGACAAGGACTGGAGGAAATATTTCTCGGTGGATCAAGTAAACGGGATACCGGGGAATGAACTGAAATTTCAGTCGAATAAACTGCTGACAAGTTACTTGCGGGTTGGTCACGATGTCGATAACTCCTGGCGTATTTTCCTGACACGGCAGGATTACAACCCATCCAGCAAAGTGCAGTTTGAAGATGATATTACCGCTTCGGTAGTTCTGGATGCCAAAAAGTTGGAGAACCTGAACCCGGAATATAATAACCCCAGCGTGAAAATCGTGAAAAACTGCGAATCACGCCTGTTCCAGCGGCCGGATGACTGTGTGATCAAAGGGTATGACAAGCAGGGCGAAAAAGACCTGTCGAGCCCCAACACGTTCCTGTCGAACTTTGAACCGCTGACCCGCAAACAGGTACAGGAAATTAAGGACGATGCCATTGGCTTCGAACTTTATACCCAGCCGGTGAAAGACCTGATCAATAACTTTCTGGCCAGCGACAGCCCCGAGTTTTTGGTGGTGCCTTCCGAACCAAGGCTGGTTGATGGTATTCCGTCCAAGAACCAGCGCTACTTGCAGGTACGTCCCGACTTGGTTGATCCGGTCGCTAAATATGTGGCTGAAGTTGGAACCCGCATTTTCCGGAAAATTCCCTTGGATAAAGTAGTCTTTTTGCCAGTGAACGCTGTGTTGCCGGGACGTCGGAACAACCCGTCGGAACCGGAAAATAACGTGCCGCCATTGGCCGTTTACAACCCAATCCACTACCAGGAGTTGCCGGAACTTTTCATCGACTTCATTTGCAGTATTACCGGAAAATCACCCTCAACAACCGGTTTCGGTTCTGAAGGTGCGCTTACCAAAGGTCCGTTCAATAACCTGTTGCCGGCTGCTGATTTGAACAATGCCTTCCTGTCGTACATCCTGACCGGTTATGATGGTTTTTCTTCTGCCGCCGGTTATGTGGGACCGAAATATAAAGTTGACCACGATATCAGCTTGCTGGTCCCGGAAATCTGGTGCCGTATGTCAGTAGAGGAACGCGATCCTAAATTCCTGATTGAACATGGCTATCTCGAACGGGTTGAAAACTTCACCCACAACGGGAAAGAAGTTGATGCCAGTTTGTTGGGCTACCGTATCACGCTGCGTTTTGTGACCCACTTTATGGCCCGCATTTTCAGTAAACCGGATGCGGTTTTCAGCGAAGATATGCTTCGGCCGGAACAACAAGATTTGGATATGTTTGTGGCCTCCATCGAAAACCTGTCGATTACCCAAAAACGCGTGGCCGAAGGTTACATGCGCGACGGAACGGTTGACCTGCTTTGCCCGCCACTGAAGGCCCTCATTCATATTATGGTTGAAGGATCATACGAGGGGAAAGGACGCAACCATCCGGACATCCGCGCTATGTTTACCCGCGAGGCGGTGCTGAACAGCGACTGGTACAAGCAGCGTTTGGTTGAAAAGCAACATCGCGACGTTGAACAATGGACGAAGAATGTGGCTTATATCGAAGAGGTAATCAGCCGCAAAAACTTTGCTGACACGTCAGTCCGTCTGGCGCTTCCCGAACGGCTAAAAGTTGCCAAGGCCAAACTGAAAGAAGTTTCATCGCCGGCTTACCTGGCCGATTTGGCGGGTACACTTGGTGTTGACACGCTCAGCCCCATTGAAGCTTAGTTGACAATTTTATGAAATAGAAAAAAAGGAGTCCGGCGCGGCTCCTTTTTTTTGTGACTTTTTTGTTATGAATCTGGTCAGGAATACGGGACAGCACCGGGTGGCCGGGCTTTGTGCTTATTTTTGTGTGAAATAAGCAAACTGGCAAGATGACTCTGAAATACGCGATTATTGGCGCTGGCGCCTTGGGTGGTTATTACGGCGGGCGGCTGGCCCAGGCAGGCAGCGATGTTCATTTTCTGTTTAATACCGATTACACCTATGTGTGCGATAATGGCTTTCGGGTTGATTCGGTGAGCGGTAATTTCCATCTTTCAAAATTGAATGCGTATAATTCAACTTCTGCCATGCCGGTTTGCGATGTGGTGCTGGTTTGCCTGAAAACCACCAATAATCATTTGTTGCCGGAACTGCTGAAGCCAATTCTTCACGCGAATACGCTGGTGGTGTTGGTTCAGAATGGCTTAGGTTTGGAGGAGTCGCTTGAAAGGCACTTGCCGGACATCCAGCTTGCCGGGGGGCTGGCTTTTATTTGTTCCAACAAAATTGGCCCGGGGCACATCCGGCATCTCGATTTGGGAAAGTTGGTGCTGGGTGCGCACAAGATGAATCAACCCGAAGTCCTTCAACAGGTATGCAGGGATTTCCAACAAGCCGGAGTGCCTTGTCAGATGTCGGATGACCTGTATTTTTCGCGCTGGCAAAAGCTGGTTTGGAATGTGCCTTTCAATGGGTTGACGGTCGTGCTGAATACCACTACCGACCGGATAATGGCTAACCATTCCAGTCGCGAACTGGCTTTTGAACTGATGCTGGAAGTAGTTGCAGCGGCCAACCAGTGCGGGGTGAAGCTGGAAGAATCTTTTGCCCGGAAAATGCTGGACATGACTGCCGGAATGACGCCCTATGCGCCAAGCATGAAGCTGGATTTCGATTTCAAACGCCCCATGGAAATCGAGGCGATCTACTCCAATCCGGTGAGTAAAGCTGCCGAAGCCGGTTTCGCGATGAAACAAGTGGCCATGCTTGAAAAACAACTTCGTTTTATTCAGGCACAACTGGCATAAACACATGCGGATTGCAGAAGGCGTGTGGCCCGATTAGGAGTGCCCTCTGACAACGATACGCATGATTTTGAAGTTCAGCCGAAAAAACTTGTACAGCTGAAAGAAAAAGTTGGTCCGCCAGAATTTTGTGGCACGGGTTGGTACCGGCGGATAAAATTCATCTTTGTACCCTCTTATTTCGTGTTTCTTTTCCATGGTTTTCTGCTATTGATTATTCGGGTAGGAGCCACCAAAACGGGTATCCTTTTGCCTTGTGAATGAACATATAGTGCAGGAACAACTTGATCCAGTGGCCGGCCAGGCCCACTTCACCAACGGTTGCATTAATGTCGCGGCCCCAGTCGGGGTATTTTTCCCAATCGGGAACAATGGGCGATACGGTCATGGTGGCGCCCAGCCCTTTGGTCATGCTAAAACCGGCCGATACAATGCAGGCAGCGCCCATCCTTCCCATGCTGGCGGTGTGTTTGTGTTCGGTCGCTCCGTTTTTGATGAATCGGGCAATGTTCTGGGCAACGATTTTCCCGGTAACACCCGAGGGCATTCCCGTGCGCGGGGGAGCGGGAGTAATGGACAACCCGGTCGGACTTTGCATTGGCTTTGAAATGGGGTGAGGAGGGGCAAAAGCAATTCCGGTGGCATATAGGTTTGGGTAGGCCGGATTTTGGTAGGTTTGCGGCCAGTCTTTCACGCTCCATTCTTCAAAAGGTTTGGGCGTATAGTTGGCATCCACTTTCATAAAACCATTTGGGGCAAAAATTTTCGGGGTAATATCAGTTCCCGATTGGTCGAAGGCTTTCAGGTCTTGTCCTTTAAACGCGGGAATGAGCATGGCAAAGTCAAACGCTGCCGTATTTTGTTCGCCTGCAAGCGTTTCGTAGTGGACCACACCTGGCTCCACCCGGGTAACTCCGGCTCGCTTTATCCAGTTGATGTTGTTTTCGGTCAGTACCGATTCGGCAAACACTTTGGTGGGGGTGATATACCCGCCGCGTTTGATAAATGCGCCACCCATGCCGAAGTCTCCCAGCTCGTACTCGTTGGTAATCCAGGTGATCTTAGCCAGGTGATCCAGTTTTTTACGTTTAAGTTCGAAGGCAATGTTCAGGGCATATTCAAAGGCTGCTCCCTGGCAGGTGGCTGAAGGGTGGCCGGTGCCTAAAAGAAAGTGCTGAACCTTTCCTTCTTTCATTTGTGCCATGCATTTTTGTAGTTCTTTCCAGGCATGAGCTGCGTGGTCATACGAGCAAACCGAGCAGGTGTATTTCCCGGGGCCGAGGCCGGGAGTAGCTTCAAAGTTCAACTTGGGGCCGGTGGCATTCACTAAATAATCATAGGTTACTTTTTCCACCTCACCTTTACGTTCTTCCGAAACATGTTCAATCGTAACATAAGCAGTTCCGGATTCCCGGTCGCCCTCCGGATGGATCGATACAGCTTTGGCTTGTTTGTAAACAATACCCCAGCGGCGATATACTTTTTCCAGTTTGAAACGTACCTGATCCACTGTCATCCGGCCAACTCCCACCCAAATGTTGGAGGGAACCCACTGATAATACCGGTTGGGTGAAACCACCGTCACCTCGTGGTTCTTCCCCAGCTTCTTTTTTAGAAAGGAGGCTGCGGTGTGCCCCGAAATACCCGCTCCCAACACAAGAACTTTTGCCATAACTTTAAACTGATTAAAATGACATATGTTTGAAATATACAATTTAGCCATTTTTCGGAATAGCGGCATTAACTGTTTTGATGTTAAAGGGATAGGTTTAAAAACAAAAAGGAGCACCCAAGTGGCTGCTCCTTTTTATTCGGAAAAATATTATTTAGGCGTTGTTTGTTGCTTGTTCCAATCTTTTCAGAATTCCGAAGATAAATCCGGCAGACAAAACACACATCACAACCAGAATGGCGAAAAATTGCCACAACTCAATTTTATCCCAGAGAATACCGATTAAGCCGGCAGCCAGGTTCCCAAATGCTGTAGCACCCAGCCAGCCGCCTTGTGCCAGACCTTTGTATTTTGGTGGAGCAACTTTCGATACAAATGAAATCCCGATAGGGCTCAGGAATAATTCAGCAACAGTTAATACCAGGTAGCAGTTAATCAACCAATAGGGTGAAACCAGATTTTCGGAAACGCCACCATTTAGCTGTCCGGGAGATGTTAATCCCATTGAAGCAGTAATCAATAAACCAAATCCAATGGCAGTGATCACCATACCAATACCAATTTTTTTAGGTGCCGAGGGCTCTTTCCCTTTGTTCCGCAGCCAAGTGAAAATTCCAATAATTACCGGAGTCAGGAACACGATGAAGATCGGGTTAAACTGCTGGAATTTTTGTGGTGTGATGGTGTAGTCGCCACTGAATGATGAAATTGTATAATAAGCGAGTGCAGCTCCGGCAAGAGTTACGGCACCACCAATTAATTTTGTTCTTCCTGATTTTCCGGAGATCAACAGAATTGAGCCAATAATTGCAAAAAGAATAGGTAATAACTGGCTTAGGTCAAACAGCACATAAGTACTAGGTTTCACATGTCCCAACTGGGTATAGTCACGGGCAAAAATGGTCATGGTAAAACCATTTTGGTGGAAAGCCATCCAGAAGAAAATAACAACAAAGAAAACCAAGCCTAAAGCAATCAGTCGTTCTTTTGTCTGTTGAGGAGTTAATACCACAAGCTTATCCTTGTGTTCAGCCGATTTTGCTTTTTGTTTCTCCGTGATGTCTGCATGTTTGTAGTATTTTCTGAATCCGATAAAAATCAGGAATGAAATAACCATACTGGCTGCTGCTACGGCAAATCCTGCATTGTATGATTGCCCCAATGTGTCGATATAATCTTTGCTGAAAGAAGCCAGGTCTGTAAAGTTGGCACCCATTTGTGCTTTTGCAAGTTCTGTAAGTCTCGAAACATCTTCCAGCTTGCCATCCAAGTATTGATGAGCTAAGTGAGGGATTGAAGAATCGTAAGTGAAATTTTTACCTTTTAACACCCAGTTGCCAATTGCTTCGGCAGCCGATGGTGCGAAAAAGGCACCAATATTAATACCCATGTAAAAAATGTTGAAGGCATTATCCCGGTTGGCACTATATTTCGGATCGTCGTACAGGTTTCCAACCAGCGCCTGCAGGTTTCCTTTGAAGAAGCCTGTCCCAAGCGAAATGACAGCCAATGCTGAATAAACCATGGCGATTCCCATTCCCGGCATTGCCAGTAGAAGATAGCCCAGAAACATGACGACGGTTCCCAAAGTAATGGTTTTGCCATAGCCTAAAACGTTGTCGGCAATATAACCACCCAGTAGCGGGAGAAAATAAATTCCAAACAGGAAGCCACCGTAGATACCACCGGCTTCGGCTGTTGAAAAGCCAAACTTGGCTTGTAGGTAAAGCACAAAAATGGCTAACATGGTGTAGTAACCAAAGCGTTCGCCCATGTTGGCAAAAAATGCCACCAATAGCCCCTTGGGATGTCCTTTCAGCATAATTGATCTTTTTAATTAGTAAATTTTTTGTTGTAAAGTTTTGCAAGACTGGCAAATATAGTCAACTTTTTGGCTTTGCAAGTTTGATAAATATCAGGTCCAGGGAAATCGCTTTTAAAATATAGTTCACCCTTTCCATGCACATGTGCCTCAAAAGCTTCCAATGCCTGAGGCATTTCCGGTAGGTGCAGGATAAGTTAATCTGGGCTTTCCACGGGGCTATGGCATGTTGGTCACGACGTGTCGTGACCGTACCTGGCTTTCCCGGTTTAGGACGTTTCGGATTTTATCCGGCGTGTAAGGCCACGGCATGCCGTGGCCGGGCGGGTGGTGACGACCTTAAAAGAGCAGTTTAACATCTTCTAATAGGAAGAATGGCATTTAATTCCTAAAAGCGATTTCCCTGATATCAGGTCGGGAAAGATAGTTTTTCGTAAATTCGGTATAAAAATGCCGGATATGAAGATTTTTACCACCAAACAGATTGCTGAAATTGATCAATATACCATTCAGAATGAACCCATTGCTGATATCGATTTGATGGAGCGGGCTTCGTTGCAGCTGGTTAACTGGCTGATTCATCGCTTGTCGAACGAGCGGAAGCTACTCTTTTTTGTTGGGCCGGGCAACAATGGGGGCGATGCTTTGTCTATCGCCCGTCAGATGGCGGACTGCGATTATTCCTGCGAAGTCTATTTGCTCGATTTTGGCAAAGGGCTGAAAGGCTCACCGGCCATCAACTGGCAGCGGCTGGTAGAGCAAGGAAAGGTGAAACTGGTTAAAATTGCTTCGGAGGCGGACTTCCCCGAAATACCCGCTGATGCCGTGGTGATCGATGGACTGTTTGGTTCGGGCCTGACCCGTCCGCTTGACGGGCTGGCGGAAAGCTTGGTGGTACGGATTAATGACCGGGGGGCAATGGTGGTTGCTGTCGATATTCCCAGCGGCCTGTTCGGCGAGGATAATTCGCAGAACGACCTGTCGAAAGTAATCCGGGCCAGCCACACGCTCACCTTTCAGTTTCCCAAGTTGAGCTTCTTTTTCCCGGAACACGAACAGTTGCTGGGCGACTGGGAAGTGCTGCCTATTGGTTTGCACCCGGAGGCGATTTCTACCATGCGAACTCCGTTTCATTTTTTAACCGATAAATATATCACATCGCTCATCCGCCCGAGGGGCAAGTTTTCGCATAAAGGCACTTACGGTCATGCCCTGCTGATTGCCGGCTCGTATGGCAAAATGGGAGCTGCCGTGCTGGCTTCAAAAGCTTGTTTGCGCGGGGGCACCGGCTTGCTCACCAGTCATGTTCCGCACACGGGGTATGGTTTCATCCAAAGTTGCGTGCCCGAGGCTATGTGCTCAATCGATGCTTCGGATCTGATGTTTACCGAGTTTCCCGATCTGAAGTCATTTTCGGCCGTAGGAGTGGGGCCCGGCCTGGGCTGCAAATCCAACTCTCAGCGGGCGCTGAAAGAACTTCTGTTGGCTAATCCTCAAAAGCTGGTGCTCGATGCCGACGCGCTGAACATTCTTTCTCAGCATGAAGATTGGTACGGGCTGCTTCCGAAAAACAGCATCCTCACGCCGCACCCCAAAGAGTTTGAACGGCTGGCCGGCGAAACTGCCGACTCCTGGTCGCGCTTGCTGTTACAGCAATGGTTTTCTAAAAATCACGGAGTAATTGTCGTGTTGAAAGGGGCCCATACGTGTATTACTTTTCCAAATGGACAGGTATATTTTAATACGACCGGTAACCCGGGGATGGCTACTGCCGGTAGCGGCGATGTGCTCACCGGACTGATCCTGGGCTTGCTGGCCCAACCCTATTCCCCGGAAGAAGCCGCTTTGCTGGGTGTTTACCTGCATGGGCTGGCCGGCGACCTGGCCATGAAGCAGTATGGACAGGAAGCGCTGATTGCAGGCGATTTGATTGACCATTTCGGGAAAGCATTTTTGGAACTCACAAAATAAAACAAGCTTCTTTCCGGTTTTAGGAACGGGACTTTTGCCGTTCGACCGTTATTTTAGCCGAAATTGTCAGCTTTTGCCCCTACATTCATTAATTTTGAAACCAATCACAAAAAACAATTAAACATGAAAACCAGATACGTTTTAACTTTTATTTTACTGTTTGCCAGCCTAAGTATTTTTGCCCAACGTTCCAAGGACGAATCAACGGCCTTGGTTTTGACTGACGGGATTATTTATAGTCTGCCGCGCACCGGCATCCGTGTTTATGTGAAAGCAACGCAGGAAAAATTCTTCCACGGCCCGTATTTTCAGTATGCCGAAGCCATGCTGGGACTGAAAGATGCCGCTTCGTCGGACCGGGAGAGCTGGACCATAAACGATATCCGCATCGAAACCTTCAGCGAGGCCGACCCGCAACAGGTGCACAAAGCGAAGGGAAAAGGTGCCGCCCTGGTAAGCCTGACCTCGTCGGGTGTGCTGGCCGGCATCAACAAAGAGGTGGACAGTGAAGAGGAAACAGCTGCGGTATCAACTTTTCTGGCCGATACAAAAACACCGGAATATCCGTTTCTGGATTTGTCATTGAACCCGTTTTTCGAAAAACCGGACTCAGCCAGCAGAACGGTGTTGATTGTTAAATCGCTGGAAGAAAAGGCACAGGAAGCTGCCCATACCATCACCAAGTTGCGCAAGCGCCGGTTTAAATCGCTGGCCAATGCCTATGAAGAGCAATTGCCCGACGGGCGTGCTTACGAACTGATGGTGGATGAGCTTGGAAAACTGGAAGCCGAATATGTGGCGCTGTTTGCAGGCAAAACCTTTAAAAAATCGTTCGACTATTGTTTTGATTTCATCCCGGGCGAAAACTCCGTGTCGGGCGAAGTGGTGTTCCGCTTTTCCGAAACCAAAGGCGTGTTGCCCAAAACCGACCTGAGCGGGAAGCCCATTGTGGTGGATCTGAAAAAGCTGGAAGACCTGGCATCGGCGCAGGAAAAGCAAAAATCGCAGGTTGAGGGGGTAAGCGGCGTGTTTTACCGTATTCCGGGCAAAGCGGAGATCCGCATCCAGAACGGCATCAACCTGATGGCCGTTACCCGGGCCGACATTGCCCAGTTCGGCACCGTTACGCCACTTCCGGAGGAACTGCTTGACGGAATCCATCAAATCGTTTTCCACCCGAAAACAGGCGGAATAAAAAGTATTCTCTTGAAATAACAGCCAATTAAGCTGTCCAAAAAGTAGAGGGGTCCCCGGGAGCTGTCATCCTGAATTTATTTCAGGATCTCAATCAACCGGGGACAGATCCCGAAATAAATTCGGGATGACTTGTACCTTAACTTTTTGGACAGCTTCTTTTTTGATTTCTGTCAGTTGGCAGGCTGCCTGATTTTCTTATTTTTACGGGCTTCAATCAAAAACTTACAAATACTGATCATTTTATTATGGATGCGATTAAAAAGACGTTAAAAGATTCGGCAGCCATCCGGTGGCTTGTTTTGGTGATTATCTCTATGTTCATGTTCGGAACTTACTGGTTTCAGGATTTCATGTCGGGGCTGAAAGGCCTGATGATGTCGGAGCTGGGGATCAACAGTAGCCAGTTTGGCTTGATTATCAGTTCCACCACCTGGGCCAACATGGTTGGGATGATCATGGTGGGCGGCATTATCCTGGACAAATGGGGAATCCGCGTGGCCGGGGTAGTTTTTGGGATTGTGGCTTCGCTGGGCGCATCCATCACGGCAATGGCCACCTACGGCGTTTTTGGCGATGATCCCGGTACAATGATGAAGTTTATGATGGCCGGGCGTATGTTGTTCGGGATTGGACTGGAGTCGATTTGTGTGATTGTGACCCGCACCACTGTAAAGTGGTTTAAAGGATATGAGCTGGCGCTGGCCATGGCCATTAACGTGGCTTTCGGGCGTTTTGGTACCGCGTTCGGAACCGCTTTCTCGGTTGAGATCGGTGGCGGGCATGTGGCCCCGGCCGTTGCTTTTGCCGCCTCGCTGATCGGTTTCGGTTTTATTCTCTTCCTGGCTTACCTGATTTTCGACATTCGCCTGGACAAGCAGGTGAATGCCAATAAAAAAGAAGGTGGTGAGCCCGAGGAGGATTTCAAGTTCAGCGATTTGGTAAAACTGGCCACCAACAAAGGGTTTATCTACATCACCTTGCTGTGTGTGGCTTTCTATTCGGCGGTATTTCCCTTCATTCAGTATGCACCCGACTTGCTGGTGAATAAGTTTGGGTTCACCTACCAGTTGCCCGATTTGTCGTCGATGACTTTATTTGAAAAGATTGGCGCCATATTCCACAACGGCCCCAAAGTTACCGGATTGATTCCGCTGGGAACCATCTTGTTCACGCCCATTTTCGGTTCTATTGTCGATAAAAAAGGTAAAGCTGCTTCGCTGATGATCCTGGGGGCTTTCCTGCTGATTTTTGCCCACGTTTCGCTCTCGCTTTTCAACAGTGTTACGCTGGGCTATCTCGGACTGGTTTCGCTGGGAGTTGCTTTTGCCCTGGTGCCTGCCGCCATGTGGCCTTCGGTAGCTAAAATAGTGGCCGAAAACCGATTGGGAACAGCTTATTCATCGATGTTCACCATTCAAAACTGGGGGCTCGGCCTTTTCTTTTGGGGGATTGGCGCCCTGCTCGACTTCGTGAACCGCGCTGACCTGGCTGCTATCAAAGCCGGAGAAAAAATGTACGATTATACCATCCCCATCCTGACGTTGGTCATTTGCGGGGTGATTTCGATTTTCCTGGCCTTTATGCTGTTGCGTGCCGACAAGCAAAATAAGTATGGCTTGGAGCTGCCATCCGGCGTTGAGGCGAAGTAACTCAAAAAAGAAAAAATATTCTGGAATGAAACCGGCCCCGCATTTACTCTGGATGCGGGGCTTTTTGTTTCGGCTGACGAATGTCAGAACAAGTTGGGGGGTAAAATTGTATTTTTAGGGAATTCTGACGGAATAATCATTCATAAAATAAAAACGTAATGAGCAACGAAATTTGTAACTTGGAACCACAAGCGCTGTGGGAAAACTTTTATCAGCTGACGCGAATCCCACGTCCGTCGAAACATGAAGAACGGATTCAGGACTTTATCTACCAGTTTGGAAAAGGACTTGGGTTGGAAACCATCAAAGATGAGGCTGGAAATATTATCATCCGCAAACCGGCCACGCCCGGAATGGAGAACCGGAAAGGGGTGATTTTGCAAGGTCACCTGGACATGGTACCGCAGAAAAACAGCGACAAAACGCACGACTTTGCGAACGACCCGATTGAAGCTTTTGTGGATGGCGAATGGGTAACCGCCAACGGAACCACGCTGGGCGCCGACAACGGCATTGGCGTGGCGGCCGCCATGACGGTGCTGGCTTCGAAGGACCTGGTGCATGGCCCGGTTGAAGCGTTGTTTACCGCCACCGAAGAAACCGGTATGGATGGGGCCGAAGGCCTGAAAGCCGGTGTGTTGCAGGGCGAAATTCTGCTCAATACCGACTCTGAAGATGAAGGCGAACTGTATGTGGGGTGCGCTGGCGGAGAAGATGCCAATGTGAAATTCACCTATTCCGAGGTTGCTGTTCCGGCCGGTTCAACGGCCTTTAAACTGGATATTACCGGATTGAAAGGCGGCCACTCGGGCATGGATATCATTTTGCAGCGCGGCAACGCCAACAAGGTGTTTTTCCGGTTGCTGGATGAAGCCCACCGCAAAACCGGAGTCCGGCTGGCAGCTATCGACGGCGGCAGTTTGCGTAACGCCATTCCGCGCGAGGCATTTGGCGTGATCACTGTTGCTGCTGAAAACGTAGCTGCCCTGAAAAGTGCGCTGGAAGCAGAATTTGCCTTGGTGAAAAAAGAATTGTTGGCTACCGAACCCGATATGAAAATGGTACTGGTTGAAACCGAAATGCCTGCTGTCTTGATCGATGAAACTACCCAGGTGAACCTCTCCAAAGGGGTGATGGCTTGTCCTAATGGTGTCATCCGCATGAGCGATAGCATGCCGGGGCTGGTGGAAACCTCCTCCAACCTGGCCATTGTAAAGTCGGACCCGGCTACCAAAACCGTTACCTTGGCTAGCCTGATGCGCAGTTCGGTGGATTCGGTCAAAGAAGAGCTGGCCCGCCGGATTGAAGCCGTGTTTACCCTGGCTGGCGCCCAGGTGAAAATGACCGGCGCCTACCCGGGCTGGAAACCCAACATGGATTCGCCTATCCTGAAAACCATGCAGTCGGTTTATCACGAAAAGTATGGCAAAGTTCCCGAAATAAAAGCGATCCATGCCGGGTTGGAATGCGGCATCCTGGGCGGCACCTACCCGCATTGGGACATGATCTCGTTTGGCCCCACCATCCGCTTCCCGCACTCACCCGACGAAAAAGTGAACATTGCCACCGTCGGCAAATTCTGGAACTTCCTGGTGGAAACCCTGAAAAACATCCCCGCGAAATAAACCGGTAGAGGGCTTCTCTGAATGAGGGGCCCTCTACCATTTTTAACGCCTCCGGCATCTTCGGGCACGATTGGTCTTCTTCCAAACCCGGAAGGTTTACATGTTTTATAGAATTAGGGTACCCCGCAAAGGTGCGACCCATCCGGGGTCGAATCGATCTCAATTATCACCTCTTCCTATAAACATGGGATGCCTGCGGCACTAAAAAAGATAAATAATTAATCATCAATCCATTCAAATAAATATTCATCCTTAAATTCAATTTCAAACGCCTTCAAAAATGCCAGATATTCTTCTTTAAAAGTCTTTTTTCGGTGGTGGTCCTTCTGTCGGTCAATATACTGGATGACATCGGTTAATTGTGAATGGCCATATGAGAAAGCCCCAAACCCTTCCTGCCATTTGAATTGGTGGTTCGTAAATCGCTTTTCTTTAATGAAAGTATTGGACGATTTTTTTATTTCACGCACCAGATCAGACAGGCAACAGGTTGGCTTCATGCCTATGAAGAAATGAATATGATTGGATGTGCCATTGATTGCAAGCATTTTCTGCCCTTTGTTTTGGGTGATTCCGCTTATGTATTTGTAGAGTTCTTCTTCCCAACCGGGATGGATGAGGGCATTGCGATTTTGCACGGCAAAAACTACCTGAATGTAAATTTGCGAGAATGTGTCAGCCATATGGTTTGGTTTTAGGTCGCTTTCATTCATTAAACCCGGAGGGTTTACATGTTTATAGAATCGGCTCATGCAGCAAAGATGCGACCCCATCCGGGGTCGAATCGATCTCAATTATCACCTCTTCCTATAAACATGCGATGCCTCCGGCATCAATCATATCTGGTCCAACCGCCTCCAGCTTTCGATATATCCTGAATAGCGGGGTTACAAACCCGGAGGGTTTGGATGTTTATAGAATTGGCGCATGCAGCAAAGGTGCGACCCCGTCCGGGGTCGAATATCGCTCAGACATCCTTTCTTTCTATAAGCATAGGATGCCTCCGGCATCAATTTGCCTGGCTGCCTGACTGGATCAATCGGGAGCCTTTCGCTCACCCTCCGGCGCCCCCCAACGCTGTCGCCGGGTTGTAATTGGTTCCTTACCCACTCCGGCAAACGTTTGCTTTTTCAAAGCAAGACACGGGGGCACAGTACTATGCTAGTGGAGAAATGGTTGTTTTGATTTTTAACGTGGCCACGACGGTTTTTTACTTATTCATAATAACTGGAGTCAATTCTTGTTTAATCGCCTCGTAGTCTGATTGCTCTAATAAGCCTAAGTCTAGTAAGTCCTTGGATTCTTTTAATTTAGCAATGGCTTCTTCTCGTGTTAAAGGAGCATGCAAATTTTTAATTTCACCAGCCAATACAGATTTCTCAAAATCCACAACCGACATATATTTATTAATTCCAAATGCCCTACCATTAGGTTCTCCTAAAAGTATTGTTAGGGCAAGAGGCTTCTTTTTACTTCCTTTATGGCTCACTTTCATTTCTGAAATTACCACTAATTCGCCTTGCATAGCGCCACTTGCATTCTCCGGGGCTTCGCCGGCCATTGCATTCACTATGCTTCCAACCCCAGCAGGTCTTCCCATTATTAAAGTAGTAAAACTATTTTGAGTTCTTGAACGGGCTTTTGCAGCACCTACTGTATTTGCAGCACCAATTGCAGTTGTTGAAGTAATACTTCCAGAAGGCATTCCAATAACAAGAGTATCGCCGAGTTCTAAAACAGAGCCGTCAGCAGCTATATATTTTAGAATTTGTGTATTGTTTTTAATATTTTCAAATACTGATGAATTTTGGCAATCCTCAAATGTCAATTCATTTAACTGGTCTTGAGCATACGAATTAATAGTAATGAGGGCAATGGTCATAAAAATTAATTTTTTCATGTGTAAGTTTGTTATGGTTATTAAATTATAAGTATTTGTCAAAATGCGTTGTAGCGGCTATATGTCGTTAATAGATAAATACATTTCTTATTTGTCGCCAGAGTAATGAAATATATTCCTTGAACTGATTCCTGTGCCCGCTATTGGCTCTTTTTCACTCCCTAAGATACTGGTTTTTGAGGGCGAACAGATGATCTATTTTTTAATTGACGTCTTTTTTCGATCCGGCACCTCCGCACTATCATCTGGCGCCTCGGCAAGTTCTTCTGGCTCCTCCAGACTGACTCCATGTCAGTCAGCGAGTTTGTCTGGCTCTTTCGGACTGACTTCTTGGCATTCGCCGACTTCGTCTGGCGCCACGGCGAGTTCGTCTGGCTGCTCGGCGGCATCGTCTGGCGGGTAGCTGAGTTCGTCTGGCGACTGAGCGGCATCGTCTGGCGATTGGGCGGGTTCGTCTGGCTACGGGGCGTCATTCTCCGGTTGATGGGCGGCCTGTTCAAGGCAACCGGCAACCCGGTTTTGCCCCGGTTCCCCTTGCGGTCCTGCTTTTGCATCGACAAAGCTCTTATTCACCTGGTGACTGAAGTCACCAGGTGAATACCCACTCATTTTTCGTTCTTAACTTTCCGTAAACAAGAAATTCCAACTTGCAACAGCGAACCCCTGGCTGCCGCTTCGTTCAAATCAGGGGTCGGGCAGGGGCGACATGGAGTCACCGGTTCAGGATCAACTGTTCTTTTAACTTCTTTAATTCTCCCCATTTTTCCCTAGCTTTGATATCCATTAACCATTCCGCAGTTATGCTCCTGAAAATTGCCATCGTGATATCCATGTTGTTCCAGTTGGGGGCAACCGTGCTGGCGGTCAGTTTGGTGCGCCGCACCCGCTTCAACATCACCTGGGTGCTTATTTCGCTTGGGCTGGTGCTGATGGCCGTCAGGCGCCTGTTCGACTTTTCGGTGCACTTTTGGGACAGCCGCCTGTTCACCCAAACCGACCTGAACAGCTGGATTGGCGTGCTGATTTCCATCCTCATGTTCGTGGGCGTGGTTTTTATCCGGCAACTATTTACACTGCAAGAGCGGATCGATCAGCTGAAACGGGAAAACGAAAGCAAGGTGCTCTCGGCGGTGATGCAGGCCGAAGAAAAGGCGCGCCGCACCTTTGCCGCCGACCTGCACGATGGCCTGGGGCCGCTGCTTTCGTCGGTGAAAATGTACCTGAGCGCCATTGATGCGGACACGCTGGACGTCAAAAACCGGGAAATCATCGGGCGTTCGTGCCGGGTAACCGACGAGGCCATCGCTTCGCTGAAAGAGATCTCGAACAACCTTAGCCCTCATGTGCTGCAAAATTACGGGTTGGTCAAGGCAATTGCGGCCATGAGTGATCAGCTGACGGCCAGTCACGGTATCGCGGTTGAGCTGATCACGAAGAAGGAAGCTGAGCGGTGGGAGGAAGAACTGGAAATCAGCTTGTACCGGATTGTTTCGGAGTTGCTGGCCAATAGCGTGAAACATGCCCGTCCAAACCACATTCGGATTGAAATTGATCAGCCTGGACCTGATTTGCGGTTGTTCTACTCGGATGACGGCTGTGGCTTCGACATGGATAGTCACGATGAAGCAAGCCTGCCTCGCGGTATGGGACTGGAGAATATTTTTTCGCGGGTGAAGTCGTTAAACGGCAACTATCAGCTGCGCACAGCTCCCGGTGAAGGTTTTTCCATTCAACTCATATTCCCGCTGAAATGAAAAAGCTATCCATCTACCTGGTTGACGACCATGCGCTGTTCCGCGAGGGGTTGAGGTTTCTGCTCTCGGGGCTCGACTTTGTCGGGGAGGTTTATGAGGCCGCAAATGGCCATGAGTTTCTCGAAGGGTTGAAACAACATTCGGTCGATTTGGCTTTGCTGGATATTGAAATGCCTGGCATGAACGGGATACAGGCCGCCCGGCTGGCCCGCGAAACCTGCCCCGGGTTGAAAATTATTACCCTCACCATGTATTCCGACGAAAATTATTGTGCCAGTATGGTGGAATCGGGCGCCAACGGCTTTTTGCTGAAAAATTCCGGCTTTGCGGAAGTGAAAAGAGCGATTGAACAAGTGGCCACGGGAAATAACTACTTCTCGCAGGAAGTCCTTCAACGGTTGGTCAGGCAGATGTCTGCCGATAAGACAAAGAAAGTCGGCCATGAAATTACCGGGCGCGAGGCCGAGGTATTGCAATACATTTGCCAGGGGCTGTCCAACGCCGTGATTTCGGAGAAACTGCAAATCAGCAAACGAACGGTTGACAAGCACCGCGAAAACCTGCTGGAGAAAACCAGGTCGAAAAACGCGGTGGAGCTGGTGCTGTATGCCATCAGGAACGGATATTTTTCGGTACAATAAGATCAGCTTGTGTAGTTTTCCGGAAGAAAAGGAAGACCATATGTCCCGAACTCCTCCTCGTCTTAGCGAAGCGGTGACGAGGAGGAAGCTGGTGGTCGCTTTTAACGACAACGGGAGGATGGGATCCAGCCAAGTTGAATGACTTTCCTGCACATCCGGATGAGCCGAGTATGTCAGTAACTGATTTCACTATTTTGTGGATCAGTGTCTCCGGCCACTCCATGCCCAAAACAATTTATTGGGCAACTATACTGTTAATTTGACTTTTCTAATTACATTTAGGCTACCAAAAAACCTCCAATGAATATAGTAGAATACCTCGAACAAGTAAATAAACGATACCAGGCCGGCATTTCACGCGAACATTCCTACCGGGGCGATTTGGAAACCCTCATCCGCAAACTCGTAAAAGGTGTTGAAATAACCAACGAACCGGCCAACCTAACCGACTGCGGCAACCCCGACTATGTAATCACAAAAGGAAAAATACCCGTTGGTTATATCGAAGCCAAAGACCTGGGGAAAGACCTCAACAGCAAACAATACAAAGAGCAATTCACCCGCTACAAATCGGCGCTCGACAACCTGATTATTACCGATTATCTCTGGTTTCAGTTTTTCAAAGAGGGCGAGCTGGTACACGAAATCCGGATTGCCGAAATTGATGGAAATACGCTTAAAGCTTTGCCCGCCAATTTCGAGACATTCGCTAACCTGATGAATGAGTTTTGCACCTACGTTGGGCAAACCATTCGTTCGTCGCGCAAACTAGCCGGGATGATGGCGGCCAAAGCCCGCTTGTTGCAAAATATTTTGGAGCGGGCGCTCACATCCGACGAAGAAAGCGCCGAAAACAGCTCGCTCCGCGATCAATACGAAACCTTCAAAAGTATCCTCATTCACGACCTTGACCCCAAAAGCTTTGCCGATATTTATGCGCAAACACTGGCTTACGGTATGTTTGCCGCCCGGCTGCACGACAGCTCGCTCGACGACTTTAGCCGCTACGAGGCTGCCGAGCTGATACCCAAAACCAACCCATTCCTGAAAAAACTGTTTGCCTATGTGGCCGGGCCCGATATTGACGAACGCATCAAACGCACGGTTGACAACCTGGCCGAGGTATTCCGGGCAACCAATGTCAATGCCTTGCTGCGTAACTTCGGGAAAGCAACCCAAACCAACGACCCGATTATCCATTTTTACGAGACCTTTCTGGCCGAATACGATCCCCGCTTGCGTAAATCGCGCGGGGTGTGGTACACGCCCGAACCCGTGGTGAACTTTATTGTTCGCGCGGTCGACGATATTTTGAAAACTGAATTTGACTTGGCGCAGGGACTGGCCGATACCTCGAAAACCAAAATTAAACTGCGTACCCAAACAGCCGATAAACGAACTGCTTCGGGCTATAAAGAGGTGGAACAGGAGGTACACAAAGTACAAATCCTCGACCCGGCAACCGGAACCGGCACCTTTTTGGCCGAGGTGGTAAAGTTTATTTACCACAAAAAGTTTGCGGCCATGCAGGGTGCCTGGAGCAGTTATGTGGACGAACACCTGATTCCGCGCCTCAATGGTTTCGAGTTGCTGATGGCCTCGTATGCCATGGCTCACCTGAAACTGGACATGCTGCTCACCGAAACCGGTTACCGATCGACCAAAAACCAACGATTCAACATTTACCTCACCAACTCGCTCGAAGAACACCACCCCGATACCGGTACCCTATTCTCGAACTGGTTGAGCGCCGAAGCCAACGAAGCCAACCACATTAAACGCGATACCCCCGTGATGGTAGTGATTGGAAACCCGCCGTACTCGGGCGAAAGTGCCAACAAAGGAAAGTGGATTATGGAGTTGATGGAAGATTATAAAAGGGAACCGGGTGGAAAGTTGAAATTGAAAGAGCGTAACCCCAAATGGATAAACGACGACTATGTGAAATTTCTTCGCTACGGACAGCATTATATTGAGAAAAACGGAAGCGGTGTTTTAGCGTTCATCAACCCGCATGGTTTTTTGGATAACCCAACTTTCAGGGGCATGCGCTGGAATTTGCTAAAAACCTACGACAAGATATTTACCATCGATTTACACGGAAACAGCAAGAAAAAAGAAGTTTGCCCTGATGGTTCGCCCGACGAGAATGTGTTTGATATTATGCAAGGGGTATCGATTAATATCTTGGTGAAAACAGGGCAAAAGAAAGCAAACGAGTTGGGGCAGGTCTTGCATTACGACCTGTATGGCAAGCGAGAGGAGAAATATGAATTTTTATGGAAGAATTCAATTGCTTTGGTGCCTTATTGCGAGTTGGAAAATATTTCTCCGAATTATTTCTTCATTAAGAAAGACTATCAAACGCAGAATGTTTATGATGAAGGATTTTCACTTGTCAGTTTGATGAAAACAAATGTTTTAGGTTTTCAAACGCATCGAGATAAATTCGCAATAGACTTTGATTCCAATGGGATTACATCAAGAATAAATGATTTCCGAAATATTGAATTAAGCGACAGTTTGTTGAGAGAAAAGTATGAATTGACTGACAATCGAGATTGGAAATTAGAAGCGGCAAGAGAAAAGCTGCGAAAAAATATGAATTGGAAAGATGATGTTATTGAACTGGCATATCGTCCTTTTGATAACCGATTTGGATATTTTTCTGATGTTGCTATGGATTATCCAAGGAAAGAGTTGAAACTTCATGTGCAGGGGAAACAGAATTATTGTCTCAATGTTGTTAGGCAAACAAAGATGGATGGATGGCAACATGCAATAATAACTGTAAAACCAGCACCAGCACTTTTTGTTGAAATAAAAGATGGTTCCAATATCTTCCCTCTATATCTCTATAATGACGAAGCCCAATCTACAATCGGAAATCAAATTCGCACCCCCAACCTGAATCCCGAGATTGTATCGGCGATTTCGAAGCGATTGGGATTGCGGTTTGTGGCGGAGGCTCCGCTGACCCCTCTAAATCTCCCCAATGGGGAGACTTTGAAGAGCACGATTAATACGCATGGTCACTCATCTGGTAATAACGATCCTGGCTATATAACGGCGAACCCGCTCACGTACCGGTTCATTAAAGAAATGCGGGAAGAGTTGATGGATAACCCAACCGAAGCCGAAAAAGTAATCTGGGAATATCTGCGAAATAAAAAAACGGGGCATAAAATCAGGCGTCAACATGTGATTGATGATTTCATCACCGATTTTGTTTGTTTACGCAAAAAACTGGTCATTGAAATTGACGGAAAGATTCACCTCCGCCAAAAAGAATACGACGAGTTGCGAACCCTCCGCCTGAACGAGTTAGATTATGAAGTTATCCGCTTTACCAACGAAGAAGTTCTGACCAACCCGGCATTGGTAGCCGAAAAAATTAAGCAAGCACTTGATAACCGACCAGATAGCTCTTACTCCCCTCCTTTGGAGGGGCCGGGGGAGGTCTCTTCGGAGGTCGCCGGGGCTGGTGTTTTTGCCCCCATCGATCTCCTGGATTACATTTATGCGGTATTGCATTCGCCCGCCTATCGTGCGAAATACAAAGAATTTCTGAAAATTGATTTCCCGCGGGTACCGTACCCGAAGGATGCTGGTACTTTTTGGCAATTGGTTGCCTTGGGAGGCCAAATCCGGAAAATTCATTTACTGGAAAGCCCTGTGGTAGAGAATTACATAACCCAATACCCGGAAAACGGAACCAATGTGGTAGAGAAAGTAAAATTTGTACTTCACGATTACGACAATGTAATCCCCGATGAAAACGGCAACATCGAATATCCCGATTATTTGGGAGCCGTGTACATCAACGAGCAACAATACTTTGCCGATGTGCCGCTGTCGGCTTGGGAGTTCTACATTGGAGGTTACCAGCCCGCCCAAAAATGGTTGAAAGACCGCAAGGGCCGAACCCTCAGCTTCGAGGACATCATGCACTACCAAAAAATTATTGTTGCCTTGAGCGAAACCCATCGATTGATGCAGAAGATTGATGGGGTTGAAATTGAATAGAAGATGATCGAAGAAATCGTAAAAGATGAATGCAAATTTTCTTGTTGTGACCCCTAAATCCCCGAAGGGGACTTTTAGCCTCCCCTTTGGGGAGGTTGGAGGGGTCACTCAAAGGAGGTTGGAAGAGGTCAGTATCGACTTCGACCTATTACAGATAGCAAGATGCCAACAAACAATACTTTATATCTTACCCTAAAGAAGGACCCTTTCGAGCAGATTCGAGATGGTTCAAAAACTTCGGAATACAGGGAATACAAGGACTTTTGGATAAAAAAACTAATGAATCCTGACCGGAGTTTTCGGCTTTATGATTATGTGTATTTTCGGAATGGCTATCAAAAAGACGCTCCCAAGATGTTGGTTGAATTGAAAGGGATTTATCTAAAGCGCTATTGGGCAGGATGGTTGCGGTGGAAAAAATATTTTGAAATCAAATTAGGAGCAATTGTTCAATCGTCTGAAAAGGAAAAAGAGAAATCAGGAGTTTAATTTATGGAACACAACTTTCAATACCAAAAGATTAAAGGCAACATTGCCGAAACCATCATCAAAGGCTTGTTTATCGATTCGGGTTATAATGTGTTCGATTACGGGATGGAAAAAATCCTACCGTCGATTTTGGAAAAGATGAAAGGTTTGGGAGACGCTATCGCCAGCGAAATACGTAATATGCCCGACTTTGTGGTACAACATGCTGCAACCGGCAGACTGGATTACGTAGAGGTTAAATACAGGAAAGATGGTTGTTTTAAGCTTGCAAAACCAGAAGTATTCCCCTATAAAAATGCGTGGTTTATCATTGTCTCGAAAACGGATATCCAGTGCATTTCTTATGCCGACTTGCTGGTTGAAAAAGAATTGACAAGCCAGTCGAACCGGACGTTGGAAAACTGTGCGAACTTCGACTTAAAACCGGAAATGGTAACCAAATACCGGCAGTATTGTAAGAATTTCTACAAAGGTGTTTTCTGATTCAGCGATGATAAACACAACAAACCAACTCTTATGGGACACGATGTACGAATTATCGGAAAGCACAATCTGGACACCAGCAGTCTGGAAGCGTTGGCTATAACACTATCAAAGTCATTAGAAGTCAGTATAAAATATGGCTACAATGATAAGTTCGATTATAATCCGGATGGCAAATACCGTAAGGCAAGTTGGGAGCTTGTTCAATTGGGAGAAATCATTTATCCTGATGCTTGTACAACTATTTGGCTTACCGACGAATATTTTCCGATTCATCAGCTTATTAAAAAACAAGGGAACAACATATACGATTTGCCGTGTTTTAAGCTGGATTACATTCAACGGGAAATCATCGAGGCGATGAATAATATTTGTTTTGAGCTACGCGATTGGGAAAATGATTACAACTGGGGAGTCATCTTCAATAATACTTTTCATAATGACTTCAACTACTTTTACCCGCGCTGGTGGTCGTTTTGCAATGCATTCATGGAAGACCAAACCGGTAGCTGGGACCATATTTATAATACGGCCATGTATAAACATCGAAAGGATGTTTTTCAATTTTTTTCCTGCATGGATGTTTCAGAGGCTGTTTATCTCGACGACCAGGGAGAAACAGCTGGCTTGGCAGTTGATTTTTATGATTGGGAAACTATCGTTAGTGAGCTGAATACAAAGTTTAAAGATACTACGCTTCATGTTTCGGATTTTATGAAACAGCGAAAGCTTTTGCCCAAAGGAAAATATCCGCTTGCATTTTACGATGATTTTGCCGACCTGAAAGGCTGATCCGCTTTTACGAATAAAACAAAAACTATTACATGAAGATTCAATTGCTTAATGATAAAAATAAGGTCTTATACGAGTTGGAGCAGTCCGAGCTTTTTCCGGATTATCGCTCCGTACTTCGCGAAGCCATTGCTTTAAATCTGGATTTGACCGGCCTTCGGGTGGAGTCGGAAAGCCTGGATGAGGTAACCTGGAATGGGGCCAGTTTGACAGGAGTTTCGTTTCTGAATTGTTCGATGAAAAAAAATGAATTTCAGGATTGCACCGTAACCGGGCTGTACCTTCATTCATGCGATCTAAGTTCTTCCAAATTCCGGAAAACAACACTTCGGGACTTTCATCTCGCAGACAGTAAATCGGCAAAGGTGCATTTCTCGGATTGTCAATTCAATAACAGTTTTATTCTGAGTAGCAGCTTGTCTGATGCCCGTTTTTACGAATGCGGGTTTTTTTCAAGCGTATTTAACTCAACCGGTCTTTCCGGTTCCATCTTCAAAAATTGCACGGGCGATACGATGCGTTTTGTTCATTCTAAACAAACGGATGAATGGCTAAAGGATACTTTCTTCATGAATTGCCGGTTGCATTCATGTGAGATGGATATCGAAGACCTGGCTTGCATATATTTTTGGAACACAAATGTCAGGGATATTCAATTGCTGGAAAGGGAAAGATTTACCGAAGTGATTAATGATAATAGTCAGGTGCTTTATGCCATTGATTCGGATGTCGTTTGGTGGAAACCGTATTCCTGGAAGGAACATGAAAATAAAATATTCAGGGGAACTCTGGCCGAGTTTTTCGATGAAGTACATAATGGTTTTCCCACTACCGACCTTTATCCGGAAATGGACGATACCGAGATAGAAGAAGAATTGCTTCGCGTGTGCCAGTATTTGAAAAGCTGGAAGAATCCGACCGGGTAAAAACTCCCCGGCTCTTCCCGATCTGCGAAATTCGGTGGTTGGCTGGAACGGATTGCCGTTAGATTCAGCCGCGTTGAATGATGTTTCTGTAAATCCGGATGAGCCGGTTTTGAGCCGGTAAAACTTCACGTACGGTTTGATGCATGGGGCACTGCAGTCAACGCATAATTTGTACATTTACGTAATATAAACATTGAGCGGGCTGTCAGGCTCTACTCTGCTGTGCAAGCTAAATAGTTGCAAATGAGAAAATCCAGCTTCAATATAGAAAACTTTGATAATCTAAACGATTTCTTTAGTGAGTACGACAAAAATGTATTGTTGCTAAAGAGGAATCACGAGTTGCTAGAACCTCTTTTAAACTATAAAGAGAAGACAAATTCAGACGATGAAAAACAAAAAATACAATGGGAAGTTGAAGCCAGTTTGTTTGATTTTTATGGAGGTAGATTGTTTTCTTTTTCTACAAGCAATGGAAAAGAAGTGGGTGAAATATCAGAATATCCACAATTGAATGAATATCAGATAACTGCTTTTGATTATTTGAAAAATAGAGCAATTAATTCTGAATCCGCATATTTAAGAGCAAGATATAATTTACTATTGTGGCATAGTATTCTAAAGAAAAATAACACTTATGCAAAGAATGCTTCAATCAATTATATCGCAGCAATCGAAGAATGTATAAGAAAATTAGAGGAAGAAATAGAGTATTCCTATTTAATTGGACGCATTATTGAAAATTTATTCTCTGTTGTAAATGAGTGCAAACAAAATATTGAAGAAACAAAAGAAATAACAAGACAACTTTTATCATCGAAAGATTTGAATTTTTGGGCGAAGCACGGAATAATTGAAGATATGCTTAAATATCCCAAAATTTTTAAGGCTATTGACTTTACAGATATCTTACCATTTTTTACAGAACAAATTAATGTTGCGAATAAAAATGTTGACGATTTCAATTTGGTTAATTATCATTTACCAACTGCAATTAAGGTTGCCCAAAAACTTAAAAGTGATGTTAAAGTTTGGTATGAAGAAAAAGGGAACAGTTGTTTGCGTTTAGCGGACAAAGAAGTTGAAGAAGATAGGTATTGGATTAAGTTGGATTATTACCGAGCTGCAATTGAAGCATTTTTGCAAAGTGGCAATTTTGAGAAAAGGAAAGTAGTTGAACAGCAATATTTTGAATTGAAGCCTAAAGTTAAACTTAATGAATATCGCATCGACCTTGATGAGGAAACCATTACCAAACTTAAAGAGAATCAAGATGAAATAAAAAAGTTTGCTTTGTCTCTATTAAAAAATCCACCGGAACTCAATTATCTTAACCTTGCACAAGGAAAATATTTCCCCAAAATAGATGATGTTAAAAATGCCATAAAAAATAAAGAAAAAGGTTTTCTTGAATTTGTAACTACACTTCAATTTGACAACAATAAAAACATATCAAGAGAAGACCCTGAACAGAAAGAATACAAAGAAATTTTAGAAGAATATGGACAAAGAATTAATGAGACCTTTTTACCTTTCTTGCATTATTTCTTTGTGAATGGCATCAAATCAGGACATATTACAGCAAAAAATCTTATTCGATTTTTAGCAATTAACACTTGGATTGGAAAACCATACGTCAAAACTGACTTAGGAGGTAATTTGAATGAATCTAATTGGATATATCAAATAGTTCCTTCGATTGTAGAATTTTATAATCAAATTTTAGCTTGGGGAGAAAGCAAATATTATACCCCCAATTTCATTTTATGCATAGATAGTTTAACGTTAAAAATTGAAGGATTATTTAGGAATTTTAGTGAAAGGCTAAATGTATCTACAAGTAAAGGAAAAAGAAAGGGCGTTCAAGAAGCATTAGCACACGATATTATAGATAATGAAATAATAAGGCAATATTTTAACGAAGAAGATAGGCTTCTTTTTGATTACGTTTTTTCCAACAATGGTGGACTGAATTTAAGAAACAATATTGCACATTGCTTTTATAATGAAAAGGACTATCATCCAGATAAAATGTTTTTATTAATTACTGTTTTATTAAGATTAGGAAAATATGATTTTAATACTAAAGGATAAAACCAGCATACAATAAATAGTAATATGAGCGGCGTGCCGCGGCCAGCGATTATTCCCGGTTGTACTAAAGCCCGGGGCGCTTGCCCTTCGTTCGGCGTCGTGATCCGAACTTCCCCCTCGACTTCGCGAAGCGGTGACGAGGAGGAAGCTGGTGGTCGTTTTTAACGACAAAGAGAGGATGGCGATAAAGCCGCGTTGAATGACTTTTCTGCATATCCGGTTGAGCCGGGGTAAGGGTAAACAACACTGAAACGAAAATATAAAGGCAATGAAATACATGTTAATCATCCTGGCGACAATAGTCGCCAACTTCACTTTTGGGCAATCGAAGTCGGGAAAAGACACGTTGACTGCAAATCCAAATTACGACAAGGAATTAGCCCTCAAATTAGGCGCAGACGAGTATGGAATGAAAAATTATTTTTTGGTTATTCTGAAAACAGGAACAGCTACCCTGACGGACAAAGAACGTATTAGCGAAAGTTTCAGGGGACATATGGATAACATTAACCGGTTGGTTGACGCTGGTAAACTCATCGTAGCAGGACCCTTGGCTAAGAACGAAAACAATTACAGGGGCATCTTCATTTTGAATAATATAAAATCGACCGAAGAGGCGAACGAATTGTTGCAAACCGACCCGGCCATAAAAAACGGGCTGCTGGACTATGAAATATTTACCTGGTATGGTTCGGCTGCACTTCCTGAATACTTGCATTCTTCCGACAAAATTTGGAAATCAAAACCGTAAAGATGATGATGGTCAAAGCGTCATCATCCAATGGTACAAAACCAACACAGGAATGCAGGCGCAACATGGGGCAATGGATGGACATGGTGAAGCAACAGAACGTTGCCAAACACGTTGAAATGGTAAGTTTCTGACAGAACAACACGAACTTACTCCTGCTATTCCGAATCTGAAGTTTTATCTTTGTTGACGGACTGCCACAGAAAATGTATACTTTGCAGGTATGAAACAAGGGAAAATTTTGGTGATTGACGATGAAAACCAGCTACGGAAGGCGCTTTCGCGCATTATCGAGTTGGAAGGTTACGAGGTTTTTCAAAGCGAGAATGGGGTGAAAGGACTGAAAATCCTCGAAAAAGAAAAAGATATCCTGCTGGTGGTGTGCGATGTGAGGCTGCCCGATTTGAACGGGCTTCATTTGCTGACCACGATCAAACAAAATTATCCGGCCACCGAAGTTATCCTGCTGACGGCCTACGGCACCATCCACGACGGCGTGTTTGCCATGAAGCAAGGGGCTTTTGATTACATTACCAAGGGTGATGGCGATGAGCAGATTATTGTAACCGTTGAAAAGGCGGTTGAAAAGGCCAAGTTGCAGCAGCGCATCTTTGAGTTGGAAAACAAGCTCGAAACGCGGTACAGCTTCGACCGCATTCTGGGACAGTCCAAAGCGATTCTGGAGGCCATGGAACTGGCCCGTAAAGTGGCCCCGATGGATTCTACTGTTCTGCTGGAAGGGGAAACCGGAACCGGCAAGGAACTCTTTGCCCAATCGATCCACAACGAAAGTCCCCGGCGAAACAAACCTTTTGTAGCCGTCAATTGCAGCGCCTTTCCCAAAGAACTGCTCGAATCCGAGATTTTCGGTCACCGCAAAGGGTCCTTCACCGGCGCGGTGTACGATAAAAAGGGCTTGTTTGAAGAGGCTAACGAAGGCACGCTGTTTTTGGATGAGATTGGCGAAATGCACCCCGACCTGCAAGCCAAACTGTTGCGCGTGCTCGAAGAGCAAACATTTACCCGCATTGGCGATACCCGACCCACAAAAGTGAATGTGCGGATTATTGCGGCCACCAATCGCGACCTGCTGAAAGAGGTAAGCCAGGAAAACTTCAGGCACGATTTGTATTACCGCCTTTCGGTGTTTAAAATCCAGATTCCGGCCCTGCGCGAACGAAAAGATGATATTCCCTTGCTGGTGGATTATTTTGTGAAGATTTATGCCGCCAAAACCAAGAAGAAAATTACGGGTCCGTCTGCGGCGTTTCTGCAAAAGCTGGATGCCTTCGATTGGCCGGGAAATACCCGCGAGTTGAAAAACGTGATTGAACGGGCTGTCATCCTGACCGACAGCAGCGAGCTGACACCCGATTTGCTTCCACTGGAAATCCGTCTGCCGGATGCCGGGGTAACACCCGACCAGTTTGGTACGCTTGAAAGTATCGAAAAGGCCCATATCCTGAGAATGTTGCAACATACCGGCGGCAATAAAACCAAAGCTGCCGAAAAACTGGGCATTGCTGTTCCAACGCTCTACCGCAAGCTCGAACAGTATGGCCTGTCCGATTGATCCTAATAAAATGTAATGCTCCCCTTACAAATTGTTAGGGCGCTTCCGGGTTGTTCTATTCGCCATCAATTATTTTGGTTATTTATACTGTTGATCGATAAGTGTTTTGCCTGGCGTGGTGCTGTTTGGCAACTGGCGTGGCATGTTCTTGGTTTATTTGTTTTTGCACGGAGAAACTGTTTTATTTTCGTGCATCCATTAATCTGAGGGCATCATGATACGTGTAAGTTTAAAAAACAGGCTTTCCATTGGTTTCGGGCTTCTACTGCTGATGGTGGTGTTGCTTTGGGTTACCGGGGCGTATTTCATTTACAACCTGTCGAACCGGTCGGCTGCCATGCTGAAAGAGAACTACCAAACGGTGGAGTCAACGAAGTTCCTGATTCAGTCGCTGGATGATCTGGAAAATCAGCAATCGTATAATTTGTTAAGTTCTGCCGATAGCGTGGATGATAGTCGGTATCAGAGCAATTTGGCTGTTTTTCGCAAGAATCTGGAAGCGGTGAAAAACAACATCACCGAAGCGGGCGAGGCCGAAATGATTCGTGCGCTGGAAAACCATTTCAATCGGTATTTGGCGGTTTATGCCGATTTGCAGAATCAGGAAATTACTGGTCCCGGGGCGTTTCGGGAGCTGGTTGCCGCTTATACGGCAACGCGGAATCAAATTGTGGCCTTGTGGACACTGAACATGGATGCCATCAGCCATAAAAACAGCCTGCTGAAGAATACGGCCCACGGGGCTTTTGTCATCATGTCGGTGATTGGTACTTTTTGTTTTATCATCTCTGCACTGTTTTTTATTCAGTACCCGGGCTATATTTCCAAGCCCATAATTCAACTTACCCAAGGGATTAAAGAGATTGCCAACCGGAATTATGAGCAGCGCCTTCAATTTAAATCGCACGATGAACTGGGCGAGTTGGCGCAGGCTTTTAATATGATGGCCGCCAAGCTCGATGAGTATGAACACAGCAATTTGTCGCAGCTCTTGTTCGAGAAGAAGCGGATTGATACGATCATCAACAATATGAAGGACGCCATCATCGGGCTCGACAACAGCAAACACATCATTTTCTCGAATGCCATTGCCTGCAAGATTCTGCAGATGACGCCAGGCGAACTTGTTGGCCGGCACGCTCCCGAGTTGGCTGTCAGGAATGAACTTTCGCGTCAGATTTTAAAAGAGGTTTGCGAAGAAAATCATCCGGCCAAAAAAGAATTCCACCCCATCAAAGTGGAGCAGGAAGGGACCCCCGGCTATTACACGCAGGAAATTCTGGATGTGGTGCTGACTAAAACCGGGGAAGAGTCGCCGGTGAATGTCGGACGCGTCATCATCCTGAAAAATATTACCCACTTTTTTGAACAGGCCGAGGCGAAAACCAACTTCATTGCCACTATTTCGCACGAGTTGAAAACACCGATCGCCTCGCTCCGCCTAAACCTGAAGCTGCTGGATGACCCGCGGATCGGGGAACTGAACGAGGAACAGAAGAATATTATCCAGGCATTGAAAGAAGAAACCCGGAAAATGGCCGGTATCACGTCCGAGCTGCTCGATCTGGCGCAGGTGGAAACCGGAAATATTCCACTGAACCTGCAACCGGTGTTGCCCACTGAGATCATTCAGTACGTGAAAAACCCGGCTTTGAACCAAGCCCGCGAAAAGCATATTTCGATCGATTTTTTGGTGGACGAGCCCTTGCCATACCTGCACTGCGACTCGGAAAAGACAGCCTGGGTGCTGTTGAACCTGGTCAACAATGCCATTCAGTATTCGCCGGAGAACACTCAGATACAGGTTGAGGTAAAGGCGGTGAACCAAACCGTTCGGTTTATGGTGCGCGACTCCGGCCCGGGCATCGAAGAGCAGTATCTGCAGCAGATTTTTGAAAAGTTCTTTCGTGTGCCCGGTTCAGGCCCTAAAGGAACCGGACTCGGGTTGGCCATTTCCAAAGAATTCATCACCAAACAGTTCGGTGATATCTGGGTGGAGAGTGAACCCGGACAAGGAAGCCGGTTTTACTTCAGCATGCCGGTTTATAAAACCCCGTTTTAGGTTGGCAGATGATGATGGATTCAGTGAATGAATGGATGAAAAAAGTGATGTTGAAACGAAAGAATAAAGAAAGAGGGCATGAATTTTAAAGTTGTTTTTCACTTGTTGATGCGGATTTTGCTGATTGCGGCGATTGCCTTGGGAAGCTGCATTCCGGTGGCCCTGATTTACGGTGAGCTTATTTCTCCCTTTGTGTTTACCGCATTTATCGCCCTGTTTGCTGCCGGTTTGTTGTATGCCCTGGGGGGAAGGCACGAGATTGATACCTTTTCGCGACGCGAAGCTTATCTGTCGGTTTCGTTGTCGTGGCTTTTTATTTCGCTGGTTGGGGCTTTGCCTTTTCTGTTCAGCCAGGCCATTCCTTCGTTTACCGATGCTTTTTTTGAGTCGGTCTCCGGCTTCACCACCACCGGGTCCTCCATTCTTGCGGATATCGAAAGCTTGCCAAAATCGATCCTGTACTGGCGGAGCATGACGCACTGGATTGGCGGCCTGGGGATTATTGTGTTGGTCATTGTGGTCATGCCTTCTTTGAATATCGGGGGGTACAATCTGTTTACGCTCGAATCGTCGTTTCAGGAAAAAATACATCCGCGGATTAAGTCGGTGGGGCTTCGGCTGTTGTACATCTATTTGCTGCTTACCCTGTTCGAGGTCGTTTTCCTGTTATTGGGGGGGATGAACCTGTACGAGAGTGTTTGCCACGCTTACGGAACAGTAGCTACAGGTGGTTTCTCTCCGAAAAATACCAGCCTGGCCGGATATTCGCCCTACATTCAGTATGTGGTCACGGTTTTTATGGTGCTTTCGGGAACCAACTTTGTCATCCATTATTATGCGGTGAAGCGCGAATTCAAAAAGATAAAACAAAACGAAGAACTGCGTTTTTATTTGGGGGTTATCCTGGTGGCCGGACTCTTTGTTACGGCATTTCTGTATCTCCATACCGACCGCGACCTGGAACTGGCTTTCCGCGAATCCTTTTTTCAGGTAGTTTCCATTGTTACCTGTACCGGCTTTGCCACGGCCGATTATCTGCTGTGGCCTACTATTGGTTGGGTGGTGATTTTCTTTTTGATGTTTTTTGGAGGAAGCACGGGCTCAACAGCCGGGGGCATCAAGATGGCGCGTCACATGGTGGCCCTTAAAAATGTGACACATACCATTCGTACGCTCATTTCACCCAAGGCCGTCATCCCGTTGCGGATCAACCAGCGTTCGATCAGTTATGAGGACAATAACGGTATTTTGACCTTTATTCTGTGGTACTTGTTGCTGTTTTTGTTCGGAAGCTTGATCATGATTTTGTTGGGCTCCGATGTTGCTACTTCGGCCAGCTCGGTAGCCACGGCTATGGGTGGCATTGGCCCTGGCCTGGGAACGGTTGGTCCCGCAAGTAATTTTGCCCATCTGTCCGAACTTTCCAAAATTACCTTGACGGTGTTCATGATCTTGGGACGGCTTGAAATTTATACGGTCATCATGCTCTTTACCCCTTGGTTTTGGGAAAGCTGATGCTGATTTGGGACTATTTAGAGAATAATAAATACCGGCGCATTCTTTTAGGTTTGGTTCAGGCATCTTTTGCTTAACATGGATTTAACCGGATTACCGTTTTTTTATACCTTGCTTATCCGTATTTTCGTGCCCTAAATAATCGAATCGTATGCTGCTACAGGTTTTGCTTTTAGTTGGAGGTTTTGTGTTGTTGATTAAAGGGGCCGACTGGTTAATCACAGGCGCGTCGGCGCTCGGCAAGAAGTTCAATATTTCGGATTTGGCCATCGGGCTCACCATTGTTGCGTTTGGAACCTCGGCGCCCGAGCTGGTGGTGAATGCCATTGCTTCGTTTAACGATAAGCCCGATTTGGTTTTTGGGAATGTGATCGGCAGCAATAACATCAATCTGTTTGTTATTCTTGGTATTACGGGTTTGATTACGCCTCTGGCCGTAAAATCGAGTACGGCCTGGAAAGAAATTCCCATCTCGTTTGGGGCCATCATGGTGTTGTTTGTGCTGGCCAACGATTTTGCCTTCGATCATTCGTCTTTGCTTTCGCGCATCGACGGACTGCTCTTGATGGGCTTGTTCGTTTCCTTTTTATTTTATGTGTATAAAGAAATTAAGTCGGATGTCATTCATGCCGATTTGCACCTTCAGCACTTGTCGAACCTGAAGATCGCTTTATTTATACTGATTGGCATTGGCGGTCTGGTGGGCGGTGGAAAGATGGTGATGACCGGCGCCGTTGAAATTGCCCGTATGCTGGGCGTGAGCGAAAAGATTATTGGCCTGACCATTGTTGCCCTGGGCACTTCACTTCCGGAACTGATGACCTCGGTGGTGGCCGCGTTAAAAAAGAACGTTGATATTGCAGTCGGCAACATCATCGGATCCAATGTTTTCAATATTTTTCTGATCCTGTCGGTGAGCTCACTCATCCGGCCAATCAGCTTTCAAGCTTCGTTTAATACCGATTTGTATGTGTTGGCCGGGGGGACCTTGTTTTTGTTCCTGGCCATGTTTGCCGGGGGGCGCAAGCAACTCGACCGCTGGGAAGCTGCCATCCTCCTGCTGGCCTACCTCGCTTACACGTATTTGCTGATTCGGCAGGAAGTAGGGTAGGCGCAATTAGTTTCGTGTCAGCGCTATACGGTTTTGCTGGTGTAACCCTGAACTTGTTTCAGGGCCTCATCGATAAGGAGGTACCGATCCGGCAGTTGCCTGACGGTATGACGCTATGGCAAGAGTACGGCGACACGTGATCAAGCTGCCAGTTTCGAAACAACGGCGATCAGGATATAGCTGATGATGATCAGCGGAAAGGCATATAATTTCAGCAAAATCAAAAGAACGATACAGAGTCCGGCAAACAGGAAGCGGACTTGGTTGCCCTGCCATTTCAGGTGCTTGACTTTCATCGAAAACATGGGCAGCTCCGAAATCATCAAGGCAGATAGCAGGACCATGATGGTGAGCAAATTAAAACGGCTCAGGATGATTTTGCTGATGGCCGGGTGATTCCCCAATTCCACAACCAGGGCCAGTGATGCGTAGAACAAGGCGTTGGCCGGAATGGGCAGGCCCAGGAAGTTGTCGCTTTGCCGGGTGTCGAGGTTAAATTTGGCCAAACGAAAAGCCCCGGCAATGGGCACCAGTAATGCAGACAGCAGAAATACCCATTGTAAGGGCGATGCTTCAATCAGCGCCAGGGGCCGGATATTCTCAAACATGGCCAGTTGGAGAAGGCTCATCAGGATGGCGGCAGGAGCCAGTCCAAAGGATACCAGATCGGCCAGCGAATCGAGTTGCTTGCCAATTTCGGAATAGGCATGCAACAGGCGGGCTGCCATTCCGTCCAGAAAATCAAACACGGCAGCCGCAACAATGCAACAGGCGGCCCAGACCAGCTGCCCTTCAATGCCCAGGAAAACAGCCATGCTGCCGGCTGCCAGGTTCAGCGCCGTGATGAAGTTGGGCACCCAAAAAAAGTAACTGCTCAGCTTGTTCATTAGCTCAACTCTCCAATGATGGTTTGTGATCCGGTTACTTTTTGTCCCAGCTTGACATTCAATTTGGTGTCGGTAGGCAGGTACAGGTCAACGCGCGACCCGAAACGGATGAAACCCATTTCCAGATCCTGCGTAACGGCTTGTCCGGGTTTCAGGTAGTTGAGGATGCGGCGGGCCAGAGCGCCTGCAACCTGGGTGGCCATAATTTCGCGCCCGTCGTTTAAGCGGATGGCCGTGCAGAAGCGTTCGTTCTCTTCGGCCGATTTATCTTTAAAAGCAGCGTAAAATTCACCTTCCTTGTGTTTCAAAAAAGTAACGGTTCCGGGTACAGGCACCCAGTTGATGTGTACGTTCAGCGGCGACATGAAAATGGAAACCTTCAGACAGCGGGTTTTCAGGTAATCTTTTTCTTCGCATTCTTCAATGACACAGATCTTTCCGTCAGCCGGGCTTAAGATGAGCTTTTCGTCGGTCGTGACCGGCCGGTGTGGATAACGAAAAAACTGTAGCACCATTACCAGCATAACCAGCGTGCCCAGCGTAAGCAAGCTGCTGAAGAACGAGGTGGTGATAAACAACCAACCGATCAGGTTAAGGGCAAGCGCCACCCAAAGGGTGTTGCGGATAATTTTTTTTCCCGCGGGATGAAATCTCATGGTTTTATTTTTTACGGGTGCAAAAGTACTGAATTTTACGTTCAGAATCAGGGATTGTTCGGGCTAAATTTCCGGTTTCCGAATTCGGCAACGAGAGCTCGTGCGTAGAGTTGGTTAGAAACCAACGACAACTTTGAGGTAGAACACAAAAACGGGGATGGCAAACAGCAGTGAGTCGAAACGGTCGAGCAGGCCGCCATGGCCGGGGAAACAGTTCCCGCTGTCTTTCCTGCCAAACTGGCGCTTCAGCATCGACTCGGACAGGTCGCCAAAGGTGGAAGCTACCACGGTGAAAAAGGCAATGACCAGCCAGTGGGGCAGGCTGATGGCTGGAATGTAAATAGACAGCACGTAGGCTGCACCCAGCGCTAATAAGGTGCCGCCAATGGCTCCTTCCCATGATTTTTTAGGTGAAATTCGTTCAAACAGGCGGTGTTTGCCAAAGCTTACGCCAAACAGGTAGGCTCCCGAATCGTACATCCAAATGATAATCAGCAGGGCAATCATCAGCTTGGGTGAATAGGTTCCGGCTGAATCAAAAACCAAAAAGTTTCCCAGACTGAAAGGCACGGCCACATAAAAGATGCCGGTGATGGTGGTGGTGATATTTTGTAGTGAAACCTCGCTCTGCCGGTACATTTCAGCCATGAAAACCAGCAGAAGCAACGGGAAAATTAGCAGGTATAAGACCGGTGACAACTTGCCGGATGCGATCAAAAAGGAAAGAATGAAGGTGAGGCCGCCAATCGACAGCCCAAGGATACGGTTTGGCCGTAATCCCGCAGTGGCCGGGAGTCCGTAAAACTCGGTCAGGCATCCCAGCAGCAGCACAACAAACAAGCCTGCAAATGTAAATTTACTTAGCAACAGACTCCCAAGGATGGCAGCAACCAATACAATTCCGGTCAGCGAGCGCGTGATCAGGTTCTTCAATGCTTCAGCTTTTTGAGTATTTCCAGGGCCAGTTCCTGGTCATCTTTTTGGACATAAACTTCGATCTCACCTATCGATGGGATCATGGAATCATGTTGGTTCAGCACCACACAGCGAAGGTCATTGTCCTCCAGAATCTCCCGGGCAATTTCAGCCTGAAACGTTTCGGCAGTGGTAAAAACCAGTACAAAATCTTCTTCCATTTGGTTAGATTAAAACGGTTCGTCACATAAAAGTACGAATAATTTTTTGGGCCCGTGCATGCCCATCACCAGCGTTTTTTCGATGTCAGCCGTGCGGCTGGGGCCAGTGATGTTGGTGACCATGGAGGGCAGGTTCCCGTTATATTTCTGCTGCAACTGTTCCAGGGCATCATCCAGATGGGCGACAAGCTGGTTTTTGTGAGCCACTACCAGGTGGGTTTCCGGGAAAACATGCAACCTTCGGCCCGAAGCACCTGCTGAGCTGACCATCACCGAGCCCAAATGGGCCACCAGAAACTCGCAGGGTGTGATGCCGGCCTGTAACTGGATGAAATCCTCAGCATCGTTTTGAAAGGCTACTTGGCCCTTCAGTGCCTGCTGTAAAACCGGGTCGGAACAAAAAATCCGTTCCAGGTTTTCTTCAGCGGCCAGTTGCTTGATCAGGGCCACGGCTTCCTGCAGGTTTTTGGGACGAAGGACTTTTCCGGCAACCAGTTCCAGGTTTTCCTGAAACCAGTCTGCCAGGCTTTTATCCGTTTGCAAATAAATAGGCGCTTCAAAATCCGGCTGAGCCGCAGTTGGTGCGTTTCTTTTTTCTGCGGCCTTCTTCAGTCGGCCAAGTATGTTTTCCCGCGATGACATAGGCGTCGGTTTAGTGGGTTTCTTCCGTTTCTTTTGCTTCAGTAATGGCGGCTGGTTTTTCCGTTTTAGTATCGTTGCCGTTGTCGCCAAGTTGTTCTTCTTTGGCCCACGGGCGCTTCCCAAAGATCGTTTCCAGGTCTTCGCCAAAGATCACTTCTTTTTCCAGCAGCTTTTCAGCCAGCGTTTTATGACCTTCCTGATGGTCTTTCAATACCTGTAAGGCTCGCTGGTACTGGTTGTCGATCAGTTCTTTTGCTTCGGCATCAATCAGTTCGGCTGTTTTTTCGCTGTACGGCTTGGTAAAGCCAAAGTCGGTTTGCCCGGTTGAATCGTAAAAGCTTACGTTCCCCACTTTATCGCTCATGCCAAAGATGCTGATCATGGCATAGGCTTGCTTGGTGATTTTCTCCAGGTCGTTTTGGGCGCCCGACGAGATGGTTCCGAACACGAGCTGTTCGGCAGCGCGTCCGCCCAGGGCCGAGCACATTTCATCCAACAGCTGTTCTTTGGTGGTGATGGAGCGTTCTTCGGGCAGGTACCAGGCGGCGCCCAGCGCTTTGCCACGCGGTACAATGGTCACTTTCACCAGCGGATGGGCATGTTCCAGCAGCCAGCTGATGGTGGCATGTCCGGCTTCGTGATAAGCGATGCGGCGTTTTTCGTCTTTCGAGATGATCTTGTTTTTCTTCTCAAGTCCGCCAACAATGCGGTCCACCGCGTCCAGAAAGTCTTGTTTGGTAACTTTATTACGGTTTCTGCGAGCGGCAATCAGGGCAGCCTCGTTACATACGTTGGCAATGTCGGCGCCCGAGAAGCCGGGAGTTTGCTTGGAGAGGAAGTTGACTTCCACCTCGTCGGCCAGTTTGATGGGACGCAGGTGTACCTGAAAGATTTCGCGACGCTCGTTCAGGTCGGGCAGTTCCACATGGATCTGGCGGTCGAAACGGCCGGCGCGCATCAGGGCGCGATCCAGAATGTCGGCCCGGTTGGTGGCCGCCAGGATGATCACCCCCGAGTTGGTGTCGAATCCATCCATCTCGGTAAGCAGTTGGTTCAGCGTGTTTTCGCGTTCGTCGTTCGATCCCATGTTCGGGTTTTTCCCACGGGCCCGGCCAATAGCATCAATCTCATCAATAAATACAATGCAAGGCGCTTTTTCCTTGGCCTGCTTAAAAAGGTCGCGCACACGCGAGGCCCCAACACCCACGAACATTTCCACAAAGTCGGAACCCGACATGGAGAAGAACGGAACATTGGCTTCGCCGGCAACGGCCTTGGCCAGTAAGGTTTTACCGGTTCCCGGAGGGCCAACCAGCAAGGCACCCTTGGGGATTTTCCCACCCAGCTTGGTATATTTGGCCGGGTTTTTCAGGAACTCAACAATTTCTTCCACTTCCTGTTTGGCCTCGGCCAATCCGGCCACGTCCTTGAAGGTCGTATTTACCCGTGAGTCTTTATCAAAGATTTTGGCCTGCGATTTTCCCACGCTGAAGATGTTACCGGCGCCTCCGGCTCCACCGCCGCCTTTACTCATGCGCCGGAAGATCCACCACCAAATGCCAATAATGATGAGGAAGGGGAAAATCCATCCCAAAATTTCACTGAAGTAGTTGTGTACGGTTTTATATTCCAGGGAAATACGGTCGGAGTCGTTAAAATCGGCCTGGGCACTGCGCAGGTTGTCTTCGAAGGTTTCTACCGACCCAATGGTGAAAAAATAATGCGGCCCAAACTTCGAGGGTGTATTAAATCCCTGGTTCAGTTTATCGGCATAGTCGGCATAGCTGTCTTCTTTCAGATAAATTTGGGCTTCTTCGCGGTTGACCACCACAATTTTTTCAATATCGTGGTTCTTGAGCATGGTGTTTTTAACTTCCTGCCAGTTGGTTTCAACGGGGCCCCCACCAAAGCTGAAATACTGAATGCCCAGGAATACGATAATCACGATCCCGTAAATCCAGTAAGGGTTGAATTTTGGCGGTTTCATACCGCCACTGAAGTTGCCCAGGTTGGAATTCTTCTTGCTTTTATTTGTTTTTTTAGTCATCTATTTCTTAATTTTCTGTATTAATTTCTTCAATTGCTGCGTCGGCCCAAAGGTTCTCGATATCGTAAAAATTACGTGCCTCATGCTGAAATACATGCACCATCACATCGGCATAATCCAGTAGTATCCAGATCGAATTTTTGTAACCATCCTTGTGCCAGGCTTGTTCTCCGGTTATTTCTTCCACCGTATCTTCTACCGAATGGGCAATTGCATCCACCTGAGTGGTGGAATTCCCGTGGCAGATGATGAAATAATTACATTCGGAGTGGTTTATTTTTGTTAAATCTATTTTGATAATATCTAATCCTTTTTTTCGTTCAATGCCTTCAATAATGGCATTAAGCAGTATTTGTGTGTCCCTCTCTTTTGGCGTTATACTCATAAATTCTTTTTAGGAATACAAAGATAAATTTTTTCGTTTATTTTGACCGTTAAAACAGTCTTGGGTAATAACCTGAGGATGAAAAAAATAGTTTACGATCATTTGTTAAAAATTTCAAAAACTTATGTCCCGATCCATCGGTCATACCATCATTTCGGTTCGGAGCACCGAAAGTACCAATAACTATGCCACCAGTCAAGTGCGTGAAAATGAAACGGAAGAGGGTACTGTCTTTTTGGCATACGAACAAACCTCCGGTCGCGGGCACCTGGCAAACAAGTGGGAAAGCGAACCCGGGAAAAATCTTACCTTTTCCATCTTCATGCGTCCGGTTTTTTTACCGCTCGATAAAACGTATGCCCTTTCGAAGGTCGTCTGCCTGGGCTTGGAGAGCTGTCTCAGCCGCCTGGTTGACCGGGTGAGCATAAAATGGCCCAACGATATTTATGTGGGCGACCGGAAAATTTGCGGCATTCTGATCGAGAATGGTATTATGAATGGCCAGATTTGTCAGAGTGTTATCGGCATCGGGCTCAATGTCAATCAAAAACAGTTTTTTTCGGATGCGCCCAATCCGGTCTCGCTGGCCATCTTAACCGGAGAGGAGTTTCAGCTGGATGAAATCCTGGATGAATTATTGAAACAAATCGATTTTTATTATCAGCTCTTGGCAGAGGGCCGGCTTCAGGAACTGGATCAGCTGTTTCTCGCGAAGTTATACCGCTTCGGAGAGTGGCATCCGTTTCAGGACGAAGAACACCGGTACACCGGAAAGATCATCGGCATCAACGCAACCGGCCAGCTCCGCATCCAGGAACAGGACGGCCCCATCCACGAATATCACTTCAAAGAGGTGGGGTATCTGTAAGGGGACGTTAGAAACTGTTTAAATTTTGCTCATTTTGATTTTTCGGATTACCCCGAACCCTAAAGGGAGCCCGAAAAATCAAACATACAGCCTTCAGGGGCGGAGTAAATTTTTTGATTTTGGGCGTGACTTTAAATTTTAAACAGTTTCTTATTGTCAGGAATTGACTTCTTGTCAACGGAATGATTGATTTTGTTTGGGAAAATGTCAATGGAATGATGTTTTTTCCCAGGCAAATGAATCGTCACGTGTTCTTCATCCCGACCCATAGTTCCCTTCAATCCATATCCGTCTTTTCGTCTTACCATCTCCGGATCTTCTGTGTATCTTCTGTATTTCTTCTGTATATCTTCTGTGTTTATGGATACAGAAAATACATAGGAGAAATAGAGTATAAACCGGCTAAATATGGAGATGCTATAGCGCTGGCAGCAGGAAGGACTTTGGCTGGCAGATCACCGGGATTAAGTAACCGATAGGAGTTCAATGGATAGGTCAGCGGCCGTAAAGATGGTTTGTGCGTTGTTTTTCTGTAAATAATTCATTTATTTTCACATATCTAAGCTAAATCAAACAAACGACCATGAACGAAATCTTCCTGTTGGGCGGCGTAGTCTTTGCCATTCTGCTGCTGCTTTTCCTGGTGTTGAAGTTGAAAATCCATGCGTTTATTGCCTTGCTGATCGTCAGCATCGTGGTGGGGGTGGTCAGTGGGATGGACTTTGGCCCGATCATCGACAGTATGAAAGAGGGGATGGGCAGCACCCTGGGCTTTGTGGCCACAGTGGTAGGTTTGGGCGCCATTTTCGGGCAGATGCTGGAATCGTCGGGCGGGGCCGAATCGATTGCCCTGTACCTGCTCAGCAAGTTTGGCGAGAAGCGGGCTTCCTGGGCGCTGGTGCTGACCGGCTTTATCGTGGCTATCCCTGTTTTTTTCGATGTGGGCCTCATCATCCTCATCCCGATTGTTTATGAACTCACCAAACAAGCACGGCGTTCGGTGTTGTACTATGCTATACCGTTGCTGGCCGGACTGGCCATTACCCATTCGTTTATACCGCCCACGCCGGGGCCGGTGGCGGTGGCCGAAATCCTGGGGGCTCAACTGGGGTGGGTCATCCTGATGGGCGTCATCATCAGTGTTCCCACGGCCATTGTTGCCGGGCCGGTTTTCGGGAAATACATCAGCAATAAAATAAAAATTGATGCCCCCGATTATTTTTCGGAGCGGGAGCCGGGTGAGGAACAAAAGCCTTTGCCGTCTTTTCCGACCATTGTTTTCATCATAGCCTTGCCCTTGGTGCTGATCGTCGGGAATTCGGTGGCCGAAGTGCTGTTCAGCAAAGGCATCATGCCGGATGGTGTGCTGTACCAGACCATCGGCCTGCTGGGGCATCCGTTTTCGGCCCTGATCATTTCCACCTTGCTGGCCTTGTACGTGCTGGGTGTGAAACGTGGTTTCAGCAAGGATCAGTTGATGGCCCTCTCGAACAAGGCGCTGGGCCCCGCGGGTTTGATCATTTTGGTGACCGGGGCTGGGGGCGTGTTCAAGCAGGTGCTGATTGACAGCGGCATTGGCGCCATGCTGGCCGAACGATTGGCCAACTCGGCCATGCCGCCGATTGTGTTGGCCTATCTGATTGCCGCGGTGGTTAGGGTGATTCAGGGATCGGCCACCGTTTCGATGATCACTGCCGCCGGGATTATGGCCCCGCTGATTACGGCTTTCGACCTTGGACAAATCGATAAGGCGCTGGTGGTACTGGCCATCGCTGCCGGGGCCACCATCCTGTCGCACGTAAATGATAGCGGCTTTTGGCTGGTTGGTAAGTATTTGGGCATGAACGAAAAAGAAACCCTGCGCTCATGGACGGTCATGGAGACCCTCATTTCAGTTGTCGGTTTTCTGTTGATTTTGCTGGTTAGCTTTTTCGTTTAAAAAGTGATAAGCTGAAGTTAAAAAGATTAATTTAGCGTGTTTGAATTTCAGTACTGCTACCGTTTGTGATACTGAAATTTCTGAACAATTAAGCGAATGTTATATGAAAAACACAAAGCATATCCGGATGAATAAATTACTCGTCTATTTTTTCCTCTTGCTGACTCTCTTCTACTCGTGTAAAGATGATGATCCTATTGTTGAGGAGGAAGATCCGATTGCAGAAGAGATTTTGGCTGCAAATGCCTGGATTCGAGAGAACATGGAGGATTTGTACCTGTGGAATAATAAACTGCCGGAAATTGACGATACCAAAGAAGCCGATTCGGAAGAGTATTTCTATAAGCTGATCTATGAAGCCGAAGATAAATGGTCGTGGATTACCGACGATTATGCTTCGTTGGCCGCCGAGTTTGCCGGGGTACCGGTAACCATGGGTTTTGATCCGGCCTTTTATTTGTTTTCCGATGGTACCAGTGTTTATATTGTGGTAAACTACGTGTATCCCGGTTCGGCTGCCGAAGAGGCCGGATTGAAACGCGGCGACATCATTCTTTCCATCAACAATACCAATCTGAATACGGAAAATTACTACACCCTGTATTCCGGCAGTGCTTATTCGGTGCAGTTGGGCTCGCTCAGCGGGAGTACCATCAGCCCGTCGGGTGTTTCGTACAGCCTGACCGCCCGGGTCACGACTACCAATCCTTCTGTACATCACGAGGTTATCGAAACCGAAGGCCATAAAATCGGTTATCTGGCATATGTGGAGTTTGTGGCCGGAAGCAACGATGGCTTTCTGGAGACGCTGGACCAGATTTTTACTGAATTCAACACCACGGGCATTACCGACCTGATTGTTGACTTGCGCTATAATCCGGGCGGAGAGATTGATGCGGCAGCTTATTTGGCTTCTGAGATTGCACCGGCAAATGTGGTTTCGGCTGGCGAAGTGCTGGTGGGAATGAGGTATAACGATGAGCTCCAATCATATCTTGAATATTCTGGCGAAGAGTATGCCGACTATCTTTCGTACCGTTTTCTGGACGATGTTAGTGGGAATGTCAATTTGCAGCGGGTTTTCTTCCTGACAACCTCAGGAACGGCTTCGGCCAGCGAATTGCTTATCACCGGTTTGGAACCTTACATGGATGTGGTGCACATTGGTGAGCCTACTTACGGGAAATATACCGGCGCCTGGGTGATTCCCGATGACCAGGAAGAATGGGCGATGGTGCCTATCGTATTGAAATATGCCAACACTTTTGGTTATACCGATTTTAAAGATGGCTTGACGCCTGATTATGTGCTGAAAGACGACGTGTTGGCGGGCATTCCGTTGGGTGATACCTCCGATCCGATGGTCGCCAAAGCGATTGAGCTGATTACCGGACAAACGACAATCGTGGCAGTTGCCAAATCGTCCAGGATGAAGGTGTTGGGAAAACAGCTTTTCCCCAAAGCCCTGGAGCTAAAGAAGAACCTGTTTGTTCCCGGTCCGGAGCTTCTCAGGTAGCAGAACCGGATCCCTATTTATGGGGATAGTCAGCTGCCTGTTTCAAATTAACTCTTCGGGATTGATGTCGCTGATGTCAATCAATTTGTTCATAATGGCATACATGGTAAGCCCGGAAATGGAGCGTATATTCAGCTTTTCGGTAATGTTTTTCCGGTGCGAAATAACGGTGTGGATGCTGATGTTGAGCCTATCGGCAATTTCTTTGTTGGCCAGTCCCAATGCAACCAGCCGGATCACGTCCTTTTCGCGCAGGGTGAGATCGCCGTTTTCGGGCAGAACAGCTTTCTGCTTGCTGGCCGATTTGCGGATAACCTGGATGAGCTGCTGTATTTGCAGGGCTGATGAGAATATATTTAGCCGATATTCGTAAGGCTGAGGTTGGTCGTCGTGAGAAACACCAACCAGAAACAGTTGGTTCGTACGCCGGAGCTTTTCATCGAGTTTGGGGGGGAGCTGCTGTCCTGCTTCCAGCATGACGATGACCAGGCTGTTGTTGATACCCGAAAACGCTTCCAGGTCGGAAACAGAAACCAGCTGGGTAATCTCCATGCTGAAGTATTCCTGAAGGATCACGGCCAGTCCCCGGCGAACAATTTCGGATGGATGGATGATAAAAAGGTTCTCTTCCATTGTTTAGCGGCTTCCTTGTTGCGTTAGTTCCTGTTCCAGTTTTTCCACTTGTACTACCAGAATGTTGTCTTCTATCCGGGCGTGATCGTACAAATCTTTCTCGAACTGGGCAAGCGCGAATAAGAACTCGTTCATGTCGTTGTGGTTGTACCCTGGTTCCAGGTATTTGATGATCAGGTTTTTCAGATCCGTTAGCTTTTCTTCCACATTGGTGTGCTCGTTTTCAAATACCTGAATCGAAGTTTGGTCGTTTCGAAGCTGCCGGTTTTTATACAGATCGATGATGTACGGGAAAACTTTTTCGTCTTCTAGTTGAAGGTGGAGCAACAGTTCGTGTTTGTACTTCTGGTAAAACGAACCGATCATTTTCAGGCTGGCGCAGTCGTTTCCGCAACTCACCAGAACCTGGTTCAGCAACCGTTCAATTTTGGGAAGCACATAGCCAATGTAATAGTTATGCGTATTTTTTAGGTAATCGATCAGTAGCAGCGGCGAAAACGACAACAGTTCCGCTTCGGGGAAATAATTCTCGTCGTTATAGGTATTGACGATGGCCAGGAAAAAATCGGCGTTCACCTCTTGTTCGCGGCACAATTCGCCAATCGTTTTTTCCTTGAATCCCAGCCGGATGCCAAAACGGTTGATCACCGGTAACAAGTTGTAGTTACTGGTAACCAACGAGCTCATTTTATCATTTTTATTAAAAATCTTCATAAAGCTTTTTTGATCCTGTCATCTATTTTTCTGCTTGTAATGATGGCTAACTGTATTACAACAGCTGTTAACCGGCTTGGTTGAATAATAATGGTGAAAAAACGCTGCCGTGCCACCGGGAGTGATCGTCCCGTTCATCTTTATGTCTGCATGAATCAGACGCAAAGGTATATTACATAGGTCAATATCTTTTATCCCAATTTATAGGGATTTTTTGCAGGGGCATGTGAATCTGTATCACCGTGGAAGCGGACTTCTTCTTGCGAAATATTCTGTTGTAACTGAAGAATCAAAAGGTCTCCCGGAGCTGCTTATCCGCTAAGCGGTTTCAAACCATCGGGTGCATATCCGCTAAGCGGTTCCATTTCATTGGGTGCTTATCCGCTAAGCGGTTCCAAACCGCTAAGCGGATTATGAACTAAGGGGATTACTGAAACGCTAGTTTGATGTTGGATGTCAGAAGACTTTTTTCAGCATACTTTCATCAATCAGCATCATCGACTGAACGTAGAAATCTTTTTTGTCGAGACCGACATATTGAAATGTGAGATAATTATTTGCCAGTGTGCCTTTTTTAGAGCCTGCAAAACTTTTCAACCTCTAGCCGGAAAATTAATCATCGGGTGCTTATCCGCTAAGCGGTTTCAAATAATCGGGTGCTTATCCGCTAAGCGGTTTCAAACCGCTAAGCGGATTAACTAAGGGGATTACTGAAACGCTAGTTCAATGTTGGATGTCAGAAGACTTTTTTCAGTATACTTTCATCTAGCAGCATCATCGACTGTGCGTAGAAATCTTCTGGGTCGAGACCGACATATTGAAATGCAAGATACTTATTGGCCAGTGTGCCTTTTCTTAAACCGGCGAAATCGCGAAACGATGAAAACTCCCATTCTTCCGGTTTGGTTACCAGTCCGGCCATTACCGGATTTTGGTGAATATAGTTAAAACAGGTGGTAAGGTAGTCGGGCACAGACGCGTTAAACGATTCGGATCTGCTGAGCGCTTTTTCAAATTCAACATCATTCAGGCATTTTGCTTTGGTATTATGCGAGAAGAGTTTGCCACGCCGGTTTTCCTGTTTGTTAATTGCCTGTGCGTAGCTGCTCAATAATCCCCCAATGTTTTTGGACAATATTTGTAATGCAGGTCTGTGCTTTTCCGTTGTGTTTGTGCAACCGTCTTCTGTGGCAACTACAAGAAAATGAAAATGGTTTGGCATTAAAACCCAGTCAAGAATCTCACAATATGGGGCAATAAGTTCTTTCGTTTTCTTGAGGAAAAACAGATAATTGTCACGATGGTGAAAAACCGTTTCGTTTGATCGGTTGTAAATGTGATAAACAGCATTTGGTTCGAAATGCATTTTTCTTTTAAAGTTAGTTATTTATTCTGCCATATTCACTTCTAGGTAAGAACTCAACGTTTTTTATGTATCTGCAAGGCGGGATGTTAAGACAGTTAGCTGGTTGCCATCGTGAGCGTATCAGCGGGTGCTTATCCGCTAAGCGGTTTCAAACCATCAGGAGCTTATCCGCTAAGCGGTTCTAAACCGCTAAGCGGATTATTGAAGCCATCGTTCGATGTTGGGTTTCAGAAGACTTTTTTTAGCATACTTTCATCTAGCAGCATCATCGACTGAACGTAGAAATCTTTTTGGTCGAAGCAGATACATTGAGATGCAAGATTTTTATTTTGCAGTATGTCTTTTTAGAGCCTGCAGAGCTTTTTAACCTCAAACCGGAAAATTAATCATCGGGAGCGTATCCGCTAAGCGGTTCTAAACCGCTAAGCGGATTACGGAAACGGTTCCAAACCGCTAAGCGGATTACGGAAACGGTTCCAAACCGCTAAGCGGATTAATGCATGGTTCCAAACCGCTAAGCAGATGCAAGCGCAATTATTTCAGCACGATTAGCTTTTCCTGTGGTTGGGTGAGGGAGCCAAACGGTTCGGCTTTATACCCGTGTTTGCCGAGCAGGTTTTCTACCTCGGTGATGGCATCCGGTTCAACGGCGATCAAGAGTCCGCCGCTGGTTTGCGGGTCGCAAAGGATCAGTTTGTCCTGTTCGTTGCGCAGCTGAACATTTTGCCCGTAGCTGTCCCAGTTTCGGTGCGTTCCGCCCGGGATGCAGTCTTGTGCGATGTATTCGTCCACCTCTGCGAACCGGGGTATCTTGTCGAACTCGATGAGGGCCGAAAGCTTGCTCCCCTCGCACATCTCCGTTAAATGACCGAGCAGGCCAAAGCCGGTAACATCGGTCATCGCTTTTACCCCGCCAATCAAGGCCAATTCTTCGCCAATCCGGTTGAGTTGTGTCATCGCCTCGGGGGCCAGGCAGGCATGTTCTGCTTTCAGTTTTCCCTGTTTTTGTGCTGTGGTGAAGACGCCTACGCCCAGTGGTTTGGTGAGGTAGAGCTGGCAGCCAGCTGTGGCGGTGTCGTTTCGTTTCAGGTTGTCAAGCGCTACCTGCCCGGTAACGGCCAGCCCGAATATTGGCTCGGGGCTGTCGATACTGTGACCGCCAGCCAGGATAATTCCGGCTTCTTTGCAGGCTTGGCGGCCGCCATCCATCACCTGGCGGGCAATTTCGGCAGGCAGTTTATTTACCGGCCAACCCAAAATGGCAATGGCCAGCAGGGGTTTTCCGCCCATAGCATACACGTCGCTGATGGCGTTGGTGGCCGCGATTTTCCCAAAGGTGAAAGGATCGTCCACAATGGGCATGAAAAAGTCGGTGGTGCTGATGATGGCCGTGCCATCGCCCATATCGTAAACGGCAGCGTCGTCGCGGCTTTCGTTGCCTACCAGCAAGCGGTTGTCGCGGATAGGGTCGATGTTGTTGTGCAGGATGGTGCTCAGTACCTTGGGTGATATTTTGCATCCACAGCCTGCGCCGTGACTGTATTGGGTGAGTTTTATCTCATTCATGGCTGAAATAATTTATCAGGGTTTCTGCATTTTTTCGGGGGTTGGTGTCTTCGAGCGGCAGGTAAACTACCTTTGCCGGATCGCGAAGGCTGATACCTTTCCGGTACGATTTATCGTAATAATGAAGTGTGCGTTTTGCCACTTCGTAATAGTTTCCTTCTTCCAAAAAATGCAAGGCTTCGTTGGCCGCCAAACCTCCCAGGCGTTTCGAAATCCGTTCGATGGATGCTGCCAGATGCTGCGGCGGGCAGTTCCCGTATTCCTCCACCAGGTGATCGATGCGCTTTGGTTGCGGAATGTCCAGAAAATAGACCGTTTGATTTCTTATTTGGTTGAAGAGGTTAAGCGGAATTTTCACACCGCCGATATTGTGGCTTTCATCCTCCAGCCAGATGGGCTTCCCGATGTTTAACCGGCGGAATTCTTCCTGCAGGTTATTCGCAAACTGCTCGATCGTGGGTTGTTCCGGCTGATCGATCCCGCCAAAGGCAGAACCTTTGTGGCAGGCCAGTCCCTCCAGGTCAACCACCTGAAGCCCGCGAGCCTTCAACGCATTCAGCAGATGGGTCTTGCCGCTTCCGGTATAGCCGCCTACAATGCGAAGCCTGAACGGCTGGGCAAAGAAATCGAGCACATAATTACGGTAGGCTTTGTAGCCGCCTTCAAGCACATATACTTTCCGGAACCCATTGTCGGCCAAATGTTGAGCGAACGAGGCGCTGCGCATGCCGCCACGCCAGCAATGAACGACCAGCTCTCTGGCCGGCGCCACTTCTTCGGATTGCGAGATGAACTGATCCAGTTTGGGTGTTACCAGTTGGTAGCCCAGTTCGATAGCCTTCTCTCTCGATTGCTGCACATAGACGGTCCCAACCTGTGCCCGTTCGGCATCCGAAAACAAGGGAATGTTGACGGCTCCCGGGATATGGCCCTTCCGGTGTTCGCCGGGTGAACGCACATCAATTACCGGCAGGTGTTTCAACTGCTGGTAGTATTGATGAATGGTCAGTTTTTGGATCATGCGGTTCACCGGAATTTTTAAGGAAGCAGTCTGTCTGTTAACGATAAGGCAACTTGGTTAACATGTCGGCCAGTTGGTTGATGCCTTCTTCCAGCTTTTTGTTCACCATCATTTTGATCATCATGCTCATTTCGGCATGAAGGGTCAGCCGCATTTTCGTCTGGTATGCCGACTCAGGAAGCAGTTGGATCCAGAACGTGATGCCGATGGGTAATCCGCCCGAACTGTTTATTTTGATGGTTTTGGCCGGTTCGCGTTCGATGATGCGTATTTCGGCCTGCCCCATCCCCGAAATGTTGAAACGGCACGAGTCGGCATCCGACTCAAAATCCGTTACCTTAATTTGCGGCACCGATTCGTTGATTTTCGACAATAACCCTTCGTTTACATAGGTTGAAAGGTTCTCAAAGTTCGACAGGTAATTGTAAACAATGTCCTGATTTTGCTCAATCAGCTTTATGTCGCTGACGTATTTCTGTGTACTCATGGTGGTTGTTTCATTAAAATGGAACAGGATGTTTGACGAATTGTCCCTACTTTGATAATTGATTTTTACAAAACAGAAACATCCCCGACAGGGCCGGGGATGTCACGATATCGTTTGAAGGATGGTTCTGCTTATTTGCCCCAGTTTGCCGGGTCTTCCCGCCATTTGTTCAGCGATTCCACCTGCGATTCCTGAATTTCGCCGGATTCCAGTGCCACTTCAATCAGTGTTTTGTAGCGGCTGAGGGTAGTCAGCTCAATACCTGCCTGGGCAAAGTTTTCTTTGGCAATGGGGAAGTTGTAGGTGAAAATAGCCATCATGCCCAATACATCGCCGCCAAAATTTGTAATAGCCTCGGCTGCTTTCAGGCTGCTCACCCCGGTTGATACCAGGTCTTCAATGACTACCACTTTTTGTCCGGCTTTCAGGTCGCCTTCAATCAGGTTCTCCAGTCCATGGTCTTTCGGTTTCGAGCGAACGTAGATAAAAGGCAGGCCAAGTTCCTGGGCTACCAGCATGCCGATGGCAATGGCGCCGGTAGCAACCCCGGCAATCACTTCAGCTTGAGGGTATTTCTCGCGGACCAGTTTGACAAATTGGTCACGCACATAGGTACGTGCTTCGGGGTAGGACAACAATTTCCGGTTGTCGCAATAAATCGGAGCTTTCCAGCCTGATGCCCAGGTAAAAGGGTTTGATGGTTGGATTTTTATTGTGTTAATTTGTACGAGCTTTTTCGTCACTTCCAGGTGGATGTCTTGCATAATGTTAAATGTTTTTACTGAATTCATCGCAAATGTACAAAGTTTTTTTCAATGAGTACCAGCTGAGGTTTCTGTTCGAAAATAAGAATTCATCTAGGGTTAACATTGGTCAATGTATTGATATTGAATGCTTTGATGATTTTTGGGGCTTGATCGAAAGGCTGGAAAGCGGAAAATATGCTGAAGAACTTTTTATTGGCTGCCGGATTTCCCCAAACTTGTTGAAACAACTTATTAATGAAATGACACTTATTCCGGCTGCCGGGGGTTTGGTGAAAAACGAGCATGACCAATATTTGTTTATCCGGAGGTTAGGGCGCTGGGACTTGCCCAAGGGGAAGATCGAAAAGCACGAGCCGGTGCGCGATGCGGCCCTGCGCGAGGTGGAAGAGGAATGTGGACTGAGCAACTTACAGATACTGCGCGAATTGCCGCCAACTTTTCACATATACCGCTCACCCTATATCCGGGAGAAAAACAACCTGGTGTGGAAACAAACTTCCTGGTTCGAAATGATTCATACAGGGCAAGGGGCACTTGTTCCCCAAATCGAAGAGGATATTGAGGAAGTGCGCTGGTTTGGCCGCCACGAGCTGGATGAAGTTTATGCTTGCACCTATGCCAATTTAAAGGAATTGCTCCATTTCTATTTTGCCTGACGCCGCCACTCTTCCACTTGCAGTTTTTTGAGGATATCCGACAACTGCCGATCGAAGCCATCCAGCGGATTGAGTGCAGGGGCCAGCTTCAGTAGGCCGTCCGGGGAAATCAGATATGTCGTCGGAAAGCTTTTCACCCGATATTTTTCAGCTTCTGTTGGTGAAAAGGTGAAGAACTCACCAGTCCATTCCTGCTGGGCAATCATGTCTTTTTTGGCCAGTTCACTCTCCGGAATGAGGTTCACAACTAGAAGTTTCCCGACAAATGGCGCTGCGCTTTTTTTCAAGTGATCCAAGTGTTGGCGGCAAATAGGATTGGTAACGCTGGTGAAATGCAGGTAAACAAATTTTCCGCGAAAGGCGGCCAGCTGAGTTTGTTGGCCGTCAAGCGCGGTAAAGCGGATATTTGGCGCTTCGGTACCCGGCAGCAGGTAGGTGAGCTTCTGTGTCAACTTGGCGGCAATTTCCTTTTTTTGGGCAGGCCAGTCACTTTGTGCGATTTTATTCAGCAAGGTCAACAGGCTTTGCTGTGAAAACTGTCCGGTGTAAAAGGCATCATGGATCGATTTCAATATGACTAATTGCGCCAGGTTTTTGTCCCAGTTTTTCTGTTGAATAAGCGCATCTTCAATTTCTTTCAGTTTGGCCTGGGCTACCAATCTGCCGAATTGTTCGCCATCCACGGCATTGGCCAGCTGGCCGAAATAGTTGGAGAAGAGCTGCTCGAACAAACGATAGCAAGTGGGCACCAGCAAGTTGGGCCGATGATCGACAAAGCTGCTTGTGGCAAAACGTTCGTTCCGGCCTTGGTGGAGGGCATACTCAGCGCTGGCCAGGCGGTAAAATTTGTAGTCTTCGAACGTTGCGTTTGCGGTGGGGGGGAACTGTTGCAGAAGGGCTGCTTTCAGTGAATCAACGGCAGCAACCGATTTGTCCCGGTAAATCTGCTGAAAGAAGCGATCTTCCTGCCGGGCAAATTCCAACTCGAAAGCCTGCACCATCCGGTTGAGGTCGGTTGCCGGGGCGTTGACCAGTCCAAAGGGAACCACCTCGGGCTTGAAATACGGATTGCGCCGCTCGGCCCCACTCACCGGCCGGTAGGGTGGGAGCGCCAGGTGGTATTTTTTTCCGGGTTCGAGGAAAATGTAGGCTTGCCAGGCATCAAAGTCGGCCTGGCAAAAGCTTGTTTTGTTGAGCTTTAGGCTTGTGGAAAACGATCCGTCGGATTGGAACTGCCAGGTGGCCACGGTCGTTTTTTCGCCACTGACCGGCTCAGTCAGTTCGTATAACGTAATGGTTTTTCCTGCATACTCAGGCGCTTTCCCCGAAATAACGACGGTTTGGTTTTGTCCCTCCACGATGGAAACAGAAAGCAGGGACAGCAATACAAAAAGCAATTGCTTAATCATCTTCCCGCGTAAATTCATCCATATTCAAGCCTTTGGGCAAAAACATGCTGGCATCGCCGCCATGCAGGATGATGTCGCGCACGATGGTGGAGTTCACCGGGGTGTGTTCGGGCATAGTGAGCAAAAATACAGTTTCGATTTGCGGGTGCATCTTTTTATTTACTTGCGCAATGGCCCGTTCGTATTCAAAATCGGCCGAAGTACGCAAACCGCGTAGGATATAATTGGCGCCAACCTTTTTGCAGAAATCCACGGTGAGGCCTTCGTGGCTCATCACTTCCACCTTGGGTTCATCGGCAAAAACCTGCCTAACCCACGTCAGCCGTTTTTCGAGTTTAAAGAATGATTGTTTGTTGGAGTTGTAGCCAATCATGATCACAATCTTGTCGAACATGGGGATGGCCCGGCGAACGATACTTTCATGTCCGATGGTGAACGGGTCGAACGATCCCGGGAAGATGGCGATTTTTTCCATGTGTCCTTTGTTGAATTCAAAGACCAAATATAGCGGATAATATTTGGAAATGGACTTTGTGCCTGGCTTTATTCTCTTTGTGGGCGGTGCTTTGTCTTGTTCGGCATCTGCTGTTCTCTTCATTTAAATTGAATTTGACCTGCTCTTTCGCTCGGTTGATCTTTCTTTTCTACCATCTTTTGTGCCCAATGGCTTCGATAGCAGATGAGGGTTGATGATGAAAATTAAATTGCGATTGGTTCCAATGTTTTTCGGTTGCATGCTATTGCATTCTTTTAATATCTTGTGGGGCAATTTGATGAAGGGTTTTTCCTGATTGGCGAACAGAGGGGGCGTAGGCAGGGCTCAACGGATGTTGCTTTCGTTGCGGGGCATGAGGAATGGGAGTAGCCTTTCTGTTGGAGTGGGATGACCGTGGTTTTTTTATTGTTTGTATGAATTGGATGGAACGAATGAAAGGAAAAAAATGGATAGTTGGCCTGGGCTTGATGGTTATAGCGGTTCTGGCAACTGCTCAGTCTGACCTGTGCCGGAAATCAACCGAAGGGACCAGCTTTTGGTTCGGTTTTATGGAAAGCCGGAATTACCACTCAGCGCACTTCGTTGAAATTACCGTCACAGCCCGCGAAACCACCAATTTTCAGGTGTTTATTGGCCACGACGAAACGCCTTTCAACGGTATCTACACCGTGCAGACCAATAGTAGTACGCGTGTGCTCATTCCCTGGCAAATGGTCGAGGCTACAGGCTCCGAAGAAATACAGGACAGGGGCATCCGGCTGGTGTCCGAAAAACCGGTGAACGTATATGCCCTCAACTGGGATGCCAACTCGGCTGATGTCGCGGTGATCTATCCGGCTTCTTCACTGGGTAATGAATATTTTGCCGTTTGCTATGAACCGCATGTTAGCGAAAATAATGGTGTTTACGTTAATGGCCGGAATAGCGAGTTCTTAATTGTGGCTACCGAGGATGTCACTGCGGTGGCGATTGTCCCCTCTAAGGTAACCGATAAGTTGGTCAATGCCGGCGATACTATTAAAATCGTCCTGAATAAGGGTGAAGTGTATCAGGTGCAGTCGATGAATCATAATGGTTTAACCGGACAGGGCGACCTTACGGGCAGTTATGTCCTGGCCGATAAACCCATTGCCTTTTACTCGGGCTCTCTGGGAACAACCGTCCCTGCCGATTCCGGGGTCTCTGCATGGGATCATCTTTACGAACAAATCCCGCCCGTTCCTTCGTGGGGGCGCGATTATTATGGCGTTCCGCTCAAATCGAGGGAGCAGGACCGTTACCGCATTATGGCTGCCCAGGATGGGACGGTCGTTCATGTGGATGGGCTCGCACCAATTCTTCTCAACCGGGGCGAATTCAGCGAAATTGTCTTGTACCATAATCAACCCTCCCGTATTTATGCCGAAAAGCCAATCCTCGTGGTGCAGTATAGCCAGTCTAAATCGGTCGACAATGCCTACACTGGCGGAAACGGCGACCCGTTTATGATTGTTCTGAGCTCATCTTCGCAATCGAAAAACGACGTTACTTTTGTGACTTACGATTCCGACCAGATTAAAAAGTACTATGTTAATGTGATCACCTTAACCGAGGAAACCGTCAACCTCCGCCTCGACGGGAATGCCTTTCAAAGCGAATTTTCGCCTTTTCCCAATAGTCAGTATTCGTGGGCGCAGCTGGATTTGAATCCAGGTACGTACCGGATGTGGAATACGAATGAAGATCGCGGCTTCCTGGCATATGTGTACGGTTTTGGCGGGGTCGAATCGTATGGCTATGGCGTTGGATTTAATCTCGACCTGGTGCTCGACCTGGGTGAAAGTATCGACTTCCAGGGCGATACGCTTTTGCTGTGCCACGGCGAATCGCGCACCCTGGATGCCGGTCCTTATTTCGATTCGTATGCCTGGAACACGGGCGAAACTTCGCAACAGCTTACGGTTACCGAGGGGGGAATGTATGCCGTTACCACAACAACCATCGATGGGTGTGAGCTGAAGGATTCCATCTTTATTTATGTCAGCCATCCACAAACAAACCTGGGGGCCGACCTGGTGGAGGAGTGTTATCCTTTTTCCATGCAGCTCGACGGACAGGAGGGTTTCGAGGATTATCTCTGGCAGAATGAAGCTGGCGATACGATTGGCTCCGCCCGGTGGTATGAGGCAAGTCAAACCGGTGAGTACCGCGTTACCGTTACTGACCAATATGGCTGTAGTGCCGGCGATACGATGAATCTGGTGATTTTTCCGGTTCCGGAGCTGGAACTAAGTGGCGAAAATCTAATTTGCGGAGGACTGAGCAGTGAACTCAACGTTTCTTTTACCGGAGCGCCGGAATCTGTCTGGAATTATGAAGGCAGCTATAGCTGGTCAACAGATAAACCTTCTTTCCTCACTTTTTCTGACGAAAAGCTGACATCTGCAACAATTCGTGCAGCAGAATTTGGGACATACGATATTTATTATTTGTTGAAAACTATTGACGGGTGCGAACAGGCAGATACTTTCCGGGTAAGGTTCCACCAGACACCTACTTCTCCTTTTACATTTGATGATGATTCGAAATGCGAAGGCTACAGTAAAAAGCTGATTTATACAGGTCAGGCCACCGATAGCGCTACCTTTTACTGGGATTTGGATGGCTGTCAGTTTGTCGATACGCTTGATTGGCAAAACTACATAGTCACAGTGGGCGCATTTTTAGATAAGCCGCCATATATCAACTTGGTAATTGATGATAATGGTTGCTGGAGCGACACAACCATCATTCCCATGGGAGCAAAGCCCAATTTTATCATGGATGCCGACAACCTTAGAGGTTGCGATAGTTTGACGGTTCAGTTTTCGAGTACGTTGATCATTCCGGATAATGTGAATTATGAATGGGCGTTTGATGATGGTGAAGTTATAACCGGTCAACATGCCACGAAGCATTTTGATACGCCGGGATTTTATGATGTCCAATTAACCATTACCAACCAGGTGACTGGTTGTCAGAATGGGTTTACCCTCGATAGCATGGTGCGTGTTTTTCCGACGCCAACTGCCTCGATCGTGGCCGATCCCGGATTTTGCTATCCGGACTCTGCCCGGATTTTTTATGAATACAGTATCGACTCGTCCTTCTGTTACTGGGAATTTGATGGTGCCTCTCAACTGGGCGCTGGCAACGATTCCATCACGGTGTTGCTGGAAGACCCGCAAGGAACTATCCATTTAATAGTGGATGAATACGGATGCTTCAGCAAACCGGCTCAAGTGAGTCTAAAAAGAAAACCGCATTTTGACTTTTTTGCCGGGAACGTTGAAGAGTGCCAGCCTGCCTCCTTGTCATTTTTTGCAGCACAAACAGATCAATCGCTCGATTATTCCTGGCTCACCCCCTTTTCAAAGGAAGAAAAGGGAGAGTCAATTCATTTGGCATTCCCGGATTCGGGGAAGTATGATATTGGGCTGGTAGGGCTTTCAACTTTCACCGGCTGTTCCGATACTTTACTTAAACCTGACTGGATTTGGATTCATCCTAAGCCCATCGCGGCATTTGATGTGAATTATCCCATCGCAACAATTGAAAATGCCGACATCGAATTCAGCAACCAAACGCAATTTGCTGATGATTATCGGTGGGATTTTGGCGATACCGAAACGTCTTTCGCCCAAAATCCGCAGCATTCTTACCTCGAAATGGGAAAATTTACCGCCCGCTTGTTTGCCGAATCAAAGTATGGCTGTAAAGATACCACGGAGATGGAGATCCAGATCTTGCCTTTCAATGTGTACACGCCCAACGCTTTTCGCCCCGATAGTGAAATCCCCGAAAACCGGACTTTTATGCCAGTTGGCTTAGGTGCCGATCAGTCCCGGTTCAATCTGAAAATTTATGATCGCTGGGGACAAATCATGTTCGAGAGCAATACGCCCGATAATCCTTGGGATGGTGCCACCAAAAACGGAAACCCGGCCCCCACGGGTAATTATATCTGGATTTCTAGATTTTTTGACGTTCAGGGATATGAACACAGCCAAAAAGGACAGGTTTTACTGATCCGGTAATTTGAATTGAGAAGATTGAACTGTTAGCATTTGCGTAGGATGCCCGCTTAGCGGACTCCAAATTCTTCTTCGTAGGGACTGAAAAAAGGGAAGAGGATACTTTCTCGTTTCCCTTTTAGCAGGAAAGAAACCGAAACTTCGCTGGTTCCACCCGAGTTTCCCCACAAGCCGGAGATGGTCCAGTCGTAGCTGTAGGTAAACTGCATCCGGTTGGTCATGAAGCCGGCTAACAAGATAACGGCATCATAACGAATCCCGAAATTCTGACGAAACCAGGCGCCTGCAGTCAGCCCATGCCTGGTTGCCAGCATTCCGTAATTTATTTGTTTTGAGATGCCTTGCTTTTGCAGGATGAGCTGTGGCGAAATATCAAATTTTTTGCGTTGGAGCCCATGTCTGAAAACCGGCAACTTAGCCCCAACATGAGCAGTATATTTGCGGTTCAATTTTTGGCTGTCATCATTTTCTGGAGAAAACGATTGCCTGGGTTCGTTTAAATGGTGAATAGCCCCACCCATAAATAAGCGCTTGCTAAAAACAAGGAATCCGCTTGAAAAGTCGGCGTACTCGAAATTTGGATCGGTGATTGTTTCAGAAGAGGTGCCGTGAGTCCCATCGTAGATATCCAGGTTATCGGCAAAAATCAACTCGTTGGTCTTGAGCGAATTCTGGTGGTATCCTCCCTGTATCCCGGCATTCAGCCTGAATTGTTCGTTCAGACGGATGAAAACAGAATATGCAAGGTCTAGCTGAAACGAATTTAGGATGTTGCCAGCCTGACCATCATTTAAAAGATAAATGCCAAGTCCACCTTGCAATGCATTCACTGGCAGGTCGATTGCTGCACTGTATGTTGTATAGGCATCGTCGAATTTTTGCCATTGGTCACGATAATGAAGGGCAATCCTGGTAGCACCTCCTGAACCTGCAAAAGCAGGGTTCATGCATAACGGATTGGCATAGTATTGCGAAAAAGAAACGTCTTGTCCAAGGATAGACTGGCCGCCAAGCAGCATCAGTAGTAAAAAAAGAAAAGCGCGGGGCTTAAGCATGGATTAGGTTTTTCGATTTAGAATCGCCTAAAAATAGTTAAAAATCAGTTTGGTAATCGAATTGCAAATAACAAAAAACCTCCGGGTCGCGGTCAGTACTCCGGACATTGCTGGCCGGATTTAGAAGCTGTGAACATTTGTTTTATTAAGATTCCTTTTTCTTCACTAGGGCAAGGCAAAGTACAATAATCTCGGCGGTGCAATTTTAATTGTAGTTTGCTTCGCAAAATGTTTTGTTCGTTTCGTTCATTATATAGCTTATCCAAGGATGGGTGAGTTATTAAAACGGTGGAATCCGCATCAACTGAAGATGGGTAAATGGGGTTACATCGAAACCACGGGGTCTTTATTTTGATACTGCTTATAGTTATCTTAGTTGAGGTATTCCATTGTCGAAAAGTACTTCTTCGAAACGCTGGTCAGGCTGCATCGCGAAACCGAAGGCGCCCCATACACCGGATTAAAGGAAGCGGGCACTGCCAAAGCCATTGTAAAACTCAGCGACGATGCCTTGTCGAAAGGTCAGGTTGATCCACTGATCAGTAACCTCAACCATCATATTGCCGAGGTTGTCCGGGAAAAATTTGCTAAAGTTTCCGAAATAGATCAGGTAAAAGATCAATCAGTACAAGCAGGCAGGGAATATGTTGCTGCCTATGTGGACTATACGCATACCCTTGAAGCCATCCACGATGTCCTCGATCACAGTAACCATCCTCACTCCGGGCACTAACCGCTGATTTCATTTACACTTGCTGATGTTTTTGACTACCTGGAGGCTGGGACAATTCAGCCTCCATTTTTAAAGCTTTTTGATAAAAATACCGGAATTGAAGTTTTTCGGAAACGGATTGTATCTTTCGGAGCAAACTTCGGGCTTTTCCCGGTTCTCCGTTAGCAGTCAGGAATTCTGCTTTTATAAACTGGAGCCTTATTTTCAAAAAATATTTCATATTCATGGGGAAATTGATGTGCTTAAATTTCACCAATTTGTATAAATCGGTGGCAGTTTGTTTTTCGCCGTCCTGCAAAAGGGCGCTGGCATAATCGGAAAGAAACAATTGATAGCTAACCGATGATTCCCAATTGGATAAATCGTAGTTCTCAAGCACCTGCCTGGCAAGTTGAATGATCTCCAGATGCCTCTGCCCGTAATGCAGAGCCGAAATCAGTTCAAACTCAAATACCGGCAATCCAGTTTTTTCCTGTTTCCCGCTATGTAAAAGCTGGTTGGCAGTATCATGTGCTACTGCCATCAGAGAGCCATCCATGTCTGTATGGCATACGGCTTGATGGATTAGTTGCGGAACAAAATAATGGGCAAAATCTGACGGGGTGCCCTCTTTGGGAAGTTCCGACTTTGAAACATGCTCATATTCCTGTTGGCACAGTTCGTGGTTTTCACTTAAAAAGTACTGCATATACTTCAGATAGTGGACGTACCGTTTGGCACTGTCTGACTTATTATACCGGAGGTAACAGTCCAGCTCATCCCCAGAGTTAAGTACGATCCGGTCCAAATCAAAAAAGCGTTCAAAATAAAGTCTGCAGCCAATTTCTGATTGGGCATACCACGGCAAAAGAAGTTCCCGTATCCCGGGGTTTTTCCTCATTTCGCAACTGACGAAAAAGGCCAACATACCCCAACAACATGGTTTATCAGACGGATAAGTGTTTTTAGGGGGCATTTCCTTCTCGAAAAGAGTGAAGATGTCTTTTAATATTTCGACTTGTTCTTCCTTAAATAAGATTTTTACGAAGTACTCTACCATGGTTACCTGGAGTTTTGGTGAATGGTAATAATCCGTAATCTTTTCCCTTAAATAGTCGATAGTCAGTGTATTTTCTTTTAAAAGAATGTTTGCCAAGTAGTAAGCAAAAAGCGCATGGTGCGAAAAACTCACATAGGTATTCAGTGTCAGGTATTCGTCAACCAATGAATATTCATACAAAAGGCCTATCCGCATTAGTTCGATATAGGCAATATTTTCCGAAGGGCTTAAGTGAAGGTCGTTCTTTTTCACCTCGACACCCATTTCCCCGTAGGAACAGAGGGAAAAGTACGATTTAAGAATGGAATATTTTTCGTACAACATAGGTGGGGATAAAACCATCCGCTTAATATACAGGTTAAGCAAATCAATTTCATGAATACTGCCCTTGGTTTTCCCTGTGATAATGAAAAGATGCAACAAATAAGGGGTCCGGATGATATCGGCCAGGTCGGGGTTGTTCACTTCCAGGTCGTCCAGCCTCTGCGGAAAATGGTTCTTTGCCAGTATCTCATCGATTTCCCTTCTTTTAAGTAATGGAATGTTGATAATCTCATGCTCTGTTCCTCGTAAAGTTGAATTGTACCAGAGCAATTTTTGCAGATGGTCTTTCTGTATCCGCTCCGAAAACATTCTCCAAATTAGTGGAGTACAGGTTATCAGTACCTTAAACCATGGGATATGTTCATACGTGGAAATCACTTTAAGCAGGTTCTCGATGAATTGTAGGGTTTTCCCGTTAATCGGATAAACATCGTCAATCCCATCAATGACCAGGACAAACCGGCCTTTAACCTGTTCAGGATGCTCCCGAAACCCAGTGCTGAAACTATTCCTCGGGTCATATTCAATCAGATTATACAGACGGCTAACACGCTGATGGATTGTCACCAGGTTATACAGAAGGCTTCCGTCAACCAGACAAAGAATGTCGTTGGGGCATAACGCATCCGGACCGGTAAAGAACCTTTCGGCAAGTTGGACCACTATGGGAGTTTTCCCGTAACCGTCCGGCGCAACAAATGCTGTTGCAACCTGGGGGGAAGAAAGAAAAGCGCTAAACCTTTTTTCAGCAAACCGGCGATAGGGAAAATTGTTAAAACGGTCACCCAGCTTATGCTTGAGGGATTCCAAGCTTTTCCGGGTGATTTCGTTCGTCCTGTTTTTGAGGTTTTCCCAATTATCGAGTGGCGAATAGCGGTGTCTTTCCTTTTCAAAATGATTAATGAATTCCTGCCAATCCTTAAATTCCATAAAGATCGAAAGCGTATCAAGCGTATATTTTGAAGGAGTAAAAGGGGACCTAACGATTCCGAAAAGCCGTTTGAGGGTTGAGGGACTTACCGGTCTTTTAGTTTGGAACTTAACGAGTTCGGATAACTCCTGGCAATCTTTTGCATAAGAAATCTTCCTGCCAAATTTGGCCATGATTTCATCTTTTAACAGCCTAATTAAAGTCTCGTAATCTTTGTGCATAATGAGGGTGGTCGGTTAGCTTAATCCTGTTTTTTGAGCTTTTAAACTATAAAAAAATTGTCATTCGCACAATTATAGCGACAAATTTGTCTGAAAATCTAAGCTGAACAAAATGAACCAATACTGAACAGAAAAACATAGTGTGTTCTGTTTTCTTGCCATTAGTTTTGTCCTCTGTCAACTGAAAATTACAAGCAGAAGTTATTTCAACCTGAAACTCTATATAGTTATTAACCTAAAAATGAGAGGACACTTCATGCTTACACACTTACACAATCCCCCCCCCCCCCGGTTTCCGGGCAGCTCCAAAGGCGCAAACGGAATCCTAAAAAAGGGCATGATCCTTATGATTTCACACTTTCCATCCGCGAAAACGCGCCATTCGTTGTGGATTGGCAACTACAAGGAATAGCGTCTGTTAATGCTGATTTTCCTCAGTTGTCGATAAACTGGCACAACTATCCGGAAGTATTATAGGCCCTCTTGACGTATGGTGTTGGTCGGTTAATCAGCAACCAGTTCGCGAAAAAGTCCACTTCCTTATGAGGGTAGTGGCATGAAAGAAAATTTCTTGATTTAAAAGCAGATATGAAAGTTTTAATGTTTGGCTGGGAGTTTCCTCCCAATATTTCAGGTGGGTTGGGCACTGCCTGTTACGGGTTGACCAAAGGACTTGCCAAATTCAGTGATGTAGATGTGACCTTTGTGGTACCCAAGGTATTTGGTGGCGAAGACCAAAGCAGCATGAAACTGATTGGGGCAGCCGATGTTCCGGTGACAAACCGAAAGGTGCAGTTGACAGAGTTTGACAGATCCCTCGAATATGTGGAGGTAAGTTCCGCCCTGGTGCCGTATGTCGATCCGGAGGATTATTACCGGCAAACCAACTTTACGGTTGCCGGCGCCAACTCCCTGGTTGAGACGGATGATCAGGGAAAAATTAAGTTTACTGGAAAATACGGTCCGGACCTGTTGTCCGAAATCGACCGGTATGCTGTGGTGGCCCGGGCAATTGCCCGGGATACGGAGTTTGATGTTATCCATGCTCACGATTGGCTGGCCTACCCGGCAGGCATCGCGGCAAAAGAGGTTTCCGGAAAACCGTTGGTCATCCACGTGCATGCCACCGATTTTGACCGAAGTGGTGGCAGCGCCAACCCCAGCGTGTATGCGATCGAAAAACAGGGAATGGATGCTGCTGATAAGATCATTACCGTCAGTAATCTCACCCGCCAGGTAGTTATCGATAAATACGGGATCGACGCGGAAAAAATCGTGACGGTTTATAATGCCGTTGAACCTTACCTGCATGACGAAAGCCAGCCTGTAACCAAGGGATTTGATGATAAGGTAGTAACGTTTCTGGGGCGGATCACCATGCAAAAAGGGCCTGAATATTTTGTTGAAGCGGCTGCCTGTGTTTTGAAGAGGATGCAGAATGTGCGCTTCGTAATGGCTGGAAGCGGCGATATGATGCATCGCATGATCAGGCGCACGGCGCAACTTAAAATATCCGACAAGTTTCATTTTACCGGTTTCCTGAAAGGGGACGATGTTTACCGGATGTTGCGGATAAGCGACGTTTATATCATGCCCTCGGTGTCCGAACCCTTTGGCATTTCGCCACTGGAGGCCATGCAGGCCCGGGTGCCGGTCATTATCTCCCGCCAATCGGGCGTTGCCGAAATTTTGTCGAATGCCATCAAGGTGAATTTTTGGGATGTGGACGCCATGGCGGATGCCATTCACGGCATCCTAAAACATCAAACCCTCTCCAAAATGCTGGCCAGGCAAGGCAAAAAGGAATCCTACAGTTTAAAGTGGGAGGGTTCGGCCCATCGGGTAAAACAGGTTTACCAAGCGGCCATCAACATGCATCAGTCAAATTGAATTAACCATTAAATTTTTGGAATTATGAGGTCTATCTGTCTTTACTTTCGCGTCCATCAGCCGGTGAGGCTTAAAAGGTTCCGTTTTTTTGATATCGGGAACTCGGGGTATTATTATGACGACTTCCAAAACGAATACCTGGTGCATCAAGTAGCCCAAAACTGTTATTTACCGGCCAATAAAATACTCCTGAAGCTCATCAATAAATACCAGGGAAAGTTCAAGCTTGCATTTTCGATATCGGGTACGGCCCTCGACCAATTTCAGGCCTATGCCCCGGAGGTTATTGACAGTTTCCGCGAACTTGCTTTTACCGGGTGCGTGGAGTTTGTAGCGGAACCTTACGCCAGCTCCTTATCTGCATTACACGATAAAGAAGAATTCCGGAAACAAGTACGGATACATGTGGCTGCTAACGAATCGTTGTTTGGCGCCCGTCCTGCCGTTTTTGCCAATACCGGCCTGGTCTATTCCGACGAAATCGGGGCCCTGGCCGCCGAGCTGGGATTCCGGGGGATATTGGCCGAAGGCCCCCGCCATGCCTTGGAATGGAGAAGCCCGAACTACCTTTATAATAATGCGGTTGCCCCTTCCCTTGCGGTGCTGCTGAAAAATGACAGACTGAGCGATGATGTCGCTTTCCGTTTTTCGGACCCGAATTGGAGCGAATGGCCTTTGGATCCGAAAAAGTTTGTGTCGTGGCTGAACATGCTCCCTCAAAACGAGAAGATGGTGAACCTGTTTATGGATTATGAAACCTTTGGCGAACGGCAAAAGCATGAAGACGGGATTTTTGATTTTCTGAGTTCAATGCCCGGGGCAGTTCTCAGAGGATCCAAATTCCAATTTATGACCCCTACCGAACTCTTGTGCCTGTATCAGCCTACTGCCACCTTGCATGTGGGGCATCAAACAGTCCATGCCAGTGCGCAAAAATGGCTGGGCAATGAGCTGCAACAGGAAGCTTTCGAAAAATTATACCAGTTAAGCGGAATGGTGCGTGACTGCCATGATAAACAGTTATTAAAAGACTGGCAATACCTGCAAACAAGCGACCATTTCTTTTACATGAACACTAATCATGATTCGGGTGGCGGCTTTCAAGCTTCTCACAGCCCATACGGCAGCCCTTTTGAAGCCTTCATCAACTATATGAACGTGTTAAACGATTTCGCGATCAGGTTGGAGCGGTACACGCAAGAGGAGCAGCAACAATACACCCAATTGAAAAAGAAAATATTAGAGACGGCCTGAAACAGTTGGCCAAGGCAACGATGAAATGTTTCACCCAAATAAATAAATTATGAGCATTAAAAAGCAATTTCTGAAGACCAATGGAACTTGTAAAGTAACCTTCCATTTCGGTGACGATCTTAAAAACGTTGAAAGTATTAGAATACCGGGCGATTTCAATAATTGGGATATGAATTGCGAACCCATGAAGAAACTTAAAACCGGGGGATTTTCACAAACATTAAATCTTGAAGCTGGAAAATCATACCAATTCCGCTACCTGATCGACAGCTCGGTTTGGGAAAACGAACCGGAGGCCGACCTGTTTGTGCCCAACGGCATCTCACCCGGCGAAGTAAATTCTGTGATTGAGCTTTGATCACGTCCCCCCATCCGCCCAAAACACAAAACAGGTGCGGATCCGGGGGGATAAACACAAGTTGCATTGTTCCACGAAAAATCGCCGAAATGAGACAGCTTATTATCAGCAAACAAATTACCAATAGAGATTCACTGGCACTGGATAAATACCTGCTGGAAATCAGTAAGTATAAATTATTGACCATCGAGGAAGAAATTGAATTGGCTAAAAGGATAAAAAGGGATGACAGGGAGGCTTTAGACCTTTTGGTAAAGTCCAATCTTCGTTTCGTTGTTTCGGTGGCCAAGCAGTACCAGAACCAGGGGTTGTGCCTGACCGATTTGATCAACGAGGGGAACCTGGGTCTGATAAAAGCCGCCATGCGTTTCGACGAGAGCCGTGGTTTCAAGTTTATATCGTATAGCGTATGGTGGATCCGTCAATCCATACTTCAGGCGGTGTACGAAAAAGCCCGGATGATCAGGCTTCCCCAACACAAAATAGGCTCGGTGACCAAAATTAAAAGGGCCTTTATCCGTCTGGAGCAGGAACATCATCGCGAACCTACCAGCGAGGAAATAGCCCTTTCGCTAAAGACAACCCCCGATGCCGTTGATTTGGCGATGAAGGTATCCTCATCCCCCGTTTCTATGGATTCACCCCTGGAAGAGGGGCAAGGTTCGTTGTACGACCTGATTTTAAACGAAGAATCGCCCAGTCCCGACACGGAATTGATGAGAAATTCGTTGATCCTGGAAATTGAACGCACATTGGCAACGCTGAACGAACGTGAAGCGGAAGTGGTACGTTATTCCTTTGGGCTTGGAGGGTACCCACCGTATTCGCTCGATGAAATTGGCCTCGCCCTTGACCTGTCACCCGAACGGGTGCGTCAAATCAAAGACAAGGCCGTTAAAAAGTTAAAAAATAGCTTCAGGAACAGGTTGTTGAGGGCCTATCTGTAATTTAAATAGGGCGCTTGATTTCTCACCAAATGAAATACTCCCTGTCCGTTTGCTGCTTTCAGAATCCTTATTTCAAAATCCTGCACGTGCAGGCTTACTATTTCATGAATGAACGGGTTATCATCAACCACGAGCACGGTCTTTCCGTGTAAACAGGAAAAATCCCCTTCTCCCAAAAACAAACTCATTGGTTTTTTATCCTCACTGCTATTCTGGGTGGGTAAGGTAATCCTGAACAGACTGCGTTCTCCCGGTACCGAATCAGCCATTAGAAATCCAGTTGCGGTATCGCGGACGAGTAATTCAACGCGATACGGGCCCTTTAATTTCATTCCAAATTCTATTTCTCCTGCCTGTGTGAGCGTGACAACACTTTTAAAGAGGATGGATATCTTGGATTTCCAGTTGCACCGGGTTGTGGATGCGAAGTGACCGGTCTGAAGATATGGTTGTATTTCTGCATTTTTGGGCGGCCAACTGACCAGAATAAGTTGTAAAAAATCTAAAAATTGTCATCTTTACACTTCAACCCATGACCATATCTGAATATGCGCGATAAGAATGAAGAAAGATTGAATACTAGTTTAATAAATATCAGCAAACTAGAGGTGCTTAATCAGGTTTCAGTACGTCTATTAACGGTGAAGAACGAAGTTGAAATCTATGAAATTTTGGCCGAGGGTGTCCGGCAAATGCTGCCTGATGTCTATTTTGTGGTGGATAAACTACTTTTGGATGGTAAAAATTTTCAGATTGTAGCCATTGCTGGTTTTGAAAGAATCATGGCTGCCATAAAACTTATTTTGGGCAAGGAATACTCTGACCTAAGATTTCCTTTTGATGGCTTACCCGACGAAGTACTCCATGTTTACGAAACCAGGAATATCCATTACTTTCCCGGCGGTATTTTCGATATCGTAAATGGTGCAATCAGTAAAACAGCTTGCAACGCAATTGAAAAACTACTGGGTGTGGCACAGGTCGCTGCAGTCAGCTTTAGTATCGACAAAAAATATTTCGGCGCTATTACGCTGTTAATCCCCTCCTCGATGTTGGTGGGGAATAAGATGGATCGGGAAACTGAGTTGGGCATCGAGACACTAGCCAACATGGCATCTGCGAAAATTCAGGAACTACGAGACAAAAAGACCATCGAAGAAAAACAAGTCGAGTTGTTGGATTACCAGACACAGTTTAGCAACCTGATCAGCAATTCAACCGATATTGTGTGGTGGGCTAACCTGGATGGTACCGGAATGAAAGATATCAATGAGGCCTTCCCTAAATTCTATGGCGTGTCGGCTGAGGATTTTATCAACGATCCGGATTTGTGGTTTGAAATGATCCATCCCGATGATAAAGAGATTGCCATAAAAAGCCATCAAGACCTTTTTAGCAAAGGAATAGCTGTAGCTGAGTACCGAATTCAGCGCTCTGATAAACAAATAATTTGGGTCCACGATCGGAAGTCTCTGATACGCGATCAACAGGGAAATCCCGTAAAAATGGGAGGTATTGCTTCCGATGTCACCGAACGCAAACGAATGGAGGAAGAACTCAAAACCAAGAATTTTGCGCTGGATGCTTCACCTGTTGCCGTCGGACTTGCTGATTTAGACGGTACACTTTTCTATGCGAACAAAGCTTATGTAAAATTATGGGGGGGTATCAATCCGAACATGAGGTGATTGGCAGGCATGTGTCCGAGTTTGCCACATCCCGGGAGCAGGTAAAAAAGGTTTTGCAAGTAATTTCTGAGGGAAAAGTTTACACCGGCGAGGGCGAAACGATCCGGGAAGATGGCACAAAATTTCATACCATTATCTCTGCAACAGTGGTTCGCCACGAAGGGAAACCGCTTTGTTTGATGGCCCTTTTTACCGATATTACCCATCAAAAGCAACTCGAATCAAAATTAAAGGAGCTCAACGACCAGCTGGCTGCTGAAATCAGAGCAAAGGATAAGTTCTTCTCCATCCTTGCCCACGACCTGAAATCGCCGATTAGCTCGATGATTGGTTTTACCGAATTGTTATTGGACGATTATGAAAACCTTACGGATGAAACCCGGTTAGAATTTCTGAAAATACTGAAAGATGCCAATCATAGCGCTAACCGGTTGTTGGAGAATTTGCTGGAATGGGGCAGGATCCAACTGGGGAAAATCGCATTCAGGAAAGAGACACTCAATTTATTCACACTGATTGACGATAATATTGAGCTGTTTGCCACGCAAGCGTTAAATAAACAGATCAGCGTTAGCAACAACGTAGCAGAGAATTGCCTCATACTGACCGATAGAAACGTAGTACAGGCAATCCTGCGAAATTTCCTGAGCAATGCCCTGAAGTTTACGCCGAATGGCGGGGAGATCACGTTTTCCGTCCATCATCGGGAAGGCTTTGTGGACTTGACCATTGCGGACACCGGTATTGGTATGCCCCCCAAAACAATCGCCAAACTCTTCAAAATAGGAGAAATCATTTCCTCTCCAGGAACCAACGACGAAACTGGTTCCGGCTTGGGATTAATTCTTTGTCACGAGCTAGTTGAAAAAACCGGAGGGAAAATTTCAGTACAGAGTGAACCAGGCAAGGGAAGTAAGTTTACTATTTCGTTTGAATCGCAACCATAAGACAAATTACTCATTTAGCTATTACTCTTTTATGCGGAAAAACTCATTTATAAACGGATCATATACCGTTGAATGTTGACAGGAAAAGTGTTGACCGTAGCCCCGTAACCGGCTTAATTTTTTTTGGGGTACAAAGCTCACTGAACCAAAATTTCTATAGATTTGGTTGGTTCGAATTGAAGAGAGTTGGTTCATCATTGAAAGTAACAACTAAACGAAGCAATTATGGTTCTGTTAAGTGTTCCCGAGATCACTCTTCCGCTGACCAATCCGGTCGTTAAATTTTTTGTCATCCTCCTGATTATTTTGGTGGCGCCAATTCTTCTTAACCGGCTAAAAATCCCCTCCATCCTGGGGTTGATCTTTGCCGGTGCCGTTATCGGACCTCATGGTGTTAATTTGTTATTACGCGACAGTGGCATTATTTTGTCAGGCACAGCCGGTCTGCTATATATCATGTTTCTAGCCGGTTTGGAAATGGACCTGGCTGAGTTCAGGAGAAACAGGACAAAAAGCCTTGTATTTGGACTATACACTTTTTTAATCCCCATGGTGTTGGGGATAGTGGCCGGATTGTATGTGCTAAAATTTTCGGTACTGACCTCCGTTTTGCTGGCCAGCATGTTTGCGTCTCATACCCTGATTGCTTATCCGGCGTTGAGCAAATTGGGCGTGGCAAAGATTAAGGCGGTTAACATTGCGGTTGGAGGAACCATGATTACAGATACACTGGCCCTTCTGGTGCTTGCGGTAATTGTCGGTATGGTTGGAGGAGAGATTGGGCCCGGCTTTTGGGCCCGGCTAAGCTTATCTGTTCTTGCTTTCGGGTTGATCGTACTATTACTTTTTCCCATTATTGGACGATGGTTTCTGAAAAAATACGAGGACAACGTATCCCAATACATTTTCATTCTGGTGATGGTTTTTCTGGGCGCAGTGCTGGCCGAAGCAGCCGGGGTTGAAGCCATCATCGGGGCATTCTTGTCAGGATTGGCACTGAACCGGTTAATCCCGTCAACCTCGGCCTTGATGAACCGGATTGTGTTTGTTGGCAACGCCGTTTTTATTCCGTTCTTTTTGATAGGTGTGGGAATGTTGGTTGATTACCGCGCATTTTTTCAGGATGCCGAGACCATTCGAGTGGCGGCCATAATGACCGGGGTTGCCACCTTAGCCAAGTTTTTGGCAGCGTGGCTGACCCAGAAAACGTTCCGGTTTTCTGCCGACGAGCGAAGGGTAATCTTCGGGTTAAGCAATGCGCAGGCCGCTGCAACGTTGGCAGCCGTATTAATTGGCTACAATGTGATTGTTAGCCAGACAGCCTCCGGTGAACCCATCCGGTTGTTGGGCGACAGTATCTTAAACGGAACAATTGTCATGATTTTTATTACATGCACTATGGCCACGATTTCTGCTCAAAAAGGCGGTACCAACATCGCCCTGGCCGAATCGTCGCTCATCGAGAGAAGCGAATCTATTCATGATGAACGTATTTTAATCCCGGTCAGTAATCCCCATACGATTGATGAGCTAATCAGTTTGAGCGCTATTATCAAGTCAAAAAACAATTCTAAGAACCTGTTTGTCCTGAATGTGGTCAATCCGGATGATGGTTATGAAACTGACAGCAGAGCCCGGAAACTCCTGGAGAAATCAACGATAACCGCATCATCTGCTGACATTAGCTTAAATCAATTGCTGCGTTACAATCGAAGTGTAGCCAATGGAATAATTAATGCCGCGAAAGAAAACCATATCACGGATCTGGTCATGGGGCTTCACAGGCAGAGCGTAATCTCAGAATCATTTCCGGGCAAACTGGCCGGGATTGTCCTGGAAAAATCGAATATGACGACTTTTATTTACAGAGCCGCTCAGCCAATCGCCACCATCAAGCGGCACCTGATTGTTGTTCCTGAAAATGCAGAGCATGAAATTGGCTTCCCGCTTTGGCTCGCCAAAGTGTGGAACATCCAGCAAAATACCGGGGCCAGGCTGAAGTTTTATGTCAGTGAAAATACCAAAAGGATTGTTGAAGAGGCACAGTCGGGTTACCCATTTGAAGCTACTTGTATTCTGTTTAATGATTGGGCCGATTTCTTGATTTTGGCACGAGATGTAAAACCGGATGATAATTTGATAGTTGTTTTGAGCCGCGATAATAAGCCTTCGCATCATCCCGAAATGAAGAATATCCCGCATTATTTGGACAAGTATTTTCATTCGAATAGTTATATTCTTATTTATCCAATGCAAATTGGCTTTTCGGATCGTGATGCCATTGATTTAACTAATCCATCCCTACTGGGGCCAATCCAAAAGCTGGATGAAATGCAGAAAATGATGGCCGGTTTATTTCGCAAAAAATGAAACCCACGTCAAATTCTAGCCGAGAAGAGGGGGGAGCAAATTTCGTCGGGATTAATTTAACGAGAAGAAGCCAGTATCGCAGGCAAGAAAAAACCTCCGGATCGCGGTCAGTACTCCGGACATTGCTGGCCGGATTTAGATGTTTAAAAAATACGCCATGACAACAACAAATAAACTTCCCGTACCCAGAGGTTTGTTTTTCAATATTTTCCTTCACGGGGGCTGGCCCCGCTTTCTTTTTGTCTATAAACACCAAAGCCCGAAAGATGTTCTTGCCGGGCTGAAAATTTGCGTGAATTTCTTTTTTATGTTGAAGATCTAGCGTTTATTGAAGAGGGGCTGCAAAGGCATCCACGTCGGCACCGGTAATGGTTTTATCGCACAGGATGATCAGCCGCTCGATGACGTTGCGGAATTCTCGGATGTTGCCGGTCCATTTCATGCTTTGCAGTTTTTCAATGGCATCCGGGGTAATGTTTTTGGTGGGCATGCCATACTCGCCGCATATTTGGGCAATGAAATGATCAGCCAGCTCTGGGATGTCTTCGGTCCGTTCGTTCAGCGAGGGCACTTGGATCAGGATGACGCTAAGTCGGTGGTACAGGTCTTCGCGGAAGTTGCCTTTGTGGATTTCCTCGCTCAGGTTTTTGTTGGTAGCGGCCACCACGCGCACATCCACCTTGATCGGTTTTTCGCCGCCCACGCGGGTGATGAGGCTTTCCTGCAGCGCGCGCAGCACCTTGGCCTGTGCCGAATGGCTCATGTCGCCAATTTCATCCAAAAAGAGGGTGCCGCCGCTGGCCTGTTCAAATTTGCCTTTGCGCTGTTTGATGGCCGAGGTAAAAGCGCCTTTTTCGTGGCCGAATAGTTCGCTTTCAATCAGTTCGGACGGAATGGCGGCGCAGTTCACCTCCACAAAAGGGCCTGCAGCGCGGTTGCTTTTTTCGTGCAGGCGGCGGGCAATCAGCTCTTTGCCGGTCCCATTGGCACCGGTAATCAGTACCCGTGCATCGGTTGGCGCTACGCGGTCGGCCATGTCGGTAATTTTTTTGATGGCTGCCGAGCTGCCCACAATCTCAAACTTTTTGCTGACTTTCTTTTTCAGCACCTTGGTTTCTGTCAGCAGGCTCGATTTGTCCATCGCGTTGCGGATGGTGATCAGCAGACGGTTCAGGTCGAGTGGTTTTTCGATAAAATCATAGGCCCCTTTTTTGATCGATTCCACGGCCGTGTCGATGTTCCCGTGTCCCGAAATCATCACCACCGGTGCGTCAACCGACTGTTCCTGAATGTGTTCAAGTACCTCGATCCCGTCCATGCCGGGCATTTTGATGTCGCACAAAATAATGTCGTATTCATTTTTCCCAATCAGTTCCAGCCCGTGATTGCCATCTTCGGCCAGGTCAACCTGGTACTGTTCGTATTCCAAAATGTCTTTCAGTGTATTGCGGATGCTGCGTTCGTCGTCGATGACCAATATTTTTGACATGCGTGTATTTTTAGGTTGTTTGTGCTCTCAAAATTAATGATTTATCCATTCGTACAAAACGCCTTCGCGCAGGGCAAAGTCAGTTTGTGTGATTTCGCTTATCTTCAGCTTCTTCCGGAGCAGGCGGATGAGGATGAACGAGGGGACAATCATTTCCACGCGCAGTGGCTCCATACCGGTCATTTTTTCGCGTTGTGCTTTGGTGGACGACATGATTTGGCTCGAAACAGCTTCAAAATCGCTCATTTGGATGTGCTGGGCAATGCGCTGTTTTGTGCCCGGCGGCGTTTGGTCGATCAGGTCGGCCAGCGTGTCGAAGGCGCCCGAACAGCCAATAAGCCCACTGATCGATGTGCCGTTGAGTTGTGTCCATAAATTGGCGAGTCCTTTTTCAAAATAGGCTTCAATGGTAGCAACCTCGGCTGTGGTTATCGGATCGGAAATCGGAAACTGTTCCACCACGCGGGCCATGCCCAGCGGAAAACTTTCTTTCCACAAAACCGCGTTATTTTTCGTTTGGATGAGTTCGTTGCTTCCCCCGCCAATGTCCAGGATGAGCGTATCGTCGGGGAGATTTCCAACGGCCAGTTTCACCCCTTCAAAAATCAGTCGCGCCTCTTCTTCGCCTGAAATGACGGTGAGCTCCAGCCCGGTTCTCTGCATGAGATGGGCCGCAAATTCGTTCTGGTTGGCTGCATCGCGCACCGCCGAGGTGGCGATGGTGACCACCTTTTCAGCCTGATACCGGCGGATGGTTTGCTGGTGCTTTTGCAGTGCCGCTGTGGCCCGTTGAAAGGCCTCGTTGGTCAGCAAATTTTTGCCGATGCCGCCCTTCCCCAGTTTTACGCCTTCTTTTCCCTGATACAACAAGCGATAGGTCTTTCCATCAATTTCGGCAATCAGCAAGTTGCAGGTGTTGGTCCCCAAATCAATTACAGCCAGTTTCATGTTCCTGTGTTTTGTGGTGCAAAGATATAATTTGCCGGGCGGGATGGCCGAAAATGATCATAGAAAAACCGAAATGGGCTGGTGGCTTTTGTAACGTTCGCACCTGGTTGCCGTAATTCTTTTTGCCGGTTTTGCCAATCTGGTTTGCCGGCCTGCAAAAATCAGCTGACCATGAAATCTTCTGTATCTATGTGGTACCCGGTTTTCATTCTGCTGTCCCTGTCGGTTGCTGTTCGGGCGCAAAACCGCGACAATGGCCGGTTTGCCCGCCAACCAGCTGTGGCCGGTTCTTTTTACCCGGCTGATCCCGGCCAGTTGAAAGCCCGGTTACAGGAGCTGTTTAGGCCCTATGTAAATCTTCCGCCCGGAAAGGATGTGGCTGCGCTCATCGTTCCGCATGCCGGCTATGTGTATTCCGGCGAGGTGGCCGCGTCGGCCTATGCACGGCTCAACCCGGAGAAAAAATACCGGCGCATTTTTCTGATTGGCACCAGCCATCACCTGCTGCTGGACGGCGCTTCCATCTACAACAAAGGGCACTACCGTACCCCGCTGGGCGTGGTTAAAGTGGATACCTTGGTGGCCGACCGGCTGATCCGCGACAACCCGTTGTTTGAGTATGTACCGGCTGCCCATGTGAAAGAACACAGCCTGGAAGTTCAGCTTCCGTTTTTACAATACCGGTTGAAACATCCGTATAAAATTGTGCCCATCCTGATTGGCACCCGGTCGGAAAAAGCAATCGAACAGCTTGCCGGGGCTTTGGGCCCTTACTTTCAGGAGGGGGATTTGTTTGTGATCAGCACTGATTTTTCGCACTACGCCGATGATGCCGGCGCCCGCGAAGCCGACAGAACCACCCGGGAGGCCATTTTGACCAATTCGCCCGGAAAATTTTTGCAGGCGCTCCGGAAGAACGAAGGCAAACACATTCCGGGGCTGGCTACCAGTTGCTGTGGCTGGAGTTCGGTGCTCACCTTGCTGAACCTTTCGTCGGCAGAGCCGGGGATTACCGTGAAACATATCCGGTATATGAACTCTGGTGATACCGAATATGGCGAGAAATCGCGGGTGGTAGGCTACCATGCCTTTGCCTTTGAACGTTCGGCGGTAAGTGCGCAAACGACCGGGTTTTCACTGACGGATACCGAAAAAATTCAGTTGCTGCAGATGGCCCGTGCAGCCATTGAGTTCCGGATGCTGCATCATTATTTGCCCGATGTGGATTCGGCGCAGCTATCCGAAAACCTTAAAACTCCTTGCGGAGCTTTTGTCACCCTGGAGAAGAAGGGCAAGTTGCGGGGGTGTATCGGTCGCTTTGGCGAAAAGGAACCTTTGTACCGGATGGTCCGCGAAATGGCCGTATCCGCTGCTTTTCAGGATTACCGTTTTGATCCCCTCCAGTTTACGGAGCTGGCCGAAGTCGATATCGAGATATCGGTGCTGACTCCCTTGCAGCGTATCGAAACCATCGATGAGCTTGAATTGGGGAAGCACGGAATTTATATTGTTCAGGGAGAGCGGCACGGTACTTTTTTGCCCCAGGTGGCCACCAATACCGGTTGGACGAAGGAAGAGTTCCTGGGCCGTTGTGCACGCGATAAGGCCGGCCTGGACTGGGATGGCTGGAAAGATGCGGAACTGTACATTTACGAAGCCCTGGTTTTCAGCGAACCCGAGTTGCTACACCCGGAACAATGAATTCGGCGTACCCGCTCATACCGGTTGTTGTCATTACGATCCTGGCCTATTTCACCACCCGGATGTATGTTTGGTGGGGCATCTTCAGCCAAAAAACGCACCGCATGTTTTGGAATGTGGCGTTGCTGGTCACCTTCCTGGTTTCGGGCCTGCTCGGTTTGCTGAGTGTGCTTAAAGTGAACTATAAACTCGAAATTCCGCAGTATGACCAATTCCTGCGATGGCATGTGGCTTTTGGGATTGGCATGGTCGTTATTTCATTTTTTCATTTAAGCTGGCACTGGAGTTATTATTTTTCGCTCAAAAAGAGAGCTGAAGGCGCAATCCCCGGGCAACCTGTTGTTCCCAACGTTCAGCCGGAATGGGAGAAAGTCCGCTACTTGTTGTTTTTGCTTGGCGCCCTGGCTATGATCAACCAGGTCGTCTTCATCCGCGAATTTCTGAGTGTGCTGGCCGGCAATGAGTTGGTGCTGGGCGTGGTGATGGCCAACTGGTTGCTGCTGACGGGCTGGGGCGCTTTTCACGCCCGGAAACGGATCCAACCCGATTTCAGCCTGAAACAGGGAGTAAGCATGATGATTGCCCTGGCTTTTCTGCCAATTTTGCTGATCGTGGCGCTTTATGAGTTGAAATTCCTGCTTTATCCGCCGGGGACGATTACCGGTTTTGGGGCAGTTGTTATGGGGGTGTGCCTGTTGTTATTCCCGGTTTGCTTTCTGTCGGGTTATTTGTTTACCTTGCTCTCAACGCTTTACTCGTGGTCGGGCAGAAAAAACCTGATTGGAAAGGCTTACGCCATTGAATCGTTGGGGAGCCTGGCCGGAGGGTTGCTTTTTGGCGTGGTGCTCGGTCGGTTTTTTAATTCCATCCAGGTGTTGGCTATCATTTCTGCCGCCGTTCTGACAATGGGCAGTTGGCTTATCTGGCCGCGAAACCTCAAAAAAAGGATGGTTTATCTATTGCCCGGCTTGCTGATCCTGGTGGTGGCTTTTGTGCTCAGGCCCGATACGCGCATCAAGCAAATCTTGTTTCCCAGCCAGGAAATTATCCTCGACCGTAGTACACCTTACGGCAATTTGGTCGTTTCCAGCCAGGCTGGTCAGCTCAATTTTTATGAAGATCATGCCCTTCATTTTTATTCGGATAATTTGGCGTTGAGCGAGGAGGCGGTTCATTTTGCCATGTTGCAACACCCAAAACCTGAAAAGGTATTGCTGTTGTCGGGAGGTATTTCGGGCATGTTGAAAGAGCTGGACAAGTACCCGCTGGAGAAAGTTACCTATATCGAAACCAATCCGGCTGTCCTCAGGTACTGGAAAAATCTGGTGGATTATGCCAGTCCTTCGGAGCCGGTGGAATTTGTCCGTTCTGATATCCGGGTATTTCTGCGAAAGACAAAGCTGGTTTATGATGTGGTGCTGATCAATCTGCCGCCGCCAACAACCTTGGGTTTCAACCGGTTTTATACCGATGAATTTTTCAGGATGGTTGCACAACATGTCACACCTGGCGGCGTGGTTTGTACCAGCCTGCCTTCCACGGTGAACTATGCAGGCGAGAATGCTCTTCTGCTGAACGCGTCGCTCTGGAAAACCCTGGGACTTCATTTCGAAAACCGGCTGTTGCTGCCCGGCGAAAAAAACTATTTCCTGGCTTCGGCAGGGCCACTTTCGCCAGCCATTACCGAACTGGTTGACCAAAAGGGCATCGGCAATGAATATGTGAATGCCTATTATCTGGATGATGGACTGCTGGCGCAACGGGGGCAACTGTTGATGGGGCAGTTCCATCAGGTTGGAAAAGTCAACCGCGACTTTTACCCCTACATGTTCCTGAAACAAACCGATCATTGGCTGAGTCGGTTTCAGGTCAGCTATAATTTATTGGTGCTGGTACCCTTGATTTTGTTCTTCGTGTTGTTTGCCCGGCTTAACCCGGTTTCCATGGGCCTTTACACCGGCGGTTTTTCGTCCGCTTCACTCGAAATAACGCTCATGCTTGCCTATCAGGTTTTCTTCGGCAGTATTTACCTGGCCACGGCTTTTTTCTTTACTTTTTTTATGGGCGGGTTGGCGCTGGGCAGTTCTATGGGCCGCAAACCCGGAAAGATGTCCGCTATCCGTGTTTTTGCGGTTGTTCAGTTTTTGCTGGCCGTCTTTTCGGTGTTGCTGCCGCTGCTTATTTTGCTGATCGACCGGATTTCGGGCTGGGGCGTCCCGGCGCAGTTGCTGTTTTTCGTGCTGGTGTTTGTCCTGGCATTTGGCATTGGCTACGAATTTTTCCTGGCCTCGGGCTTGCAATCGCCGCACTACAGCGTTACCTCGGGGCTGAACTACAGCACCGACCTTGCCGGTTCTGCTTTTGGGGCCTTCCTGACAGCCTTGGTGATGTTGCCTTTTTTAGGCTTGGTTTATACCTGTCTGATCGTCGCCGGCTTGAATATTTTCAGCGGAGTCATGGCTCTTTCCGTTCGGAACCATAGAATCTTTTGAACTGCCCTTCCCGTAAAATAAACCGTTAAACAAGAGGATTGGATGATGGACAAACGGCAGTTTTTGAAGACAGCTTTTTGGGGAACGGGAGGACTGGCCTGTTTTCAGAATCCGGTTGCCTCCTTTGCTTCCGGCGCTTTTGTTCCGGTCATTAAAGAAGCCTGGGTGAAGGAGGCCATGTTTTACACGACCACGCCTAAAGGCGCCCGTTGCCTGATTTGCCCGAACGAGTGCACGGTGAAGGAAGGCGAGGCCGGCGACTGCCGAAACCGCATCAACCGGGGTGGAAAACTGTATTCGATTGCGTACGGAAATCCCTGCGCCGTTCATGTGGACCCGATCGAGAAAAAGCCCTTGCTGCACTTCTTGCCGGGGAGCAAAGCCTTCTCGATTGCCACGGCCGGATGTAACCTGGCATGTTTGAACTGCCAAAACTGGACGATCTCGCAAAAAAGTCCGGATGAAACCGAGAATGTAGATTTGCCACCCGACAAGGTGGTGGAAAGTTGTTTGGCAAATCACTGCGAATCGGTGGCTTATACTTATTCCGAGCCGGTTACTTTTTACGAATACATGTACGATTCGGCAATTTTGGCCAGGCAGGCCGGACTGAAAAATGTACTGGTGAGCGCCGGTTATATCAATCAGGAACCTTTGCTGAAGCTTTGCCGGGTGATTGATGCGGCCAATATTGACCTGAAATCGTTCAGCAATGATATTTACCTGAAACTGAATGCCGGGACACTGCAACCCATTTTGGATACGCTGATCACCCTGAAGAACGAAGGCGTGTGGCTGGAGATTACCAACCTGGTTGTTCCCTCGTGGACGGACGATCTGGAGATGATCAAAAAGATGTGCGGCTGGCTGCTGGACAATGGCTTTGAGCAAACGCCGCTTCATTTCAGCCGTTTTCACCCTATGTACAAACTTACCCAGTTGCCGCCAACCCCGGTGAATATTCTGAAAAGTGCCCGTGATATTGCACTTCAGGAAGGTCTGAAACATGTGTATGTGGGCAATGTTCCGGGCTTGGGCGCTGAAAATACCGTTTGTCCGAAATGTGGGCGGGTGGTTGTGGAGCGCCGTGGCTACAGCATCCTGCAAAACGATCTGGTGGGCGGGAAGTGCAAATCCTGCGGTACTGCGGTTGCGGGGGTGTGGAATGGAGAATGAAACAAGAAAAAGCGGGTGAATAAAAACGCATCAGAAAGCGTCATGCTGAACTTGTTTCAGCATCTCTATCTGGTTTCTGTCCGTTTGATACAGATCCTGAAACAAGTTCAGGATGACCTGATCAACAACTTTTTTATTCACCCGCTTGGTTATGGCTGGGCGGGAAGTTTGTTAGAAAAGCCCTTCGATCGACAAATAACGTTCGCCGGTATCGTAGCTGAACGTGAGGATTTTCGAGCCTTTGGGCAGTTCAGCAATTTTTTTGGCTACAGCCGCCAACGATGCGCCCGATGAAATGCCCACAAACAAACCTTCTTCTTTTGCTGCCCGTTTGGCGTATTCAAATGCTTCTTCTCTGGAAACCTGGATGGTGCCATCGAGCTGATCGGTGAGCAGGTTGTTGGGGATGAAGCCCGCGCCAATTCCCTGAATGGGGTGCGGCCCCGGTTGTCCGCCGCTGATTACCGGCGACAGTTCGGGCTCCACGGCAAAGGTTTTCAGATTCGGGAAATGCTGTTTCAGCACTTCGCTCACCCCCGAGATGTGTCCCCCGGTGCCTACGCCGGTAATTAGGTAGTCGAAACCTTCGGGAAAATCTTTCAGGATTTCCTGTGCCGTGTTGTTCCGGTGAGCGTCAATGTTTGCCACGTTATCGAATTGAGAAGGGATCCACGAGTTCGGGTTTTCGGCTGCCAACTCTTCCGCTTTGGCGATGGCGCCCTTCATCCCTTTTTCTTTTGGGGTGAGCACCAGCTCGGCGCCATAGGCCGTCAGGATGCGGCGGCGTTCAACCGACATCGATTCGGGCATTACCAGGATCAGCTTGTAACCTTTCACCGCGGCCACCAGTGCCAACCCGATACCCGTGTTGCCCGAAGTGGGTTCAATCAGCAGAGCGCCTGGTTGCAGCAAGCCTTTTTGTTCGGCATCTTCTACCATCGACAGTGCAATGCGGTCTTTGATGCTGCCGCCCGGGTTGGTTTTCTCCAGCTTTACGTACACTTCATAATCCGCGGGAAACAGACGGTTTACCCGGATAAGGGGCGAATTTCCAATGGTTTCCAGAATGTTGTTAAATCTCATACTCTTTGTTTTTATAGGGTTAAAAATATTTCAAAAAAAAAGCCTTCCACAATGGGAAGGCCTGCATAACTATGTCTGTCTAAAATCGATATTTCATCAAAACATACCTTCCCCGTATTGTATATTCATACAACAGCACATGGGCATATTTGAGAAGGTGTAATACATGTTTTTTGTTATCTGGAACAATTATAAATAAAAAATCTGATTTAAATACAATATTGTCCGAATTAATTGTGGTAAAAGAGCCATTTAACGATTTCTTTAAAATTGACTTTCTTTCCGTACATCAAAATCCCGGTGCGGTAAATTTTTCCTGCCACCCAGATAATTCCCCAGATGGATGCCAGTAAAATGCCCATGGAAAGCAGCAGTTCCCAAACCGGAACGCCAAAGGGAACGCGCACCATCATGATCACGGGCGAGGTAAAGGGGATGAGCGAGGCCCAAAAGGCCAGCGCTCCTTCGGGGTTTTTCACTACGGGGAAAAGGATGATGATGGAAAAGATCAGTGGCAAGGTCACCGGCAGCATCAGCTGCTGGGCGTCTTCGTCGTGATCGACTGCCGAACCAACTGCCCCTAAAAGTGAAGAATACAGCAGGAACCCGCCCAGAAAGTAGAACAGGAAGCTGCCAAAGATAAGCGGCAGGTTCAGGTTGCCAATCATGTCGATGATTTCGAGGGCCATATTTTGCTGTTCGGCGGTGGCGGCTTCTATGGCCACGCCCGATGTGCTCATCAGGTTTTGCGATTGTTCCAGGGTGGTCACTTCGCCCCCGCCAACAAACGACTGCACCCCGGCAACAATAGCCCCGCCAATAATCACCCAAAATAAAAGCTGCGTGAGGCCAACCAGGCCAATGCCGACAATTTTTCCGAACATCAGTTGGGTGGGTTTCACCGACGAAATAATCACTTCCACAATACGGCTGGTTTTTTCTTCCATCACCCCGCGCATCACCATCGTACCGTAGATAAATACGAACATGTAAATGATGAACCCGGCAGCGTAACCCACGGCCATGGCTAATTCGGTGGAGCTTTTTACGGCGCTGCCCTGTTGGTCAATCTTGATGGTTTCGAGGTTGATGTGGGTTTTGGTGGCCGCCAGTTTTTCTTCCAGGTCGGGAAGGCCCGACTGGTCAATCACCTGTTTCTTTTTGTCATTTTCAAGAATGGTTCCCAGTTTGCCGGCCACCATGCTTTTGACGTCGATGGTCACCTGCTTGTCCGAAAACAACTGGGCGCGGTTGGCTGTCAACACATTGGGAGGAATGAACAGGACGGCATAAAACGGGCTGTTCCTGATGTCTTCTTTTATCTTGGCGTATTCATCCTGCGGGATGAAATGAAATTTCGTGTAGTCGGTACTTTCCAGGCGGCCCAGAAAGATGCCCGTGCCATCGTACACGGCAATGGTGCGTTCTTCTTTATCGTCCTGCATAGCCAGCCAGGCGGGCAAAATGGTCATGCCGGCAAACAGGAACGGTACCAGCAGGGTTAAAATGACGAATGATTTTTTGCGTACACGGGTCAGGTATTCCCTTTTCAGTATCAATAGTGCTTTGTTCATGGCTTAGTTTTTTTGGTTGGCTTGTTGTACAACTTGAATAAAGACTTCGTTCATGCTGGGGATGACTTCGCGAAAGGCGCTGATTTCGAGTTTGCCCATCAGCTTTTGCAACAGCTCGTTGTTGCTTTGGTCGGTGGCTTTCTGAAACTTAATGCGCTGACGGTTGCCGTGAAGGTCGTGTTCGATCAGCGAAAAACCATTCTGCGAAAACAACGATACCGCTTCCGTGTCGGGTGTTTCAATCTCGAAGATGCCCCGTTTGTAGCGGTCTTTGATGTCGAAAATGTTCCCGTCTAAAATCTTTTGGGATTGATGGAGCAGAGCAATGTGGTCGCAGATCTCCTCCACCGAAGCCATGTTGTGGGTGGAGAAAATGATGGTGGCGCCCTTGGCCTTCAGCTGGAGGATTTCATTTTTCATCAGGTTGGCGTTGATGGGGTCGAAACCGCTGAACGGTTCATCAAAGATCAGCAGTTTGGGTTCGTGGATCACGGTGGTCACAAACTGCACTTTTTGCTGCATGCCTTTTGAAAGCTCTTCCACTTTCTTGTTCCACCACGGCTGGATTTCGAATTTTTCGAACCATTTTTTCAGGTTCCGCAGCGCATCATGCCGCGACATGCCTTTCAGCTGGGCCAGGTACAGGGCCTGTTCGCCCACCTTCATTTTTTTGTACAGGCCGCGTTCCTCGGGCAGGTAGCCGATGTACTGGATGTCGGTCGATTTGAGTTTTCGCCCCTGAAAGAACAGCTCGCCTTCGTCGGGTGCGGTAATTTGGTTGATGATGCGGATCAGCGTGGTTTTGCCGGCGCCGTTGGGGCCCAGCAGCCCGAACACCGACTGCTCTGCCACCGAAATGCTCACCTTGTTCAGTGCCCGGTGCCCGGCATAGTCTTTTACCACTTCCGTTGCTCGAAAAAGTTCCATAAATCAGATTTTGGGTTTATACCTGTTAGTTGCAAATCACACCGGAGAATTACGCAATTTCTCCGGCCAGCATCAAAATTAAGTAAAATGATGGTAGCCGGGTGTCAATTTTCGGTGAAATGCCGATTGGGCAGGATAAATTTCAGGGTACACGTGGGGAGTTGTTTTGCCTGGTGATTTTTCGGGGGATGATCGGGGGTTTTATTTTTTCCTTTCGGCTAGTTAACCCGCGTAACCCCGCCCGACACCACAAACTTCATCGCCTCGGCAGGTGGCATGTCGAGCGTGTGCACCGACGAAGTTTCAATCATGAACAACTCGCCCGAGAAGTTGTACGAGTGCGGAAAATAAACCGCCACCATGCCCGGCATGCCCAGTTCGTCGAGGCTGTTTTGAGTGATAAACCCGATCTTCCAAAGCTTGTTTTCCTGGTTGATACAAACCATCACCGGCTTGCTGAATTTTTTCTCTTTCCCGGCAAAGGCTGAAAACAGATCGACCAGCGAACTGTAGATCACCTTGATCAGCGGGGCGCGCCGCAGCAGGCGTTCGCCGATCTTTTTGAAGGGGTTGGTCACCACGTATTCGCCAATCAGGCCGAGCAGGGTGAGCAGCAGGAAAATGATGAGCAGACCGAGCCCGGGAACAATGCGGTCGAGCCAGGTTTTTAGCACATCGCGCAACAGCCCGTCAATGAAATCGAAGGTGAGGAAAATGATGTAGCCCGTAATGGCGATGGGCGCTACCAGTACCAGCCCTTTCATGAAGTAAGAAAAAAGTCGTTTCATCGTGATGATTTTTTAGGTCTCGGACCTGTTTTATAGTTTCTTGATCACGTTTGGCTCAGAACATTCAAGGCCCGGGACAACCCCGTAAACTGTCGCGGGTACTTAAATGACTGATATCCGGCAGCGAAAGATACAAAATATCGGCTGACCGCGGCTGAGGGGAGGGCGGTTTTTCCCGGCCCGGCGAATATTCCGGACGGGTGGGGTCGTGGCGGCGTGCCACGCCTCCACTTATTGGTTGGGCAAGCAATGGCGGCGTGCCACGGCTCCACTTATCAGTTGGGCAAGCAATGGCGGCATGCCACGGCTCCACTTTTCGGTTGGGCAAGCAATGGCGGCGTGCCACACCATTACTTTTCCCCGAGCGGGAGCTTCATTAAATGATGAAACCTTCCTTTTTCATTTTTTCGCCCGTAATTAAATGATCATGGCTCCCTTTTTTAATTTTCCGGCTTTCATTAAATCTTCAAACCATCACCTTTCGGTTGGTGGAGGCGTAAAGAAATCTTCACGGCCTCCCTTTCCTCTTTTTGGGCGCTTGAAGATATCTTAATGGCCTCCCTTTTCAGTTTTTCCGGCTATGAAGAAATCTTCATTGCCCTTCCTCTCATTTCCCCAAGGCATGAAGATATCTTTACGGCTCCACTTTTCAATTTTTCGGCTTTTAAGAAATATTTTGAATATGTTTTGTAAATTGGGGTGCGG
>NZ_JAPAAF010000160.1 GCF_025907915.1 Gaoshiqia sediminis
AAGGAATTACGGAAAAGGAGCTAACCCAACTGGATTCATTGTTATATGTTAATTGATTGAACACTTTTAAGCTGATTTTTATTATGTGCATATCGAGGCAATGCCACATTCCGCGATTAAATTATGCTCAATTGTGTTTTTTGGGTGTTACACGCAGAAATAAAGAAGGAATCCTTGTTGCTCTGTAAGCTAAAAAAAACCGCGATGGATTCTGTGTTTCTCTGAAAGTTTCAATCCTTGTTTCGGTGGATGATGCTCTGGAAGCGAAAATCCACCATTCATGTTGGAAATTTCAGAATAGTTTCAATCCT
>NZ_JAPAAF010000161.1 GCF_025907915.1 Gaoshiqia sediminis
AAACCGAACGAAGCCTACCCAAAACAGCGCGTCGAAGAAATCGACCGTCAGCTGGACCTGCTGGCACAGGCTGAACTGCAACGACGTCAACAAGCACAAGCCGACTCCCTGGCACGGGCACAGCTCGAAGCCAGCTACCGGCAGACTATCGCCCAGGCTGATCAGCAGTTCAATCAGCAGGAATGGCAACCGGCTAAAACATCCTACCAAACTGCACTCGGGCTGAAACCGAACGAAGCCTACCCAAAACAGCGCGTCGAAGAAATCGACCGTCAGCTGGACCTGCTGGCACAGGCTGAACTGCAACGACG
>NZ_JAPAAF010000162.1 GCF_025907915.1 Gaoshiqia sediminis
TAACAATCAGCCGGGTTCGGCCTGACTTGTTAATCCTGAAGATCTGTCCATCTGAGAACGGTGTTTCCAGAATCTGTTTTTTCACCTTGTCCGGTTCATTTTTCAACCTGGCACCAATAATGTACTCATATCCCTGCTGTTCCAATGCTTTTATGTTTGTGTTTGACAAAAGACCGGCATCAGCAACAACAACAGGTTTGTTCAATTTAAACTTCGCACTAATCTTTTCAATGAACGGGATCAGTGTGTGCCCTTCGTAAATATTGCCTTCAAAAATATCGTACCCGATGGCATAGCCACCCAGACCAACA
>NZ_JAPAAF010000163.1 GCF_025907915.1 Gaoshiqia sediminis
TGCTCCAGATCGAGCTCGCGGTAGTAATTGGTATAATTCTGATGCCCGTCGAAATTGAGCTCCAGGGTTCCAACCACCTGGTACATCGACCCATTACGTTCGGTCATCATATGTTGGTTGACCATTTTTTCGCCTTCCTGGTATTTACCTTCAAAAATGAGCTGCCGGATTTCGGGCAAAGCCTCCAGCGCTTTCGGATTATCGTTGCGCGACGGTCCACCCGACCAGAAGGTTTCTTCGTTCAGCTGGATTTTTTCGTTAACCGGATCGCCATAAATCATCGCTCCCAACCGGCCATTCCCTACCGGAAG
>NZ_JAPAAF010000164.1 GCF_025907915.1 Gaoshiqia sediminis
TGTTGCTGCCATTGCACGGCCATATCCGACAAAACCGGGTCGGCGTGTTTAAAGAACATTTTATACGACGTGCAGAAACGGGGTTTCCGGTGGTCCTGCGGATCTTTGATCCGGTCTTTGGTACAGCCACCGTAACATTTGGTGAGCCAGCTGCATTGGCGGCACTCGCGCGGCAACGCCGCTTTGGCCTGTCCGAAAACCGACTGTTTTTTCGAGTTCAGCATATTAATCAGCCGGTCGTGCATCACATTGCCCAGCTTCCATTTCGGTTCCACAAAAAAGTCGCAGCTATAAACATTGCCGTT
>NZ_JAPAAF010000165.1 GCF_025907915.1 Gaoshiqia sediminis
TTTTTCATAACTAAAAATTTAAGGATGAGAATAGAAGTTACGCAGTTTTTTGCACCATGTCAAGCTGCCCCGCATCGCGGGGTTTAGTTCAACGGATGGCGGTATGAAACGTTGGGAAATTCGGAGCTACTTCACTATCAAAAGACAATAAACTTTGATGCGAGAACTGAGGTTCAAATAAACACTTAACTCCCAATGTTTTATGACCGCGTGTGTGCGCCCTGCATAAGCAGCGCGCACACTTGTTGTAAGCTGTTGAAAAAGTTTAAAAATACAAATAAACTTTACATAGTAGCCAAACAAC
>NZ_JAPAAF010000166.1 GCF_025907915.1 Gaoshiqia sediminis
TGCTTCAAGCAGGCGTCATTGCGAATGAAGCGCAGCGGAATGAAGCAATCTGCAATGAGGAAGGAAATTAGGACACAGACATTTGGAAGGATGAAGGATGAATGTCGAATGATGAATGGGGCGCGTTGCACCGAAGAATGGGACGCAGATGACGCGGACCTTTGGAAGGATGAATGATGAATGTCGAATGATGAATGGGGCGCTTCAAACAGGCGTCATTGCGAATGAAGCGCAGCGGAATGAAGCAATCTGCAATGAGGAAGGAAATTAGGACACAGACATTTGGAAGGATGAATGATGAATG
>NZ_JAPAAF010000167.1 GCF_025907915.1 Gaoshiqia sediminis
TAGAGCCAATTAATCGGGGAAATACCCGCGAATAATTCCTCGTTTCGAATCTTTTACAAACAGCAGGATTTCATCACGTTCAGGAGTGGCTGCCACCTGTTTTCCGCACTTTTCAAAAAACGCTTCTGTAAGGCTTGATTTTACTGAGCTGGATTTTGAAAATGGGTGTCCCATCCGTAATTTTGAGCATGTTTGTTCGAAAGAAGGTTAATTCATCCGGCAGTATATCGGTTCAAATTATTGATAAGAACCGGGGAAGATACAAGGTTTTGAAGACCATTGGGTGCAGTTCCAATGAACAAGA
>NZ_JAPAAF010000168.1 GCF_025907915.1 Gaoshiqia sediminis
TGTTGTTTGGCTACTATGTAAAGTTTATTTGTATTTTTAAACTTTTTCAACAGCTTACAACAAGTGTGCGCGCTGCTTATGCAGGGCGCACACATTTTGTATATTTAACTGTGGGTGCAGTGGTTATTTCAGCTCGCCTACTCGCCTCAATTTGGTGTGTATGCGGACTGGAAATCCTCACGAAAACCACAGCTAAACATACAATTTCACGTTGAACTAAACCCCGCGATGCGGGGCAGCTTGACATGGTGCAAAAAACTGCGTAACTTCTATTCTCATCCTTAAATTTTTAGTTATGAAAAA
>NZ_JAPAAF010000169.1 GCF_025907915.1 Gaoshiqia sediminis
TTCGGGATCTCTGTCGCGAATTGCAGAAGCGGCAAATGGCCATAGATGCTGAAACGAGTTCAGCATGACCGACCCCACTGCTGGCCCGTATTACAGAAGCGCGCCAGCAAATCCATTGGTAGAAGACATGCGACCCCGCGGGGGTCGAACCGGGAGCCTGTCCCCTTTTTCCTATAAACATTTGATGCCTCCGGCATCCTCCAATTCTGAAAGCGTCCTCCCGAATTTATTTCGGGATCTCTGTCGCGAATTGCAGAAGCGGCAAATGGCCATAGATGCTGAAACGAGTTCAGCATGACCG
>NZ_JAPAAF010000016.1 GCF_025907915.1 Gaoshiqia sediminis
TCGGGAATTGCAGAAGCGGCAAATGGCCATAGATGCTGAAACAAGTTCAGCATGACCGCCCCGCCTGCGGACCCGCGTTACAAAATCGCGCCAGCGGATCTCTCCCGCCTCTTAGCGAAGCGGTGACGAGGGATAGAAAAAATTCCAAATAATAGAATCAGACCAGTACTAAGCAACAACGTTTACGTTCGTATAATCCCGGCAGGGATTGCATGTTTATAGCAAATCCATTGATGAAGGACATGCGACCCCGCAGGGGTCGAACCGAAAGCTGGACCCTTCTTGCTATAAACATTTGATGCCTCCGGCATCCTCCAACTCTTCTTTGTTCCCGCTTCGCTCAAACAAGGGAGAGGAAAAGGCAACAACGTTTACGTCCGTATAATCCCGGCAGGGATTACATGTTTATAGCAAATCCATCGATAGAAGACATGCGACCCCGCGGGGGTCGAACCGGAAGCCAGCCCCCTTTTTCCTATAAACATTTGATGCCTCCGGCATCCTCCAAAACGTTGTGCAAGCATCTGCTAACGGAGATGATACAGGGATCCTATACAGATCCATTGCTATTTTTCCTGATTTTCTCCTACATTTCTCCTAGCTTATTATAACTTTTAAAGGAGAAATACTGTATAAATGATGAAATTTAGTAGTAATTATTGCAAAGGATTAGTAACCGATCTGTAAAGGAACAGTATGGCAAAGGCAAAAACACTGGGAGGGCTTCAACTTAGCGGCAAGCTGGGTGATACGCTCGTATTTGTTCGCTATGGCGACGAGATGATTGTCCGGATGGCTCCATCACCCCGGAAAAAGGATAGCTGGAGTAGTAAACAGCAAAGTCAGCGGGTCCGGTTTCGGGCGGTAACCTGGCATTACCGGTGGTACAAGGAAACGGTAGTGGTGCCCATCTGGAACTTGTCAGCCACGGTGAGGCACACGGGTTTTAACCTGTTTGTACAGGCCAATATGCCTGCTTTTGATCAAACCGGAAAAGTGAGCGATTACAGCCTGCTGCATTTCTCAACCGGGCCGGTGCCGCTTCCCCAAAACCTGACCGTGGAACGAAACCCGGAGAATCCGGCACAGGTACAGTTCCGCTGGAGTACCAATCGGCTTAGCCAGGCTGAAATGGCCAGCGATAAGCTAATGGTTTTTGCCTACAATCCGGGGTACAAATCTCCGTTAAACACGGGAGCTTCACGTGCCGACGGTGTTGCAAGCCTCGATTTACCCACCGACTGGGGCGACAGGCAACTCCACCTCTACCTGTATTTTCAGCGCGCTGATGGCTCGGCTTATTCCAACGACCGCTACTTTACCGTGTGAAAGATGGCCTAAAGATAGACGAAAGACAGTCTGTCAGACGACGGATTGGAAGCGACCACCTTCTCGTCTTAGCAGAGCGGTGACGTGGGAATAAGAACAGGTTCTCGATTAGATAAGAAGGAAATCCCACCCACATTGCACACATTGACAAAGCCCCACGAGCCAACGCTGAGAACAAAGCTTTGCCAAAGAGTGCAATTTTGCTTACCCACAACGAACAACTTGATAATTTTATCTTGATTTTTGAGATAAATATATATTTTAGCTGAAAATAATTTGATAGAAATGAATCGAATTAAAGAAGTGCTTGAAGAAAAAGGCATCAAGCAGACTTGGTTAGCTGAGAAGTTGGGCAAGAGTTATAATATGGTGAACTCTTATGTGCAAAACAGACAACAACCAAGACTTGAAGTACTTTATGAGATAGCAAAAATATTAGATGTGAATCCTAAAGATTTATTGAAAGAAGATTAATGACAAAAGAAAATCAAATAGAAATAAATTTAGTTACTCAACTCACAGAGGAACTTAAGTATAACTATCGACCAGACATAGTTGATAGGAAAACACTTGAGCAAAACTTCAAATCTAAATTTGAATCCCTCAACCGTGTTCATCTGACTGAAAGTGAGTTTCTACGACTACGTGATGAAATCATCAATCCTGATGTTTTTACTGCATCAAAACTGCTGCGTGAAAGACATTACTTTCAAAGGGAAGATGGTTCGCCGTTGCATTACACTTTGGTAAATATCAAAGACTGGTGTAAAAATGACTATGAGGTTATTAGACAATTGCGAATCAATACTGAAAATAGCCATCAACGATATGATGTAATTTTATTGATTAATGGCTTACCTGTGGTGCAAATTGAGCTAAAGAATTTGGATATTTCGCCACGAAAAGCCATGCAGCAGATTGTTGATTATAAAAATGAAGCGGGTAATGGATATAGTAATTCTCTATTATGCTTCATGCAGTTATTCATTGTGAGTAATAAAACAAACACTTATTATTTCGCCAATAATAAGAATCAACATTTTGCATTTAACGCCGATGAACAATTTTTACCAATATATCAATTGGCAGATGAGAACAATAATAAAATAACTCATCTGGAAACATTTGCTCAGAAATTTCTTCCCAAATGTACGCTTGGTGAGATGATTAGCAAATATATGGTTTTGGTCGAAAGTGAACAGAGAATTCTCATGATGCGACCTTACCAAATTTATGCAGTAAAGTCTATTGTTGATTGTATTCATCAAAACAGAGGGAATGGATATATCTGGCATACCACTGGTAGTGGCAAAACATTGACCTCATTCAAGGCATCTACATTACTTAAAGATAATCCAGATATTGAAAAATGCCTGTTTGTAGTTGACAGAAAAGACCTTGACCGACAAACTCGTGAAGAGTTCAATAAATTTCAGGAAGGCAGTGTGGAAGAAAATACCAATACCGAAACATTGGTACGGCGATTACTTTCTACCGACTATGCCGATAAGGTAATTGTTACTACTATACAAAAACTTGCACTGGCATTGGATGGGACCAATGCTCGTAACTATAAAGAGCGTTTAGAACCGTTGAGTAAAAAACGTGTTGTTTTTATTTTCGATGAATGCCACCGTTCGCAGTTTGGAGAGAATCACAAAGCAATCAAAGATTTCTTTCCGAATGCCCAGTTATTCGGTTTTACAGGTACACCAATATTTGAAGAAAATGCTACCTACAATATCAGGGAAGGTGAATATGCAACCTTCAAAACGACAGATTCTATTTTTGAAAAGCTTTTGCATCCTTATACTATAACAAATGCAATTGAGGATAGGAATGTTTTAAAATTTCACATTGATTACTTTAAAGGCAAAGGCAATCAAAATCCAAAACCAGGCGAACAAATTGCACAGCAAGCAGTGGTTGAAGCAATCATTGAAAAACATGATGCAGCTACTAATCAGCGAAGGTTCAATGCCATTTTAGCAACAGCTTCAATTAACGATGCAATTAAGTATTATCAGCTTTTCAAAGAAATACAACAACAGAAGCAAATTGCAAATCCTGACTACACTCCCCTAAATGTCGCCTGTGTATTCTCACCACCAGCCGAAGGAAACAAGGATATTCAACAAATACAAGAGGACTTAACACAAGAAAAAGAGGATAACAAACAGAACCCCGAAGAGAAAAAGGAGGCATTAAAATCAATTATAGCTGATTATAATAAGCAATATCGCACGAATCACACTATTTATGAATTTGATGGATATTATCAGGATGTACAAAGCCGTATTAAAGACCAAAAATATAGCAATAAAGATTATCCACACAAAAATAAAATTGACGTTACTATTGTAGTGGATATGTTGCTTACCGGGTTCGATTCAAAGTACCTTAATACGCTGTATGTTGACAAAAAACTCAAATTTCATGGATTGATTCAAGCCTTTTCACGTACCAACCGTGTGTTGAATGATACTAAGCCTTACGGAAATATTTTAGATTTCCGTTCGCAACAGGAGGCCGTAAATCAAGCGATTACGCTTTTTTCTGGCAAAGAAGCTGATAAAGCTGTTACTGTTTGGTTAGTTGACCCGGCACCTGTTGTAATTGAAAAATACCAAAAAGCAGTTGAAGCACTTGGTATCTTTATGACTGAAAATAATTTAGTGAACGAACCACAAGCTGTCTATAACCTGAAAGGCGATGCGGCTCGTATTGCTTTTGTAAAAAGTTTTAAAGAGGTACAACGTCTAAAAACCCAACTTGACCAATACACCGATTTGGACGAAGTTCAAAAAGAAAAAATTGAAGCAATACTGCCTAAAGAAAGCTTGCTTGAATTTAAAAGTTCATATATCGAAACAGCAAAACAATTAAGGGAAATACAGCAAATAGAAGGGGATAATGCTCCACCTGATATTCAACAGCTCGATTTTGAATTTGTGCTTTTTGCTTCGGCTGTTATTGATTACGACTATATAATGAATCTGATTGCCGACAGTACCCAACAGAAACCTGCTACACAGAAAATGACGAAAGAGCAGGTTATTCGCTTGCTTTGTGCAAATGCTAACTTGATGGATGAACAGGAGGATTTAACTGATTATATAAATAGTCTCGATTGGACAATAGGTCACGAGGTTGAAATACTGCATAAAGGTTACGATGCTTTTAAAATAAAAAAACACGATAAAGAATTGGCAAAAATCGCTAATGAGCATGGTTTGCAAACAGCAGACCTAAAGGCATTTGTAGAAGACATTATGAGTCGAATGATTTTCGATGGTGAAAAATTGACCGACCTTATGGAACCATTGGAATTGGGATGGAAACAACGTAGTAAAGCAGAAGCCGCTTTGATGAAAGATTTGGTGAAAGAATTAAGGAAATTAGCCCAAGGGCGTGAAATATCTGGATTAGCAGCGTATGAATAAAGAGAATAAAATAGTACCCGAATTGCGATTTCCCGAATTCAAGAATGCAAAGCCTTGGTCTGAAACAGCTCTTAAAAATCTGGCAGAAAGGATAGTGAAAAAAAACACTGGCAGTTTAATTACAAAAGTTTTTACGAATTCTGCAATTGATGGAATAGTTGACCAAAGAGAATATTTTGATAAGGATATTGCTGATAAAAACAATTTAGAAAATTATTATGTGGTTGAGCCAGGTGACTATGTTTACAATCCCCGAATTTCTGTTGTTGCACCTGTTGGTCCTATTTCCAAAAACAATTTAAATATTACAGGAGCAATGTCTCCTTTATATACAGTTTTTAGATTTAATGAGAAAGAAAACTCATTTTACGAATACTATTTTAAGTCAAATCATTGGTATGAATCTATAAGAAAAGTTGCAAATACTGGTGCTCGATATGATAGAATTAGCATAACGGATTCTATTTTAATGGAGATTCCTGTTTTATATCCGGAGTTAAAAGAACAGCAAAAAATAGCATTTTGTCTTTATACTTTAGATAAGCTTATGGATGTTCAAAAAGAAAAACTCCAAGTTCTTAAGGAGTATAAGAAAGGTCTTATGCAAAATCTTTTTCCACAAGTAGGTCAAAAAACACCAAAATTACGATTTGATGAATTTAGGAACTCTTCTGATTGGAAAGAAATACCTTTTAACAAAGCATTTCAAAGAGTAACTCGTAAAAATGTTGCAAACAATAAAAATATTCTTACAATTTCCGCACAAAAAGGGTTGGTAAATCAAGAAGACTTTTTTAGCAAAAATATTGCGTCTAGAGATGTTTCAAATTATTACTTGATTAAGAAGGATGAATTTGCATATAACAAAAGTTATTCGAAAGATTATCCAATGGGTGCAATAAAAAAATTAAATAAATATGAACTAGGTGTGGTATCGACACTTTATATATGTTTTAAATGTCAACAAGGTTTTAGCCATGAATATTTTGAGCATTTCTTTGAATCAGGGGTTTTTAATGAGGAAATAGAAAGAATTGCACAAGAGGGAGCCCGTAATCACGGTTTATTAAATGTTTCTGTTACAGATTTTTTTGAAACGCTTTTTGTAAAAGTTCCTCCTTCAAAAGCTGAAGAGCAAAAAATTTCCTCGTGTATTTTAACTATAGATGATTTAATTGTTGCTCAATCTGATAAGGTAGAACAATTGGAATTACATAAAAAAGGTTTAATGCAAGGGTTATTTCCAAAAAATAAAGTAAAAAATGAGCAATATTAAAGAAGTCGCAAAGCAGTTAAAAGATGTCAATGAGTATATAACTATTATCTACGCATTTAACGCTACAGGAAAAACACGATTATCGGTAGCCTATAAAGACGTTACTAAAGCTGAAAACAAAGGAAATCACGCTGGTGTTTATTACAATGCCTTTAGCGAAGACCTTTTTGTTTGGGATAATGATGAGGAAAACGACAATGAAAACATAAAATTAGATATTAAACCAAGTAGTCTTAATAAGTTCTACAGTCTGCTTACTGAGGACAATGTAAAAGAAGAATTGTTGCAATATAATCCTTATTATGACTTTAAATTTAATCAGCATACTGACCCTGAAATTGGTATAGAGTCAGTCTCCTTTTTCCTTGTTGGCGATGAAGATAAAACTATTAAAATTTCAAGAGGAGAAGAAAGGATTTTTATCTGGTGTTTTTTCTTGGCATTATTTAAAGTAGAGGGTTGGGCTGATGTGCAAAATGCACATTTCTTTATTGATGACCCTGTATCAAGTTTGGATGATAACAACATTTTTCTGACCGCAGATACTATTTTCCGATTAGCGGAGGAGAATTTTGGCAGTAAAAAGAAAATTATTGTTACCACTCATCATATTGGTTTATTCTCTATACTTTTTGACCGTTTGAATAATGGTGAAAAAAGCGATAGATATAAGAAAAATTCCAAATCGTTCATGTTAAAAAGGCACGATGGTAAGTTAGAGTTGAATGAATTCAAAAAAGAGGTGTTTCTATTTCATTTGCATCTTTTTCAAGTCTTGGACGAAGCAAAAAAGACACAACTGTACACATTTCATTTCGTCCTTTTGCGTCAACTATTAGAAAACATTGTATCATTTTTAGGGAAAAGCCAAATCAAGTTTGTACTTGAAGAAATTAAAGTTGATAAGCCCGAAGAAACAATAACGATGCTTAATTCATTGTCTCACAAAAAAGTATTTTTCCCGCAAATTAGTGAAATGAATGATTTTGAGATAAAAACTTTCGAGGAAGTTTTTGACAAGCTGTTGGTTAAATATAATTTCAAATTTTAGTGAGAATGATAAAAAACGACCATCAACAATTGGGGAAAACCCTTTGGAGAATAGCCGACCAGCTTCGTGGTGCAATGAATGCAGATGATTTTCGTGATTATATGCTTTCATTCCTGTTTTTAAGATATTTATCCTTCAATTACGAGGAATCTGCAAAAAAGGAATTAGGCAAAGATTACCCTGAAAGCAAACCGGAACATAAAAAACTTGACGGATTTGTGCCGCCACCATTACAAACATGGTATGATGAAAACAAAGACGATATAGAAGAATTTGAGAAACAAATGCGCAAAAAGGTTCACTACGTTATTAAACCACAGCATTTGTGGAGTAATATAACCGAACTGGCACGAACTCAAAATCCAGACCTTTTAAAAACTTTAGAAAGGGGTTTCCGTTACATTGAGGATTATTCCTTCGATGATTCTTTTCAGGGCTTATTTTCAGAAATAAACTTAAATTCAGAGAAATTAGGCAAAAGCGAATCCGATAGAAACGATAAACTCTGTTCCATTATTCAGACCATTGCTTTAGGTATATCCGAATTTCCCACAAGTAGTGATTCTCTCGGCGATGCTTATGAATATTTGATTGGTCAGTTTGCAGCAGGTTCAGGCAAAAAAGCAGGTGAATTCTATACCCCTCAGCAAGTTTCCACCATCCTTTCAGAAATAGTAACTTTAGACAGTCATAATCCCGCAAGCCCAACCGGGCCTAAAAAGAAACTAAATAAAATTTTAGATTTTGCCTGTGGTTCGGGTTCTCTATTATTAAATGTACGTAAACGAATTAAAGAGAATAACGGCAGCATTGGTAAAATTTATGGTCAGGAAAAGAATATTACCACTTACAACCTTGCCCGAATGAACATGCTGTTGCATGGGATGAAAGATACCGAATTTGAGATTTTTCATGGTGACACGTTGCTTAATCAGTGGAATTTGCTAAACGAAATGAACCCATCAAAGAAAATTGAATTTGATGCAATTGTAGCTAATCCACCGTTTAGTTTGCGTTGGGAACCTAATGACACTTTAGTCGAAGATTTTCGTTTTAAAAGTTTTGGGTTAGCTCCAAAATCAGCAGCCGATTTTGCTTTCCTATTACATGGATTTCATTTTCTAAGTAATGATGGCACAATGGCTATTATTTTACCTCATGGTGTTTTATTCCGTGGCGGTACCGAAGAAAAAATCCGCACTAAACTATTAAAAGACAATAATATTGATACAATAATAGGTTTGCCAGCAAATTTATTCTATTCAACAGGAATCCCTGTTTGTATTTTGGTTTTGAAAAAATGTAAAAAGGAAGATGATGTACTTTTTATAAATGCAAGCGAAGATTTTGTTAAGGACAAGAGACAAAATACTCTGGATGAAAAACATATTGAAAGAATCATTGAAACCTATAAATATCGTCCTGATAAAATAAGACGTTATGCCCGTAAGGTTTCGATGGAAGAAATTGAAAAGAATAATTATAATTTGAATATTTCAAGATATGTAAGTACAGCAGAAGTTGAAGAGAAAATTGATTTGAAAGCGATAAACGAGAAATTGAAATCAATAAATGAGAGTATAAAAACGAACACAGATAAACACAATGAATTTTTGAAAGAGTTGGGTTTACCACCGATTTAAGAGCCTACGCATTTTGTAAGCACATTGCCAAAGCCCCACGAGCCAACGCTCCATTCAAAGCTTTGTCAAAGAGCTTTCTCCTTGTTAATGATGGATTTACAATCCTAATGAGCTGAATAATATTTTATCTTTTCATGCTCCTGCCCTTTCAAGGCTTTGGTAAACGCGTCATGCTGTAATAACAGGGCGTTGCCCTGCCTTAGTGCTGTTGCACCTTTGGTGCGGAGAAGCAGAAAAGCAGCGGGCTGGTCAGGCCAACGGCCTGCAAGCAACAGCCCGCGGCAACGCCGTGTAAGTCGATATGAAAAGTGGAGTACTGCCCTGAAAGGGCAACAGCGACCTTCCTTGTTACCGCTTTGCTCAAACAAGAGAAGGACAGGGACTCTTATTCACCAGGTGACTCGAAGTCGCCAGGTGAATTCCGAAATAAAGCAAACCTCTGCTCTTCCGTATCTGCCAACGTCGTCGGTTGGCTGGATCGGATTGCCGATTCAGCTGCGTTGAATGATGTTTCTGCGAATTCGGATGAGCCGGGTTTCTGTTTAAAAGTGAGATGACGGAAACCGTTTTACGGGAGTTACTCACAGCCGGACTATGCGATCCAAGGATTTCTATTTGATCAGGCGCGGCGGCGTCTGGCCCGGTATTGGTAGTAGGTCATGACAATTTCCAGCGCGCGACGGATCGCCTCGTTGATTTGGCGATGTTCGTTGGCCAGCGAAAAATCTATAGCCGCCAGCCGCATGTAATAATCGGTGGCTTTGGGCGCTTTGGTCAGTTGTGCCGGTTTCAGTTGACGATAACTTTCCGATTCTTTAATGGTTTTGCAGGTCACCAGCCGGGTTTGGCTTTGCTTGTCGAGGTTGGCCGAGTAGCCAAACAGGCGGCAAATTAGTCCCCGGAAGCGGTACTGGCTGCATCCTCCGTTTGTTTGTCCCAAGGCCGAAAAAAGGGAACACAGGTTATCATTCGGTAGTTGCTCCAAGCGGTCGTAAAACGCTTCGGCCTGCCCGTTTCGGAACAGGTGATAGGCCAGCGGCAAAAATTCGAGCGGCGTGGCCGAAATGTCCTTCTTCAAACAACACAAGTGACAGCCTGACGGACACGACAGGCCTCCTGACTTGCTGAACTTTTCAGTGTGCAAAACAACGTCGTTTAAAACTTTTTGCACGCGTTGAACTTTCCGGTACATAGGGGGGTGATCACCAAAATTAGTTTGGTTGAGCGCGCCAAATCTAGCAAATTGTTGGATTGCTGATGCTCTTTTGACCTGATATTTTATGTTCCGGTGAAATATTTCTTCGTGGCTCAAAAACGAAAGTAAATAAAGGGCTGAAGTGCGGATTGAGCGACTTGTGAGATGATGAGTAATATGATTACTACAGCGATGATCTGCCAGGCGAGCGCCAACCGGATAAAACGCCCGCGTATTTGCTCTTTCCACTGCCAGGGAAACCAGATTAGGATCAGCCCGAGCAGAAAAATACCAATTGTTGGCGCGTAGGCTTGCAGGCCGTCAGCTGAAACCTGTGGCGTAAAATGGTGGCTCAGTTGGTAGAAGAATTGGGCGATGCCCATCTGGTTGTTGGCCCGGAAGAAGATCCAGGCAAAACTAACCAGTTGGAAGGTCAGGAAAATGGCAACGGCTTTTTTCCAGCGGGCATTTTTACTTCCTGCCGGGAAAAGTTTCCGGATGATTTTTTCAACGACCAAGCCTGCTCCGTGGATGGCCCCCCAAATCAGGAAGCGCAGGTTGGCGCCGTGCCACAGTCCTCCCAGAATCATGGTAACCATTAGGTTGAGGTAGGTATTTGCGATCCCTTGCCGGTTGCCTCCCAGCGGAATGTAGAGGTAGTCTTTCAGCCAGAGCGACAGCGAGATGTGCCAGCGGTGCCAGAAGTCGGTCAGGCTGGTGGCCTGGTAGGGTGCGTTAAAGTTGACGGGGATTTTGAACCCCAGCATCAGGGCCAGGCCAATGGCGATGTCGGTGTATCCCGAAAAGTCGCAATATATCTGGATCGAATAGGCATACACGGCCAGCAGGTTTTCAAGCCCCGAGAAGGAGAGCGGCGCATCGAATACCCGGTCAATGTAGTTGAGGGCCAGAAAATCGGCAATCACTAGCTTCTTGAACATCCCTTTGGTAATCAGGTAAACAGCATGGCCGAATTCAGCCTTTGTGAGCCGGTACTGTTGATACAATTGGGGAATGAAGGAGGCCGCGCGGACAATGGGGCCTGCCACCAGTTGCGGGAAGAAGCTGAGGTAAAAACTGAAATCGAGTGGATTGCGCACCGCCTCGACCTTTTTGGTAAACACATCCACCAGGTAGCTGATGGCCTGAAAGGTGTAAAACGAGATGCCAATGGGCAGCAAGATGGTGTGCGTATCGGCAAAACCGGCTACCACCTGGTTCAGGCACCACCCCAGCCAGTTAACGACCTGCAATTCGGTGTTGAATAGCTGGTTGGCCGTTTCGGTAAAGAAGTAAGCATATTTGAAATAGCCCAGCAAAAGCAGGTTGAAGGAAACGGAAAGCACGAGCCAAAGCTTCTTCCTTTGTGTTTGACCTATAATCCGGGCAAAACCGTAGTTGGCCAGGCACGAAAACAGGAGCAACAGCAAAAAGGCGCCGTTCATCCGGTAGTAGATAAACCAGCTGATGGCCAGTAGGTAACTGTTCCGCAGCCGGTTTTTTCGGTAGATGAAAGCATACAGCCCCACGAAGGCCGTGAAGGCCAGCCAGAACGCGAGCCCGGTGTAAAACAGCGGCTTATCCGGCTGGTAATACAGCAGGCTTTCCAGTATATTTTTTACCTGCTGTTCCATGTTGTCGTATGTTGCTCCTGTTCCTGTTCTCGTTCTTCCAGCAGAAGACGGGCCAGTTCCAGTCCTATTTTTTTAGCGCCTTCGCCGGTGAAGTGGGTGTAGTCTGTGCGGGCAAGCGGGGGCTGGGCAGTTACCCAGTCAACCATACTGCCCGGGCCTCCCATATAGGCTTCCAGATCAAAGAAAACACAATGGGTTTCAGCAGCTATTTCGTGTTGAAGTTGTTTGATCTGTTGAATGTTGGGGTACGAAACAAAAGCCCCTTCCACCCGTTGGGACATATCCGATACGCCGATGATGAGAATGGGGGCCGAAGGGCAATGCTCCTTTAGAAATCGGATTTGGCGGGTGAAACTTCGTCGGAAGAGCGCATAATCTTCGGATGGCCAGGGTACCAGGTTTACGCCAAAATGCAGGATGAACAAGCCGGGATTCATTTCGTCCAGCATGTTTTTCAGGGCTTGCCTGTCCGAACGGGTGAACGTAGGGTAGGAGAGCCCCCGGAGCGATATGTTGTCAACAAGCAGTCCGGTCGGACTTTCCAGTGACAGTGAGGTGACCGTCAGGCTGTCGCTGGGTGAAAAGCGGATTCGCAGATCGTTGGGGGTTTGTTGAAAAGGAATCCGTATGCACTGTAGCTGGTTCGGGGTGTTGGAAATCACCGTGTCGGTCGGTACACCGTCTGCTTCGATGTTGATGTGACAAAGCCCGGTGGACAGGAAAAACAATTTCAGCACCGAAAAATCCGGCTTGGATTTTGAAAATTTGAGGCGGTTGATCCGAAACCAGCCTTCGCCATCGCCTGCGGTTAGTCTGGCGTGTCGAAACAGCAAGCTTGGATTGAGTTCTTCGCGGTCCATAAAATCGGCTAATTTCCAATTATCCGACCGGTTCATGATGAGTTGGTGCCCTGTATGGTAATACTTGTCGGCAGCTATTAAGCCGGGACCTGCCCCTCCAAAGCGGCCTTGAAATTGGTCGCGTAACGTAGCGGTGATGCGGTCTCCTTCAATTTGCGAATCACCGAAGTACAATACCCGCACCGGCTGCTGTTCGTGTTGAAGGTCTTTCAATTTCTTCCGGAAAGGCTGAAGGCGGACGGTATCATCTGCCGAAAAGAGAAAGCCATCCGTATGCTCCGGAAGCGGGCTTTTCCCGTTTTGCTCAACGGTTGAATCCTGGCGCGCTGGCACGACAGTCTGGCTTGAGTCTGACATTGCCGGGGCCGGGGGCGGGGAAAGATCTGCAATTTCAGGATGTGCCGGAACGATAACGGGCTTGCGCAAGTCGTTGATCAGCCACGAAAGCAGGATGAACAAGGACAGAACCGAGAAAAGGAAAAAGAATGCCCGGGCAGGTTTCATGCAAAATTAGTTTAGCCACTTCTAAAAGTAAGGCTAAATTCGGGCATCTGCAAATGACAGGCGGCGCTTACAGGGAAATCGCTTTTAAAATATAGTTCACCCTTTCCATACACATGTGCCTCAAAAGCTTCCAATGCCTGAGGCATTTCCGGTAGGCGCAGGATAAGCTAATGTGGGCTTTCCTCTTGGTTATGGCATGTTGGTCACGAGGTCACGACGTGTCGTGACCGTACGTGGCTTTCCCGTTTTAGGGCGTTTCGGATTTTATCCGGCGTGTAAGGCCACGGTATGCAGTGGCCGGACGGCTGGTGACGACCTAAAAAGAGCAGTTTAACATCTTCTAATACAAAGAATGGCATTTAATTCCTAAAAGCGATTTCTCTGGCGGCGCCTAGCTTTTGGGCTGTATTTTCAGTTTCTGGCCTACTTTCAGGATGTTACCATTTTTCATATTATTCAGCCGCATGATGTCCTGGTTGGAAACCCCGGGGAACTGACGTGCAATTGACCACAGCGTATCACCCCGTCGAACAGTGTAATGTACCAGGCCGGATCCATCGTAACTTACATTGGCGCTGGCGCTGACGGCTTTGGTGACCGGTGTCTGCTTGGCAAATTCCTGTTTCTGGCTGAACGACATGCTGTTGATATTGGCATAATGGTCGGCCTGGCCTTGGGGTACATAAACAGCCAGTTTTTGCCCCACACGGATCAGGTTCTTGTAGATGTTGTTCCAATAGCGCAAATCGGTCACCCTGACGCGGAACCATTGCGAAATGTATCCCAGGTTGTCGCCCGATTTTACGGTATATAAAATTTTATCTTTTCCCTGTATGTCAGACGGGTGGTGGGAGCTGCGTTCCTTGGGAACCAGGATTTCGTTGTTTGGGAAATAAGTCGTCCGGTTGTAAGCAAAAATTTGTTCTTCGTTGTCGATGTAATCGCCCACGCGTTCGGCAGGAATGCGCAACACGTAGCGCTTGCCCGGCTTTCCGGGGATAATGTCCATCCGGTATTGTGGGTTCAACGCCTGCAACTCTTCGGTAGAAATTCCAATTACTTCAGAAACCTGTTTGAAATGCAGGTAGTCCTGTACATGAATGGTGTCGGTAACAATCGGGAAATCAGGAAATCGGGGTTGTATTTTATGTTGTGCGAAGTGGTTCATCACGTAGGCTGCAGCGATGAAAGCCGGCACGTAACCGCGGGTTTCGCGCGGGAGATAGTAGTAGATTGACCAATAATCGCGAGCACCACCCGAGCGGCGGATGGCCTTGTTTACATTCCCCGGGCCGCAATTGTAAGCAGCGATCACCAAGTGCCAGTTCTGATAAATTTTATACAAATCGCTCAGGTATTTCGCAGCGGCTTCGGTGGCTTTTTCCGGGTCGCGGCGTTCGTCAACAAAAGTACCGATTTCCAGCTTGTACATTTTGCCCGTACCGTACATAAACTGCCACAATCCTACGGCATTGGCACGCGAGCGGGCGGTCGGGTTCAGTGCCGATTCGATAATGGCCATGTATTTCAATTCCAACGGCAAATCGTACTTGTCCAGTTTTTCTTCCATCATCGGGAAGTAATAAGCTGATAACCCGAGCATCATCTCTGTCAGGTCGCGTTTGCGCTGGGTGTAAAGTTCGATAAAGTTCTTTACGGTTTTGTTGTACGACAGATCAATGTATGATTCGATGCTTTGCAAGCGTTGGATGTAAATGGAATCGGGAAGCGAAACCAGCTCCGACAGTTCGGGGTCCACATCAAAGTCGATGTTGAACGTGTTTTGGATATACCATGTATTGGCCAGGCTGTCGATTTGAGCGCCAAACAGGTCGTTCAGGTTTTCATCCGGCGAGGCATAAACCGACTGGTAGCCATTTAGGGTGTCCAGTGCCACTACTTCGATTCGCTTAATTTTAGGGACGCTATCTTTGGGTAATTTTCCGGCAAGTACCTGTCCGGTTGTCAGGGCGATTATTGCCAGTGCTAGTTGAATCTTTCTCATTCTAATCCTTCTTTAAAATCTAATACTTACATGAATTCCTGCCAGTGGCTGACCGCTGCAAAACATGGGGCCGGGAGCCCAGTTCATGGTCAAATCATCACTGATGTCAAAATTAAAAAAATGCGCATCTACCGTTGCATCGATGATGTTAATCGCATAAAAAGCAGCCGTTGCAATGATTACCAGGTCGCGGTTGCGGCGCGAGTAATCTTTGGCCCGTTTCAGCCGGGTGGCAAATTGCTGCACCTGGCTGGCATTGGTAAAATCCCAGTGTCCTTCAATATCCAGGTCCAAAAATGAATTGGTGTTGGGATCGTCATCCAAAATGTCGGCATACGCTTGCCGGTAAAGCACAAAGTAATCGTTGTTCCAGTCGATGGCATAAATAAAACCGGCGAAACCGGCATAAATCAGCGGCACCTTCCAGTATTTTTTGTTATACACCTGTCCCAGTCCGGGCAATACTGCCGAGTAGATGGTTGCTTTGCGCGGGGAGTGTGCCGGTTCTTCGAGCGAACTGACCAAACTGTCGGCAACCTGCTGTTCCTGGGCCGAAGCACAAAATCCTGTTGTCAGCAACAGGAGGAGCAATGCACCTATTTGTAACGGTTTCAAGTTTCTGTTTGTTTGCAATCGTTTAGCCATTGAGTTTGTCCAGAATGCCCATGATCCGTTCCAGGTCTTTGGTTGATCCAAATGGGATAACGATCTTGCCTTTTCCTTTTTCGTTGAGTGAAAAATCAACTTTGGTGTTGAAAAACTTGCCCAGGTGTTCTTTCAATTCGCCGAACTCGGCCGGGTATTTGGGTTTAGCAGGTTTCGGCGCTTTTTCGTCGGGTTCTTCCTGCTTGTTTTCCAGGTTGCGGACCAACTCTTCCACTTTGCGTACCGACAGGTCGTCCGTGAGAATCAGTTCGTAAATCGATAACTGGTCTTCGGTATTCGGGACATTGACCAGCGCACGGGCATGGCCCATGGAAATCGTTTTGTCGATGATGCCTTTTTGAATGAGGGTGGGCAGTTTCAACAGGCGCAGGTAGTTGGAAATGGTCGAACGTTTTTTGCCAACGCGTTCGCTGAGGGTTTCCTGGGTCAGCTGGCATTCTTCAATCAGTCGCTGGTACGACAGGGCCACTTCAATGGCGTCCAGGTCCTCGCGCTGGATGTTTTCAACCAGTGCCATTTCGAGCATGCCTTCATCCTCGGCCAGGCGCACGTAGGCCGGAACGGTTTTCAGCCCGGCCAGCTTCGACGCCCGGAAACGCCGTTCACCAGCAATAATCTGGTATTTCCCATCGTGGACTTTGCGCAATGTAATAGGCTGTATAATGCCGAGTTCCTTGATGGAGGCAGCCAGCTCGCTCAGCGCTGTTTCGTCAAAATTTGTTCGTGGTTGAAAGGGATTGGCCTCAATATTCTCAACAGCAATTTCATTGATGGACGAACCATGTTCGTTCTGGTTTGCTGCATCATCAATCAATGCTCCTAAACCTCTGCCCAATGCATTCCTTTTAGCCATAATTGTTCCTGGTCTTATTATTCGATTACTTTTTCTGAATTTTTTAGGATGGTCAAATCGTTCTTTTGAAGGAGTTCGCGGGCTAGTTCCATATAGCTGCTGGCCCCTTTGGAGCTGGCATCGTAAAGTACGGCCGGCAAACCATAGCTGGGCGCTTCGCTCAGTTTGATGTTGCGGCTGATCAGCGTATCAAACACCATATCCCCAAAGTGGGTCCTTACTTCTTCCAATACCTGGTTCGACAGGTTCAGGCGTGAATCGTACATCGTAAGCAAAAATCCTTCAATTTCCAGTTCAGGGTTTAAACGGGTCTGAATGATTTTAATTGTGTTCAGCAATTTTCCCAACCCTTCGAGCGCAAAATATTCGCACTGCACGGGGATGATGATCGAGTCGGCAGCCGTGAGGGCGTTGACGGTAATCAGCCCCAGCGACGGCGAACAGTCAATCAGGATGAAATCATAATCATCTCGTATTTTTTCGATGACCGTTCCAAGCACTTTCTCGCGGTTGGGCAGGTTGAGCATTTCAATTTCGGCGCCAACCAGATCGATGTGCGAAGGGATCAGGTCCAGTCCGTTGATTTCGGAGTTGAGAATGATTTTCCGCGGGTCGAGATCATCTACAATACATTCGTAGATGCTCGTTTTTACGTTTTTGACATCAAACCCGATTCCGGAAGTGGCATTTGCCTGCGGATCAGCGTCAATGATCAATACCTTCTTTTCTAAAACAGCCAAACTGGCAGCCAGGTTGATGGCTGTGGTTGTTTTCCCGACCCCTCCTTTTTGATTCGCGAGTGCAATAACTTTTCCCATATGTTTAATCCTGATTTTTGCTGAGTTCCAAAGTTAATATTTTATGCAGAAAATGATTTCAATGTTGAAAATTTATATTGGAATTCAGGCTAATGCATTGATTGTTTTCGTATTAGTTTGCCTCCTCAATTCAGTACATTGTTTCTGTTTTCGTGGTGCAAAAATAGTAAATTTTCAACGGGAACAATCAGCGTGGGGAGTTTGCCGAAAGCCTAAACTTACATGGGATCTACATCCGCGTGGATGATCAGGTTCCCGTGATTGGGCATTGATTTTATTTGGCTGACAGCGCCCATGATTTGTTTTTTCGACTGGCCGAGCTTGCTGTCGCGTTCCAGTTTCACCCAGATTTCTTTCTGAAACCAGTTTTGGATGCGGCTGATGACCGGGTATTCGGGCCCAAGGATGTTAAAGCCGAAATTTTTCCGCAGCAGGGTTGCCAGCTGGCTGGCTGCCAGATTGAGGCGTTCCTGGTTTTTGTGTTTGATGACGATCTTGACCAGCCGGAAATACGGCGGATATTTAAACAGTTTTCGTTCGGCCATTTGCCGGTTAAACAGTTGCGTGAAGTTGTTGGCAACCACTTCGTGCAACACCGGGTGCTTCGGCTGCGTGGTTTGGACGACTACCCGTCCCTGTTTGTTTTTTCGTCCGGCGCGACCGCTAACCTGCGTGATCAGTTGAAACGAACGTTCATATGAACGGAAATCAGGATAATTCAGCAACTGGTCTGCATTCAAAATGCCCACCACGCTGACGTTGTCAAAATCAAGTCCTTTGGTTACCATTTGCGTTCCAACCAGGATGTCGATCTGTTTATTTTCAAATTGATAGATCAATCGCTCGTAGCCTTTTTTTGCCCGGGTCGTATCCAAATCCATGCGGGCTACTTTTGCTTCGGGGAACAACAGGCTGAGTTCTTCCTCAATTTTCTCGGTTCCAAACCCACGGGTACGTATTTCTTCCGAGTGGCACTCCCCGCATTTTCCGGACAAGGATTCCGTATGTCCGCAGTAGTGGCAAATCATTGCCCCACGGTGTTTGTGGTAGGTCAGGCTTACGTCGCAATGGCGGCATTTGGGAATCCAGCCGCAGGTGGCGCATTGCAGGTAGGGGGCGAAGCCGCGCCGGTTCTGAAACAAGATTACCTGCTCGTCGTTTGCCAGCGCCGTGTTGATTTGCTCGAACAACTCGGGTGTGAGCAGCGATTTCATTTGTTTGCGGCGCGTGGCCTCCCGCACATCGGCAATCACCATTTCGGGCAGGCTGATGTTTTTATAGCGCTCGGTAAGCTCAACCAGCGCGTACTTCCCCGTTTTTGCGTTGAAATAACTTTCGAACGAAGGGGTGGCTGTGCCCAAAATTACCGGGGCATGGTGGATTTGACCGAGCACAACGGCTACATCCCGCGCATGGTAACGGGGTGCCGGGTCGAACTGCTTGTAGCTGTTTTCGTGCTCCTCATCCACGATAATCAGTCCCAGCTTGCGGAAGGGCAGGAAAACGGCCGAGCGTGCGCCCAGCACCAGTTGAAACGACTGCTCTTTGTCGTGCAGTGTGTTGAACCAAATTTCAACGCGTTCGGCGTCGTTGAACTTGGAGTGGTATATGCCGGCCCTGTCGCCAAAGGCACGTTTCATGCGGGTGATCAGCTGCGTGGTCAGGCCAATCTCGGGAACCAGGTACAACACCTGGTTTCCCTTTGCCAGTTGTTCCTCAATCAGTTTGATGTAAATTTCGGTTTTTCCGCTGGAGGTGATGCCGTGAAGCAACACCGGTTTCAGGCCCCGCAGTTGTTGGCCGATTTGCTCCAGTGCCACTTCCTGTGCCTCGTTCAGATCGAAAATAACCGGTTCCTGATCGTGCGAAAAATCCAGACGGCCAATTTCAATCTCTTCGGTGCGCAGGATGTTTTTATCGATCAGCGCCCTCAAAATGCCTTCGCCCGATTGGCTTCGTTCCAGCAGTTCTTTCTTTTCCATGCTGGCTTTTGGCTCGGCATGATAAAGCGTTTCCGACAGGAAAAACTCAAACAACGTTAGTTGTTTCCTGGCTTTTTTCAAGCTTTCCAGTGTTTGGGCAATAGCGGATTCGGTAAGGACATTGGCATGCAGGAAGATAAACGGCGCCGTTTTGGGCCGGTAGTTTTCTTCTACTTTTTCTTCTACCAGGATGGCGTTCTTTTCAAGCAGGATTTTTAGCGTGGAAAAGGCCGACCGCTTTCCTATAAACCGGTTGATGTCCTGAATGTTGGCCTGTCCGTGCCCTTGCAGCATCAGTAAAAGCGCTTCTTCCTCTCCCGAGAGGTCAACCGGCATGTCGTAGTGGGGATTAAAGCTGATTTTTGTCTGGCTTTCCAATTTCAGTGCCGATGGCAGCGCCGCTTTGTAAACTTCGCCCAGGGTGCAGCAATAATAATCCACCAGCCATTCCCAAAGAATCAGTTGGGCTTGGGTTACAATGGGCTCCTGGTCCAGAACGGCGTCAATATCTTTGATGTCGAACGAGCCGACGGGCATGTTGGTGTGCAGCCTGTAAACCAGTGCTGAGAAAAACTTGCGGGCCCCAAATTGTACAATCACCCGGATGCCAACTTTGATGCTGGCCTGAAATTCGGGCGGCACCCGGTAGGTAAACTGATCACCAAGGGGCAGGGGTAATATGACATCGGCGTACAGATCGGTTGACATCGTGTTGCAAACTTCGCAAAATTTATCCGGTTTTGAATGGGGGAGGAACAGGTCTTTAGGCATGAAGCCAAATTTGGGCATAAAAAAAGGATGCCGTTGCTGACATCCTTTCAGGGTGGAAAACCGGGCTCGAACCGGCGACCTTCGGAACCACAATCCGACGCTCTAACCAACTGAGCTATAACCACCATTTTGCTTGCGGGTGCAAATATAGTATTTTATTTGAAATCCCTGCAAGCATTTTTTTAAGTTTGCCGGTAATTTTTTAGGTGCAGATTTAAAGCTTTTCTTTTTCAATTACTTCCCCGTTCGAATTTAAAAGCAGGGTAAATCGGGTTAGCTGATCATCGCGTACAATCAATTCGTAGGTCGTTTCATTCGCACGTTGAATGGTGATGGCATTCATCAGTTCGCCATGCTGTCGGGCTGTTTCGCGAATGGGTTGCGGGACGGTGTCGAGCTGCAGGTTTACTTTCAGGCTTTGTAATACCCCGGCGACATTGTACCGGGCAATGTGTTCCAGCTCGTCTTTGTAAAAAACGGCCTCATATTGGTCGCCAACTTTGGCCCATTCTGTATTTAGCGGACTGTTAAACCGGCCCGAGAAGGCTTCTTTTATCGTTGTTGGCACCACTATGGCTTTATTGCCGCTCAGTATTTTATGAAAGAAATTTTTTATATCCATTGTTTCCGTTTGTTGCGTAAATTGTTTTCAATATGGACGTTCAACTCCGAAATAGTAACAAAACTTCATTACAAATCTTTTTCGAACTGAACTTTGTACAGGTAAATTACACGGGTCCTGGCCCGTTTGAGGCGCATCTTTACCGCATCTTCACTAATCCGGAGGGTTTGGGCAATTTTTTTTCCCGGAAGGTTGTCCTGGTACTTCATCAACAGCAGGGCTTTTTCTTCGGGGTGGATCATTTCCAGTATTTTCATCAGGTTGTCGTAGCTCAAATCTTGCAGGTCAGCTTCTGATTCATCAATAATGTCAGGAATTTCGTGTTGGCTGTTCCAGTTTGGATAGTGAAGTTTCTTTTTCAGTCTCAAATAATCAATCGAATAGTTGTAGGTGATCGCGTAAAGCCAGGACGAGAATGAGGCGTTTCCTTTAAAGCCGGGCAGCTTCTCGTAAGCCTTCGATAAAATATCATTGGCAAAATCTTCTGCTTGTCCCCGGTCTTTGATAAAACTGTGGCATTTGTCCATCACCTTGTGAAAGTACCGGTGGTAAAGCACTTCATACAGTCCGGTCTCTTTTTCCTGAACGATCAGCCGGATGAGTTCTTCGTCAGTGATCTTATTTCGTTCTTCTTTATGCATTTCGGTTTATTGACAGACTGAATCTTAGCTGAAATTGAAATTTTTCTAAAATTTTTTGTTGCCCGCGTTACTTCGTCACATTGCTCCGTCTAAATGAAGATTTCAACCACATTTGATCTTACTGAAACGAAAATAATCAATGCGATTGGAATAAAAATAAAAAAACAAATTTTACTAGTTAACGATGAAAAAAAAGTTGATGCTTGTTGTGACAGCTGTATGTATTGCTGTCGTGTTCAGTAGCTGCGGAAAAGCTCCGCAAGCCGAAATTGATGCAGCCAACGCTGCTATTGAAGCTGCGAAAGCAGCAGGTGCTGATGTGTATGTTGCTGAGGATTTTGCAGCTCTTCAGGATTCGATGAATGCTGTAAATGAAAATGTTGAAGCACAAAATGCAAAACTTTTCAAAAATTTCAGCAAAGTAACAGAGCAATTGGTGGTGGTTAACCAAATGGCCGTTGAAACTCAGGCCAAGGCTGAAACCCGCAAAGCTGAAGTGAAGCTGGAAATTGAAGCGCTGCAAGCTGAAGTAAGTTCAATTCTGTTGGAAAACAACGATTTGGTTACCAAAGCTCCGAAAGGGAAAGAAGGCGCTGCTGCTTTGGAAGCAATTAAAAGCGACATCAGCCTGATCGAAACTTCAGTTGGCGAAGTGGCTACTTTGGTTGCCAATGATAATCTGATTCCTGCGTTGGACAAAGTGAAGGCTGCCAAAGAAAAAGCAGTGGCCATCAATACCGAGTTGAACGAGGTGATTGCCAAATACGCAAAAAGCAGACGTTAATAGAAGTTCGAACATAAGCTATAACCAGAAAAGATTCCCCGGAGTTTGCCTCTCCGGGGATTTTTTGTCATGTGCTTAGGATATGGGTAAGAAACGAAGAAAGCAGTATTGGTGGATTCTGGGGGTGTTGATAGTTCTGCTTGCTGCCGGTGGAGTGGCCATCTTGCTGGCGCCGGAACCTCCCCGGCATGAATTGAGGCTTGCCCGTGAAGCGCTGAACACTGCCCAAAAGGCCCAAGCCGAAGTGTATGCCCCTTCGGTTTATAACGAAGCCCGCCAACTATACGATTCGGCCATGGTAAACTGGTCCCGGCAAAACGAACGGTTTTTCTTAAACCGCGATTTTAGCCAGGTGCAACAATTTGCAATGCTTTCTTCTGAAAAGGCAGCTGATGCGGCGGCGCATTCTGTACACCAGGTGAAAAACACCAACAGCCAGGTGAAAAATAGCATTGCTGAACTGGGGAAACAGGTGTTGCACTATGAACGCGTTTACAAAAAATTGCCACTCTCCCGGAGTGTGATCAATGAGCATAATAAGGGAAAGATGAAATTGGCGGAAGCCAAAATCGCTGATGAAAGTGGCCGCTACAAAGAGGCAAAAACGCATTGCCAACAGGCTGAAAAATTGATAAAAAGCTCGAATGAACGGGCAGAATCGCTACTGAAAGCCTGGTTTGCCCATTATCCTCAGTGGAAGAAAGACGGCGCTGAGGCCATCCGTTTGTCAAAAGGGGGGAAAAAAGTCATTTTGGTGGATAAGCTGGCCCATCAGTGTGTGGTTTATCAAAACGGCAAAGCGATCCGGCAATTTGAAGCCGAACTTGGAATAAACTGGATGGGGGATAAACGGCGAAAAGGCGATAAAGCTACACCCGAAGGCATTTACCGGGTAACCCAAAAGAAAGAAGGAGCCCGTACCAAATTTCACCGGGCTTTGTTGTTAGACTATCCGAACGATAATGATAAGCGACGTTTTGCTGCCGGGAAAAAGAACGGGAGCCTTCCGGCCGGTGCGGCTATCGGCGGATTAATCGAGATTCATGGTCACGGAGGAAAAGGAGTGGATTGGACCGATGGCTGCATTGCCTTGACCAATGAGAATATGGATGCCTTGTTCCGGTTAGTGGCTGTGGGAACGCCGGTTATTATTGTTGGATCACTTAAACCGTTAAGTGAGATTTACTGAAATTAACAGAAGGATGATGGAAGAAGAAACTGGCTCAATAAAAAAGGATCCGGGATTGCCTGCTGCAAAAACGAGAAAAGGGAGAATTGCTTTTTGGTTGATTCTTGCGGGGGCGATGCTGTTATTTGCTTGGTGGATGTTAGTGGCTGTTCCGTGGTTAAAAAATAGCAACCTAATTTTCGCGAAGGAAGAAAAAGAGGAACAACCCGTCGGACAGGAAATTGCTGATTTGAAGGACTTAAAGGCCGACATTGGCCGCCTGCAAAAAAAGATTGATCGCATGACCCCCGGAGGCGTTTACCTGATCGTGAACACCTCGGACAATACTTTCTTTTTGTACAAGGATAAAAAATTAATTCGCAATGGGCTCTGTTCAACCGGAAGCTATGTCAAGCTCGAACTGAACGACGAAAAGAACTGGGTATTCGAAACCCCCAAAGGCGTGTTCACCATAAAAGGAAAAATAACCTCGCCGGTGTGGCGAAAGCCCGATTGGGCCTTTGTGGAAGAAGGGCTGCCTGTCCCTTCGGCCAACGATCCCTCGCGGTACGAGTATGGCGTGCTGGGAGATTATGCGCTCAGCCTCGGCAGCGGGTACCTGATCCACGGAACGCTGTATAAACGTTTTCTCGGGCAGCCGGTTACGCATGGTTGCATTCGGATGAATGATGAAGATTTGGAAGCTGTTTACCAAACCTTGCCCATAGGGGCAAAAGTATTTATTTATTGATATGGATTTACAGGAATATACCCGGAGGAAACCAGTTCCCTTCCAAAATTATGTGTTGGTTCTGATCCTGTTCGGTTTTATCGTGATTGCGCTTCAGTATGCCGTTTTGTCGGTGTTGGCTGTTCGTCAGAAGATGGAAGCGATCAACGAACAGGTGGATGTCAAATTATCGGCTGTCAATACGCAGCCGGTCGATTCGGCCTGGTTTGAATTGTATAAGGAAAAAGCCTGGCTGGAAACCCGCGTTCAGATTGCCCGGACCGATTCGATCAGTTTGTCGGTCAACCTGAAAGACAGTGTCTTACAGCTGGAGTTGAAGGGGGTGGTGTTGAAATCCGTCAAGATCATTGATTTTGCCGCCGACGCGTTTTTTTATCAGCTTAATCCGGGAGCCTATCATCATTTATTTGGCACACAGGCCCAAGGGGGCAGTAATTACTCAACGATCGTGAAGGCGCCGATCACCATCAAGAAAGCGCCAAAAGATACCAGCGAGGTGCGCACTGAGGTGGTTGCCAAAATCGATTCGGCAAAAGTTGAAGCCGTACATTGGATGCTGACCCTGGATAATGGTGTTCTTTTTAAAATTGAAGGGACTGACCAATACCTGAAAAGCAACTGGTGGGTTGGACGGAAATTTTGGTTTTGGCAAGACTTACATAAGATAACGCAAGATCTTCGGCAAACGGTTCAGTTTGAAATTCCCGAATATCAGCCTGAAATCCGGGTTCATATCTCCGAGGCCGAGGCCAGGGCTATTTTCAGAGCCTTGCCGGTGCACCCGCTGATTTGTATCCGGTTCTGAATGCAGCAAGGCCGGAATTCAAACGGGATCTTCCGGCCTTGCTGCTTTTGTACGTTATAAGTACGTTAATTTCAGTTTACAACGATTTCATCGAGTTGATGAAATTCTTTTTGGCTTTGGCTGATTTTATGTAGGCGCCTGGCCCGGAAATACATCCGCCTTCGCAGGCCATCACTTCGTAGAACTGGGAATTTGCTTTTCCTTTTTCCATCATTTTTAAGGTTCTGATGGAGGCCCGGTCGATACCGTCAATTTGCTCGTAGCTGAAATTTTCGATTTTCTTTTCGGCCAGTACAGCCCCCAAAACGCCGCCGCTTTGAGCAAACCCGCGCGATTCTTTCGTGTAATTGTCCACCGCGATGCCCTCCATCTTCTCGGGTTCAATTTGCATTCCGAGCAGAATAGCATCCAGCTCTTCGAAACTCAGCACAAAATCAACCGAACCCAAATCTCGGGCTTCTTTTCGTTTGGCAACGCAGGGGCCAATAAATACCAGTTTGGCATCCGGGTATTTTTCGCGCAATTCTTCGGCAGTGTAGGCCATGGGTGACGGTGTGTGCGAAACATGGGGCAGCAAGCCGGGCACATGTTTGCGAACCGTTTCGACATACGACGGGCAGCAGGATGTGGTCATGAACGATTCGCCTTGTTCCAGTTTTTCTTTTAGCTCTTCGGCTTCGTGGCGAGCTGTTTTTTCGGCGCCGCGGGCCACTTCAACCACTTGGCTGAACCCAATTTGTTGAATGGCGGCAAACACTTTTCCGGGCGTTTCGGCATATTGTGCCAGAATGGACGGGGCAACCATGGCAATTACCTGCTTTTTATTTTCGATGGCACGTAATACATCAATAATGGACGACAGCTCAAAGATGGCCCCAAACGGACAAGCGGTGATGCACTTTCCGCAGTAAACACATTTGTCTGGATCAATTTCTTCCAACCCGCGCTCATTCTTTTTAATGGCTCCAACCGGGCAGGCCTCCTCGCAAGGAATAGGCATGTAAATGATGGCGTGGTAAGGACAGGCTTTTTGGCACAGTCCGCAGTTGATACATTGGTCGGCCTTAATTTCGGTTTGGCCGCTGGGTGTAAAGCGAATGGCGTTTTTCGGGCAATTCATAACACACGGACTGGCCACGCAACCACGACATAAGTTGGTTACCACGTAGTTTGCCTGCACGCATCCGGTACAGGCTTCGTCAACCACCGTCAGGATGGTGTCCGACTGCTTTTCGCGCGCTAGTGCTTCGTGTGCATATTTTTCCAGTGAGTACAGGTCAATATCGTCTTGCGGAACTTCGAAGCCCAGCAATGGCAGCATTTTGTAGCGGGTGATTGCCCTTTCTTTGTAGATACAGCAACGGCCACGAGGAGTCCGGTCTTTCGGGTAGAGCTCTACCGGGAGCGCGTTGATTTTTGATTCGAGTTCGCCTGCCTGAAACATTTTTACCAGCCGGGCCATCAGCTCGTGCCGGATAATCATCACGTTGTTTAAATAAGCCATAAGTGCCCTTAAGTTTTTCGGGCGCAAAGGTAAAAATATTTCATGCTGTAAAACATGAAGGGTGGGTTTTTATACCTGTTTTTCTGGAAATTAAGATTGAAATCAAATAAGATCCTCTGCAATCGATTGCATTTTGTTTGCCTGAATATATGAAGTTGCTTTTGGCTTCAATCTTTACGGTGTTTCTTTAGATAATGACATCAGGAGAGGTGAAAAAATAGTGGCGAAAATTTCAATCTCAAACCGGTTACTATGCGTAAAACAAACGTCTAAATACTAAAATACCGGCACGATATGGGCAAAGCTGAAAAATCTCAGAAACAGGGAAATTTGATTGCTTTTGCAGTAGGTTTACTGTTGCTACTGTTATTGATCCTGATTTATCTTTCGTAATCAGTAATGTTAATGAAACGGGGTTTATGTATTGAACTGTTGAAAGCAGCCTAACGGCAAAGACCGGAAAACCAACCACGGAATTTCCGGTTTTTTTGTGGCTGGGCAGAAGTTGTCCCCCGTATTAAAGTTCCCTGGCTATCAGTCCTGAAAAGTCGATTTCAGCGCGTCCGAGTTTTACCAGACCTTTTTCTTCCATTTTTTTCAGCAGGCGTGAAACCACTTCGCGCGACGTGTTTAGCTGGTAGGCAATGTCCTGGTGGGTACCTGAAAATATTTTTTCGCCGGTTGCCTTAAAACGTGACCGGAGAAACAGTTCCAAACGCTGATCCAGGTCCATAAAGGCAATGGCATCAATGGTTTCGAGCAGCTCGTCGAAACGTTTTCGGTAGGCATACATCATGTAAGTTTTCCAGGATGGGTATTGCATCATCCATTTGTCCAGGCATTCGATCGGGATGCGCAGAAGCACACTATTTTCATCGGCCAGGGCCGAAATGTTGCTTTGTTGCTGACCCATGCAGCAAGTGAGCGCCATGCTGCATACATCTCCCGGTTTCAGGAAATAAAGCAGTAATTCGTTACCTTCGTCGTCATGGCGGATAACCCGCAGGCTGCCTTCCAGCACCATCGGGAACGATTTAATGTACTGGCCTTCACGCAGGATCTCATCGTCTTTGCCGATTTCCTGCACCTGGCCATATTGCTCAATTTCATCCCGCAGTTCGTCTTCGAAAAACGGAAATCGTTGGGATAATAAGTGGTTGATCTGCTCCATAATATGACTGCAAAAATAGCAAGTATTATGAAAGAAATACAGTTTTCGGAAAGATTCAGAAAAACTTAACCTGAACTTATCCCTTCTGTTTTGATGTTGTTGATAAACATCAGGATAAGTTCAGGGTAGAGAATTAACCGAAGATTTTATGCTGGTGGTTAATAGTTTGTAGCCTCCAGTTCAAAGTAGGCCTGTTCGTGTTCGCATGCCGGGCATTTTTTCGGTGGTTTGGCCGATTCGTGGAGGAACCCGCACACGCGGCATTTCCAGGTTACTTTTCCTTCGCGCTCAAAAACCTTTCCTTCTTCCAGGTTTTGATAAAGTTTGCGGTAACGGGCCTCGTGGTGTTGCTCAATTTTAGCGATGGTTTTAAAAACCACGGCAATTTGCTTAAACCCTTCTTCTTCGGCCACGCGGGCAAATTCCGGATATAATTCGGTCCATTCTTCGTTCTCACCATCTGCCGCGGCTTGCAGGTTTTCCAGTGTGGAGCCTACCATGCCTGCCGGGTAGCTGGCCGTAATTTCAACCATTCCGCCTTCCAGAAAATTGAAGAAACGTTTGGCATGAGCTTTTTCGTTTAGTGCTGTTTCCTCAAAAAGGGCAGCTATTTGTTCCAGGCCTTCTTTACGGGCCTGCTTGGCAAAAAACTCGTAACGGTTTTTCGCTTGTGACTCGCCGGCAAATGCTTTCAGCAAATTTTTCTCGGTTTGTGATCCTGCTATTGAATACATATCTTCAAAATTTAAGGTGGTATTTATTGTTCGCTGCTTGAAGATAATGAAACCGGGGGTAAAAACGGGAGGCGGTCATAAATTTAGAATCATTCAAAACACAGGAAAGGAATTGTCTTTTTCTTAAATTTTGCTATCTCGGGGTGGCAAATGACGAGTCTTTCATAAAAATTTTGCGACCTTTGTGTCCTTATAAAGGAGAAGACATGACGATTGAAACGGTACAGGCCGAAATAAATGAAGAGTTTTCGGCATTTGAAGATTGGATGGATAAATACAGCTACCTGATTGAATTGGGTAACGACCTGAAGGAACTGGACCCGAAATTGAAAAATGATCAGCACCTGATTAAAGGGTGTCAATCGCGCGTGTGGTTGGTCCCCGAATTTAAGGATGGAAAGATTTATTTCCAGGGAGAGAGCGATGCTGTTATTGTTAAAGGTTTGGTTGCTTTGTTGTTACGCGTTGTTTCGGGCCATACACCGCAGGAAATTATGGAGAGCGATCTGCATTTCGTGGATGATATCGGATTGAAACAACATTTGTCGCCGACCCGGTCTAACGGACTGGTGGCCATGATTAAACAAATTAAACTTTACGCTGTTGCATACAACAGAATTGCAGGATAAGGAGGAACTAAGATGGATAACAGAATAGACCTGATTATTGAGAAACTGAAAGATGTGTATGATCCGGAAATCCCGGTAAATATTTATGATCTGGGCCTTATTTATAATGTGGATGTGGACGAAAACAACAAGGCCAGCATCATCATGACACTTACTGCGCCGGGGTGCCCGGTGGCCGATATGCTGGTGGAAGATGCCCGGCAGGCTGCCCTCTCGGTTGAAGGGGTTGCCGATGCCGAGGTGGAACTTACCTTCGAGCCGCCCTGGGATAAATCGATGATGAGCGAAGAAGCCCGCCTGGAGCTGGGTTTCTTTTAGTTGTATCCGTTTTTTTGAGGAAATGAAATATTTATTGAAAATATGAAAGCCTGATCATTGCGGTCAGGCTTTTGTGATTTGTATCGTCTGGGTGTATTATCTGAATTATATAAGGACTAGGGTGTCAAATCACGTCAATCCCTTGTTCTTTCAGGAGTTGAAGGCCGAGGTCTTTTAGTTTATATTTCTGAATTTTGCCACTGGCGGTCATGGGGAAGCCATCCACAAAGAAAACATATTTCGGGATTTTGTAGCGGGCAATTTGTCCGCGGCAGTATTCCTGTACTTCTTCTTCTGTGAGGATTTGACCTTTTTTAAGTTTAATAAAGGCGCCCACCTGTTCGCCGTACTTGGGGCTGGGGATGCCGGCCACTTCCACTGCTTCAATCTGCGGCAGTTGGAACAGGTAGTTTTCAATTTCTCGCGGATAGATGTTTTCGCCTCCGCGGATGATCATGTCCTTGATCCGGCCGGTGATGCGGTAAAATCCGTCTTCGTTGCGAACGCCCAGGTCGCCCGAGTGGAGCCAACCCTCAGCATCGATGGCTTTTCGGGTCGCTTCTTCGTTTTTGTAGTAGCCCTTCATTACATTGTAGCCGCGGCAACACACTTCTCCCTGCACATTGTCGGGGCATTCTTCGCCGGTTTCCGGATCAAAAATTTTCACTTCCACGTTAGGGTATTCAAAACCAACGGTTGTAGCCCGTACCTCAGGCGGGTTGTGCGTCCGGGTGGCAGTCATGCCGGGTGAGGTTTCGGTAAGGCCATACACGCTGATAATGTCTTTGCAGTGCATTTTGGTCATCACCTGCTTCATGGTTTCGATGGGGCAAAGCGCCCCGGCCATAATACCTGTCCGAAGGCTCGACAGGTCGAACATGTCGAACATCGGGTGGTTCAGTTCGGCGATAAACATGGTGGGCACACCGTAGAGGGCCGTGCACTTTTCTTTTTCGATGGAGGCCAGTACCATCAGCGGGTCGAAATCTTCGGTGATGACCATTGTTGCGCCGTGAGTGATAATGGCGCAAAGGGCTAGCACACAGCCAAAACAATGGAAGAAGGGGACACAAACCAGCAGACGGTCGGCAGCGGTGTAACGTAAACATTCGCCGGTAGCAAAGCCGTTGTTCAGGATGTTGTGGTGCGAGAGCATCACCCCTTTGGGGAATCCGGTGGTCCCTGAGGTATATTGCATGTTCACCACATCGTGGGTGTTTACTTTGCTTTTTGCTTCTTCCAGCTCCAGATCATCCAGGTGCGAGCCCAGCAAGATCAGCTCGGCTGTATTGTACATACCGCGGTGCTTCTCCTGGCCGATGAATACCACGTTTCTCAGTTCCGGAAATTTGGCCGAGCGCAGGTTTCCGCGGGGCTGGCTTTTCAGCTCGGGCACCAGTTCGAAAACCATGTTTACATAATCGCTGTCGCGGAAATTGCCAATGAGACATAAGGTATGTAGATCGGCATTGTTAACCAAATACTCCAGTTCGGCCAGCTTGTAATTCGTGTTGATAGTCACCAGGACAGCGCCAATTTTAGCCGAAGCAAACATAAAGGTAAGCCAGTCGGGTACATTGTTGGCCCAGATGCCTACCTTGTCGCCTTCGCCAACACCTATGTACATAAGTCCTTTGGCCAGCTTGTTTACCCGTTCGTTGAATTCACTGTAGGTGAACCGTAGGTTCCGGTCGGGATAAACCATAAATTCCTGATCGGGCGTTTCGAAGGCGTATTTTTCCAGGATTCCGCCGAGGGTATAATCGAGTAACTGCATGGTTTTCGGTTCTTGTTGTGTTAAAATGGGGCATAAACCACGGCCAGTATTTTTGCCGGTTGCTTATTGGCCGCATGGACGTTGTGCGAAACGATGGAGTCCATGTAGATACTGTCTCCGGGGTTCAGTAAATAGACATCCTTCCCGTAGTTGATTTCGATTTGGCCTTCCAGAACATAAATAAATTCTTCGCCTTCATGCGATGAAAGCATGTAGTCGGATTGTTCAGAGGGTTCAATTTCGACGATGAAAGGTTCCATGTGTCGTCCGGCCTTGTCGAATGCAAGTGAGAAAAAGTTCAGGTGCTCCCGGGCTTCACTTCCCTGTGAGGTGAAACGGACACCTTTTTCCTGACCGCCTGAACGAACAATGGCTGGCCCGAGTTGGTCGCTGTCGTCCAAAAAAGTACCCAGCCGTACGCCTAACGCGCGGGCAATCTTGATGAGGGGAGCCAGTGAGGGAACAACTTTTTCATCTTCAATTTTTTTGATCAGCTTAACATCCAAGTTGGTCCGTTCTGCCAGTTGTTCCGGGCTTACCTGTTTGGATATCCGTATTTGCTTGATTTTTGATCCAAGGTTTTTTTCAACAGCCATGTCGGTTTTCTTATGGTGAACGACAAATTTAATTTTATTTTGATAGACCCCAAATGTGTGCCGGGAGCTTTCGGAGCAAAATATTTGAAAAAAATAGTTTTTGATTTGATGAAAAACGGATGCAGGCACTACACGCTATTAATGGTAATGTTTTAAGCGTGAGTCAAAAATTGCCAGGAAAAATAAAGTAGATCTGTGATCATAAATAAAAAAAGCAGCCCGGAAAGAGCTGCTTTTCAATTTATGAGGCTTTGTGTTAGATCCAATTCATCAACTTAAAATCTTGCCGGTGGGGCAGATTCTCGTTTTTGGGGAATATGCGTAATCCATAACCGTAAGCACCCGGATCCATTAAGTGCAAATTCAACTGGTAGGTACACTGGGTGCCTTCCTGCTGATCGACTTTAAATTCCAGTGATTCAACCAGGAGTGGTTCGCCGGTGGAATTGGTTTCGGTAATTACCATTTCCAGTCCAACCTCTTCCGGTGACAATTCTTTTAAATCGAGTACCACTTTAGCCGGATATTCTTCGCCGATACGGAGTACATTGGTAAGGCCATCGGTAATTTGAATTTCTTTTACTTCGATGGCGTCCCAGGCTTTGGATATCTTGGCTTTCCAAATGGTCATTTCACGTGCCAGGGCAAAATTATTGGCAACTAACCGGGCTGTGCGTTCGGCCTGAGGGTAATAGAACCGTTCCTGATAGTCGCGGATCATGCGGCTGGTGGTGAAGTTTGGTGCTACCTGGGCAATTGTATTTTTTACGTAAGAAACCCATTTCTCGGAGATTCCTTTTTCGTTCCGATCGTAGTAAGCCGGAATGATTTCATCTTCGAAGATATTGTAGATCGTTTCTGCATCCAGTTCGTCCTGGAAGTCTTGCACGTCGTAAGTACGTTCGAGTGGGAGGGCCCAGCCGGCATTCTCCTTGTAGCCTTCTACCCACCAGCCATCCAGTACCGAGAAGTGGATGGTCCCGTTCATCACGCCTTTTTCGCCGCTGGTGCCTGAGGCTTCCAGTGGACGGGTAGGCGTGTTTAGCCAAATATCAACACCCTGTAGCAGCATTTTTGCCAGGTTCATGTCGTAATTTTGAACAAACAAGATTTTTCCGAGGAATTCAGGACGTTTGGAAATTTCAACTATATATTTAATTAAATCCTGGCCTGCTTTATCGGCCGGATGGGCTTTTCCTGCAAATATAAATTGGACCGGTTTTTCCGGATTGTTTACGATGCGGGAAAGTCGGTCCAGGTTGCGGAACAGCAGGTGAGCCCTTTTGTAGGTGGCAAAACGCCGCGCAAAACCAATGGTCAGTGCATTGGGGTTGAGTTTGTTCGTTACCTCCGAAATCAGTTTCGGGTTTTCGTGCCGTTTAATCCAGCTATCGGCAAACCGATGCTTGATGTAGTCGATCAGCTTTAATTTAAGCTGTTTTTTCAGGTTCCAGATTTCTTCGTCGGGCACTTTGTAAATTTTGTCCCACAGGTCAAAATCCAGCTCATTGTCCACAAAATCTTTCCCAAAATATTTCAGGTGAAGTTCTTTCCATTCCTTGGCTGCCCAGGTAGGGTAGTGTACCCCGTTGGTTACGTAACCAATGTTCAATTCTTCGGGAAGAAATCCTTCATATAAATGTTTTAAGATATCTTTCGAAACTTCTCCGTGCAACATACTCACTCCATTGGTTCCCTGTGACAGGTTGGCGGCCAGGTAGCTCATGTTGAAGTGATCTTCAGCAGGGTTGGTTTTCCCCAGCATCACAAACTCATCCCAGCCAATGTTTAGCCACCCTGTAAAATGTTCCATATAGGCGCGGAACATATCCTGATGGAATGAGTCGTGGCCCGCAGGGACTGGGGTGTGTGTCGTGAATAGCGTGGATGCCCGGACAACTTCCTTCGCCTCAGCATAGGAAAGTTGCTTGTCGGTCATGAAATCTTTAATACGTTCCAGACCGATCATCGCAGCATGGCCTTCGTTGCAATGGTAAATGTCGGACTGGTAGCCCAGCTTTTTCAGGGCGCGGATACCGCCCAGGCCAAGCAGCATTTCCTGTTTTAAGCGGTTTTCGTTGTCGCCACCATACAAGTGGTGGGTGACAAATCGATCTTCGTCGCGGTTGGCTTCATAATCGGCATCCAGCAAATACAGGCTTACACTTCCAATTTTGGCTTCCCAAACACGCGCGGTAAGAGTACGGCCGGGGAAATCAACTTCCACTTCCACCCAATTTCCTTCCTTGTCGAATGCAGGTTGCACCATGATTTTTGAAAACTCTTCGGCTTCATAGTTGGCCATCTGATCACCCTGTATCGAAATAGTCTGCTTGAAATAGCCATAGCGGTACAATAAGCCAACTGCAATCAGGTTAACTTTTGAGTCGCTGGCCTCTTTCAGGTAATCGCCCGCCAGGATGCCCAAACCACCTGAAAATATCTTCAGGCTGTCGTGTAATCCGTATTCCATGCTGAAATAGGCGATTTGTGGGGCAGGAAGCGTTGAACGATCTTTCAGGTATTTCTTTAGCAGTCCGGTTACCATATCCAGCCTGGCCATGAATGATTTATCTTCCTCCAGTTCGAGAAAGCGCTGGTAGCTTACTTTTTCGAGCAGTACGACCGGATTATGGGCACATTCTTCCCAAATTTCCTCATCAATGCTTTGAAAAAGCTCCCGGGCTTCAGTGTTCCAAACCCACCACAGGTTTTTGCTCAACTCTTTCAGAGGAGCTAGTTTTTCGGGTATGTTTGATTCGACAAACAGTTTCTTCCAATTCGGTAATTCCACAACAAATTGTTTTTAGTTATCCAATACCATATTATTCTAATTCTTGCACAGCCAGCAGGTAGTCCGCGTCCGGAATGAAGTGCAAGGTCCTGTTTCTAAAACAGATGTAAATCAAGTAAAAAAATCGACATAAACTTGATGGCAGCAGTTGAAATTAAGATAAACTTAGGCTTAACTTAATCTTTCCTTGCAGGTTTAGTTGCGGTTTTAGTCCGTTTAGTGGATGTGGTTTTTTTCGTTTGCAGGTTTTTTATTTCCAATTGATATTTACGTAGTTTTTCTTCTTTCTCTTCCAGTAATTTGGTGAGGGCGGCAATATCTTTGTCAGCTTTGCTTTCAGGAACAAAGTTATTGAGCCGAAGTTCAAAGTCGCTGAGCACGTTCATGTAATTGATGAAGGCTTCATAGGGACTTTCATACGGGTTTACATGATTATGGATTGCTCCGTCGGAGAAGAATTTGGTGCTCATGTAATAGAAATGGTCGCTTACCTGAAGGTAGTTCCAGTCTTTGTTCAGTTCTTCGTCGGTTACGCGGTTCATCCGTGAATGCAAATCGTACAGCTTATTGAAGGCTTCCTGCTGCATTTCATTTCCCAGCCAGGCAGTCAGGTCGCGTTCTTCATCGGCCCAGGAGATGGGGTAAGGAACGCTGACCATCGAAATGGGCTGAAATTGCTCTGCTATTTCGGAGGGGGTGGCAAATTTCAAATCAGATTGTTTAAATACGGCAGCCGGAAATTCCTCCAGAAATTTGAAAATACCGGTTGACTCGCGTTGTCGTTCACCTAAGGTTTCATAATCCATAAAAAGGTTGATGGTTTCATCTTTTGGATTGGCATTCATCCAGTTAATGAATTTCGTAGGGGTCAATGGATATTCGTTCCAGGCTTGGTTGGAAAAGCGGAACGAAAGGTCGTCGCTTAACCTGAAATTGCGCATCAATACTTTTAATCTTGGATTTATTGCATTGCAATATAAGTAGTTGGGCGATTTCCAGCCAAGGATATGTTTGGGTCCTTCGGTTAGCATCGCTTTAAAGCCCATTTCAGCCACCATGGATCCGATTTCGTCAGAATAGACCATCTCTGTATTTCGGAATACTTTGGGCCGTTGGCCAAAATACCTTTCAATCAGGTCGTCGTGTTTTTTTACCTGCGCAGCAAATAGTTCTTTGCATTTCAGCGACACCAACGAGTGAGAATAGGTTTCGGACAGGAACTCTACCTGCCCGGTTTCGGCCAGATCCTGGAACGAGTCAAGTACTTCGGGGGCATAAAGTTCGAACTGATCCAAGGCTGTTCCAGTTATGGAAAAGCTCACTTTAAATTTACCCTTATGTTTCTTTATCAATTCAAGCAAAAGGTTATTGGCAGGCAAATAGCAATGATCAGCCACTTTGCGCAGGGTGGTTTCGTTTGAAAAGTCGTCGTAGTAGTAATGGTCGTTACCAATATCAAAGAAACGGTATCTGCGGAATCGGAAAGGTTGATGTACCTGGAAATTAAAACAAATGGCTCTCATATCGTTTGTGTTTTTTCTGGTTAAATCATAGCTTTTTCATAAACTTCGCGGACATTTTTGGCCGAGTTTTTCCATTTCAGGTTATCGACCTCTTCTTTGCCGTATTTCATAAACATGTTCCACATCGAAGGGTAATTCAACAGGCCATAAATGGCATCGGCCATGGCGTGGGTGTCCCAATAATCTATTTTTACTGCATATTTTAGAATTTCGGACACGCCGGATTGGTTGGAAATAATGACAGGCACATTGGTTTGCATGGCTTCCAGCGGCACAATACCAAATGGTTCAGATACAGAAGGCATGACGAAAACGTCGCTCATGCGAAACATGTCGAATACATCATCCCCCTTCAGGAATCCGGTAAAATGAAATCGGTCTGTGATTTTCAGGGCGGCGGCACGTTTTACCATGGCGTTCATCATATCGCCACTGCCGGCCATGACAAAACGAACGTTGTTCATTTTTTTGAGCACCAGGTTGGCTGCCTCGATAAAATATTCCGGGCCTTTTTGCATGGTAATGCGCCCAAGAAAAGTCACAATCTTTTCGTTTACACCTTTTTTTAGCCTGATTTTTTCTTCCTGGCTGAGCGGTTCAACAGCGTTGTAAACGGTGGTGACCTTTTCCGGGTCAATTCCGTATCGTTCAATGACAATTTTGCGGGTCAGGTTGCTCACGGTAATAATTTGGTCAGCAGCATCCATTCCCCGTTTTTCGATTTCGTAAACCTGCGGGTTGACACTCCCTCCACTTCGGTCGAAATCGGTAGCATGAACGTGTATGACCAGGGGTTTACCGGAAATTTCTTTAGCGGCAATACCGGCCGGATAAGCTAGCCAGTCGTGGGCGTGGATAATGTCGAAATCATTGTCGCGGGCAATCACTTCGGCTACCAGCGAATATTTATAGATTTCGTGCAACAAATTCTGGTCATATTTCCCCGAGAATTCCAATTTCCCTTCTTCGTCTGTTTCGATGAACCGGGTCTTTTCCGAATATTTTTTACTGCTTAGCTTCCAGAATTCCTCGGGGTCAACATAGGGAATCATGCCCGATTCCACTTCATAGTATTCAATCTTTTTCTGCAAATCGGCAAACTGAACAGTTTTTCTGGTTATGGGGACGTCATTTGCCCCGATCAGCTGCATGCTTGATTGATCTTCGTCCCCGTAGGCTTTGGGGACCACAAAAATAACTTCAACATCGTTAAACTCTGCCAATCCTTTCGTTAATCCGTAGCAGGCTGTCCCCAGCCCGCCGGATATGTGAGGAGGAAATTCCCAACCAAACATCAAAACTTTCATATACCGCTCTTTTATTAGTGTTTATGCTTCAAACTTGACCAGTAATTTAAATGCCCTGATCACAGCAGCTACGCTCCATGCTTGCGAGATGGCTCCCTTTGCGTTGTGTGGCGGATTCCCGTTGTACATTTCGGCGATGGTGCCAATACAATGTTCCGTCATATCGCGTTCAAAACCCTCAACAATCTGGCGGAGGTGGGGCAATCCTCCTCGTTGATGTATCTTCAGGTACCCTTCAACATAAAACTGGATCAGCCAGGGCCAAACGGTTCCCTGGTGGACGGCTTTTTCACGTGCAGCCACACTGCCATCGCACAGCCCTTCGTAATGTGGGCTGTCGGGAGTAAGCGACCGTAACCCACGGGGGGTGAGCAGCTGTTTTTTTGCCATGCTCAGAATGGATTTTTGCTTTTCCCGGTCGAGAGGGGTATAATCCAGGGCAGCTGCTATTACCATGTTTGGCCGAACGGTAAGGTCCCGTTGTCCGTCTTTCACACAATCGGCCAGGTAGCCACGTTCTTCGCACCAAAAGGTTTGAATGAAAGATTTGGCAATGATCGAAGGCCATGGTTCCCATTCTGCAATGAATGACTTGTCGTTCTGGGTATAGGCCAGTTCCAGGGCAAAGCAAACGGCATTGTACCAAAGGGCATTTGTTTCTACTGGCATGCCATCGCGTTTGACCACAGGCTTACCGTCGATATACGAATCCATCCAGGTAAGGGCCACATTTTCGGCATCCGAACGGATTAATCCGTTTTCCATCATTTTTATATTGTAGGCAGTGCCGTTTTTGTAGGCCGCCAATATCTGTTTCATTGCCGGGCTGTATTTCTCCCAGATTTGATCACATAAGTTGTGCTTACAAGCCAATTGTTGCAGTGCCCAAAAAAACCACAAGGGGGCATCCATCGAATCGTACCCACTGCCCGGGGTATTCCCCATTTTCGTGAAAAGGCCATCTTTAAGTCGGGTTAGTTGGGTATCCAAAACATCCTCAAATGTTTGCTTATCGTCCAGAGCCAGTGTTAGGCCGGGCAGTGCGACGAAGGTTTGCCGGGTGTTTCCGTTGTACCAGGGAAATCCGGCAATGATGTCGGTTTGGTTTCCGTGGCGCATGATAAATTGCTGGGCCGAGTTGGCCAAACAATTCAGGAACGAGCTACGTGGGGTCCGCTTATTCTGTTCCCTGGTGAATTTTGTCTTTAATGACGCAGTTTTTACTTCAAACGTTGAAGCCGAAAAAACAATGCTTTCCCCTTTCTTTATAGCTACCTCAAAATAACCGGGCACAAACAGATCTTCCCGGTAGTCATAGCCACGTTCTTGTTCTTTTGAGTATTCAATCTTTTTGTACCAGTCCGGTGCCGGAATAAATTCAGCTTCCTTGGAAAATTGCATGTGCAGGACCGGATATCCTTCATACAGTTGCATTTTTATTCCATTGGGAACCGGGGTGAATTTCGTGTTGGCGTACATGTTGGCCTTGCTCAGCTCGTGTATACTGCGGAACGCCAAAAATGGTTTAAATCGCAAGGTGGTTGGCGAATGGGCATCTTCCAGCGTGTAGCGTACAAGTGCCTGCTCTTCGTTTTCTACCAGCAACCTCTCCTTGGTCAGAATGACACCTCCCACCCGCCAGGTAGTTTTGGGAACCGTTTCCATTTCGTAATCGCGGATGTATTTATGCCCCTTCGGTTCATAGTGGTCCCCTTCGTATTGATGGATGCCCAGGTTGAATTCGGCGCCATGCTGAATGACGGTTTCATCCAGTGAGGAAACCAGCACGTGTTTGCCTCCGCCCAGCTGGGGGACAGGGCAAACAAGAAGCCCGTGATACTTACGGGTATTACAGCCCGCAAGGGTGGTACTCATATAAGAACCAGCCCTGTTCGACCGGAGGACCTCGCGTGAGAGGGAATACTCCAGGTTAACCAAACTACTTTTGTCAAATTTTAAATAGCTCATACCGTTCAGACTTTAGGCCTAAAATCAACTTCGGGAAGAAAAGCTTAGGATTGGTTTAGATGATATTTGTCAGCAAAAATAATGAAACTATATTCATTTTGTTTGGCTGAACTTATTGGCTTCCTCGCAGTTCCTCTTCGAAGTGTCTTTTTTCATTTTCAAAGTTAAGATAAGGGAAATTAATTGTTAATTTCTCGATTTCATTTAGGTTATATAACAGAAACTTTATGTGTTCATCCGAGTTTGGATGGAATACTTTATGCTCGGAAGCCCTAATTATTTTCATAATATAATTGGTCAATTTTAAGCTGGGTTTGTCGATCATTAACTGGCTGAACCTGTCCCAAATATGATCAACGGCTACCGGACTGATGTGTAGTAAATCCGGCGCATAGAAGCGGTAGTCGCGCAATTCGTCCATCACAATTTCGTAGGAAGGGCAATAGGCACATCGCTCCTTTCCGAAACCGCAAATCAGTCGGTCAATCGCCAACAAAAGGGTTGCTTTACTTAGTTGATTTCCTGTTGCCCCATCTTTCCAGTGACGAATGGGGCTGACTGAAAACAGAATTCTTAAATGACTGTTAAATTTCCAGAGTTCTGAAAGTAAATCTCTGAATTCGTCAACAATTTCACCCGGAGAGAGACGAAACCGTTTAAAATTGTCAGCCGGAAACTTGTGACAGTTCGAAACCACCTCGCCTGTTTCTTTCAACTCGTAAACCCAGGCTGTGCCAAAGGTGATAATCAGGTAGTGGGCCTCTTTCAGAAATTGATGGGATGTTTGTAGTTGGTGGTTGATATTCTCCAGCGTTTCGGTGGGTGATTGGGAGGAAAATTGCCCGTGATGTGCAAAGCTCCCCCAAATTCCATTCAGTTCAAAAAGATCTTCTTTCTGATAAACTTGCCCTGATATAAGACGGCGGATACTTTTACATACCGACATCGGGTTGTATAGGATGCCAAAGGGGTTCAGGTCAACCTGAAATTTCAGGCGTTGAAGTTTTTCGCCGATGTTTTCGGCAAAGCACGAACCTATCAGCATCAGTTTGTCCTGGTAGCCGATGCGCCAACCAATATCGGGTATTTCAACTTTTGTAAAGTATCGATCCATTATCGAATTCGTTTGAAAGGTTCCTTTTTTAAGACCATGCCGGTGCGTGCCGGAAGGTACAGGTTTAGGTAATGCTGGCTGCTAAGTCCGGCAGATGGGCGGGTGTAATAGGTCATTCTCCGGTCAATCCTGTCATGCCCTCCAAAGCGGCTTTCGTCGGTATCAAACAGCACTTTGTATTTTGATGGCTCCAGCGGAATGCCATAACCGGTGAACGATCGGGTGGGATTGAAGTTGAAAACAATGAGGTAATCACCGCGTTGAAACGCCAGTATCTGATCGGGTTTGTTGTCGAACCGGTGATATACTTCCGGGATTTCCAACAGCTGCGCATCGCGGATCCACTGCATCATCGTGCGGTCGAAGTCAGACAGCCAATGGTACCTCAAGTCTGGGTTGTCGGCAATGCTCCACAAGCGCCGTGCGTGTTTGTAGGACCAGTTATTTCCCAATCGCGGAAAATCAATCCATTCGGGATGTCCGAATTCGTTGCCCATAAAGTTAAGGTAAGCCCCGCCGGCACTGCTGGCTGTTGCCAACCGGATCATTTTATGGAGGGCGATTCCCCGGTCAACAGTCAGGTTTGGCTGGTCCTTGCGCATGCTGAAATACATTTCCTTGTCGATCAGCCTGAAGATGATGGTTTTATCGCCTACCAGGGCCTGGTCGTGCGATTCGGCATAGCTAACCACCTTTTCATCCAGCCGTTTGGAGGTCAGTTCGTAAAATATTTGTCCCATGTCCCAATTTTCGTCGGCCACTTCTTTGATCAGTTTGATCCAGAAATCAGGAACGCCCATGGCCATTCGGTAGTCGAAACCCAACCCTCCATCGTCCATGCTGGTAGCCAGCCCGGGCATGCCACTCATTTCTTCGGCAATGGAGAGCGCGTTCGGGTTTATTTCGTGTATAAGTTTATTGGCCAGGTAGAAATAGCTGACAGCCTCGTCGTCCACATTCGGGTTGAAATAATCACTGTAGCTGGTAAATGCCTTTCCCAGTCCATGATCCAGATAAAGCATGCTGGTGACGCCGTCGAAACGGTAGCCGTCGAACTTAAATTCTTCGAGCCAGTAACGGATATTGGACAGCAAGAAATGCAGTACTTCATTTTTGCCGTAATTGAAACAGTACGAATCCCATGCCGGATGTTCGCCGCGTCCGCCATCATGAAAAAACTGGTAGCGTGTACCATCGTACTTGCCCAAGCCTTCCAATTCATTTTTCACGGCGTGTGAATGTACAAGGTCGATGATGACGGCCAATCCCATGCCGTGTGCCGCATCGATGAGCGCTTTTAGTTCGTCGGGGGTGCCAAACCGTGACGAAGGGGCGAAAAAGCTGGACACATGGTACCCAAAACTTCCATAATAGGGATGCTCCGGGATGGCCATGATTTGCACTGTGTTATATCCAGCTTCTTTAATTCGCGGAAGAATGTTTTCGCGAAACTCGTTGTAGGTGTGTACCCGTTCTTCCTCGCCGGCCATGCCAATATGGCTTTCGTAAATGAGGGGGGCTTCCGTTCCCCGGTTAAATTCAGGATGTTGCCACTGATGCTTTTTTTCGGGGTTCCAAACCTGTGCATTGAAAATCAGTGTTTTCTCGTCCTGGGTTACACTGTTTGCCCAGGCAGGGATCCGTTTCCCGTTCCCACCCGGCCAGTGCATCGAAAAGGCATATAAATCGCCATGTTTCAATTGATTTTCATGCAGGTATAATTCCCAGTTCCCATTGTTAATGGCCTTGAGCCGGTACGTTTCTTCTTCTTTCCATTGGTTGAAATCGCCAATCAAATAAATGGCCGTTGCATTGGGCGCCCAGTCGCGGATTACCCAGCCATCATCGGTTTTATGCAGGCCAAACCAGAGATGACCGCAGGAAAAATCTTTCAGTGTTCTTCCTTGGGTAAGCTCGGCTTCTTTTTGCCGGGCTGCGTTATGTCTTGATAGGATGATAGATGCGTAAGGTTCGAGCCAGGCATCGTTCTGTATAAGTTTTGGTAGTTCCATTGAGCAAAGCTTTTCTTTTAAAGATAAAGAATTGCTTGCAGCTTTCACCCGAAAATCAAATCATTTCATAAATAATTTATAACAGCTTCACACAAACATAAAATTTGCGGCTTGTTCTGTAAAACAGTCCTGATAATTTCCCGAAGCAACAAATTCAGTCTATCTTTTGGGTTGAATGAAACCACAACTGTTTCTGCCATGAAAAATATCTTCCACTCCCTGTTTTACTTTTTAATAGTAGTGTTTGCGTTGATCCTGATTGCTGTTTTTGTTTTTAATGCATACTACCGGACATTAAATAATAAGGCAAAAAAGCAGCTTCGGGAAACACTGCTGGTGGTTGATGACGGTTTTGAGTTTCGCGATCTCAACAAGAACGGGAAACTCGATCCATACGAAGATTTCAGACAGCCGGTTGATATCCGCGTGGAAGATCTGCTTTCGCAAATGACAATCGACGAAAAAGTAGGGTTGATGTGGCATCCGCCCATCGGCATTGAGCCGGGGGGAGGCCTACAAGGAAAACCCGGAATGATGAGCCCGTCATCAACCTTTGCATTGCTGATCAATAAGCGGATTACGCATTTTAATTTGTTTACGGTGCCGGGCACACGGGAATTGGCCAACTGGTCGAACCAACTTCAAAAGCTGGCCGAGCAGACCCGATTGGGCATCCCGGTGACGATTAGTACCGATCCGCGGCATGGACTGACGAATTTTATCGGTGCCGGCATGTTGGGCGGAAACTGGTCGAAATGGCCCGAGCCGATAGGCTTGGCGGCTGCCGGCGATTCCGCGTTGGTGGTTGATTTTGGCCGTATTGCCCGGCAAGAATACCGGGCAGTGGGCATCCATACGGCCTTGCACCCCATGGCCGATTTGGCAACCGAACCTCGCTGGGCGCGAATTAACGGTACGTTTGGCGAAGATGCCCACCTCGCGGCAAAAATGGTTGCTGCGTATATTTACGGTTTTCAGGGCGATAAGCTTGATTCAGGCAGTGTGGCATGTATGACCAAACACTGGCCAGGAGCAGGACCACAGGAAAACGGTGAAGATGCGCACTTCAGTTATGGCAAGAACCAAAGCTATCCCGGCAATAATTTCAATTATCATTTAATCCCGTTTGAAGCGGCCATGAAAGCAAACACCGCCATGATGATGCCCTATTACGGCATTGCACATGATCAGACCAGCGAGAACGTGGGCATGGGCTTCAACCGGAAAATTATAACAGAACTTCTTCGTGAAAAATATGGTTACGATGGTGTCGTTTGCTCCGACTGGGGGATTATTGAAGGATTTTCATTCCTGGGGTATGAAGTTATGGGCGCAAAAAACTGGGGCTTGGAAAAGCTCCCGGTGGAAGAGCGGATCCGGAAAGCGCTTGAAGCTGGGATCGACCAGTTTGGAGGCAATACAAACACGGCACAGTTGCTAAGATTGTTGCGCCGGGGAGATATTTCTGAAAGCCGGATCAATGAATCGGCGCGCAGGTTGCTTCGACTTAAATTTAAACTGGGTTTGTTTGATAACCCGTTTGTCGACCCGGATGAAGCCGTCAGGATTGTCAATAACAAGGAGTTTGAAGCCACAGGAAAGCTGGCCCAACGAAAATCCATCGTATTGCTGAAAAACCAGCAACAACAGAACGGACAGTTCTTTTTACCTTTATCAAAGGGTATAAAAGTCTACGCTGAAAATTTGGATAAGGTTGAATTGGCACGGTATGCCACGGTGGTGGACCGCTTGCAGGAAGCCGATGTGGCTTTATTTCGCCTGCAAACCCCATTTGAGCCTCGGTCGGGTGATTTTATGGAAAGCCTCTTTCATCAGGGATATCTCGATTTTCAGGAGCCGGAACTCAGCCGCTTGGTGAATATGATGGCGCAGAAACCAACAGTGGTGTGTATGTATATGGATCGCCCGGCTGTTATTCCCGAAATAAAGGCGCTTAGCAAAGGCTTGCTGGTGGATTTTGGCGCTGAGGATGATGCCGTACTGGATGTTGTTTTCGGTGAGTTTAACCCCGGGGCCAGGTTGCCTTTCGAAATTCCCTCATCGATGGATGCCGTTTTGCGACAAAAAGAAGATGTTCCGTATGATTCAGAAAAACCGCTTTTCCCGTTTGGGTTTGGGCTGAGCTACCAATAGGTTCAAGTATCATAAAAGCAAAAACCAGCAGTCAACTAATTGTATGACTACTGGCTTTCAGTGAGCGGGAAATGGGATTCGAACCCACGACCCTCAGCTTGGGAAGCTGATGCTCTACCCCTGAGCTACTCCCGCGTTGATTTTGTACGGGCAAATGTAATATATTTTCAAATCTGTTGGTTAAAATTTTTAAGCCACTCACAATTTTTGTCCCGGAAAAAAGCCGGCCAGGATACGCTGAATGAAAAGATGGATTCGTTTTGCACGGGTTTCGGGCCGTTTCGCTTCATTGATGTAGTTGATAATGGCGCTTTTATTGGAGAAAGAAAGCCGATCGAAGCGCTTGTTCAATTCCGGGTCTTCGTTCAGTAGCCATTGAAAATCGTCGGGGATGACTAATTCTCGCGGAGAAAGATCTTGCTCCACTACAACCTCTACCTCATCACCTTCTTCTTTACCAATTGCTTCCCGTATTTCTTTTCGGATAGAGATGGCGTGTTCGCCGTTTCCGATAGGTACAAGGCTGCATGTCTTTTTTGCTCCATTAAACCAGCATTGGATTCGTACAGGACCACCTGTGCCAAATTCAGTGCGCACATCAAACGGAAATCCAGCCCAAACTCCGTTCGTGCCGCGTTTCATTGAAAATAAATTGGTTTTGTATTGAAAGCGTTTGGGTTGCATGTATTTTTATGATCTGGTTTTATTCCTCCGGTAATTGTTGATCGGCAGATGCATAGTCCTTTGTTTCGTTTGTGTTGTACAAAAACTGCAAATTCCGTTTTAAGCCGCTGTATTTGGTTCGTTTAACGGCTGATTTGCGGAAGAGTTCATTAAAGAGCGGCTGATTCATTTCCTGCCATTCCCGGTGCGAAAGCTTTAACAATTTAGGGTGAGACTCAAATGCTGGCTCGTGGTGCGGTTCCGACTTCAGGTTCCAGGGACAAACATCCTGGCAAATGTCACAGCCAAACACCCGGTTATCAAATTTTCCTTTTAGGTTTTCATCCAGTTCGCCTTTCAGCTCGATGGTTTGGTACGAGATGCAGCGCCGGGCATCGACCACATAGGGGGCGACAATGGCTTTAGTGGGGCAGGCATCGATGCAGCGGGTGCAGTTACCGCAATGGTTGCGAACGATTTTGTCGTCGGGTTCCAGTTCCAGATCAACGATCAGTTCGCCGATAAAGAAGAAACTACCGTGTTCCACCGAAATGAGGTTGGTATTTTTGCCGATCCACCCCAATCCGGCTTTGGCGGCCCAGGCTTTGTCGAGTACCGGCGCCGAATCCACAAAAGCGCGTCCGTTGCACGGGGCAATTTCAGTTTGGATGAATGAAAGCAACTCGTTCAGCTTGTCTTTCAATACAAAGTGATAATCGGTGCCGTAGGCATATTTCGAGAGCACCGGAGCATCGGGATCTTCCTGTTTTTGAGAAGGGAAGTAGTTGAGCAGTACCGAGATGACCGATTTTGCGTCGTCGAACAATAATCGCGGGTCGAGGCGTTTGTCGAGGTTGCGGGTCATGTAATCCATTTCGCCGTTCATCCCATGTGATATCCAGCTTTCCAGTCGGTTTTTTTCGTCGGCCAAAAAATCCGCCTTTGAAATGCCACAGTTCAGAAAGCCCAGTTCGCGGGCTTTTTGTTTGATTTGTATGGATGCTCCGGGTGACTTCATGAGACATTTCAAAGTTAAGAAATCCGGCACATCCGGAAAGCACCCGCGAAATATATTGGGGCAATCGATTTTTTACGTCCGCGGGGCTTTTTTTCGGTTACCGTTGGGTTTGCGATTGAAGTTCTTTTTGTAGCCGCCTTTTTTTCGGGTCGATACTTTCCATTCAGGGCCGGGGCCAAGTTCAGCGGGGAGGGGAGCCTTATATACCTCGTTTTCGATCAGCGCTTCAATTTGCTGAAATTTGTACATATCATCTTCATTGATGAAGGTGAGTGCGATGCCGGTGGCATTGGCGCGGGCCGTACGTCCAACACGGTGTACATAATCTTCTGCATCGCCGGGCACGTCGAAATTCACCACCAGGTTAATGTCCTTGATGTCGATTCCGCGACTGAGAACGTCAGTGGCCACCAGGATGCGCGTTTGGCGGGCACGGAATTTCATGAGCACTTCTTCGCGTTCTTTTTGTTCCAGGTCCGACGAAATGCCTTGCGCATCGAGCTTCTTTTTTTGCAGGGCGCGTACAATTTGCGTTACTTTCCTTTTGGTCGAACTGAAAATGATGATGCTTTGGCAGTCGTCTTTCCCGGTAATCAGGCTTTGGATGAGCGGAATTTTCTGCGATTCGTGGCACACATAAGCGGCCTGCAAAACACCTTCGGCCGGTTTGCTGATGGCCGTGCTGAATTCTTTCGGGTTGGTGAGAACTTTGGAAGCCAGTGTTTTGATTTTGGGCGGCATCGTGGCGCTGAACATGACGGTTTGCCGGTGGGCAGGCAGGTTGCTGAAGATGCGGATGATGTCGTCGTAGAAACCGATGTCGAGCATGCGGTCCGCTTCGTCCAAAACCACGTGGCTTACATGTCCCAGTTTTGCAATATCGTTATCGATAAAGGAAATTAGTTTGCCGGGAGTGGCGACGATAATGTCCACGCCGCTTTCCAGCGCTTTGCGTTGCACTTCCCATTCTTTGCCATCGCCGCCGCCATACAGCGAGATGGAGGTGGTGCCGGCATAGTATGAAAATCCTTGCACCTGCTGCTCGATCTGGATGGCCAGCTCGCGGGTGGGAACAATAATCAGCGCGTGGGTTTGTCCCGAAGGCATGGCCGAAACCTTTTCAATGATTGGCAACATAAATGCAGCAGTCTTCCCGGTGCCAGTCTGGGCACAGGCAATCAGGTCGTGGCCTTCGAGTATTATAGGGATGGTGTTTTCCTGGACCTCGGTCGCTTCATCAAAACCCATATCATGTAGGGCATCCAGGATATCATCGTGTAAATCAAATTCGTAAAACTTCATATTGTGAGTGGATGTATTTCTAATTTTCGAAAAGAGAAGCTTACCTTTCGCGGGAGATGCTCTATCTGTTTTAATGCCACAAAAGTAACATTTTTTCGGCAGAAAACGTGATGTGGATCATTTGTGGTTTTTCGTTGCCTGCGAATGGTTATGGGGTTGTTGACGATTAGTTAATGGGGCGTTCGTTGTCAATTGTGCGTCTGGAAACTTTAAACCCGAAACTTGAAACTCAAAAAAATATTATCTTTGCGCCATTATTAACATCGTGTGCTTGGTAACCACGTAAAAAACAAGTGAAATGAAAAATCAAGTTTCAGTATTATTCCTGTTGACGGGAGTGCTTTTTGCTGCCTCCCTGCTAATCGCCAACATTTTAGCATCCAAAATTATCATGATCGGACCGTGGTCGGCCCCGGCGGGTGTGCTGATCTTTCCTGTCGCCTACATCATCAACGATGTGATTGCCGAAGTGTGGGGCTATGCCAAAGCGCGGCTGATTATCTGGGCCGGTTTTGGCGTGAATTTAATGGCCGCCCTGTTCTTCATGCTGGCTATTGCTATGCCTGCGGCTCCGTTTTATGAAGGGGAGGAAGCCTTTCAAATGATTGTGGGCAGCTCGGTGCGTATCGTGTTTGCCAGTTTGACTGCTTACCTGGTGGGCTCGTTCCTGAATGCTTTCGTGATGAGCAAATTCAAGCTGCTCACCCGTGGCAAAGGTTTTTCGTTAAGGGCAGTGGTTTCCACCCTGGCCGGCGAGGGCGCCGATTCGCTAATCTTCATCACCGTTGCTTTTGCCGGTATTTTCCCGCTGCCGGTTATCCTTGGGATGATCGTGACACAGGCCTTGTTGAAAACGGCTTACGAGATCATCATCCTTCCATTCACCATGCTGGTGGTGAAAAAGGTAAAGGAAATTGAAGGCGTGGATACGTTTGATGAGGACGTTTCGTACAATCCGTTCCGTTTAAATCAGATCTGATATTTTTTCCCGTAAGAATGAAGGAAGTCAAAAAAGCGTTGGTTGTGTTTTCGGGAGGGCAGGATTCGACGACCTGCCTGTTTTGGGCAAAACAGCAATTTGATGAGGTTGAGGCCATCTCGTTCGACTACGGACAGAAGCACCAGCTGGAATTGCAGGTGGCCGAAGCAATTGCCGTAAAAGCCAACGTGCCGTTTCATGTATATAAACTGGATTTGCTGGGACAAATTACCAGCAACGCGCTTACCAATGCCGATATGGAGGTGGAGGAAGACAAACCTGCTGACCGTCCGCCCAATACGCTGGTGGAGGGCCGCAATATGTTGTTTCTGACCTATGCGGCGGTGTATGCCAAATCGAAAGGCATCCATCATTTGGTAACCGGGGTGGGACAGGCAGATTACAGTGGCTATCCCGATTGCCGCGACGAGTTTATTCGTTCGCTCAACCAAACGCTGAACCTGTCGATGGATTATCCGTACGAAATCCATACGCCATTGATGTGGAAAAATAAAATGCAAATTTGGCAACTGGCCGATGAGTTGGGGGTATTCGATCTGGTGCGCAACGAAACGCTCACCTGCTACAATGGCATCGTTGGCGACGGCTGTGGCCATTGTCCGGCCTGCAAATTGCGCCGCAACGGGCTGGGGCATTATTTAAAAGACAGAAAATTGGGGAATGGGTGAGGGGATTGGTGGCTTTTAATCAGGTTATGATTGTGCCTTCAATGTCGATCATGAAAATTTGGAATTTGAAACCTGGAATTTAACAGATATGGACAACTTAAAACATCTTGGAGGCGAAACCAACTATTTGTTTGATTACACGCCGGATGTATTGGAAACTTTCGACAATAAACATCCTGAAAATGATTACTGGGTGAAGTTCAACTCACCCGAGTTTACCAGTTTGTGCCCCATTACCGGACAGCCCGATTTTGCGACCATTTATATCAGTTACATGCCCGGGAAAAAAATGGTGGAAAGCAAATCGCTGAAATTGTACTTGTTTAGTTTCCGTAACCACGGCGCTTTTCACGAGGATTGCATCAATATCATCCTGAAAGATTTGGTAAAACTGATGGAGCCTAAATACATCGAAGTGTGGGGGAAATTTCTGCCGCGAGGTGGCCTCAGCATCGATCCGTATGCCAACTACGGGCAACCCGGCACCAAATATGAACAGTTGGCTTGGTATCGCCTGCAAAATCACGACCTGAACCCGGAGAAAATCGACAACCGGTAAAAATATATTTGCAGCTGCCTTTGGTATTTTTTCAATCGTAGGAGTTCACTCGTCAGGAAACCCATTGAGAAATTCCAACTACTTTTGTGTTGGAAAAATGATGGCATCTTGGTGAATTATTGACTTTTGATTATTATATTGGGCTGTACTCGAAACGCATAATCGGTTGCAACAGAATTCACACCGGCTGTGATTAACAGAAAACAGCAGATCCTTCCTTTAGATGTTCGTTATTATATCTGTTCGGGACGGATTTTTCGGATACACACCGTTGCATATGCTGAGCTCAAAATATACCAAACCGGACCTTATGAACTATACCTTCCGACAGAAAATCCCCCGCGAATTAATGACTGACGATTTACTTTCGCTGCTTGAACTGGAGCTGAACCAACGTCGGTATGGAACCGAACGGACCGGGGACCGGTTGCTTTTTAAACGAAAAATTTCACCTGTTGCTTCGCGGTTTCAAATTTTAGTTGAATTGTTCCGGTCGCTTACTACCGGCCAGATCTATTTGGATGAGAATTCTCCCGGACTGTTAATTTGTTGCATTAGTTATCTAAAGCATATCGTGGTGTGCTGGGTGTTTGGGATTACAATTGGACTGATGTTTTCGTGGCTGAATGGTTTCTACTGGCTGGATTTTTTCAAAATTGCCAACCCAATTATCCTGTTATCGGTTTCTGTTGGCGTCTTGAACGGAAACGCCCGACTGAAACGGTTGGTCAGCCAGGCGATGGAAAAAATCAGTTAAGATCAACCAATTTTAAGCGCACATGCATTTGCAATTTTCAGGTTAAACACCGAGGGGTATTGCTTCATCATGGTTTTCATGTGGCTGTTTACCAAGGTCATTACCGACTCGTAGTCGCCCGAAAGTAAGGTGCTCATGGTTCCAACTTCCACCCGGATGCCCGATTGGTTTTTTAAGAGCTCCAGCAGTTCCAGCACCGGCTTATCATACTGATCGATCAGTGCGTAATAGCTTATTTCAACAGTAATTTGCATCAGTTTCGTTTTTGTACGGCGGCGGCCAGAAAAACACCAGGCGCCGTGTGTTTTTCATCTGTTTCATCCAATAGTCTGAAATCGGCAGATAAGTGTACGCACTCCAAAACGGTTGGTTCGCCGATTTTCAGTAAGTGTTTGGTCAACTGGTCGCTTGTCATGAAATCGCCATGTTGGAACACCGGATCGTGGTGCTTGGTTTTGCCGAGTGTGGATGCGGCATTCAGACAACCGGTAATCAGCCAGCCACCGGGTTTCAGTACACGTTTTATCTCGGAAAAGGCCTTTTCCACATCACCGCAAAACTCCAGTGCTGTAATGACGGCCACTTGGTCGAATGTGCAGTCTGCAAAGGGCAGCTGCCTGACGTCGGCTGTCATGAACCGAACGTTAGGCAGGGCTTTTTCTTTTGCCAAATTCATCATCTCGTCGGCCACGTCGGTTGCCGTAACGCGGAAATCAAGCTCGCTGAAAAACGCGGTCCAGTGGCCCGTTCCGCAGCCAATTTCCAACATTTCGCCCGGCGTAACCGGCTCCAGCAATTGGCGGATAGCTTGTTTTTCCAACTCATCAATAGCGCGGCCTTGCTCACTCTGGTAGTAAGCATCATAGGCCTGCGCAATATTTTTTTCAGCAAAAATGTTCATGAAGAAGTTTCAAGTTCCAGGTTCCAAGTTTCAAGTTGTCCACTGCCAAGTGATCGGTCATCAATCTCCATAAATGACAATTAATGACCGGATGACCGGTTCTCCAGCGATCATTCACCAATTTCAAATCTTCGGCGACTGGATTGCTATGCTTCCAATCCGATGATGGCCGAGGTTTCGTGCGTTGCGCCGGGCGCCAGGCAGATCAGGTTGTTGAAAGCATTTACAGCTTCCACGCAAACAAAGCTTTCGTAGCCATCATCCGGAAGATCCCCAATAGTGGCGCAAGCTTCTTTCCCGGGGTTCCACACGGTCGTAACCTTGCTGCCGGTTTTCTCCACCAGGATGCGGCGCCGGAAAACCGGATCAGAAATCACAACGGCTGCTTCTGTATCCAGATAATGACGGGTCAATGCTTCGCGAATATGCAGTACTGCTTCTTCCTGCACTTCATTTCCCGGGTTAAGCTGGTTGTAATAGGTGGTTCCCTGCAATCCTTCAATGCCAATATTTTCGATCCCGGACAGGTAAAAGTACGTGTGCAGGGCGCTGCCAAACTCAAAGGATTCGTTGGAGGTGTTGGTCACTTTGAGTAAGACATTCAATTTGGAACCAACGGTAATGTCCAGCTCGGCTTCGAAATCAAAAGGCCAGTAATTTTTGGTTTCTTCGGAAGAGGACAGTTGCAGCCTGACGCGGGTTTCACCGGTTGGCGTGGTAGCGGTTTCTGCTACGTTCCAATACATCAGGCGGGCAAAGCCGTGTTGTGGTTTTTGTGGGTCGCTTTTGTGGGGGCCAAACCAGGGAAAGCAAACGGGGATGCCGCCGCGGATGGGTTTCCCCACTTCGAACATACTATCGGGGCTCATCCACAGCAAATCCATTGTTTTGTGCGGACGGAAACTGGTTACATGTCCGCCGTACAAGCAAATGTCGGCATCGGCATATTTGTTCGAAATAGTGAGGAAAACCAAATCGTTTTCCAGCTCGGCAAAGCCAACTTCGCCTTCAATGCTGAATTTTTCATCGAGAGTATCCAAATCAATCATGGCATTTTTTTTATAATTTGTTTTTTCTGAATTGTTTTCAGGAAAGTATATAAGTTTAAAGTTCACAGGTACATAAGCGTGAGAATGAAATCAATCCACTAACTTATGAACATATGGACTCATGCACTTGTATATTTCAATACATTTCATTGAACTTTGTTTTCACGATTTCTTTTACTTCGTTCATATCCACCGGGCGCCCCAATTCGCGTTCGAGCGAAGTGACCCCATAAGTGAGGAACCCGCAGGGATTGATGTAGTTGAAGTAGCGCATGTCGGTATTCACGTTCAGTGCAAAACCGTGCATGGTTACGTAGCGGCTCACGCGCACGCCGATCGCACAAATTTTCCGGGCTTTGGCCGGAATGTTGGCATCAAGCCAAACGCCTGTTGCGCCTTCCTTGCGTCCGCCGGTCAGTCCGTAATGAGCAAGCGTGGCAATGATGGCGTCTTCCATTTTTTCGATGTATTCGCGCACTCCGATGTGGTAATATTCCAGGTCGATGATGGGATAGCCCACCAGTTGGCCGGGACCGTGGTAAGTAATGTCGCCGCCCCGGTTTATTTTATAGAAGGTGGCTTCAATCTTTTTCAAAAATTCGCCGTGAACCAACAGGTTGTGTTCGTCACCGCTTTTCCCAAGTGTATAAACATGCGGGTGCTCCACCAGCAGAAAGCGGTTCATTTCTGTAGGAGCCTTTTTTTCTTTTTTGTCGTTTTGCACCGCGGCCAGAATTTCTTCCTGGTAGTCCCAGCATTCCTGATAGTCTTTCAGACCAACATCTTCGTAATTAAAATGTGCCATTCGCTAAGTTTCAAATTTCAAGTTTCGGGTTGTCGGTTATCCATTTCCAACTGACAACAAATGACCGTCAATGACTCAATGACCAATCCTCTTTCATCATTCAATATTCACAACCCCTAAATTACGGATCACTTCCCGGGCTTTCTGCAGCGCCCAATCGAGTTGTTCGTCGCGGTTCAGGTAGGAATTGTCCAGGATCAGCGCATCGTCAGCTTTGCGAAGAGGACTGACTTCCCTGCCCGAGTCGATACGGTCGCGTTCTTCAACATTGTGCAGAATCTCTTCGAAACTCACCTGTTGACCTTTGCCAATCAGCTCATCGTAACGGCGTTGTGCCCGCACTTCGGGGCTGGCCGTCATGAAAATTTTCAGCTCGGCTTCGGGAAAGACAGCTGTGCCAATATCGCGGCCATCCATCACGATGCCTTTGTTTTTACCCATTGCCTGTTGTTGTTTTACCGTCGCCTCGCGTACCTCGCGGATGGTGGCCACCGGGCTCACGTGGGTGGAAACCGGCAACCGGCGGATTTCTTCTTCCACGTTTTCACCGTTCAGGTAGGTCTCGTTTTGTCGGGAAGCCGGGTTTAGCCGGAACTCAATGGTAATTTCGGGAAGCCGGGCTATTAATTCAGGTTCGTTTACCTGTCCGTTTGCTGCCAGCCCGTTTTTCAGGGCAAACAGGGTTACGGCGCGGTACATGGCGCCGCTGTCCAGGTAGATGTATCCCAATGCTTTGGCCAGTTCTTTGGCCACGGTACTTTTTCCGCAGGAAGAATGCCCGTCGATGGCAATCACTATTTTTGGGTTCGTCGTCTCATTCATGTCAACAAATATATTGTTTTTGATCGTAACCCGCCCGTTTTTTGGGAATCAGCTGGCAGAAACGTCCGGTTAACCCGTTGGTGGTTTACTAATAGCCGGTTCCCAGCCGGATAGCCACCGAAATGTGGTTGCTGGAGGCGGCGAGGTGATAGCGTGCCGAACCGTAATCGAAATGAAAACGGTTGATTTTGAAGCCGAAACCCCAGGAGAAGCCCACGGTGGAGGCCTTGTCGTCAAACATCAGTTCCTGGCGGCGCTGATAGTTGTACCCGGCGCGGACGGTGAAGTTTTCCGAAGCAAGCAGCTCTACTCCCAGAAGAAGGTGCCGCAGAAATAGCTTTCCAAATCCCTCTTCTTCCGAAATGGTTTTTGTTGCTGTTTCGTTTTCGTCAGGCTGCGAAAGGTTCCAGCGCTGCAAGTGTTGCAGGGTGGCCGACAGCCGCAGCGGCGCATGGGCCAGTCGTTTCGAAAAGCCCAGCTGCAGATCGAAAGGGAGGCTTTCCCGCTGTCCGTTTTCGTAGTAAGTAGTAAGTTGGGCGCCGATGTTCCGGATGACCAGGGCATAGTTGGTCAGCTGGTCCCGGCTGGCATAATTTAACCCCAAGTCGGCGGCCAGGCCAACCGATTGGTACGATTCGAAGGACGACAGGATGGGTTTTAGCGTAGCGCCCACCTGCCACCTGCCATACCTTTTTGCCCAGTTCAGGTTTAGCGAATATTCAGCAGCTGTAAAAGTGCCTTCTTTTTGTCCGGTGGCACTGGCCTGAATAAATTCGCCGTAGTTGATGTAGTGAACGCCCACACCCAGGGTTCCTTTTTCCTTCAAATTATGGGCAAAAGCAGCATAACCGTAATTGATCCCGCTGAAGTAAGCCACATAGTTCATCAACAGTTTGTTGTGCATAGTTGGGGCAAGCAGCGCCGGATTGTTGTAAGCCACGTTCAGGTCGGTGGAGTCGTTGATGGCAATTTGGTTGCCTCCAAGCGCCGCCATGCGGGCCGAGTTCACCAGGTTGAGGAATTCGTAGGTCGATTCTCCGCCAATTTGCGCTGTGGCTTCCGTGGTCGTTATCAGTGAAACAAATAAAATGAGGTAGATGAGCTTCATGCTGCAAAAATCCACTTTTATTGGGCTCCCAAAGTTATGGGTTTATTTCAATCCCAAAAGCGCTTTTTGGGTGCGGTGATATTCAAATCGCCGGTTATTTCCGGCAGCAAAAATCTGAATAACCAATGACTAATTACCACTCCATCTTTGTAAGCTCGCTGGTAATGGAGAAGACGATGGGGCAAACTTCGCAGTTTTTTTGGGTCAGGTTCAGGATTTGGTAGAAGCGGTTGCGGTCGGTATGCGGATATTCGCGGCAGGCGCGCGGCCGGTTTTCATACACACAGCAATAGTTGTCGGCCATCAAAAACGGGCAGGGCGTTTGCTGAAAAACGTAATCGTGGTCTTCATCCACATACAAGTAACGGCCAATAAAATCGGCTGGTTTCATTTTCTGGCTTTTGGCCAGGCGTTCGGCATCCTTGTCCGTCACAATCGGGCTGATGGTGGAGCAGCAGTTGGCGCAATCCAAACAGTCGAACTGTTCAAACGCTTCCCGGTGCAGGCGGTGGACCACATCATCCAGGTTTTTCGGCTTTTTCTTTTTCAGTTTTTGAAACAAAGCAGAGAACTCCTGCTTGCGGTTGGCCGTCATGGCTTTTAGTTCGTCAGGTTTGAAATACCGGATAGTCTCCATTTTTGCGTTTTCTTCGTTTCAACTGTGCCAGAAACAGGCCGGCAATTACGACGGTTACCCCAATAATCTTTTGCGCATTAATCTCATCCCCTAAAATGAAATAGGAAAAAATGACCACGAACACCGGCATCACGTTGATGAACATGTTCGACTTGTTGATGCCAAGGTGGCGAATGCTGTACGTGAAAAAGATGAATCCCAGAATAGAAGCGAAAATGGCCAGCTTAACAATGGCGCCAAATGCTTCGGGATGGAAAGGGGTTTGAAAGGTCTTTTCGGCTTCGAAAACCGACCAGAAGGGCAGAAACATGAACGAGCCAAACAGGTTTTGGTAACTGATAATGGTGTAACCGTTATAGTGGTTTGTCAGGCGTTTCAGTAGAATGGCATACCCGATGGTTGACAACACAGCCACAAATTCGAGCGACACTCCCAACGGCGACGCCGTGAACCCCAGCGTGCGGTCGAACACTACCAGCGACACGCCTAAAAATGAAATGGTCAGGCCGGCAAAGTTGGCCCAGCTGATTTTTTCCTTGTGAAAATACCAGGCGGCCATTGGGGTGAACAGCGGAATGGTTGCTACAATCACCGAAGCAACTGTTGGCGACACATATTTCAGCCCGTAACTTTCGCCCATAAAGTACAGGAACGGCTCGAAAAACGAAAGCAGCACCATCAATCCAAAATCACTCTTTTTCAATGGTTGCAGCTTGCCAATCAATTTGGCGAAAACGAACATGATGGCTGTTGACAGCGACAGCCGGAAAAGCACCACCGTCATGGGGTCGTAGGCTTTGTAGGCCACTTTGAACCACACGAAGGAAAAGCTCCAGAAGAACATGGCCAGCAGCGCTGCCCCGTAGTATTGAGTGGTTTTGTTTTTCATTTTCCCCAGGTAATTTCGAGGGGCAAAAGTAGGGATAAATCTGCTGTCAAAAAATATATTTTACCGGCTGAATTTTGGGCATTCACCACGAAAAAGAAACTGTTTAAAATTTAAAGTCACGCCCAAAATCAAAAAATTTACCCCGCCTCTGAAGGGTGATTTTTTGATTTTTCGGGCTCCCTCTAGGGTCCGGGGTAATCCGAAAAATCAAAATGAGCAAAATTTAAACAGTTTCTAAGTTACCGGTGGTCGTTTTTTTTTTTTGTTAGAAAGAAGAAACCCACGCCAAGCCTGCAAGGATAGTCAGATCGTGAAATTTCCCAGGTTCATCCAGCGTGTCAGTCCAGGTCGATGAGAAGGGTGAAATAGGGCGCTTTTTCCTTATTGCTGATCCAGTTTTTGCTGAGGAGCGAGTTGATATGTTGTTTGCCCCGGCGGTAACTCAAGCGGAGGTTCATCAAAATATCGCCCATCATACATTTTTCTTTTTCCTTTAACAGAAGGATGATGTCGCGCTCCGTGTCATTGTCAATTTTTTCCAGTTTAATTTTTTCTCTCATACGTATTATTGTTGTTGATATGGTGTGGCTGTTGCCGGAATGGCCTGTCCGGTTTCGGCCAGTTTAAATCGTTCGCAATTTTTCCAACCCTTTATTCCCCGGTTGCAGAACACATTTTTTATCAGGAAGGGCGAAATCTTTCCAATCAGGATTTCCTCTTGGTAAACCGGGCATTCGCCTGCATAGGGGCATAGCTTGCCCAAGTGTCTGAGTTCGTTCATAACATCAGGTTTTTATAAAATACAGTCATACTTTCAATCTGTCCCGAAATATTGGTATTGTTCTTCAGCAAGCCCGAATAATGATACCCTTGCTTAATGAAGGTTTTGTTCATGCCGGGATTGTTGAGGCGGGCAATGGTGTAAAGCGTTTTGAAAGAGAGCTTTGCCATGTCTTCTTCCATTGTTTCGAGCAGCAGGCCGGCCAGGTTTTGTCCCCGGTATTCGGGCAGTACGGCAAAATCGGTCATTTCGGCATTTCCGGCATCGCGGTCCAGTTCGGCCGACGACAAGCCAATCAGCCTTTCACCATCCCAAACACCGTAATAGATTACCGTTCCTTCGTCCATGGTTTGTTTCAGGTAGGCTGCATCGGTGATGGGGAAGGGGTACGTTTTAAATACCTGGCGGTACAATGCTGCCATTTCCCCTGTTTGTTCCGGGTTCATGATGCCCGTGCTGAGTTTGTTCGCCTTGGAAACGCCATTCCCGTTTGGCCACGAAAGTAAACCGGCCAGGACTGACAGGGCTTCCGTTGGTATTGTCATCCGGGCTGTGTCCATGTATTTCGCCATAAAAAACATGCCTTCCACCCCATCAAAAAAGCCGGGAATATAGGCTTCCGGCTGATACCCGTTTTGCAGAAAGAGCGGCTGTGCCGAAGCCGGGACTTTTGCGATGATTTTGCCATAGCCGTTTTCACAGGCCATTTCATCCAGCCGGGGAAGGAGGCCGTTGCCATCTTCCTCCCGGTATTTCAGCAGATAAATCCGGTTGTTGTCTTTCCCATGTTGGATGCAGCTTTTACCAATATAGTCTATCCGATCCATGCTATTCTTCCCTCCGGTTATACCGTTCATTGTCTTCCGGGATCAGCGAAATTGAATCATTGTCATCCGAAAGCAGCTTTTCAATCCCCAGGGATTGGATTTCGTCGCTTTCTTCCAGGTTCAGTTCCAGGTTGCAGCTGGCGCAATTGCGGTCGCAGAATTTATTGTCGTAATGGTCGGGTTCCTTGTAGGTGGTAATCACGCCTTCGTAGTTGCGCAGTACCACCTTGTTGGTTGACCACGAGATGATGTAGTTGGGCATCACCGGGATTTTTCCACCGCCGCCGGGAGCATCAATCACATAAGTGGGCACGGCAAAACCGGTGGTGTGGCCAATCAGGCTTTCCATAATTTCTATTCCCTTGCCGATGGGGGTGCGGAAATGGGACAGCCCTTCCGAAAGGTCGCACTGGTAGAGGTAGTAGGGACGCACCCGGTTGGCCACCAGCTTGTGTACCAGTTTTTTCATGATACGCGGACAATCATTCACATCGGCCAGCAACACGGTTTGGTTGCCCAGTGGAAAGCCGCCGTCGGCCAGTCTGCGCAGCGCTTCTTTGGCCGAGGCAGTAATTTCGCGCGGGTGGTTGAAGTGGGTGTTGATCCACAGCGGTTGGTATTTTTTCAGGATACTGACCAGCTCGTCGGTGATGCGGTAAGGCAAAACAACCGGCATTCTGGTTCCTATGCGAACTATTTCGACATGGGGGATGGCGGTCAGTTCGCTCAATAGCCAGTCGATTTGGCTGTCGGGGAGCATGAGCGGATCGCCGCCCGAAAGCAGCACATCGCGTACCTGCGGTGTGTTTTTAATATAGTCGATGCCTTTTCTGAGTTGTTCCTTCGACGGTACAAAGTCGATGTCGCCCACTTTGCGTTTGCGCGTACAATGACGGCAGTACATGGCACAAATGTTACTCACATGGAAAAGCACGCGGTCGGGGTAGCGGTGGGTGATCCCTTCCACAGGGCTGTCGCTTTCTTCTGACAGCGGGTCTTTTAGCTCATTGTCGAGCACGGTGAGTTCGTGGACGTTGGCAAACGATTGCCGGAATACCGGGTCGTTTTTATAGTTGTCTTTCGAGATCAGCGATGCGTAGTACGGGGTGATGGAAAGCGGAAATTTTTCCAGTGTTTCGTTGAGTTTTTCTTTTTCTTTTGCCGGAAAGCGGATACCGGTCAGTTTTTCGAACTGCCCGATCGTCCGGATGCTGTTTTTTAATTGCCATTGCCAATCTTTCCAGTTCGAAATAGTCGAGTCTGATTTAATTCGGTTAGCAAGTGCTTGCTGTGTTCCGTTAAAAATTTCCATAATTTCTTCAAATAGTTTCTATGCGAACAAAAATACTGCAAAACGGAAGGAATTCAAAATTTGATTGGGTAAAGCGGAACTGAACCGGTGGTGGTATTGGCTTTATGTTTTAGATATTCAGTGCTATGGGGCTGTTGTTTAGAATGGTGATAAATAAAAAACCGGTGTTTTTTTACTCGGGCAGGTAATATGTTTTTAAAGGAATGGTTTGTGAACTCCGATCACTCTTCGTCGATTGCCTGGATCGGATCTTCGCTGGTAAGCATGGGGGCTGCTTCCATCCCGGCAATGTTCAGCAATGAAACCAGCGTGTTCAGGCTTTCTTTCATTTGATTGAGTTTGGTATCCGGCAACGACTGCAATTTAAGGTTCAATTGTTCGTGAAGGAGCGGTGGGATGGCCTGGAGCAGTGCCGCCCCTTTGTTGGTGAGGATGATGTTGACCACGCGCTTGTCGCCTTGTTTGGGCAGGCGGGCCAGGAACCCTTTGGCTTCCAGCCGGTCGATGATGCCGCTGATGGTGCTGGAGTTCAGGTTCAGGAACTGGCGTATTTCGCCTTGGGTGGACTGAAAATTGGGAGACGCGTGCAGGTAGCTCAGGCACAATACCTGGGGGATGCTTACGCCGTGTTCTTTCTGGATCTTCTTGGATTCGAGGTTGATTGAGCGTACAATTTTTCGGATCGTAATGAGGATTTCAGTCGTGTCCATGATGAAATAGTTTCTGGAGAACAAAAATAGGGGAGTTTTGTAAATTCTGTCTCACCCTGGGAAATATTTTGGCTGAATGTTTTTCGTCACGCAACCCTTTGCGAGAGGAGAGCATCTGCCAGTTGTAAAAACCAAAACAATCACAAGATGAAAAAAATTGCCTTGCTGGGTGTCCTTCTTTTGCTGGTGTGCGGCGTTTCTGCTCAGCGGATGAAAAAGGAAGTCATCTACCTGAAAAACGGTTCGGTTGTAAAAGGCCAACTCGTGCAGGTGGACGATGAAAAGGTGGTCGTTCGTTCGGCCCGAAATACCTGGGTGTTCAATCAGGCCGAGATTGATACGGTTACTTCCAAATGGTTGCGTGAAACGGATACTTCGGATGGGGCCAAACCTTGGTTTTTCAAAACCAGCGTGGGCGTGTTGCCCGGCGGGTCGGGCAATACCAAGGAAAGCCCGTTCTCGTTTGATGCTTCGCTGAACGTTCGCCTTTTTCGGAACATGTATGCCGGACTTGGCGCCGGGATCGACTTGCTGGAGGAGTCCTACCTGCCTGCCTTTGTGAATCTTGAATACCGGTTCCGCGATTCCCGCTTTACCCCGTTCATTGGTTTTCAGGGTGGCTACCTGCTCCCGCTTGACGGCGAGGTGAATACACACGGAGGTTACTATTATTACGATATCATGCCGTATTCTTCGTATTGGCCCTATTATCAGTCGCAAACGCTCGACAATGAAGGCGGCCTGATGTTTAACCCGTCGTTGGGATTTATCAGTCAGGTCAACGACAATCTGGGCTTTTCCCTGTCGTTTGGCTACCGTTACAGTCAGGTGACGTTTACCGGCGACAACAGTTACGAGCTGGAAACCAACTACAACCGTTTGTCCATCAAACTGGGTATCATTTTTAATTAGGAAAGCTATGAAAACAAGATCGATATACTCAAGCCTGGTTTTTTTCGCCCTGTTGCTGGTTGCGGGCTGCCAGGATAAGATTTATGAGTCGTTTATGGCCAACTCGCCGGTGTACATGACTTACGAGGAGTTGCGCTCGGCTGTGCAGAAAGAGCCGGTGCGCGACATTGAAAATCCGGGGAAAATCTATTTCAAGGACAATTACCTGTTTGTGAACGAAACCATGCAGGGAGTGCATGTGCTGGATGTGAGCGACCCGGCCAACCCGGACCCGGTAACGTTTATCAACATCCCGGGGAATGTGGACATTGCCATCAAAGAGGATGTGCTGTATGCCGACAGCTATGTCGATCTGGTGGCCATCGACGTGTCGGACCTGAGTGACGTAAGGGAAGTGGGTCGTATGGAGGATGTCTTTCCCTATACGGTACCCGAATACGACCCCGAATACCGGCTGGCCGAGGTGGACCAGGACAAAGGCGTGGTGGTAGAATGGGAACTTAAGCAGGTGAAAGAACAGGTCGAGCAGGATTATTACCCCATTTATTATTACCGCTCGTATGCCGAAAAGCTCTCGATGGACATGGCTAATTTTAGTTCTGCCTCGGGTGGAGTAGGAGGTGGCGGCGGCACCACCTTTGGCATTGGCGGATCGATGGCCCGTTTCGGCCTGTACAAAAACTTCCTGTATATCGTGGATAATACCCAGCTTTACACCTTTAATATTGCCAATCTGGAAAGCCCGGTTGACCTTGGGGTAAAAAGCATCGGCTGGAATATTGAAACCATGTTTCTGTACGACGACCACATGTTTCTGGGAACTACTTCCGGTATGCTGGTGTACAGCCTGGAGATTGAGCAAAACCCCACTTACATCAACCAGTACAACCACATTACCAGCTGCGACCCCGTGGTGGTGCAAAACGACCTGGCTTACGTTACCCTGCACGATGGCGGCTGGTGCGGGCGCTCGGTCAACCGGCTGGACGTGATCCGCATGTCGGACCAATATACCAAGCTCACCATGATTGCCTCGTACCCCATGGCCAACCCGCACGGGCTGGGCATCGACGGCGATGTGCTGTTTGTTTGCGACGGCAGCGCGGGGCTGAAGATTTTCGACGCTTCCGACCCGCTGACGATCTCGTCGCACAAAATTGCCGAGTTCCCCGACATCAACACCTACGACGTCATTCCGGTAAACAATTACCTGTTCATGATTGGCGATGCCGGTTTCTACCTGTACGATTACAGCGATTTGCAAAACATACAACTGCTGTCAACCATTCCTGTTTCATCGTCAGACAATTAAACGTGTTTATTCAATTTTAGGGATGTGAGGGTTTGACTCGAAGTCAAGCCCTCGCTTGTTTCCGGGTGGCGTGGTTTGTAACCACACAATTTTAACCCGCGATTAAAAATCGCCGCACCCGAAAAATCGCCGCACCCGTCTTCCATCGTCATTCCGGCGCAGGCCGCCTGCCTGTCGGCAGACAGGGAATCAGTTTCCTCCAGGTAGTTCCTTTTCCCAAAACTCCGAAGGAGTTTTCACCCAACCCGGAGGGTTGGTATGTTTATAGGTACGTCCGCGTTCCCAGGGAGATCGTGCGACCCCGGCGGGGTCGGATGCTGCATGGCACCATCCTTTTCTATAAACAGGGGATGGCGGGTGGCGCGGTTTGTAACCGCGCAATTTTAATCCGCGATTGAAAATCGCGGTACCCGGCCTCAAAAATTTATCCGCCAACTTCATTGAATGCCAAGACCAAAACCATTATTTTTGCCGTTTAGTCTGATTGGATGAATGATTTGATATGAAGAAGATAATTAGCCGTTTATTGTTGAGTTTGGTCCTGCTGGCCCTGTTGGTTGGCGGGTATCATTTTTTGGAGTCGTCAACCTATCCCGAAAGCACACCCCGCCCGCCTCACGAGGTGGTGTTGCATAGCCCGGTGAAACTGCCCGACAGTCTGACTTTTGTCGGCGAACGGGTGCCCCTCGAATATTTCGATGTGCGCGAAAGCCTCGACCGCGAGTTGCTGGTGAACAGTTATTTTCACTCGCAAACCATCCGGTTCCTGAAAATGGCCCCGCGCTTTTTCCCGATTATCGAGCCCATTTTGCTGGCCGACACCATTCCTGCCGACTTCAAATACCTGGCCCTGGCCGAGAGCGGTTTCGACCCGCGTGCCGTGTCGCCTGCCGGGGCGGTGGGCTTCTGGCAGTTTCTGAAGGGGACGGCCACCGACTACGGACTGGAGGTGAACGGCGAAGTGGACGAGCGCTACCACATTGAGCGGTCAACCCGCGCGGCCTGCCAGTACCTGAAAGAATCGTACCGGAAATTCGGGAGCTGGACCCTGGTGGCCGCTTCGTACAATGCCGGCCGTGCCGCTGTTGACAAGCAAATTGGCCGCCAACACGAAAGCAACTATTTCGATCTGTTGCTGGGCGAAGAAACCGGCCGCTATGTATTCCGGATCATGGCCCTCAAGCTGATTATGGAAAACCCGGAAACCTATGGTTTTCGCGTTGCTGACAGTGAGAAATACCCGGCCTGGGATGTACGGACCATCGACATTAATACACCGGTTAAAGATTTTGCCGAGTTTGCCAAAGCCCACGGCACCAACTATAAATTGCTGAAAATGCTGAACCCCTGGTTGCGCGAACCTTACCTCACCAACGCCAAAGGCAAAACATACACCCTTAAAATCCCGGCTGAAGGGTTCCGGACAAATACAAATTGATGGATATGCAGGAGACAGAACTACTGGAATTGACCGACGAGCTGACCGATCAGGAAGAAAAGATTGTGGTGATTGGCGCCCGGGTGCACAACCTTCAAAATATCAATGTTGAAATTCCGCGCAACAAGCTTACGGTGATTACCGGCTTGAGCGGCAGCGGGAAATCATCGCTGGCTTTCGACACCATTTATGCGGAAGGTCAACGGCGCTACATCGAAACGTTTTCGGCCTATGCTCGCTCATTTTTGGGCAACATGGAGCGCCCCGATGTGGACAAGATCACCGGCCTCAGCCCTGTGATTTCCATCGAACAGAAAACCACCAACAAAAACCCGCGCTCTACGGTGGGCACGGTCACCGAGATCTACGACTTCCTGCGCTTGCTGTATGCCCGCGCCGCCGAAGCCTTCTCCTACGAAACGGGCGAAAAGATGGTGAAATACACCGACGAGCAAATCCTGAAATTGATAAACGAACAGTTTGCCGGACAGCGGATTCTGATTATGGCGCCCTTGGTGCGTGGTCGTAAAGGGCATTACCGCGAATTGTTTGAGCAGACCCGGAAAAAAGGTTTCCTCTATGCCCGGATTGATGGCGAAGTGACCGAGCTGAAACCCAACATGCGGGTTGACCGCTACAAAAACCACTTTATCGAAATTGTGGTGGACCGCCTGGCAGTGGAAGAGGGCAGCATGAAACGGCTGAAAGATTCGGTACAGATGGCTATGAAACAGGGGCACGGCGTTTGCCTGATCATGGACCACGATTCGGAAACACTGAAATATTACAGCCGCCAGCTGATGTGCCCCACCACGGGCATTTCGTACAACGAACCGGCGCCGCACAACTTCTCGTTCAACTCGCCGCAGGGGGCTTGCCATAAGTGCAACGGCCTGGGGCAGATTGCCGAAATCGATCTGGAAAAAATCATGCCCGACCCGGCCATGAGCATTGCCAAAGGCGGAATTGCCCCGCTTGGGCCGCACAAAAACACGCTCATCTTCTGGCAAATTGAGGCCCTGGGCGACAAATACGGTTTTACGCTGAAAACCCCGGTGAAAGATATTCCCGAGGAGGCAATGAATGCTATTTTGTACGGCACCAGCGAGCGGATTACGCTGAAGAATTCCCCCCTGGGCAGCTCGGTCAATTATATGATGTCGTACGAAGGGATCGTGAAATATATCGACAGCCAGCGCGATGATAATCCCTCGAAAACCGCGCAAAAGTGGGCCAACCAGTTTGTGCGCGAACAGGCTTGTCCCGAATGTCACGGCCATCGCCTGAAAAAGGAATCGCTTTATTTTAAGATTGACGGTAAAAATATTTCGGAACTGGCGCAGATGGATGTTGCCGAACTGAAAGCCTGGTTTGACGGGTTGGAAGACCGCATCACCGACCGCCAACGTAAAATTGGTACCGAGGTGATTAAGGAAATCCGTACCCGCATCAGCTTTTTGCTGGACGTGGGGCTCGAATACCTGTCGCTCGACCGGGCCTCGGCCACGCTTTCCGGGGGCGAGTCGCAGCGGATTCGCCTGGCCACCCAAATCGGTTCGCAGCTGGTGAATGTGCTGTACATTCTGGATGAACCCAGCATCGGCCTGCACCACCGCGATAACCTGCGCCTGATCAACTCGCTCGAAAAGCTGCGCGACACGGGCAACTCGGTCATTGTGGTGGAACACGACAAGGACATGATGCTTTCGGCCGATTACCTGGTGGATATGGGCCCCTTTGCCGGGCGGCACGGCGGCGAAATAGTGGCAGCCGGAACCCCGCAGGAGGTGCTGAAAGCCAACACGCTTACCTCGAAATACCTCACCGGCGAGCACCAGATTGCAGTGCCCGAAAAGCGCCGTAAAGGAAACGGCAAAGAACTGAAGTTGGTTGGCTGCAAGGGGCACAACCTGAAAAATGTGGACGTGTCGTTCCCGCTGGGCAGGCTGATTTGCGTGACCGGCGTTTCGGGTAGCGGCAAATCCAGCCTCATTAATGGTACGCTGCAGCCCATTTTGAGCCAGCATTTTTTCAACTCGCTGAAAGACCCGCTGTCCTATGAGAAAATTGAAGGGCTGCAACATATCGACAAAGTGGTACAGGTTGACCAGTCGCCGCTGGGACGCACGCCCCGCTCGAACCCGGTGACTTACACCGGCGTGTTTTCAGATATCCGCGCTTTGTTTGCCCAGTTGCCCGAGGCCAAAATCCGGGGGTACAAACCCGGGCGCTTCTCCTTCAATGTGAAAGGCGGACGTTGCGAAGATTGTCAGGGTGGCGGGTTGAAGCTGATTGAGATGAACTTTTTGCCCGACGTGTATGTGCATTGCGACACTTGTAACGGAAAACGCTACAATCGCGAAACGCTGGAAGTGCGCTACAAAGGCAAATCCATCAGCGATGTGCTGGATATGACCATCAACCAGGGCGTGGAGTTTTTCGAAAGCCTGCCCTCCATTGCTCATAAATTGCGCACGTTACAGGAAGTTGGCCTGGGGTACATCACCCTTGGACAGTCGTCCACTACCTTGTCGGGCGGCGAGTCGCAACGGGTGAAGCTGGCCACCGAGCTGGCGAAAAAGGATACCGGGAAAACGCTTTATATATTGGATGAACCCACCACCGGCCTTCATTTCGAAGATATCCGTGTGCTGCTGGAGGTGCTCAACAAGTTGGTTGACCGAGGCAATACAGTGATCGTGATCGAGCACAATATGGATGTGATTAAAGTGGCCGACCACATCATCGACCTGGGGCCGGAAGGCGGGCGCGGCGGCGGTCAGGTGCTCATTACCGGCACGCCCGAAGTAGTGGTGAAAAACAAGTCGTCCTACACGGCCATGTATCTGAAAAATGAATTAGCTTTATAAGTGTTATTGTCAATTAATCCTGAAACGAATGAAAACAGTCGATATTTACTGCGAAAACAACCACACCGTAAAAGCCTATCCGCTGGGTGTCACCCTCGAAGAAATCAAGGACGATATGCAGATTGAGCTGGAAAATCCGATTTGCGGGGCCTTGGTAAACAACAAAGTGAAGGAACTTTCCTTCGCGGTGGTGAAATCCAAGCAGGTTGAGTTTATCGACTATACCCATATCGACGGGCGCCGCCTGTATGTGCGTTCGTTGTTGTTTTTGCTTTACGTGGCAGCTCGTGAAGTTTTTCCGCAGGTGAAACTGAAGATCATGCACGGCATCAGCCAGGGCTATTATTGCGAGCTGATCGGCCTGGAACGCCCCATTGATGAATCGGACATTTTCGAGCTGAAAAATGAGATGCAACATTGGGTGAAACAGGATATCCCCTTCGAAAAGAAAGGCCTGTTGACCCGTGACGCCGTGGATGAACTGGTCGCTCAGGGATTGGAAGAAAAGGCCAAGTTGTTCGACCAACAGGGCATGATGTTTTCCTTCCTGTATTACCTGAACGGTTATTGCAATTATTTTTACGGGCATCACGTGCCGTCAACCGGCTACCTCACCTCGTTTGATATTGTGCCTTATTTTGATGGCATCCTGTTGCAGGTGCCCAAGCCCGACAACTTTGATGAGTTGAACGAGGTGGAAACCATGGAGAAGCTGTTTGGTATTTTTAAGGAACACAAAAAACGGGCAGAGCTGATGAATGTTCCAAACCTGGGTATGCTGAACGAATACACCGAAACCGGGCGTGGCGGCGAGATTATCAAAATTTCGGAGGCGCTGCACGAAAAGAAAATTGCCGAGATTGCCAATATGATCGATGCCCGCCGCAACCATGTGAAAGTGGTGCTGTGTGCCGGTCCCTCTGCCTCGGGGAAAACTACCTTCAGCAAGCGGCTGGCGGTGCAGCTGGCCGTCAACGGCATTGTGCCCCACCTGATTTCGCTGGACGACTATTTTGTGGATCGCGAAAAAACGCCGCTGGACGAGCAGGGTAATTACGATTTTGAGTCGTTGGAAGCCATCGATGTAGAGTTTTTCAACGAGCAACTGATGCAACTTTTTCAGGGTGAAGAGGTGGAGCTGCCCCGCTTCAACTTTTTGCTGGGAAGAAGGGAAGCATCGGGTACCAAACTCCGGCTGGGCGATGGGCATTTGCTGGTGGTGGAAGGCATTCACGGCATGAATCCCGGACTGATGCCACATGTGAAGAACGGGCGCAGCTTCCGGATCTTTCTCTCGGCGCTCACACAAATTTCGCTCGACGACCACAACCACATTTCTACTACCGACAACCGGCTGATCCGCCGCATGATCCGCGATGCCAAATACCGCGGTTACCCGGCCACCGAAACCATCAAACGCTGGCCGAGCGTACGCAGTGGCGAAGAAAAGAACATCTTCCCCTATCAGGAGAATGCCGATGTCATGTTCAACTCGGCTTTGATTTACGAGCTGGCCGTGCTGAAAAAATATGTTGAACCTTTATTGAAAGCCGTTCCTGAAGTTTCTGAAGAACATTGCGAGGCCAACCGGCTGCTTAAGTTTTTCAGTTATTTCCACCATATCGACGACACGGAAATACCCCCGACATCTGTACTTCGGGAGTTTTTGGGCGGCAGTAGTTTCCGGTACTGACGGAAAGTTATGATTGCCGATTGCCGATTTTTGATTTGGAGGTAATTACCTGAAGCTTTTGCGAAGCACTTTGGGGAACAAAACTGTTTGGAATGCGCCGCGGGCCAGCATAAACAGCATCATGGCCAGCCACAGGGCATGGTTTCCGATACTTTCGTGTAAGAAATAATAAGCAGGGACAAAGACCAGCAAGGTTGCCCCAAGCATCGAATTGCGCATCTCGCGCGAAGCGGTGGCGCCGATGTAAATCCCGTCCCAGATGAACGAGGCAAAGGTGAGGACCGGTGTTAAGATAATCCAGAACTGGTAGTGTTGGGCCGTTTCGATCAATGCCGTCTGATTGGTAAGCAGCCGGAGAATTAGCCCGTTTCCGAACAAGAACAAAAAGCTGAATGCCACGGCCAGCGCTGCGCCCCACAGAAATAATTTGCGGGTGAGCAGGTAAAACTGGCTTTTACTTTTTTCGCCCAGGTATCTGCCCGCCATGGCCTCGCCGGCAAAGGCAAATCCATCAATAAAAAACGAGAAGAACAGCAGGAACTGGATTAGGATTGAGTTTACAGCTAGTATGTGGTCGTCCATGCTGGCCGATTTGGACGTGAAAAAGGTAAATACGCCAATCACACAAAAGGTGCGGATGAAGATGTCGCTGTTTACACGGAAAAAGTTTTTCAGGGCGGGCAGGTCGATGATCACTTTCCAATTCCAAAAGGTTGTCAGCTGGCGGTATTTCCGGTAGAAAAGATAAAGTCCGGTAGCCAGTCCAAGATATTGTGCGATGACTGTTCCCAGCGCCACGCCAGCCGAATTCATCTTCATGAAAACCACAAAAACAAAGCTGAAAGCAATGTTGAACACATTGGCAAGAATGGAAGTGATCATCGGGTAACGGGCATTCTGCATGCCCAAAAACCAGCCGTTCAGGGCGTACAGTCCCAAGGTAGCCGGTGCTGCCCACACCCGGATGCGAAAATACTCCCGGGCCAGCGTTTCTACTTCGGCGCTGCCATTGATCGCTTTGAAACTGAGCCATTCCACAGGTACCTGAAACAGGATGATCAGCAAACTGATAAGTGTGGAAATAAGTATGGCTCGTGCCAGAATGTTAAAACTTTCTTGCTGGTTTTTCTCTCCGTAGGTTTGGGCGGTGAATCCGCTGGTACTCATGCGTAAAAAGCTAAATCCCCAGTAGATAAAATTGAACAGGACAGTTCCCAGCGAAACAGCGCCAATATAAATGTCCGACTTGAGGTGCCCCATCAGGGCCAGGTCAACCAGTCCCAGTAAGGGGATGGTTACATTGCTGACGATGTTGGGGAGGGCAAGGTGCAGAATCTTCTTATTCACTGGTTTTTGGCTGCAAAGTAAATAAAAATTCCCCTTGACCTGAATGCTTTTTGATCGATCTGTCCATTGAGTATGCCTATCTCTGATAGATAATTTCGATAAAAAGAAACCGGCTATTATTTGGAATGAGTTCAAATAGGCTTTAGATTTGCATAAAAAGATACAAAAGTCTGATAATTCTAAAATTTCAATTTTATGTCATTCGAATTACCACAATTACCATACGCATACGATGCCTTAGAGCCGATGATCGATGCCCGCACGATGGAAATTCACCATACCAAACATCACGCGGCTTACACAAGCAATTTAAACAATGCCATTCAGGGGACAGAACTGGAAGGAAAGACCATCGAAGAGTTGCTGGCTTCCATTTCGAAGCTGCCGGTTGCTGTGCGCAACAATGGAGGAGGTTTCTTTAACCACAATCTTTACTGGGAGATTATGTCGCCCGGTGGGGCTCCTCAGCCGGAAGGCGATTTACAGAAAGCAATAAACAGTTCATTTGGATCATACGATAATTTTAAAGAAGCTTTTACCAAAGCTGCCCTTACCCGTTTCGGTTCGGGTTGGGCCTGGCTGGTAAAACAGGGTGATAGTTTGGTGGTTTCGTCCACGCCGAATCAGGACAATCCATTAATGGATGTGGCCGAAGTGAAAGGTTCGCCCATCCTCGGAATCGATGTCTGGGAACATGCATATTACCTGAAGTACCAGAATCGACGTCCTGAATATGTTGATGCTTTTTGGAAAGTAATCAACTGGGACGAAGTGGCCAAACGGTTTAAAGGTTAGTTGATTTTTGGTTTTTTTCCCCGAGGCAGAGGCTTCGGGGTTTTTCTTGCCCTTTGTGTTGTGATTATGTTTACAACAAGATATTATCTGGATTCTTTTTAAATAGGCAGCCTGCCCTTTTTTTCTCAAACTTTTTGACCGTAATTCATGTTTAGAAGACAAAATCCAAAAACGTCTAACTTTTAAAAATCGAATTATGGCTTTTGAATTACCTGCGTTACCCTACGCTAAAAATGCACTGGAGCCTTATATCAGTGAGAAAACCATCGAATTTCACTATGGCAAACACCACCAGGCTTATGTGAATAACCTGAACAACCTGATTCCGGGTACTGAGTTTGAAAATGCGGATCTGGAAACGATCGTGAAAAAATCGGAAGGTGGTATTTTTAACAATGGCGCCCAGGTTTGGAACCACACGTTTTACTTTTTCCAGTTCTCGGCAAGCCCCGCAACCGAACCGTCAGGAGCACTGAAAAGTGCAATTGATGATTCGTTTGGCTCATTTGATACTTTCAAGGAAGCCTTCACCAAGGCTGCTGCCACGTTGTTCGGATCGGGTTGGGCCTGGCTGGTAAAGGATAATACCGGAAAACTGAATATCGTGCAAACCGGTAACGCCGGATGTCCTTTGCGTGAAGGACTTACCCCGCTGATGACCTGCGATGTGTGGGAACATGCCTACTATTTGGACAAACAAAATCTGCGTCCGAAGTATATTGAGGATTTCTGGAAAGTGTTGGACTGGAAAGTTGTTGAGGAACGGTTCTAATCGGGGCTGTTCGCACAGGAATTAAAAAGTAGTCATCTTGAATTTATTTCAGGATCTTTATTCTTAAATCAGCAAATGCCGAAGCGAGTTTGGCATGGCGGAAAAATTAAAACCTATGAGTGCAGAAAAAGTATTGGCGGCTATGCAGGCTGCCGGAAAACCAATGAAAGCCGGTGAAATTGCCGAAGCTTTGGGATTAGATAAAAAGGAAGTTGACAAAGCGATGAACCAGCTCAAAAAGGAAGGTAAAATTGTTTCCCCGGTGCGTTGCGCCTGGGAACCGGCAAAATAGAAAAAGGGGCGTTTGCCCCTTTTTTTGCGAGTCATGCTTATGCTCTTCAATCAACAGAAAATTAACCTATCTGTATTCTTTTTGTTACTCATGATTATTTGAAATAGGGATAGGCAATTGTCTTTTATTTCTTTAACAAATGCTCCATTTCTTCCAGTGTTTTTCCCTTGGTTTCAGGAACCATCTTCCAAACAAAAATGAAGGACAGCACACTCATTAACCCATAAAATGAATAGGTCATTCCCCCGCTGAATTCCATCATGGCCGGGTAGGTCGACGAGATGAAATAGTTGGCTGCCCATTGGGCGGCAACGGCGATGGCTACTGCTTTGCCGCGTATTTTATTCGGGAAGATTTCCGAGATCAATACCCAGGTAATTGGCCCCCACGACATCATAAACGAAGCCGTATAAATAATGATGAAGACCAATGTGCCAATACCGATCACTTTCATGAACGACAAGGCGCCAATGGCAAACATCCCGATGGCCATACCCACTGATCCCACCATCAACAACGGACGGCGGCCCCATTTGTCAACCGTAACGATGGCTACCACCGTAAAGATTACATTTACCAGGCCCATCACCACGGTTTGCAGCATCGAAGCGTCTTTTTCGGCACCCATGCTTTCGAAGATGCGCGGTGCATAATAAAGCGCTACATTAATGCCCACAAATTGCTGGAAAACGGAGAGTAAAATACCAATCACAATAATGGTTACCCCATAAGAAAGCAGTTTGGCTGACGATTTTTCAACCGTCCCTTTGATTTCCTGAAGGATGATTTTAGCCTGATCGATGCCATTGATGCGGGTAAGGATGCTCAACGCTTTGTCATCCTGGTGGTTTAGCGCCAGGTAACGGGGTGTTTCGGGAACAAAAAACAGCAACACACCGAAAATACCTGCCGGGATGGCTTCAGAGGTAAACATTCGTCTCCAGCCAATGGTATTGATCCATTCCAGGCTTTGGCCGTTGGCAATGCCCCAGTTCACAAAGTAAACTACCAGCATCCCGAAAATGATGGCAAACTGGTTGATGGAAACCAGACGCCCGCGAATGTCGGCCGGTGCTATTTCGCCGATGTACATGGGGCAAACAGCTGATGCCAGTCCCACACCAATACCACCTATTATCCGGTAAAAGTTGAACATGTACAACAAGCCCATGGTGGGTTCTCCTTTGGTGAAAAAGAGAAATTCCGGGGCGCCGGAACCAAGGGCCGAAAGAAAAAATAAACCGGCTGCCAGCATGAGCGATTTTTTTCGCCCGAAACGAGATGACAATAAACCGGAAAGCGCCCCGCCGATAATGCAACCGATCAGTGCGCTGGAGATGGTGGCCCCGTGTGACCACGAACTGAGTCCCAGACCGTCAATCAGGTAGGCTTGAACAGATTTTTCAGCTCCGGATATCACAGCAGTGTCATATCCGAAGAGCAAACCACCTAAAGTAGCCACCAAAGTGATGGCTACTATATAAAGTGAATTTTGACCTTTCATTTAGTTAGATTTGAAGTTTGGAGATTAGATGTAGCAGTTGATCAGTTGTTCAAATTTTTCCTGCTTACCGCTAATTTGTTTAGGTTCTCCAGCTTCTTTTGCAAAGGCATGCAAGTCTTCCAGTTTCAGTTTGCCAGCTTCAAATTCAGCGCCTTTTCCTGAGTCGAAAGATGCATAGCGTTCTTTGCGCAGTTTCAGGTAATCTGATTCCTTCAGAATTTTATCGGCAATAACCAACGAACGGGCAAATACATCCATACCGCTTACGTGGGCAATAAAGATATCTTCCAGGTCGGTTGAATTACGACGGGTTTTGGCGTCGAAGTTGATACCGCCGTCAGTAAATCCACCTGCGCTGATGATTTCCAGCATGGCCTCGGTCGTTTCATAGATGTTGGTTGGGAATTCGTCGGTGTCCCATCCGTTTTGGTAGTCACCTTTGTTGGCGTCAATCGATCCCAGCATACCGGCATCGGCAGCCATGCGCAGTTCATGTGCAAAAGTGTGGCCGGCCAGGGTAGCGTGGTTTACTTCAATATTCATTTTGAAATCGTTGCTCAGGCCGTTTTTAGCCAGGAAGCCCAACACGGTCTGAGTATCAAAGTCATATTGATGCTTGGTCGGTTCCATTGGTTTTGGTTCAATCAGGAACGAACCTTTAAACCCTTGTTTGCGGCCATAATCTTTTGCCATGGTCAGGAATTGTCCCAGGTGGTCCAGTTCGCGTTTGGTGTCGGTGTTCAGCAAGCTCATGTATCCTTCACGTCCTCCCCAGAACACGTAGCCAGTACCGCCCAAAGCGATGGTTGCGTCGATGGCATTTTTCACCTGAACAGCTGCGTTGGCAATCACGTTGAAATCCGGGTTGGTAGAAGCGCCGTTCATGTAACGCGGGTTCGAGAACACGTTGGCAGTTCCCCAAAGCAGTTTCACGCCGGTAGCAGCCTGGCGTTCTTTGGCAAAGTCGATGATGTTGGCCAAACGTTGTTCGATTTCGAAAACCGAACCGTCGCCTACTACGTCAGTATCGTGGAAGCAGTAGAAAGGAGCGCCGATTTTGGTGATGAATTCGAAGGCAGCGTCCATTTTGTTTTTGGCAGCTTCCATCGGATCAGCAGCTCCAACCCACGGGAAAATTTGTGTGCCGGGGCCGAATGGATCGCCACCGTCGCCGCAGAATGTGTGCCAGTAAGCAACTGCAAAGCGCAGGTATTCTTTCATGGTTTTTCCACCAACCACGCGGTTTTCGTCATACCATTTGAATGCTAATGGATTTTTTGAATCCGGCCCTTCGTATTTGATCTTGTCAATACCAGGGAAATACTCTTTGTTACCTTTAAATACAGTCATTGTTTTATTTTTTAAGTAATGTCAATTTATTGTTTGATATTTAATTGCCTATGTTGGTGCTGAGTCGAAAATACCGGAATACACTCGCGGGCCGCTACTCGCTTCTCATTACTTTCGCTAATTGCTTTAGCCAGTTTTCGTATGCTTCCTGGTAAGCGGTTGCGGCCTTCGCATTGGGTTCGATTGTTTCCAGCTTTTTCAGGTTCGAGAAGGCTTCTCCGGCCGATTTGTAGTAGCCCGAGCCTATACCGGCCCCGCGTGCCGCGCCAACCGATCCGTCGGTGTTGTACAGTTCGATGGTGGCGCCGGTAATACCGGCCAGCGTTTCGCGGAAAATCGGGCTTAGGAACATGTTGGCTTTTCCGGCGCGGATTACTTTGGCATCAATACCGATCGTTTTCATGATGTCCATTCCGTATTTGAACGAAAAAACGATACCTTCCTGTGCTGCACGGAAAAGATGCGCATGGGTGTGCATGTTAAAGTTAATGCCGGCAAGGGTCGATCCCGGGTTTTTATTTTCGAGTACGCGTTCGGCGCCGTTGCCAAAAGGCAAAATACTCACTCCTTCGGACCCAATTGGAACGCCTGCTGCCAATTCGTTCATTTTTTCATACGAAATGGCGCCACCCCCGATTTGTTTGTTCAGCCAGGAGTTAAGGATTCCGGTGCCGTTGATGCAGAGCAGAACGCCAAGCCGGTTGGCTTCGGCTGTGTGGTTCACGTGCGCAAAGGTGTTTACACGTGATTTTGGGTCATATTTAATTTCGTCGCTCACGCCGTAAACTACACCCGAAGTTCCTGCCGTGGTGGCAATTTCACCGGGATTCAGCACGTTTAGCGACAGGGCGTTGTTGGGTTGGTCGCCGGCGCGGTAGCTGATTTTGATGCCCGGTGCCAGTCCCATTTCTTTGGCTGCACTTTCAGTTACAATACCTTGTACCGAGAAGGTCGGAACAACTTCCGGGATGAAGCTTTCATCAAAACCGTAGTGGCCGAGCAGTAACCTGGCAACCTTGTTTTCCTTGAAGTTCCACATGATACCTTCGGAAAGACCGCTGGCCGTGGTTTTCACCTCACCACTCAGTTTCATGGCAATATAATCGCCGGGCAGCATAATTTTGTCAATCCGGGCATACAACTCAGGTTCGTTGTCTTTCACCCACTTCAATTTTGAAGCAGTAAAGTTCCCGGGCGAATTGAGCAGGTTTTCGAGGCAGAGCTGTTCCCCGATTTCTTTCAGGGCGTTCTCGCCGATACTGGTAGCCCGGCTGTCGCACCAAATGATGGAAGGGCGCAAAACCTGCTGGTTTTTGTCAACCAACACCAAGCCGTGCATTTGGTACGAAATGCCAATCGAATCGATATTGGCCGGATCAACTTTCGTCCTATCCATGATTTCGGCAACGGCCAGTTTCAGGTTTTCCCACCACTGTTCCGGCTCTTGTTCAGCCCACCCGGACTGAACTGCCGTGATTTTCATTTCTTGTTTTGGATAAAACGCCGATGCCAGGCATTCGCCCGATTCGCCGTTAATAATGGACGCTTTTACCGATGAGCTTCCAATGTCAAATCCGAGTAGGTACATGCTATTATTTGAGTTTAGATTAACTTGTCCGTTCTGTTCTGGTATGCTCTGCAAATTTAGAAGGTGTGCTTGCGATTTCAAAGCCACAATTTGTGTTTTATAACATGTTTTACATGGAGCTTCGAACCTTGAGTGCGGATGGTATTTGAATGCGCATGGGGCCACCATTCACCACAAACTCGGCCGCTTTTTTGCCCATCAGCTCAAAGTCGGTGGAGATCACCGAAATACCATCTTTGACGTATTTCTTCATCGGGGTTTCATTGTACGAAATTACGCCTGCATCCTGTCCTGGTACCAGGTTTTTTTCGGAGCACTGATCGAGAAAACGGGCCAGTGTACGGTCGCTCACCAATAAATACAAGTCTCCTTTCTGTACATTAAACTTTTTCGAATTTTGCAGTACGGAATAATTGAGCTGAAAATCCTGTCCGAATTTCTCGAAGTAACCGATCGATTCTTTGGGGTGATACGTGAATTCAGGATAAAGAAAAATAAAACGTTCGTATTTTTGGATTTGTTCGAGCCTGGTTTCCAGCGTATCGTACAAGGTTTGCCCAAAGTCCTGGTAAACCACCGACATGTCGGGGGTAGTATGAATGTTCCAGTCGATGATCAGCAATTTTTCCTTTGGGATTTGACGGATAATTTCCGGCACGCGTTCGTGGTCAAAGTTCATCAAGATATATTTGGAGTATTTACCCAGGCTTTCTGTGATAATTTTTTCAAATACATCCATGTTGTAATGATGAAAATGCAGGTCAACCGAGATGTTTTCGGGAAGATTATCGAGAAAGGATCCGTAAAGCACTTCCTTGTAGGCTTTAAACGTGTCGAGAAACAGAAATACCTTGGTGGTGGCTTTGGCGATAAAATACCCTTTGTTTGGTACCGACTCGATGATACCCCGGTTTTTTAGCTCCGCATACGCTTTAAACACGGTGTCGCGCGATAGCGAACTTTCTTTCACCAATTGGTTTACCGATGGCAGGATGTCGCCAACCTGTAGGAGGTTCCGGCTGATTGCATCAATGACGGCATCAATTAACTGCTGAAATTTCAGCTGGTTGGACAGTGGGTCGATTCTGAAGGTGAATTTGCTCATAAGTAGGTGTTCTGTTCTGTTGTGCAAACATACAAAAGAAATTTTGTAATATTGAAAGAAAATCAAGCACATGTTAAAAGATTTAATTCTTAAAAACCGCAGTTACAGGCGGTTTCACGAGGAAGAGCGGCTTTCTGCCAGTCTGTTGGAAGCGTGGGTGGAGTTGGCCCGGTTGTCGGCCAGCGGTCGGAATGCTCAATCGTTGAAGTATATCCTGGTTACTGAAAGGGATCTTTGCCAACAGGTTTTTCCGCTGTTGGGGTGGGCTGGTTACCTTAAGGATTGGGCGGGGCCGGAACCCGGTGAGCGTCCGGCGGCTTACCTTGTGATGCTGAACGACCGGGATATCTCAACCAATTATTATTGCGACGATGGTATTGCCGCGCAAAGTATATTGCTGGGAGCTGTCGAGTCTGGGTATGGTGGCTGTATCATTGCATCCGTCCAACGAACCAGGCTTCGCGAATTGTTTAGCCTGGACGAGCGCTTCGACATTATTCAGGTACTGGCGTTGGGCCGGCCGGCCGAAAAAGTGGTGCTGGAAGATATGAAAGGCGATGACTTTAAATACTGGCGCGATTCGGACGACGTGCATCACGTCCCCAAACGCCCGTTGAGTGAACTGATTCTTCGGAGATGAAGAGGAGGGAAGCTCGTAAGCTGCCCTCCCGGTTACCCTTTTTACTAACCCCTAAAAAAAAGTGCTTTGATAATGTGCGAAGCCATTTTCGGATTTTCTTTCAGGCGGCGGGTAGAATAGCCGAACCATTCTTTGCCAAAAGGAACATACACCCGCATTTTATGGCCTTCCTGTACAACTGATCTTCTGAGCTCGGGAGTAACTCCGTAAAGCATCTGGAATTCATACATATCTTTTGGGACCTCATATTTTTCGATCAGTATTTTGGCCTGGTCGATCAGGTATTTGTCGTGTGTAGCAATGCCCACATACATTTTGTTTTTAAACATGTATTCCAGGTCTTCCAAAAAATGATCGCGCACTTCCTGGTAATCTTTGTATGCAACATGAGGTGGTTCTACATAAATGCCTTTGCATAGGCGGAAATTAAGTGGATGCCCATTGGCCGTGAGGTTGTTCAGGCTGTTCAGGTCGTCCAGTGTTCGCCTCAGGTAGGCTTGTACAACCAGTCCCACATGGCCGGGAAACTCCTTTTTCAGCTGTTTGAACAGGGTCATTTCCGGATCAACACACTGTGAGTCTTCCATATCAATCCGTACAAAACTGTTTTTTTCGACAGCCAGGGCAATAATGTTGTACAGGTGTTTGTAGCAAGCCTCCTTATCGATTAGCAGCCCAAACATCGATGGTTTCAGGGAGAAATTGCCCTTAATATTTTCGGAGGTAAATCGGTCAATTGTTTCCAGGTACTTGTTTTTATAACCTTCGGCCTGGGCCAGACTGGTAATGAATTCGCCCAGCACATCAACGGTCACTTCTACTCCTTGGGCGTTCAGTTCGCGTGCAGCTCTCAATCCGTCGTCAATGGTTTCGCCTGCGATATATCGTTTTGAGAAGATCCAGATCAGCCTTTTGGGCATGTGCGGGAGCATATTGGCGATTAGCTTGTTGACTATCATAGGCGCTCAATTGTTTGGTTATATACTTCAGTGTACGGTAAAAATACGATGGGTACCGCCGCGCGTTCAATGATGTTTATCAGCGTGATTGTATGATTTTGCGCAGGTTTCCGCCGGAATGGGCAGGATTGTGTTGTTCCTAAAAAATATTAGGGATCAGGATGTATTCCTAAGGATAAATTTTTATTTTTGGCTCGAATTAATTGAATTACCTTTTAAAAGCAAGTTGAACATTTGACCGCGTTGAAACGAAGTTTCCGCATGAAATGTGACGTTTGCCGGGCCATTAAAAAAATAAAAGTTAAACGTATGAAAAATACTTCTTTGATCCTGAATCTGGTTTTACTGGTTGCTGTAATTGTTATTTATGTGTTGCATTTTTCATCAGGGAATAAATCCGTTGTCGGCGAAGTTTCCGCTTCCGGAACAGGCGAAATGACCGATGTGAGAATTGCCTATGTTAAAGTTGATTCGGTGATTGTGAATTATGATCTGGCCCAGCAATTACACGATTCGTTTACAAAAAATCAGGAAGCCTATACCAAAGAGTATGCCTCCAGACGTACTAAATTTGAACAAGAGGCTGCTTCCTTTCAGGAAAAAGTTCAACGTGGCGGGTTCCTGACCGAACAACGTGCTATTCAGGAACGCGACCGGTTGGTTGGCGAAGAACAGGAAATCCTGAAACTCGATCAGGAGCTTTCGGGTAAGCTGGCCGAACTGCAAAACACCAACAATCAACAACTGGTGGACAGCCTGATGAATTACCTGAAAGTTTACAATGCCGGAAAAAAATATGCTTACATTTTCAATTCCAGCGGTATCCTGATCGGAGATGATGCCCACAACATTACCAAAGATGTGCTGGAAGCATTGAATGCACGTTATGCTGCCAAGAAATAAGTTTCGTATTCAAATATTCTGAAAATCCGGGTTTTGCCCGGATTTTTTTTATCCGTAATTTTCGGCCATGTCATTTGCCCGGCGATATATCGAACGAAACATTTCACAGGAACTCTTCATTCCGGAGCCGCTTGCTTCGGACCTGTCAATGGTAGTGGTAATTCCGGCTTGTTGCGAACCGGATTTGTTGCATACGATCGACTCCCTTTCCGGTTGTACTCCTCCAATGGGTTCGGTGGAGGTTCTGGTGCTCCTCAATGAGGCGGAAGATTGCTCCGTGGAAGTCCGGCGTCAAAATGACCGTTCCCTGGCAGATTTAGTTGCCTGGAAAAGCAGAAATCCACAGGCCTTGTTTAATTTATATCCGCTTCGTCCCCGGCCATTTCCGAAGAAGCACGCCGGCGCCGGTCTGGCCCGCAAAACGGGCATGGACGAGGCCATCCGGCGCTTTCAGCAAGTGGATCATCCTGCCGGAATTTTGGTGTCGCTGGATGCTGATACGCTGGTCGAACCTAATTATCTGGTAGAAATTGAACAGTGCTTCGCCTCGGATGAACGGCCGATTGGCGCGACCATCCAATTCAAGCACCGGCTCGCCGAAATTGCCGATGAGCGGCACCGTGCCGGTATGCGGCTGTATGAGACGTACCTCCATTATTACAAGCAGGCGCTGGCTTTTACCGGCTTCCCTCATGCCATTTATACGGTTGGGTCGGCTTTTGCTGTGCGTGCCGATGCTTACGTGAAGCAAGGCGGCATGAGCAAACGACAGGCAGGCGAAGATTTCTACTTTTTGCACAAATTAACCCAACTGGGGACCGTGGCAGAAATAAATTCGACCTGTGTTTATCCGTCGGCGCGCTTGTCCGACCGCGTGCCTTTTGGCACCGGACCGGCCTTGCAAAAATGGGTGAATGGGGATGATCGTCTGCTGCAGACGTATCGCTTTCAGTCGTTCCTCGATTTAAAGGACTTTCTGAAATTGCTTCCTCATTTATACAAAACGGTTGTTGACCGGGCTGATTTGGAAAAGCTACCGGTGAGTGACGCGGTACGCCTTTTTCTTTTCGAGGACCGCTTCCCGGAATCACTGGCCGAGATTAAAAGAAACAGCTCTTCTTTCAAAACCTTTGAAAAGAGGTTTTACCAATATTTCAATGCCTTTAAAATCTTGAAATTTCAAAACTTTAGCCATCCGCGGTTTTATGCCTTCCAGGATCTGGAGGAAGCTTTTTGCCAATTGAAGGAGGCAAACGGGCGGGGATGCAAAGTTGAACTAGCGTTGTGTTACGATTGAAATATGGAGGGTCATGCTGTCGGGCAACCGCCGAATCAGCACTCATCATCAACAACAGATTCCGGAACAAGTTCGGAATGACTTACCGTCATTAGTTACGTTAAGCAACCCTGGAAACTGTTGATGTCATCCGAAACATAAAAAGAGCGACCTGCAACTTTCATTGTTTCGCCATTTCCCGGATCAGCTCCCAGGCTCGGGCTACGTGCTCCTGCTTGGTTTGTGTTTGTCCAATGCTCATGCGCAGCCAGAACGTGCCGTTCAGAACGGTGTGCGTGAGGTAAATGCGGCCGCTTTTGTTGAGCCGATCCATCAGTTTTTTGTTGAATTCGTCACTGGCTTTATGTCGGAAGCAAACCAGGTTGAAGGGTGGTTCGTTCAGTAACTCAAAATCAGCCGAAGTTTTTATCCAGCTGGCAAGTTCACGGGCCAGCCGGATATGTTCGCCAATGTGATAACGCAAGCCTTCGGCGCCATAGTGTCGAATGACAAACCACAGTTTCAGCGCACGAAAACGACGGCCAAGCTGCACGTGCCAGTCGCGGTAATCGATCACTGCCCCTTTTTCAGTGGCTTCATTTTTCAGGTATTCCGGCAATATGCTCAGCGTTTTAATTAGTATGGCCTTGTCGGCCACATAAAAACAATCACAGTCGAAGTTGGTAAACATCCATTTGTGCGGATTGAAGGCGTAACTGTCGGCCAGCTGCAACCCGTCAAAATGTGACCGGAACTCCGGGCAAACAGCTGCCGTTCCCGACATGGCCGCGTCCACATGAAACCAAACGTCGTACTTTTTGCAAATTTCGCCGATTTCCCGTAAGGGGTCCACGGCGTTGGACGAGGTGGTGCCAACCGTACCGCAAACAAAAAACGGTATGAACCCGTTCTTCATATCTTTTTTTAGTTGGTTTTCCAGCGCTTCGGGGCGCATGGCAAAGTGTTCGTCAACCTCAATTTTGCGCAGCCTATTGGTGCCGATTCCCATCACCTTGATCCCTTTCTCAACAGAGGAGTGGGTTTGGGTAGAAACGTAGGCTACGAGACGGGAACTTTCGCCGGTAAGGTTGCTGCTGAAGTTGGTTTTCCGCTCGCGGGCTGCCAGCAAAGCCGCCAGCGCTGCATTCGAGGCCGTGTCCTGAATAACTCCGCCACCGCTTGCCGTTGTCTTGAAATGAGCTGGCAGGCCCATCATGTCAACCAGCCAGTCCATCACCTGGCTTTCCAGTTCGGTGCAGGCCGGGCTGGTGGCCCACAGCATGCCTTGCACGCCAAGCCCGGCCGACAGAAGCTCGCCCAAAATAGACGGGCCGGAAGTGTTCGACTGGAAATAGGCGAAAAAGTTGGGCGATTGCCAATGCGTAATGCCGGGCATAATCAGCTTGTTCACATCGCTCATCATGGCATCAAACGGTTCGCCTTTTTCCGGCGCTTGTGGTGGTAATTGCTTGCGGATATCGCCCGGCTGAACGGTTGATAATACCGGGTAATTTTCCACTTGTTCATAATAGTCGGCAATCCAGTCGATCAGTTTTTTCCCTTCTTCCCTGAATTGGCCAGGGGTCATGTGGTAATTCTTTTCCATTTCGGCAATGCGTGTTATGTGTTACGGGGCTCACGGCCCGGTGTGGTCAGTATTTGACAAAGAAAGATTGGTAGCCATATGTTTCCGGCAGTTCTGTCTTAAACATGCGGTCCACCCGGCTGAAGCTGTTCCCCCGTTTCAACAGGTCCAGAAAAATCTGAATGGTTTCTTCCAGGCCTTCCACTTCCAGCTCAACACTGCCGTCGGCCTTGTTGCGCACCCAGCCTTCCAGGTGGAGCGTAAGCGCCGTTTTTTGGACAAAGTGACGGAACCCGACCCCTTGAACACGGCCGGTCAATACAATGTGGAAAGCCTTTTTATGGTTCAATGGACGATAGGTTGTTGCGGTTTCCGTTCGAATTCGGCAGTGATTTCGGGCTGTACCAAGGCCCAGATGGAATAAACCCCCAAGGCTGTACCAAACGGGAAGTTAATCAGGTTTAAAATGGAGATAATCAGGATCAGGATGCGGCCCCATTGTTTGCGCTTCATCACGCCGACGCCGCCAATAATGCCCGGAATGGAACAGATAATCATGATGGCGGCCAATACGTTGGCAACAATCGAAAGCACCATATTCGCCTGGGCATCGTCCGAGAAATCACCAATCAGATGCAGAATCGTATAAATTAGCAGCCCGGTGAGAATTCCTAAAGCACCCATGATGATGTGCAGAATACCGACAATGTTGATGTGTTTTTCCATGAGTTGATTTTTTCGTTTAAAATTAGGAAGAATGGATGAATTTAAGGTAACCGACTTGTTTAATATTTTCCTGACCACTTTTATTTCAGGCAATTGAAGAACCAAAAATAAGGTAATTATAAACCACTTGTTACTTCGGCTGTTTATATAAGTGATGGTTGAATTATTTTTGGTCCGGATATTTTGGATATTTTTGTACCAATTATAGAAAGGGAAAACAATGGAATTTTTAAAATTATTTTTAATCGCACTAGTGTTGGTCGCCGTTGCTTTTGCCGGGTTGGCCATTAAAATACTTCTCGAAAAGAAAGGTAAATTTCCAAATTTGCATATCGGCAGCAATAAGCACATGAAACAGCGGGGCATTACCTGTGCGCAAACTTTTGATAAAATTGAACAGTCCAAGGCCCGGAAAAAGTTAACGTTTAAGGAATTAAACCTGATAAAGGATACCCCGGGGAGCTGTTAGGCTCCCTTTTTGATGGGGTTCGTTTGGGGTTTGATACCTTTCGTTAGTTCCGGGCGATAATCGTCCGTTTTCCACCTGATTCTTCGCTTTTTTCTCCGCCGGTTATGCTAGCTGATATCAAACATGCTGGCCAAATCGTAGCGCGAAAATGCCCGGAAGGCTACCATCGTTTGGGTGTTGCTGATGCCTTCAATTTTTGTGATTTTTTCGGTAACCAGTTCAGCCAGCGATTCGTTATCGGGAAGCCGCATAATCGCCACAAAATCAATTTGTCCGCCTACGGAGTAAACTTCGGTGATGCCCGGAATGCCGGCTAGTTGTTCGCCCACGGCATTCAATTTTTTCTGGTCGGCACGGATGAGTGCAATTGCTGTTGTCATAGGGATATCGTTTAAAGTTATTTTCAGCAAAAGATACCGTTTTCCCGATTGATATTCAATGACAGGTTTCCATGTCAGCGGAAATCAGGAGGGGCCAAATGGCTTGAATCAGCCTATCTTATTGGTGGCGAGGTGATTCTGGTCTTCGTGATCCGTGGCTCTTTCAACCAAAATGCCTAACAAGTGTTAATGTTCTTACGGTTGTGAGAGAACCGTTTTTTTGTTGAGATCAAAAATGCTATTTTCAACACAATTCTAAACAAACGCCTTCATGAAGAAACTGTATCATTTCCTTGTTTCCATGCCATTTATGGGATTTCTGTTGTTGGTGATGGCTTTTTCGATGGCCATTGCCACTTTTGTTGAAAGCAGTTGGGGCACCGATGCCGCCAAAGCTATCATTTACAATGCACACTGGTTTGAGTTGGTTTTCATCTTGTTGGGGATCAGTTTGGTGGTCAATTTTATCCGATATAAACAATACACGTTTAAGAAATTGACGATCGGTATCTTTCACCTGTCGTTTATCCTGATCGTGCTGGGCGCGGCCATTACCCGTTATATCAGTTTTGAAGGGATGATGCACATTCGTGAGGGGCAACGTTCCAATTCCATTGTTTCCACCGATTCGTATTTTACCATTGAAGTCGGGGATGAACAGATTCGGGAGAAAGTGCTTTTTTCGGAACTTAGCTACGGTCAAATTAGCGAAAGCCTCGAAATTGAAGGGCAAAAGGTGAAGGTGAAGTCGGTGGGTTTTGTGAAAAACGCCGTGCGTACTCCGGTAGAACACCCTGCAGGTTCACCGTTGGTAGATTTTGTAATCTCTGCAGGCCAGGGGATGCAGTCTTTTTCGTTTCAAGAGGGTGAGCAAATCGATCTGGGCGAAGCAGTTGTCGGCTTTAATCCCGCGGCGGATATCCGCTTTGTTCAGGAAGGCGATCAGCTCTATCTGGAAACCGACCGCGAACTGGAAATCCGTTCAATGGCCGGGGGTGAGCCCGAACCGGTGGCTGCCGGTTCACGAATTGAGGTGCAGCCGATGCAGCTGTATGCTTTCGATAACTACATGTTGTTAGTGAAAAAATTCTATCCCACCGCGCTGATCCGTGTTACGCGCGACCCGTCGGGCAATTCGGGCGAGGATGCCGTGGTGCTGGAAATTTCCGACGGGCAGCGGAAAAATATCGTCAATGTGTTTGGCCGCAGCGGCCAGGAGGGCGAGCCGGTAACTTATAGCATCGGAAATACGCCCGTGAAACTCACGTTTGGCTCAGAGCCGATCTACCTGCCGTTTGAATTGCATCTGAAAGATTTTCAGCTCGACCGATACATTGGTTCCGAAAGCCCTTCATCGTTTGCCAGCGAAATTAAGCTGACCGATCCGGAGCGGGGGGTGGATCGCGATGTGCGTATTTTCATGAACAATACCTTGAAATACCGTGGTTACCGTTTCTATCAGTCGTCGTACGACCAGGACGAACTGGGGACAGTTCTTTCGGTAAATAAAGACTTTTGGGGAACCCTGGTAACTTACCTGGGCTATTTCCTGATGACCTTGGGCATGATCCTTTCCCTGATCAATAAAAATTCATACTTCCAACACCTGGTGCGCCATTTAAAAGAATTGAACAAGCTGAAGGTTGCTGCGGTGCTGGCTGGTTTGTTGCTGTTTTCCGGTCAGGCCGGGGCAACCGACGCTGACCTGGCCGGCATTCCGGCGCTTGAAAAAGAACTGGTCAGCGATTTCTCCGAACTGTGGGTGCATGGCCGCGATGGGCGCATCGAGCCAATGTCAACCTTGTCGAACGAGTTGTTGCGCAAAGTTGCCCGCAAATCCACTTTTCAGGGAAAACCGGCCGACGAGGTGGTGTTGAGCATGAACCTGTACCCCGAACTGTGGCGCACCGTGCCCCTGATTAAAGTAGAAAAAGGGGTGGCCAATTTGCTGGGCATTCAGGGAAAATATGCCGCTGCGGTTGATTTCTTCGATGCGAATGGGCAGTACCGGATGCTGGAACCGGTGCAAAAAGCCTACGGCAAGATGCCGGCCATGCGCGACCAGCTCGACAAAGAACTGATTTACGTTGATGAGCGGGTGAATATTTGTTTCATGATTTTTAACGGCGATTTCTTCACCTTCTTCCCTCCTGTCGATCCAAGCGGCGCCTGGTATGCTGCCGGGAGCAAACCAGCTGGTTATCCCCAGGCCGATTCGCTGTTTGTGAACCGCAGTTTCCAATTGCTGAAAGAGTCTTTCGCCCCGGAAAGCGATGTTGCTCCCCGCCAGATATTCGCGACAATAGCCGGTTTTCAGGATAAATTCGGGGCCGCCATCCTTCCTTCGGCACAAAAAAAGGCTGCCGAAATGGCCTACAATAATTTTCAGCCGTTTAAGCGGGTTTTTCCCTGGTATTTGCTGGTGGGGTTTGTGTTGCTGGTCATTTTGTTCTTTAATATTTTCAGGCTGAAACCGGTTAGCAGGCCAGTAAAGCTTATTTTTTCAGGAATCATTTTGTTGATTTTCCTGGTTCATACCGCGGGGCTCGTGTTGCGCTGGTACATATCGGGCCATGCACCCTGGAGCAACGGTTACGAGTCGATGGTGTATGTGGCCTGGGCAGCCATGCTTTCGGGCTTTATCTTCGGCCGGAAATACCCGCTGGTGTTGGGTACGGCTGCTTTCTTGTCCGGCATTACACTTTTTGTGGCCCACCTCAACTGGATGAACCCCGAAATTACCAACCTCGTGCCCGTGTTGAAATCGTATTGGCTGATCATTCATGTGGCTGTAATTACGGCCAGCTACGGTTTTATCGGCCTGAGCGCTTTTTTGGGGCTGCTGGTGCTGATCCTGTACGCCCTGATGAAAAAGCAAAACCAAAAGAATGTCGCTCATTTTGTTGACCAACTCACGACAATCAGTGAGTTGTCGGCCACGCTCGGATTGTACATGCTCACCATTGGTACCTTTCTGGGTGGCATCTGGGCCAACGAAAGCTGGGGGAGATACTGGGGCTGGGACCCCAAAGAAACCTGGGCGCTCATTACGGTGCTGGTGTATGCTTTTGTAGTACACATGCGGTTTATCCCGTCGTTGCGGGGCCATTTTAATTTCAACCTGGCTACCGTGCTTGGCTTCACGTCGGTGTTGATGACCTACTTTGGCGTGAACTATTTCCTCAGCGGGATGCACTCTTACGGCAAAGGAAGCGTGGATGGGCTGCACTGGTCCGTGTATGTATCGGCCATTGCGGTTATTGGGTTGATCTTTCTGTCGTATTCGAAATATAAAAAGTTTGCTGTTGGCAAAATTAACGAGTGATTGGGATGAAAGAACCCTGACAGGGTTAAAACGACAAATAATTCCAGCGGAAACCTCCGCCACGCACACGGAAACCTCCTCGTTGCAAGCGGACACACTGTTTTTTTTTAATATAGTTCACCCTTTCAATGCACATGTGCCTCAAAAGCTTCCAATGCCTGAGGCATTTCCGGTAGGTGCAGGATAAGTGAATATGGGCTTCCCACGGGGCTATGGCATGTTGGTCACGAGAGGCCGTCTCAAAACAAAATTTGGGACGGTCTTTCTTTTTCTGGATTTTGGAGATTTTAGATTTTGTAGTTGGTTTGTTTAT
>NZ_JAPAAF010000017.1 GCF_025907915.1 Gaoshiqia sediminis
GAAGAAAACCTGGAGGTATTAACAACCGAATACGGCGTAACTGCCGGGCAGGTGGACGACCTGAAGGCCGACCTCGACGGGTTTCTGGCCCTGAACGGCCAGCCCCGGGCTTACCGCGTGGCTTCGGTGCAGGCCACCAAAGACCTGGAACTGCTTTTTGCCGAAGCCAAAGTGGCACTGGAAAAACTCGACAAAGTGATGAGCATTTTTAAGCGAAGGGACGTCAACTTTTACAACGGTTACCTGGCCGCCCGCGTGATTGTCGATAACTAAAATGACGCGGTTCCCCCTTGGTTTTACTGACCAGGTGACTCGCAGTCACCGGGTCAGTGTCAAAAATTGGCGAATCCTTCGCGTGGTTTGCCAGCACAGGGCTGCATTGTACATTTGCGAGGCAGCGGGGGTATTGCCTGACGGTTAGTTGGCTGCACAAAAAATTGTTGAACCTTTGTTAATAAGTTCGCTACAGTAAGCGGTATCAGTTAAATAAGAATATGCTAAATTGAGGAACGAAAACAAAACCACGATCTGAACCCCGATACCCGATGAAGCGAAATCTGTTTCTTGCAAATGCTGAGCGCATAAATTCAATGAAAAACAGCTTGAGATGCCCGGAATAGAAGGCTTTTAGTAATTGGTGATATAAGCGAAATATAATACAGCAGTTATATACACATACGTGGCAGTAATTATAAAGACAAAAATCGACAGAATATGAAAAAGTATTTTTACTCAGATGGAACAAATAATTTTGGGCCATTTTCAATTGAAGAACTTAAAGAAAAAGAAATTGGTAGAGAAACAATGATTTGGTTTCAAGAACTTGGTGACTGGCAAAAAGCAGGTTCGATTCAAGAACTAAACGACTTATTTGCTTTGGTACCACCACCAATACAGCAGCAAAGCAATTATATTCAGCAGTCAGTCGGACAGACAAATCCAAACAGTGTGATTGATATATTCCTGTTTTTAGCCATAGCTTATTGGTTTGCAACAAATTTAATAACTTTCATTATTGAAAAAGTTGTAGATGATTGGTGGGATAATGAGTTAGTTACATATTTCCGAATAGGAACTAATATAATTTTTGCCGCAGTTCCAATTGTATTTGCTCTATCAGTTAAAAATAAAATATTGAAAATCATTGCGCTCATCTTAGGAGCTTTATTGTCTATTTACTTTTTGTATTCGAATATAGACTGGTTAATCCGAGAATTAAGTTAACCCAAAAGAATTTAGAAATGAAAAAATACTTTTACACAGACGGGACTAGCAATTTTGGACCTTTCACAATAGAAGAATTACAAGAAAAAAAAATTAACAGAGATACAAAAGTTTGGTTTCAAGAATTAGGCGAATGGAAAGCTGCTGGTGAAATTCCTGAGTTAACCGAAATTTTCAAATTAGTTCCACCGCCAATCACAAAAACAAATTCAAATTATAATAGTAAGGAGAATTTGAACAATCAAAAACCACCAAAAACTTGGTTGGTCGAATCTATTTTAGTGACATTATTTTGCTGTTTACCTTTTGGAATTGCAGGGATAGTAAATGCAGCAAAAGTTGAATCAAGGTTCTATGCTGGTGATATTGAAGGAGCAAATAGGTCATCAGCAGATGCGAAAAAATGGACTACAATAAGTTTTTGGATTGGAATTGCTGTCGGTGTAATTTATTTAATAGTAGTTATTGCAGGTGCTACAAGTGGATATTAGTAAAATTCTCAAATGGGGTATTGCAATAATTCTTGTAATAATTCTTGCCATACTGTATAGGACTTATAATCCAAACGGAAATGTTTATTTCCCCAAATGCCCATTTAGAGAACTAACAGGGTTAAAATGTCCTGGTTGTGGTTCACAAAGAGCTGCACACTACCTTTTAAACTTTAATATTTTTAATGCTATAAAAGAAAATGTAATTCTTGTGCTATCAATTCCCTACATAATGACAGGTTTAGTTTTTGACTCTTTAAAAAAGCCAAATGAAAACATCTTAAAATGGAGAAAAATACTATTTGGTCGAATAGCAATATTTGTAATTCTGACGATAATTATTGCATTTTGGATTTTGAGAAATATAAAATAACATACTGCCAACATTTTGTATAAGTAATGGCAGGCAAAGTGCTAAATATTAAGGTTTGTAACCCGCTCAAACTGCGTAGCGGTTTGACAGGAAATTACTACGCAGTCTGCCACTACTCATGCAATTTTCCGTTGTGCGTCATTTTGAATAACAATAATGGACAATATCACGATGAATCAAATTCAAGATTTTTTAAAACTAGAACAACCAATGTCCCAAAATCCTGTTCGCTTTTCAAATATTGTTCTTTTATTAAAAGCGGCAAGAAAATTGACTGGAAGAAACATCGAGACAGGTATTTATGAGATGAACGAAATCAACGAAGAAGATATAGTTAATGGACTTTATCATTCATTTCAATACGTTGGATTGATAAATTATCTAATACTTCTTGAACAGCTTGGGAGTATTTTTTCACCAAAGCAAGAAACAATTTGCTCTAGCAATGGAATTTTTTGCGCTCTGACAGATTTCTCAGAATTAGAAGACGAATTAAAAGTGGGTGCCATCGTAGCTCTTAGACACTCATTAACCCACAAATTTGGACTAGCAACAGAAAAGAAAAAAGACAGAAAAAAGTTACAACATAAATATATTTTAAGTATCGACCGAAATTCAAAAATTGTAGAAATACCTTCTAATCCTTGGGATGGAAACTATTCAGACAAATCAGATGGAACTTCTACAACGATTTTCATAAAGGACTTAGAAGAACTAGTAGAAAATATTTACCAAACAATTAAGACAATGCTTGACAAGAATGAATTAATCGTCAAAATTGACTTAGATGAATTATATTCAAGGTATACGATGACATATTAAAAAAACGAACGCCCCAACTCCTCATCTTAGCGGAGCGGTGATGAGGGGGAAGCTGCTTATCGTTTTTAACGACAAAGAGAGGATGGCGATTTGTACGAAAATCCGGTTTGGTGACGATGGTTTCCTCATCGGATTGTTTTTTTTTTATCGTTCCGGGCGGGACGATGCAGGTATGAAGGATGGGTAAATATTCAAACGGAAGAATCATATTTCCGCCCGTGTTGAGGCGGTTTCCGTCGGGCTAGTTGATCCGAAGGAGGATGCCTTCCCCCTTCCCGGGTTCAAGGGAGGTGAAGAGCTTTGAATGTTGGAGGGGGATGAGTGTTTATAGTTACCGTTTCATGATGCCGTAGCAGAGGATTTTCAGGATGTTGTCCACCCCTTTTTCGAGATTGATGGTTCCGTAGTCGCCTGCCGTCAGGGGCATTTCCAATCCTTTAATGGCTGTGGTAATCCCGATGGCCGCGAGGGTGAAATCATACACCTCGAAGGTGTTTTTTCGCACCCCTTCGATCAGGATGCGCTTGATCATGCGGATTTCTTCCTGGTTGTACTTGTTCTTGATATTTTCGATAAACTCAATGGCTGTCACATCATTTTCAAGGGCGTGGTAAAAATTGGCCAGGCCGCGGAAGGTGGTGAGTTTGGTCAGGATGTAGTCGCGCAGCTTTTCTACCGGGTCGGTATTGCGCATGACCACTTTCTCGAGTTCGCGTTTCAGAACATCTACTTCTTTTAAAATGACGGCCTGAAACAGGTCTTCTTTGCTGTCGAAATAATAATACAGGGAACTTTTACCTTTTCTGACAGCATTCGCGATGTCGTCCAGCGTGGTTTTTTTGTAACCGTATTTGCTGAAAATGTCTTGGGCAATCTTTAAGATGTATTCGCGGTTAGCATCTTTTTTGTTTGTCCCGTTGTCAGGGTTCATCACCATATTCAGGCCGTTTAAAATTTAGCAGTGTAAAGATAGTTCTATTTTTCGACTTCGTTCAACCAAAGTTATGACGCATTGGCGAGCTATTCTTTAACAAGCCTGAAGTCAAGCTGTTTCTTTTCCAGATTGGCCCGGATGATTTCGACCCGCACTTGTTCACCCAATTGGTAACTTTTCCGGCTGTGCCTGCCAACCAGGCAATAATTCTTTTCGTCGAAGATATAAAAGTCGTCGTCCAGCTCGCGCAGGGGTACCATTCCTTCGCATTTGTTTCCCAGTTCAACATAAATTCCCCAGTCGGTGACCCCGGAAATTACCCCGGGGAAAATCTCGCCGATGTGGTCTTTCATAAATTCAACCTGTTTGTATTTGATGGACGAACGCTCGGCATTGGCCGCCCGGTTTTCCATTTCGGAGGAATGTTTGCAGTACTCCTCGAATTTCTGGGCGTTTACCGACCGGCCACCATCCAGGTAACGCTCCAGCAGGCGGTGGACCATCACATCCGGGTAACGGCGGATGGGGGAGGTAAAATGGCTGTAATGTTCGAAGCCAAGTCCGTAATGGCCGATATTCCGGGTCGAATACTCTGCTTTAGCCATGGATCGGATGGCCAGTGTTTCGATGACGTTCTGCTCGGTCCGGCCCTGAACGTGTTCCATCAGCTCGTTCATCGATTTGGAGATGGCCCGCGGCGAGGTGGTCATGATGCCGTAGCCGAATTTCTTGATGAAATGGTTGAAGTTGTCCAGCTTTTCCGGGTCAGGTTTGTCGTGGATCCGGTAAACGAATGTTTTTGCCGGTTTGCTGCCTTTTACTTTGCCCACAAATTCGGCCACTTTTTTATTCGCCAGCAGCATAAATTCTTCGATAAGTTTGTTGCTGTCTTTCGATTCTTTGAAGAAAACCGAAAGGGGTTTGCCGGTTTCGTCGATTTCAAATTTCACCTCAATCCGGTCAAAAGCGATGGACCCTTCTTTGAAACGGCGTTGCCGCAACTTTTTGGCGAGCTGATCGAGCAGGAGGATCTCCTCCTTCAAATCACCCTCGCCGGTTTCGATGACTTCCTGCGCCTCTTCGTAAGCGAAGCGGCGGTCGGAGTGAATGACCGTTTTTCCAAACCATTCTTTTACGATATCGGCCTGTTCGTTTAGCTGGAAAACAGCCGAAAAGCAGAGCTTATCTTCGTTTGGACGAAGCGAGCAAACGCCGTTCGACAATTTTTCGGGCAACATAGGCACCACGCGGTCAACCAGGTAAACCGAGGTGGCACGGTTGTAAGCCTCGTCATCCAAAATCGAATTTGGTTTCACGTAGTGGCTGACGTCGGCAATGTGTACCCCCACTTCCCACAAATCGTCCTTCAGTTGGCGGACCGACAGGGCATCGTCAAAATCCTTGGCATCGGCCGGGTCGATGGTGAAGGTGGTCACATCGCGCATGTCGCGGCGTTGTTTTATTTCCTCTTCCGGAATTTCTTCGGGGATCTTCTCGGCCGCTTTCAGCACGTTTTCGGGGAACCGCAGGGGCAGGTCGTACTCGGCCAGGATGGCGTGCATCTCGGTTTCGTTTTCCCCGGCATTGCCCAGCACTTCAATAATTTCGCCAAATGGATTTTTGGCTTTCGACGGCCATTCGGTGATGCGCCCAACGGCTTTTTGCCCATCTTCGGCGCCGTTCAGCTTGTCGAGCGGGATAAACATGTCGAAGCCAACTTTGCCCACCGGGATCAGGAACGCAAAGTTACGAGAACGCTCAATGACACCCACAAAGGTGGACTTGGCGCGTTCCACAATTTCGGAAACCTCGCCTTCCAGCTGGTGTTTTTTGCGGCTGGCGTACAGGTAAACTTTCACCTTATCGCCTTCCATGGCATGGTTGAGGTTGCGCTGCGAAACCAGCACCGGCTGGTCCAGTTCTTCCGAAATAATATAGCCGAACCCCTGGGGCTGCAGTTCAACTTTTCCGCAGACGGTGCCCCCGCGCGACTTCAGTTTGTACTTGCCGCGCATGATTTGTTCCAGGCTTTCATCTTCGGCCAGCTCGTCAAGCACGACGTTGATGAGTCGGCGAATTTCCGGGTCTTTCACCTCCAGGGCTGTTGCCAGCTGTTTGTAATTATAGGTTTTTTGCGGGTTTTCGTAGAATACGTTCAGGATGGCTTTTTTCAGGTTTTTCTTATTGAAGGTAGAACTCAGGCCTTTTCTCTTTTTTTTCTTCTTAGCCATGACGGTGTTTTTTATTTTGATTTGAAGGTAGCGCATTCGCCTTGAATAAAAAAGGAGGAAAGCAATTGTTTGCCGTCCTCCTTCAATATCTTAACAAAACGCTTATGGTTCTTGTTCGTAGATCGATTTCAGCGGGTAAATTTCCAGCTTTTCAACCAGCAGTTCCCCTCCCGTGTTGTAAAGGACCAATTCGGTGGCTTCTGCTTCGGGCGTAAAACTGTTTGTCATAACCATCTTCCCATCGTTACCGAATATTTCGATGGAAGCACGGTCGAGCAGGATTTCCAGTTTTATTTTTCCGTCTTCGGGCGCCAAGGTAGCTGCTTGTCCCAGACAGCTCAACGTGTTTTTGGTGGCATCGTAACGGATTTCGGTGCCGGTTTCTTTCTTGGAATGCCGGACCAGAAAGCCGAAACTGCTCACCGTTTTGAGGTTGAAGGTGCCGATGATGTGCAGGCAATCTCCTTTTACCTTCTTCACCAGGTTTTGGTTCAGCCCGGGGATTAGGTTTTTATCTTCAAATGCAAAACCTTTTTCGTGGAGCAGCTCAATTTCTTTTACCGGATTTCGCAGCAGGTACATCCCGTCGAGGTAAGTTTTCAGCGATAGTTCGCAGGGAAACCCCATTTGTCCGTTAAAAGGCATGTCCGGGAAATTTGCACCACGCATCCAGGCAATTTGGATGGTTCGGCCGTCAGCCTCGGGCAGGTTGTTCCAGGTTTGGGTGGCGTAGTAGTTGGCTCCAAAATCACTCTTCAGCTTAATGGTTTCCGGGGTGAAATGGGTACCATCAAACTGGCCGATGTGGTAAGAACCATCTCCGTCGAAAATTACCCAGCGTTTTTCATCGGGTCGCCGGTTTACGGGCAGTTCCACCAGATCGGGGCACTCGTAAAATCCGGGCAGATGGCTCTGAAATTGCCAGTTGATCAGGTCGGAAGAGTTGTAAAACGAAATGCCCTGCGACCGTTCGTCGCCATCCGGTTTGCGCCACAGCAGCATGACATATTTTTGCGATGGTTCGTGCCAAAACACCTTGGGGTCGCGGGCATCGTCCTTTTCATCAAAGGGGATGAGCGGGTTTCCTTCGTATTTCAGCCAGGTGCGTCCTTTGTCGGTACTGTAAGCCAGGCGTTGACCGCACTGGTAGCTGGTATAGAAAATCAGCAATGCGGGCTGGTCGCCTTGCTGCAATCCGGTCAGGTTTCGCTCGTCCACCAGTGCACTGCCCGACCAAGCTGTGCACCGTTCCTTGTCGCGCGAGTCTTCGTCGGGGGTGATGGCAATGGGCAGGTGCTCCCAATGCAGTAAGTCGGTGCTTACGGCATGTCCCCAGTTCATAAAACCCCACTCGTTTCCAAGTGGATTATGTTGGTAGAACAGGTGATATTCGCCATCAAAATATAACAGCCCATTGGGATCGTTCATCCAGTTTTGTGCGGGTGTGAAGTGGAATTGAGGGCGATAACTTTCATTATTCGGTTGTCCGGCAGCTTTTTCTGCACAAAACAATAACAAGGAAAGAATTGCAAAAACCTGGGTTAATGTGTTTCGCATGGCATAATGGTGTTGATAAAACGAATAAGCAAATAAAACGAAAATTAACCATTATTTCGATTAGTTTTTGAGACTTAATCAAGTTCCGAAGCCTGCTTATATTTCAGGTTGTCCCGGCTGAGGGTGTCAAAAAATAAGATTCTGAAATTGACCTGCCGGAAGGAAAATTGTTTTGAAAAGAAAGGAATCTGCAACTTTGGCTGGCAAAAGGCAAAACAAATCGGGTGAAAAATTTTGATTTCAAAATTAATGGCTATATTTGCCGTCAAATTGAAAGTGACAAGACATGCTTTTTAACAACTCATTTTATTACTGGTTTTATTATTTCGGTTCAACAAACGGGGTCGAGCAGTAGTGTATTGTTAAAAAGACAGAGAATATACAGAAAGGTCCCGAGCAAGTCGGGACTTTTTTTTTAATACCATATACCATGAATGTAACAATTATCGGACTGGGGCTAATTGGCGGGTCAATCGCCAAAGATTTGCGGAAATCCAGGTTTGCGACTCATCTGACCGGGGTAGAGGCAAATGTTTCAAATGCCGAAAAAGCCTTGGAGATCAAGTTGGTTGATGAAGTTCTTCCGTTGGAAGCAGCGGTACAAAAAGCCGACCTGGTTGTCCTGGCTATTCCGGTCGACAAAATATTGGAGCTGTTGCCTGTGGTACTCGATTTGGTTTCGGACCGGACAACGGTCACGGATATGGGATCGACCAAAAAGGAAATTGCCCAAGCCATTGAAAACCATCCGAAACGACGGAACTACATTGCCGCCCACCCTATGTCGGGAACCGAATATTCGGGGCCAACAGCCGCATTGGAAGGGCTTTTTACCGGGAAGATCGCTATTGTTTGCGATCACGAGAAAAGCGGGCCGCAGCATCTGGCACTGATCGAAAAAATGTTTCAAACCATGGGAATGAATATTGCCTACATGTCGGCCGATGAGCAGGACCACAGCACGGCCTACATTTCGCATCTGCCGCACGCGGCGGCTTTTGCGCTGGCCAACGCCGTGCAGGACAAAGAAGACCGCTCCATTATTTTTGACCTGGCCAGCGGGGGGTTTCGTTCTACCGTGCGCCTGGCAAAAAGTACGCCCACTATGTGGGGGCCAATCTTTCAACAAAACAAGCAATACGTTGTTGAATCGCTGGAAGTGTATATCAAACACCTGATTGACTTTAAAGAAAGTATTGAGCACGATGAGCAACGCATGTACGCGCTCATGGAGAATGCGAATAAGATCAGGGGTATTCTGGGAGGGGAAAACCCTTCGCTGATCAAGAACGAAGAGAAGATTGTTAAATTTTATACAAAATAAGATGGGAATAGAATTAGACATCAGGCCAATTAAAGCATGGCTGCCCAATATCAACAATCCGTTGGTGATCTCCGGGCCATGCAGCCTCGAAACCGAAGAGCAAACGCTGGAGACTGCCCGTTTGCTGGCAAAAGATCCGCGGGTTTTCATTTTCCGTGGTGGTGTTTGGAAACCGCGTACGCGTCCGGGTAGCTTCGAAGGAGTAGGCTCCATCGGTCTGAAATGGTTGCAGATGGTGAAACAGGAAACCGGGCTGCCGGTAGGAACTGAAGTGGCCAATGCCCAGCATACCGAGGAGGCGTTAAAAGCAGGATTGGATGTGATCTGGATTGGCGCACGCTCAACAGCCAGCCCGTTTGTGGTGCAGGAAATTGCCGACGTAGTGAAGGGAACGGATGCCGTAGTAATGGTGAAAAACCCGGTAAATCCGGATGTGCAGTTATGGATTGGCGCCCTGGAACGCCTGAACCAGGCCGGCATTAAAAACCTGGTTGGTATCCATCGAGGCTTCACTCCTTTCCGCGAAACCAAATACCGGAACCATCCCAACTGGAGTACCTTTATTGAGCTGCGGCGCTTGCTGCCCAACTTGCCGGTTATTTGCGATCCGAGCCACATTGCCGGGAAACGCGAATACTTGTTCGAAATCTCTCAAAAGGCATTCGACATGGGGATGGACGGTTTGATGATTGAGTCGCACCGCGACCCATCGTGTGCCCTGAGTGATAAAGATCAGCAGGTTACCCCGGCCGAATTGGCCAAAATCCTGGACAAACTGGTCATCCGAAATGCCACCATCGAAAACAAACAGTTTGAAAATCAGCTGGAATTGCTTCGCAGCCGGATCGATGCACTGGACACTGAGTTGATGGAGGTATTGTCGTCGCGGATGGAAATTGCCCGTGAAATTGGGCGGTACAAAAAGGAAAATAACGTGACGGCGCTTCAGATCAGCCGTTGGACCGAGTTGATGAACAACCGTATTGCCCTGGGGGAAAAACTCAACCTGAACAAAACATTTGTACAGATCTTGTTCCAGTTAATTCACGAAGATTCGGTGCGTATGCAGACCGAAATTATGGACGAGGAATAGGCTTTTAAGGATAAATATCAGAGGGATTGCCGCAAGGTGGTCCCTTTTTTAGTTGATAAGTCCGGCCAATTTGGTCAGGGCTTTTTTCATGCTCTTTTCAATAACCTCGTAATCTTTGATCTCTTTGGCAGAATAAATGAACATCACAGCAAGTTGTTCACCCTCGGGCAAAGCTTGGTACAGGATAGCCTTGTGCAGGCGATAGGCCTCGCGCATGCGTCGCTTCAGGTAATTTCTTTTGACGGCCCGTTTGAAATTCTTTTTGGATACGGAAAACGCTGCCTGCACCGGGTAGGGTGATAGGACTGACATTTTGCAATAAACCACTTTCAGTGGGAAAATAAAGAAGGACTGCCCATCGGAAAATAAGCTTCCAATAGCTTTCCGGCTGCACAGCCGTTCCTGTTTCTTTAAGCTGTATTCGCTCATCTTCCGGCTAAAGTACAATAAAAAAAGGGGAAAATATTCCCCTTTTCCTGTATGTGGATTTGTACACTATTTTGTTTTGTTGTGCTTTTTGATAAACTGCTCCAGGGCCATGGTCATGGATGGGGCCTGGGCCGTTGGTGCTTCAATATCGAGGCGCAGGCCTGCTTCTTTTACTGCAGCAGCCGTGCTGGGTCCGAATGAGGCAATTTTAGTCTCGTTTTGCTCAAAGTCGGGGAAGTTTTGTTTTAGCGACTTGATTCCGGATGGGCTGAAAAAAACCAGAATATCATAGTTAACTTCTTTCAGGTCCGATAAGTCGCTGCTTACTGTGCGGTAAAGGATTGCCTTGGTGTATTTAAAGCCGCCCTTATCGAGCAACTCGGGGATTTCTTGTTTGTGGATGTGCGACAGCGGAACCAAAAACTTATCGTCTTTGTGTTTCTTCATCACTTCGATCAAGTCGGAAAATTTTCCGTTTCCGTAAAAGATTTTCCGTTTCCGATAAACAATATATTTTTGCAGGTAGAACGCTGTGGCCTCGGAAATACAAAAATATTTCATCGTATCAGGTACGGTAATGCGGGTTTCCTGGCAAATGCGGAAGAAGTGGTCGATAGCGGTACGACTGGTAAAAATGACGGCTGTATGATCCAAAATCTGGATTCTGGTCTGCCTGAACTCTTTTGCAGAAACTCCCTCAACCTGAATGAAAGGTCGGAAGTCAACCTGAACACATGTTTTTTCAGCTAAATCAAAATAAGGGGATTTTGCGGACTCAGGCTTGGGCTGTGAAACTAAAATTTTCTTGATTTTCAAGATGTTTATCTTTTAAAAGTTATGGACCAACTTATACCAACACCAATTTGTAGATAAATAATAATGGTAATATTTCAAGGGCACAAAGGTACAAAATCAAATAAAATATTGAAAAATGTTTTCTCATTAAAATTCGTATCCCCCGAAATATTAACAAAATGTAAAAAAAACAGATGGCCACCAGGCCCGGAAGAATGGCCCACTGCGGGTCGGGCAGGGGGGTAAAGGCAACAACCAGGCTGATTGGAAGTAACACCAATCCCAGTATCCGGTTGTAAACACTCATGTTAAACAGAAATTCCTGTGTGTCGGGCAGGCCTCCGCTTATGTTCCCCTGGAAAAGGTAAACCAGCCGCTTTAGTAAAAAATAGAGGACAACGCCTGAAAAGATCAGCAAATACAGGACAACTGAGTTAATTTCGATACTCACCCGGAATACCTCCACTGCCTGAAAGAGGAACAGGCTGAATACAAGGTAGAAAATCACATCCAACCGGAAGGAAGCATGTGTCAGGCTTAAAGAGCGTTCGCGGAACAGGCGGGAGGACGAGCTATAGTTTATCGTGGAATCGATTAGCTGAACAAGGTATTTATTGAAAAACAACCGGACGGTAGCAAACAACACGAGTGTCAGCAGAAAGATGCCCACGACCCAGTCCGGCGTACCCCTGTCAATTTTTTTTTCTGGCAAAACAAGCTCGTTTCTTCCCGGAGCGGCGGTATATAAAACAATTTCGTCGGGCTGGATGGCCACCACGGGTGGTTGTGTGAGAATCTCGTTATTCTGGCGTCGGCTGAGCTGGTTTTTATTCAAATAGGCGGCTGCAGCTTTATTCCTTGCATCTTGCAATGTATCGCGTTGACTTACCGAATCAACAAAACGCACATCCATCGGCTCAATTAGTTTCCGGGAAATATCGAGTGATTGAGACGACTTGAACTCAACAGCCTGGTGAAGTTGCTTTAAGAGGGTGTCTTGCTGAAGTGCAGGTTGTATCATGCTGCCGTTTGGTAAATTTCGTTGCAAAAGTAACTATTTCCGAGGTTAAAAAAGAGAAGCTGCTACCTTTGCCCATTAAATATTTATTAACCGGCACATGTCGTCACCCGATTTGTTTTACCTGGCACCTTTGCAGGGATTTACCGATTTTGTTTACCGCCGTTGCTACCAACAGCTGTTTGGCGATATTGACGAATACTATATTCCTTACATTGCGGCCGGGAGCGGGAGTAAAATAAGGAACAGTCAGTTCCGTGAAATTCTGCCCGAAAATAACGGACAGCTTCTCGTTGTGCCCCAAATTTTGTGCGCGAATGGGGAAGAAACAAAACAGCTTGCCGGGGAGCTGAGAAATTTTGGCTATCGAAAAGTTAACCTGAACTTGGGATGCCCGTATCCCATGGCCACCAACCGGGGCCGGGGCACTGGTTTGCTGGAAAATCCCGAAAAGCTGAAAGAGGTGCTTGATATCTTGTTTGGTGAATTCGATTTCGAGGTTTCAGTTAAGTTCCGGGCCGGGCTAATCTGTGAGCATACCATCTTCGATCGGCTGGAATTGCTGGGAAGCTACCCTTTCAGGAAGATGATCTTTCATCCGCGTACAGCAAACCAATTATACAAAGGAACGGCCAATCGGGAACTGTTTGCCAGGCTGGCCTCCATGAGCCAACATCCGCTGGTGTATAACGGCGATATTCAATCGGTTTCCGACCTGGACGAGATTAAAAGGCAGGTGCCCAACCAAAACGAATGGATGATTGGACGCGGCATTTTAGCCGATCCTTTTCTGGTGAGCAGACTCAAAGGTCACTTGCCCAATCAGGCAACCCAGCGGGATATGAAATGGCAGTTCCATGAAATGATGCTCGAATCCTATCGCCAAATTTTCCCGGATCAGGGGCAAGTATTTGAAAAAATGAAAGCATTCTGGAGCTATTTTCAGAGAGTTTTGCCAACCCGCACAAAGCTTTTAAACCCATCAAAAAAGCCAGAAATCTGACCGCCTTCCTTCAGATTTATCCCTCCGTATTTAAGAATGATTAGGACGAAGCGGACAATTTCCGGAGTCAGTTTATAAAAATTTAACATCCGAAGAAACCTGTGTCTATCATATTTCGTTTATGATACCACATTGTTAATAAGACAGATATGTCTTTATCATTTTCATGGTTATCGCCGTTATATTCCCCACGTGTTAAATTTGATCATACAAACATCTATATTTCTACATATATCAATGTAAATTCTTATTTTTGCCTCAGGAAACTATAAAACACAAAGACTATTGATATGATACAAAGATTAAACATTTTCGTACTGCTTATCAGTCTGGCTCTGCCTTTTGGTGCTCGTAGCCAAACCCGGCAGATCAGTCTGGATGAGGCCCTGCAGCTTGCCGATGAAAACAACCTGACCACCCGGAGTGCCGAAGCTCGCGAAGCCGCTGCACGCGGTGCTTACCGGATGACCAACTCTGTATTTCTACCCGGTGTGTCAGTCAGCCACACCGGCATTTCTACAAACGATCCTTTGTCGTCGTTCGGATTTAAACTGAAACAGGAAATTGTTGGCCAGGCCGATTTCGACCCGGCCCGGTTAAACGATCCGGATGACATCGAACATTTCAACACCAAATTGGAAGTTCAGCAGCCGCTGTTGAACATGGACGGCATTTATGCCCGCAAGGCTGCCCGTAATCAGTACGAGGCCATGTCGTTACAAAGCAATCGGGTAAAACAAAACATCCGGTATGAAGTGAAAAAGGCCTACTATATGCTCGAACTCGCCCGATCATCGGTGCAAGTGCTGGAACAGTCGGTTAAGGTGGCCGAGGAGGCGCTGAAACTAACCCGCGAAAGCGAAAAGCAAGGGTTTGTAAAACAAGCCGATGTGCTTGAGGCGGCCGTGCGTTTGGATGAACGCCAAAACCAACTTCGCGAAGCCAACAACCAGTTGCAGACGGCCAACGAATTTCTGGCCCATTTGCTCGGTCTCGACTTGGGAACAACCATCGAAACGGTTGATTCGCTGATTCAGCCGCCAGCACAATTTTTCGTTGAAAATCAGTCCGCCAACCTGGAAAACCGCTCCGACCTGAAAGCTTATCAGAAACAAATTGAAGCCGGCGAGAACATGCTGAAATCCGAGAAAATGAAGTTCATCCCCCGTGTGAACGCTTTTGGTAGCTACGAGTGGAACGACAGCAAGTTACTGGGCACCGCAGCCAATAACTACATGGTAGGCGCCACGCTTAGCTGGAATCTGTTCAGCGGATATAAAAATATCGGCAGCGCTCAGCAGGCCAGCGCCCGTTTGGATGAAGCCCGCACCAATTACCAGGATTATCTGTCTCAAAGCCACATACAATTCAACCGTTCAAAACGAAATCTGGAATTGAGTTTCCAACAAATACAAACCAGCAAGCTGGCCAAAGAACAAGCCGAGGAATCCTTCCGCATCCGTACCGACCGCTACAAACAAGGTCTGGAAAAAACCACCGACCTGCTGATTTCGGAAGCGTTGGCCTCGCAAAAGAAATTGCAATACATTCAATCGATTTATAATTACAAGCAAGCCACATTTGAAATGGAATTGCTTCTCGAACAAGATATTAACGAATAAAAGCCATGATAACAATGAAAGCAAATTTGTACAGATTTAGCCTGATCGCCCTGACTGTTTTTTCAGGGGCACTCATCTTTTCGTCATGCGGAGGCAAAAAAGCCGAAAGCCAGATGACCGGGCCCAAAGTAGCGGCCACGGTTGCTGTTGCTGAGTTGAAAGACTATCCTTCGCAATATAGTTTTTCAGGGAAAATTGAAGCCGAAAAGCAAGCTACGCTGAGTACACGCATGATGGGGCAAGTGGAGCGGATTTACGTAAAACGCGGACAGCAAGTTAAGCAAGGCGACCTGCTGCTGCAGATCCGTAACCAGGATGTCCTGGCCAAAAAAGCACAGGTGGAAGCCAGCAAGGTGGAAGCCTCAACGGCTTTTGCCAGCGCTGAGAAGGACCTGAAACGCTTTGAGGCGTTGTATGCCACCAACAGTGCTTCGGATAAGGAAATGGACGACATCCGCACCCACTACCAAATGGCCAAAGCCCGTCTCGAGGCAGTTGCCCAAATGGAAAAAGAAGTGGAAGAATCGATTCGTTACACGACGATTCGTGCTCCTTACAGCGGAGTAGTTACCGGTAAGTTTATTGAGGAAGGTGATATGGCCAATCCGGGTATGCCTTTGCTGGGTATGGAAAGCCCGGCACAGTGGAAGGTGATTGCCCGCATTCCCGAAGCCGACATTGCCCGGTTAAAGTTGAACGACCCGGTGAAGGTAAATATTAATGCGTTGGAGGGGTTAATCCTGGACGGGACTATTGCCGAAATAAACCCTTCGTCAGGAACTACCGGCAACCAGTTTGAAGCCAAAATCGGGATCAACGCCCGGGGGGAAGATACAAATCGACTTTACAGTGGCATGTACGCTACCGTGGTTTACGAAAAAGGGACCTCCCCGTTGATGCTGGTTCCGCAAACTGCTTTGGTACATCGCGGACAACTTACAGGTATTTACACTGTCAGTCAAAACGGTACGGCCCTGCTCCGGTGGATCCGTCCGGGAAAAAGCTTCGGCGACTCGGTAGAGGTGCTCTCGGGCCTGACTGACGGCGAAAAATACATTCAGACAACCGAAGGGAAGCTGTATGATGGCGCTTTAATTGAAAACTAAACAGAGGAAACATGAAGACAGGATTTGCCGGCGGTATCGCCAAACAATTTATGAACTCCAAGCTGACGCCCCTGCTCATGATCGCCTTTTTGGCCATCGGGATGTACAGCTCTTATCTAACACCGAGGGAAGAAGAACCTCAGATTGACGTTCCCATTGCCGACATTTTTCTCCGTTATCCCGGGGCCAGCCCCAAAGAAGTGGAGTCGCGCATTGTACAGCCGCTCGAAAAAGTGATCTCCAACATTCCGGGCGTCGAATATGTATATTCCACCTCCATGCCCGGCCAGGCTATGCTGATCGTCCAATATTACGTGGGTGAGGACATTGAGCGTTCGTTGGTGAAAATGTACAACGAAATCATGAAGCACATGGACGAGATGCCCCAGGGAACAAGCATGCCCCTGATCAAAACCCGGTCGATTGACGATGTGCCGGTGCTGGGGTTGACCTTCTGGAGTAAAACGTACGACGATTACGACCTGAAACGGATTGCCCAGGAAGTAAACAACGAAATAGAACAGGTAACGGATGTTTCGGCAACCAAAATTATCGGCGGTCGTTCGCGCCAGGTACGCGTGGTGCTGAACAACGAGCAGATGGCCGGGTTCCGGGTGGACGCTCTCAGCATTGCCCAAAGTATCCAGATGGCCAACGGACAATTCAACACCGGCGCTTTCAATAAAAACGATACGGAATATTTGGTTGAAGCCGGAGATTTCCTGAAAACAGCCGAAGATGTGGCCAACCTGGTGATCGGTGTGCATAACGGCAGCCCGGTGTATCTGAAACAGGTGGCCGAAATACTGGATGGCCCGCAGGAGCCGACCCAATACGTGGAATTCGGTTTTGCCAAAATGGATGAGCGCAGGGCCGATTCTCCCGGTGAATGTCCGGCTGTGACCATTTCGGTGGCCAAACGCCGCGGGGCCGATGCCATGAAGGTTTCGGATGAAATCCTCCGGAAAATCAACATCCTTGAAAAAGACCTGATCCCCGAAGATGTGCATATTGAAGTGACCCGCAACTACGGGGAAACAGCTTCGCACAAAGTGTCGGAACTGCTGATGCACCTGGCCATGGCCATCATTTCGGTGACCTTTGTGGTGATGCTGGCTATGGGCTGGCGCGGTGGTCTGGTAGTATTCCTTTCGGTACCGATCACTTTCGCGCTCACCATGTTCAGCTACTATTTTCTGGATTACACGCTGAACCGGATTACCCTGTTTGCTCTGGTATTTGTGACCGGTATCGTGGTGGACGACTCCATCATTATTGCCGAAAACATGCACCGGCACTTTAAAATGAAGAAATTGCCGTTCATTCAGGCAGCCATCCGTTCGATCGACGAGGTCGGTAACCCAACCATCCTGGCCACCTTCACGGTGATTGCGGCAGTGTTGCCCATGGTGTTTGTTACCGGGCTGATGGGCCCCTACATGAGCCCGATGCCCATTGGCGCTTCCATCGCCATGATCTTTTCGCTGCTGGTGGCCCTCACCATCACTCCCTACCTGGCTTACCGTTTGTTGCGCCACGACGACAAAGGCGACGAGAAAGAATTCCGCATGGAAGACTCCATCATTTATAAACTGTATTCGAAAACCATCAGCCCCATGCTGGAGTCGGCCTGGAGACGCTGGGTATTTATTGGCAGTGTAACCGTCTTGTTGCTGGCTTCCATGACCCTGGTGTATTTCAAACAGGTGGCCGTTAAGATGCTTCCTTTTGATAATAAGAATGAATTCCAGGTGATTATCGACATGCCGGAGGGAACCACTTTGGAACGTACGGCCGCCGTAACCAAAGAGCTGGCCGCTTTTGTGGCGCAGCAGGAAAACGTGATGAATTACCAAACCTACGTGGGAACGGCTTCGCCGATGAACTTTAATGGCTTGGTGCGCCATTACGACTTGCGCCAGGGATCGAATGTGGCTGATATTCAGGTGAACCTTACCGACAAAGGCGACCGCAAGCTGCAAAGCCACGACTTGGCCAAAGCCATGCGCCCGCATTTGCAGGAACTGGGCAAAAAATACAACGCCAATGTCAAAGTGGTGGAAGTGCCCCCCGGCCCGCCGGTAATGTCAACGCTGGTGGCCGAGGTATATGGACCCGATTACGAACAGCAAAAAGATATTGCCCGTCAGGTGAAAGGCATTTTTGCCCAAACCACCGATGTGGTGGACATCGACTGGCACATGGAAGACGACCAGACAGAGTACCGCTTCAACGTGGATAAGGAAAAAGCTGCCTTGCTGGGCCTTTCAACCCAACAAATTTTGCAAAGTGTGCAAATGGCGCTGGGCGGTTACGAACCGGCCAAGTTGTACCAGGAAAACGAACACGAACAGGTGGGCATTATGCTGCGCTACAACGAGAAAGACCGTTCGGGCTTGAACGAGCTGAAGAAAATCAGCATCATGAGCCGGATGGGACAACCGGTTGCCTTGGGCGATGTGGTGGAAATTGACGAAACCATGCAGGACAAGAGCATCTACCGGAAAAACCAGAAACGCGTGGTGTATGTTACCGCCGATGTGGCCGGTAAACTGGAAAGCCCGGTTTACGGTATTCTCGATATGTCTGAGCAACTGAAAAACATTCAGCTTCCCGAAGGTTTTCAACTTAGTGAGGAATACACGCAACAACCATTTTCGCAAGACAATTACAGCTTGAAATGGGATGGCGAATGGCAAATTACCTACGAGGTGTTCCGCGATCTGGGAACCGCGTTTGCCGTGGTGCTGCTGGTTATTTACATGCTCATCATCGGCTGGTTCCAGAACTTCAAGGTGCCTTTCGTGATGATGATTGCCATTCCGTTGTCGCTGGTGGGTATTCTGGTGGGGCACTGGATGATGGGAGCCTTCTTTACTGCTACGTCTATGATCGGTTTGATTGCCCTGGCCGGGATCATGGTCCGAAACTCGATCCTGCTGATCGACTTTGTGAACCTGCGGCTCGCTGACGGCATCCCGCTGAAGGAGGCTGTGATTGAGGCTGGCGCTGTGCGTACCACACCTATTTTGCTGACGGCCGGTACGGTGGTTATTGGCGCCGTAGTCATCCTGTTCGACCCCATTTTCCAAGGGCTGGCCATCTCGCTGATGGGCGGGACCATTGCTTCAACCTTCCTCACGCTGGTAATTGTACCGCTGATTTATTACATGACCGAGAAGAAAAAATACAACACAAATCAAGAACCTAAAACCGACGAACAATGATGAAGTTTGTGATTATTCAATGCGTGAAAGCCTACCATCATGAGCTGGAGCAGATTTTTAAATCGATAAAAATCAATACCTACAGTGAAATGGACGTGGAAGGCTTTATGAAAAATGTTGACGGGGATTCCGACTTTTCCAACTGGTTCGGGTCGCGCAAAAACCCCTACAACTATATGGTTTCGTTTACCTTTTTGGCCGAGGATAAGGCCAACGAATTGTTGCAGCGGATTGACGAGTTCAATCACGGTGTGGAAGCCATCAGCCCGATGAATGCCTACATCGTAGGCGTAGAAAAATATGTGTAACCGAAAAGTAACTGATAATATGAGAGAACGGATTATTCGCGCTGTGGCCGGCGCCTTTGTGCTGGCCAGCATTGCCCTGGCAGTTTGGGTGAATCTAAACTGGTTGTTTTTTACCGCCTTTGTCGGGTTAAATTTACTCCAGTCATCCTTCACCAAATTCTGCCCGCTGGAATATATTCTGGGGAAATCAGGGGTGAAATAGTTGAGTTTTTTAGTTGAAAAAGCAGGGTCCACTATATGGGTCCTGCTTTTTTCGTATCAGCCGGATAGATCTTCGTCGTTGCTTTTGTTTTCGGCAGGCTTGCCGGTTCAATATTCGACGTGGCAGCAACAAGCTGCGGCCTTGCTCCTTTAATCTGCACCACCGAATATTTGATCTGCTCCTTTGCCGAAGAAATATTCCCTGTTGCCGGAAAGATCTTCCCTGTTGCAGATGAGATATTCCACAGTGAATATTGTTTCTGCGTTAAAGCAGATTGTTCCGGCAAGATTGTTTCCGGTTTTCTGATGATTAGTGCGCCTCCAGCCAGTTAGGGGCTGCATTCATTTCAATCGTCAGCGGCAGGCCAATATCCACAGCGCCCTCCATCTGTTCTTTCACGATTTGTTTCACTTCATCCAGCTCTTCTTTCGGTACATCGAAGTTCAATTCGTCGTGTACCTGCAGAAGCATTTTTGCCTGCAGTTTCCGCTGGCGCAGTTCGTTCCAGATGTTGATCATGGCCAGTTTGATGATATCGGCCGCCGATCCCTGGATGGGCGCGTTGATGGCGTTCCGCTCGGCCACGCCGCGCACCACCGCATTGGCCGAGTTAATGTCGTTCAGGTAGCGGCGGCGTCCTTTGATGGTTTCTACATAGCCGTGGTCGCGGGCCACTTTGATGCACTCGTCCATGTATTGTTTCACCCGGCTGAAGTTCTCGAAATAGCCATCGATGAGTTCTTTGGCCTCGCTGCGCGAAATATTTAGCCGGTCGGACAGCCCAAAGGCCGAGATGCCGTAAATGATACCGAAGTTGGCGGTTTTGGCCTTGCGCCGCATGTCGGAAGTCACCTCTTCCAACGGTACTTTGTAAATTTTTGAGGCCGTGATGGCATGAATATCCTGGTTGTTGCGGAAAGCTTCGAGCATGTGCGGATCCTTGCTCAGGGCCGCCATGATGCGCAGTTCAATTTGCGAGTAGTCAGCCGACAGGAACAGGTGGTTCTCGTCGGATGCCGTGAAAGCTTTCCGGATTTCGCGCCCGTTTTCGTCGCGGATCGGGATGTTCTGCAGGTTCGGATTGGTAGAGCTCAGCCGGCCGGTGGCTGCAATGGCCTGGTTGTAGGAGGTGTGTATCTTTCCGGTTTTGGCATCAACGAGCTGGGGCAGTGCCTCCACGTATGTTGACAGCAATTTTTTCAGTCCGCGGAATTCGAGGATTTTGCCTACAATCGGGTGCTTGTCCACCAACTTGGCCAGCACTTCTTCGGAGGTGGAATATTGCTTGGTCTTGGTTTTTTTCGCGTTCGTGTCGATTTTCAGTTTTTCGAAAAGAATGGGGCCCAACTGTTTGGGAGAAGAGAGGTTGAATTTCTCACCGGCCAGTTCTTTTATTTCCTGTTCCAACGTCACGATTTGTTCGCGCAATACTTTCGCGTAGGCGTCCAGTTCACGTGTATTGAGGCTCACACCGGTAGCTTCCATATCGGCCAGCACGGGGATTAGGGGCATTTCAATTTCCTCGAATACCGGGCGCACCCCGGTTTTGTCCAGCTCAGGGTCGATCACCTGTTTCAGTTGCAGGGTGAGGTCGGCATCTTCGCAGGCATATTCCTTCATTTGTTCCAACGGCACCTGACGCATGGTGAGCTGGCTTTTGCCTTTTTTGCCGAGCAGGCTCACGGTTTCCACTTTTTGGTAGCCCAAATAAGTTTCACACAAATAATCCAGGTTGTGCCGCAATTCGGGCTGAATCAGGTAGTGGGCAATCATGGTGTCGTACAGCGTGCCATTCACCTCCACGTCGTATTGCTTCAGCATCAGGATGTCGTACTTGATGTTTTGCCCCACTTTGCGGATGTTTTCGTCGCCAAACACCAAGCGGAATTCCTGCACCACACGGAGCGCCTCTTCCCGGTTTTCGGGGAGGGTCACGCAATACGCTTCGCCTTTGCGGAACGAAAAGGAGAGGCATACCAGCTCGGCCGTATGGGTGTCGAGTCCGGTGGTTTCCGTGTCAAAACAAAATTCTTCCTGTACCGAAAGTTCCGCGCGCAGGCTGGCGCGTTGCATGGCGTTTTCTACCAGGTAATATTCGTGGGGTGTGTTTTCAATATGGGCCAGGTCGTCGCGCCGGGTTGGGGCGGTTGCTGCCGGTTGGGCTTCGCCAAACAACGTTCCTTGTTCAAAACTGAGTTGCTGTTGCACCTGTGGCTGTGGCGGCGCCAGCTTTTGCGAAAGGCTGCGGAATTCCAGTTCGTTGAAGATTTCCTGAAGCTTTTGCCAGTTGGGCTCGTCCATCACCAACTTGCTTTCGTCGAATTCAACCGGTACATCCTGAATGATCTCGGCCAGCTTGCGCGAAAGGCGTACCTGGGCTTCGTGCTCTACCAGGTTTTCCTTTTGCTTGCCTTTCAGCTCGTCGATATGCTCGTACAGCCCATCCACCGAATGGTAGGCCGAAATCAGTTTCATGGCGGTTTTTGGGCCAACCCCCGGACAGCCCGGAATGTTGTCGGCCGTGTCGCCCATCAGGGCCAGGATGTCGATCACCTGGTCGGGCGTTTGCACCTCAAAGTTTTCCTGCACCTCGGGGATTCCCCAAATCTCCACCTCATTGCCCCCGCGTCCGGGTTTGTACATGAAAATGTTTTCGGAAACCAGTTGCGCGTAATCTTTATCCGGGGTCATCATGTAGGTCTGGTAACCTTCCTTTTCGGCTTTCTTGGCCAGGGTCCCGATCACATCATCCGCTTCAAACCCCTCTTTTTCCAGAATAGGAATATGGTACGCTTCGATGATTTTCCGAACCCATGGGATGGCTTTGCGTAAATCCTCGGGCATCTCTTCGCGGGTGGCCTTGTAGGCTTCGTACATTTCGTGCCTGAACGTTGGCGCGTGCACATCGAACACCACTGCCAGATGAGTCGGGTTTTCCTTGTTCAGCAATTGCTCCAGCGTGTTGGTAAATCCCAACATGGCCGAGGTGTTCAACCCCTTGGAGTTGTACCGCGGGTTTTTGATGAAGGCGAAGTACGAGCGGTAAATCAGCGCGTAGGCATCGAGCAGAAACAGGCGTTTATCTTGGTTGTTGTTTGCAGACATGATCTGGTTCTATTTAACGGTTACAGGAAGTAAAACATTCCGTAAACGAAGGTACGTCAACAGAAGTTCCCCGAAAGTATAAACTTCCGCACAATAAACGAAAAAAGCCGGCGATTTCGCCGGCCTTTCGGTATGGTAATTTTAGTACAGGTTCTTATTCTCCGCAGGTACAGCGGTGCAGACAATCTACAATCTGGCTCAACACATCGTGCTTCAGGTAGTAGAATGTGTTTTTCCCTTCGCGACGTGAGCAAAGCACCCCTTTGTCTTTCAAAATACCCAAATGGTGCGAAGTAGTGGATTGCTCAATGCCCAGCAACTCGTGGATTTCGGTGACGGTCAGTTTTTTACCGCCTTCCAGATGTTTTAGGATTGCAATTCGCATCGGATGGGCAATGGCTTTCAGCATGTTTGCAGCCATATCCAAACGGTCTGCATCTAATTCTTGTATTTGTATCATAGCTAATCTTCTAAGATAGATGCAAATATATAAATATTTGATTCCTTCTAAAAACAAAATACAGGATATCTGCTCTATTTTAAATGAATTTAAAGCAAGGTAGCCGGAACGAAAAACAGCTGACCTTCAAAATAAATCATCTTTTCCCCTTAATCATTCCTACGAGCGACATCCACCTTCAAAAAACCGCATATTTTATTATTTTTGGACGAAGGAAAAACGGGACAGTGTGTTAATCCCGATATTCCGGAACTGAAAGAATAACGCATGGCGTCAGCAGATACGATAAAGGCTCCCATTTCGAAGGAACTAAACGAGTTTGAAGATTATTTCAAAACGACCATCCAAAGCGACATTCCGCTGCTTTCGGTCATCATCAACTATATTTTGCGGAAAAAGGGGAAGCAAATGCGGCCGATGTTCGTGTTCCTTGCGGCCAAAATGAACGGGGGATTTAACGAAACCACTTATATGGCCGCCTCTTCCATCGAGTTATTGCACACGGCCACCCTGGTGCACGACGATGTAGTGGACGAGTCGTACGAACGGCGCGGGAGTTTCTCCATCAACGCGCTTTGGAAGAACAAACTGGCGGTGCTGGTGGGCGACTACATCCTGGCAAAAGGGCTGCTTATCAATATTGACAACCAAAATTACCAGTTTTTGCAGCTGATCAGCCGTTCGGTGAAAGATATGAGCGAGGGCGAAATCCTGCAAATGCGCAAGAGCCGGAAGCTGGATATCGACCACGATACCTATTTCGAAATCATCCGCAAGAAAACGGCCTCGCTGATTGCGACCAGCCTGGCTATTGGCGCCGCGTCGGTTACCACGGACCAGGACGTGATTGAGCGCATGTTTGAAATCGGCATTTATGCGGGAATTGCTTTCCAGATTAAGGATGACATTTTTGATTACCAGGCCAAAGGGATTTTGGGCAAACCTACCGGAAACGACATCAAAGAGAAGAAAATTACACTTCCGCTACTCTATGTGCTTGGCAAGGCCGATGAGAAGGAAAAACGCCGCATTTTGCACGAAGTGAAGAAGAAGCATAAAAACACGGCCAAGGTGCAGGAACTGGTAAACCTGGTGGTGGAGCGCGGCGGGCTGGAATATGCCACGGCTCAAATGAACCACTACCGCGATCAGGCGATTTCCAAACTCCTCGAATTCCCTGAAAACGATGCCCGGAATGCCTTGGTGGAGCTGGTCAATTACGTGACTACGCGCAGAAAATAACCCGGTGAAATAGTTGGTCCTTCAGCGTTTCTGATAGTCAGCACAGCGCTGGCCAAAAAAAGCCTGACCTGAATGTTACCCGTTTTCGGGATCAGGTCAGGCTTTTTGTTATTCCGTTTTTAGGAACCAGGGAAGATGCCTGCGAGGTAAACGATCCTGATTAGATGGAGTTACTGATCAGGAAGGTTACGGCAAATGCCACGATCGCGTATAATTCGGGGAATACTGCAAGAATCATGGTTTTACCGAACACATCGTACCCGGAGCTGATCCCGGCAATACCGTTGGCAGTGATGTTTCCCTGCTGAATGGCCGAATACAATGCCACCATTCCAAGGGCCAAACCGGCTCCCAGGAAGGCAGCCCCATGCAACATGGTCACCGATTCCAGTGTTTGTAGTTTCAGGTTCATCACAAAAAATCCGGCAAAACCATACAGCCCTTGTGTACCGGGCAGCGCACTCAGCAACATGTAGCTACCAAAAGCATCTTCACGTTTTTTAAGTGCACCAATTGTGGCGTTACCTCCTTTTGACACTCCAATGGCACTTCCGATTCCAGAAAGCAAGACCATTACCGCCAGTCCCACGTAAACTAATACATAAGCCAAATCCATAATTTCCGTTATTAAGTTGATGATAAATTATTTTGTTGTTTCGAAAAGGGTTTGTAGGGTTTACCACCACCCTGAAACCCGGCATTCTTATAAAATTCCACAAAGGTCAAACGCATGGGGTGCACAAATGCCCCCAACGATGAAATGGCCAGGTTGGCCGTGTGCCCAATCACAATGATCAGGATGAAAATGACCGGGCCAATATATTTACCGCTTCCAAATGATGCTGCCATTTGATTGATTACCAGGCCGAGGATGGAACTGGCAATTCCGAGTGCAAACAGACGAATGTACGACAACAGGTCGCCGAAAATACCGGTAACGGTGTTGTACATTTCCCACAATCCGCCAATCAGACGGAGATGAATGGGGCCCGTGCCCGAGAACAGCAGGATCATCAGAATGGAAGCCGCATAAAACACATTTTTAACGATATTAAGCAGTGAGGACAGTTCCTGATCTTTCAGAAAGAAACTAAACAAGCCAATGGTGAAGAACAGCAGCAGCCAGCCTACCGAGCTGAGCGCCTGTAAAGGATATTCCCTCCGAAGCTGGTTTTTGACCCGGATGATAATCCCGAACAGGATCTGAACAGCGCCGACAATCAACGACAGCGTGAATACCTGAGAACTGTCCAGGAACATTTCTTTTAATACGCCCAGGGCATCTTGCTTGGCCAGTTCAATGCCGAAGAAGGTGCCGAAAATCAATCCCATGATCAGGGTAGAGGCGCCAAAAAGCTGTCCCAAGGTTAGGTAGGGTTTTACCGATGCTCCTGCATACCGTTTATAGATGGTTGATCCGAGCAACAAAACCAGGCCGTAGCCTGCATCGCCCAAACAAAAACCAAAAAACAACATAAAGAACGGTGCAAAATAAATCGTCAGGTCCAGCTCGGCATAGGCCGGTAGCGAAAACAGCTTGGAAATGGGTTCGAACAGCCTTCCAAATTTATTGTTGGTTAGCTGGATGGGCGGTTGCTCGCCTGGCTCGGCGGTGGCTTCCAGATAGAAAATGTGGTTCTTTTCCAGATACGCTTTCAATTTTTCCTGCTCTGTAACGGGTACCCAACCTTCCAACAGGTGCAGGGTGCCTTCGCCAATTTCCGAAGTTTGGTTGTTCCAAACATCCAGCCATTCCAGCCGGAGTTCGATTGCCGCCAGGCGTTCCTGCATCACCGGTATGCCATTGGTCCCCATGGCGTCCAGTTTTTTCAGGATTTCGCTGATTTCGTGTTCCAGGCCAGCAGCCTGACGGAGCAGTTCTTTAGCAGTGTGCTTCGATAACTTTTCCAGCCGAATCCCGTCAAATGGTTCACCTTCGTAGCCAATGGTGATAAATTTCACCTCTTTGTCGCAACGTTTGACAATTTCAATGGGGTATTGTTCCAACCACTCGGGGTTCCATTTTTTCACCGGCACCGAATAAAAGTCGATCTTTATTCCGGCTTCTTTCAGCTTTTCCAAAATATCGTTGGAGTAGTCGCCCCAAACCTGGCGTTCTGCAGCTTTCTTTTTTAGTTGTTCCAGCTCCGCTTCAGCGCCCTCCAGCCTTTTCAGTACCAGTTGGGTTTGCTCAATAATTTCTGCAACTGTATGGTCACAAGGCACCACCTCCTGACCTTCCTTCCGGTAGTGTTTCAGCAGTTCGGTAGTTTGCCGGATGCGGGCTGCTTCTCCCTGCAATGCCGCCGTTTCGCCGGTTGCGTTTTTTTCGCTGCCTTTGCCAACATGCACCACTCCCAGTTCTTGCAAATCGTCAAGAAATTGCCGGTAGGCAGTATGATGCACGGCAAAGCCGTATTTCATCATGGGTACAATCATGGCTGTTCGGTTTTTTGCATTTTCGTCTTCAATAATTTTTGCGCTGCTTTCGACAAGTTGTCTTCATCTTCCAGGTAGCGTTTAATTTGGCGGATGGCCGCTTCGAGCGAAGGGATCTGCACTTTTTCGTACAGGTTCACCTTTTGTGTCGCTTTTTTCCTGGCATCTTCAAGCAGTGCCAGCCGTTCTTCCTGGACGCGGCATTGCGCCATTGCTTCCAGCAGGGTCTGCATTTCGGGCAAACCGTCGCTAAACCAGTCGGGTACGGCCGTTAAGGCAAATTCCTGCCGCTCGGTTTCCACGCCTTCGAAACGGGGAATCAGAATTCCGGCCACCTTGTTCTTACTAACCTTGATTTGAAGGACTTTCAACAGCGAAAAATCAAACTCATTCCACAAAACCTTCCAGGGTTCCGTTTGCTTGAGCACGTTCCGGTAAGCCATTGTGGCTTCTTCCAGTTCCCGGCGGGTTTCAAAAACCATGGCGCGCAAGGCGGCTTCCTTGTTTTTCAAGGTGGGCAGCGCCTTTTGACGAATGGCCAGTTTTTTCTGGAATTCGCGCAGTACGGTTTTGTTATATTTTATCTGTAACTTCATTTTTCGTTTTTTTCTGTCAGCTTACCCAAAGGTGTTCTGTTGACACCGGATCGTTTAGGCCGGTTGCAGTTCTTTCCAGTGCAGGTCAACAAATTCCTGCTTGATGCCCACTTCGTCCTTGGTCATGTATTTGCTGAAAAGCATCCAGGTTTCGTCGAGCATTTCATGGGTTTCCAGGTTCACATCAATGGCCAGGATGTTCCGTGAGTAATCTTCGGCAAAACGCAATACGCGGCGGTCGTAATCCGACAGTTCAAATCCGTTTTCGAGTTTGGTTTTCGAGTTGGCGGCATCGGCATACAAGCGGATCGCGGCGTTCATTACCTGCGGGTGGTCTTTGCGGGTCACTTTCCCGATTACCAACTGTTTCAGGCGAGAAAGGCTCCGGAACGGGTCGATGATGACCTTGTTGACATCCGGCGAACGGCGCAGGAAAAGCTGCCCTTCCGTGATATAACCGGTGTTGTCGGGAATAGCATGGGTGATGTCGCCACCGGAAAGGGTGGTAACGGCCAGAATGGTGATGTTGCCGCCATCCGGGAACTGCACCGCTTTTTCGTAAATTTTGGCCAGGTCGCTGTACAGTGAGCCAGGCATGCTGTCTTTCGATGGAATTTGGTCCATACGGTTGGACACGATGCTCAAGGCGTTGGCATATTGTGTCATGTCGGTCAACAGCACCAATACTTTCTCGTTCTTCTCAACTGCAAAATATTCGGCTGTAGCCAGTGCCATGTCGGGAATCAGCAAACGTTCAACCGGCGATTTGTCGGTAGTGTTGATGAAGCCAACGATTTTAGACTGCCCGTATCCTTGCTCAAAAGTGTGCTTGAAAAACAAATAATCGTCGCGGGTGAGGCCCATTCCGCCCAGGATGATTTTGTCCACTTTGGCGCGCAGGGCGATCAGTGCCAGTACTTGGTTGTAAGGTTGGTCGGGGTCGGTGAAGAAGGGAATTTTCTGACCCGACACCAGCGTGTTGTTCAGGTCGATGCCGGCAATACCTGTTGCGATCAGCTCGCTGGGTTGTCGGCGCCGTACCGGGTTGACGGAGGGCCCGCCAATCGGGAATTCGCGTCCTTCCACCGCCGGCAACCCATCAATGGGGTGGCCGAAAGCATCGAAAAAACGCCCGGTCATGTGATCGCTCAACGGCAGCCAGGGAGCTCTTCCCGTGAAGATAATGTCGGTATCGTTGCGCAATCCTTCGGTGCCCTCAAATACCTGTAAAGTGACTTTATTTCCGGCGATTTTCACCACCTGTGCCGCACGCCCCTGCACATAGGCCATCTCTTCGTAACCAATATTGGTTGCTTCCAGCGTACAGGTTGCCTTGGTGATGTTAGTCAATCGGCAATATATTTTTTGGAATGCCCTCGCTTTCATACGTTTAAAATTTTATAAAATATCATTTCTCAGTTTGATTTGGTATCCGGCTTGAATACCGGTTATGGGACATGAGAAAAATATCGGAATTAATAAATTGAACTTCTGTATGTTGTCACGCAATTTGCTTGAACCGGCGGTACCTGTTTCAGGATACGGCCGTTTTTTCAAGGATCATTTCCTGCAACTGTCTTTCGTACCCTTCAAACTTGTCTGATTTAAACTCGCTGTAGTTCATCTGTTTAAACAGGTTGATGATTTTCTTGAAATAGTCGCGTACTTCGTTAAAGTCGTCAAAACCAAACTCGGTTTCTACCACCTCAATCACTTTTTCCAGCATGTATTTCTGTCGTTTCAGTGGTGTGTTGCTGTCAATGGCATCAAAAGCGTCCTGCTGCAAAATGGCAAAGTCAATCAGTTCGGCTTTCCAGAATACTTCGTGGTAGGCCACCGGCACACCGTCATCACCCAGGATGTTGATCTGTTCGTTCACCTCCTGTCCGCGGATCAGGTAGTTTTTGACAAAGTCGATTTTGTTGATCCAATTTTCGCCAATTTCGCGGGCGGCGAAGGTGATGTATTCGTCGTATTCGAGGTATTTCGAATAACTGTCGATCGGGTCGATGGCCGGGTAGCGTTTGCTGTCGGCACGGTTTTGCGATAAGGCGAAGAAGCAACGGGCCACCTTTTTGGTAGCTTCGGTAACCGGTTCAAGAAGGTTACCTCCTGCGGGCGATACTGTTCCGATGAAGGTGATGGAGCCGCTTTTCCCGTTGTTCAGCAGGGCGTAGCCGGCTCTTGAGTAGTAGCTGGCGATGATGGCCGAAAGGTCCATGGGGAATGCGTCCGGCCCGGGAAGTTCTTCCATCCGGTTCGACATTTCGCGCAAAGCTTGAGCCCAGCGTGAGGTTGAGTCGGCCAGCAGCAAGGTGCGCAAACCCATCGAACGGTAATATTCGGCAATGGTCATGGCCGTGTAAACCGAAGCTTCGCGGGCCGCAACCGGCATGTTGGAGGTATTGGCAATGATCACGGTTCGTTCCACCAGTTTGCGGCCTGTACGCGGGTCGTCCAGGTGCGGGAACTCGGTGAAGATTTCGACTACCTCGTTGGCGCGCTCCCCACAGGCGGCAATAATCACCACCTCGGCAGCAGCCTGTTTGGCCAGGGCGTGCTGAAGAACGGTCTTTCCGCTACCGAACGGACCAGGAATAAATCCGGTACCTCCTTCCAGAATGGGGTTCATCGTATCGATTACCCGGACGCCGGTTTCGAATAATTTTCCGGGACGAAGTTTTTCGCGGTAGCCGGGGATGGGCATTTTTACCGGCCAGGTTTGCACCATGCTAACCGCTTTCTCCTGACCGGCGCTATCGGTCAGCCGGGCAATGGTATCGGTTAATTTGTATTCGCCGCTTTTGGCAATCCAGCTCACGTCGTAATCGCCTTCAAACTTGAAAGGCACCATAATTTTATGGTGAATGTGATATTCGGGAACTTCGCCCAACCAGTCGCCGGCAGATACCGGATCGCCTGTTTTTACCAGGGGGGTGAATTGCCAGACCGACTCTTCATCGAGCGGATAAGTGCGGGCGCCCGGTTCCAGGAAAACACCCTTCATTTTGTCCAGGTCGTTTTGAAGACCGTCATAATTGCGGGTAAGCATGCCTGGTCCCAGGTGGACTTCCAGCATGGATCCGGAGAAATTGACATCCATGCCGGTTTTGAAACCGCGGGTCGTTTCAAAAACCTGGGCAAAGGCTTTGCTCCCTTCGGTTTTGATGACTTCACCCATGATTTCCTTGCCGTTTTGCTGAAAGAAGCATATCCCGTTCTGGATCAGCGGTCCGTCGGAAACAGCCTCAACCAGGTTACCCACGATGGCTGTTACTTTTCCTTTACTGATGATCGTAATATTTTCCATATTCTGTCGAAATTATTTCAGGCCGAAAACGGGTTGCGTTACCGGCAATTTCCTGATTTTTTAAAGTTGTTTTTCCTGCATCATTTTTTCTGCCATCGCGACAGGATCCACCGGGCTTTCCGGGCTGAGCACCTGTTTCCAACGTTCGAGCAACAGCAGTTTTTGGTAATATCCAAGAATGACGTTTACCGTGAAATACTCGAAACGGTTAATCTCGTCAATGGCATTCCAGCGAAGCCGGTCGAAGTCCTGTTCCCGTTCGAGGTAGTTGGTTTTGGATAAAATGTGTTCCAGTTTCTCGGCGGCCCAAAATTCGGTGCGCACAATTTTTTGGTTCAACGGGTATTCCACCAGCAAATCGTGGTAGCTATTTCCTTTTATCAGTTGTTGCTTTTTTTCATCGGTCAGCTTTTCGCTGCGGTGGGCGGCCAGGAAGTTCAGCCGGTTCAATTCCAGTTCGGCCCATTCCTGCAAAAACAGGTTGCCCGAAGTGTGTAAATAGGAATAGTAGTATTGCTGCAGTTTATGGGCGACCAGTACTTCGGGGGCCTCTCCCCGGTGGTTTTCTTTCCAGGTAACCAAGTGTTGCAAATAGTTTGGCAGTTCAGCAAAACGCTCGCTGGCCGAATGAAAGACCTCGCCTGTAAACCCCGGCAGCAGTTCTCCTTCCTTGGCCTGGCCGCTCACAAAGGCGGTAATTTCCCGGTGGTACTTCGGAAAACTCAACGCATTGGCCAGGGCCAACTCGTCGGGGGGAAGTATTTCGTCCAGGGTAGCCAGAAATTTGTCCGGAAGCAGGAAATTGGCTTCGGGATTGAATTCCAGGTCGGGAAGTCCGGAAATAAAACTGTAGTAAACGTTCATTATTTTTCGGTGTTAAACAGGAAGTCTTTCACTTTAGGCTTCATCAGCGACATGAAGAAGGTTTTGAATTCTTCGTCGGTAAAAGAAATTTTAAAACTGTCGCTGTCCTTCACCAGTTGAAAACCTTGTTTTAACTCGGCAACCGGCTTGATCACTAATTTAGCACCCATTACTTCTGATGCGGCAGCCTTAAATAGTGGCTCCAATTTGCTGTACATGGTTTCGGGAACTAAAATATCCAGGTGGTGCTCCTGACCGTCGGCTTCGCTCCAGGTACGTGCAATTTCCAAAACCAGGTCTTTAATGAATTTCGGATCGCTGGTAATTTCTTTGGCAATTTTAGCGGATGAATGTGCCGTGACCAAGTTGGTAACATTTTGTTTGGTAATTTCGATAACCTGGTCCGAAATAGCCTGCAACTCCGCTTTCAGTGAAGTATAGATTTTTTCTGATTCGCTTTTGGCTTCCGACAACATGGCTGTCGCTTTTTCGTTGGCCTCGGTGGTGGTCTTTTCGGCTTCTGCACGTGCTTCTGCAAGTATCTTATCGGCTTCGGCGCGGGCTTTGGCAACACCTTCGTTGTAAATATTCTCTGTTAATTCTTTAATCTTTGTGTTCATATCTGTACGAATTATTTAGTTTTCAGAACTGCCAATATTAACGTATCATCCCGTGTCGGGACAAAATACCAAGTGTTCAAATTGCTCGGTAATCAGCACATGCTTGTTTTGAACTAATAAGAACGATCGTTGTTGACAAAGTGGTTCAAAATCAGATCCTTGGATGCTGTTGAACATTAGGTGTTGCCGGTATTTAACAGGTAATGTTTACTACCGCTAGGCTCAAAAATAATAATTTTAGCTCGCAAACCTGTTTTGAACATCGATTTTTTCAATTGTTTTTAGGTTTTGATAATTTGGCATTAAAAGCAACTGGGCGAAAAATTTGCTTTTGATTGTGTTTGGGTGACAATAACCACGTTTCATGGATGAATTGAATCATCTGTAGCAATATTTTTGCCTGTTGTAATTTATTCTCACAGAATAAACACCGGAAGTTCGGATTTGTTGCCGAACCAATTCTTCAGACTAATCTCTTTTCGAAGCATGAAGGAGGTTGTCAACTTTTGGTCGATCACAACGAGGTCTGATGCAGCGGGCGAGGCCAGCCATTTTAACTCTCCTTGACTTGTTCGATTCCCGGACCAAAGCACCGGGAAAGGACAGGCGCTGGAAAAAACACGGACACGTTCCGCGATATCAGCTGTTGTTATTGTCCCGATAACGTGAAGTTCAACTGAAGCTTTTTTGTCGAGAATCGGGAATTGCGCAATGAATTGAATTTTCTCGGGCGAGAGGTTTTCTGCATCAGCCAGGTAAAGTACTTTTTGAAACGGGCCCTGCTTAATTCTTTCAGGTAAAAAAAGCATGGGAACATTTGCTCTGATAACCAGTTTCCGGGCTTTGCGGGCCAGGTTGGAACCCGCGCCCGGAAATGCATCTTTTAAACTGAAAATGGCCAGACCCGGATTGAAAGCTGCCTGCTTGTATTGCATGAATGAACGCCAGTTTCCTTCGAAAGGGCAAAGGGTAATCTGTTCTTCATCCAGATTGAAGGTATGGATAGCTTTCTGTTTCAACTGTAGTAGTTCTTTATTTGCAAACTGTTCCAGCACACAGGTAAAGTCGTTTAGCAAGGGTTGCCCGAAATGGGGTTTTTGAAAAGCCTGTACAAATACCAGCTTTTGTCTTTGTCCGATCAGGTGCCGCATGGAAAAACGAACGGATTCCAGGGCGCCTTCCAAAAATTCACACAGGATAAGCAGGTTCTTATCCTGGTGGTTTGCGTGGGTGTAGAGGTTGCTTTTCATACGGTTAGTTTTTCTGCCTTATTAAAGGTAGCAAACCGCCACGCAATAACCTACGGAGGATTTTTTACAACATAGGAATTGGACGTTCTTATTTTTTAGGCTATCCGGCCAGACCCCGGACTAACGCGCTAAAAATATTTTATTTCATCGCCCAGTAAGTTTCCCAACAGGTTATTGGCCAGTCGGCTGGCTCCAATACGGAAAAGTTTGGGGGTGAGCCATTCTTCTCCCAGGATTTCTTTCACGATTGACAGGTACAACATGGCCTCGGGGGTGGTGGAAATTCCCCCGGCCGGTTTAAATCCGATTTGCTTTCCGGTTTTTATCCAAAACTCCTTGATGGCGTGACACATGACGATGGCCGCTTCGGGAGTTGCCGCCGGGTTCATCTTGCCGGTAGAGGTTTTGATAAAGTCGGCGCCGGATTCCATCGCCAGCATCGAGGCGTGATGAATCCTTTCAGGGGTGGCCAAGGCTCCGGTTTCCAGGATTACTTTCAGGTGGGCACCGTCGATAGCTTTTTTGATGGTGGATACTTCTTCGCGGCAGATCAGTTTATCACCTTCCAGAAAAGCCCACAGCGGAAGCACCATGTCGATTTCGCCGGCTCCGCGTTCAACGGCCATCTGAGCTTCCTTCACTTTCGTTTCAATAAACGTCATGGATGATGGGAACCCTCCGGCCACAGCGGCAATGGCAACTTCTTCGACTTTCAGTTTTTCTTTTACCGTGCGCACCATGTTGGGGTAAACGCAAATGGCAGCCACATTTTGCAAGGTGGGGTAGTCGTTTGCAAAATCATTTACCCGGTCGGTAAATGCTTTCACATGACTGATAGTATCGGTTGCATTCAGGGTGGTCAGGTCGATGCAGGAAAACGCCAGTTGTTGCATCTCACGCGTGTTGTTCATCTCGGCTTTTGTTTTTATTGCCGCCAACTCTGCCTGGATTGTCATAGCTTTCTATTTTAGTTTTTCATTATTCTGATGCCGGTCTTTGTCCCGGTTTGTTTTCTTTTCCATATTTTTCAGGAAGGCTACGTTCAAATCCACCCCTGTTTGATTGGCCAAACAGATGAGTACCCAAAGCACATCGGCCATTTCGTCGCCCAGGTCTTTCCCTTCGTCTGATTTTTTGTAGGACTGGTCGCCGTATTTACGGGCCATTAACCGGGCCAATTCCCCAACTTCCTCGGTTAAGATGGCCAGGTTGGTCAGCTCGCTGAAATAGCGCACCCCAATCGTTTTGATCCAGTTGTCAACCAATTGTTGTGCCTGAGGTAAAGAAACCGCCTGATTATTTGTTTGTTTCATTCAAAATAAATTTATGTCATGTTGCTTATACGAAATTCTGTAATTCAAGTTAAACAGAATCTTAAAACTCTTTAAACTTCGTATCCAGCATGATGGTCACTGGTCCGTCGTTTATCAAAGCCACTTTCATGTCGGCCCCAAACTCGCCGCTGCCAACAGGTTTCCCCAGTTTTGCCGACAGTTCCCGGATAAACTTTTCATACATCGGTATGGCAAAGTCGGCCTTGGATGCCCGGATGTACGACGGGCGGTTTCCCTTTTTGGTGCTGGCGTGCAGTGTAAACTGGCTGATCACCAGGGCGTCGCCGTTAATCTCCGTCAGTGAGCGGTTCATCACCCCATTATCGTCGTTAAAAATGCGTAATTGGCTGACTTTTTTCACTAACCAATCGATATCCTCATCGGTATCGGCATCCTCAATGCCCATAAAAATTAACAATCCGCAGCTGATAGCTGATTTTACTTCCTGGTTGATGGTTACCGACGCCTGCGAAACCCGTTGCACAACAACTCTCATAATTCTATGGTTTATTTTGCTGAATGAAGACGACCGAACAAGGAATGCCTAACTTTGTTTAATTACCAGAAACAATAATTAGACAGCCATTCCATAATTCAGGCTACAATGCTTGACAAAGATAATCATTCAGCTTTGGCAGGAAATTGGTTGAAAATTAAATATGCACGATGAAACAGGTGGTAAGGCTCACTTTTGCATTTATCTTGATGTGTGTCAGTATTGGTGTTGCGGCTCAACACGCATCCATACAAGGACGTATTTTTGATGCTTCGAGCAATCAGGGGTTGCCATTTGTCAATGTCGTGGTTGCCGGAACAACCATCGGAACTGTTTCCGATGAAGATGGTACTTACCGGATTACCGGACTTCCAACCGGCTTTGTCAGGCTCCAGGTTTCGTATATCGGCTACCGGGATGTGATTTCATCGGAGGTGGAAATCAGTAACCTGAAACCGGCCAACCTGGATGTAGCCCTGGAAAAAAGCAATACCCAGTTGCAGGAAATTACGGTGACTGCCTCTTTGTTCAGAAAAACGGAAGAAAGTCCGCTGTCACTCAAAAATATCGGCATTTCGGAGATTGAAAACAGCCCGGGGGCCAACCGCGATATTTCCAAAGTCATCCAATCGTTTCCGGGCGTACAGTCCACGCCTTCATTCAGGAACGATATAATCATCAGGGGCGGGGGTCCCTCGGAAAGCCGGTTTTTTCTGGATGGCGTGGAGGTGCCCAATATCAATCACTTTGCCACGCAGGGGGCTTCAGGCGGGCCGGTCGGAATTATCAATGCCGACCTGTTGCGCGAGGTGAATTATTTTTCCGGTGCATTCCCCGCCAATCGGGGCAATGCGATGAGTGGGGTGTTCGAGTTTTTCCAGGTGGATGGCAATCCCGATAAGTTTCGGGCAAAAACTTCGGTGGGCGCTTCGGAAGTAACGGCGACTTTTGACGGGCCGGTTGGCGAAAATACAACGTACATTGTTTCGGCGCGCCGTTCGTACCTGCAATTGCTGTTTAGCTTGCTCGAACTTCCTTTCCTTCCTACTTTCAACGATTTTCAGGTGAAAGTGAAGACCCGGCTGGACCGCAAAAATGAAATTTCTTTCATTGGCCTGGGGGCTATCGACCAATCTGTTTTGAACCTGGACATTGATCAGCCCGATGACCAGCAGAAATTCATCCTGGCTTCTTTGCCCGAAAATGACCAATGGAGCTATACGGCCGGTTTGGTGTACAAGCATTTTCGCGAAAATGGGTTCCAAACGATTGTCCTCAGCCGCAGCCACCTGAGTAATAAGGCCGTGAAGTTTCTGGATAATGATGAAAGTTCGCCGGATAATAGAACACTGTATTATCAATCGGAAGAAATTGAAAATAAATTGCGGTATGAGAATACTTCCCGATTCGGCAAGGCCAAAATAAACTATGGTGGTAGCCTGGACGTGGTTACTTATACGAATGTTACCCGTAATAAGCGATTTTATCCGGATGGCATTCTGGATATAAATTTTGACACGAAACTGCATCTGATGAAGTGGGGTTTATTTGGCCAGGCCAGCCATCGGCTGCTGAATGATCAACTCGATTTGTCACTTGGAGTGCGTATTGATGCCGCCGATTACACATCAACTATGCGCTCGCCTTTCAATCAGTTCTCCCCTCGATTGTCTGCTTCTTACCGGTTTGCTGCTAATTGGAGCTTCAACTTTAATACTGGTATTTATTATCAATTGCCTCCATATACGGCGTTGGGATTTAAAAATGATGGAGAATACGTTAATAAAACGAACGGATTGAAATATATACGGGCCAAACACCTGATTGGCGGCCTCGAGTATCAACCGAAATCCAATGTGGTTTTTACCTTGGAGGGCTTTCTGAAGGATTATGGTCAGTATCCGTTTTCGGTGAAAGATTCGGTTAGTTTAGCCAACCTCGGTGCCGATTATGGTGTGGTTGGTAGCGAAGAATTGGTTTCTGTTTCAGAAGGAAGGGCTTATGGACTGGAATTCCAAACACGCATCGCCAACTCAAACCGTTTTAATTTTAATTTGTCGTACACCTTGGTGCGCAGTGAGTTTGAGGACAAGAGCGGGAATTTTACGGTTTCGAGCTGGGACAGTAAGCACTTGCTGGTATTGACCACTACCAAAAAGTTGAAACGCGACTGGAGCGTCGGGGCACGGTGGCGTTGGGTGGGTGGGCTGCCGTTCACACCTTACGATTTGGACCGTTCGTCGCTGGTGGAAGCCTGGAACCTGAACAACGGTCCTTTTCTGGATACAGGCAATTGGAACAGCCGGCGTTTCGACCCGTTTCACCAGCTGGATGTGCGGATTGACAAAGCGTATTATCTGAACAAAATTACGGCCAAGTTTTACCTCGACATTCAAAACCTGTACAACTTTAAGAACCAGGACAGAGATATATTGGTACGTGCGGAAGACGTTAACGGGCAGTTTATTACAACTGATAACGGAGGTCGCTATGTACTAAAACAGGTTGAAAATACCTCCGGGACAGTTTTGCCGGCTATCGGAATCATCCTGGAGTTTTAGCTAAATTTGCCGCATGACTGTACTTTGTTTACATCCAACCGATCTTGACCCATATTTCAATCTGGCTACCGAGGAGTACCTGTTGAAGCGCTTCACCGACGACATTTTCATGTTGTGGCGGAGCGAAAGCTCCATCGTAGTGGGCAAACACCAAAATGCGCTGGCCGAAATAAACCACCGTTATGTACGCGACCATCACATCAAAGTGGCCCGGCGTTTATCGGGCGGCGGCACTGTTTTTCACGATCCCGGAAACCTGAATTTTACATTTATCAAGAATGTGGACCGGCTCGAAGACGTTAACTTTAAGGTTTTTACCCAACCCATTGTCGAGGTGCTTCAAAAGCTGGGACTGGATGCCTATTCCACCGGGAGGAACGACCTGCTGATTGGCGGCAAAAAAATTTCGGGCAATGCCGAGCATGTTTTCAAAAAGCGAGTGCTGCATCACGGTACGTTGTTGTTTAATAGTCAGTTGGAGAAGCTGAGAAACGCACTAAAGGTTGATTTGTCGCGTTTCGAAGATAAAGCTGTACAGTCGAACCGCAGCGACGTGACCAACATTGCCGCCTGTTTGCCGCACCCGATGTCGGTGGATGAGTTTGCCCGTTTTATTTTTGAGGAAGTTGCGCAAAGCTTTCCGAAGCGCCAATTCCTCAATTTTTCGGACGACGACCGGCAGGCCATCCGTCAGTTGAGAAACGAAAAATACAGCCAGTGGGACTGGATTTATGGCTATTCGCCCAAATACAAATACCGTAATGAGCTGGCGACGGCAAACGGGAGCCTGGTTTTTTCCCTTCATGTTGAAAAAGGCAAAATCAAAGAATCGCATTGGGAAGGTGCCATTTCTGCCAATCTGAGCCGGAAGCTTTCTGAAAAACTTGTCGGAATAAACCACGCCGAAGAGGTGTTGCAGCCAGTTATTTACGAATTGAAAACCGATCTTGAAACCGAGCATATTTTTGCAGATCGATTGCTGGAGAGATTGGTTTGAGAAGGCCCTTCCGTGAGGTCGAAAGGGCTTTCCCGGGGATTATTTTTCTATCTGAATGTTTTGCAACGCTTTACCGATTCGTCCCTGTTCGTCAATGCCAATCACTTCAATTTGAAAACTACCGGTAACGTTATTGGTTGGTATTTGTAAGGTGGCCGTGCCCGTTTCGTCGAAAGTTATAGCCGGGTTCCAATACAAGGTGGTTTGGTCTTTATTTCCCGGCTCGAGCATGGTTTGGGCAAAATCGCGCGAAATGCGGTAGGCGTCCCGGTACAGGTTTTCGGTTGGAGCAACGGGCTCAGATACGATTTCCCCTCGCTTGGTATTAATCTCGATCAGCCCCACTGAGTTCAGGCCGGTGTAACGCAAAATATCCATCGGACTGGTTGATACGTTGATCGATTCCACATCATTGGGCGACATGCTGTTCAGAACCGATGAGCTGGTTCCCATTTTTTGACCGTCGATCACAATCAGAGCACCATCCTGTGCCAACAGCGAATTCTGTCCTCCCGGGAAGATGATTTTATCTCCGTCAAGCGTGTAGGGCTTTATTGTTTTGATTGCATCCATTAGGGATGATCCCGAGCTAAGCATTTGTTTATACGATTCGTTCTTTTTCGGTTCAGGCGATGATGTTTTTCGAATTTCGGAGAAAAGGCCAGTATTATCGGCAAAAAACCGGGCATCTGGCAGCGGGCGTTCGGTTAATGACTGCTGAGTCATAAATTGTTGGATTTGCCGCTGTAGCTTGTCTCCAAAACCCCGTTCATAAGAAATAGTTAGCTGATCATTTCCTGCGGCATCGATCGCCTTTATCACATAATTTGCCTGCTCGTCCGAAGCGATCCCCTGAAAAATAAAATGTCCGTTCTCGTCGGTGGTGATGGTCATGATTTGTGCGTTACCGGCGTTCACCAGGCTTACTTTTGCATTGCCCACCGGATGGTTGTTCCGGTCGAGTACAACGCCCGACAACCAGTTCCCGGTTGGGTTGGCCGACAGGTTCTCCGGGTCGAATGCCAGCACGTCGGGCCAGGAAAAGTTACGGAAACGGTTGCAGATAAGCAGGTAATTTAACGAATGTTCGGGCAATGTTCCCCGTTCGGTCAGTTGTCCCAGACCAGGAATCTTACTTTCCAGGAAGTTGTTTACCTCGAAGCATGGAGAGAACGGAGCGGTCGGATCCAGGTTTTTCATTCCAGCGCTGACAGATACGCTTGCGATCCCCGGCGCCGGGTTGCCCGATCGGGGAATTGTTTTTATCGTCAGGGTGAAAGGCTTCCCGGTGGTAACTGAGTTTGTGCTTGTTTCCAGCTCCATGTTCAGTGACTGGCCCTTCTCGATATAAAGCATGCGTTCGCCAATTGGTTTCCCGGCCTCGTCGAAGGCAGCAAGCAGGCAGAGCCCCTGCGGAAAGTTCTCCTTGGGGATTTTGGCGCGAACGGCTCCGTCCACTTTCATCTCGGAAGCCCAAAACAGTTGGTTGCCGCGGGTGGCCAGCAAGTTGATCGTATGTGATTGTCCGTCGGTAAAAACCAGGTTGGCGTAAATAAATTCGTCATCGGTTTTTGGGATAGAGCACACGAATCCATTGGTTTGAAAAGCAGGCAACTCAAATTTCTGCCCGGAACCCCGATCGCTGGTAACGTGTAGTTTGTATTGTACACCGGCTTGCGCTTGCAACGGAAAAACGCCAAAGCCCGGAACCAGCGTTTTGGTTTGCATCACCGTCCCGGCATCCTCACTCAGGATTTCGGCTGTGATGTCAACCGGTTGGCCCCAGGCATTGGTTACCTGATACCCAACTTTCAAGGGAGTCCCAGCCACAAAGTTTCCGCCTTCTGCATAAAACTGAACATTCAGTTTTTCGGTGTTCACAGGAAACGTGCGCGAAAAATTCAGGTTCTTATCGGTGATATGCAGCACGACTGGCTGGCTGTATTCTTTTTCCGGAATTTCCAGGTTGATGCGCAGTTTTCCGCCAGGTCCGGTTTTCAGTTTACCTTTCAGCAAAACCTGATCCTGTTCCAGTAACTCATATTTGATCCGGTTCGACGAAAAGGCATCTCCCGAGAGTTCTGCCAGCGAAAGTTCAACCAGGTTGTTGGCACCGGGCACCAGAAATTTCGGGGCACTTTCTACCCGGGCAATTACTTCGTTCTTGTCCATCGGGTCGATGAAAATCAACTTGATAAAAGCCTCGTCGCCATGCTGCATGGCGGGCGTGTGGGCTGCGAGTGCGTATTCCCCTGGCACGAGGGTTATGGGCAAAATGATGTCGCCCGAAGCCAACCCGTTCGAAATACGGTACACATCGCCTACTACTGGTTTGCCGGAGGTGTCGTAAAGCGCCACGTTGATGTCCTGGCCGGACTGAGCCAGCCCTTGCTTGTCCAGTTGGCCTGTAAATCCATTAAACCAGAGTGTTTCGCCGGGTTTGTAAACTTCCTTATCGGTGATGAGGTAGATGCTTTCAATCGGGTTGTATTGAAAATATTGACCCAGTTTTTCGTGTATCTTTCCGATCTGGTCCGGGTCTTGGGCCATACTGCCCAGTGTGATGGCAGTGAAAAGAAAAAGTGCAATTATACGTTTCATATTATGTAGGTTGATGGGTTAATATTGCGACGGAGACAGGTCCCCTTCCTGTAGAATTTCAAGTTCTTGGTTCATGGTTTTGATGGCTTTTTTTAAATCATCGTTGGGCTGAATGGTGTTGAAATTTCCCCAGAATTCACGGTCGTAGTCAATGATCATTTCGGTGAAAATATCGCTGGGCATAAAGGTTTCATCTTTTAAAAAGCGTCGGATGTTGGTGGGTTCATGGCTGGTTACCAGCAAATCGGAAATGCTGTGGAAAACCGAGTTGATGTTGTCCTTCCGGCTCCGCACCCGAAAGCGGACCGATGTTTGGGCAGTGTTCAGGTGCCAGCGCCCCTCATGCAGCTTGTAGGTAACCTGGTAGTCCAGATCGAGCGGGCGAACGTTAAATCCTTTTGGTTTTTTGCGGATGAGCGATTCACGTGCAAACTTCATCCCGCTTTTTCCCAGACTGAATTCGGCATGTACAAGCGCGTAGGTTTCCTGGTCGATAAACAGTTTTCCTTCGTAACGGGGAAAGTCGATTTTCCCTTCCGGCCTGAAAAGAACCACATACGTAGGCCTGCCCACGTAGTTGACCGCATAATCCATTTCGAACCGGTAAAAGTTCCGGTAATTCGGATCCAGGAATGAATCCACTGTTTTGACCACGTCCAGCTTGGTGATGTAATACGGTCCGCCCTGCATTTTAAAATCGACCCATTTAAATGGCTCCACGTTGGCGCTTTTCCGGCCTTTCAGGAAGCGGATTCGGTCGTCGCGGAACAGGTTGCCGTAAGGCGCTTTCAGGATTTGTATGATGGCCTCGGAAACGTTGATATAGCTTTTATCTTGCAGAAGAACTTCCCGGTAGAAAGAAGTCATCAGCCGGCTTTCTTCCGGATAGTTTTCGGGAATGCGGTCCGCTAGTTTGTCCAAGATGTCAATCGGGTCAATGGCAGTCACTTTGATTTCTCTCAGCCGGATAGCTACCGGCTGCATGGCCAGGTTAAAGGCCTCCGGAGCGAGGGTGTCTGGCAGGGCCATCACACGCGCATACCCCAGGCACGAAAACACCAGCGTGTCGTGCCGGTAATGTTCCGGGATTTTTAACTCGAAGGCGCCATCCCGATTGGTGATGGTGCCGAAAGGCCTGTTCAGGAACGAAATGCTGGCAAACGGAATGGTTTCGCGGGTGCGGGCATCGGTGAGCACGCCCGATATTTTTTGCACCCCCGGTGACTTAGTGTCCGGAAAGCCATCTGCCGGTGGTCCGTCGTCTTTTAGGGTGATAATGAGCTGGTGCCCGAATACCTGGAACCGATAACGGGTTCCCAGCACTTCCTCCAATGCCAGGCAGGTTTCCTGGTCATCAAAATCAACCGAAATAACCTGGTCGGTATGAATGACGGCCGGGTCGTACGATAAATCGATCCCGGCCTGTCGCGAAATTTCTTCCAATACGCGGGCAACAGGTTGGTCGTGCAGGTGGAGACTGATTTTCTTCTTCAAAACAAAGGCTTCATCCTCCTGTGCCGCCACCTGAAACGATAAGCACCACAGCAGCATGAAGCCGGCAATTTGAAGCGATTTCCCCATTAAAAGATTCTCTGCAAGGTAAATGATGTTTTTATTTCTTCGCCGTTTCGCAGCACCGTCATTGATATTTTTCGGTCTTCCTTGCTTTGCAGCAACAGATTAATGTCGTTTAACGATAAGGAGCGGTGACTGGTTCGGTTGACGTCCAGTATTTGGTCGTTTTCCATCAGGCCTGCATAGTAGGCCGGCGAGTTGGCGCGAACCTTGTCGATGGTGAAAACCGGCATTCCGGGGAACGGGTTTGAAATATCGAGTCCACTCATGTTGTAATTAAATTCTTCTTTGACCCGGCTGGTTGGGCGAAGTTTAATCTGCTTGCCCGGATAGTCGAATGTTACGTAAAACCTTCGTAGGATTTCGGCTCCCAAGGTTCCGTTCCGGTCATCTGAAATGATTTGGTCCACCAGTTCCGGTTCCGGAAAAGCCACGATGGGTTCGTATAGAATGAGCGGGCCGACCCAGATTCCGCCAATGCGGCCTTTCTTTCCGTACAGGTCGCCGTTCAGTCCGCGTCCCAGGAAGGATTCGATGTGTTTTTCGGGCAGGCCGATACGATCGTCCGAGTTGGTTGACAGCCAGATGGCATCGCTGGCGCCGGTATCAACGAGCAGCTTCACCGACACTTCTTCATTTTTATCGGTCATGATGGTGGTGCGCACATAGGGTTTGTTGTGTTCAAAATGCAACGGCATGACAATATCCTTGTTGTTTACCCTGTCGCGGTAATATTCCGGTTTCGAAAGGGTCAGCTTATTGTTCTCGTAATCAATTTCAACCACAAAATCCTTGAACAGGTTGAAGCCAATAAGCCCGTGAACCGGGAGTCCGAGAACCTGTGAGATTTGAAAATCTTCGCTGATTACCATATGGATTTCCTGGTTGTATGAAACCAGTCCCTCAATTTTCACGGTGTTGTTGCCCGACCGGTAGGCTGTGAGCGATTCGCCTTCGCCAAGGCCGCTGACCGTAATGGGTTGCATGAAATTCAGGTTAAGCTTGTTCACAAAAGGCAACTCGGTGATGATCGGGTAACGCACCCCTGTGTCGAGGATGAAATTCAGCGTGTCCGAATCGTTGATAAGTACCGGGATGATGATCAGGTTGCTGGCGGTTTTGAAATCAAATGTAACCGACTTTTGACGCGGATTGGCAAACTCAAACAGGTTTTTGCCGGGAGTGAATTTTACCTGTTGGTCATATTTCACACTTTCATTTAGCGGAATGTAGTCTCTCACCACCAGGATGTTGTCTTCGATGTCAAAAATCAGGAAATAGTCCTTCATCAGCTTGTCGAGCACATAGCGGATGGGCTTGTTGGAAATGTTCAGGCTGATTTGTTTTCCTTCAACCAATTTTGAGTTGTAGGAATAATCCAGGTTGAAGTAATCGCAAATGCGCTGAATAACATTTTTCAACGATTCATTTTCGGCGAAAATACTGATGTTTTGATCCATCAGCGGGTTCTTCTGCACGGGCTCCGGTTCCTGTGCCGAGGCAATAACCGATACGAATATCAGCAAGGCGATGGTGACCCATTGCACCACCAGGCTTTTTATTGTTTTTGTTTTCATGGCTTTATGGGTTTTGGTTAACATCACTTTTTTAACACATACTGTCCATTTTCATTGGTCATCTCCAGGTTGTGCGTCAGGGCAATCACCTCGAGGATAAAATCAAGCGGGCGGTTTTCGAAACGGGCCGTCAGTAACAGCTGGTCCAGCTCCGGGTCAGCTGTTCTGACTTGTGCCCGATAAACCTTGTTTAATTGTTCCAGTACTTCTTTCAGCGAAGTTTTATCAAAGATCAGGTCCCTTGTTTTCCAGGCCAGGTAATTGGGATTATCGTTTTTGCTTTTTCGTAATTCGTTTGATTTAGTAGCAAATACGCCTTTGTCGCCGGGGTCCAGGATCAAATCATTTTGTTGATTTGTTGCAGCTTTTGTTTTCGAAACCTGCACTTTCCCGGAAGCTACAACCACTTCAATTTCGTTGTTTTGCGGGTAGGCATTCACGTTGAAACTGGTGCCGAGTACTTTGATGGTTGCTTCGCGGGCATGGATGACGAATGGGCGGGTCGGGTCGGGTTGTACTTCAAAAAAGGCTTCGCCTTCAATTTCAACTTCACGGGCTGAGGCGCTGAATTTTTCCGGGTAGTTGATTTTGCTGTCCCGGTTCAGGGTGACTACCGAGCCGTCCGCCAGTTCAATTCTTGAAATGCCGTAGTCGTCAACGATTACACCGGCCGTGCGCAAATTTTCCCAAGAGTGGTTGCCCATATAGAAGCCAACCGAAGCAAGCAACAAGGCGAAAACGACCAGGGCGGCAATTTTTAGTACCGGCTGGTTGAACCAACTGATTTGCCGCATGGGGCGGGTAGTTTCGAGCCGTGGCCTTACCTGTTGATAGGCCACCTCGGCATCAAATTTTTTCAGGTTGAAATATTGGTCGATTTGTGCCGCTGTTTCCGAGATTTCAGCAAACTGATCTGCATCCCAACTCCCTGTTGCCGGGCTTCCTCCGCCAACATTCTCTTGCCCGTAAAGCTGCTTGGCAATTGCTTCCCAGGCATCATCGCTGATATGTTTTTTCTTTTCCATTTGTTACTATGACAATTTACCGGAAGGTTCACCCTGAATGGTCTTCGTTTTTTTTGTGAAAAATAGCATCCAGCCAATCAGGTAGTCCCGATAGTCTTTTAGCTGTTCGCGCAATTGCTTTAACGCCAGCCCCATTTGCGTTTCCACCGTTTTTACCGAGATGTTGAGCCGATCGGCTATTTCTTTGTATTTCAACCCTTCTTCGCGGCTCAACCGGAATATTTCCCGTCGCTTTTCGGGCAGAGCCTCAATACAGGTTTCAATCTTTTGTTGCAAGCCCACTTCCATAAAATAAGGATTTGTGTCCCGGTCATTTTTAAAATCTTCCTGAACCGTATGCGCGTATTTCTGCTCGATGTGTTGGTGTTGCAGTTGGTTGATGCATTGGTTTTTAACCGCCCTGAAAAAGTATTGCCTGACGGAAATTTCGATGTCGAGTTTGGTTCTCATGGCCCAAATCCGGACGAAGACATCCTGGACGACCTCTTCTGCTTTTTCATCTTCATCAAAGTACTGACGGGCATAATAACAAAGGGGAGCATAATATTTCAGAAACAGCTGTTTGAAGGCCGGTTCGTAGCCAGTCTTTAGCTGGGCAAAAAGTTCTTTGTCGGTTTGATTGTTCATGGGTTGTCATTCAGCCTGAAAAAAGTGAGCAATTGCTAAGGTATTAAATTTAAAGGATGGATAAGTGGCAAAAAACCCCTAACGACCAAAGAATAATTTTGTAACATACCGGAAGATTCTATTTTTGCAGAAATTGATTAAAAAAATGGGAATGAAAGAAAGAACAGGTTGGAAGTTTGCGCGTGCCTTTTGGGTGGCAAACACGGTTGAGTTGTTTGAACGGGCTGCCTATTACGGCGTATTTATCGTCATCACACTGTATTTGTCGCGTATTATTGGTTTTGGCGATATCGAAGCTGCCCTGATTTCGGGTATTTTTCAGGCTTTGTTGTATTTTCTGCCAACCTTCGCCGGCGCTTATTCCGACAAAATTGGTTTCCGAAAATCACTGTTGATTGCCTTTTTATTGCTTGCCCTGGGGTATGGCGGCATGGGTTTGATTCCTACTTTTTTTGAGAGCAGCGGGTTGGTTGAATATGGAGAGATGACCCACTTTAAGGGTTTGGATACTTCATCGGCGAGGTACTTTATTGTGCCGTTTATGGCTTTGATTATTCTTGGAGGTTCATTTATCAAGTCGGTGATTACAGGTACGGTAGCCCGCGAAACCACCGAGGAAAACCGAGCCCGCGGCTATTCTATTTTTTACGCGATGGTAAATATCGGGGCTTTCTCCGGCAAAACCATTGTTGAGCCTTTGCGTGAGGCCATGGGAAACGGCGGCCTCGTCTGGATCAGTTATTTTTCATCGGCCATGTCGTTTGTGGCACTGGTTATTGTTTTTTTGATGTATAAAACGCAGAAGCATTCGGGCGAAGGCAAAAGCATTGCCGAATTATGGCAGGGGCTGTTCAAAATCCTGGGTAATGCCCGGTTGATTATTCTGATCCTGATTGTCACCGGTTTTTGGATGGTACAGCACCAGATGTACGCAACAATGCCCAAATATGTACTGCGCTTGGCCGGCGAAGGATCGACCCCTTCCTGGTATGCCAATGTCAATCCGCTTGTTGTTTTCCTGACCGTGGGTTTTGTTACCCAGCTAATGCGCCATAAATCGGCCTTGTACAGCATGACGCTTGGGATGCTTATCATGCCGGTCTCCGCCTTTTTTATGGCTTATGGCAACTTGATGCCAGCCGGAGAAATCCTGGGTATGCACCCGGTGGCTTTTATGATGGTGGTTGGGATTGCTTTTCAAGGGTTCGCCGAAACATTTATTTCTCCCCGGTACCTGGAATTCTTCTCCTTGCAGGCACCTAAGGGTGAAGAGGGAATGTATCTAGGGTTCAGTCATTTACATTCGTTTATTTCTTCGATTGTTGGCTTTGGTTTATCAGGTATCTTGCTCGAAAGGTATTGTCCAGATCCACGTTTATTCGAGAACCACGAAGCTTGGGCAATAGCCTCGGCAAATGCCCATTACATCTGGTATTATTTTATCGGTATCGCTGCTGTTTCGGCGTTGGCACTGGTCATCTACGGAATAATCGTAAAAAAAGCAGATGCTTCCATACAATAATTGGGGCTCGTTCGTTTTTAGGAATGAATTAAAAGTAGGAAAAGTCATGAAGAAATTAACGTTTACCTTACTACTGGCCATATTGGTCACTTTTCAAATGAAAGCGCAGGACTATAATACCGGGATCGGTTTGCGCGGTGGATTTTTTAGCGGACTTACCATCAAACATTTTCTGGATAGCAACCGTGCTGTTGAAGGATTGCTTTCTTCGCGCTGGCACGGGCTCGAAATTGCCGGCTTGTATGAAATCCACAACCGGGCTTTTCAGACACCGGGTTTGAACTGGTATTACGGTGTTGGTGCCCACATAGGTTTTTGGGACGGCGATTACTCTTCCCGTTTCGATGACCATGGAAACTATACCGTGATTGGTATTGATGGCATTTTGGGCATTGAGTATAACTTCTCGGAAATACCCATAAACATCGGGCTCGATTGGAAGCCCATGCTAAACGTGATCGGGCATACCGGTTTTTGGGGCGATGGTGCAGCCATCTCTGTGAGGTATATCTTTTAGAACGAATGAGATACGTGGGAGGATAGGATTTGCGTGCATGGAAATGAGAAACTTTTTGGCGGTTTTGCTTTGAGCTAACGATTTTTCCATTATTTTTGCATCGCTAATTCAGGCCCGGGTGGCGGAATTGGTAGACGCGCTGGACTCAAAATCCAGTGATAGCAATATCGTGCGGGTTCGATTCCCGCCCCGGGTACGGAAAAGCCCGCTATCAGTTTGATTGATAGCGGGCTTTGTGTTTTTCCGGAGAGGATTCAAGAGAGAATTTTATTTAATCCCAAAAACTGCCTGGTTTTGATATTTCATACATCGGTCCTTCATGAAAGCGTCTCAGTAGCCGATTTTGAAAAGCTCGCGGATTTACCGAAACCAGGTTAATATCCTCTTTTCGGTTGGTGTTGAAGAGAAGCCCAAGCTCGGTCGAGATCATGTTTATTCCATTTTTTTTGATATTAAAAATCCCCAGTGTATCCATCTCATTCAGGCTTTTAGCAAATGTCTCCAATGCTTCAAGTATTTTATTTTGGATTTCATTCTGTGTAAACCTGGTTGTTGCCTCAATCAGCTCCCTTTCAAAATCATCTGTCAGGGTGAAAAAGTCGCCGTCATCTTCCTGGACAATCAATTTACGAAGAGGATAAATAAAGCGTAATTCAGCTGCTTTCTCAAGCAATCGGTACAGGGAAGAATGGCTATCCAGAATCTCACTGTAATCCGGCAGATCGAACAGTCCCAGCTCTTTCAGTTTGTCTGTTCGGAGGTGTGGGATGTTGATGTTCTTTGCCTCCACATACTTCGAAATCAACCAGCTCTCCGGTTCTTTCGATCTCAGCAACTCAAACAACAGGTCAGAATAAAGGGCTGTTACTTGGTCGTTGGTGACTAGTAGCCGTAGCTCTACTTCGATGTTATTGATTTCATCAACGGCTTTTTGGTAAATGTTCCGGATTTGATCCTGACTCTTAACATCGGGCAAACCAATAGGTCTGCGTACATTTTTTTTTTGTTCCATCTTTCTAAAATTTTGGGGTTATTTTCTGTAAACTTTGTTTTTAAAATTTTCGATTTCCTTTATTGCCTCATCCAAGCTGCCCGATCCATACTTATTGATGGTGGCTTTAGCGTGTATCCCTTCTTCCAACTTCCTGTTCAGTTTGTCGATGAGTGCGGTTAGCCTGGGGTCTGATTGGACGATCACCTGGGGGCTATTGGTTTGGGCGATCGCTGAACCGGCAGGTTTGAAAGCAGGCATCCTGTTGGAAGGGCTTACCGCTTCAATTACACCCGGATTGATGGTGTAGGGCTTTTTCCTGAAATCCTCCAGCCACTGAATTACCGGACCAGTAACCGGGTTGTTCAGCATTCGGTTGGGGGCAATCCATTCCTGACCGGCTTCCCCGGCGCGATAAATACGATCCCCGTTAGTAAATCCACCAACAGCATATCCAGAAACCTTACTAGTCGCACTTTTAATTGTTGAAATCAATGTTGCAACCTGGGCAGCAAAACCAATAATCATCGGTATATTAAATGGGAATGGTACGCTAGCGGCGGTTTCTCCGGTACCTTTGGCAATATTAATAACGGTCTCGGCAATGGCATAAGCTTGTTTAGCAATTAATGCGGCTTTTCCAATCTTGGTTTCTTCGCCAAAAACAGAAATAATCGTATCAAGTGAGGATAAATATGCTTCCTTTTTTCTTTGCTGTAATTGGATCTCGCCCTCAGTCCTCATTCTGGCGGCTTCAGCTTCGGCATCCATAGCATGTTGACGTAGTTTGCTACTTTCGAGAACCGCTTCAGTAAAAGCATCCTCCAACTCAACACGGGGATCTATGTTTTCAATCATACCAGGAATCTCCAATTCATCTTCCGGAGAACTGATCCCGCCTGTCGGTGTGCCTGTCGATGTGTCCGGTGTCGTATTTTCGCCGGGCTTTTTGATAATTGTTGATACTTCAACATACTGTTTCACCGGTTGAATCTGCCCGTTCATGGTTTCATTCCAGGCATCCTTCCAGCTTTCGGCAATTTTTTTCGCATTCCCTACAACCGTCTCTTTCATGTTGGCACCGTAATCCTGGAAGGCTTCTTTAATGCCGGATAGGTCAAAAGTAAGGACGGCCTTTACCAGCTTTCCTCCAAGTTTGAGTTGCTCCCAGAATCCGGCCAAAGCTGTTTTAACCAAGGTAAAGCCACTTTCCCACATGGCCAGCATGTACTGGATGCCAGCACGGACCGGTAGGCTTTCGTTATACAGCGTGATAAACCAATCCCGAATTCCGGCAATGCCTTGGGCTAGTCCCGAAATACCGGTTGCCAGCAAGTCGATGGAGAAAGCCTTGATGGCATCCAGTGTGCCGGTCCCGGTTCCCATCAGTTCGCTCCAGGCTTGCTTCAACCTGGTGTTGGCTTCCAGAAGCCTCTCCTGTGCTTGGGCATTCTCGCCCGCCCCCGCTTTCAGTTTGTCCAGGCTCAACTCAGCAGTCCCAAGCATGGTAATAAATTGCAGACCGGCATCCTCACCGGGGCCGCCAAAGATATCGGCAATGGCAGTCCCAACTTGTGCGCTTTGCGGGGGTAGTTCTGCCAGCCGGTTGCTAACCATCCGAATAGAATCAAAAATGCTGATGGTTCCGTTCCGTAACTGCTCCTGGATGTTTGACGAACTGAGGCCAATACCGTCCAGTGCGTTCCTGGTAGCTGTTGTCATCTCGCGGAGGCGCAAAGTGCCTTCTTTGATCGTGTCAATCCCTTTATCGCTGTATATGCCAGTCTTAACCTGTTGGCTGATCAGCGCAATAGATTCGTCGGCAGACAGCCCGGCGGCTTTCAGCTGGGGGCCATACTCTTTTAGAATGTCCAGAAACTCACCGGAATTATCCGCACCGGTCAAAAAGCCGTCATTCACTTTTGACAAAGCTTCGTCCAAGGAGATGCCCATCGTTTGGGCGAAGCTGTTAACGCCAACCAGCACTTCATTGAAATCCCGGTTGAATGTGTCGGCAGTAGCCTGCACCCTGGCTGTAAAGTCGGCCAATGGTTGCCCCGAAAGTCCGGTCAGTTTTTCAGCCTCGCGGCGGGCTTTGGCTGTCTCGACATACAAGTTAAACAGGGCTTTTGCGCCTTTAACCGCTCCTGCAATTAACGCACCCCAGCCAAAGGCAGGCAATAAACCCTTGGCAGAGGTCAAAAGCTTAGACATAACGCCGTTGTTTTTTTCGGCGGCATCCGTGTTTTTATTCCATTGTTTTGCTGTGTCTCTGATGGTTTTATTATGCACGTCCATCATTGACTTTAGCTGACCGACCTTTTGCATCTGCTTGTTATACTCAGCTGATCCAACTTCCATTTTTTTCAGCTCACCGCGCGCTTTGAAGAACTCTTTTTCGATGGATTTAATATCATTTTTGATCTCTTTACCGTCAATAAATAGGTAAACCCCGCGTTTTTCAATCTTTGTTGACATCTTATTTCAATTTTTCGACTGTTGATCTTAAAATAGCATCTGCATTAATTTCTCCGATTTTATCGGCCAGTTCCGGCAAGTGTCGGTCCAGGACAGGAAATACCCAATCCTTTGGCTGTCTAGTCCCTGGGCCTTTGCCTTTCAATACGAAAATGCCATGACGGGCAAAAGTGAAGCTAACACCGTCAATCTCCTCACCGTAATGACGAAACAGCTTTGATCGCACTGAATCACTCAGGTTGGGTTCGTTCTTGGTTGTTCGAGTAACAAAGCTTTTTATTCCTTTTTTACGGGCATCTTCGACTCCTTTTATTACGTTGGTGTTTTGGCCTTTATTTCGAAGCACGAAACTTTTCCCGCGGGGAAACATCGAGGTTGCATTGGATTTCAGTCCACGGATCACTTTCGGTGTCCACTGTTCGACTAGCTTATTTTGTATTTGAATAACCTTGTTGTCCATATCCTTTGTTTTATTTGGTTAACGCTGCATCAGGAACGCTCATTTGTTCCGGTTTCCCCTGGCTGTTCAACCAGGACACGAAATAGTCGTCAGACTCATCATCATCCCACAAAAGCGCGTAGCGGGTAATGGTCATTGCAGTTTTTCGTTTCTCATCCGACTTTAGAAAAACTTTATCACCTAGTCCGAATCGGAGGTGAGGCTGCTCTTTTTTTGTTTCGATGTTTAAAATCATTTTATCCAGTTTAAAAATTAGTTCAGAAATCAATATATCGCTGAATATCGCTGACAATGTGCAATATAATTGAAACACAGAGGGGCGTTAAAACGCCCAAAGACCTATCCGTTTTAGAGGCCCCCCCGAGCTCGCCCTGTCTTTTTGGGCAGATCAAAGAGCAGAAACGCAGGAAATATGACAGCGGGTCACTGCTCATGTTCTGCCTTTATTTCTTCTTTTTTTATCTCGTGAATTATAAGCTGCCGGACAAACTCACTCCGGGACATTTGCCGCTTGGCACACATATACTCCAGGTAGCGCGAATCTTCTATGGTTAGGCGAGCCGAAACCAGACAGGACAATGAGTGATCCATTTTCATTTTATTTTTTGATAATAAACCGAAGGTAAAAAGAGGAGGTAACAAATGAAAGGACAGATTGTATACGTCTGGTTATTAGGAATAAAGGTAAATTTGAAAGAGAATTGATAGCATAGTAATACAGCTTATGCGATATGTAAACAAAAAGAAATCCCGGCAGTTGACAGACCGGGATTCCACCAGCCAAAAAGAGCAGGAAAGGGCTGGATTTGCTTTCACTGGCCTGGCCAGTGAAAAAAATAGTTGATGTGGATTTATTTGCTTTTATCAAATATCCGGATATACCAGGGAGCTCGCTTTATTCCCCAACGTTTTGCCCACTCTCGGTTTGCTTTCAGTTCCCACCATTCAGAATCAAGAGGGTAAGGATCTACCCCATTACTCTCCAGAAAGGAAACGAGGCTCATTGATAGGGTTCCATAATACTCAATTAAATCATCCATTACGACCCTTAGTTCAAGTATTTTATTCGCGTCATTATCGGACAGCTCGGGGAAAAGTGTCAGGTCCATATCTCCAAGCCATTTCGTGGACTCGAATCCTGTTATGATGTTTGCCAGGTGTTTAATGGCTTGTTGTGCGTATTCGATCTTAGTCATAGTTTGTAAATTTGGATTTTTTATATTCAGAACATTTTAGAAAACAAACTAGCGTTTTCTGGTTCGCTTTCACTCACTAAATGCGGAGGTCCAATCTCGAAAGATTTTATTTCTTTGATCCTGCTGGCTACCTCTTTGGCTAAATTGCTTGCCTCGGTTGCGCTCTCTGCTTTGACGATTATTGGAACAGGCGACATCTTTCCGTTGTGGTATTCACCACGAAGCATAGCCCGGTAGTTGAATAATTCAAACGGGTTCTCAGACAGTGTGATAATCTGATAACTCACATAAGGTGGCAACTCATTAAGCCGTTGTTCAATTTGCTGGATCGCTTGCTGCCTGCCACTAGCGGTGCAAGTGTATTTTGCCTGGTTAATTGGTTGCTGATGGTTGCTATAATTCAGCTTAACTTTTGCGTAATACTTTCTCATGTTGATTATTTCTCCCGGTTTATTCGTCTTTTCCTGTCCTGAATATGCCGTCCAGATCAACCGTGATAAACGGCAGATTTTCCAATAATTCTTTCAGGTCGGTTTCGAGATCAACAAGATGGATCAAGTTTTCGAGAGCTTCCAGGTCGTGCCCTGATCCGTTGCCCGTGGAGTTCAGGATCAGGTAGTTTTTAACTTCGTTCAGGGCTTGAATCCTTTGTTTGAGAATTCTGTCTTTAAGCAAATCAGATGGTTGCATAATAATTGATTTTTATTGTTTTGTTGATAAATTAAAATTGTACGGGCGCCGCAATTCAATAAGATAGTCCCGGCAATAGGATAGGTTACAGGAGAGGGTGTTGAGAATTTCTGTCCTTTCTTTCTTGTCGATTCCACTGTAATCAACAGTCTCTCGCGCGATGAAACATATCGCATCGGCCATATATTCCCGAAAGCATTCAATTGATTCGTTTTCGTTCCGTTGTAACTCCTTGATCTGTTCAATCAGCCTGGGCGTTAACACTGCTCCATTGATCTCAATGGTTTGGTTTTCTTCAAGTGTAATTTTCTTTTCCATGATTTTAATTTTTTGGTTATTACAATTCCTCTGTTGCTGTTAAATCAGTTGGTCTTTTCAAATATTTCAATTTGTTGTAGATCGAGGCTAAGTCGCTAATGAGAACTATTGTTTCTGGTGTCCCGTTTTCGTTCATGTCCATTAGTATTTTAGCGATGCTGTCTGCAATTACTGCGCGGTCAGATTTGAGCATATAATTGTCATCGCTTTGTAACGTTTCTAATTCTAAAAGAATGGCCGGGGTGATCACTGCTTCGCCAATTTTAAAATTCTCTCCGATTTTGATTACGTCTTGTGTTTTCATAATTCTAAATTTTACTTGTTAATAATCTTATACTTTTATATTTATCCCGGCAGACTGGGCCAGGTAGAAAAAAGTCTTTATTGTTATTCCGTACCGGCGGTTTGCCCGGCAATGGTCAAACTGTTTGTCGCACTTTTCCGGGTCGTAATCGGGATGAAACCGGCTGATCCGGTGGAACCAGTCGCGGCCTGTTTCGCCAAACTCATCGGCCAGGGCAAAACCCAGGGTGAGCCAATCGCTGTAATTGCAGGTCAAATCCAATTGGTAAGCTTCAATCCGGCGGACAATAACTTCAATATCATGCCCGATCCCGGTTTTGCTTTTTCCGCTTTCAACTGGCCGGGACTGTTTTTTCCTTTTGGCAGCGGGCAACCAGTCAGCCGGGTTGAACGGCTTCCGGACAATTAGCCATATTTCGGGATCAAAGGTCATATTGGTGCTTTTTTTTAATGAAAAGAAACCGGGGATGCACATAGGCATCCGGGTCCCATCCCAGGAAACAAACCCGGCAAACGTCACGGCCTGACTTGTCAACCCCAATCCCGTGTGTACTGCGTATATAATTGCTAACCGCATCGAAATACTCACCGTGCGTGTACTGGCCTGTAACATTGATCTCGATAACCCATTTTAGGCCGTTGCCATTGGGCGAAACAAAAAGTAGCTGGGTCTCAAAATACGGGTCCTTTAATAATTGTGCTTTCACCGCCTGAACATCCTCCAGGTGATCGAAGTCCAGCACCAGGTAACCGGAGTGCTCAATAAGTTCGGCCTCGTTGCGCCTGGTGAATGATCCGCTGAATGTTACAAAATCAAAGCTGGCAGATTTAAACTTCCGGTTTGCTTCTTTGTCTTCAATTGGACGAAGCCGGAGTGTCCTGTCTTTGGCATAGTCGGATGAAATATACAGGTAGGCATCCCGCAGGGTGATCTGCCGGTAGGGTGATTTGTTGGTTATCGGGGCCTTGAAAAAGCTGAACATGGGTGTCTTCCGGGCTGTCATAGTGCTAATTTTTTTAAGGCGGAGATTTGTGTATATGCTTGGGTGTAAATGTTGTAAATGCTGTAAATAGAATAACGCATGGTATAGATAATCAGTAATTTACAGAAACACCCATTGTAAATGTCCTTATTACTGACAATACGGCCTATTAAGCATGAAATCAATATTTTAGGGTCGTTTTTTGCACATTTACAACATTTACAATGCTTTTTTATGTTTATTACTACATGTGTAAATGATGTAAATGGATTGTAAATATCTAATCTATTGTCATTCATTTGTTTACACTTTTAGATTTACAGTATTTACCACATTTACAGATTCAATTCTATTTCGTTGATTGAATATTCGTTTTCTGTTAAATTCAATCGAAACTGATAGCAAGATCCAAAATGAGAATCGGTGTAAGCTCCACCTCTGCCTTTTTGTGTGTTCGGGATAAATGGGGAATAAGATTTAGAGGTCAATAGCATTCTAAGGCTGTTTGAATCCAAAAACTTCTGATTGTTGTTTTTACAGTACCGGACATATTCCGGGTAAACTAATTGAAGTTTAATCTGCAGAACCGATTCTCCGGTTTCGTCTCTTTTTAGCCGATAGTGGCTTTTTTTCGGGTCGCTGACAGGTAAATCATGAATGAACTGGACCAGGTTGCCATTGCGTATGTTATAGGCAAATGCTTGCCAAAATATGGTTACCTCGTCTGTTTGCCGAAGTAATATATTCTGCTCTTTTGCGTTTTCAACAACTGCCCTGGTGATATCATTGAAGGAAAAGGGGAAAGGTAGTTTTTTGTATAACAACCTGGCCGGAGTCAGGATCAGTGCCACATGCTTCAATGTCCGTTCGGCAAAGTCGGCTTTCAGGCTTTCCCGCAATTCCCTGATGTTTTCATCAAACGTTTTTCTGAAATTTTTGGCAAAAAACTCCCGGTGGCGTAGGATATCTGTTATCACTCTCCCCCATCCCTGCTCCTGGAGGCGGTGCAACTCATTGAAGGCTTCCCGCTGTTGAGCAGAAAACTTGTTGTTCTCAAAATGCAGCAGGATCATTCGGCTTAGTACTGCCGTTTTTTGGTTTGGCAGGTGGTTGCCATCAAAAACGATAGCCGATTTTACTGATGCAATCCGGGTGCGGTTATCGTTACTTTTCACTCCGGTTACCCGGCCCGATCCATCGTAAGCCGTGAGGATAAGATCCTGGTTCGCTTCGTCAGTTTCAGGTGTGTATTCCTTCAAATAAAATATGGTATTATTCCGGCTCGCTATTGTTCGGGAAAGAGCTACCTGGGTAGCATTATTCAAAGGGATGCCAATAAAATCGCCACCAAAAACACGTAAAAGGTACTCTGTCATTGAGGTTTTTCCGGTGCCATAAGCCCCAAATAGAAAGAGAAAAGGAAAAAACCCAACCTTATCAAAAACAATCTCCCAGAATAATGAAAGGATCAAAAATAGAATCGCGATTCCTCCGTTGGTCTCGAACGCTTTATAATAAAGAATAGCCCAATTTTCAAAATCGATTTCGGAATTTAAAAATACGAATTTACGTTCGCCTTCGTAATCGGGATTATTGATGTGAGCTTGTCCGAAAGCTGGTAAATAATAGCGGTTACCAGAATCAGGGCATGTAATTACCCCTACTTCATCCGCATTTAAAAGCTTTCCCGACGTGGTAAAAATAGCGTTGCTAAAGGCATAAACCTGATGTTCGGGGTTCCATCCCATTGTTTCAATGATATGGGCCTGGACTTCATTATCCATCCAGTGGGAAAATATGCGTTTGAGCTGGTAGGTATTTCCGTAAAAAGTGCATTGCTTACTTTTCAAAATCGTCTCAAAAGTTTCCAGTTTCATTTCTCCAGATTGGATTTCGATTAGGTAAGTCTCGCCGGTGTTGCGCTGTATCTGGATAATACGTTTACTATTATTGGTCCCATTGACCAAGTGAAAAAGGCTTGATCCGACAAAGTTGGAAAGCTCCACTTTTACCTTGTTCCGCCGTTGAATCTCAACAGTAAAGTACTTGCCACCATAGATGTAAAATCCATATATTTCGAGATGATCTTCCTGGCTTTCGGTGTCGGGTATCTGGGGGAGTTGTTTGTTTGGTAGCATGTTGTTTTTTTTCACTTAATGTTGATCCTGCTTTCTTTTTCCTTCCGTTCCCGGATTACCTTCTGGAGCCAAAGGATTCTTTCGGCTCGTTCCTTGCTAATCTTTACTTTGCCAATACCGGGAAAAGTAGCTGTGAATGTTTTTTTCTTTTTCATAAGCTCATTCAATTTTTTTGTAAGCTTCAATCAGTTCTGAACGTAACAAAAAGCGGGTGCGCCCTTTACCATGCACCGGTACTTTACCGGCGTTTATCCATTTGCAGAGGGTTTGATAGCTAACGTCAATGTACCTGGCTCCATCGCCAACGGTCATTTTCTCGGTTTCAAAGTCAGTTGGCTTTTTTTTGTTTGATGAATGTTCGTCCAGGATCATCTTTAACCCCTTGGCGATTTCTTCGGCAGTGGAGAGTATCATTACTTTTTCCATAATTAAAGGATTAGAGGTCGTACGTTTGTTTGAGGGCGTGCCGGATTAAGTCGGTGATTTTTACTCTTTTTGCACGGCAGTAACTTAGAATCTCTTTTTGTTCTGTTGGGGTTACGGGCAGATGAATAGCCTTAGATCTTATTTCCTTTTTGGGAATTTCAATGTTTTTCATTGGACATCATTGTTATAGTTAAAACATGTACAAATATAGCTAAAGATATTAAAACAAATAGAAAAAGCTATACTTTTATTTGGAAGAACAATTCTTATTATATAGCTTTTTCTATATTTTTGTATTTATGAAACCCATTGGAGAAAGAATAAAGGAAATAAGACAATCGAAAGGTATAAGTCAAACTATTGTTGCTGAGACCTGTGGAATCAAACAGTCATCCTACGCCAATATTGAGAATGGAAAAACTCAAAATATCACAATTGAGATAGGTAAAGGCATTGCCAGAGCTTTGGATGTCTCGTTTATTGAGTTGTTTGATATCGCTATTTCAGATAAATACTTCGACGGCTATAAAGCTGATTTAGAATCAATAACGGAGGCGTATTCGGATCTAGATGAAACAGTAAAAGAGTTGCTTGAGCGGATTAAGGAAAAAGACCTGCTGATTGAAACCTTGAAAAATGAAAAATCACACGTAAGGCAGCACTTGGTTATGCAACTGGTTAGCAATTTCACCTTTGACGTAAATTTTATCAGTAATCAGATTGCAAATACAAAAGATGAAAAAGAGAAAGCCGAACTTGAGAAGAAAAAAGACGATGTAGTAAGGGTGTTCAACCTAAACAAAGACTACTATATCAAAACCGGTTTTTTATCTAACAAAGAGTTTGATGATTACTTCGAAGAAATAAAGGATTTGGACAGAATGCTAAGGAGCAATGATCGATATTTTATTTAGTTGTTTCTTGTTTCCTAATTGATATGGATAATCCTGAGCATAACCACCATTTAATTTAGAGAGACTCCTGAGGAGATTGACGTTTTACTAGAAAAACGCGGTAGATATGCACCCAAAAACGTTTAATTTGAGACATTTTAGCGTGTAAAATGTTATTTTGATGGAATCCTACCTCCTGCGCGGAGTGGTTCAGGTGCAGTTTTTCTTGCAATGCGGTAAACTCGGACAGCGGCATTATAAGAATACTTTTACCGTGGGGCAGAAGTTAACCATCACACCGCCACCCTATTCTCCATATTCTTCCGGGTGTTCATCAGGCTTGCATTTCGGAAATGCCTGTTTATTTCGTTTACCAGTTTGTAGGGGCGGTTAAAAGCTTCTTGGTTAACCTTGAAATGATCGGAAAGCCGCCGGATCGTTTCTTTGGACAATCCTTTTTGGCAGTTCAGTATTTTTGAAACCGTGCCTTTCGATAAATTAAGGATACGGGCCAGATCAACCGCTTTCAGGTTATTTTCTTCCATCAACGATTTTAACAGTTCAACCGGGGTAAGTTCGTCAAATGAACTGTTCTCGCTGTCCCATTTTTCAATTAGCAGGGTAAGTAACTCAATTTCATCGGTCAGGGTTCTATCTCCTTTGACCAGTAACTCTTCCAATGTATTGCAATACTCGTTGTACTGCTCTTCGTTTTTAATGATGGTGTATTTTAACGTGTTCATTGCCTTGGGTTAAAAAATGTCGATAAAATATTGTTCCCCTTTATTACAAAGTTTGGTGTAAGCTGCATGAGTGCCAATCCATTTTATAAATAAATGGACTTTCTGTCCACCGAAATAGTATTTGCAGATCATCCGGTATTTATTCCCGCCAATGTTAAACACCACCCGGTCTGAGCCATTTCCAAGTATATCCGCACTGCTGAATGTTCCAACAATTTCCTGGGGCGTTTCCCAGTCTGCCCGTGTAACAATGGACAACCAACTATTAAACGGCTGCTTTGCCTGGGTATTCTCAGCCACAAAGCCTTCAATAGATTGCTTTTTTATCAGATGAACTCTCATAGATGAATGACGCAAAATTAAATAAAAAGTTTCACAAAAGGAAACTATTAGATGTTTCCAAATGCTTTATTCAGGGCTTCTGGTTTACCGGTTCCGGCAAATGGGGTTCGCTGGCATTCTTTGATCAGCGCGTTTATTTTTCTCAGAACCTTCCGGTCATTCTCTATCCAGTACTGGTAATCCTCCCAGGCTGACTTATCCCAAAAGATATCCATTATTCTACAATTTGCCGTTTTACCAAACCTTGTTTGGCGTTTATGTTCTCAATGGCACTTTCAAGCCGTTTCCGGTTGGTTATGCTCCGGTTCAGGTGCATGGTTTCCTGTATGGCGTTAAACTCAGCCAGTGACATCATTACAACGCTTTTGCCCTTTGGCCGGTGAACAACCAACAGTTCTTCGTTGTCGGTAACCTGGTCCAGGTTGGCTTTCAGGTTTTGCCGTAGCTCAGAATAATTTACTGCTTTCATAGCTATCAATTTTTATACGTACAAAATTACGTACTTTTTCCAATCTCACCAAGCGTATTAAAGGCAGCCATCAGTTTTTCTTTTTTCGTGTGGTTAGATATCTGGAGGTATCGTTTCAGTGTCTTTTCCCTGGTGATTCCGGTTATGGCCTTTATCATTTCGATATCCAGTCCCCGTTCATATGCCAGACTGATAAAAGTTTTTCTGGCTGTATGTGTTCCTATCAGTTCATGCTTTGGCCTGAATTCTTTTACCGTAACGTTTTTTACAAATGTTTTATACTCGGTTAATGCTTTGATCCCGGCCAGTTCGCAACATTTCTTGATGTATTCGTTTATCTTCTGATTGGAGAATTTTGGCAAAAGCTTATAATGTTCCGGGTATCGGTCGATAATGGTTTGAAGCCCTGGGAATACAGGAATGATTACTTCTTTGTTTGTTTTCTGGGTGGTAATCCGGATCATGCCATCGTTGATGTTGTCTTTCGTCAACTGGACCAGGTCAACATACCGAAGCCCAGTAAGGCATCCAAAACAAAAAAAGTCCCTGGCCTTTGCCAGTTTATTATTTGCAAACTCAAAGGTTATCAGCTGCTGGAGTTCTTCCCAGTTAAGGGATATTATACTGATCTCCTTTTCCGGTGCTGAAAACTTTTTGAAGGCCAAATTTTCATGAAATTTCCGCTCATGGCTCCAGTTCATAAATGCTTTAAACTTATCGGCAATGGCGGCCAAGTAGTTAAAGCCGTGGTTTTGGTCAACCAGGATGTATTCTTTCAACCGGTCCCAAAATTCCAGGTTGATGTTTTCAAAGGTCATTTTGTATCCGGTTTTCTCTTCAAATTCTTTTAGCTTGGTGTGGATGGTTTTACGGTTCCGGGTGGTGTTATAGGCTTTTTCCAGCTGTCCGGCTTTCAAAAAGAGGTCGTAAGCTTCCCACAGTGACGGGTTGTTTGCTTGCCGGCCCATCTTATCGCCGTTAAGATATTTGCGCACCAAATCCGGAGTAATCTCAATATCCTGTTGCTGGCATTGTTTGAAATAAATTTTTGCATCAGACTGTAACTCATCCAATCGAAGGTTTATATTCTCATGGTCGTTGTCTGGTTCGTCCGGTCGGGGCGGGCTTACCCGTTGTTTCTTTTTATTCCAGTGCCGGACCTTTACCCTGTCAACTGTTTTTGAGATGTTCTTATACGTTGTTTTTCCGGCTGTTTTCACCGTTACTGCAATGTTTGCCTTGATGGGTGAGAATCCTTTTTTGTTGGCGTTATTTTTGTCGATATAATACGTTACGTTCACCATTTGTAGAGATGTTAAGAGAGATAAAGGTAAATCAAAAGAGAGAAAAAAGAGAGAACATTGTATATAATTGTTTAAAATTAGCTCTATTGGTTTAGTTAAAAACAGCTGTAGGTGCTATAAATAAACTATTTCAATATATTTGATTGTAATAGGGAATATTACTAAATGTTCCCGCCCCGGGTACAAAGCCCTGATTTTCGCAAGAAAATCAGGGCTTTTGATTTTCCGGACACAAATTTTGCCTGCCAAAAAAACGTTTGCGTTTTTAATAAATTCATGCCTACCTTTGTTATCATTGAAAAGTACAAGCTGGATAAACGAATTTTGCACTGCTAAAATACGATGCCATGCAAAAAACAAAACAGTTAAACATGTTCAAATTTATACTGGCCTTGTGTCTGGTCTTGTATTTCATGGGTCAGGCGATGGCGCAACAGCCGGACTCGATCCGGTACATTATCAAAAGCAGAAAGGCTAACATCATTAACCTGCAAAGGCCACAGATTGACGGATTTAATTATTGGGAAGAAGAATTCCGCGGCCATTGGGCCGGTGTTTTTCTGGGCGTGAATGGCTTTTTTCAGTCCGATTATAATGACTATCCGGCTGACCAGCAGGATTTCCTCGACATTAACCTCTGGCGGTCGAATTCGCTCAATATCAATCTCATCCAGTTCTCTAAAGGCCTCCAGCACAACCGAAATACAATCGGATTGGTTACCGGGATCGGATTGGAAACTCAAACGTATTACCTCGATAAAAACACCAGTCTGGTAACTGAAACCGACCGGGTTGTTCCGGTCACACTTTTTTTTGATTCGAACCAAAAATCCAAATTCTCCTCTATCTACCTGAATATTCCCCTTCTGTTGGAATTTCAGGTTCCCATAAAACAAGGCGGATATCGCTTTTACATTTCAGGTGGAGTGACAGCTAGCAAGAACTTAAGTACACACACCAAAATAAAGTATAAAAAGAACAACCAGAAGCAAAAGCTGAAAACACCCGACGACTTTCACATGCATGATTATCGCTATGCGGCAACCCTCCGGTTGGGTTATCGGGGAATAAATCTTTTTGCTACCTGCGACTTGCGCCCTTTGTTCAAAGAAGGGAAAGGACCGGAGGTTTATCCGTTTTCGGTGGGCTTCGCGCTGATTTCCTTCTGACCACAAGCCAATTCCTGATTTTTTTCCTGTGGAGAACCGGACAGATTGCCTATTTTAGCCGTTAAACTGAAAAAATAGTATCCATGAAACTTCTACTGATCAGCAACTCAACGATGCCGGGGGAGGCCTATCTTGATTATCCCAAGCAGCAAATCAAGAAATTCCTGGGTGAAAAGCCGGTTAAGGCGCTGTTTGTGCCTTATGCTGCGGTGACTTTTTCGTTTGATGAGTATGAACAGAAAGTAAATGATCGCTTTGCCGAGCTGGGGCATTCTGTTGCTGGTATCCATCACTGTAAGGATCCGAAGAAAGCGGTGAAAGAAGCCGAAGCCATTGTGGTGGGCGGCGGAAACACCTGGCAGTTGGTGCGTATGTTGCACGATCAGGGACTGATGCAGCTTATTCGCGAGAAGGTGTTGGACGGAATCCCATATATTGGCTGGAGTGCCGGATCGAACGTGGCGTGCCCAACCTTGCGCACGACTAATGACATGCCGATCATTGACCCAACCAGTTTCAACACCACAGGCCTGGTTCCTTTTCAAATTAATCCCCACTACCTGGATGCCAACCCCGATGGACACGCCGGTGAAACCCGTGAACAGCGCATCAACGAATTCATCGAAATAAATCCCAAAACCTATGTGGTTGGACTTCGGGAGGGGACCATGCTTTGGCTGGAGGACGACCAGCTGGAGCTGATTGGCAAACTTCCGGCCCGCATTTTCAGGAAAGGACTGGAACCAATAGAGCTACGGGCTGGCGACGATTTCGGTTTTTTGTTGAAATGAGGCTAAATGTAGTTTAGGACCAGGTAGTTGACAGCGAACCCCAGAAAAAAACCGACATAAATTTGCAGCGGATTGTGTTTGCCGAGCAACAGGCGCGATGAACCAACCAGTCCGGCAACTCCGATGAGCCCGGCCAACAATAGGGATGAGTTGATGCCGAGCCGCAGGGAGAGGGCGATAATAGCGCCGATTAAACCACCAATTCCGGCCATGTGCGCACTGATTTTCCAGCGTAGGGTAATAATCAGCAGGATAATAATCGTAAGCACCGAGGAGATCAGGAAAACACGGTAAACCGGGTAGATTGGTATGCGCCCCAGGTAATAATAGCCCATGTAGTAAAAGATGGCGCTGAAGAGCATGGGGACGATCCGGTCAGTGTTTTTATCCATACTTCGGTCGAAGCGCGGGTTCATGGTTAGAATTCCGATGCTGACCAAGGGCAGTAAGAAAGTGGAGAGGAATACGACCAGCAGGACATATTTTTTTGCCTGAAAGGTGAGCAGCGCAAAGTAAAAACTGGAGTTCATCAATAGCAAGAAGCCGAGCGTCGGGATTAGCAGTGGGTGAAACAGCAGAGAAATGGTCCGGGCAATTTGGTGCTTGATGTTCATGTCTTTTTTTTAAAGTTCTTTTCGCATACGAGCTACCGGAATTCCCAGTTGTTCGCGGTATTTGGCCACCGTACGACGTGCGATTGGGTACGACTTTTCTTTCAGGATCTGGGCCAGCCGGTCATCGGTCAATGGGCGGCGTTTGTCTTCGCCCGAAATGCAGTCCTCCAAAATTTTCTTAATCTCCCGGGTCGAAACTTCTTCGCCGTTGTCTTTTTGCATGCCTTCAGAAAAGAAATATTTCAGCGGGAAAATGCCAAAGTTTGTTTGAATGTATTTGCTGTTCGACACCCGTGAAATGGTGGAAATATCCAGCCCGGTTCGGTCGGCAATATCTTTCAGGATCATCGGTTTCAGCTTAGTTTCGTCACCTTCCTGAAAATATTCTTTCTGAAAATCGATAATCTCCGACATGGTCACCAACAGCGTGTGGTGGCGCTGGCGAATGGCATCGATAAACCATTTGGCCGAATCGAGCTTTTGCTTGACAAACATCATGGCATCTTTTTGATCGCGCGAAATGTTTTTTTTGTTTTCAGTGTACGACCTGAGCATGTCCATGTAATGGCTGTTCATCCGCAAGTCGGGTACATTGCGCTGGTTGAGCGATAGTTGCAGCTCTCCGTCATTGTTTTCGAGGATGAAGTCGGGGACAATCACCTGGTTGGATTTGCTGAGTGGGTTGCTGTACGAACTTCCCGGTTTAGGGTTGAGCTTGAGGATTTCGGCGATGGCCTCTTTAAGCTCTTCCTCACTTATCTCGTATTTCTTCAGAATTTTGTCGTAATGTTTACGCGTGAATTCCTCGAAGTTTTCTTCGATAATTTTCATGGCCAGGCAGGTGGCCGGGTTCCCTTTTTTACGTTGAATTTGCAGCAATAAACATTCCTGCAGGTCGCGTGCGCCCACGCCGGGAGGATCAAAATCCTGAATAGTTTCCAGTATTTGAGCCAATTCTTTTTCGCTTACATCCAGGTTGAGGTTGAAGGCCAGGTCGTCGCTGATCGACAACAAATCGCGGCGCAGATAACCGTCTTCATCAATATTGCCGATAATGTATTCGGCCAGTTTTCGTTGGGTTTCGTTCAGATCGGCCAGGCCAAGCTGTTCATGCATCGATTCGTGAAAGCTGGTCCCGGCTGAAAAAGGGACGTCTATTTGTTTGTCATCTTTCGAATAATTATTAGCCGACAAGCGATATTCGGGGATATCGTCTTCATCCATGTAATCTTCCAACGAAAACTCATCGTTGTCGTTATCATTGTCATGTTCCTCGTCTTGTGCCGTCGATTCGTCCGAGGGCGAATCACTGGTGAGTTCTAAAATCGGGTTTTCTTCCAGCTCTTTTTTGATACGCTGCTCCAGCTGCATGATGGGGATCTCCAAAAGCTTGATCACCTGTATTTGCTGAGGCGATAGCTTTTGAAGCATTTTCTGCTGTAAGCTGAGTTTCTGAGATGGCATACGTTTTAACTTTCCTCAAAATTATAATTTTTATGCGAACCCTGTATCCATAGGTTTCAAAATACAAGGGTTACAAGCCTTCTTTCGGTCGTTAGCCAACGAAATGAATGGTTCACCAGCCTGGTTATTCAGCGTTTTTCCTGATTTTATTATCTGTTACGGCGTTGTTTTTTTAGCCTGAAGAAGGGTAGATAGGGAACCTCCTGGTACTTTGTTTTCGGACGGAAGGGGTAAAAGCTTGCCCCAAAAGACAGCCCCCGAATGTCGGAAAGTGAGTCATCCAAAACCGGCAGGACATTGTCGGTGATCAGGTAAGCCGATCCGCCAGGCCATTTATACTGTAGTCCGAACGGGATGTTGGCGTAAGAGCCGGCTATGGCAGCATATCCTAAGCTGATATGTAAGTGCCTGGTTATCTGTGTTGTTGCCGATAGTAAAAGACTGTTGTAGTTTAGCTTATTGTGCTTCACCAGCCTGTCGGTCAGTCCCACCGATAGGTTTGTCCCAACCTGGTAATTTGCCCCGGCAATAAAAATGGCTGGCAAGGTGGTGTTGAAACTGCTTGGCTGGTCACCGGCCACTTCGTATAAATTTTCAAACGTTTCGCTCAGCGAAATTTCATCGACGTTTTTCACCAACACGACAGTGCCGTCTTCCAAAACCTGCCTGGACACTTTATCGCTGGTGAGTTCGGATTGCCCGTTGAAATCAAGTGTTTGCAGGTTATTTTTGAAGTTGATGGTCCCCAGGTTCATGGCACTGGCGGTAACATGCAGGTATGGGCTGACGGTGTATTTCAATCCCAGGTCAATGCCTGTCCCAACATTTTTCGTATTGGTCAGGTAATCAAGCGCATTGCTGTTTTCGCTGGCTGCCAGATCTTTCGATCCGTCGGGGGATTCTATGATGGTGACAGGCGCCGAGAAATTCAGTTGACCTGATGAGCGGACATAAAAACGTTCGTTTTCCTCGGTGATGCTTCCTGAAAAATCGGAGCTTAAAAAAGATTTGCCAAAATACAGATTGGCCCGAAATCCCACCTCCAGTTTGCGGTGTAACATCTCTTTGGCATAGCCCAAACTGTATTTCCGGAAATGTATGCCTTCGCCGGGAAAGTTTTGTTCATTTCCCAGTTGGAACATGGTTTCGCTTTCTTCCACGAAAAAGTCCAGCAAATTGCCCCGAAGGCGGACTGTGCCATAGGCATGCTCGCTAACTTGCATACTGAAGTTGCCAGCCTTGGTTCGTAACCCCAGGCTTAGCCAGGTTATGTCGGCTTGCTGGTAAACCAGTTTTTGATGGATGAAGCCTTTGAAGATATCTGTTATCTCTTCTTCACTTGGGTTGCTGGTGCCAATATCAAAGGCATTTCTTACCTCGTCGTGGCTGTTGTAGCTCACTGAAGTCCCAGCCAGCGGAAAAATGCTGAAACTATATTTCTCAGGGGTTGGCAGAATGGCCGGGTTGACGCCGGGACCTTCGTTTAGCTGGTAAAGCAACAGGCTGGATTGGGCATGCCCTTCCTGTATTTGCCCCAGAAGGGAAACAATCATAAAAAGGATATAGCTGATCTTTGCCTGTTTCATCACGGTAAAGAAATTACCGTCGTGCGTTTCGGAAACGGGATTAAAATTCAGCGTTTTTCGGGGTCCGTGGAAAAGCGATTACATCGCGGATATTGCCCATGCCGGTAACAAACAGGATGAAGCGCTCGAAACCTAGACCAAACCCGGCGTGGGGCACAGTGCCAAATCGGCGCGTGTCGAGGTACCACCACATTTCTTCGGCAGGAATGTCCATTTCTTCCATGCGGGCCACCAGCTTATCGTAGTTCTCTTCGCGCTGCGAACCGCCAATGATTTCGCCAATTTGCGGGAACAGCACATCCATTGCGGCTACCGTTTTGCCATCATCGTTTTGCTTCATGTAAAACGCCTTGATGTCTTTCGGATAATTGATCAGAATGACGGGTTTTTGAAAGTGTTTTTCAACCAGATAGCGTTCGTGCTCACTTTGCAGGTCGATGCCCCATTCCACTGGAAACTGGAACTTGCCTTTTTTGTAGGGTTTCGAGTTTTTCAGGATGTCAATGGCCTCGGTATAGGTGCAACGGACGAAGTCGTTATCCCGGACAAACTGAAGCTTTTCTATCAGCTCCATCGAACGTTGGTCGGCCGGCTTATCTTTTTCTTCCTGTTGCAGACGGTTGCTCAAAAACTTGAGGTCGTCCAGGCAGTTTTCCAGGGCGTATTCGATGAGGTATTTCAGGAATTCCTCAGCCAGATCCATGTTGTCGGTCAGCTCATAAAACGCCATTTCCGGTTCAATCATCCAGAACTCGGCCAGGTGGCGGGTGGTGTTCGAGTTTTCGGCACGGAAGGTTGGCCCGAAGGTATAGATTTCGCCCAGGGCCGTTGCGCCCAGTTCGCCTTCCAGCTGGCCGGAAACGGTCAGGTTGGTCGGGCGGCCGAAAAAGTCCTGCGCGAAGTCCACGTCACCCTCTTCGGTTGAGGGCGGGTTGACAGCCGGCAGGGTAGAAACGCGGAACATTTGTCCGGCGCCTTCGGCATCCGACGCGGTGATAATCGGTGTATGCAGATAGTAAAAACCTTTGTCGTTGAAATATTTGTGAATAGCGAATGCCATCGCGTGGCGAATGCGAAAAACCGCGCTGAACGTGGCGGTACGGAAGCGCAGGTGGGCATTCTCGCGCAAAAATTCGAGGCTGTGCTTTTTCGGTTGGATCGGGTATTTTTCCGGATCGGCTTTCCCGTAGATAATGATATCCGAAGCATTCAGCTCAACGGCCTGGCCGCTTCCCTGCGATTCAACCAGCTCGCCGGTAATGGCCAACGAAGTACTGGTGTTGATCTCCTTGAGCAATTCTTCTCCAAATTTTTCCACATCGGCAACAATCTGCAAATTGTGGATGGTCGATCCGTCATTCAGGGCAATAAAATTTACATTTTTACTTCCGCGCTTAGTCCGTACCCATCCTTTAACCAACACTTGCTGGCCAACTTGCCCGCCAGCCAATACTTCTTTAATTTTCAGTCGTTTCATGTTGTTTGTGTATTTTGCAGATTTTGTGGTTTATCCTGATTTTTGATTTTGAAAATTGATCAGCAAAAGTACATTTTTCTGTTTAAAAACAGGACAAGAAGAAATGAAATGCCAAGGATGTCTTTCAATTTTTAATGAAATGAAAAGAATGGAGGTGCCGTGGATGGCTATTTGAAGAAAAATCCCCGGGAAAGCTGACATTTAGGTTTGCTTTGCCGGGGAATATTTTTTGGGTATTATACTGCTTATTTCTTCTCCTTCTTGTTGAGGATGTGCTCAATCTCGTCCATCACTTTATTCATGGCGGCTATGGTTTTCTCAAAAGGCTCGGATGAAGTCATGTCCACACCGGCTTTTTTCAACAGCTCTATCGGGTAATCCGAACCCCCGGCAGACAGGAAATCCATGTAATTTTTGAGGGCCTGTTGGTCACCGCTCATCACTTTTTCGGCCAGCGAGATGGAGGCCGTGAATGAAGTGCTGTACTGATAAACGTAAAAGTTGTAGTAGAAGTGGGGGATGAAGGCCCATTCCATATTGATGTAATCGTCGATGTGGCAAATGCCCTGCTCGTGTCCGTAGTAACGTTTCACGATATCGGCATAGATTTCGGAGAACGTGTCGCCGGTGAGGGGTTTGCCCTGTTCGGCTTCTTCGTGGATTTTCAGTTCAAATTCGGCAAATTGGGTTTGGCGGAACAAAGTCCCTTTAAAACGGTCGAGCCAGTTCATCAGGATCGAGAGTTTCACATCGTCATCCTTCACCTGTTCAATGATGTGGTTGAACAGCAGCACTTCGTTGAAGGTAGAGGCTACTTCGGCCACAAAAGTGACATAATCGGCCGTGGGATAGGGTTGGGTTTTGTTGGAGAAATAGCTCTGCATGGTGTGCCCCAGTTCGTGGGTGAGGGTGCTTACATCGTCGTATAATTCGGTGTAGTTGAGCAGGATAAAGGGGTGCCCGTCGTAATGGGCACCATTTGAGTACGCACCCGAACGTTTGCCTGGGGCGGGGTACACGTCAATCCAGCGTTCGTTGATGGCCTTTTCAACTGTTGAGACATATTCGTCGCCCAGCGGTTGCAGCGATTCCAGCACCAGTCGGGTGGCTTCTTCGTAGCTGTATTTCAGGTCCACATCTTTTACAACCGGCGCATACAAATCGAGGTATTTCAGCGTATCTACGCCCATCATCCGTTTTTTGATGTTGAGGTAGCGGTAAAAGGCAGGCAGGTTCTTGTTCACGTTGTCCACCAGCGAATGGTACACCTCTGCCGGAATATTGTTCGGGTAGAGCGAGGCCTGGAGCGACGACTCGTAATGGCGGGCGCGGGCGCGGAACATGTCGGCTTTCACATTGCCGTAAAGCATTTCACCGAACGAGCCGCGGAACCTGGCGTAGTTGTTCCAGAAGGCGTCGAACACAATTTCGCGGTCGGCCCGGTTGGCGGCGGCCCGGTAGCGGTTATATTCGGCGCTGCCCACCGATAGGGTTTCGCCGCTGCTCAAGGTCACTTCCGGCTTCGGTAGCTCGGCATTCGAAAAGGAGCTGTACACCGATTGCGATACGCCCGATACCAGGCCCGACAAGGCCATGATCCGCTCTTCGGTTTCGCTGAGCGTGTGCGCCTTGGTGCGGAACATGTTTGCCAGGTTCATGCGATAGATCTCCAGTCCGGGTTCTTCCTGCATAAAATTCTCAATGGTTGCCCAGTCGGCTGTCAGGATCTCCGGCTCAATAAAGGCAGCTTTGGCCCCGAAAGCAGAAAATAGTTGCTGCAGCTCTTGTTTCATGCCGCTGTATTTCATGTTGCGGGTGTCGAGGTCGGAGCTCATGCCCGCGTATAAATAAATTTTTGAGGCTTCCTTCGAAAGCTCCGTGTTGAATTGCAGGGCTTTCAGTAAATTTTTGGCCGAAGTGGTCAGCGTTCCTTTAAACTGTTCTATCTGGTCGAGCTTGCCGCTTAATTCGGTTACGGCTTCCCGCCATGCTTCGTCCGAGGGGAAAATGTCAGTCAAATTCCAGGTGTATTTCTCCGGAATGTCGGCTCTGTTTTGTTGGCTGTATGTTGTCATAGCGGCTAACATACCCAAAAAAGTCATCACAGCGAATTTCATCAAGGGATTAATTTTCTTCATAGCTTGTAAGTTGTCTTGTTTTATTCTGGTGAATGAGTCATTGCATTCGTTAAAAATTACAACCGACCACGAAAATGTCGGACGGGAGAGCCAGGCATCACTGCCAACCGATGCCGGCAGAAAGCGCAACGAAAGTCTTTTCCCGGTGGGGATTGTGCACCAAACTCAACTTTACGGGAAGGATTAAGTCCGGGCTTATGCAGAAATTCTTTTTTACCTGGAGGGTCGTGTTGATTACCGCAAACTTACCGGCGTAATAACCTTGGTGGGGTGTCAGTCCAAGTATGGGTTCCAGTTGAAAGCCGGCCATATTTACCGGGCATCCCAGTTCTGCATAGGTTGAATAATAAGCATTGCCGTTGTCGGGGTTTTTGTCGCCAAAAAAGAAGGTGGCCGCCATCATGCGTACCGGGAATTTTGCTGAAGGATGCTGCGTTAAGGCCAATTCGGTGGAATGCCGGTTTCTGCCATCTTTCAAGTTGAAAAAGGTATTGTCCTCGCCGGGAACAGGATTGTAGTAATCAAACACGGTAATTTCAAACTGGTTGATTTTACAGGAGGGAATCAGGTCGATTTCGGCGTACGAGTCGTCCCAGGTTTTGGCTGCCCATAAGTTAAATGAAAAAGCGCCGCGGCGTATGGTGACCGAAGGCTCTGCTGTAGCGGTTTCGCCGAATCGCATGCCCCGCCAGAGATGCCGGCTGTGGATAAGCAGCTCACCCTCCAGGCTCAGCTTTCTTTCCTGCGGTAATCCTTTCAGGAATGGGGCAAGTAGCAAAATGGTAATGAGTATTTTCTTCATACAAGCAGAACTTCTCTTCAAACATAAAACAGAAGACCCGCAAAGAAAAGGATTTTTATCAGCGGCCGAAAAACTTCCTCATTCGTTTTGCCCGCCACCTGCACACCTTTCAGCCGTTGTTTTCGTATAAAAAGTTATTGAACAGGAAATCCTACAAAAAATATGAGTCATGCACGAAGCACTATTTTATACCAAATTGTACGAAAACAAAGTGAAATGCCAGCTTTGCCCCACCCTTTGCGAGTTGGATGACGGGGATGTGGGCAACTGCGGCACGCGTAAAAACCACGGCGGGATGCTGGTGTCGGAAGTGTACGGACAACTGGCAGCCATCAACCTCGACCCGATAGAGAAGAAACCGCTGTACCACTTCTATCCGGGTGAGAAAATCCTTTCCATTGGGACTGTCGGGTGTAATTTCCATTGCGACTTTTGCCAGAATTATTCACTCTCGCAGAGTATGGTAACCAACGGAGGAAGTTTCCATCCCTATAGCCCGGACAGTTTGATCGATATGGCCCTTTCCACCAATCATAATCTGGGTCTGGCCTTCACATACAACGAATCCACTGTTTTTTATGAGTTTATGTTGGATGCAGCCATCCGGGCGCATGAAAAAGGCCTGGTAAATGTGATGGTAAGCAATGGCTATATTTTGCCGCATCCGCTCGAAAAATTGTTGCCGCATATCGATGCCTTCAACATCGACCTGAAAGCCTTCAACGAAAATTTCTACCGGCAATATTGCCAGGGAATGTTAAAGCCGGTATTAAAAACGCTCCGCATGATTGCCCGGGCGGGAAACCATTTGGAGCTGACTAATCTGGTGATTCCCGGGCTGAATGATCAGGAAGCCGAATTTACAGACATGTGCCGCTGGATTGCGAACGAACTGGGCCGGACAACCGTGTTGCACTTGTCGCGCTATTTTCCGGCCTATAAGATGAAGTTGCCACCCACACCCTCCGAAACGATGTTCCGTTTGTACGACCTGGCCAAGGAGCAATTAAGCCATGTTTACCTGGGCAACATGACTGCCGGCGACCACGACGACACATTTTGTCCGCACTGTGGGCACAGGCTCATTGAGCGTGATGCCTACCACGTTCGCATTACCGGGATGGACGGGCAAGGGCGCTGCGCTAACTGCCAAACACAAGTAATCAAATATTTTAGTCATGCAGCAAGCCATTCGTAGGGCAGCTTTTGCCGGAAGTTTTTATCCCGGCACGGAGCCCGATCTGAAACAACTGATCATGCAAGTGTACGAAGCCGAAAAGCCGCGCATCAACCTGACATTGGCTGGCCGTCAGTTGATTGGCGGTATCGTTCCACATGCCGGGTACGTGTATTCGGCCTGGCAGGCGGTTCATTTTTATGCTCTGCTGAAACGTCGCGGTCAACATGTTGATACGGTAGTTATCATCAATCCGAACCATACAGGTTATGGTTCCGGAGCTTTTAACAGCAGCGATGCCGGGTGGTGGGAAACTCCGCTGGGCCGACTGGAAACCGATGAAGAATTTTTAGAAGCGATGGACATCGTCCCCGACTACACAGCCCATGCCCGTGAACATTCGGGCGAAGTGCAACTGCCTTTGTTGCAGTATTTTTGTCCGGCGCCTTTTCGCCTGGCGATGATCACGATGAGCCGTCAGACTGTGGAAAGCGCCAACTTGCTGGCTCAAAAAATCTTTCAGGCAAAGGAGCACACCGGGAAGCAGGTGCTGGTCGTTGCCTCGTCCGACTTTTCTCACTACGAAACCCCGAAACACGGATTTGAGCAAGACCAGTACGTGATCGACCAAATCCTGAGTATGGATGTGAAAGGAATTTTTGATGCGGTGAAAGAACATCAGGTTTCTGCCTGCGGATACGGACCGATCATGACACTGGTGGCTTATGCCGGACTGGTGTCAAACCACCCGGAGATGAGCCTGTTGAGTCGCGGAAATTCCGGCGATATACATCCTTCGGATACCGTGGTGGATTATGCTTCGTTTGTGTGTTATGAATCCTGACAGTTGGGTTAGCCGGAAACCTGCACGTCAAATCCTTCCTGTTGCACCCGTTGGGCAATCTGGTTGAGTTCTTCCAACGGAACTTTTACCAAGCCCAGAGCGGGCGTATCGCGGTCGATCGTATAAATCATTACCTGCCGGGGGCCTATTTTCTTCAAGGCATCAAGCCATGCCGCCAGTTCGGTTTCGGTGGTGTTGTCGATGGTTTGCCCCTTGTGGTTGCCCCGCACAAACAAGGTTTGGATAATGGCTTGCGAACCAAAACGCGCCAGGTGTTCAATAACTTTTGGGAGGTCGAACCTACCCATCGGGCAGTCGAGCAGTTCCACGGTTTCGGCAATGGCCGAATCCAGTTTCAGGATGTTGTCGTCCACCTTCAGCAAAGCCCGAAATACCGGCTCGCGGTCAATCATGGTGGAGTTTGAGAGGACGGCAATCCGGCAGTTCGGGGCATACTGGTTGCGCAGGACCAGGGTGTCGTCAATAATGCCGGGGAAATCGGGATGCAGCGTCGGTTCGCCGTTTCCGGCAAAGGTGATGACATCGGGCAGCTCACCGGCTTTCTTCATTTGTTGCAGCTGTTCTTCCAGCTTTTGGGCCACCTGTTCGCGGGTGGGCAGTTTGGCTTTCGATTCGCGCTTGCGGGGTGTCCAGCCACACTCGCAATAAATACAGTCGAACGAACACACTTTACTGTCGGTGGGCAAAAGGTTTACACCGAGCGAAACGCCCAACCGACGGCTTTTTACGGGGCCAAAAATAATTTTATTGAAGAGGAAAGTTGCCATGCTTAAAACTTTCAGGCAAAAGTAGGGATTATATCAGTCTTTTCAACCGACTGTTTTCGGTGAGGCGCAAATTGGTGTAGTCCATGTTGTAAATGAGCAGTAGGCCGGGGCGCTTTCCGGCTTCCAGGGTGCCCAGCTCGTTTTGCAGGTCAATCGTTTTGGCCGATTCGTAGCTGAACAAGCGAATGAGTTTTTCGAGGCTTAGTTTGCCATTCTTGAGCTGAATGGCCTTCATCCATTCCAGGATGGCACGTTCCCCGTTGTGTTGGTGAGGCAGAAGTGATTCGTATTCCTTCAGTTCGGGAAAGAAGGTGAAAAATTTCAGCAACGTAAATTCCTCAAACAAGTTGACAAAGGCCGGGCACAGGATGCCGTTGTGAAACTCCATGCCGGCCATCTCCGTCAAATCCCCTTTGGGGCGGATGAGCTGGATGATTTTTCCGCTGGGGTCAACTTCTACAATTCCCTTGGCAATAGGAGAGCTGTTGACCGGAAACACAAAATGGGCGGCAAATTTTTTCATTCTCTACCGGGAATCGTCAGGTCCCCTTGTTTTTTCATTTCTTCTTGTTGCATGTTCATCCGTTCAATTACCTGGGTGTATATCTTCTCGTATGCCTTTGGGTGTGCCGAGTAATAAATAATCGAAACGGTCAGAACCGAATCAGTCAGCTTGTATTTATCGAGTACCGATTGGTAAAGTTCTTTTGAGTCCACCGACAGACTGTCGGGATTGTTGTACCTGAATTTTTCGGATATCGACTCGCTGAGGTGAATATCGTAAAGAATGTCCACCATTTTTTTCTCGCTGATCAGGTTTTTGGGCTTCGGATAACCTTTTTCCTGACAGGCAACCCCTGTAAAAAGTAGAAGAATGAAAATGAAGAGTAACGGCTTCTGCATGGATCGCTTAAATTTATTCCTTGCCAAAGTTAGGATTCCCAATCAGATAAACGGGCATCCTGTTTGTAAAAAGCGCGAAAAAAATATGGCGAATTTAACTTTTGCGCGAAAAAATATCTGTATCATTGCAGGCATATTACCGGTTTCGATACTGATTTTTTCAGTTGGAATGAAAAGGGAATCCTGTGGAAAACAGGAGCTGTCCCCGCAGCTGTAAACCCGTTTAAGGATCGCGGACTTTAATGCCACTGTTTGGCTACTGCCAGGCGGGAAGGTGTCCGGGATCGGGTAAGCCAGAAGACCTGCCGGTGATCGAAGTTTTCGGGGTAAAGACGCTGCCCGTGTTTGGGCGCATCCCTGGCTTCATTGGCTCCCGATTTCTGCCAATTGAGGGGGCAATGTAACTGTAAAAGCTGCTGGTCAGGGGCCACAGCTTTTTTTTATGCCTTGCCGGATCGAAATTGGGTTAGCTGAGAAGTTATTCACCAGGTGAAATCGATCCACCCGGTGAATGACTTGAATGTCTGTAAAATAAGTTTAATGCTGTTCTTCCGGCTCTTTCCAGTCGCCGTTTTCGCGGATCAGGGTTTCCAGTTCGTGCACCGCATTTTCGTAAGGAATCTGCCTTTTTTTCAGTGACTGGCCTTTGTAAAGGTTCACCTTGCCTGGTCCCGCGCCCACAAAACCATAGTCCACGTCGCCCATTTCGCCGGGGCCGTTTACTACGCATCCCATCACGCCAATTTTCAGGTGGCTGAGGTGTTTAAAATGGGCCTTGATTTTTTTGGTGGTTTCGTGCAGGTCGAACAGGGTGCGCCCGCAACCGGGACACGAGATAAACTCGGTTTTGGTAACGCGCATCCGGCTGGCCTGCAGGATGGAGAAGCTCAGGTCCTTCAGGTCGGTGAAGGTGATATTGTCGCCTTCGTTGGTGATGCACACCCCATCGCCGTACCCGTCGATCAGTAAACCGCCCAGATCAACAGCGGCTTTAATTTGAAGGTCTTCCAGTCTGCTTTCTTTGTAGGAGCGCAGGATAATGACCGGAACTTTCCAGATGTGCGATTCCAGTGTCATAAAGAAGGCGCGCAGCTCGGCATGTGGATTTTTGTTGAAGCTTTCCAGCATGAGCACGGTCTTTCGGGTTTGCTTCAGCTTGGTAATGATTTCCGGGTTTTCGGACATAAAACGGTCGAATTCCATTTTGTTGGTCCGGATAAATTTCATTTGGCCCCAATGACTTCCGCCAAACAGGTATTCTTCCAGGTCGAGGATCGGGTAGCTGTTTCCTTCTAAATCAACGATATGGTCTTTTTGCAGGAAATACTCCGGGATTTGTTTGCCGCGCAGGGGCAGCACTTCCGAAAGTGTTCGGTTGCGCAGGTCGGCCACCACCACGGGTACTTGTTTGCCGCCCATGTTCATCACCGGGCGCACCGAACGGCGTTCATACTCAAACGGGTTGGTTTGCGCAAACAGGGGCGCTTTGATGGGTTGGTGGTTCTGGTAGGTTTTGATGTGGTCGATCATTTTGCGGGCCACCGGGATTTCTTTTTCCGGCGCTTCGGTAAGCGAAACCCGGATGGTGTCGCCAATGCCGTCGGCCAGTAGGGCGCCAATGCCCACTGCCGATTTGATGCGGCCATCTTCACCTTCACCGGCTTCGGTTACCCCCAGGTGCAGCGGGAATTCCATATCCTCCAGGCGCATGCGCTTGTTCAGCAAACGAACCGTGTAAACCATCATGCGCGTGTTGCTCGATTTGATGGAGATAACGACATTCGTATAATCCACTTTTTTGCAGATGCGCAGGTACTCCATCACCGATTCGGAGATGCCTGCCGGCGTGTCGCCGTAGCGGCTCATAATTCGGTCGGACAGGGAGCCCTGGTTGGCGCCAATGCGCAGCGCCGTGTTGGTCTCGCGGAGCACCTCCAGAAAAGGGATAAACAGTTCTTCAATGCGTTCCAGCTCTTCCTTGTATTCGTCGTCGGTGTACAGATGATGCTCAAAGCGGGCCCGTTTGTCGTAGAAATTACCGGGATTGATCCGGATCTTGGAGATGTATTTGGCCGCTATTTCAGCGAGTTTGGGGTTAAAATGAATGTCGGCGATCAGCGGGGTTTCGTAGCCCCGGGCCACCAGCTCCCGTTTGATGTTCCGAAGGTTTTCCGCATCGTTAATGCCTTTCACCGTTACCCGGACGTAGTCGGCGCCCGCTTTTATGATGCGGATGATTTGTTCCACCGTGGCATCTGTGTCTTTTGAATCGGTATCGGTCATGGACTGAATACGGATCGGGTAATCGCTCCCAATGGGCACCTTGCCAATTTGTACGGTAGAAGTCTGTTGGCGTTGGTACCGCGTCAAATCTTTTATGTAGTTAAAGTTCCGATCTTCCATTTCAGTCAAGCAATTTTGAGGAGCCACAAAGTTAAATTAAAGTTAATAATAAAAAAATGCCTTCGCCTAATTTAAAATGATTTAGGCCGATAAAACAGGGCCTTTCAGTCTATCACTCAGGGAGAGGGAAGGCCCGGATAAAAAAAGGATATAAATTCGTTTTTCTTGCGGCATTTGATTTGATGGCCCAAGTAAGCCTTTTTACATCACCCGGAATTTACCGCAAGCTTAATTTTAAATGAGGAATACGGCTGCTTTCAACCTGTTTTCTGTATTTTTGACACTCAAATCCGGGAAGATGTCCATTCAAATTGAAGGTATTTCGAAATTTTACGGAGAGCAAAAAGCACTCGACAACCTGACTGTTGCGCTGAACAGCGGAGAACTGGTTGGCTTTCTGGGCCCGAACGGCGCCGGAAAATCAACCCTCATGAAAATAATTACCGGCTACCTGGCTGCCGATGACGGTACAGTGAGAATGAACGGACAAACGGTTACCCCCGAAAATCACGAAGTACGACGCGATATCGGCTATCTCCCCGAAAACAATCCGCTTTACACCGACCTCTACATCAAGGAGTTTTTGACACTCACCGCAGGTTTTTATCAGCTGGCAGATAAAGCACAAAAAGTGGCCCGGGTGATTGAAATGACCGGCCTGGGGCCGGAGCAGCACAAGAAAATCAAAGCCCTTTCGAAAGGGTACCGGCAGCGGGTAGGACTGGCACAGGCGCTCATCCACGACCCGTCCATCCTGATATTGGATGAGCCCACAACCGGACTCGACCCCAACCAGCTGGAGGAAATACGGTTGTTGATCCGCTCTATCAGCCGCGAAAAAACCGTGTTGTTTTCCACCCACATCATGCAGGAAGTGGAGGCTATTTGCAATCGGGTGATCATCATTAATCAGGGAAAACTGATTGCCGACGGCTCAGTGGACCGGCTGAAGAGCGGCGCGTTCTTTTCCGCCCAACAGGTGCTGGTCGAGTTCGGCACACCTGTTTTGCCTTCTACCCTGAGCGGACAGCTTCCCTTGGCCAGCCTTGAGCCGCTCAGCGACCGCTCTTTTGTGCTCACCCCCGCTGATGAACACGACCTGCGCCCCGTCCTGTTTCGCTTTGCTGTTGACCATGGATTGGTCATCCTTACCCTGACCGAAAAAAAGGCCAGCCTGGAAAATATTTTTCAGAAACTTACCCGGAACTGATTTATTGGTATTGAATGTAGCTAGGCAGCGGTTTTAGTTTCATCAGTTCGGGCGGTGTTAGCAGGCGATAAGGGGGCTTCTTTCGATCGTTTTTATAAAACAGTTTGAAGCCGGTAAATTGTACCGGTTCCCGATAGATGTAATCCCGGTATGTGCTGAATTTCAGCGTGGGATTGCCCCAGCCGTCCATGTTGATGACGATTTGCACTTCGGGGCGTAATAGGATGTTTTTGTGTTTTCGGACCATGCCTTGCGTAAAGCGGTGTACAATAAGGATTTTTGGGCCTAAGTTGTTTTCCCGCACCAAACCGGCCAGGTATTCCGAGCAATAATTAATATCTGCGGCATTCAAGCTCCCAATTTTATGTCCTGGTATATGGCCATTCTTCATCGCGAATTCGGGATCAACAGCCAGGTGTACGTGGGGCAATGACAGGTATCGCTCCAGCCGGGGAACTTCTTCTTGCAGCGTACTTTGACCAACCTGAATGTCTAAAAAGACAATGGCATCTCCCATTTTCGCTATCGCCAATACCGAGTCAATCTGCGCTTTGGGCATGCGTTTGCAATATTTTCCATCCTCGGTGGGGGTGCCCTGTGCTACTACGGCAATGTAGTGTACAGCCGGTTGTACCCGGGTGGCCGGATCGGCTTCCTCCCATGCGCTGACTTCGGCATTTAGTCTTTCCCACATTTCTTTGGGCGGATGCTCGCCTAAAACTCCCATGCGTTTGGAATAGAGATTGCCATAATAGGCGACAATCCGTTTGTGAGGCAATATCGCCCCTTTTAGCGGGTAGGGCTGGTTTTTAACGGGCCACAAGCCCTTTTCGTCCCCATTTGCCAGGATGTCCAGCCTTTTTAAAAATTCCAGGGTGTCTGTCGGTTCCGGGACTTCCTTTTCCCGAATTTGGGCTGTCGTATCGGCGGAGATGAACCCCGAATTTGCCATGGTTTTCTCCGTACACCCGAAAACCAAAAAGAATATCAGCGCTATGTGGATAAATTGCCGCTCCATAATTGAAAGTCTTTACGTGCTGATCAAGTCGGGCTCATCGGTTTTTGTTTCCTGAAAGAACCTGTTCCCGTCATGAGCTGGAGATACATTCCTGTTTATGATTACGAGATTTCAACCCGAAGTGGCGAATAAATTGAGCTGTTTTGAAAGCAGTAATAACCTTGTTTTAGCTTGTTTGCAAAGGGAAAACTGATTCGAGATGGAGTTGGAAGATCATCGGCAATCGCCCAAAGCCCGATTTTGGGAACGACCATTACCCTGGAGCGATTGCGGAAGAGAGGAGTGCAGCTCGCGTACGTTCAGTGGTGAGAGGCTCTCCCCGTCAGTGTTCACTGGCGGGGCAGTCTACTCGATTGTGCTTTGTTTTTTATTTGAATTTATATCTTGTTGTATTTTTATCTCCAATCTTTTCAATCATTCCATTCTCAACAGCAAAATTCAAATCCCGACTTGCTGTCGCTGGAGAAATTTCTCTAAAATTCTTTAAATATTCTTTTCGTGTAAAGTAGTCGTTTTTAACAATTGACTTGAATAAATTAATCCGATCAATATTCGTTAAGCTGACATTCTGAATATTTAATAATTCCTCAAGTGATTCAAGGATAATTTCAAGCATAAATTCAATAAATACGGTCGATTCTCCAGTATTGTCAGATTTTCCAAGAGATTCATAATATTGTTCTTGTCGTTCTTTTATCAAAGTCTCAATTGGTAGAAATTCAAAAACAGGATAGGAATCCTTTAAAATCAACGTTTGCCATAATCTCCCCATCCTACCATTCCCGTCGATGAAGGGATGAATAAATTCCATTTCATAGTGGAATACACAACTTTTAATTAAAACCAGGTCTTCGTCATTTTTTAAATAGTCAAACAAGTCATTCATTAATGGTTTTAGCATTTCGCTTGGTGGAGCAAGGTGAGCAACCTCTGGACCCTTAACAATTCCAACCGATTGGCTTCTAAGTTTTCCAGCTGATTCAATAAGTCCATTCATTAATATTCCGTGAGCCTCACAGAATGAATCAAATTTATACGGATTCAATTTGTCCAGATAGTCATAAACAGCAATAGCATTTTTAACTTCCAGAATGTCTTTTTTAGGTCCAATTACCCTTTTATTTTCAATGATTGCCGTTATTTGCTCAATGGTCAAGGTATTTCCTTCTATTTCAAGTGATGAGTGAATTGTTTTAATCCTGTTTTTCTTTCTTAATGCTGTTGGTGGTCTATTTAGGTGTGCAGAATTTACCTCTCCAATTTTTTCCGAAATCGAAGCAACTAATTTTAAAATTTTGCCAGTTATTTTATATGGTGGTTTCATTCAGTTAAATCTTGATAGTATCATATGATAGTATCAAAGATAATAGATTTATTTCAAAATGCAATTAAGTGACTGATATTCTGTTTCCTAAAATAAAGTCTAACGGTCAGGTGCAAGTTTAGACGGCTGAAAAACTAATTTGAATTATTAATCAAGCGTATTTGTACCAGTCTGACCGTTCATTGAAACACATTACAGCCGTTAAATTTGCACAATGTGTGTGCCCGAGGTTAAATGTCCGGTGGACATTTCAAGTGAAGGGGAGGAGCGCAGCTCGCGTACGTACAGTGGTGTGAGAGGCTCTCCCCGTCAGTGTTCACTGGCGGGGCAGTCTACTCGATTACCACAAGTTATTTCTTCATTCGTTTCATCAGTTCCAATTCAGTTTCTGCCATATTTGTTATTAAAGAATATTGTGAAGGTATTCCATTGTCTTTGTATTTTTCAAAATATTCATTTAATCCTGACACTTCTTTTTCTGCATTGTCTATTTCAGATTTTAATAAGTATAGTTCTCCTAAATAAAGCTTTGCATAAAGCACTTCAATTTTATCAGATTTCTCATTGTTTAGAATTTCGTCAATAAGTCCTTTCACTTTCGAATCATTTTCTAAATTATCATCGAATAGATAATAATCAATCAATTTGTGAGGTACTTGCCCCATTTTTTCTTTTTCGGTTTTTTCTGAATATAAATCTTGGCGATAAACTAATTTATTCCCTTTAATAAAATACCATCTAACAACTGAGCATTTTTCATCAAGTTCCTTGGTAAATTTTCGTTTTTCTGCATGAAAATTAGTCATTAAGGCTAGTAATGTTCCGTCTTTGGTGCCTTCTTTTATAAAGAATACAAGTCTTGCTTCTGGTCCTTTTTCTTGTTTAATTGTTACAGTTACTTTATTGTCCTTGTCAATTTTAAAAAGTACTGTCTTTAATATTTTCGCCATTTCATCATAGTCAAGTTGCTTATACAAATCAGTCATAAAAAAGGCGTCTGCAAAAACTTGATGAACGAAATAAAATTCACTTATTCCGTACTTATTAATTGAATCCTTATTATCAGATTGAATCTGTATTTTGTCTTGTCCAAATGAACTTAAGGATAAAAATCCGAAAAGAATCACTGTTGTAAAAATTAAAATCTGTTTTTTCATGCTATGTTGTCTTTTATAATTTGTGGTAACGGTTGGTACATGTTGTCGGGGCGGATTTCGGAGAGCGTTCCTGTCCGGCAGCTGCCGGACACGGAACTGCGAAACGAGAATCCGCAGTTGGCGTACCACCAAGCCCCGCCCAGCAATATGTACTGTGTTAGCAACTGTAATTTATTCAAATTCATTAGTTCCAATCGCAATTATTCTTTTCACAAAGTAGTCCGAGTAATCCAATTTTGCCTTAAACAACTCTCCAGCATACCATTTTTTGTCATAAAAATTTCCTTGGGCAAATCTTGAATCCAATAGTCCTCTGACGAGGGAATTTTCTTCGTAAATTGTTTCGAGCGCAATGTAAAATTTCCCTTCAACTTGCATTTGTGTAAAGATTTCATTCTTCGTTTCATCGATTATTGTGTCAATACTGACATCATTAAATGGAACAATGGATTGTATTAAATCATCGTTTTCCCAAATATAATTTACTAATTCTCCATCGTACCAAACCGTGTCTGCTCGTACTGTCCCAAACTCGTCAAATAATTTGAGTTTTTTGTATTTGGTCATATTTGATGGACTAATTCTCCATTTTTTTGAAAGATTTCCTTTCGATAGTTCTTCTAAATATTTATCGTATTTAGAGTCGAGTTTTTTTCCTAAAAAATTAGAGTCAAGATATTTTTCAAAGTCATTCACAATTTCGTTAATTGCTGCTGTTCTCTTTTTCCCCAAAGACGATTCAAATTTTCGTATTTGTTGAGCTGTAACAAGATTACTTGTCAAAAATGAGACAAGAATGATTAATACTAATTTAGTTCTGGTCATCTTTTTATTATAGTTGCTAACGTTCTAGTATTTTATCCATCGTGTGGATGCGTTGTTAAATGTATGAATAATAATTCATATTGCTAATAGGTTATGACAGGAGGCTT
>NZ_JAPAAF010000018.1 GCF_025907915.1 Gaoshiqia sediminis
AAGAGTAGATCTCTATCTACCCTTTTCAAACCTAACTAAACCAATAAAACTAATCAAACCTAAACTTATGAAATAAAATCTACGACAAAGATATGCTGAAAAACACAGTTTTGTGTTAAGTGAATGTTAAAACATATGTTGCGCAGCATTTTTTATAATACCTGAATTTTATAAATAAAGCCCGGATGTTTCCAGCCGGGCTTTATTTTATTGTAACTACTTGTTTTAATGTGCTTTATCTGTTGATGCTTGTTGGGTTGATTCTATCAACAAGATTATCAGCCGGTTACTCGTTTTTCTTGTTTTGCTCTTCGCCCGCAATGGATTCGCGCATTTGGGTATCGGCAATGATGTTTTTGTACTTCATGTAATCCATGATCCCCAGGTTTCCGCTACGGAATGCTTCTGAAATGGCTAGCGGTATTTGCGCTTCCGCTTCAATTACTTTGGCTCGGGCTTCCTGTGCTTTGGCTTTCATTTCCTGTTCAAGGGCTACGGCCATAGCTCGGCGTTCTTCAGCTTTGGCTTGTGCAATGTTTTTATCGGCATCGGCTTGGTCAATTTGCAAACCGGCGCCAATGTTTTTGCCGATATCAATATCAGCAATATCAATCGACAGGATTTCGAATGCAGTTCCCGCGTCCAGCCCTTTGTTCAATACCAGTTTGGAAATAGAATCCGGATTTTCCAACACCGACTTGTGTGTGTGGGAGGAACCGATAGATGAAACGATCCCTTCGCCAACGCGCGCTAATATAGTTTCTTCGCCGGCGCCACCAACCAATTGCTTGATGTTGGCACGGACCGTTACGCGGGCCTTGGCAATCAGCTGAATACCATCCTTGGCAACGGCAGCAACGGGAGGCGTGTCAATTACCTTGGGGTTTACCGACATCTGAACGGCTTCAAACACATCGCGCCCTGCCAGGTCGATCGCTGTGGCCATATTGAAACTCAGGTCGATATTGGCTTTTTCGGCCGACACCAGTGCGTGGACGACCATGTCAATTTTTCCACCGGCCAAATAGTGGGCCTCCAGTTTGTCACGGTCCAGTTTGATCCCGGCTTTAGTTCCTTCAATTAACGCGCGCACAATAACTGATGGCGGTACTTTGCGGAAGCGCATCAGGAAGAGCTGCAAAAGCGAAATTTTTACTCCCGAAACCAGGGCCGAAAACCACAGCCCAATCGGTATAAAATATAAAATGATAACGAGCAGGATAAAAATCCCAAAAATTAATCCAAAAGGTCCTACGTATTCCATTATTCGTGATTTATTGGTTCGACAATAACTTGTGTTTTCAGTACTTCAATTACTCTGATTTTTACTTGTTGGTCGATAAACCCACTGATGGATTTTCCCTCCATGGTTTGATTGTTGATGCGTACTTTTCCCATGGGTGCCAACCGGCCTATCGTTATTCCTTCGTCGCCGGGGTGCACGAGGTTAATGTCAACCTGGTCAACTTTTCCGGTGATTTCGGAGTCTAGCACCATTTTTTTACCGCTACGGCTTTTAAAAAAACGAAATACCAGCAATGGGGAGGCTATCAAAACAAAGGCCAGGGTAACAATACCGGCCACAACTCCATACGTGTTGAAGGCCAGGTAAACACTGACCCCAAGCATAACGACCCCGCCAATACCGGCAATGGTAACGCCCGGGATAACGGCAAACTCGAGCAAGAGCAGCAGGATTCCCAGGAAAATCAGGAATAGGATAATCAGAATGGTCATGTTTTATCGGTTAATCGATGGTTGCTTTCAGCTCTTTATCAACCAGAGCTTTTTTCATTGGACTAAGGTAATTAAAACTTCCCTTTTTTATATCACATTTCCCCTTGTAATGTGTCAGCAAGGTACATTGAACGGCTTGTTCCGGCTCGTGATCGCAGATATTCATCAAGGCCTCAATGACATAGTCGAATGAATGATGGTCATCATTATGAAGGACAAGCAACCGGTCATTTTTTGAACCGATGTCCTCGTCCTGTGAGGTTTTGTTTTTTAAGTTCTCTTTTTTCATTGTTCGGTTATTTTTCTGGCTTCGCTTACACTTATACGTTCATTGTTTTTATAGGCTGCAATAATGGCGTCCTGAATTCCTTCCAGCTTCACTTGTTTTTGCATCTGCAAGGCATCCTGATAGTTTTTTAGTTCTCCGACGGTATAAACCGTAACGCCTTTGTTATCGGTATATTGGTCGATGCGGCGGATGACCGACAGCTTTTTGAATTGGCGTTGTACCCAATCGGGCGGGGTTTTGCTGTAGGCGCCAATTTGTATTTTATAAACGACCACATCGGCTGACGGGGTCATTTCTGAGGCTGGTTGAACAACCGCTGTGTCGGTCAGGATTACCAGTGGTGCGGTTGGTGTAGCGGCTAGTTTTTTAGCTGTCGCTGCTTCCCGGATACTGTCCTGCATGCGTTGGATCGTTTCGCGGAAGTTATTAATTTCTGATTCGCTGGCCTGGCCCCAGTAGTTCGCCTCTTTCTCATTGGCTTCCAAATATGCATTCCTGGCCTGCTGGTTTAGTTGGTAGGTGTCTTGTTCGAGCGTTAATATTTGTCCGGCCAAATCAGTTTTTACCGAATCGTGGGAGCTTTCATAGGCTTGGCGCAATTGGCCAATTTGTTCCAGTTTTGCTTGCAGGTCCTGCTCAATCAGCCAACCTTTAATAAATGCCTGTCTGGACGATTCATTTTTAAATTGGTCAACCTTTAAGTACTTGATTTGCGAATTAACTTGAAATGAGATCACCGTATCTTCAAGTAATTGAGGTATTTCAATAGCTAATTCTGGCTTCGGGGTTTCTTCAATAATTTGTGTGACCGGATCGGTAGCTTGAATGGTGTCAGGCAGTGCAATTGCTATTGCTGGTGTTTTAAAAGGATTAATTTTGTTCTTGCACATATCCAGAAGTTCTTTGGCCCGGGTGTTGCCCACTTCTTTCTTTTTGGCTGTGCTGATAAACTGCTGGTAGCTTTTTTCTGCATTTTCCCAGTCCGAAGTGGCTTGAAAATATTGTCCCAGATAATAATAAGCCTTCGGAAATTTTGCTGAAGCTGTTCGCAACGATGAATAAGTTGATTTTGTGAATTCCTCGGTTTCAGCCAAACTCGCACCCAGGTAAAAGTTCAGCTCCTCATCATCCGGGTATAATCGGGCCAGGTCTCTAAAAACAGGAAGTGCTTTTTCGTAATCACCTTCATTGAAAAGTTGTTTGGCCTGCATTTCCGGATCGGTTTGCGCAAAAACTATGTTTCCCGAAACAGTTATGACTAGGCTAAACATTAAGACAAGTAAACTTGTTTTCAGGTATTGCTTTATTTGTAGTAACATCGTTCATTTCGGTTTTTGTCGATATAAAAATACAAAAATAGTTGAATGGATTTGGTCTTGCCGGTCGGTGCAAAAGGCAATTAATGTAACAATAACCAGGCCGGTATTGGGACAGAACCGGGGATTTTTTGTTGTATTTATGATTAGTCACCCTTTTGTTGGTTAAAATGATCCTGGTGAGATTTGTGAATTATTTTTAGCTGGAGCGACGTTTGTTATCATGGCTAATTCAAGTATATTTGTCTAATTAAACAAAAATAATTATGGCTTTGCTCAACAAAGGCGACCAAGCTCCTGAATTTAAAGGGGTAAATCAAAATGGTGATACAATTTCCCTGGGCGATTTTAAAGGGAAGAAGTTAATTTTATATTTTTACCCCAAGGATAACACCCCCGGATGTACTGCTGAGTCATGTAATTTAAGTGACAATTACGATGTCTGGTTGGCCAAAGGTTACGAAGTGGTTGGCGTGAGTCCGGACAGTGTTGCATCGCACAAAAGATTTGCCGATAAATACGGATTTAAATTCAACCTGATTGCCGATACAGAACATGAAATCCTGGAGGCATACGGCGCATGGGGCGAAAAAAGCATGTATGGCAAAAAATATATGGGTGTTTTACGCAGTACCTATGTTATTAATGAAGAGGGAGTTATTGACGAAGTATTTGAAAAGGTCCAGACCAAAGATCATACAAACCAAATTATCAAAGCATTAGATTTGAATTAAACATGGCAAAAGAAGAACAAAACAACGTAAATAAGGAAAAGCTGAAAGCGCTTCAGCTGACCATGGATAAGATCGAAAAAAGTTACGGTAAGGGCGCTATCATGAAAATGGGCGACCGCGCAGTGGAGGATGTTCCTGCTATTTCCTCCGGGTCTATCGGGTTGGATATTGCCCTGGGGGTTGGCGGTTATCCCAAAGGCCGTATTATTGAGATTTACGGGCCGGAGTCATCAGGAAAAACAACCCTGGCCATTCATGCCATTGCCGAAGCGCAAAAGGCTGGTGGCATCGCGGCCATTATTGATGCCGAACACGCTTTCGATCCGTTTTACGCCAAAAAGCTGGGTGTTGATACCGACGAACTGTTGATTGCCCAGCCCGATAACGGTGAGCAGGCCTTGGAAATTGCTGATAATCTGATCCGTTCGGGAGCGGTTGACATTGTGGTGATTGACTCGGTGGCCGCGCTGACCCCAAAAGCTGAAATTGAAGGCGAAATGGGCGATTCCAAAATGGGCTTGCAGGCTCGTTTGATGTCGCAGGCGTTGCGAAAATTGACTGCCAACATCAACAAAACAAAAACCTGCTGTATTTTCATCAACCAGTTGCGCGAAAAAATCGGTGTCATGTTCGGGAATCCCGAAACAACAACCGGTGGTAATGCACTTAAATTTTATGCCTCTGTTCGCTTGGATATCCGGCGTATTGGTCAGATTAAGGACGGCGAAGAAATTCAGGGGAACAACGTTCGCGTGAAGGTGGTGAAGAATAAAGTGGCCCCTCCGTTCCGTAAAGCTGAATTCGACATTATGTACGGCGAAGGTATTTCCAAAACCGGCGAAATTATCGACTTGGGCGTAAATTACAACATCATCAAAAAAAGCGGTTCGTGGTTCAGCTATGGCGAAACCAAACTGGGGCAGGGACGCGAAGCAGTTCGCACCATTTTGCGTGACAACCAGGAATTGTCGCAAGAAATTGAAACAAAAATCTTTGAAGCTGTAACCACGACAACGGCCGCTGTGGTATAGAAGATATAGTATGCAGTGACGTCTGGGTGGGGCAATGCTGCTTCACCCAGATTTTTTTTGTACATACCTGTTTTAGCTTCGTGGGTTTGGCTGGGCATAAAAAAGAAATTTTATTCATGCCGGATAGAATACAGGCCTGAGTTGAAAGTTTCTGTTTTAATTGCTACGATTTAAAGGATTTTGGTTGTATTTTTGGCGATTTTGAAAGCAACGGGAGGCGAAGGCTTATAAATATGAAAGATCAAGCGGAAAATTGTTTCATCTTTTGTTTTGAAAAGAAATAGTTTCCCCAAAAGTTTATCAGCAAAGGCAAATGAAGGATGTGTTTCCAGTGCCTGTGCAATTTTTAATTGAATACCAACTATTTAACGGTTACAAATGAAAGTGTTGAAATTTGGAGGTACTTCCGTTGGAAGTGCTGAAAACATCCGAAGGGTGAAAGAAATTGTGAAAAGTCAGAGCGACGATGTGATCGTGGTTGTTTCTGCGTTGGGCGGAATTACTGACAAGATACTGAACGCCTCGAAAATGGCCGTACTGGGTACGGAATACTTCAACACGGAAATCACGGGTATCAGGGGAAGGCACGAGGAGGTTGTCGAATCGCTTTTTGAAGGGGAGAAGAAAGAAGAGGTGAAAGATCGGGTTAGCAAACTACTGGATGAACTGGAAAAGGTAATTCAGGGTGTATCCATGATTGGAGAGCTTACCCCAAAAACACTCGATAAAATCGGTGGTTTTGGCGAACGACTTTCTTCCTTGATTATTAGTGAGTTTATTGAAGGCGCTCAATGGGTTGACTCTTCCCGATTGATAAAAACGGACAGTGCTTTCGGAAAAGCCCAGGTTGATTTTCATGTAACGATGCCGCTGATCCGTGAAAAATTCAATGGGTTTACCGGAATCTGTGTTGCCCCGGGCTTTGTATCCAGTAACCGCGAGGGCGATTACACCACCTTGGGCCGTGGCGGATCGGATTATACAGCCGCTATTTTCGCGGCGGCCCTGAATGCATCGGTCCTGGAAATCTGGACCGATGTGGATGGCTTCATGACGGCCGACCCGCGCGTCATCAGCAAAGCATATGTGATCAAGTCGCTGAGTTATGCCGAAGCCATGGAATTGTCACATTTTGGAGCAAAGGTAATTTACCCGCCAACCATTTTGCCGGTTTACAAGAAGGGCATCCCAACCTGGATTAAAAATACCCTGCGACCCGAGGCTGAGGGAACGCTGATTACCGAAAGCCGCAAAAACGGCAAAGATTTGCCTATCAAGGGGATATCGTCCATCTCCAATATCACCTTGATGACTGTTCAGGGGCTGGGGATGGTTGGTGTGACTGGAATTTCTATGCGCTTGTTTGGAGCGCTGGCCAAAGAAAATATCAATGTGATCCTGATTTCGCAGGCTTCATCGGAAAATTCAATTTCTGTGGCCATTGATACTACTAAAGCGGAGCTGGCGGAAGCTGCCATTCGCCAAGAATTTGAGCGCGAAATTGCTGTTGGAAAAATCAACAAGGTTGAAATGGAAAGCGACCTGTCGATCGTGGCCATCGTGGGTGAGAACATGAAACACTCCACGGGCATTGCCGGCAAATTGTTCAACACAATTGGGAAAAACGGGATTAACATCATTGCGATTGCACAGGGTGCTTCTGAACTTAATATTTCGTGGGTAGTAAAAAACAGCGATTTACGTAAAACGCTCAATGTGGTGCACGAATCGTTTTTTCTTTCTGAAAACGTGGAAGTTAACGTTTTTCTGTTGGGAATTGGTTTGGTTGGCGGAAATTTGCTGAACCAAATTCAGCACCAGCAAGAAAAGTTGTTAAAAGAGAAGCATCTGAAAATAAAGCTGGTAGGTGTTGCCAATTCCCGGAAAATGTTGCTCAACCGCGAAGGTATTGACATTGAGGGCTTCAAAGACAAACTGGAACACGAAGGGCAGCATTCCAGCCTTCATTTGTACAAGCAGGCGGTGATCGATATGAATATCTTCAACTCGGTTTTCGTGGATTGCACGGCGGCAACAGCGGCAGCCGATTTGTATGCCGATTTGCTGAATGCCAACGTGTCTATCGTGACGGCCAATAAAGTGGCTGCGTCCTCTGAATACGAAAACTACCTGATGCTGAAAAAAATTGCCAAACGTAAAGGCGTTAAGTTTTTGTTCGAAACCAATGTGGGCGCCGGTTTGCCCATTATCAACACCTTGAATGACTTAGTCAACGCGGGCGATAAAATACAGAAAATAGAAGCGGTACTTTCGGGTACGCTGAACTTCATTTTCAATACCATTTCGGCTGATGTCCCGTTTAGCCAGACGATTAAGATGGCCAAGGAGCAAGGCTATTCCGAGCCGGATCCGCGTATCGATTTAAGCGGGATTGACGTGATGCGTAAATTGCTGATCCTCGTTAGGGAATCGGGGTATAAAATTGAAAAGGAAGATGTTGCCATCAATAAATTTGTACCGGATGAATTTTTTGCCGGCAGCATGGATGATTTTTGGGCAGGCATTCCGCAGTTGGATGCTGATTTTGAAGCCCGGCGAAAAGTGCTGGAATCGCAAAACAAATGCTGGCGTTTTGTGGCCAAATATGAGGATGGAAGAGCCGAGGTAGGCTTACAGGAAATTACCCAGGGGCACCCTTTCTTTGATTTGCAGGGAAGCAATAACCTGGTGATGTTCACAACGGAGCGTTACCACGAATTCCCGATGATCATCAAAGGTTACGGGGCAGGTGCTGCTGTAACGGCAGCCGGCGTTTTTGCCGACATCATCCGCGTATCAAATGTGTAACAGTAATAAATTAAGAGTAGGTGAGAAGACCTATTTTAGGTTCACGACTCGTGACTCGCTACTCAAGACTATTTTTTAGATAGAAATTTATGAAATATATTATCGTTTTAGGGGACGGCATGGCTGACGAGCCATTGGAAAATTACGGCGGAAAAACCCCTTTGCAAATGGCCAATATTCCGGAGATTGACCGGTTGGCAAAGCTGGGCCGGTGTGGACAACTGGTAACCGTTCCGGCAAGTATGCACCCGGGCAGCGAAATTGCCAACATGTCGGTGTTGGGCTACGATGTGTCCGCAGTTTTTGAAGGACGCGGAACCCTCGAAGCAGCCAGCATGGGCGTAAAACTGGAAGAAGGCGATTTGGCCCTGCGTTGCAACCTGATTTGCATCGATGGCGAAAATATCAAGAACCACTCAGCCGGGCATATCTCCAACGAGGAAGCGCATGAGCTTATTGATTTTCTGAATGAAAAGCTGGGCTCGGAAAGAGTTGTCTTTCATAAAGGAGTTTCGTACCGGCACTTGTTGGTGGTGAAAGGTGGCAAAAAACAACTGGCCTGCACGCCACCACACGATGTTCCTGGCAAACCATACAAAAATTATCTGGTGAAAGCCAAAGAGGCTGAAGCAGAGGACACAGCCGATTTGCTGAATGAGCTGATTGCAAAGTCGATGGAATTGTTGCCGGAGCATCCGGTCAATCAAAAGCGAAAGGCTGCCGGGAAAGATTTGGCCAACAGCATTTGGCCGTGGTCGCCGGGTTATAAGCCACAAATGCCCACGCTCAAAGAAATGTACGGCATTGAAAAATCAGCCGTAATTTCGGCTGTTGATCTCATTCAGGGAATCGGTGTGTATGCCGGCATGGATGTCATAAAAGTGGATGGTGCTACCGGTTTGTACGATACCAACTACGAAGGTAAAGCAAAGGCTACTATGGATGCGCTAAAAAATCACGATCTGATTTACCTGCACATCGAGGCCAGCGATGAAGCCGGGCACGAAGGAAATGTGGAGCTGAAAACCAAAACGATTGAATACCTCGATCAGCGCGTGGTGAAATACCTGGTGGAAGAGACAGCGAAAATGGATGAACCTGTCACCATTGCGGTATTGCCTGATCATCCAACGCCTTGTGCAACAACCGTCCATACCAAAGACCCGGTACCGTTCATCATTTATAAACCCGGAGCAGAGCCTGACGGTGTTGAAGCTTACGATGAATTTACCGTGCAAAAAGGAAGTTATGGCCTAATTCACGGCGCCGATTTCATCAAAGCCTTGCTGGAGGATTGATTGGGAAAGTTGGTTATTAATAGTCATTTGTTGTCATTTGAACTTGGACAATGGACAACCTGTAATTTGAAACTCGGAACTTGGAATTTGAAACTTGAGATATGAAATACTACAGTACCAACAAATCGGTTCCTGAAGTGACGCTGAAAGAAGCGGTTACCAAGGGTCTGGCCGACGATAAAGGCTTGTTTATGCCGGAGCGAATCGAAGCGCTTCCTGCCAGCTTTTTCGAAAATATCCACAACATGTCGTTTCAGGAAATTTCTTTTGAAGTAGCCAAAAAGTTTTTTGGCGAGGACATTCCTGAAGCTGAACTAAAAGCCATTGTTTACGATACGCTTAATTTCGACTGTCCGGTGGAGCATGTCTCCGGTAACATTTATTCGCTGGAGCTTTGGCACGGTCCAACGCTGGCATTTAAAGATGTGGGCGGACGTTTCATGGCCCGTTTGCTAGGTTATTTTTTGCAGGGGAATACCGAACACGTGAGTGTGTTGGTGGCTACCTCCGGTGATACCGGGAGTGCCGTAGCCAACGGATTTCTGGGGGTTCCCGGAATTCATGTGTACGTGCTGTACCCGAAAGGACTGGTGAGCGAAATCCAGGAGAAGCAGTTCGCCACCCTGGGGCAAAACATCACTGCCATTGAAATTGACGGTACATTTGACGATTGCCAGCGTTTGGTGAAAACGGCCTTCCTCGACAGCGACCTGAAAAATGCGTTGACCCTGACTTCGGCCAATTCCATCAATGTGGCCCGTTTTCTCCCGCAGGCATTTTATTATTTCAATGCTTACGCCTGTTTGAGGGAACAGGGGATTACCGGTGAAGTGGTGTTTTCGGTTCCCAGCGGAAACTTTGGCAACCTTACTGCAGGTCTGTTTGCAAAAAAAATGGGACTACCCGTCAAACGGTTTATTGCGGCCAACAACGAAAACGACATTGTGTATAACTATCTGCAAACCGGGAAGTACGAGCCACGTACGTCGGTAGCTACCATTGCCAATGCGATGGATGTGGGCGATCCAAGTAACTTTGCGCGAATCCTTGATTTGTATGACCATTCATACAAGCGCATTAAAGCAGATATAAAAGGTTTCCGTTATTCGGATGACGAAATTCGGGAGGTGGTGAAATCGGTTTATCAACAGGTTGGTTACCTTACCGATCCGCATGGGGCAACCGGTTATAAGGCCTTGACCGAGGATTTACAGGAAGGCGAAATTGGCGTGTTCCTCGAAACAGCCCACCCTGCTAAATTCACCGAAACGGTTGAAAAAATAATTGGTGTTGGCAACGTTCCGCTGCCCGAAAAACTAGCTGAATTTATGAAAGGGGAGAAGCTTTCCGTTCAGCTGAGCAAGGAATTTGAAGCGTTTAAATTTTTCTTGCTTCATAAATAAGAATCAGAAAAGTAATTATACAATTTCAGGGTTTCACGAAAGTGGGGCCCTGATTTTTTTTATGGAGTAGGGCACAAACTTTAATTTGTTTTTTAACAAATTGTAAAAAAACAGAATATATATCCATAGCTCATTAATGAACAAATGATTTCTATAAGTTTTATGAAGAATTCATATTCAGCCGATAACCTGATTTTATCATAGCCTTGTGTTAATGTTGAATTTACGGTAGTGGGTTAGACTTGCAGAAGAAAAAAACCAAAAATTATTTGCTATGAAAAGAATGAATTTTTTGCGCATTTTGAGTGTGTTGTTTATTTTTTCTATCGCTTTCACGGCGTGTAATAATGACGATGACAGCAAAGTGGAACCCAACTCGATTAGTGAGTACAAAACTCCAAAGTATGTCTTCTTCTTTATTGGAGATGGAATGTCAACTCCACAGATCAATGTTACCGAAGCTGCTTTGAATGATCAGGATTTCACATTAAAATCGGCTTCCATTTCAAGCACCGTGGGTATCGGGAAACTGAATATTCGCCAATTCCCTGTTGCCGGTATGCAAACCACCCATGCTGAAGACCGGTATATCACCTGTTCTGCTGCAGCTGCAACAGCTCTTGCAACTGGATACAAAACTACGATCAATACTATTGCTATGAATGGTGAGCGTACCCAGGATTTTACAACCATGGCTGAAATGGCTAAGGCAAAAGGGATGAAAGTGGGTATCATTTCTTCGGTAAGTATCGACCATGCTACTCCGGCCTGTTTTTATGCTCATACTCCTGACCGTAACAATTATCAGGAAATTGGCCAGGATTTGATTGCTAGCGGGTTCGATTATTTTGCTGGTGGTAACGTACGGTTCAATAAGTATAAAGATTATTCATTGAATAATTTTATTACGGATGCCACCGCCCAAGGTTATTCGTATGTAAATACAAAAGCTGGCTTTACGGCATTAAATGCCAATTCCGGTAGAGTAATTGCAACCTTGAAAAGTCTTGAAACTTATACCGGTGATTCTGGTGCAATGCCTTACGCGATAGACCTGAATGCTCAGGAAAGCGAAGATGATAAAATAACCTTGGCCGATTTTACAGAAAAAGGCATTGAGTTGCTTGATAATGAAAACGGGTTCTTCATGATGATTGAAGGGGGTAAGATTGACTGGGCTTGTCATGCCAATGATGTTGTATCAAGCGCTATGGATGTGGTCGCATTTGATGAAGCCATTGGAGTTGCTCTTGCTTTTTACAAGGAACATCCGGATGAAACCCTCATCGTTGTTACGGGCGACCACGAATGTGGTGGTTTGACCCTAGGTTTTGCTTCAACTGATTATGAAACATCTTTCGACTTATTGAAACACCAAACTGAATCTTATTTCATTTTCACCAATAAAGTAAAAGCCTGGAAACAAGCAGGTACGAAAACTTTTGAACAAGCCATGACTGAAGTGAAAACTTCTTTTGGCTTGGGTGACGAATCAAAAGGGCTTGGACTGTCTGAATATGAAGAAAGCCTATTAAGAAGCGCTTTCGAGAAAAGTATAACTGGCCAGAATGGATATTCTGCGGATGAGGCATATGTTCATTATGGTTCATATGATCCTTTTACAGTAACCGTTACCCACATTTTAAACAACAAGGCAGGAATCGATTGGACAACTTTCCAGCATACCGGAACCCCCGTGCCTGTTTTTGCATTGGGACAGGGACAATATGAATTTAGCGGTTATTACGACAATACTGATATTGCTAAGAAAATAATTGAAGTGGCTAAATACCAATAATTAGGAATTTAAAAAATAGAAAAAGCCTGCATGTATCCATATTTCATGCAGGCTTTTTTATCTCAGATCATGATGAAAATGAATTTTAAGACGAAGGCCAATAAACTATTTGTAATTACTATCAGTTTGGCCTGTTTTGTATTGGCATTATTACCCACCGGCTTTGAGAATCCTTCGCTGACCAATTCAACCCAAAGGGTAAAAGCAAAAGTGTTGTCGGTTGATAATGATGATTTGCAATCATATAGTGTGGTAACTGTTGGTACACAGGAATTAGTATTGAAAATTCTTTCCGGTAATTTTATTGGGGATACAGTTCGGGCGCAAAATGTATTGATGGGGCAAATGAAGATTGATAAGGTTTTTAAACCTCACGATCGGGTGTTGGCCGTTTTGATGCTCGATGAGAGTAACTTGAAAATAATTTCAGCCCGTGCCGACGATATTTATCGGATCAATCTGGAACTATTGCTTTTTGCTTTGTTCGCTATGTTTTTGGTGTTGTTTGCTGGTTGGATTGGATTTAAAGCATTGATCTCTTTTGTCTTTACAGCTTTGACGTTTTGAAAAATCCTGATACCGTTGTTTCTTAAAGGTTATGCCCCAATTCCTGTTTCCTTGATCGTTGTATCAATGTCCACTACTGTGATTATTTTGTTGATCAGTGGTTTTTCAAGAAAAGGATTGGTTGCTTTATCCGGTTCCGTGGTAGGCATTCTGATCACTTCGCTGTTGGCATTACTTTTTGGATATTTTTTTAAAATACCTGGAACCGTACAAGAATTTTCGGAAACGATACTTTATGCCGGATTTTTACATTTGAGATTATCAGATATTTTTTTGTCGGCAATCTTTATATCTGCAGCAGGCGCGGTGATGGATGTGGCCATGGATATTGCAGCATCGCAAAATGAGTTGATCATTAAACGCCCCGACCTGAGTGTTAAAGAATTGATTTTATCAGGATTCAGTATTGCTTATCCGGTAATTGGAACTATGACTACGACACTATTGTTTGCCTATTCAGGGAGTTTTATATTTGTCTTTATGCTGTTTATGGCAAAAGGAACCCCCATGGTGAGCATCTTTAATACAAATTATATAGCCGCCGAAATATTGCATACAATCATTGGGAGCTTTGGGCTAGTTTTGGTAGCACCGGCTACCGCAATCATTGGAGGATACATTTATACCATTCACGGAGAAAAGAAGGTTGTGAAATAAAATTCGTGAACATGTTTAAGTACTTTTTTAGCGCAAATTGTTGGGCCATAACATGATTACTGCATGCAGAATTATTTAATGCATTTATAACTATAAAATTAGTTTGAAAACTATAAAATTAGTTGTAAGTTTGTTTTTATATTTATTCATCAAAAAAAACAACTTATGAAATCAAAGATTTGGTTATTATTTTTGGCGGTGCTGATGATGCCAGTTGCAGCATCAGCACAGGAGGAGCGTAAAAAAGATGAAGGCGGTGCCTATTTCGTGGTTGACGAGATGCCTGAATTTCCCGGTGGAAATGAGACTTTACGTAGTTTTTTGTTAGAAAATGTGAACTATCCGGAGGAGGCAAAAAAAGACAGCATTACCGGTAAGGTGTTTGTTTCTTTTGTCGTTGACGAAGCGGGGAAAGTTATTCAAATTAAAATTGAAAAAGGGGTTGATCCGTTGTTGGATCAGGAAGCCCTGCGTGTTGTTGGGTTAATGCCAACCTGGAAGCCTGGAAAGGAGAATGGTGAAGTGGTTAAGGTACGTTTCAACTTGCCTGTAAACTTTGCCTTGGATTAATTTTTTTCTATTTTATAACTAAAACAATAGTTTAAAAACTATCAGTTTAGTTAAATTTGGCTAAAAATTTGCTGAGCACTAAAAGCTAATGACTTAATGACTATGAAAGAACTGACGAAAGCAGAAGAACAAGTGATGCAATTGCTTTGGAAACTGGAAAAAGCGTTTGTAAAAGACTTGATTGAACAGATGCCGGAGCCAAAACCAGCCTATAATACGGTTTCTACCATTGTCCGGATTTTGGAGAAAAAAGGCTTTGTAGGTTATGAGGCTTTTGGGAAAACACACCGGTACTTTCCGCTTATCAGCAAAAAGGAATATACCCGGAGGTATATGAAAAACTTTATGAAAGGTTATTTCAGTAATTCATTCAAGGAAATGGTCTCGTTTTTTGCGCGCGAAGACAATATGAGCATGGCCGATCTGGAAGTACTGATGAAAGAAGTTGGCCGGGATTTGAACGAAGAAAAAAACAGAAGCGATGAATAGTTTTATCCACTACATCCTGGAATCGGGAATCAGCCTCGGTGCGTTTTCTCTGATTTATTTTCTGTTCCTGCGTCAGGAAACATTTTTCACGGCCAACCGTTTATTTCTGCTCTTTGCTGTCGTTTTTTCAAGCCTGCTTCCCCTGCTGCATTTAAGGGTTTATGAACCGGATAATTTAGTTGGAGTACCTACATCTGACACTGTCAATATGTTGGAAGCCATTACGATAACCGGCTCTGGTTTCTCCGGTTCTTTGGCTGGTTGGATATCAGCGAGCTACCTGCTGGTGGTTGGTTATTTGGGTATTTCTGTTCTGGTTGCGCTTTTTGTGCTGCTCAGGATTGGTCAGCTGGTTGTGATCATTCGGAAAGCACAGGTGTTGCCTAAAAGTGGAGTCAATTATGTTTATATCAACGATAATTCAAGCCCGTATTCTTTTCTTAACTATTTGTTTGTGAGCCGGAACATGGAAAATAATCCCGCTTGGGATAAAATGCTTGTACACGAAAGTGAACATATCCGCCAAGGGCACACGGTGGATATTTTAGTACTCGAGCTGATCAGCATTGTACAGTGGTTTAACCCGTTTTTTTGGCTATTGCGGCGGGTAATCAAGGAGAACCACGAATACATGGCCGATCGGGCGGTATTAAATAAAGGAGTGGCGATCAATCAATACAAAGAGATTCTCGTCACCCAGTTTATTGGCAGTCAGTTTTCGATAGCCAATAATTTCAATTCATCCTTAATAAAATCAAGACTAAACATGATGACAAAAATTAAATCTTCGAATATGTCCAAATTCCGTTATTTCATCGGCGGAGCGATGGCTGCCGCATTATTGCTGGCTTTTGCCTGTGAAAGTAAGGATAACACGATTGTTGATAGTGAGCTGATGAATAACGGCGTTCAAATCCGGTCCGCGTCGAGCGAACAACCGCTGATTTTAATTGATGGTGAAATGGCCGACCGGGAGGCTATGGCAAAACTGGATCCCAATGGGATACAATCGGTTAATGTTATGAAAGAAAGTTCTGAGAGCTTGGTCCAAAAATATGGCGAGTTGGTTAAAAATGGTGTCATTGAAATTACGCTAAAGGCAGGGGCAACAGATGTTGCAAAGGAAACTCAGGCGCTTTTGGCGCAAGATGGGGATGTAGTTTTCAATATTGTTGAAGAGATGCCTGATTTTCCAGGAGGCGAAGTTGCTTTTCGTCAATATATTGCCAATCATATTTCTTATCCGGACGAAGCTAAGATGAAAGGTATTGCCGGTAAGGTATATGTCACTTTTGTGGTTGAGAAAGACGGTTCGGTAGGGCGGGCAACGGTCGTCCGTGGTGTTGATCCGTTGCTGGATGCTGAAGCTTTGAAAGTGGTGAAAGAGATGCCTGCCTGGACTCCCGGAAAACAACGAGGAGAAGCGGTGGCCGTTTCTTATACCATACCGATCAATTTTGCATTGTAGTAATTTTTTATCCGGGGCTTCGGATGGCGCCGAAGTCCCGGATTTCTATAAAACCAATTAAGCCATGACCAGAAAACTAATCCTCCTGTTATTCTTGTTGCCCTCATTTGCTGGCTTTAGCCAGAAAATTGATTTGCTTCTGCTAAACCGGGAATTTGAAAAAGCTATTATCGTTATTGATGAAAAATTAGCTGAAAATCCTTCGGCGGAGTTGTATTACAAACGAAGCCTTGCAAACAAGCAATTGATGGATTACCCGGCGGCATTAAAGGATTTGAACCATGCTATTTCTTTTGATTCCACCCAAGTTATTTATCGTACTGCCAGAGCCGATATGTACCAATCTTTGGGAAATTATGAAAAAGCAGTTGCCGATTTCAAACATGCCTTAATTATTCATCCGGGTGATCTGCTGATAAAATATGAACTGGGGAAAGCATATTTGTGGCTGAACGATTATTCCGAAGCCTATGAGACTTTTGAAGAAATACAATCGGTCGATTCAACCAATGTCATGTTTAATAAATACAGTGCGTTGGCCGCTTTTAAAGCCGAAAAGTATAAAAGGGCAATTTATTTGTATCACAACTATCTGTTGCAGAACGAAGATGACTTGAGCGCTTACCTGAATCTTGCTGCTTCTTATGAAAAATCGGAAGAGAAAACACGGGTTAAAACGGTTTTATTCAGCGCTAAACAGAAGTTCCCGAACAGCAGGGCCCTGCATTTGAAACTTGCAAATACCTTTTTTGAAAATAAAGATTATCAGTTTGCCCAGCAGCAATACCACAAATACATGGCCCGCTATGACACCCTTTTGCCGGTTTTGCTGAATTACGGAATCTGTTTGTATCACAACAAACAAACCGAGGATGCAGTCGAAATTCTTGAAAAGTGTTACAGTGCGGCGCCGAATGATGTTTATGTGAATTTTTACCTGGGCGTTTGCCATAAACGATTGAACGAGTACGATTTAGCATCTGAATACCTGGATTTTGCCATTTACATGTCCATCCCTGAATTTCATCCGGAGATGTACCATCATCTGGCCCAGGTTTATGGTGCCATGCGGGAATTCGAACGATCGATAGAATGTTACAAGAAAGCCTACGAGCTGGATGCGAATAAAGTAGAGGTTCTGTTCGAAATTGCTACAACTTACGAGGAGTTCAATTTCAATTCAACGCTCGCGCTGAATTACTACCGGGCCTATTTAAAAGAAGCGGGCGAACAGGCTGAAAATGCTGATTATGCGCTCAGTCGCATTGAGAAAATCAAGGAAGAACTGTTTTTCGAATAGGGGAATTAAAACTCTGATTAATTGAACGGCATCTTACTTCCGCGATCAAAGTTAACTGAGTACCGCGCGGCTCAATGTTTATCAACCAAGATTTTACTTTGTCACTTTTTAAAGCGTGCAACGACGCGTCGCTGAATTAGTCAATTTGTTTGTTTATCACCTTTATTTTTCTACAAAATACCTCAGCTGGTCGAGCATGATGGGCACATCGTCTTTATCGATGCCCTGTTGGAGCAACTGGGGCAAGTCTTCGTCGAAAACATCCATGAATTCGGCTTCAGAGAAACCGTTTGTTGAAATGGATTGTTTGTAATAATCCAGCGCCGTTTTTCGGTTGCCCAAGCTCCACTGAACGTGCCCCATGTTCATCAGATCGTGCTTGTTGGGACCTTCCTCCATGAGCTTCAGAAAATATCTTTCGGCCTGCTCCTTTTTTCCTGTCAGAAACGAACACCAGGCAATGGGGCGCCACACTTTTTTATTTCCGGGAGCCAGGTATTCCACTTTGAAATAGCATTTCAGCGCTTCGTCAAACTGGTCCAGTTCGAGTAAGCAGTGCCCCACGTTCAACTGGTTGTTCAAATCATCCGGATTAAGCTGTTCGGCATGCTTGTAGTACTCCAGCGCCTTGTCGGGTTGTTTGAGGTTTCGGTAGCAAAGGGCAATTTTTTTCAAATTCCACAAGCGGTTCAAATCGTACAATTCGGCCTGCCGGTATAGTTCCAACGCTTTTTTATAATCTCCCAGCTTTTGATAACAAAAAGCGATTTTCTGATAAAGTTCCCCGTTCTTTTCGTTGGTTAACAGGTATGCAAGAATTCCAGCAGCTTCTTCAAAATAATTCTTCGAAAAATAGTATTCTGCAATATTCCGGAGCACCTTTTCATCTTCTTTTAAAATGGCTCCAAGGGCAATTTTATGATGAAAATCGAAACGCCAGCCAAAAATATCAGTGAAGTCGTTTTTCCGGGGATGTAGTTTGTAAAAACGATATAAATCCTGAATGTACTGGTTAGAGACAAATTCTGCTTTCCGGCCAGGTCCGGTCAGTTCTTCTTCGTTTTCTATTTCATTAAACTGGTCCATCTCGGCTTTCATTCCCCGGGTCAGGAATTCGCGGTTCTCCTTGGGCAGGCTTTGAATACTGAGGCAAAACGAGTATTTATCCGAATTGCATAAAATAGGCGCCCTACTGATCATGTCAACAAAACTCCGGATTATCTCGTCGGAAAGATCAACAGCCTCTTGTATTTCAGGGTTTTCGCTAAAAAAGGGGATTAACCAGTTGGCAATTTCATTGAAAAAGGGAAACGATTTTAGCATAGCGAACGATCCGATAAAAACATCAGCTCCCTCCAATTGCAATTCCGAGAATTCCTGCATCTTGTCCATCAACTCCGGCGAATCTTTGAAAATTTCCTGCCATTCCGGATTTTTATCGTCCGAAAGTCCTTCTTCCATCAAACTGTCGAGGTTTATTTTATCCTTCAGGGTTGGACTGATTTTAATCATTTCAGGAATAAGTTCATCGCGAATACGTTGCTGGAGTTTTTCTGTTTCTTTGCTTCTGATCAGCTGGACAATGATACGTTCCAGGTTTCGTTTGAATTCCAGATGCTCGTTCAATATCTTCAATCTTCCCGTAATTTCCGGATAGAATGGCAGCCTGGAGTCGTATTGATAAAAGTTGATGAGCAAGCCGACCAAAGCCCGCTGATTGATTGCCGTTTCTTCCATTTCGAATGCATTGAACAGCAAGGTGAATTTCGCCTCATCGAAGTGCCGTTGCAGGCTTAAGGTTAAAGCCGAAACAAGAAACGATTTGTAAGCAACCAGAATTAACGGGCTTGAAAAAAACTTTCCGAGCAGTACTATTTCGTCGGGGTTCAACTGGTCCCGCAACCAAACATGATAAAACAACCGGACGATTTTTTCCCGGTGATCAACGGCTTCGGCTAAATATCCGGAGGTCATGGTTTTTTTGTTACCGGACGGTGATTGCAACTCATCGCGCAAATAAAAATCCTCCACTTCGGATAAAAAAGACTCAAGATCAGGAATAAACTGATTTTTAAATATTCTTTTCTTTTCGTATTCAAGGGAAGATGAATATTTTAAGCGAATGGCTTCGTTTACTTTATCGGCCAGTTCAAATGCTGAAACAATTAACCGGCGATACACTTTTTGCCTTTCCGGATCCTGTATCCCTTCAACGGTGTATTGAAGCATGTAATGATAGGTTTGATCCAGGTCCCGCCATTCGTCGTAAAAAACCCCTAACCCGTTTTCGGTAATAAGAGTTTCCAGCCGATCGAAAGCTGGTTTTATCTTCCTTTCTGCCAGGTTATTGCAAATTTCGGAATATCGTATGTTGAGTTCTTTATCCGTCATAATTTTAACCTCCGAATCAAAGTACATAAAAGCGTGGAACGCATCAAAAAGATACGCTCTCATCTGGTTATACACAAAGCCGGCAGTCGCTGTTACAGTCCCGGGCAATCGTTTTTAACGTCAAAACCGGGCGATGCTAGTGTTGAGTTATGCTTAGAATAGCGGAGGTTATGCGGAATTTATTTCAGCATCTCACTTTATAGCAACAGATTCCGAAACAAGTTCGAAATGACATTCCGTCATTAGAGGCTTACCGCAACACTAGTTCCGTTTTAGGTGATAGCTGAAATCTCTTGTAAAAGTTTTCGGCCCCAAGGTTGCCGATTATTTCGTGCTGACAGTGCCCGGTAAAAGTGAAAGAAATGCCTATCTTCGGATGGAATGATTATCAATTAATAATGTTTGGGAGGAACGTTCATGCACCATAATCCGGCATTTCAAACTGCACTGGCAGCGCTATTGGCAATGGTTGTCGCACAGGCGCTTAAGCTTATCATTTTCAGGATAATGAAAGGGCGGTGGAACTTTGAACTACTAAAGTCGAATGGCGGGTGGCCAAGTTCACACACGGCTGTTGTAACTGCGTTGACGTGTTCAATTGCTTTTTTCGAAGGTATCGATAATTATTTTTTCGCCATTGCCGTAACATTCTCGATCATTACCATACATGATTCGATGGGGGTGAGGTACGAAGCGAGCAAGCATGCCCGGTTTTTGAATATTATTTCAAAAAAAATCGATATTGAAGGGTTGGAAGAATTTAAAAGCACGAAGCTAAAGGAAAGTTTGGGGCACACCATGGGTGAGGTCATGGGCGGTGTGTTGATTGGTTTGCTGGTTGCGCTAATCCTCCGGCTCAATAGTTGAACCGGAAAGTCATTCCCAGACAATACGCAATAGTCGCAACGGCATTCGCATTATCCGATCTCAAACGGCACCCTAAAATCGCAACCAGCTTTGAAATTGGTACAACCATAGGCCGTTTTACCTTTCACGATTTTTCCGATGTTGCATTTCGGGCAGGTGCTGTCGTCTTTAATTTCGGCTTGAAGTACGATTTCACAGTCATCATTCAGCATGAGTTTACCGTCGATTTTCAGGTCGTGATAGCTGAATCCTTTGATGGACGGGCTTTTCTTTTTAGTAGCCAGGGTGGAAATCTGCTTGTCGGTGAGCTTTTTTTCGTGCACCACAAACGGGATGGTAAACCGGCAGCCGTCTTTCCATTCGGAGCAACCCCAAGCCGATTTGCCTTTCAGTAATTTGCCTTTTCCGCAGCGTGGACAAATGATTTCTTCCTCCTCTTTTTTTGGGGCTTTTGCCGTTGTCTTTTGGGTTTTCGGTTCACCTGATTTCGTCTTTCCCTTTTCTTCCGGCTCATCTTCCAACAATGCAATTTCCTTCTTCGGTGATGTTTTCACTTGCGTAACCACCTCCATTACCATCGTTTTCAGTTCGTCCATAAACCGGCCGATCTCCAGTTCGCCCGATTCAATTTGGCGGAGTTTGCGTTCCCATTGTCCGGTGAGTTCAGCCGATTTCAGCAGCTCGTTTTCGATGCTCAGGATCAGGTCAACTCCGGTAGGCGTGGCCACCAGACGTTTGCGTTCCTTACGGATGTACCGGCGGCGGAACAGCGTTTCGATGATGTTGGCACGGGTGGAAGGGCGGCCAATGCCGTTTTCTTTCATCAGGTCGCGCAGCTCCTCGTCGTCCATATTTTTGCCGGCCGTTTCCATGGCGCGGAGCAGGGTTGCTTCGGTAAAATATTGCGGCGGTTGGGTTTGCTTTTCCTGCAATTCGGGTTGGTGCGGCCCGTGCTCGCCCGTGGTAAAGGCGGGCAGGATGCGGTCTTCGCTGTTGTCGTCCTTTTCATTTTGAAAAACTGACCGCCAGCCCGGTTTCAGGATTTGTTTGCCTGTGGCTTTAAAGGGGTGCGGTCCAATGCTGGCTTCAATGCTGGTGTTGGCCACCTGACAATCCGGGTAAAAAACAGCAATGAAACGTTTGGCCACCAAGTCGAACACCTTTCGTTCGTTATCCGTCAAATCGATCCGGTTTTGCCCGGTGGGAATGATGGCGTGGTGGTCGGTGATTTTTTTATTGTCGAAAACTTTGGCTGACTTTCTGATTTTTCCGCCGTCCAAAATGGGCTGTGTGAGGTTCTCAAATCCTTTCAGGTTTTTCAGGGTGCCGGGTACTTTTTTGTATATGTCATCTGACAGGAAAGTGGTATCCACACGCGGATAGGTAGTCACTTTCTTTTCGTAGAGCGACTGAATCGTTCGGAGTGTTTCGTCGGCGCTCAGGTTGAATTTCCGGTTGCACTCAATTTGCAGCGAAGTCAGGTCGAACAGGCGCGGCGGGTGTTCGTTGCTGTTTTTGGTTTCAATGTTTCCAATGTACAGGTCGATGCCCGAAATTTCCTCCAGCACGGTTTGCGCATCTTCGGGTTTCTGAAAACGCCCCGTGGTGGACGAAAATACGGTTTCGCGGTAAGTGGTTTTTATTTCCCAATAAGGTTCGGGCTTGAAATTTTCGATCTCCAGCTGCCGCTCAACAATCATGGCCAGGGTGGGGGTTTGTACCCGCCCGATGGAGAGCACCTGTTTGTTTTGGCCGTACTTCAGCGTGTACAGCCGGGTGGCGTTCATGCCCAGCAGCCAGTCGCCAATGGCACGTGCACTGCCAGCTTCGTACAGCTTGTCAAATTCTTCGCCGGGCAACAGCTTTTCAAACCCTTCGCGGATGGCTTCCTCGGTGAGCGACGAGATCCACAGTCGCTTTACCGGCGCTTTATTTTGCGCTTTGGCCAGCACCCAGCGCTGGATGAGCTCGCCTTCCTGTCCGGCATCGCCGCAGTTGATGATCTCGTCGGCCTTTTCAATTAAACTTTGCAGGATGGCAAACTGTTTTTTCACCCCGGCATCGTCAATTACCTTGATGCCGAAACGCGGGGGGATCATCGGCAGTTCGCGCAGGTTCCAGTATTTCCAGCGATCGGTGTAATCGTTGGGTTCTTTCAGCGTGCAAAGATGGCCGAATGTCCAGCTAACCTGGTAGCCGCTCCCTTCAAAATAGCCGTCGCGGCGGCTTTTGGCTCCTAAAATCTGGGCAATTTCTCTGGCTACACTCGGTTTTTCTGCAATACAAAGCTTCATGTTTGGAGTTACGGGTTGCGAAACTGAGACTGGTCACTGCTACTAAATACTTAATCTGCCAGCCTTATTCCTTGATCTTCAATGTTAATAAGTCTCTGTTTGTACAGGGCGCCAATCGCTTTCTTAAAGTTCTTTTTGCTGATGCCAAAGGTTTTTGATATGACATCCGGGTCGCTTTTATCGTTGAAGGGAAGAAAACCGTTAGCCTCTTTCAGCTTATCCAGCACGGATTGCGAAATGCTGTCGATTTTTTCGTAACCGGCTTTTTCGAGCGATAGGTCAATTTTTTCATCCGGGCGGATATTTTTGATGAAGCCTTTCAGTTTGTCACCGATTTTCAGCGGTTGAAAAACTTCATTTTTAAAAATCAGCCCCCAGTGGCTATTGTCGATAATGGCCTTGTAGCCCATGTCGGTTTGCCCGGCAATGATCAGGTCAACTTCTTCGCCCACTTCGTAATCAACAGGAATGTTATCCACAAACTTATCGAGCTTGGAAGAAGCTACAATCCGTTGGCTCTCATCGTCGAGGTAAACAAACACGAGGTACGATTTGCCTTCCTCCATCTTCACCTGCTGTTCGCGGAAGGGCACCAACAGGTCTTTGGGCAGTCCCCAGTCCAGAAAGGCGCCAATGGCTGTTGTGGAAACCACTTTCAGTTTGGCAAACTCGCCTACCATGACATATGGCTTATCGGTAGTGGCCACGAGCCGGTCTTCCGAGTCAAGGTAAATAAAAACCTCCACAGTGTCGCCAACCTGGCAATTTTCGGGAACATACCGCTTGGGCATCAGGATTTCGCCGTGCGGGCCGCCATCCAGGTAAACGCCAAAGTCAACTGTTTTCAACACTTCCAATTCATTCATTAAGCCTATTGCTGCCATACGTCTGCTTTTTTTGTTGCCGCAAAGGTACGCTTATTTGGCGGCAACGCGGCACCGGGCGGACGAAAGTTTCGGGTTTGGTCAGCAGAAATGTATGTTGCAGCTGGCTGGGTCAACCACCTATGAACCGTACGTTCAGGGTAACGATGATTGACAACAACTGACTGGTTCGGACAAGAATGAAAACGAAATGGCTACGACTGCAAATCTTTTTCATCGTTAACATGTTCGACCCTGAAAAACTTTATTTTTGCCTGAAATAGAACCCCAAAGGTCTTGGAACAAATCAGCGTAGGATTTATTGGCGCCGGGCCACGTCTGGTGCAGGAAACGGCTGATCTGTTGTGTAAATTCAGAAAAACAGTAAAAGAGGATGAAACGAAATAGTGGGATTTTACTTCATATCAGCTCGCTGCCAAACCCTTACGGCATTGGCAGCATGGGGCACGACGCCTATGCGTTTGTGGATTTGTTGCATGAAACCAAACAAACATTGTGGCAAATTTTGCCGCTGGGGCCAACTGGTTACGGTAATTCGCCCTACCAGTCCTTTTCGGCTTTTGCCGGGAATATTCTTTTTGTCAGCCTGGAGAAGCTGATTGAAGAAGGCTTGATCAGGGAAGAAGACCTAAAACAGATGCCTGTGCTTTCGACCAAAAAGGTGGAGTACGACCTGGTGCTGAAGGGAAAAACCAAGTTATTGCGGAAGGCCTTTTCAGCTTTTAAGAAGAAGTTTAACGACTGGAAAGAAGATTACTACAACTTTCTGGGCGAACACTCTTGGTGGTTGGACGATTATGCCCTGTTCCGGGCTATTAAAGGTAAAAATGAAAAATTGTGCTGGAATGAATGGTCTGAAAAGTTGAAACACCGCGACAGTCACGAAATGGATGTGGCTATGCACGAACATGCCGCCGATATTTATTTTCATCGTTTTGTGCAGTTCATTTTCTTTCGGCAATGGTTCGCGCTGAAAGCCTATGCCAACAGCAAAGGCATCCGTATTATCGGCGATTTGCCGCTCTACGTGTCGCTCGATAGCTCGGACGTGTGGGGCAACCAGGATATTTTTCTGCTGGATGAAGCAGGGCAGATGACCCACGTGGGTGGGGTGCCGCCCGACTATTTCAGCGAAACCGGCCAGTACTGGGGGTGCCCCGTATTCGACTGGGACCGTTTGGCCGAACGCGGCTACGACTGGTGGGCCGCTCGCGTCCATTTCAATCTGCGCATGTTCGATTTGATCCGCATTGATCACTTCCGCGGATTGGAGTCGTTTTGGGCGATACCGGCCAGCGAAGAAAATGCCATCAACGGCAAATGGCTTCCAGCCAAGGGCTTTGAGATGCTCAGCTTGTTGAAATCGCAGCTTGGCGAGTTGCCTGTCATTGCTGAAGATTTGGGCATAATTACCCCCGAGGTGGAAAAGCTGCGCGACCACTTTGGTCTGCCCGGCATGAAGGTGCTCCAGTTTGCCTATGCCTCGGATGCTTCTAACGTAAATTTGCCGCACAACTACAACCAGAACTTTGTGGTTTATACAGGCACGCACGACAACGATACTACCATTGGCTGGCTGAAAACGGCCACCAAAGAAGAACGTAAAAACCTGAAGCGCTATTTCAGTTCGGGCTGGGGCAACATTCACCGCAGCCTGATCGAAGCTGCCTGGGCATCGGTAGCCAATATGGCCATTTTACCTATGCAAGACTTGATGGAGTTGGATGGACGTGGACGGATGAATACTCCCGGAACCGTGGCCAACAATTGGGAGTGGCGCCTGGAATGGAAGCTTTTGAAAAGCTCGCAAAAAGAATTTTTGAAAACCCTCACCGAGAAATATAACCGCTGCGAACCAACTACAGATTGATAGATGACAGATTCCCTAAAATTAATTCACCTTTGCCGAACAATAACCGGACGAGGAGAAAGTCACATCAAATTAATTCTTTAAAGAAATACCAGGTCATCATGCCCGAGGCGATTAGCTTGAGGAGCGTTCCTGTTAAAAAACCGACAAACGAGCCAAAGCCAGAACGTAATGCTTGTGTTGATGTTTTTCCGCCGATTAGTTCGCCCAGCACAGCCCCAATGAACGGGCCTAAAATAATTCCAATGGGCGGGAAAAAGATCAGTCCGATAAGCAGGCCTGTAATGCTGCCCCAAACGCCTTGTTTACTGCCGCCAAACTTTTTGGTACCCCAAGCGGGAATCAGATAGTCAAGTGCATAAACCAAGATGGTAATTACTGCCCAAATGAGCAGGAACCGATCTGTAAAATGGTATTTAGCCGTGGCATGAAGCAGCAGCAAGGCTCCATAGTTGAGCGGTGGACCGGGCAAAACCGGTAAAATAGCTCCGGCAATTCCCAATAACAGTAGTGTGATCCCCAATGCAATCAATACGTAATCCATCAGCTTACCTTTTTCTTTTTATTAGGGCAATCAAGGCAATTAGCACCACACTCAGTCCGGCAACAAGGTAGCTTATTTGTAGTTGTGCGTTTTTCTCCAGCAGAAAAAACGAAAAGCCTGTGATTTCTTCCCAATATTCGATACTGAGCAACACCAGCAGATTGTTGATGGCATGGCCGGCAATGCAGGCAAAAATATTGCGGGTAACCACCATTATCCATCCCAGCAACAAGCCCAGCAGAAAGGTGGCTGGGAATTGCCAGGGATTTAGGTGAAACAAGGCAAAAAACAAGGCCGACACTATAATCGCGATAATTTTCGGATAATTACGCATGAATCCGTGCATAATGATCCCGCGAAAAATCAGTTCCTCGATGACCGGGGCAATAACCACCACCTTCAGAAAGGCGCCATAAAAACCATAATCGTTTTCAAAAATACGGTCGAACAGTTCCCAAAACCAAGGCGGTGCCGGTATCAATTGATCCACGGCCCGGTTGACTTCGGCCAGAAAAATGTGGGCTGCCATCAGAAACAAGGTCATCGGGATAAAAATGAGTACATTAAACCTCTTGGCCGGAAAAAGTTCCTTTAGGCTGGTTTGTGCTTTCCGGTAGCCAAAGGCCAGAATAAAAACAACCGAGCCAATACCCAGCACAATTTTTTTCACGGGGTGGTACAAAAATTCGGTTCCGTGATAATAATCCCACACGGCTAATGGAAAGTCAACAACGGTTTGAATGAAAATATATAAAATAACCAGATGGGCTGCACCCAGTATGGTTGGATAAGATCTTGATCGTTCTGGACTCATGGGGCTGATTTTTCACCTAAAATAAGCTTCTTTTCTGTAAAAAAGAAAATGAAAACGGTACAATAATTCCGCACCGGCTTACACTGCAATACGCAGAAAATTCGAGCTCTTTGGAATGAGGCCGAAAATGAAGATACAAGTATACTCGCTCATAGTAATAATCCGCTTATTCACTTATAAACAGGATATTCGTACTTCCCGACGAGGATGTAAACAGGCAGCTAAGTGCGTCCGGAACCATTGTAAATTGGGGCTGAATGAAAAACTTTTTGATTTATAAACAATTACTTGTTGAAAAAAGAACAAAAAACATGGCTGACAATTTGAATATTTGAAGAAAATGCACTTATTTTGCGAACTGTTTGAAAAACGTGTGATCTGTAAAAAAATAAGACAATGTCAAGAATTTGTCAAATAACCGGAAAAAAAGCGATGGTGGGAAATAATGTTTCTCACTCGAAACGAAGAACCAAACGTCGGTTCAGTCCGAACCTGTTCAACAAAAAGTTCTATCTTCCGAATGAAGATCGTTGGATTTCGTTGACCGTTTCGGCCGCTGGCTTGCGTACCATTAATAAAAATGGGCTGAGTGTTGCATTGAAAGATGCCAAAGCAAAAGGTTTGGTAACGAACATTTAAAAGGGTAAAAAATGGCTAAGAAAGGTAATCGGGTTCAGGTAATTCTGGAATGTACCGAACAAAAGGAAAGTGGTGTTCCCGGAACTTCACGGTATATTTCTACAAAAAACCGGAAAAATACACCTGAACGTTTGGAGTTGAAAAAGTACAACCCAAACTTGAAAAAAGTAACTGTTCACCGCGAAATTAAATAATTTGAGATATGGCTAAGAAAGCAGTTGCATCATTACAAAAAGGAGCTGGTAAAGGTTATGCCAAAGTAATCAAAATGGTAAAATCTGATAAAACCGGTGCTTATACATTTCAGGAAGGCGTAGTGCCAAACGAAATGGTTAAAGATTATTTTAAAAAGTAAAATATACTTTGCTTAATGAAAAAGCTTTCACTTTAACGTGGAAGCTTTTTTTTCGATTTACTTGATCGGCGATTTTTCGGGCAGGAATTTCCAGTACCGGCGGGGCATGTGCTGAAGCTGCAATTTTTCATTTTCCCGTTCCGGAATGTTGATGTGGTCAAAATAAGCTTTCCATAGGGTTTGATAAGTTTCTTCGGTTTCTTCCAGTAAATTAGCTGAAACTTTCCCGTCAGTCTGCGAAAATGTCTTTTCAGAGAGTACAACTTCCCGTGTTTCTTTCAGATCGTAGAAAATGCCGTAATCTCGTTTGATGTCGTAAATCAGCCATAGCTGGTCGGCAAATCGTTCGCGGAAATGGTTGATTGTAAAAGGCAACACATCGAATTCCGGTTCAACCGGTGCAAAAAACAAACCGTCCCTGGATTGCTGAAAACGCACAAACTGGAGTATTCGCATGGTTTCGCGCAGCACCTGACGCTCAATTTTCTTCAATTCGAGTACATCCTGATCCCCAAAATCGGTTTCAATGCTTCTGCCTGAATCAAATACACGGCGGATGAACCGGTACAATTTCATCTCAATTCCAGTACTTTCGGATAGAAAAACCAGTAGCGGCAGATTTTTATTTTGCCGATGAAGTTTTGCCTGAAGCGATCTCCAAACCCGCCCGGCCTTTTGTTCATCGGTATGGATGGAGAGCTTTTTAATAAACAAATTTTTCTGGAAGGCAGTTTCTTTACAAAGATCAACCGGCGCCAGTTTTTGAGCGTAACATTCAAAAACCACGGTCAGAAAACCTTCAAATGTGCCATCGTAAAGCAGAAATGCCATGACTTAGCTTTTAAAATGAAGTTGTTTTGCCGGGGCGGATAAGGCCGGAATGAGCGGGAATAGGCTCAGTTGTGTATCTCCAGGTTTTTTCCGTTTCGTGTGGCATTCAGCAATCAGGTGGTTTTTCAATTGCCCGGGATCCCAATTACCGCGATATACCGGCAATTCGTTGCAAGTGATGAAGTATTGGGCACGCTTCAGTACCACGCCAATTTTTTTCAGGTGATAGCTGTTTAGCTTCCGAAACCGGCGGGCATCCACAATCATTTTGGCCGATTGCACCCCAATGCCGGGCACCCGTAGGATCATTTCGTAATCGGCCCTGTTTATATCAACCGGAAAGAGATGCAAGTTGCGCAAGGCGTACGCCAATTTCGGGTCAATGTCCAGGTCCAGGAATGGCTGCTCAGGAGTCAGGATTTCGTCGGCGCGGAAATGGTAAAAACGCATCAGCCAGTCGCTTTGGTATAACCGGTTTTCGCGGACCAAGGGCGGCGATTGGAGCGCAGGTAGCCGTTTGTCGTATTCGTTTACGGGCAGGTAGCCAGAATAGTAAATCCGCTTCAGTTGCTGCTCGTGGTAAAAACCCGAGGCCAACTGCAAAATTTGCCGGTCGCTGTCGGGTGTGGCGCCAACAATCAGTTGGGTACTTTGCCCGGCCGGAGTGAAGGCAGGTGTTTTTCGAAATTTCCGGCGTTCTTCCTTGTAAAGCTGGATGCCTTCTTTGATTTGGTTCATGGGTTGCAAGACGGTACCAAAACTCTTTTCCGGGGCGAGCCGTTTGAGTTCCGGTTCTGTCGGAATTTCGATATTGACACTCAGCCGGTCGGCATATAATCCCGCTTGGCGGATCAGTTCGGGACTGGCTCCGGGGATTGCTTTCAGGTGGATGTAGCCGTTGAAACGCTCTTTCAGTCGTAAATTTTGGGTAACAAGCATCAGACGTTCCATTGTAAAATCAGGATTTTTGATGACTCCGGAGCTCAGAAACAAGCCTTCAATATAGTTTCGCCGGTAGAAGTTGATGGTGAGGTCAACTACTTCCTGGACGGTGAACGTGGCCCGCGGCCGGTCGTTGCTTCGACGGTTGATGCAATATGCGCAGTCGTAAATGCAATGGTTGGTCATTAAAATCTTCAGTAAACTGACACACCGCCCGTCATCGGTAAAGCTGTGACAAACACCGCATGACAATGCGTTGCCAAGTCCGCCATTTGTGTTTTGCCGGTTGTTTCCGCTGGATGAGCAAGAAACATCGTATTTAGCTGCGTCTGCCAATATTTTTAGCTTTTCCTGAAGGGTCTGTTCCATTTGCTGCTATTTTTGACGTTTTTCCGGAGGGTTAAATCATTTGTCATACAAAAATACTAAATAAATTAGTAAAGGCTGAAATTATTGGTTAATTTTGAAAAGCTATTTTTCGCTTTGGAAGAAATAAATTTGTACCCCTCAAACATATCTTTTATGGATCAACTTGCTGAAAATATCAAATATTTGCGAAAGCAACATCGGCTTACCCAGCAGGAGCTAGCTGACAAGTTGCAGTTGAAACGCTCCCTGATCGGGTCGTACGAAGAGGGTAGGGCTATGCCCAAAATTTCGGTCTTGCAGCAGTTGGCCGCAGCTTATAATCTGACAATTGATGAGCTGGTGAGTATCAATTTGAGTTCGGGATTCCATGAAAGGAGTCGGGCAAAAGGCTTGCAGATTTTACCTGTTGTGGTAGATCATAATAATGATGAGTTGATCCCGATTGTGCCGGTAAAAGCTTCGGCTGGGTACCTCAATGGTTTTGCCGATCCTGAATTTATCGGGCAGCTGCCCCGGTTTTCGATGCCGGTTCCTGAACTTTTGGGAGGAAAGACATACCGGGTTTTTCAAATCAAAGGAGATAGTATGTTACCGGTTTTGTCCGGTTCATATCTTTTTTGCGAATTTGTTGAATCGGTTTCTGATCTGCGCGACGGGCAAACTTATGTGCTGATTACCCGTGATGAAGGTTTGGTTTATAAGCGGATCTATCTGGAAAATGGAACTCATTTGTTGTTGAAATCCGACAATCCGGAATACGAACCTTATCTTGTTGACAGCAGTTCTGTTCTTGAAATCTGGAAAGCACGCGGGGTGCTTAGTTTTGAAATGCCCAAACCCAGTCATCTGGATATTGCGCGCCTGTCGGATGTGTTAGCTGAAATGAAAGAAGAGATTCGCAAGCTTCGTGACTCATGACCAGGTGATGTTTTTGCCGGTGATTATTTGGATACCAGCAGATTTTAAGCCCTGAATCTCCGTTTAATTTCGTAAATTGCGCCCCTTAAAATTTGAAGATTATGGGTCTTTTCGGAGTATTTTCCAAAGCAAAAAAAGAAAGTCTGGAACAGGGGCTTTCCAAAACCAAGGAAAGTGTATTCAAAAAACTTAGCCGTGCCGTTGTCGGAAAATCAAAGGTTGACGATGAGGTATTGGATAACCTGGAGGAAGTATTGATTACTTCGGACGTGGGCGTTGATACCACCTTGAAGATCATTCGCCGGATTGAAGAACGGGTTGACCGTGATAAGTATTTGGGCGTTGATGAGTTAAATGGGATACTTAAAGAAGAAATTGCAGCTTTGCTGGAGGAAAATAATACGGAGGACGTTGCTGATTTTGATCTTCCGCAGCGTACTGAACCTTATGTAATTATGGTGGTTGGCGTTAACGGCGTTGGAAAAACCACCACGATTGGCAAACTGGCCTGGAACTTTAAACAAGCCGGCAAAAAAGTGGTGCTTGGTGCCGCAGATACCTTTCGGGCAGCGGCCATCGACCAACTCCAGATCTGGGCCGAACGGGTGGATGTGCCCATCGTCCGTCAGAATATGGGATCCGACCCGGCATCGGTGGCATATGATACGCTGACCTCGGCCAAAGCCTCGGGCGCCGATGTGGTGATTATTGACACAGCCGGCCGTCTGCACAACAAGATCAACCTGATGAATGAGCTGGCCAAAATTAAAAAGGTGATGCAAAAAGTTGTTCCGGATGCACCCAACGAAGTGCTGCTCATCCTGGATGGCTCTACCGGGCAGAACGCGTTTGAGCAAGCTAAACAGTTTACGCTGGCCACCGAAGTAACGGCTCTGGCCCTGACCAAGCTCGATGGCACAGCGAAAGGCGGCGTGGTAATTGGCATCAGCGATCAATTTAAAGTTCCGGTAAAATACATCGGTATTGGCGAAAAAATGGAAGACCTTCAGATTTTCCGCCGTAAGGAATTTGTCGATTCGCTGTTCTCGTAAAGCTTTTGTTTGTTGTAGTTGACGAAATTAATAGAGATTTGAACATGAAGAGGGGAAAAGTCAATATCATGACGCTGGGGTGCTCGAAAAACCTGGTCGATTCGGAGATGCTGCTGAACCAGCTCGATTTGAACGGATTTAAAGTTGTTCACGATTCGGAAAAGGACGATGCGAATATTGTCATCCTTAATACCTGTGGTTTTATTGCCGATGCCAAAGAGGAGTCGATCAATACGATCCTGAATTTTGTCGATGCCAGAAAGGCCGGGAAGTTGGATAAGCTTTTGGTGATGGGCTGCTTATCGGCCCGCTACAAAGAAGATCTGATCAAAGAAATACCGGAAGTGGACAAGTTTTACGGCAAATTCGATTTCAAGGAAATCATCCGGGATCTGAATGCTAATTTTTACGAGCAGAAGATGTACCACCGGATTAAGACCACGCCGGGGCATTTTTCATATCTGAAAATAAGCGAAGGCTGCAACCGTCATTGCTCGTTTTGTGCCATCCCGCAATTTACCGGCAACCACAAGTCGCGCAGCATGGAAAGTTTGTTGGAAGAAGCCCGAAATCTGGTGGCCGGAGGTGTAAAGGAGTTGTTGATAATTGCCCAGGACCTTTCGTATTACGGTATTGACCGTTATGGCGAAAGCAAACTGGCCGAGCTGATTGATAAACTGGCCGATATTGAAGGACTGGAATGGATTCGTTTGCATTACGCATATCCGTCCAAATTTCCGGCAGATGTACTGAAGGTCATGCGCGAACGCAATAATGTGGCCAAGTATCTGGACTTGCCGCTGCAACACATCACCGATCGCATGTTGGGCATGATGCGCCGCAAAATTACGAAGGAAGAAACCATCAATCTGGTTAAAAAGATACGCGAAGAAGTTCCGGGAATTGCACTTCGCACCACTTTTTTGGTTGGTCATCCGGGTGAAACCGAGGAGGATTTTGAGGAGCTGAAAGCATTTATTCGTGAGTATCCGTTTGAACGTATGGGCGTGTTTGCTTATTCGAGCGAAGACGATACGTATGCCTGGAAGATGTATCAGGACGACATTCCGCAGGAAGTGAAAGAAGCCCGTGCGGCAGAACTGATGGAAATGCAGCAAGATATCTCGGCTTCGCTGAACCGGAAACATATTGGGAAAACGCTGAAGGTGTTGGTAGATCGGGAAGAGGACGATTATTTTATCGGACGGACCGAATTTGATTCGCCCGAAGTGGATGGAGAAGTCCTGATTGAAAAATCAACTGAAATACAGGTTGGTAATTTTTATCCGGTCAACATTGCAGACGCTACAGAGTTCGACCTGTTTGGGAAATTATAAATCTGTTAATCCGGGTAAAATACATGGATTTGAGGGTTTCGCGGTGCGGGGCCCTCAATCATTTTATAACGATGGTACAACCGAATGCGGAGGAGCACGTATATCCCAAAGTGAGTGAACTGCAAAATGAAGGGATATGATTGCTTACTGTGGATTGCGATGTGATACCTGCCCGATATATTTGGCGACTCTTGAACCGGATAAAACGAAGCAACTGGACATGCGTCTGCGCATTGCTGAACAGGCGTCGGAGCAGTATGGAATTGTACTAACATCCGAAGATATTAACGATTGCGAAGGTTGCCTGGCTCCTGCCGATAAGCTGTTTACCGGATGTCTGGCCTGCGAAATCCGCAAATGTGCCCGGAACAGAGAATTGGAAAATTGTGCACTTTGCCCCGACTATGCCTGCAACCATCTGAAAGCCCTGTTTCAGTTGGACCCGGAAGCCCAGGCCCGGTTAGAAGAAATCCGCCTGGTAAAGAGCCTGTAAAGCTTTCTTGTTTCGAATTTTTTCCGAATGGTCCAGCTTTCCTGTTTTTAATTTTTCTATTGCCAGTATTCCACGGATTATCAACAATCAGTTCGGTTTCAGCCGCAAAACGGTTTCAGCAAATCGGATACAAGTTTGTTCTACTTGCGGTTGGCATTTCGAATAAAGCTCACATCCGATAACATGCGTACCCGCATCAAATGCTTGTTTCCGTTTCAGGGAGTCAGGCGTTCCCAGTTGCTCAAACATTTTCAGCATGGCATCCACACGCACAACATGGTCCTGGTGGTTATTATCCTGATAATAGTAGGCCAGGAAAGTCGGTGTTTCTACCCTGTTAAAAAGGCGCTTGGTCATGGTTTTTTCAATCAATTGTTGAAGATAAACAGTGGCTTCCAGCCGGTAATGGCAGTTCCAGTACTGACATTCCACATCGTCTGGATTTTCATTTACGTAACGGTATTTTCCGTCGTACACTCGTCGGGCGATTTGTAGTCCCCAAGGTTTCGAAAGTAAAAAAGCTGCGGGATTGTTGATGGCGATATTGGGGGACAACAGCATCAGTCCGTCCACCAGTTCCGGGAAATCGGCAGCCAGTTTCAGCGACAGCGTTCCTCCAGTAGATGTGCTCATGATAATCACTTTCTCACCTAACAGACGGGCAATTTGCAGGGCTTCTTTTGCCGATTTGTAGAGGGTGTCCGGTGTCATGTTCAGTAGGGGTTCAGTACCTTCCAGCCCGTGAGCTGCCAGGCGCGGAATGTAGGCATTGGCCGCGAAATGTTTTGCAACATTGATATGCGTTGGCTGGCCTTCGAAACCGGATGCTGAAAAACCGTGCAGATAAAGCAGGCAAAAGGCTGTTTTGCTTTTCAGATGGTCATCGTTCCAAAAAATCCGGCTCTCATTGTTTGGTTTTACGGGCAATTCAGCCTCCCTGGTGGCAATAAACCGGTCGATATCTTCCAGCGCCACTTCAATCTCCGGAAGTGAATGATCGAATGTGGGTTTGGAAGGCTTGGGCCCGGCCCAATACACGAACTGCAGGAACAGAAACACGACCAATAAAATGCGAAGTTCTTTTTTCATAGAGGCTATCTATTTTACTCGAGAAGATTTCCGCTAAAATACAGCACTGACTGGAAAATGGAAGAATAAAACTTCAATCATATTGAAATAAAAGTTTCCTCATTGAGTAACTGTTTGTTTGTTTCTTACTAATGTTTTGATATTCATTCGGTTTGTGGATATTTCGTGATTCGTTTCTCTTTTTTTGTGCAAGAAAAATAAATTCTACCGCAAGTTTTTTGACGGGCTTGTGTCAAAGAGCTAAAACCGGTTAACAGGAACGAAGACCGGGGCTGATGATGGATTTTCCCGGGAATGACAGACACAGCCACAATAAGAAATTAATCATTTAAAATAAGTTGAAAATGAAAACAAAAATGGGAATTGGCTTATTCATTCTGGTAGTAATGATGGCCGTAAATGTACAAGCACAAAATGTTGGGTCGTTGCGTTGCCTGAATCAAATTTCGGGTTTGACCGAGCAGCAGAAGTCAGAAATTACCAAACTGGAACAGGCTCATCAACAGGAAATGACAAGCCTGAGGAATGAGCGGAGGGGCACGACCGATCTGGCCACAAAGGACGCCGTACGCGAAAAGATGCTGGCGGCTCAATCTGCCCACCGCAATGAAGTGTCCGCTTTGCTGACACCGGAGCAACAACAGCAGTTTGCCTCTTTAACGGCATCGGGCAAAGGGTATGGACGAAACCAAAAAGCTGGCTTTGCACAGGGACGGTGTGCGCGCGGAAAGCAAGCAGGCGTGCGGAGTGGCAACCGGTCAGGCCGCGGAAGATGGTAAAAAACAACCGGCAAAAGAACAGAGGTTGTCCCGATTTAATGGGACAACCTCTTTTTTTATATATAAATCAATTGTTTAGATGAAGTGGTTTAAAGCGTTGCTGAAACTTTATTTAACCCATAATTACCAGCACGTCGCAAGTAGCAGATTGTTGCAGCGGAACCGTGTTTCCGTTGTTCCGTTTTCCGTTTACCCATATTTCTTTTATGCCTTTCTGAATATGATCAGGATTTCTCACTTCAATCTGGTAAGTGGTGCCCCGGAACACCCGTTGAATACGAAAACCATCCCACTCCAGCGGAATACATGGATCAATTGTCAGCCCCTCATAATCGGGTTGGATACCCAGGATGTACCTTGAGATCGCAAAGAAGTTCCAGGCGGCTGTTCCGGTCAGCCATGAATTTTTGGCCTCACCGGGTTTCCACGAGTCTTTGCCCGCAATCATTTGTGAGTAAACGTAAGGTTCGGTTTTATGCAGTTCGCTGATTTCTTCCAAGTAAGCGGGGGCAATTTTCGAGTAATATTCAAACGCCTGGTTCCCATTGCCCAATACGGTTTCGCCAATCATAATCCACGGATTATTGTGGCAGAAAATACCGGCGTTTTCTTTGTATCCTTCGGGGTAGCTGCTTATTTCACCTTTGGAATAGTCGTAATAGCTGTAAGCCGGATTGTTCAGGACGATGCCGTATTCGCAGTCGAGGTGCTTTTTAACGGCATTGAGGGCTTGTTGGGCGCGTCCGTCATCCTTGCCGATGCCGGCCATGGTGCAAAAACCGTTTGACTCGATGAAGATTTTGCCTTCGTCATTTTCCTGGCTGCCAATTTTTTCCCCATAGTAATCATAGGCGCGTAAAAACCAATCTCCATCCCAGGCGTGTTGATTGATGGCTGCTTCCATGTTTTCAACAGCTTTCCAGGCTTGTGCGGCTTCGGTTTCTTTTCCCAGGCGTTGCAGCAGGTCGGCATAATCGGCCCCGTACAGCACAAACATGCCGGCAATCATCACCGATTCGGCCACGCCACCGATTTGGTTTTCGGTGGTTTGGTACGATTCGTCTGGATTTTTGGAGAAACAATTCAGGTTCAGGCAGTCGTTCCAATCGGCACGCCCAATTAGCGGCAACCCGTGTGGCCCAAGGTTATTGGTGACGTGTTCAAATGAGCGTTTCAGGTGATCAAGCAGCGGTTGTGCTCTGCTTTCGTCGTTTTCATAGGGGACAACTTCATTCAGAATGTCCCAGTCGCCGGTTTCTTTCAGGTAGATGGTCGTTGAAAGAATTAGCCACAACGGGTCGTCGTTGAAGTTGCCGCCAATATCTGAGTTGCCTTTTTTTGTGAGGGGTTGATATTGGTGGTAGGCGCCACCATCTTCCATCTGCGTGGCTGCGAGGTCAAGAATGCGTTCGCGGGCTTTTTCGGGGATGAGGTGCACAAAGCCAATCAAGTCCTGGTTGGAGTCGCGGAAACCCATGCCCCTCCCAATACCTGATTCAAAGAACGAGGCTGAGCGCGACATATTGAAGGTCACCATGCATTGATATTGGTTCCAGATGTTAACCATTCGGTCAAGTTTTTCGTCATGGCTGCTGATCGAGAAGCCGGAAAGTAATTTGTCCCAATAGTTTTTCAGATCGGCAAAAGCCGTATTCACCTTTTCCACCGTGTCGAAACGGGAAATCAGCTCCAGTGCATTGTCTTTCTTAATAACTTTCGGGGCTTCCCATTTGTCGTTTTCATCGTTTTCGACATAGCCTAGCAGGAAAACGAATTCTTTTTCTTCACCCGGGTTTAGCTCCACTTCCAAACAATGCGAGGCAATGGGTGACCAGCCATGGGCAATCGTGTTGGTCGGTTTTCCGTCGGCGACCACCTGTGGCAGTTGGTACGAATTGTAGAGCCCCACAAAGGTTTCGCGGTCGGTATCGAAACCGGCAATGGGCGTATTCACATGGTAAAAGGCAAAATGGTTTCGCCTTTCGCGGTATTCGGTCTTGTGGTAAATAGTGGAGCCCTGCACTTCCACTTCGCCGGTGGAATAATTCCGCTGGAAATTGGTCATGTCGTCCAGCGCGTTCCACAGGCACCATTCCACAAATGAGAAAATCTGGAAATTTTTCTTTTCGGCTGAATGGTTTTTTAAGCGTAGTTTTTGTACCTCAAGGTTGCTTTTTAAAGGGACAAAATACAGCACTTCGGCTTCCAGTCCATTTTTGCAAGCTTGAATAGCGGTGTAGCCCATACCATGCCTGCAACTATAATTTTCGACATCGGTCTTTACCGGTTTCCAGCCTGGCGACCATACGGTATCGTTTTCTTTGATGTAGAAATACTTACCATTGTCGTCAATAGGCACATTGTTGTAACGATAGCGGGTAAGGCGCCGTAACCGGGCGTCTTTATAAAAACTGTAGCCACCGGCCGTGTTCGAAATGATACTGAAGAATTCGTCGTTGCCCAGGTAGTTGATCCAGGGCCACGGAGTTTGCGGATCCGTGATCACATATTCCCGTACGTCGTCCTTGAAATAACCGAATTTCATAAAAAAGTTGTTGGGTTTATAGCCTGCTTATCAATGCCGGAAGCGGGATGTGCCTAAACTTACGGAGCATTGAATTAACGTCAAAATTAAGAATATTGTAAAAATAACAAAAAGATCGGTGCGAATAATTTTGAAAGCCGCACTATCGTGAAATGGCACGCGCGTGGTTGAGATATCGTCGTTTTTTTAGGAAGGAAATGCAACAAGGTAGAGGGTGGAGCCATTTAATTGGCATCAACAATTTTTTTCACTTCACGGTGAAAGCGTAGCAAGCTATTTTTATAAATCTGAAAGTTTTCGCTGAGTTCGTCCGTTACTTGTTCAAAAAAAATGGCCAGGCCTTTGGAGTCTTCCACATCTATCAGGCGATCGAGGAATTGCCAGCGCTTATTTTCAAACCAGTTTTCCTGCTTGAAAATGCGGCGTGCGCCATAACGATGGTGGTAATACAAGTAAACTTCCATGGCATGCTGCACGGTTTGTTTATCCATCAATCGTTTCAATCCGCCCGAGTAAGCCCTGAGTAAATACCAATACCGATTCAAGTCATCAGCATATTCCACCATGAACTTAAGGTGGATCAAATTTTTATAGAATTCAGCAATTTGCCTGTGGTCAATGTTATCCTGAAGGTCAGCCAGAACTTCAGGGACAAAAACCAGAAAATCAGACAAGAATTCATTGTCGGAGCAGGATTCTTCCGAAAATCTTGCTTTGTTGGATAACGAATAATGTCTGAAAAAACTTTCTGCTGAGGTCATAACGTTAAAATATTTATACAATTTAAGACGATTATCGATTCTTTTCAATGGGTATAAAGAGGGACTTATTGAAGTGCTCATCCTGGTTATCGAGTAAAACGTTCCGGCAATCAAAAACCAATGATTGAAGAATTATTTCAGCATTCCAATACTTGCATAATCCGGGATAATCACAGAATTTTGTTACTTATGGAAGAAAACATATTGAACTTTTTGACCGAAGCCCTTCGGAACCGGTTTGGCAACAGTTTTCAGTTAATGCAAACGGTGCCGGTTGGCGGTGGCTGCATCAGTTTTGCCAGGAAACTGAAAACTAGCCACGGTACTTTCTTTTTGAAATGGAATGCTTCCTGTCCCGATGATTTATTTGTACGGGAAGCGGAATGCCTGAACGCCTTGAGAAAGAATGCCGCTGATAGCCTGCTGGTCCCCGAAGTTTTGTTGGCCACAGAAAATGGCAGCCTGCCCGGTTTTATCCTGTTGGAATATCTCGAACCCGGCAGTGCTCCGAAGCAGGATGAGAAGTTAGGTTACGGATTGGCTCATTTACACAGGGAGGCGGGGGATAAATTTGGTTTTTCACACAACAATTATTGCGGTTTAACGCCTCAGCAAAACGATTGGACGGGGAATTGGCCGGCTTTTTTCGCAGAAAACCGCTTGGCCTACCTGGTGCGTTTGATACGAGATAGCCGTGGGATAAGCTCAGCTGATCTAAAGGTGTATGAAATGCTGATGGGCAAACTTCCGCAGCTGCTCCCTCTGCGTTCTGTGCCGGTGCTGATCCATGGCGATCTGTGGAGCGGCAACTTCCTGTACACCAGCCGGGGCCCGGCGCTGATCGATCCGGCTTCGTATTATGCCGACCGCGAGATGGAGTTGTCTATGATGACCCTGTTTGGTGGTTTTTCCAACCGCACCTGGCACGCCTATCAGGAATCTTTTCCGCTTGAAAACGGCTGGGAAGAGCGGGTGCAATTATATCAGCTTTACCACATCCTGAACCATTTCTTGTTATTTGGCGGTCATTACGGGTATCAGGCTTTATTGATTTCTAAAAAATTCATTTAAAAAAAGTAACGGATACTTTAAATAGTCGTAACTTGTTGTTCTATAAATTTGATGCTTGTGGAATCCGAACTTTTTGAAATACCATACCAGGCTGGGGTCTGTTATGAGCATAATAAGGGGCTAATTTTGCCTGAAAAAGTACCCTATATTGGTATGGGCTCGTCCTATTTTGCTGCGCTGGTATTGCGTTACCAGGGAATGAAAATTTATCCGGAGATTGCTTCTGAATACTTCAATTATTTGGAAAAAGTCAGGCAATTTGAGAAAGCCGTGTTGATTTCCCAGTCGGGCGAAAGTAGCGAAACCCTCTGGTGTGCCGATCGTTTTGAGCAGTTTGTTCCTATTGTTAACGATTTGCGCAGTCCTTTGGCCAACCATCCGGCAGCCGATGTTGCCGTTGACCTATGTGCCGGACGGGAGCGTTTTTCGTCCACAAAAACGTATATCAACAGCTTGACGGTATTATTTTTAGGGCATGGAATTGATCCGCAGCCGGCGTTGGAGTATAACCAGCTGTATTTTCCCTCGTTTAAAGCTCGCGGAGAAGAATGGGGCCAATTGACCTTCCGTTTGCTGAAAAAACGAAAATACAAGGGTTTTTACATCTTGGGTGCCGGGCCTAATTTGGGTACAGCCATGCAGGCCGCGCAGGTGCTTACCGAAGCTACTAAACTCCCGTTTATCGGCATGTCATTGGCGCAATACGATCATGGGGTGAAGGAAGCAGCTGGGCGGTCGGTCGTTTTCGTCATCAACCCGGTGGGGGAACAAGGGGAGCGGACTGCCAAGCTCATTGAGAAAATTGCACTTGCCGGTGGCTTATGCATCGAATTGAAAGAAACCGGTCTGCCTGAAAAACTTAGCCCTTTTGCCACCATTATGCCCTTCTTTTTTATGGCAGCATGGCTTCGCCGAAAACTGAAAATAAAAGAACCCTTTGTGGTGGGAGGAAAAGTGACCCGGGTGACCAGTTAGATTTCAACAAGTTGATTTTTAATGGCATACATCACCAGTTGCGCTGTATTTTTACACTCACTTTTTTCCAGGATGTTGGCCCGGTGCTTATCAACCGTCCGTTTCGATATGAACAGCTGATCGGCAATTTCCTGATTGGACAGGCCTTGGCAAATTAAAATCAGGATTTCAATTTCCCGATCCGACAAGCCGGTTTGGGGTTCTTTATTTTTGGTGCTGGTTCTCAGGCTATTCACCAATGTTCGGAGCAATTCCGACGAAAAATAGTTGCCTCCTTCATATACGGTTTCCAAGGCACTTTTTACCTCGTTCATATCCGAATTTTTCAGCACGAAACCTTTTACCCCGGCATCCACCATTTTGTAATAATAATCTTCTTCGCCATACATGGAGAGGGTGATGATTTTCAACTCGGGAACCTTTTGGAGGGCTAGTTTTGCCGCTTCAATGCCGTCCATCACAGGCATATCAATGTCGAGTAAAACCAAGTCGGTTTGGGTGTGGTCAAGCAGATCGATAAATTCCTGTCCGTTGGCTGCTTCGCCAACCACCTGAAAATTGGGGAGGTTGTTGAGCAAGATGCGTAAACCGTTTCGGAACAAGGTGTGATCGTCAACGATAATAATTTTTCGGGTGTAATCACTCATCTTCTGTTTTTACTTTAATAATAACCAAGGTGCCTTTCCCGGGTTCGCTTTCAACATGAATTTCGCCTTTTAACGAGTTGATGCGCGAAAAGATGTTCGAGAAACCCATGCCGCTTCCGGGATGTTCAAGCAATTTGGTCTTGTTAAAACCTTTTCCGTTGTCTTTGTATGCAATGGTAAGATTTTTTTCCTCTTTGGTCAATCTGATTTCAATTTTTTTTGCCTTGGCGTGTTTGATGGTGTTGTTGATCAGCTCGCATACCACGCGGTACAAAACCACTTCCACATTGGTGTCAAAGCGTTCGTCACCCAGGTTCGAATCGATCTTTATATGGATGGCTTTGGTCGTATTAATTTTATTCGAAAAGTTGCGAAGAGCCCGGAGCAGGCCGAAGTTATCCAGTACATGCGGACTCAGGTTGTCCGATATTTCCTTGAGGGACTTGATGGCCTCGTTAATCACCATTTCGGTATTTTTCACAATTTCTTCCGATACTTTGTCGTGTTCCAGTTGTGCCAGCGACGAGACCGACATTTTTACGGTGGAAAGCAATGGTCCCAGCCCATCATGTAAATCTTTGGCAAAGCGCTTTCGTTCTTTTTCTTCCGTTTGGATGATGGCGTTCAGGAACATTTTTTCGGTTAATCGGCGAGAGTCTTCTACCCGTTTCATGTATTTGAAAATTCGTTGGATCATAAACACGCCAATGGCAAACGCAAGCGACATGATAACCCCCGACCAAACCATGATTTCGCCCAATTCCTGTGGCTGAAAGTTGCTTACATACGGCAGGATTTCAACTAATAACCGGATAGCCATTACGATGAAGCCAATGGTGAGCAAGATCCACGAAAAATTGTATTTGGTGACCTTGGTAAGTTTTATGGCCACACCAACCGCAAAGAACTGTAGAATAATGGAAATAACAAGTAAAAATTGAAGGACCATTTCAGTTGAGTTTTAGCTTGATGCAAATGTACAAAGGTAATCGGGCATTTCATAGACTTGTCAGCAAGGAGCAAATTCGTATTTTTAACAAAAATCTGTTGCATGTCTCAACTACGTATTTATAAAGCATCGGCCGGTTCGGGGAAAACCTTTCGGCTGGCCGTTGAATATCTGAAAATTGCCTTGGCCGGCGAGTGGAATTACAAGCACATTTTGGCGGTTACTTTTACCAACAAGGCAACCACCGAGATGAAATACCGGGTAGTTCAGGAGCTGTTTCAATTAGCCCAGGGAAATCAAACGGCCTATTTGCAGGTGCTGAAGGACGAAACCGGGCTGAACGAAACAGAGCTTACCCACCGCGCACAAAAATGCCTGAAACGAATATTACACGATTATTCGCGTTTTTCCATCAGTACGATCGACAGTTTTTTTCAGCGGGTAATCAAGGCTTTTAACCGCGAATTGGGCATCAACACAGCCTATCAGGTTGATTTGGATGAGGACCAGATTTTGGATGAAGCTGTGGACGAACTGTTGCTTTCGATTGATGATGACCGCGATTTGCTGGAGTGGCTCAAACAATTTGCGCGCGACAAAATTCAGGAAGGGGGCGGGTGGAACCTCAAGGGCGATATCCTGAAGTTGGGAAAGCAGATTTACAACGAAACATTTAAGGAGCTGAACCAGGCCTTGCACGAAAAGCTAAACGACCGGGCTTTCATCCGAAATTACCGGCGCGATTTGCAGCAAATCATTGTTCAATATGAAAACAAGCTGAAACAAATCGGGAAAGAAGGGGTTCGCCTGATGGAAACCGCCGGGTTGACGGCTGCCGATTTTAAATACGGGAACAGTGGTGCGGCTGCCAGTTTTCAGAAAATGCTGAAGGCCGATTTCTCACCGGGTGTTCGTGTGTTGCAGGCCGCCGAAGAGGCAGCAAACCTGTTCAAGAAGAACGATCCGGCCCCGGTGCAGGACGTTGCTCGTCAATTGCACTTGCTGCTGGCCGAGGTGGTCACGTTTTATCAGCAGGAAATACAACCCTACAACACGGCCAGGCTGATCGTTAATCAGCTTTATACGCTGGGTATTTTGGTCGATTTGCAGGCCATGGTCCGCAAGGTTACCCGAGAAAAAGGCGTTATTCAACTATCCGAATCGGGAAACCTGCTGAAGCAAATTATTGCTGACTCCGAAACCCCTTTTGTGTATGAAAAAACAGGCGTGTACTACCAGCATTTTATGATTGACGAGTTTCAGGATACGTCGGGATTGCAATGGAACAACTTTCGTCCGCTGATCGGGAATTCGCTTGCCGAAAACAACCTCGGCATGTTGGTGGGCGACGTAAAGCAAGCCATTTACCGATGGCGCAGCGGCGACTGGAACCTGCTGGCCTCAAAGGTGTCGAAAGCTTTTCCGGCCAATGGGGCCACCGAGGAAACCCTGAATAAAAACTGGCGCAGTTCGGGGAACGTCATTCGTTTTAACAACCGAATTTTTCAGTTGGTGCCTGATGTTTTGCAAAAGCATTTCAATGGGGAGCTCGAAGATGCGGGCCGCGCCGAGTTGCCGATGGAGGACCGGATTGTGCAGATTTACCGCGAGAGTTTGCAGGAAGTTGGTCAAGCGTCAGGCGATAAGGACGGGTATATTCGCATGAATTTTTATGAAAAAGGTGGCGACGAAGTTGATGAAGTCAAGCAATCGCTGCTGGACGACCTGGTTACCCAAATCAAGCGGGTACAGGATTTAGGCGCTTCGGCCAACGAAATCGCTATCCTGGTCCGGAAAAAGGACGAAGCCAAGTTAATTGCTGATTGCCTGCTTGCCGAAAAGGCAAAAATGGAAGAGCCATATAATTTCAATGTGTTGTCGAGCGAATCGCTGTATGTAAAAAATGCCGCATCGGTGGCATTTGTTTTATCGTTGCTGGCTTTGCTGATCGACCCGGATGATGAACTGGCGCTTGCTTTTGCCAACTACCAGTACCACCGGGAAATTGAGCCTCAGCTGAAGGCAATGGGCAAACATCCGCAACTGAAACCGGCAGCGGACATGGAGCAACTGCGCATGGATTTCCGGTCTCCCTATTCACCCGATATTTCGCGCCAATTTGAGGCCATTGAAGATGATCAAAATGAATTGTTCCTGTTTCTGAAAAGTGATTATTTCAATGATACTTTGGGATCGCGCAATCTGCAGGAAGTCATCTTTAAACTTTGTGAGATCTTCTACTTGTTCGATTTGAAAGAAGAATTGGCATATATGCAGGCATTCATCGATCAGGTTTCGGTGTTCCTGAAAAACCGAACAGCCGATATTTCTACTTTTCTGAAGTGGTGGGATGATCAGGGGCAGAAGAAGACCATTGCCGTATCGGAAGACCTGGATGCCATCCGCATTCAAACAATCCATAAGGCAAAGGGGTTGGAGTACAATTATGTGTTTGTTCCGTTCTGTGACTGGTCGCTCGAAATATCGGCCCAACATGCTCCCATTTTGTGGTGCCGACCGGATACCGCGCCTTTTGACCAGTTGGAACTGGTGCCGGTGAAATACGCCAAAAATATGGGGGAATCGTTGTTTTACCAGGAATATTTTGTTGAGAAGATGAGCAACTATATCGACAACCTGAACTTGTTGTATGTAGCTTTTACCCGCGCCCGACAAGCGCTGTTTACCTGGTCGGGCTACGGCAAAAAACTGGGCTCGGTTGGCGATTTATTGAAAGCGGCTGTCAGCCTGGATGAACATCTTCCGGCAGGAGGCCAGCAGCATCTGCTATTGAATTTGTCGGCCAATTTTGATGAAGAAGATCAGCTGCTCGAAATTGGTGAACTGACAATCGTACCGTCGAAGAAAAAGGATACTGACCGTGCCATCCGTTTGCAGGATTTTCGTTTTGCCGACTTTAGCAACTACCTGCAACTGCGCAAAAACCACGAACACTTTTTTGAACCGGACGGAGTTGCTGAAAAAAACATCAACCAGGGCCGTTTGATTCACGAAATCCTGGCTAAGATTACGACAGCGAATGAATTGGAGAAAGCGGTAAACGACTTGGTTTTTAAAGGTATGCTTAACAACAACGGGGCAGAACAGATAAAACAGCAATTGGCCAGGCTATTAACCGATCCTGCTGTAAAAAGTTGGTTCGACGGTTCGTACCGGGTGATGAACGAACGCAATATCCTGACCGGAAAACGCGGGCTGAAACGCCCGGACCGCATCATGCTGGCCGAAGGCCAGGTTGTCGTGGTTGACTATAAATCGGGCGAACAGGAACTGGATAAATACGAGCATCAGGTACGGCAATACATGCGCGAATTGCAGGCCTGCGACTACCCGAATGTCAGTGGATATATCTGGTACACCCGAACGAACAAAAGAGTTCGCATTGAGTTGGAGGGGGAAAAGAACTGATCCGCTTTTAATTGTTATTGCAAGTCTTCTGGTCTTTTCGTTTCTATTTTTTCCAGTGCAGTATTCCGGATACTTTCACCTCTCAATTAATTGGCCGGCGACAAACAAAAATCGGAACAACCAGTATAACCAGACGTGGGTGTTTCACCTGTGCCGGACCGAATAAAAGGGAAGAGCGGGGTAGAAGGACCGAATGAAAGGCCTGTCCGATTTTTCCCGGGGTCTCTGTTTTCCCGGAATGATCTGCGGTTGTTAGAACCGAAGTATCCGGGTATATGTTAGCGGAAGCTGGTTGTCCTGGTCTTGTATGTAAGGTCATTTCAGGACTGGGCGAATAGGACATTTTAACTAGTACGATATGAAATCCCTTTCAAAATCATTCAAAATCATCACCTTGCTGACCGGTATTTACGGGGCATTGTACTTTTGGGGATTTATTGTTCCGTTTTTTACCGGCGAACTCTCCTTCTCCATTCCGAACGACAGGATTGTTTTTCTGCTGTTTGTGCTTTTCGGGGCCGGCTATCTAAGCTCTTTTTGGTATAAAAAAATTGCCGGAATGGTATATATGATTTGGTATGCAGGGGTCTTTATCCTTTCCACTATACTGGACAAGAGTGACGGGATGCCCATTGTTTTGGGTTTTCCTTTGGTGGTTATCGGGGCATTTTTATATCTCGAAGGATGTAAAGAAAAGCGGCGGACGAAAATGACCGAGCAACAGGAGTGGCATATCATCCTTCGTGTTTTGCTGATCAATTATGCCGTTAATTATCTCATTTACATGTACCAAGATCTGGTTTTCAGTGCCCCGTTAAATATTTGGGCATTCCCCGGACTTGTCTTTCCGCTCCTGCTGGCCATTTTCGTGGCGGGCTTTGCATTGTCATGGAAATGGGAAGTGCCGGCCGGTATCTTTTTCATCCTCTGGTATCTGATTGCCCTGGCTGTTTCCATCGGCTATACCGAAATCTTTAACCGCGGTCCGATGATTATGGTTGGGCTCACCTTACTCATGCAGGGAATTTTTTATATCCGCAACCATTATAAGTTTAAACCGAAAGGCCCGGTTGTGCCGAAGGCCGTGTGACAGGCACCAGGAAGTTGTTCCGTAAAATCCTACATCCGTGCAAAATCGTCCTACAAAAATGTAAGATTCCGGAGGACTTTTTTTGTTACCAAGTTGTCGTTCAGTGGCTTTTGTTTTTGGGTACGGCAATTGTCGGGAGTCGTGCGCCGCACATGTCGAACATTGGCAGGCGGTTGTGTTGAACCCAAAAATGAATGACTATGAAAATTTGCATTCCCGTGATTGGAAAAAATGTAGCCTTGGTGAATTTGCTGGCCGATGACTTTTACAAGGCAAATTTTTATTGTGTGCACGATGTCCATGCCAATCAGCATGAAGTGTTCTCGAAGACGGAGTTAATGGACCGCTTTGGCCTTGATTTGCGACAAGGAGGCGGTGCGGATGTGGTGAAGGCCATCATCAGCCCGAATGTCAGGCCGATGGCGTATAAAATCCTGGTTGATAACGCGATCAAAGTTTTTAAGCCGCAAGGGAAGCTGGTGGATGAGAATATTCGTCTTTTCAAGGAAAACCAGCTCGATGAGTATGACCTGTCCAGTGTGGAAGAAACGGCCGGCTGCGGGGCTTCTTCCTGTAGCGGCTGTTCGTCGGCTGGCTGCAAATAAAAATATGTCTCACCTTAAATTGATCGATCATGACCATTGCATTCAGACCACTTTCCGAAGTTAAAATGATCCTGGAAGAAGCCGGGACCGATATTTCGTATACTTACGATGATTTGGTTTTTGTTGACCATACGGCCTACCTCATTCAATTTGACGATCTGAACAAGGAGAACCTTAATTTGTATTTCAACATCGATTTGAACGAGTTGGATGCCCGGAGTTTGGGCAAAAAACTAAAAATGCTGGTGGAGAAGCATCACAAGACCCTCACACCAGCCGGTAAATTTTCGTTGAAACAAAAAGATGGCTCGGAAGAAATCGACATCTCGTTTTTCCCGTTGGCTAATTAGTGTCGCTCCCATGTAATCTCGTCTGAGGGATACTTTATTTTGCCTTTTGCCTTGTCATTTTTAACTTGAAACCAGGGATCAGCTGTTCCAGATTTCCCAGGCCTTGAGCGCTTGCAGGTGCAGCATTTCCAGTCCGTTTTTCACGGCAGCGCCTTGCTCTTTCCCTTTTTTCATGAAAAGGGTTTCTTCCGGATTGTACACCAGGTCGAACAGTACATGGTCGGCAGTGAGGTGTTCGTATGGTATGTTGGCGCAGGTATCTACCTTTGGGAAGGTGCCCAATGGCGTGGCATTGATGATGACCAGGTGGTCTTTCAACAACTCGCTGTCAATTTGTTCATAGCGTATTTCGTTGTCGAAAAGTTCGGCTTCGATGGAGGCTGACACATAAGCGATGCCCAATTTTTCGAGGATGTATTTGATGGCCTTCGACGCGCCGCCGGTCCCCAGGATCAGTGCTTTTTTTTGTTTGTCGCCTAGCATGGGTTTCAGCGAATTCTCGAACCCGTAAATGTCGGTGTTGAAGCCTTTCAGTTTCAGCTTGCCATCAGCCTGGCGGATGATCTTTATCGTGTTGATGGCGCCCACTTTGGCTGCTTCGTCGTCAATTTCATCCAAAAAAGGCATGATTTGCTGCTTGTAGGGAATAGTGCAGTTGAGCCCGGCAATGTGGTCGTTCTTCTCAAAAATCTCTGGAAACTCGTCAATCGAATCCAGTTCGAAGTTCACGTACTCATGTTCCTTCAACCCTTCTTTTTCAAATTTTTCGGTAAAAAATCCTTTTGAGAAGGAATAGCCCAGGCGATGCCCGATTAATCCGTAGGTTTTCATTTCTTAGTTTTTATCAATTTCTTACTAACTCCTTCAATCACGAAAATCAGCACAAATCCCAAAGCAGCCAGTCCGAATGCCCAGGCCATTTGCGGGGCATGTCCGGTGAGTTCGGCGTAGCTAGTAGGTAAAACGTTTTGTTCGATCAGCGGTTTTACCTCGCCGTGACGGTCAACAAAGGTTTCAACCACCTGTTTCCAGGGCCATACTTTGTTGAGCGAGCCGATCATGAACCCGGACAGAAGGGCAATGGTAAGCGTGTAATATTTTTTCAGCAACCACGATAGTACATTTGAGAAGAGGATAATACCGATGACGGCCCCTGCCAGAAAAACGAAGATGACGGGCAGGTTGAAATTGGAAACCGCACCCAGGATGAATTTGTACATGCCCAGTAACACCAGGATGAAACTGCCGGAGATGCCGGGCAAAATCATGGCGCAAATAGCGATGGACCCCGACAGGAAAATAAAGGCATAGCTGGTATTGGCTTCGGCCGGTGTGATTACCGTAATGACGTAGGCAATGGCCACACCTGCCAGCAGCGACAGGAAGGTGCCTGCTTTCCATTGTTTTATGTCTTTGGCCACATAGATGGCCGAGGCTACAATCAATCCGAAGAAAAACGACCAAACCAGGATCGGGTGATGGTCGAGCAGATATTTCAACCCTTTGGCCAGCGACAGGATGCTGATGCCGATCCCGATAAGCAGGCTGAGCAGGAAATTGGCGTTTACCGCTTTCCAAAAGGCGGTGAACTTCCCGCTGAAAAGCAGCTTCAGATTCGCAAAATTGATGGATTTGATCGAGTCGATCAGTTCCTGGTAGATGCCGGTGATGAAGGCGATGGTGCCTCCCGAAACGCCGGGGACAACATCGGCTGCGCCCATGCCTATTCCTTTGAGGGCAATTAACAGGTATTCTTTCGTGTTTCGTTTCATGAACATGTTTTTTTTGAAGGGTACAAATTCCGGTTTCCCGGAAAACGAGCTTCGCAAAAATAGCGTTTCAGGTTTAATAACGAAGGTGCAGGACAGGAATAATTAACCAAAAGGCGTGTAACGCTTAACAAAAAAGCCCCTCGCAAAGCGAAGGGACTCTCATGAATTCAGGTATTGGGAAGCACAATTGGATGTGCTGTGAGAAAAGGTCCTACTCCAGTAATTCGTAGTCGTGCATTTCTTTCATGAACGACACAAAATCGGTTTTGCGCTCGGAATCCATCCAAGCCATGGCACTTCGCGGGTGTTCGTTTAGTGCGCCGGTAATTAAATACGGGATGTGGTAGCCCCAGTCTATTTTCTGCTGCCAGGGCAGGATTTCTTCCTGAATGGCTTTCAGCAAAGGCAACAAGCGGTATTTCGGATTTTTCAGAAAGGCGATGAGGATTTCGATGGGACAGTTGCCGGCCCCGCGGCCCATGCCCAGGAGTGTCGCATCCAAAAAGGTGGCGCCGCCCATCAGGGCCGTGATAGTATTCGACATGGCCAGTTGCATGTTGTTGTGCGCGTGAATGCCTATCTCCTTGTCGGGCAGGGCCGAGCGGTATTTTTTCAGCAGGTGGTCAACCGTTTCGCAATACATGCTGCCAAAGCTGTCAACCAGATAAAACACCGGCACCCTCGATTGTCCCACGTCCGACAGCGCTTCATCCAAGTCGCGTTCATTCACTTTCGAAACGGCCATCAGGTTGATCGTTGTTTCGTAGCCTTTGTCCATGCAGTGGTGGGCCAGCTCAATGGCTTTGTCCATTTGGTGGGCATAACAGGCTACCCGCATCATGTCGATGGCACTTTCGGTGGCCAGAGGAATGTCGTCCAAATCAATGCGGCCAATATCAGCCATGGCCGATATTTTCAACTTGGTGTTGTTTTCGCCAACAATGCGGCGTAAATCCGCATCGGCAGAAAATTTCCAGGGGCCAACTTCATTCCGGTTGAAGGCTTTTTCGCTGCTGATATAACCAATTTCCATGTAATCGACGCCAGCTTCCACACAGGCATCATACACGCCTCTCACAAATTTGTCGTCAAATTGCCACTTGTTCATCAGGCCACCGTCGCGCACGGTGCAATCCACTACTTTAATATCTTTTTTATACATGGTAGGCTGTTTTATTGTTTTTTTGATTTGTTGTGAAGTTCCAGTTCTTTTTTGATGTTGTGATGGACGATCGTTTTATAGACCTCGTCGATCATGTCGGGAGAAAGGTGCAACTCTTCAGCCCAGGCACGCCGTTGCTTATACAATTGTTCCTGCCGGCTTTTGGCAACGATACTTTTTTCGTCCGTTTTAAAGCGAACAATCTCGCAGACAAATTCCTGCCTTCTGGCCAGTAGTTCCATAATCATCCGGTCAATCCGGTCAATTTCATCTCTCAATTCGCTAATACTTGTACAGGATTTAGCGTCTTTCATTATTTTGTGATATTTGTCACAAAAATAATAAAATGAAAATACGTAGGAGATATTAATGATAAAATGAAACAAATCTGGACGATTAACTGCGTATTTATTGTCTTTCTAATTTAGAATTAATAAAAAAAATACATCGAAGTATTTGGAAATGTCGAATTAACCGCTACATTTGCGCAATCAACGAATAAGAGAGTTGAATATCTGAAATGAAAAAAATGACTTCTGCAATCGAATTTATAATCAGCGCAAACATGATGATGTGTATGTGTCGTGGTTCTTTTTTGCAGAAGGAAAGGAGTTAGAATTGGTATAGCATATATCGAGATACAACAAAAGGCCCTCTGTAAACGCAGTAGGGCCTTTTTGTTTTAGCCCATCCCGAATGAACTGTACCAGCGTAAAAAATTGAAAGATAAAATCAATATGAAGGAAAAAGCCTACCGCAGTGTTGTAAAATCGGTTTCGTGGCGAACCGTTGGAACCCTGGACACGATGTTGATTGCCTGGTTGGTGACCGGGCAGTTGGAATTTGCCGTGACAATTGGCGGCGTGGAGTTGTTCACCAAAATGCTCCTCTATTACCTGCATGAGCGTACCTGGAATAAAATCAAATTCGGGCGTGTCAGCAGTTCCGATATCGAATATCAAATTTGAACGTGATGAAGAAGAACTTTTTGCCCATAGCTATCAACATTGCCGGTGAGAAAATACTGATCATCGGTGGCGGACAAAGCGCCTGGAAGAAAATCCATATCCTGAAACGATTTGGGGCTGATGTCGAAGTGGTGGCGCTCGAGGTGTGCGACGAGATCAGGAACAGTGGCATTCTGTACAGGCAGAAGTCCTACGAAAAGCAGGACCTGAAAGGCTACCTGATGTTTTACTCCTGTACCAATAATCCGGACCTCGACCGGCAGATTGCACAGGATGGGCGCGAGGCGGGTGTTCTGGTCAACATCCACGATCAGCCGGAGCTTTGCCAGTTTGTTTCGCCGGCCATTTATCAGCAGGGAAATATTCGGGTGGCAGTAAGCTCCAATGCCGAGGATGTGTTCGAATCCATCCGATTACGAAATGAAATTAAAGACTATCTGGAAAATAAAAACAAAAAGCAATGAGTATCAAATTGAATCCTTTAAATGTAGAGCAGGCAAAAGCGCTGGAGCAGCTGATCAGCGGGGCAGGGCCGCAACAATTGATTTGGCTGAGCGGCTATTTTCAGGGATTGTCGGCCGGGGCATATCAGCCCGAAACAGAGGCAACTGCCCACGCCCGGTCTGTAGTGCAGGCGGTTCAGGCAGCTGCCTTAAAGCTGACTATTTTATACGGCTCGCATACCGGGCGCAGCGAAGGCCTGGCTAAAAAACTGAGAAGTTTGCTGGCTGAAAAAACGATAGCAGCTGATGTTTTTTCGATGGATGACTATAATACAAAGCAGTTGGAGCAGGAGCAAAACCTGTTGGTGATTGTCAGCACACACGGAGAAGGTGAGCCGCCGCAAATGGCCGAAGATTTTCACCGCTTCATTACCGGAAAACGTGCGCCCAAGTTGCCTAACCTGAACTTTTCGGTACTGGCCCTGGGCGACAAAAGCTATAAGTTGTTTTGCCAAACCGGCATCGAAATCGATCATGCACTGAAAAAGGCCGGGGCACACGAGCTGTTTCCTATTGTTACCTGCGATGTGGATTATGAGGAGGATGCCACCATCTGGATGGATGCCATCCTTGAGAAACTGGCTGAACATTTGCCTGCAGCAGTGCAGCCTGTGCCTGCAGTAATAAAAGCTGAAGAGGCCGTGGTATATAATCAAAAGAACCCGTTCCGGGCAACGGTGCTGGAAAAAGTGAAGATTACCGGCCGTGATTCGGACAAGGAGGTTAATCATGTGGAGCTGTCGCTGGATGGCTCCGGGATCTCTTATCAACCGGGCGATTCGTTGGGTATTTTGGCCGACAATCCGCCGGTGCTGGTAGCACAAATCATTCAAACATTGAAACTCGACGGCCAAGCTTCGGTTGTTTTGAAAAAGAAAGAATTCACCCTGGAAAACGCCTTGCGCCACCAGTTGGAAATTACGGTGCTGAATCGGGGCGTGGTTCAACATTATGCCGAAAAAACCGCATTGCCCGGCGTACAACAACTGCTCGACGATGAAAAACTGCTCGATGAATACTTGTGGGGCCACGATGTGCTGGACTTGCTGCAGGATTTTCCGCATGAGCTAAGCGAACAGGAGCTGGCCGACCTGTTGCGACCGCTGCCTCCCCGTCTGTATTCCATTTCTTCCAGCCAGGAACTGGTGGGCGACGAAGTGCACATCACGGTTTCAACAGTAAGGTACAGCAACAAAGGGCGCGAGCGCCACGGGGCGGCTTCGACCTATCTGGCCGACCGGATTGAAGTGGACCAGGAAATTCCGGTTTACATCGAGCGGAACCCTGGCTTCCGGCTTCCCGAAAACGAGGAAACCCCGATCATCATGGTGGGCGCCGGAACTGGCATTGCGCCATACCGCGCTTTTCTGCAACACCGCGAAGCCAACAACCTGAAAGGAAAAAGCTGGCTGTTTTTTGGTGAGCGCCATTTTCAGTCCGACTTTTTGTACCAGCTTGAGTGGCAGAAATACCTGAAAAAAGGCCTGCTCGAAAAGATCGACCTGGCTTTTTCGCGCGATCAGGACCAAAAAATCTATGTCCAGCACCGCCTGGCCGAGCGGCAAGCCGAAATTTTTGAGTGGCTCGAAAACGGCGCCAGCTTCTATTTGTGTGGCGACATGAAATACATGGCCAAAGATGTGCAAAAAACCTTGCTGGATATCATTCAAAACCAGGGAGGAATGACCGAAGACCAAGCCCGGGACTACTTCAAAAAGCTGAAGAAGGAAAAACGGTTCCAGGCGGACGTGTATTAATGGTGGCATTATTTATTTCTTAAAAATTCAACAAAACACCGAATCGATAAGTATAAATACTTATTTTTGATAGTACTAATACTTATCAATCGGTTTTAAAATCATAAACCATGAGTGCGAAAATTGATTGGAGCATCCTTTCCGAGGTTGAAAAACTAAAATACGAGAGTAACTATTTACGAGGGACACTGGAACAAAGCCTGGCCGACCCGGTAACCGGGGCCATTGCAGATGGCGACACCCAATTGTCGAAGTTTCACGGCATTTACCAGCAACACGACCGCGACCTGGAAAAGGAGCGGAAACAGCAAAAGCTGGAGCCAGCCTTTTCGTTTCTCATACGGGTGCGGTTGCCCGGAGGCGCGGTGACGCCGGCCCAGTGGCTGCAAATGGACCGGCTGGCCGACGAACATGCCAACGGAACGCTTAAATTGACCACCCGTCAGGCTTTTCAGCTGCATGGGGTGATCAAAAAGAAATTGAAGCCGACCATCCAGGGTATCAACGAGGTGTTGCTCGATACCATAGCGGCTTGCGGCGATGTGAACCGGAATGTAATGTCACATGCCAATCCGGAGGAGTCCGAAATTCATGCGCAGGCATACAAACTGGCAGGCGACATTTCGGCTCATTTGCTGCCGCAAACAACGGCTTATCACGAAATCTGGCTCGACAAGAAGTTGCTGGTGGACGGCAAAAAGGATGTCGAACCGCTGTACGGCGACCGCTACCTTCCCCGGAAATTTAAGATTGGCGTGGCTGTTCCGCCTTCCAACGATGTGGATATTTTCTCGCAGGATTTGGGCTTCATCGCCATCCAGGAAAACGGAAAGCTGGTCGGTTACAACGTGGTGGCTGGTGGCGGCTTTGGTTCTACCTTCGGCATGCCCGAAACTTACCCGCGCCTGGGCGACGTGATCGGTTTCTGCACCCCGGAGCAGGCGGTAGATGTGGCCGAAAAAATCCTGCTGGTGCAAAAAGACAACGGGAACCGCCAAAACCGCAAGCTGGCCCGGCTGAAATATACCATCGACCGCAACGGGCTGGATTGGTTCAACGCCGAAGTGAACAAATACCTGGGCTACGAACTGCAACCTGCCCGACCTTTTCATTTTACGCGTAACGGCGACCGGTATGGCTGGGTGAAAGGTACGAACGGAAAGTGGAACATGAACCTGTTTGTGGAAGGTGGCCGGGTAAAAGATACCGAAAGCCTGAAACTGAAGACGGCCTTACGCGAAGTGGCTCAGCAGGTGGATGCCCAATTCATTCTGACGGCCAACCAAAACCTGATTTTGGCCAACACGACAGAAAAAGACAAGGTGAACCAGATCCTTGGCAAGTACGGTGTTTGGCCGGTGCAATTGTCGGGTTTGCGGCAAAACTCCATCGCCTGCGTGGCGCTGAACACCTGCGGACTGGCGTTTGCCGAGGCCGAACGGTATTTGCCCACGCTCATCTCCAGGCTGGAAACCATTTTGGACGAGTATCAGTTGCTGAAAGAAGAAATTGTGATCCGAATGACCGGCTGCCCTAACGGTTGCGGCAGGCCCTACCTGGCCGAAATCGGTTTCATTGGCAAATCACCTGGACGCTATAATCTCTATTTGGGAGGAAATTTGAACGGTACCCGCTTGAATACCCTCTACAAAGAAACGCTTTCCGAAGAAGAAATCCTGGCCGAACTTCGCCCGATCATTGCCGATTTTGCGCAAAACCGGGCAAACAACGAAGGCTTTGGCGATTTCGTCATCCGGAAAGAATATGTGAAGGAAACAGTGCAAGGAAAAGATTTTAAACATTAAGGAAAATGGAATTACCTTCAGTATTTATAGGAAGAAGTTTATCGGCAGCCACCCGCAGGTGGTTAAAAAAACAGCCGATCCGGTTTATTGAGCACCCGTTTATCCGCATACAATTCCGCAAGCCCAACGTGGAATTTCTGGAATCGGTGAAAGACAGGGCTGCCAGTTTAGTTGTAACCAGTTCGTACGCGGCTTATTGGCTGGTGCGTTTCCGCCGTCATTTTGGACTGCGGACGAAGCACGAGATATTTTGCCTTTCGGAGAAGCAGCGTGATATTTTGCTGAAATCGCGCATGAAGATCCACCTGGCCGCTGAGCCAACCATCCCGGCATTGGCCAGCCTGATTGCCGAACAGAACCACGGGCAGCCGGTGATTTACCTGCGCGGCGATAAAGCGCTGAACGATTTGTACGAACGGCTTTTCACCTTTGGCATACAGGCACACGAGTTGGAAGTATATAAAAATACGCCTATCGAAAAGTGGATCAACGAGGCGTTTGACGCTTACTTGTTCTTCAGTCCCACGGCGATTGAAAACTACAAGGCATCCGGCAACTTTCCGCCGCCCAAGGCCCAGATTATGGCGATTGGCGAAAACACGGCTATGACTGCCTGGAAAGTATTTCCGAACGCGGTCAATGTTTCGCCCGACGATGAGGAGCTGTCGTTTGTCCGATATTCGGTGGATCGCATCATTAAAAAGATGAATGAACCGATCCCGAAAAAGCGGGTTATCTATTAATTGACTTAAAACCCGAAACCCGAAACTTGAAACTTGGAACTTGAAATTTGAAACATGAAACGCAAGACAATCTCCATATTAGGTTGTGGCTGGCTGGGATTACCGCTTGCCAAGGTTTTGCAGGAGGAAGGCTATCATCTGAAAGGCTCGGTAACCACTTCATCAAAACTGTCCGAATTGCGGCAAGCCGGAATCAGTCCCTATCGGTTGGCGCTTCACCCCGGCTCGGTTGAAATGGACGATCCATCATTTTTTGAAACCGATCTGGTTATTGTATCCATTCCTCCCCGTCGGGTCCCGGATATTGAGGAAGTATTCCCGGCGCAAATTCGTCAACTGATCGGTTTGCTGGAGGCTCATGGGATAGGGACGGTGTTGTTTATTTCATCCACCTCGGTTTATGCCGAAACGGAAGGAACCGCCACCGAGACGGATGAACTGTTGCCCGACAAACCTTCGGGAAGGGCTTTGGTGACTGCCGAGCATATGCTTCTGGCCAATCCGGCTTTCAAAACAACCGTGTTGCGTTTTGGCGGTTTGATCGGTGCCGACCGGAACCCGGCCCGTTTCTTAACCCGCAAGCGCGAAGCTTTGAGCGGCTCCAAACCCGTAAACCTGATCCACCGGGACGATTGCATCGGCATCATTCGTGAAATTATCAGGCAAGAGGCTTGGGGTGAAGTGTTCAATGCCTGTTGTCCGGAACATCCCACACGCAAAGAGTTTTATGAAGAGGCTGCGGCTGTTTCCGGCCTGCCCGCACCGGAATTTACCGACGAACCGGAACCGTATAAAATGGTGAACAGCACAAAGCTGGTCCGGCAACTGAACTACAGTTTTTTGTATCACAGTCCGATGGATTACCTGAAACAGCTTGCCGGAATGTAAAAGGCACTCAGCTTGTCGTTAAGGAACGGTCGTTTTGTTTTAAGGAGCAGAAGATTAACGCTAAGGAATGGACAATTGATGTTAAGGAACAGGTTTTCGCCCTTAAGGAATGCATGAACGGCTTTAAGGAATGCATGAAAAGTGTTAAGGAGTGCAAGAACGGCGTTAAGGAATGCATGAAAAGTGTTAAGGAAAGGGTTTCGGCCTTTCATAAATGTATAACATGATGTAAGGAGCGTGCCATCAGGCATCTGTAATAAAGAAATGCAAAATAATCACCTCATATCCATTGTAGGCGCAGGCCCGGGCGACCCGGAGTTGCTGACCATTCGCGCGCTTCGCCGTATTGAAGAGGCTAATGTAATTTTGTATGATGCCCTTCATGGCGATGAAATTTTGGAGTTGGCTGCTCCTGTTTGCCGGAAAATTTACGCCGGAAAACATTACCAGGACGGTCAGCACCAAACCGAACGGCAGGACAACATTCATCGACAGTTGAAGGAATTTGCCCTGGCTGGGAACAAGGTAGTGCGACTGAAAGCCGGTGATCCGTTCATTTTTGGCCGCGGCGCCGAAGAGCTGGAGTTTTGCCTTTCCGAAGGCCTGCAAGTGGAAGTGGTACCCGGCATCACGGCCGGCCTGGCAGCAGCTACCTGTTTCCACATTCCGGTTACCTTGCGGGGCGTAAATAGCATGGCGCTGTTTTATACCGGGCACAAGCGCGATGGCGGGTTCGACGATATTGAAGTGGTGGCCTCGGTGCTCAACACCCATGCCCCGGTGATGGTATATATGGGATTGAAAAGCCTGGCGTATTTGTCCGATGAACTCCGCAACCGGGGGGTGTCGCCGGAGATTCCGCTGCAAATCGTGAGCCGGGTAGGGCATCCGGATCAACAAATATTTACAACTAATTTAGGTGAAGTAGCGGAATTTCTCACTCGGAATGACCCGCCTATGCCCTCTATGATCATTCTCGGATCGCATGCCCGTAAATTGGGTTAATCCTTATTTTTATTAATTATAAATTACAATTTCGGGTATAAATTGTTATCTCTGGATAGCAAAAAATCCACTTTCCTGTTTACTTTTGTTTGCAGAATAAAGGTGAACAATGGAAAATCTGGTGCAAATACATCAAACGCTGGTGGAGAACCCACGTGAATCTATCCGGCGGGAATTGCTCGACGAGATTGATTGGTCGCAGCGGCTGATCTGCATCAAAGGTTTCCGCGGGGTTGGCAAAACCACTTTTTTGCTGGATTTGGTAAAGGAAAAATACGCCGACGACAGATCCTGTTTGTATGTCAACCTGAACAATTTCTATTTCACCAAACGTAAAATCGTAAATTTTGCCGACGAGTTCTACAAGAAGGGCGGCAAAGTACTGATTCTCGACCAAATTCATAAATACCCCGACTGGGCCGATGAGTTGAGGATTTGTTACGACAGTTTTCCCGAATTACAGGTCATTTTTTCGGCGTCGCCGGTGCTGCGTGTCATCGAGGGGCACGAAAACCTGCAGGGAATTGCCCAGGTGTATCACCTCGAAGGATTGTCGTTTCGCGAGTACCTGAATTTTAAAGGGTCGTTTCAGTTCCGGAAATATCAGCTGGATGAGTTGATCGCCAATCATGTGGCTATCGCCGCCGAAATCACCGAAAAAGTGAAGCCCCTCGCATATTTTAATGAGTACCTTCAAACCGGTTATTATCCATACTTTTTAAACAGCAAGTCTTTTTACAGCGAAACCCTGCTGAAACACGTCAACCTGGCGCTTGAGATCGATGTAACTTATCTGAACCAGATTGAGTTGAAGTATTTGCCAAAGCTCAGGAAACTGTTGCAAATCATTTGCAGTCAGGTACCTTTTTCGCCGAATGTAAGTAAAATAAGCACAGACGTGGAAACCTCGCGCGCTACTATTATGAATTACCTGCGGTACCTGAAAAATGCGCGCCTGATTAATTTGCTTTTTTCGAACGGGGGAGAAGACCAGCAGAAAAAACCCGACTTGGTGTATGCTCACAATACCAATATTCTGTACGCTGTTGATCCGGAAAATATCAATAACCGAAATCTGCGCACGACGTTTTTTTACAACCAGGTCGGTTACAAATATGAAGTAAAGAGTTCGGCCCTGGCCGATTTTAAAGTGGCTGGCAACTATCATTTTTCGATTGGCGGTAAATATACCGAGCCGTTTAATGAAAGCAGTTTCGCAGCAGCCGATATGATTGAGGAAGGGAAGGGGCACATAATTCCCTTGTGGCTGTTTGGTTTTTTATATTAGTGGTTAGGGAAAAGTCAAAAGGGAGAGTTGGTGTGCTGGAATTATGAATAGGAAGAAAGATTTAACTGAGATAATATAAATTCTAAAATTAACTTGAATAGACATGGCAAAAGAAAAAAAGTTCATTACATGTGACGGAAACTACGCTGCCGCGTACATGAGTTACATGTTTAGCGAAGTTGCCTGTATTTATCCCATTACGCCATCTTCAACCATGGCCGAGTATGTGGATGAATGGGCTGCAAAAGGAAAAACCAACTTGTTTGGCCGTCCGGTACGTTTGGCCGAGATGCAGAGTGAAGCCGGTGCTGCCGGTGCTGTGCACGGCGCTTTGCAATCGGGTGCGCTCACTTCAACGTACACCGCATCGCAAGGTTTGTTGCTGATGATCCCCAACATGTACAAAATTGCCGGTGAATTACTGCCGACTGTTTTCCACGTAAGTGCCCGCGCCCTGGCTGCCCACGCACTTTCCATTTTTGGTGATCACTCCGACGTTTACGCTTGCCGTCAAACCGGATTTGCCATGTTGGCTGCCGGTTCGGTACAGGAAGAAATGGACCTGGCCGGTGTTGCCCACCTGGCTACCCTGAAATCGCGCGTTCCGTTCCTGTCGTTCTTCGACGGTTTCCGTACCTCGCACGAGATCCAAAAAATTGAGTACCTCGACAAAGAAGCTTATCTGCCATTGATTGACCAGGAAGCGTTGGCCAATTTCCGCAACCGTGCGCTTAATCCTGAAAATCCGGTGACCCGCGGTACAGCTCAAAACCCGGATATTTTCTTCCAGGCCAAAGAAGCAGCCAACCCATTCTACGATGCCGTTCCCGATATCGTGGAGTCGTACATGCAGGAAATCACCAAACTGACAGGCCGCGAATATCATCCGTTCGACTACTATGGTGCACCGGATGCTGAAAACATCATTGTGGCTATGGGGTCGGTAACCGAAACCATCAAGGAAACCATCGACTATTTGGCTTCTCAAGGGAAGAAAGTTGGTTTGCTGGCTGTTCACCTGTATCGTCCGTTCAGTGCGAAATATTTTATGAATGTTTTGCCAAAGAGCGTAAAACGTATTTGCGTGCTTGATCGCAGCAAAGAGCCGGGAGCAAACGGCGAACCATTGTACCTGGATGTGAAAGATCTGTTCTATGGTAAAGAGAATGCGCCTCTGATCGTTGGCGGACGTTTTGGTTTGGGATCGAAAGACACTACTCCGTCACAGATTCTGGCCGTTTACGAAAACCTGGCCATGAACGAACCGAAAAACGGTTTCACCCTGGGTATTGTGGATGACGTGACTTTCAAATCACTGCCGCTGAAGGAAGAAATCAAAATTTCGGACGAAAGCATTTACGAAGCTAAATTCTACGGTTTGGGTTCGGATGGTACCGTTGGCGCCAACAAAAACTCGATCAAAATCATTGGCGAAACAACCGATAAATTCTGTCAGGGTTATTTCGAGTACGACTCGAAAAAATCAGGTGGTTTTACGTGTTCACACCTGCGTTTCGGAGACAGCCAAATTCGTTCAACTTATTTTGTAACTACTCCCGACTTTGTGGCTTGCCACGTCCCTGCATATGTCAATTTATATGATGTGTTGAAAGGTCTGAAAAAAGGTGGTTCATTCCTGCTGAACTCAATCTGGGATGAAGAAGAAACCAAAAAACGTTTGCCGGATAATATGAAGCGTTACCTGGCAAAGAACGAAATCAACTTCTACATCATCAATGGTACAAAACTGGGTGAAGAGCTTGGTTTGGGAACCCGTACCAATACCATCATGCAATCGGCTTTCTTCAAAATTACCAATGTTATTCCTTACGATCTGGCTGTTGAGCAAATGAAAAAAGCCATCGTAAAATCATACGGAAACAAAGGTGAGAAAATCGTTAACATGAACTTCGCCGCTGTTGAAGCCGGTGGGGTAAACGTGGTGAAAGTTGAAGTTCCTGCTGATTGGAAAAATATCAAACTGGAAGAGGAAGTTGCTGCAACTGACCGTCCGGATTACATCAGCAAATTTGTGGATGTGATCAATGCCCAAAAAGGGAACGATCTTCCGGTATCAACATTCGTTGGTTACGAAGACGGTACGTTTGAGCAAGGTACATCGGCCTTCGAAAAACGCGGTATCGCCGTAAATGTTCCCGAATGGCAAGCAGACAACTGTATCCAGTGTAACCAGTGTGCATACGTTTGTCCTCATGCTGCTATCCGTCCGTTCCTGTTGACCGAAGCCGAAAAAGCAAACGCTCCCGAAGGAACAGAAACCCGCGTAGCTACTCCGACTAAACAATTCCCCGACCTGTCATTCCGTATCCAGGTTTCGGTACTCGACTGTACCGGTTGCGGTAACTGTGCCGATGTTTGTCCGTCGAAAGAAAAGGCGCTGGTCATGAAATCTCTGGGTTCTCAGGAAGCTGAAGTTGCCCGCTGGGATTATATGGATAAAAATGTGACTTACAAAGAAGCTGTTGTTGACAAATTCAAGTCGGTGAAAAACTCGCAGTTTGCACAGCCTTTGTTTGAGTTCTCGGGCGCTTGTGCCGGTTGCGGTGAAACTCCGTATGTAAAACTGATTACCCAGCTTTACGGCGAACGCATGATGGTGGCCAATGCTACTGGCTGTTCGTCCATCTATGGTGGTTCAGCTCCTGCAACTCCGTACTGCAAGCATAAAGAAAGCGGACAAGGACCGGCTTGGGCCAACTCATTGTTCGAAGACAACGCTGAATACGGTTTCGGTATGGCCGAAGGTGTGAATGCTCAACGCGACCGCATTGAAGCCATTATGAAAGCTGAATTGCAAAATGGAATCAGTGATGCTGAAAAAGAAGCGTTTACCGCCTGGATTGAAGGTAAAGACAATGCCGAAGCTTCGAAGGCTGCTTCTGCCAACGTACTGGCCGTTCTGGAAGGAAAAGATGGCCAATATGCCAAAGACATCCTGAGCCTGAAAAAATACCTGGTGAAAAAATCCGTGTGGATTTTTGGTGGCGACGGTTGGGCTTACGACATCGGTTACGGAGGTTTGGATCACGTTTTGGCTTCTGGCGAAGATGTAAACGTACTGGTAATGGATACCGAAGTTTACTCGAACACTGGTGGTCAGGCTTCCAAATCGACTCCGGTGGGCGCTGTGGCCAAATTTGCTTCTTCGGGTAAAAAGATCCGTAAGAAGGATTTGGGTCTGATGGCCATGACATATGGTTATGTGTATGTAGCCCAGGTGGCTATGGGCGCAAACCAAGCTCAATACCTGAAAGCCCTGCGCGAAGCCGAAGCATATCCCGGCCCGTCATTGATCATTGCCTACTCGCCATGTATCAACCACGGTTTGCGCGCCAGCATGGGTAAATCGCAGGACGAAGAAAAACGTGCTGTGGAATCCGGTTACTGGTCATTGTTCCGTTACAACCCATTGTTGGAAGCCGAAGGCAAAAATCCGTTTGAATTGGATTCAAAAGAACCTGATTGGAGCAAATTCCAGGAATTCCTGAACGGTGAAGTACGCTATACTTCCCTGAAGAAGTCGTTCCCGGAACAAGCTGCCGAACTGTTCGCCGCGTCCGAAGAAAATGCCAAATGGCGTTATGCTTCGTACAAGCGTCATGCAGCCATGAATTTCGGTTCGGAAGAATAAAAAACCATTTTCGCATAAAGCAAAAGCCACTGTCCTTTCGGATGGTGGCTTTTTAATTATACGAAGTTTTCGTGCAGGAAAACGACGGGCTTCACAGGCAATTTTTACCAGATCAAATCGGTGTTCAGGAGATTTCCGGCATCCAGGTTGTTTTCTTCAATCGATTTGAAATGTTTGTAGGTACCTACTTTCAACTCGTAGGTGGCATGTTCGTCGCATACAATCATGCCACGCGGGTGCAGTTGCAGGGCGCTGATGGTCCACATGTGGTTCACACCTTCTTCCACGGCATGTTTCAGGGCACGGGCTTTGCCCAGTCCGTTAACGATGATGACCACTTCTTTGGCATCTAGGATGGTAGCCACGCCAACTGTTAGGGCCAGTTTGGGTACCTGGTTCACATCGTTGTTGAAAAAGCGGGAGTTGGCCACAATCGTGTCGTAATTCAGTTCTTTATCGCGGGTGCGCGAGGCCAGTGACGATCCCGGCTCATTGAAGGCAATATGTCCGTCGGGACCAATGCCGCCCAGAAACAGGTCTATCCCGCCCAGGTCTTTCATTTTTTGTTCGTAACGGGCACATTCTTCTTTCAAATCTGCCGGGTTACCGTTCAGTATATTGACATTCTCCGGTTGAATATCGATGTGGCTGAGAAAGTTTTCCCACATAAATGTGTGGTAACTCTGCGGGTGATCTTTGGGGATTCCCACGTATTCATCCATGTTGAAGGTGATCACGTGCTTGAAACTAACAAGCCCCTCTTGGTTAAGGTTGATCAACTCGCGGTAAACTCCGAGTGGGGATGAGCCGGTGGGCAGACCCAGAAGGAAGGGTTTTTCTTCGGTTGGATTGGCCAGCTGAATTTTCCGGGCAATGTAATTGGCCGTCCATTTCGACAATTCCTGGTAATTGTTTTGTATGATCAGTCTCATATTGCTTCTGTTTTTTGTGATTCTTGTAATTGCTGAATGACCCGGCTACCCAGGTCTGTTTTCCGTTCGATATGGTTCAGGATTTCTTTTACAAAATCGTTGTCCTCAAAGCGACCTCTCACCTTTTCAAAGTCGAGTTGTTTGATTCGTTGGTCACCGTCGATACCAAAACCGGTCATGGCATCCATGCGGAACTCCTTCTTGGCGTCTTCGTAAAGCATGCGGTCAATCTGTACCACACTTTCGCGCCATTCATTTATAATGGCAATCAGTTCGTCAACGGTAAATTCGGTAACTGGTTTTTTCAGGTACGAACTGATAAAGTCAGCCGTCCAGTTCCACTCATATTCGTAATAATGGGCATGTAATTCATTGAAAAACCGCTCGATATCTTCGAGCTTGTCAATTTTTCCCTCTTCAACCAGCGTAAGTAACCGGATGATCTCGGTTTTTGGCGCAATCAGGCCTGCCAGGTCAATCCAGTCGCCCTGGCCGGTTTGGCTTTGTGCTTTCAGGCAATCCGAGACATTTTCAGGCGAATGGAGTTGGCACTTGTTCAGCCGGGTGATGATGGAGTTGCCGATGAATTTCATGATGGCCATGTGGTACAGGGTCAGCCCCCGTTTTAGGGCATCCTGCCTGATTTTGGTGTTGTTGTACGAAAATACCTCGGTGGTTTCGCCCGAAATTTGCTTGATTTGGTGAAGGATTTCGATGGCATTGGCCATTTTCCGGATGGTGAACGGGCTGAGCAAGTTGAAGTTGATGCAGTCCATTTTATTGGGATCGGTGCGTCGGTCGCGGCGAGGCCACTTCATCACATCACGGATCGTACCCACGCTTTTCAGGTTAACACCGGGAGCCAGCCAGCTTTCATCTTTGTTTTCAATTAAATAAGAAAACGGCATGTTCGAGGTGTCCGAATTTTTATAGTGACGGCCCATCACCAAGGTGAAAGCGCCAATTTTGGCTGGCCACAGCAGATAGGAGTCGCTGGTGGTTTTTGACCCGCGCTCGACAATGCCGTGGTGGATCGGCCCCAGTTTGTACATGTGGTTACTCTGGTTGGAGCCGCTGCCCGCGTTGCAAAACGAGAACATCCCGGCAATCAGCAAGGTCGATTTGTGGTGGGTGACGGTGTAGGGGCCGGCAAATACAGCACAGGCCTCACCGTGAAATCCCTGGCAGTTGGCAAAAAACAACGAGTTTTGTGCCGAATATTGCGAGCTGAGTACACATCCCTGGCCGATAAAACAGTTGGACACAATGGCCCCGTCTGACACTTCCGAGCCGGATGATACGATGAAGTTTTTCAAAATAGCTTCGGGTCCGATTTTTACAGGAGCTTCCCGGGTGCTGTTTAATGATCCGTTTTTCAGGGTGCTTGCTCCGCTGATTTCGGTGTAGGGGCCTATCTTCACATTACGGATTTCACGGCAATTGAAGATTTGGGTGTGTTCGCCAATAACTCCCTGTGCCGATTTGATTTTTTCGGTATAGTCTTGTATCAGTTCTTCCAATTTTTGGATGGTTGAGTGCCGGTGCTTGTAGAAAGCCATGATGTAGGCCAGGTGGGCCGATAACTTGTCGTAAATGGCCACCTTCCGACCGCCCGTTTCATCCAATACTTCAACCTTAAAGCCATTGCCAAAGGAGCAAGTGCCTTCTACGGCACAAATATCCGTGTTGTCGATAATGACATGGTCTTCAATGCGATAGTTGGCAATGTAGTTTTTGATGTGGTTGATGTATACATCTGTGCCAATGCTGCAATTGTGGATGTGCGCATAGTAAATGCCACAGTCCTTTTTTACCCCGCCAAATAAGCTGATTTGACCGGTTTGCGGGCCGAGGCTGACCTGACCGCTGAAACGGCTGCTAATGAAACGGGCGGGATTAAATTCGTCGGTAACAAGAATGGTTTCCCAATTTTCGGAACTGCAGTTATTGGCTGCCAGGGCCTGTATTTCTTCTGCGGTAAGTTTTCTGTAGGTAACTGCTTTCATTTATTATTGGTGTTTTAGGATGGCCAGGTAGTCAAAGTGTTCGCCTTTGATCAGCCGGTCAACTTTCAATTTATTTTGAATCGCTTTTTCAGCCAACGTATCCGGGTCAACATACAACCAAGGGAACGGTTGGCCTTTTTGCTTTTTATATTCGGTTTGGTAGATCAATTCGCCATAGTAATGGTCTGCATTCAGATCGAGTTGGGCCGAGCCATCTTCGTCCATGTAAAGGTAAACCAGATCGGATGAATCAATCAGGATTTGGCCACCCGGGACAAGCAGTGATTGCAGGTGCTGCAAAAATGCATCCAGCTTGCTGAGGGTTCCGGCAATGCCGGTTCCGTTCATCAGCAACAAGAGGGTATCAAATTGTCTTTCGTTGTATTGGAACAGATCGGAATGGATGACATGCTTCAGTTGGCGGTTGTTCAGTACCTGGCAACTTACTTGCGAACGTTCGAGCGAGTAAACCTCAAATCCTTTTTCTTGCAGATAAACTGAATGGCATCCGGCGCAGGCGCCCACGTCCAATACGGTACCCCTGGCCAATTGCAGCGCACTTTTTTCCAAAACAGGCATGTCGTGATACGAACGAAAGAAATACGATGGCAAAACTTCATCGGTATCAAAGCCCTCAGCATGAATCAACACCGGAGTGTTTTCCCGTTTGAAATGATAATCGTGGATTCCTTGGGCTATGGGATCTGTTAGCATACGGTAAGGCTATTTCATTTCTATTAATGCAGCCTCAAATTTAAGACAAGTTTCTTGTTTTTGGGAATAAATGTAGAAACCTTCGGCCTCTCCTTCACCAATGATACAAATCCGAAGATCAGGATACTGTTGCGAAATTCCTTTGACGGCCTCCAGGCTGATGTTTTCCTTCTGCAGCCATTTAGAGGTTTTAAAATCCCCCAGTTTCAGCCGTCTTCCGGTCAGTTCCGCCTTTTTAAAAATCTCCAGCGACCTCTTATAATCTATCTGTTTGAAGTTATCCATCTGTTTGATATGAATCCTTACACAAGTTACGTCAATTCGTTTTTTCAGAAAGCGGGTACGGGCAATATTTTATGAACAATTATTTGTCAATTGTTGAAAAAAAATCCGGTGCTTACAAAGAAAGCAACCTTTTTAAAGATTGCTTCCGTATCTGTTTTTTGCTAAAATGTGCAAGGGTGGTTGCCTTCTGGTCGTTTCTTCGAATATTTAAAACCTAAATCCAAAAGTTAATGTGATGTAATCGTTCATCGTCTCAAATTTGGCCAACGGACTGGCTACCGATGCAGGTACGTCATACAAGTTTAAATTATTGTCGTTGCTGCTGTGCTTATAGGCCATGTCAACAAAAAAGCCATTCATTTTCCAGCCAAAACCGGCCGAATAAGTTGAAGTACTGGCGTCGCTGTTGGGCTGGAAACTACCGAATGCGTTTTTGTTAAATGCGCTGGGATAATGTTCATAGCCACCGCGCAGGCTGAAGTTGCTGGTAACCCGGTATTCTGCGCCCACGTGCAAATTGCCGACAGCTTTGTAGGCTTCTTCCATATCCTGGTTTTCATCGAAGAAGTCGTAACCATCTCCGCCATCCCTCAATTTCATGGTCGAATAATCCACGTATTCATAATCCACGCTAATCAATCCGGCTTTGCCAATCACGTATGCTGCACTGAAAATGGCCTTCATCGGGGTCTCCAGCTTATAATCGTAATCGCCATAAGGTGAATAGGCTTGGTAATATTCTGAGCCGTCAGCATAAGTAATGTAGGATTCCATCGAATTGTCATAAGCATCGTGCAAATCGTAGAAGGTAGGTGAGTGGAAAGCAACTCCTAAACGAAGCGCATCGATGGGTTTGAAAATAGCGCCGAGTTTAAGGTTGAATCCGGTCCCGGTAGTTCGCAAATACGTATTGAAAGCATAATCATTCAGATACGTGTCCAGTTGTGTTCCGCCATAATTGATATCGTATTCATACAAGCTGGTGTTTTCTTTGAAATAAACATCGTGGATACCAACGGTTGCCCCCAGGTAAAACTTGTGGTTGAAGTTGGCGGCAAGCGAAAGAACAAATTCATCTACGCTTCCACGTTGCGAAAAGGTTTTGCGTTGGCTGTGCTCGTAGTTGGTAAAATCATCGGTATAGGGATACCGTTGCATATCATGGGCATAAACATTGCTTTCGTCGCTGTAAATCAGATCGGTACCAATACCAGTTGCGTTATCATAAGCTGCCATTTGTTCGTAATAAGCATCCAGTTGCGATGGTGCATAACCATCAGCATTCAGCGTAAATAGATCCAATAGGGATGAAGTAGCATTATGACCTTCTACCAATTTTTCCACGTTATAGTTATTCAACCGGTTGTAACCGACTCCAAAGCTGACGCTAACCAATCCGCTCGTGCTATTTGGGTTTGAGTTGAAGTTGGCCACATAGCCCAGGTTCGGGATGCTGATGTTGTATTTTGATTCGGCCATGGTACGGCCCAGGTAGGAACCATCCACGTCGGTTTTACCGAACATGGGCGTTACCACAAACTCGCTGCTGCGGTAAAGGCCGATTCCGGCCGGGTTAATACTGGCCGAGGTAAAATCGCCTCCCAGTGCGCCAAAGGCATTCCCCATGGCTGTGGCGCGGGCAGTCCCTTGCAGCCGGTAGTCGGAAAGACGCAGCGCATCTACCATATTCTGACCGAATACCGTTGTGCTGATGAATAGTAGAACGATAATATATTGAATCTTTTTCATGGCTGTTGATCTGTTAAGTTAAACATTCCTATAGCTGGTGAATAAGCTATTTCATTATCTGCGTCCGCTTCCGCTGCTACGTGAACTGCTTCCCGACGAGCTGCTACCCGATGAACGGCTACTGCCACTGCTGCTGGGCGTGCTGTAGCTTCGTGAACTTCCGCTGCTGCTGGGCGCACTGTAGCTACTGCTGCTTCGGGTTGGAGCGGTGTATGTTCTGGTTTGTACACTTTTGCTCGACCCTGTGTTGTACGAAGATCCCGAACGGTAAGTGCTACGGTTGGTCGTACCGCTTGGTCTGGTCGTTGTCGCAGGTTTGCTGTATGAAGAACCTGACGAATTGTAACTGTTGTTATAGGTTGAACGGGTTACCGTGCGCGGTTTGCTGTAGCTTGGCGTGTATCCGTTGCGTTGGGTCGGCTGGGTTTGGTAGCGAACCCCCGTGTTTGTTGATGTTGAAACGGCCCTTCTTTCCGTTGTGCTGCTTGTGGTTGAGCGGACAACCGGGGTTTGCGTGCGTCCCTGCGTTGCTGTTGCCGATCGGGTTCCCGTGGTTGTTCCGGTTGAGGAAACACTTCTTCGTCCGGTGGTGCTAACAGCTGTTGGCGAAGTTTTACGACGTTTTTCCAAAACAGTTGCACTTCGGGTGGTTGCCGAACTGGTTGATGTGCCCACCGATGTTCTGCGCGCGCTGCCCGATGTTTGTGCTACGCCGGTTGACGGCTGTCTGGTGGAGATCGACGAACGCGAAACGGCGGTATTGTTTCCGTTTCGGCTGCCATAGCTGCTGTTCACAACATTACCGTATGACGAGCGGCGATGTCCGTAGTGAAAATCATCGCTGTTGTAATAGCCATAGTGGTTGTGCGGCCAGTATGAATAGTAATACGGGCTTCCCCAGTAATATGAACTTCCCCAATAGCTGTACGGATAATGCCAGCTAAGTCCGAAACTGAAGTACGGACTGTACCAGGAGCTATAATACCACGGGCTGTAATAACCATAGTAGCCCCACGAATAGTACGGGGAATAAAACGGATCGTAATACCAGCTGTCCCAGTAGAACGGATCGTAGTATCCGAAACGGTGGAACCGGTTGATCCGGTAGGCAAAGTCGATATCGTCCGCATCGTAGTAGTTGTTGATCACATAGTTGATGTCACCGTCGTTTTCATACATCAGTGTATCCGATTCGACCAACTCCATGCCTTCCATATCATACAAATGGGCGTCAGCCGAAGGATCGTCACTCTCGAAAACATAGTTTTTCAGGGTGTTTGTGTCTTCGGTGCTTTCGTCGTATTCGCTGATAATCATTTGGTTTGAACCCGGGCTTTGTGCCGAACGATCAACTGTAGCACGAGGGGCAACAACCGGAGGCGGAACATCACCGGGCGTAAAGTAGATATCATCGTACCTGTCTGTTACGTATGTCCCGGTTGTGCAGGCACCCAGTAAAAGTGCCAATGCCGAGATGATGGTAACTTTTGATTTCATGACTAAACCTCCTGTGTCTTTTATGAATAAATTTATTTACTTTGTAGCTTCAAAAATCAATACAAAAGAAGCAAATACCATACCAAAACAAAAGAGATGGCGAAAGAATTAACTTCGAGAAGTGAAAATTACTCGCAATGGTACAACGACCTGGTGGTAAAGGCTGATTTGGCCGAGAATTCAGCTGTTCGCGGCTGTATGGTGATTAAGCCCTACGGCTATGCCATTTGGGAAAAAATGCAGGCCGAATTGGACCGTATGTTCAAGGAAACCGGCCATGTGAATGCCTATTTCCCGCTTTTCATTCCCAAATCGTTTTTGAGCAAGGAAGCCGACCACGTAGAAGGCTTTGCCAAAGAGTGTGCCGTTGTTACCCATTACCGCTTAAAAAACAGCCCGGACGGGAAAGGTGTTGTGGTTGATCCCGATGCCAAACTGGAGGAGGAACTGATTGTCCGGCCAACTTCGGAAACAATTATCTGGAATACCTATAAAAACTGGATTCAATCCTATCGCGACCTGCCTATTCTTTGTAACCAATGGGCCAATGTGGTTCGTTGGGAAATGCGTACCCGTTTGTTTTTGCGTACGGCCGAGTTTTTGTGGCAGGAAGGTCACACCGCTCACGCTACCATGGTCGAAGCGATGGAAGAAACCGAACGCATGATTAACGTGTATGCCGATTTTGCTGAAAATTTCATGGCTGTTCCGGTCATCAAAGGGGCCAAGTCGGCCAATGAGCGTTTTGCCGGCGCCCTCGAAACTTACACCATTGAAGCCTTGATGCAGGACGGAAAAGCGCTGCAGTCGGGCACTTCGCATTTCTTAGGGCAAAATTTTGCCAAAGCTTTTGACGTGCGTTTTGCAACCAAAGAAGGCAAGGAAGATTTTGTTTGGGCTACCAGCTGGGGCGTTTCTACCCGCTTGCTGGGCGCTTTGATTATGGCTCATTCTGACGATAATGGCTTGGTGCTTCCGCCAAAATTGGCGCCTTACCAAGTCGTGATTGTGCCGATTTACCGCAGCGAAGAACAGTTGGCCACGATTGACGCCAAGGTTGCCGAAGTGGTTGCCAAGCTGAAAGCCCGGGGCATCAGTGTAAAATACGATAATTCCGATAATAAAAAGCCAGGCTGGAAATTTGCCGAATACGAACTGAAAGGCGTCCCGGTGCGGTTGGCTTTAGGCCCGCGCGACCTCGAAAACGGGACTGTGGAAGTTGCCCGCCGCGATACGCTCACCAAAGAAGTGGCCCAACTTGAAAATATCGACCAATATGTGGCCGATTTGTTGGATGAGATTCAGAAAAACATTTACCAAAAGGCTTTCGATTTCAGGACGGCAAATACGACCAAAGTAGATTCGTACGACGAATTCAAAGAAGTATTGAAAAACAAAGGCGGTTTTGTATTGGCCCATTGGGACGGCTCTTCCGAAACCGAACAACGGATCAAAGAAGAAACCAAAGCCACTATTCGCTGCCTTCCGTTTGACGGCGAGATGGAAGAAGGTACTTGCATATACTCGGGAAAACCTTCCAACCGCCGGGTTTTGTTTGCGCTTGCTTATTAACACAATTATTCATAGCAACGAAAAGCAGTCCATGTTGGCTGCTTTTCTTATTTTTACAGCAGATCGAACGATTGGTTGTGCGGCAGCGCATCCTGATTGTTCTCCTTTTTTTGAATGTTAGTTACTTATTTAAATCAGACGTATGAATGCTTCTGTTAAGAAACCGAACCATCTGGAGGATATCATGCTGAAATCCAACGTTAAGCAAATGGTTTATCAAAACACGCTGGCAGCTTTTAACCTGTTGAAAGAGGCCCTGAAAGAGTTGGTTGACGAATACCACACGGCACTGAAAGGGCGTATCCACGATGACGCGTTGCCTACCTTTCACGAAAAAGGCCCTTTTGAAGCCGAGTTCCGGCTGGCTGCCGACATGTTGCTGTTCAGTATGCACTCCAACGTGTTCGTGTTCAACCGAGAGCATCCGGTTTGGAAGGTGGACTACATCAAAAAGGAACCGATGAACTCGTATTGCGGGATCATTCATATTTACAATTTTCTGTCCGACTCGTTTAAATACAACCGGATGCAGGACCTGGGCTACCTGATTGCCCGGATGTTTATCAACCGCGAGAACCATTTCTTTGTGGAAGGAAAACGGCAGTCGGGCGAGTTGGTGAAAGATTTTGAAAAGGATATCATTTCAAAAGACGTCATCAAGCAAATTCTCGATACTGCCATCCGTTATGCCATTGAGTTCGACCTGCTGGTGCCTCCGTACGACCAGGTGAAAATTGCTTCGGTGGAACAAATGCGCGAGGAAATCAGTTATTCCAAAATGCAAACAGGCAAACGCGTTGGTTTTAAATTTAATTCAGACGATATATAAAATGATGGAAAAAGTAGTTGAACGGTTTATCCGGTACGCCAAAGAATACACCACTTCCGACCCCAAAAGCAAGACTTTCCCGAGCACCGGACGGCAACTGGTTTTTGCCGATCAGTTGGTGGAAGAACTCAAGCAAATTGGCTTGCAGGAAGTTGAAAAAGACAACAATGGATACGTAACGGCCACCTTGCCGGCCAATACCGACAGTCCGGCGCCGGTAATCGGGTTTATCGCGCACATGGATACCAGTCCCGATTTTTCGGGCGAGAATGTCAAACCGATTATTCGTTTGTATGAAGGAGGCGCCATTCAGCTGAATGAGAAAGTGGCCCTTTCGCCTGACCAATTTCCCGAGTTGGGAAAATATATCGGTCAGGAAATCATCACTACTGACGGCAATACCTTGTTGGGCGCCGACGATAAAGCTGGTTTGGCTGAAATAGTTACCGCTATGGAATACCTGATTGCTCACCCGGAGATCAAGCACGGCAAGATTCGCATCGGATTTACGCCCGACGAGGAAATTGGCAAGGGCGCCGATCATTTCGATGTGGCCAGGTTTGGCGCTGAGTTCGCCTACACGCTCGATGGCGGGGAAGTGGGCGAGCTGGAGTATGAAAACTTCAACGCAGCGATGGCCACCATTACCATCCAGGGACGTAGCGTTCACCCCGGCGCCGCCAAAAATAAGATGATCAACGCTATCCACGTGGGGCAGAAGCTGGATAGCCTGCTGCCGCCCCAGCAACGCCCCGAGCATACCGAAAAGTACGAAGGTTTCTTTCACCTGCTGTCGTTTGAAGGGCGGGTGGAAAAGACGGTGATGACCTACATCATTCGCGACCACGACCGCAAACTTTTCAACTCGCGTAAAGAAATGCTGACCCAGGCCTGCCTGTTTCTGAATGACGAGTTTGGCGACAGCACCGTTCAGCTCGACATGGAAGACCAGTATTACAACATGCGCGAAAAGGTGGAGCCGGTGAAGCATGTGGTTGACCTGGCTGAAGAAGCCATGTGCGAGGTGGGCGTGGAGCCGATTATCCGGGCCATTCGCGGAGGTACCGATGGCGCGCGGCTCTCGTTTATGGGTCTGCCATGCCCCAATATTTTTGCAGGCGGTCACAATTTTCACGGACCGTACGAATATGTGCCGGTCAGCTCCATGAAAAAGGCCGTAGAAGTGATCATTCGCATTGCACAAAAAGTAGTTGCCAACTAAATGCTCGAAGCTTTTCAATCATACATCCGGGATGAAAACCTGCTCGTGCCAACCGATAAGGTGGTACTGGCCGTCAGTGGCGGTGCCGATTCTATGGTCATGCTCGCGTTGTTCCAACAGGCGGGTTTCGATTTTGTGGTGGCGCACTGCAATTTCCGTCTGCGTGGCGTGGAGTCGGACAGTGAGGAGGTCTTCCTTCGCGATTACTGCGGCGAACACGGACTGGAGTTGTACGTGAAACATTTCGACACCCGCGAATATGCCGACCAGGAAGGGGTTTCCATCGAAATGGCTGCCCGGCAGCTGCGTTACGATTGGTTCCATCAGTTGCTGGATGAACTTTCATTTGATTATGTGGCCACGGCCCATCACCAGGACGATCTGATTGAGACTATGCTGATCAACCTGAGCCGGGGGACCGGCATTCGCGGGCTCACCGGCATCCAGGCAAAAAACGGCAGTGTAGTGCGCCCGTTGCTGTTTGCCAGCCGCCAGCAAATCCTCGAATATGCCGCTGCCCGACACATCGACTATAAAAACGATTCGAGCAACGACGAGCTACTGTATCAGCGGAACATCATCCGCCACCAGCTGATCCCCCAATTTGAGCAGCTGAACCCGGCCTTCCGGCGAAATGCCGCCAGAACTGCCGCTATCCTGAAAGATACCCGCGAGGTTTACCAGCAAAAACTGGATGAAATCCTGCAAGCGGTGGCCCGGGAAGAAGACGGGCTGGTCCGGTTCCCGGTAGAGAAGTTGAAAACGCTGTATCCCCAATTGAGCTTGTTGTTCGAGCTTTTTCATCCCTACGGTTTTAATGTTGAACAGGTTCAGGAAATTGCGGATGTCCTGACGGGTGATTCCGGGAAAAGCTTTTTCAGCAAAACCCATCGCCTGGTGAAAGATCGCGGCGACCTGATCCTGACCGGGTTAAGTGCCCCGATGGAGTCCCGCTATTATATTGAGGAGGATTGCCTGGAAATCAGCGAGCCCATTCCGCTCACCTTTGAAATTCTGGCCAAAAGCCCGGCCTTCCGGTTTTCGACCGACCCGAAGGTGGCCGACCTCGATTTTGACCGCCTGCAATTCCCGCTCATCCTGAAAAAGTGGGAGCAGGGCGAATATTTCTCCCCGCTGGGCATGACCGGCCTGAAAAAGCTAAGCGACTTTTTTATCGACGAAAAACTATCGATTCCCGAGAAAGAAGCCACCTGGATACTCTACAGCGGCAAGCAGGTTGTGTGGGTGGTTGGACGCCGCATCGACGACCGCTTCAAAATCACCAAAGCC
>NZ_JAPAAF010000019.1 GCF_025907915.1 Gaoshiqia sediminis
TCAGGAAGATGGAGGAGTGAAGATAAAAATGAGCCTTGACTTTTTTTGATTCCTTTTTGGTGTCAAGACAAAAAAGGGATTGGGGTTTGGGGCAAGGCCCCATCGTATGTTTCCGGCTGAAATATTTTCGATTATTGATTAACGATTCCCGATCAGTTCAACCCGCTTCGGGGTTGTGGGAGCGCTTTTATTTTGCGCCGTCCCCCCAATTCGATTGGGGGTGATGAATGGTTCGATCCCCTTCGTGATCCGGCTTCAATGGGAGTTTTCAGTTGCCAGTTTTCGGTTTTCAGTTTTCAGCCGCCAGTTGCAATGACGCCTGCTTGAAGTGCCCCATTCATCATTCGACATTCATCCTTCGACATTCATCATTCATCCTTCCAAAGGTCTGCGTCTAATTTCATTCGTCATTGCAGATTGCTTCATTCCGCTGCGCTTCATTCGCAATGACGCCTGCTTGAAGCACCCCATTCATCATTCGACATTCATCATTCATCCTTCCAAATGTCTGTGTCTAATTTCATTCGTCATTGCAGATTGCTTCATTCCGCTACGCTTCATTCGCAATGACGCCGGTTTGAAGCACCCCATTCATCATTCATCATTCCAAAGGTCTGTGTCCCATTTCTTTTGTCCTCTGGCCGGACGGGCCCTTCCTTTTCCAGTCGATGAAAAGGAAGCAAAAATCTTGTCAAAACGAACCCTCGGCCGGGCGTTTTGACGGCCCCCGCACTCGCTTCGATCCGGAGCCTTAGCAGTAGGACCCGGCATTGGAATCTGTTGCTTTGGTGTCGCATTTTTTTGCGGTGCGGCCTATAGAAATCCGGGGGAGTTTTGTGGTGTGAACCCTACTCCGAAGGAGTTACAAGTTCATCACCGCCAGTGGTACTGGCGGCAGACGAGAACGTTTTTTCCCGGAACTCTGAAGGAGTTCAATCGTTTCCGGATGGTTCAACCCGCTTCGGGGTTGTGGGAGCGCTATTATTTTGCGCCGTCCCCCCAATTCGATTGGGGGTGATGAATGGTTCGATCCCTTCGTGACCCGGCTTCAATGGGAGTTTTCAGTTGCCAGTTTTCAGTTATCAGTTTTCAGCAGCCAGTTGCCAGTTTCCAGCGGCTAGTTTTAAATCATAACGATCAAAATAAATCCGCATCATCCGCGTCTAATTTCATTGGTCATTGCAGATTGCTTCATTCCGCTGCGCTTCATTCGCAATGACGCCAGCTTGAAGCTCCTCATTCATCATTCGACATTCAACATTCATCCTTCCAAATGTCCGCGTCATCTGCGTCCCATTTTTCGGTGCAACGCGCCCCATTCATCCTTCGACATTCATCATTCATCCTTCCAAATGTCCGCGGCAGCTGTTCAGCGCGTCAATCAGGCGCTGGTCATTTTTTCGGCCCTGCGAGGCTACCCGGATGTGAAACTGGTCCAGCCCAACCTTGTTGGAGCAGTCGCGCACATATACACCGTAGCCTTCCAGCAAGCGGTATTGCAGTTCCTGAGCAGTCAGGCCGTTCTCGATCTTCAATAAAATAAAATTGCTCCCGGTGGGATAAACCTTGTACCCGGGAATGTTTTTGAGATTTCGGTATAAATACCGGATATCGCGGACAATGCGCCGCACGGATTTTTGATAAGCTTCGTCGGTTTTTTTCAGCATCGAAAGAAAAAGCTCGGCCAGGGTGTTGATGTTCCACACCGGCAGCAGGCGGCGGATGCGGGTTAAGTAGCCGGTATTGGCCGTGCAGCAGTAGCCGAGCCGTAAGCCCGGCACGCCGCAATGTTTGCTCATGCTGCGAACGATAAGCAGGTTGGGGAAGTCGGCGACGAAGGGCATCAGGCTGGCTTGTTCTTCCCCGGCGAAGTCGATGAACGACTCGTCCACCACGATTAGTTGCAGGTGCCCCATTCGTTTCAGGAAGGCCAGCATGTCGTGGCGCGGGATGAACTGCCCCGTGGGGTTTCCCGGATTGATGACCAGGGCGGCAGTCAGGTTGCGCTGGTCGATCCAATCGCCAAAATGCATTAAGTCCAGGCGATAGTCCGTTTCCGTCGGCAGCTGGTACAGGTGTGCTGCGCCCGAATCCCGTAATTTCTCCAGGTATTCGCTGAAGGTAGGGACGGGAATGGCGATCTGATCGATCAGCTCCTGCTCTACCAGGGTGATCAGTTCGGTGGCGCCGTTGCCAAGAATCAGGTGGTCGGGGTTAACCTTTAGCACGGCAGCCAATTCCTGTTGGGCCAGGCGCGGGTTGCTCGACGGGTAGGCTTTGATGGCCTCCGGCATTTTTCGGGCCAGTTCGCGCACCATGGCCCGGGTGGGGTAGTAGGGGTTGGCGATAAAGCAAAAATCAATCACCTGGTCGAGCTGATCTTCGCCCACCATATCTGCCAGTGCGGGTGAGTGCGACGTCTCGGCAAACAGCGACCGGTTTATTTTTATCTTTTTCATGCAGAATGATTCATAGGTTCTTCGAACAACCAGCCGTTCCCGGATTCCGTTCTGTTGAAGGATATCCGTGGCGGTCATTAAGTCTTCGGCTGCAGCCTGCAAAAATAGCAAATTAACAGGAGGATGCTTTCCCGGATAGGACGAATCTGTGGTTCCCGGTTTGGCAGAAAGTAAAAAAGCCGTCCTTTCGGACAGCTTTTTCTATGTTGTGCAATGGAATGCTTATTTGACGCCGTGAACCGTTTTGATGATACGGGCAGCCACTTTGTATGGGTCAGCGTTTGAAGCCGGACGACGGTCTTCCAGCCAGCCTTTCCAGCCACTTTCAACAGTAGCAACCGGGATACGGATGGAGGCGCCGCGGTCGGATACGCCGTAGCTGAAGTCGTGGATCGAGGCTGTTTCGTGTTTGCCGGTCAAACGTTGATCGTTGTAGGCACCATAAACGGCGATGTGTTCTTTCACAACCGGACGGAAAGCTTCGCAAATTTTCTCGTACGTTTCTTTTGAACCGCAGGTTCTCAGTACCGAGTTGGAGAAGTTGGCGTGCATGCCCGAACCGTTCCAGTCAACATCCTGGCCCAGGGGTTTTGGGTGCAGCTCAATGATGTAGCCATATTTTTCAGCTGTTCTTTCCAGCAGGTAACGGGCTACCCAAATTTGGTCGCCGGCATTGTGTGCGCCTTTGGCGAAGATCTGGTATTCCCACTGTCCGCAAGCTACTTCCACGTTGATGCCTTCAATGTTCAAGCCAGCTTCCAGGCAAAGATCCAGGTGTTCTTCCACGATGTCGCGTCCGTAAACTTTGTCACCGCCTACACCGCAATAGTAAGGTCCTTGTGGTTTCGGATAGCCATTTTTAGGAAAGCCTACCGGCATGTTGGTTTCCGGATCGTAGATGAAATATTCCTGCTCGAAGCCGAACCAGAAGTCTTCGTCTTCGTCGTCGATGGTGGCGCGGGCGTTGGATGAATGGGGAGTATGGTTGGCATTCAAAACCTCGGTCATCACCAGATAGCCATTGGTGCGGTCAGGATCCGGAAAAATAGCAACCGGTTTCAACAGACAGTCCGAAGAACCACCCTTGGCCTGATTTGTTGAAGAACCATCGAACGACCACATGGGGCAGTCTTCCAGGTTTCCGCTAAAATCTTTTACAATCTTTGTTTTGCTTCTCAGCCCTTGTGTTGGCTCTGAGCCATCCAGCCAAATGTACTCGAGTTTTGATTTCATGTTGTTACAAATTATAAGTTAATGACGTGTATTTTTTAATATTTGATGGCAAAAATAGGTTGGATTGGCGAAAATATAAAGAAAAACCGATCATTCTGTAAAAAGTTAATAAAAAATTTACATAGAATCCGGTTTTTTCGTGATAAGCCTACGTAATTACGGGGGTGATGGATTCAAAAGTATAAAAATAATTTCGACGGGCCGTAGGGTTGGAATAATGTCTTTCAAAAATAATATTGTTTTTCGGAATCCTGCCCCTTTTTTTGGCAAGGTGCCTTTAGGCGCTGAAGCTTTAACTGCTTGTGACTTCTTATCGTGGGGGAGTACTAACCCGGGACCCATTTCTTTTTTCGGTTCTTTCAAAAAAAATGGCTGAAATTTTCGTCAGTAAACCGTAATTTTAAGGGTTAAAATGGAACCAATGCAGGAAAATACAAATGAAACCCTTAATCAGGAACACATGAACGTTAACCGAAGAGTTTTTCTAAAAACCAGCGGGACTGCTGTGGCCGGGAGTATGCTCCTTCCGGCTTTTATCCAGTCGTGTCAGGGTAGCCCGCTGTCGGCAGGCTTGCAAGCCTACCTCGATCATTTTGAAGTAAACGCGCAAATCCTTCAACGGGTGATTGCTACGGCACTCAGCAAAGGAGGCGACTATGCTGATCTGTTCTTCGAGCACAAGGTTCAGAATAGTCTGGCTTTGGAGGACGGCCAGGTAAACCGGGCTTATTCCAATATCGACTATGGGGTGGGTATCCGTGTGCTGAAAGGCGACCAAACGGGCTTTGCCTATTCGGAAACCGTTACGCCCGAGGCCATGCTGAAGGCGGCCAACACGGCAGCCAACATTGCCAGCGGCGCCAAAAATATCAGCGCTGCGGATTTGACGGAGGCCAGCCGCCCGGATTATTACGCCATTCAGAAAAACTGGGAAGAGGTGGGCGTGCCCGACAAAATTCCCTTCATCCAGCAATTAAATGACAAAATCTTCGCGATGGACGAACGGGTAAGCAAGGTGAATGCCTCGTTGACCGATGAAACGTCGTATATCCTTTTTTATAACTCGGAGGGCACCATCACTTTTGATTACCGTCCGATGGTCAGCATGGGCGCTTTTTGTATCATGGAAAAAGAAGGGCAGATTGAAAACGGCTATGCCTCCCGCTCGTTCCGCATGGGCTTCGAGTTTCTGAACGACGAGGTGGTTGACCTGTTGGCTAGGGAAGCTGTTGAGCGGACGGCCATTCTGTTTGAGGCTACCAAGCCTAAAGCGGGCGAAATGCCTGTGGTGATGGGGGCTGGCGGCTCGGGAATCCTGCTGCACGAAGCGATCGGCCATACCTTTGAGGCCGACTTCAACCGGAAGGGAACGTCCATTTTTGCGGATAAACTGGGTAAAAAGGTGGCCGAAAGTTTTGTCAACATTGTGGACGACGGCACCTTGCCGGGAAACCGCGGCTCCTTGAATATGGACGACGAGGGGGTTGCCTCCGAAAAAACATACCTGGTGAAGGATGGTGTGCTGAACAGCTATATCCACGACCGCATCAGTGCCAACTATTACCAGGTGGCTCCCACCGGGAACGGACGCCGACAGTCGTTCCGCCACATGCCCCTGCCGCGCATGCGTTCCACCTACATGGAAATCGGGCCTCACACCAAAGACGATATCATTGCCAGCGTGAAAAACGGTATTTATGTTGATAATTTCAGTAACGGCGAAGTGAAAATCGGCGCCGGCGACTTCACCTTCTTTGTCAAGTCGGGCTACCTGATCGAAAACGGACAGCTGACCCGGCCAATCAAGGATATCAACATTATTGGCAACGGGCCTCAGGCGCTGGCCGACATCACCATGTGTGCCACCGACTACCTGATTGACAACGGCACCTGGACTTGCGGTAAATCGGGCCAATCGGTTCCGGTAACTTGCGGCTTACCTACCGTGTTGGTGAAAAAGTTAACGGTTGGCGGCCTGAGCGCCTAATTCATGATTGATTTGAAAATTGAAACAAAATGACAAAAGAAGAAAAATATAGTCTGGCCAACTGGGCCATACAGCATGCCCTGGATCACGGCGCCGACCAGGTGGCCATATCCATTGCGCAAAGTAAAAGCAGTCAGGTGGATGTACGCGAGCAGAAAATCGACACGCTGAAGGAAGCCATCCAAAGCGGACTGACCATCCGCTTGTATGTCGAAGGCAAATACTCGGCACACAGCACCAACCGGCTCGATCAGACGGAGTTGGCCCGCTTTATTGAGCAGGCGATTGCCGGTACCCGGTACTTGTCGGCTGACCCGTTTCGCTCGCTGCCCGAGCCGTCTTTGTACTATAAGGGCGACGGGGCCGATCTGAAAACAGTGGATCGCGGATACGACCAGCTTGACCCGGCCACCAAGGTGGAACTGGCCTTTCAGGTGGAAAATGAAGTTTGGAAGAAGGACGACCGCATCATTTCGGTGACTGCCGGCTATTCGGACTATACCAACAATGTGGTGATGGTGACCAGCAATGGTTTCAGTGGCGACAGCGAACGCAGCACCTTTGGCCTTTCGGCATCGGTGTCGGTGAACGGCGGCGATGCCCGTCCCAGTGAAGGCTGGTCGGAACGGGCTATTTTATTTGATAAGCTGGTGAAATCGGGGATTGGCGCCACGGCCCTGGACCGTGCACTGAAGAAGATCGGACAGACAAAGATCGGTTCCGGCAAGTACAACATGATTGTGGAGAACCGGGCGGTGGGCCGCTTGTTCAGCCCGCTGATCAATGCCTTGAATGGCTACAGTATTCAGCAGAAAAACTCCTTCCTGATCGATAAGATTGGTGAGCGGGTGGCTTCCGAAAAGCTGATGCTGACCGATGATCCTTTTATTGTTGGCGGGCATGGCTCGCGGCTGTTCGACAACGAAGGGCTGGCCGCCCAAAAAAGGGTTGTTTTTGACAAGGGCGTGCTGAGTACTTATTTCATCGATACCTACTATGGTAAAAAGCTGAACATGGCACCCACTTCGGGTGAAACCACAAACCTGGTGTTCGAAACCGGGAGCACCAATCTGGAGGGGCTGATCAAAGCTATGAACAACGGGATCCTGGTGACCGGCTTTAATGGCGGGAATACGAACGGTTCGACCGGTGATTTTTCGTACGGGATAGATGGCTTCCTGGTCGAAAACGGCGAAGTCGTTCAGCCTGTTTCGGAGATGAACATCAGTGGAAATATGAAGGAATTGTGGATGGCCCTGGCCGAGGTGGGAAACGACCCGTATCTGCTGTCGAGCTGGCAAACACCTTCGCTGCTGTTCAATAAGATCGATTTTAGCGGTATTTAACTGGCGGGTATTGTCGGTTTATAAAACGAACCCCGGGTGAAAGTTCGAAAGGAAGCTTGCCCGGGGTTTGGTGTTTTTTTATTATGAGAAAAATATGTCGGACAGTTCTTTTGTGGACGTAATATCGGTAGAACAAGAAAGTAACCCCTGATTTCCCAAGTTAGGCAATGGGCAGATATGCCGGATGGATTAATTTGGGCTGTCAGCCGGGGGATGGCATGATAGTCACGACATGTCGTGACCGTAGCTGGCTTTCCCGTTTGCGGCATTTCGGGTTTTATCCGGTGCGTAGGGCCACGGTATGCCGTGGTCAGGCGGATGGTAGCGGGAAGGTGGGTTAACTTGCAAACGAATTCTCTGCGTTGCACTGCTTCCTGTTCCACATTTCATTATTTTTACAGCCGGAAACCGGAAAGCGATGAGTGCTACGATGAAACGTACCAGTGTCTGTCCGGAATAATGATACAACGTGCAGTGCATGCACCCGAAAAGGAAATTGGATGAACAACGAAATCAATCAAAAAAAGATAGTCGGCGTTGGAAGCGCCCTGGTGGATGTGTTGGTTCAGCTGGAAAACGACCAGTTGCTCGATTCATTTAACCTGCCAAAAGGCAGCATGACCCTGGTGGACGCTGCCCTGTCGCAGCAGATCCTGAATTCGACAGCCCGTTTGGACCGTAGTTTTGAAACCGGTGGCTCGGCGGCCAACACCATCCGTGGCATTGCCCAACTGGGCGGTTTGACCGGATTTGTAGGAAAGATCAGTGATGATGAGATGGGGCGTTTTTTCAAGGCGGAATTCGAAAAACTGCACATCACGCCACACTTGTTTTACAGCGCCATCCCAACCGGAAAAGCGGCAACCCTGATCAGCCCCGATTCGGAACGCACCTTTGGCACCTACCTGGGCGCCGCCAGTGAGTTGACCGTGGGCGATCTTCCGGAAACTGTTTTCGCGCCCTACGATTATCTGCATGTGGAAGGCTACCTGGTTTTTAACCACCAGCTGATTGAAGGCTTGCTAAAACTGGCCAAAAAACATGGGCTGAAGATATCGCTCGATCTGGCCAGCTTCAATGTGGTGGAGGCCAACCTGGATTTTCTGAAAAAACTGATCGCCGATTATGTCGATATTGTATTTGCCAATGAAGAGGAAGCCCGCGCATACACCGGTCTGGAACCGGCAGCGGCCTTGGCGCAACTGGCCGGCGAATGTGAAATTGCCGTGGTGAAAATTGGCCGGGAAGGTTCGTTGGTACGCTCGGGCAGTGAGTTTGTCCGGGTGGAAACACCTCAGGTGACCAGCATTGACACCACCGGGGCTGGCGATGTTTACGCCTCGGGCTTTTTGTATGGCCTGGCCAATAATTTCGACCTGGCAAGTTGCGGAAAGCTGGGTTCGCTGTTGGCCAGCAAGGTCATTCAAACAATCGGGGCCAAAATACCGGATGCGGATTGGCCCCAATTGCTGGGTGAAGTACAGCGAATGCGCGGCTAAAACAGGCCGTGTAGCTGCGCGTCAATTTTATCGATCACACTACTCAGGTCTTCGGGGTTGTTGGTGATGTCGATTTTATCGACATTGACGATCAGTAGCTTGCCTGCCTTGTAGCGACTGATCCAGGCTTCGTAGCGTTCATTAAGTTGTTTCAGGTAATCGAGGCGAATGGAATTTTCGTATTCGCGGCCACGCTGCTGGATTTGGTTAACCAGGGTTGGTACGCTGGCCCGCAGGTAAATCATCAGGTCGGGAGCCTTTACCAGCTTGCTCATCAGCTGGAAGAGGCTGGAGTAATTCTGAAAATCGCGTGTTGACATCAACCCCATGGCGTGCAGGTTGGGCGCAAAAATCTCGGCATCTTCATAAATGGTCCGGTCCTGGATGACTGTTTCGCCCGAACGCTGAATGTTGAGCACCTGGTTAAAACGACTGTTCAGAAAGTAAATTTGCAGGTTGAACGACCAGCGCTGCATATCTTCATAAAAATCATTCAGGTACGGGTTTTCGTCCACGTCTTCGTAATGGGGTTTCCACCCGTAATGTTTGGCCAGAAGTCCGGTCAGGGTGGTCTTTCCGGCGCCAATGTTTCCTGCAACAGCTATGTGCATGTCTGATATTTTAGTTTGAATTAACGTACAAATTTAATGATTGCGGTGTCCCCGGCTCCATGCTTTACATTCTTTTTTGAAGATCGAGCAATTCGTCCAGGTATTTCCGGTCGTTCGATAAACGCGGGATTTTATTTTGTCCGCCCAGCTTGCCGCGATGTTTCATCCAGGTATAAAACAACCCTTTGCGGGCAACAATCACCTCCGGCCGGTCGAGGGTGATGCTTTTGTGGCGCTTGGCCTCATAATCCGAGTTGAGTGTTTTCAGGGTGCCGTCCAGTACCGATACAAAATGATCCAAATCATCCGGTTCCTGGTCAAATTCGATGATCCACTGATGGGCGCCTTTTTGGTTCTCGCCCATAAACACCGGGCCGGCTGTGTAATCGCGAATGGTGGCATGGGTGCGGTGACAGGCCACGTTCAGCGCCTCCTCGGCATTGTCCACAATCAGTTCCTCGCCAAAGGCATTGATGTAATGTTTGGTGCGCCCGGTAATTTTTAGCTTGAAGGGCCTTTTCGACGTGAAGCGTACCGTGTCGCCAATCAGGTAGCGCCACAATCCTCCGTTGGTGCTGATTACCAGCGCGTAGTTTTTGCCGGTTTCCACCTCGTCGAGCGACAGGCACGGCGGGTTTTCTTCGTGAAAATGGTCCATCGGGATAAACTCGTAATAGATGCCGTAATCCAGCATTAGTAACATGTCGTCGCTGTCGGGGTTATCCTGAATGGCAAAAAAACCTTCCGAAGCATTGTAGGTTTCCATGTAGTTCATCTGCTCCGAGGGGATCAGTTTCTGATATTGCTCTTTGTAAGGGTCAAACTTGATGCCCCCGTGGATGAACACTTCCAGGTTGGGCCACACCTCCAGAATGTTGTTCTTGCCGGTGGCTTCGAGCACCCGGCGCAACAAGACCAGGTACCACGAAGGCACACCGGCCAGTGAGGTTACATTCTCGTTGCGTGCCTGGGCAATAATTTTCTCCACCTTTTCCTCAAATTCGCCAATCAGAGCCACCTCGGCGGGCGGGGTCCGGTAAAACTCCGACCAGAAGGGGGTGTTCTCGATGAGGATGGCCGACAGGTCGCCAAAGTAGGAGTTGTTGTTGAAGTTGCTCACCTGGTGGCTCCCGCCCAGCGTGAGGGTTTTACCGAACAATACGCCCGATTCAGGATTGTTCTTCAGGTAAATGGCAAACACGTCGCGGATGCCGCGGAAATGAACATCTTCGAGCGACTGCTTGCTGACGGGAATGAATTTACTTTTGTCGTTGGTGGTGCCCGATGATTTGGCAAACCACTTGATTTCGCCGGGCCAGAGCAGGTTGCGTTCGCCTTTCATCATCCGTTCAATATCCGGGGCAAAATCTTCGTAGCGCTGTACCGGGAGCCGGTTCCTAAATTCTACTTCGCGGGTAATCGATTTAAAATCATATTTCTTTCCCCATTCTGTATTTTTTGCTTCATTCAAGAGATCAAAAAGAACTTCCCGCTGGGCGTCAATAGGGTGTTTTTTGAACAGGTCGATTTCGTAAATCCGCTTAAAATTTACCCAGTTAATGATCGAGTTGATAATCGGCATGGCGGTGTTTTGTTTTTTTTCAGATTCAACGAAATTAATGTTTTCGGACAAACGGCAGCTTCTATTTTTGAAATTTTCACAAAATGGCAAGCAGAATTGCTTCCGGCGATCAGGGAAATCGTTTTTAAAATATAGTTCACCCTTTCCATGCACATGTGCCTCAAAAGCTTCCAATGCATGAGGCATTTCCGGTAGGTGCAGGATAAGTTAATATGGGCTATCCACGGGCTATGGCATGTTGGTCACGACGTGTCGTGACCGTACCTGGCTTTCCCGTCTTGGGGCGTTTCGGATTTTATCCGGCGTGTAAGGCCACGGTATGGCGTGGCCGGAGGGATGGTGACAACCTAAAAAGAGCCGTTTAATATCTTCTAATAGAAAGAATGGCATTTAATTCCTAAATGCGATTTCCCTGTTCCGGCGATGGATGAGGGAAATATTTTTTACTTTTACTCGTTGTAAGCCGGACAGCGATTTCAGTCGGGCTTTTTGCGGTCGGGGGAGCACGAGGATGGGCAGGATTGAAAACCGGCTGTACCGGATCTTGAAAAGACATTTTAAGTTGCTGCATACATATGAATTACATTGACATTATTCTGGGCGTCCTGCTCGTTATCGCGGCCTTTCGCGGCTTTAGCAAGGGTTTTATTGTTGAGCTGGCATCGCTGGCTGCCCTGGTACTCGGGGTGTGGGGTGCCATCCATTTTTCTCACTTTACAGCGGGGTATATCCGCGAAACGTTTGATTATCAGCCGGAACATTTGGGATTGATCGCGTTTTTCATCACCTTCATCCTGATTGTTGTGGTTGTTCATATTCTGGGCAACGCACTCGACCACCTTGCTCAGGCCCTGGCCCTGGGGTTTATCAATCACCTGGCCGGGCTCTTGTTCGGGATTGTGAAAACAGCTGTCATTCTAAGTATTCTGCTGGTTATTTTTGACCGGGTTGACGAACGTTCGCACTTGATCCCGCAGGAAGACAAAGAAGCTTCGCGGGTGTATGAGCCGCTGAAAAGCCTGGTGCCCACCTTGCTGCCGTTCTTAAATTTTTGGGATGAAGCCGGTCTGCCGCTTAAGGAAAACCGCTCCGATGAAACGGAAAAGGTGGCTTAGAAATAAGTAATTTATATCTTTGCCGCAACTTACCGGAAGCGGTGGCCTGCTGCTCAAGCTTTTCAGCGGGAAGAAGGCCATTTTAACCGGAACCGGATCTGAATTAACTCAAATAGAAACACATGAATTTTGTTGACGAACTTGGCTGGAGGGGCATGATCCATGACATCATGCCGGGAACAAAAGAACAATTGGATAAAGAAATAACTACAGCCTATGTCGGGATTGACCCGACTGCGGACTCACTGCATATTGGCCACCTGGTGGGCGTGATGATGTTGAAGCATTTTCAGTTGGCCGGGCACAAACCCATCGCGCTGGTAGGTGGCGCTACCGGTATGATTGGCGATCCCTCGGGAAAATCGCAGGAACGCAACCTGCTCGACGAGGCTACCCTTCGCCATAACGAGGCCTGCTTGAAAGGGCAACTGGCCCGCTTCCTCGACTTTGAGTCGGATGCCCCTAACGCTGCTGAGCTGGTGAATAATTACGACTGGATGAATGAATACAGTTTCCTGGATTTTATCCGCGACATCGGGAAGCACATCACGGTAAATTACATGATGTCGAAGGACAGCGTGAAGAAGCGCCTGGGCGAAGAGGCAAAAACAGGGATGTCGTTCACCGAGTTTTCGTACCAGCTGGTACAAGGAACCGACTTCCTGCACCTGTACCGTACCAAAGGCTGCAAGCTGCAAATGGGTGGTTCCGACCAATGGGGAAACATCACCACCGGCACCGAACTGATCCGCCGCAAAGAGGGTGGGGAAGCTTTTGCACTTACTTGTCCGCTGATTACCAAAGCCGATGGCACTAAATTCGGTAAAACCGAGTCGGGCAACGTGTGGCTGGATGCCAAGCTCACCTCGCCCTACAAATTTTACCAGTTTTGGCTGAACACTTCGGATGAGGATGCCGAGCGGTACATCAAAATATTTACTTTGCTGGGCCAGGAGGAAGTGGAACAGCTGGTGGCCAAGCATCAGGAAGCGCCCCACCTGCGCGAGTTGCAGAAGAAACTGGCCGAAGAGGTGACGGTGATGGTGCATTCGCGCGCCGATTATGAGATGGCTGTGGAAGCCTCGCAAATCCTGTTTGGCAGTGGCACTGCCGAAACACTCCGTAAGTTGGATGAAGCCACTTTCCTGTCCGTTTTTGAGGGTGTTCCTCAATTTACAGTGGCCAAAACAGCCCTCGAAGCCGGTGTAAATGTGGTTGATCTGTTGGCCGACCATACGGCGGTTTTCCCGTCGAAAGGCGAATTGCGCCGTACCATCAAAGGAAATGGCTTGAGCATCAATAAAGAAAAGATTGGCGACCAGGAACTGGTGGTGACTGCTGATTATTTGATTGGCGGAAAATACCTGCTGGTACAAAAAGGCAAGAAAAATTATTTTCTGCTGATTGCCGAATAAATGTCTGACGGCAAGTCCCGGTTCCCGACTGGGGCTTGTTGTTGCTAACCGTCCAAACCTGAAGCCTGCCATATGCAAAATCTGTTTAACAACCAATCGCTGGCCGCAGTCGTGTGGAAGTGGAAAGTTCACCTGGCCATTATTGGGCTGCTTGCCGTGTTGCTGGCTGCATTGTTTTCATCGCCTTATTTTCTCACGCCGCTATACCGATCGACAGCACGCTTGTACCCCATCAATACACGCTCGTTTTCAGAAGAATCGCGCAGTGAACAGCTGCTGGAAATCATTCATTCGAACGACATCAAGCGGCAGATGATCAGCGCGTTTGATCTGGCTGTCCGGTATCAGGTAGATCCGGAAAAACCACATTTCCAAACGAAGGTATTGCGGGAGTATGATGAGCATGTTTCGTGTAAAAAAACGGAATACGAAACCGTTGAACTGACCGTGCTGGATGCTGATCCGCAAATAGCTTGCCATATGGTGGATTCGTTGATCGCTTTTTATAACCGGAAAATGTTGGCACAGAACCGGCAGAAATATGTGGAGCAGGCCAACTCCTATGCGCGCGATTTGGAGCGAAAACGTGCTGCCATCGACTCGCTGTCGGCCCAAATGGAAACCCTGCGTAAAACTTACGGCTTATTGAACTATGAAAGCCAAACTCAACAGCTTACACTGGGCTATACTGAAGCGTTGGCACGAGGCGCCTCCCAGCGAGCAATAAGTGATATTCAACAAAAACTGGATAACCTGGCCGAAAAAGGGGGCGAATTTTACCGCTATGAAGGCGAGATGCGGGCGCTGGAATCCCGGCGCGACACCATTAGCAGCCTGCTTGACAAAACCCTGAGGCTGGCAAATTTGACAGAAAGCTATACTATGGTGGCGGAGGAACCATTCCCGGCCGACAAAAAAGCCTGGCCCGTTCGTTGGCTGATTGTCCTGATTAGTTTTATGGCCGCGGAATTCCTGGCGATGTTTACCATCTTGTTATTGGAAGGGGCCAGGAACCATCAAAAACCGGCCTGACAGTGCCCGAACGTTCCCACATAATCTGGTTTTACAGTGTGTCCGCCCTGTTTCTGCTGGTCAATTTTTACTTTCTGACAACAAAAGAAACGCTGCTGGCTGCCCTGCTGCCTGTTGTTTTTGTTTTTGTCTGGTTGGCGGTTGCCCGTCTGGATTGGTTGTTGCTGGCTGTCGCTTTTTTTACGCCTCTTTCGGTGCCGCTGCACGAGCTGGCGCCCGGTCTGCCGTTCGACCTGAACCTGCCCACCGAGCCGCTCCTATTCGCGATGTTCATCTTGTTTGCATTGAAACTGGCCTACCACCGAGGCTTCGACCCTGCCATCCTGAAGCACCCGGTGAGCCTGGCTCTGTACGCTTACCTGGGATGGCTACTAGTAACCTGTTTCACCAGCACCATGCCCTTGGTTTCCTTTAAGTTTTGGCTGGCCAAACTTTGGTTCATCGCCTCCTGTTATTTTTTGGCCATCGTACTTTTCCGGGGTGAAAAGCAATTTTACCGCTTTGCCGGTCTGTATATTTCAGCTTTGGTGGTCGTGATTTTTTATGCCTGGTACCGGCATGTCGGGTATGGTTTGGGTAACCGTGAGGCTGGCCATTATGTGATGAACCCGTTTTACACCGACCACACGTCCTATGGCGCGATGCTGGCTTTTTTTGTTCCGTTACTGATTCTCGTCGTGTTTCACCGGAACTTTCGCTTGCGCCACCGTTCGTTGGCTGGTGTGGCGCTGGTATTGTTCTCGTTGGCGCTGGTGTTGTCTTATACCCGGGCAGCCTGGTTGAGCCTGCTGGCGGCTTTTGGCGTTTGGTTGATCATCCGGATGAAGATCCGCTTTCGGCGCCTGTTCATTTCTTTTGTTCTTCTTATCGGAGCGGTGTTTGTCTTTCAAGGACAGATTCTGCAATTGCTCGAGCGCAACAATCAGGATTCATCCGCCGACCTGGCAGCCCATGTGTCATCGATGACGAACGTGACGACCGATGCGTCGAACCTGGAGCGCATCAACCGCTGGAGCTGTGCCGTGCGCATGTTTGCCGAAAAGCCGGTATTTGGCTGGGGGCCGGGGACGTACATGTTTCAGTATGCACCCTTCCAGTTGACCAAACAGCGAACCATCATCAGTACCAACTCGGCAGATGCGGGCAACGCCCATAGTGAATATCTGGGTCCGCTGGCCGAGTCGGGTTTATTGGGGTTAATTAGTATCCTGGTGTTGCTGGGCGTAGTGTTTACAGTTGCCCTGCGAGCTTATACCCGGACGAAATCGCTCGAAGAACGGCTGCTGCTGCTATCGGTGATCTTGGGATTGGTCACGTACTTTACGCACGGTTTCCTGAACAACTTTTTGGATACGGACAAGGCGGCTGTTCCGGTTTGGGGCTTCATGGCCCTGGTGGTGATGATTGACCTGCGCCTCCGAAGGGAGGGGGCGAGGCAACAGGAACCAACAAGCTGAAACCAAAGCTGTCCGGTTGCCTGTTGGGAGGCAAAAACCCCAACAGCCGGAAACAAAAAAAGCCCCCGAATGGGAGCCTTTTCCAGCTGTATAGTTGATCAGCCTTATTTCTTTACGCGTTCGCTGTAGCTGCGGTCGCGGGTGTCGATTTTTAAAACTTCACCAGCCTGGATAAACATCGGAACCATGATTTCAGCGCCGGTTTCGAGCGTAGCCGGTTTGAGGGCAGTTGAGCTGGCTGTGTTTCCTTTTTCTCCCTGGATTGTTTCGGTCACTTCCAGTTCAACAAAGGGGGGCAACTCGGCGGTCAGCGGCGTTTCAAGCTCGGCATGAAAGTTAATTTCAATGACTTGACCTTCTTTCATCAGGTCGGCATTCTCAATCAGGCCTTCCGGGATGGAAACCTGCTCGAATGTTTCGGTGTGCATGAAGTTGAAGCCCATGTCGTCTTTGTACAAGTATTGATATGGACGACGTTCCACACGTACCGTGTTTACTTTTACTCCGGAGTTGAAGGTGTTTTCGATCACCTTGCCGGTTTTTACATTTTTCAGTTTAGTGCGCACAAAAGCGGCGCCTTTACCGGGTTTTACGTGCTGAAACTGGATAATCGTATAGAGTTGATCGTTGTACTCTATCGTCATTCCGTTTTTAAAATCTGCTGTAGTTGCCATATTGGGACTATGTTTTTAGTATTTCAAAATTTTGTGCAAAAATAGAAAAATTACGGCAATTCGAAAGCAGTAATATTTAAAATTCAAGCAGCTATCTTTCAGGGTGTTGCTATTTCTTTATTTGCTGAACACCTCGTTTCTCGTAGCTGTGAAGTTCGCATTTCAGTGCGCCCACGTTCATGTCGAATTCCAACAGCAGGGGGATCCGGTCGGCATCTTTGGTGATGTAGAATTTAAGACCGTCCGAGCGTTTCAGCAGTTTTCCTTTATCCACACGGGGAGCTAGCACGTGACATTCCTTTTCACCCATTTCCGATTTTATTTTTTCGGTGCCCAGGTACTTGGCCGTCATCATAAAATGCTTGTCGGCATGAAAGACCGGGATGGTAAATTCTTCGCCAAAGTCGAGCCGGTCCAGGTAGTGGTTATGCCTCAGGTAAAAGAAGGCCCCGAGGAAATCGACCAGGTTATGGGGCACTTTCCGTCCGCCCGAACGCTGGCTGAAAATGGAATCATTGTCGTTAAAGAAGAAAACCTCGTTATAATAGCGATAGCGCCTTTCTTTCACGTTCCGGACGGCCTTGTAGGGAAGAAACGTATCCGGATTAATGAAACTTTCATAGATGTCGTGTACGCTAAAGAGCTTGTCGGCCAGCCCTACTGTGTTCCCTTCCAGGTGGTAGTGAATGGCTTTTTGATCATCGTACGTGGTTTCGTTGGCTTGCAGCACGGCTTTGCCTCCGCGGATAAAACTGTAACGAAGGGTGTATTCCAGCTTCTCAATGGGTTGCGCCGTGGCCCCCACGGCAACAAAGGCAAGTAGGAGTATGAAAATTCTCTTCATCTGATGTATGTGTTTAATGTGATGGCTTCAACAGGTTTTTCTGCGAAATACCGGCAATGAAATCTTTCAGGTAGAAAGGCTCATAATAGGCCAGGTCTTCAAAAACCTTGTTTTCAAAAGCTTTGTGCGACAAGCTACACATAAACTGTGCCGAAGTTCGTATGTCATCAACAAACCAGGTATTCGGGCGGTTCACTACCGGTTGGCATTTGGCAGCTCCGTTCCCAAAATATACCACAGGTATTTGGTGTTCAAGTTCGCTGAAGATATTCTCGTCAATTATTTCTGCTGATACGGGGTGCAGCTCCTCCAACCGTTCGTTGAACCGGGCGGTATAAACTTCCATGCGGCGTGCATCGATCATGGGGCACAGGATCAGTTCGTGGCTATCCGGGAGGCCCAGCGCCTGGCGTTGCGCCAGTACGTGGGCGCTCATCGCCTGCAACGGACTGATAGCAATCAGCGGGATCTGGTTGGCATAGCAAATGCCCTTGGCCAGCGAAACGCCAATCCGTAAGCCGGTGTATGAGCCGGGGCCGCTGCTTACCGCTACTGCGTCCAGTTGGTCGAACTTAAGTTGGTTGCGTTGCATCAGTTCCTGAGCAAAAACACTCAGCAAACGGGCGTGGTTTTGCCCTTCGTCACTTTCAAGGAAATCAACGGGTTCCCCATCGCGCGATAAGGCTACACTACAAATTTCGGTGGACGATTCCAGATTTAAAATTAATGCCATCGTGGTTATTTTGATGGCAAAAATAGCGATATTCGCCCGATTTTTGGCCATAGGTTGATAGGTTAAGAAAGGAACTCTTGTTCAGGAATTTATTAACACCATGCCACGACTGTTAAAATTTTATTAGTTTAGATGCCGGAAATAGAAAGGTGGTATGTACAAAACAATTATAATCGACGACGACCAACTCGCCAGGCGCGTGTTGGCGCGGATTGTCAGTCAATCTTACAATGACTTTGAAATTATTGGTGAAGCCGACTCCGTCGAAAAAGGGGTGGAGCTGATTGAGGAAGTCAACCCCGATTTGGTTTTTCTGGACATTGAATTGCCCGATGGTACCGGTTTCGACCTGATTGATCGTCTTCAGGAAGTAAATTTCCGGTTGATCTTTACCACCTCTTACAGCGATTACGCCATCACGGCCTTTAAGTATTCAGCTTTCGATTATATCCTGAAACCGGTGCTGCCCGAAAATGTGAAGTCGGCTATCGACCGCATCCGGGAAATTCCACCCTTGCAGAGCAAGCAGGAAATATTTGCCCTGCGCAACCAGATTGGGAAGCCGTATGACCCGGTAAATCCGATTATTGCCCTGCCCGAGATGAATGGTTTTGCCATCATCAAAGTAAAAGATATCCTGCGCTGCGAAGGGGAACGCAACTATACGCGTGTGTTTTACAAAGATGGAACGTCGGTATTGATCAGCCGCACCTTGCTGGAGTTTGTTCAGCTGTTGATGCCACATGGTTTTTGCCGGATTCACCGCTCACACCTGGTGAACCTTGATTGTGTGGTGCGTTACATTAAAACAGATGGTGGTTTGGTAGAAACAATCGACAGGAGTATGCTGAAAGTTTCGCCCAAATATAAGGATGAGCTGCTGGACAGGTTGTTGCAAAACCGGCTTTGATCAGCAGGTTTAATTCAGCTTTCATTTTCAGGGAGTTTTGTGGCCTCCTCGAAGTTTCCAATTAATTGATTATCTTTGCGCCGGTTTTAAAACCTTCATTTATAATCAAATGGCGCACAAATCCGGTTTTGTAAATATCATTGGAAACCCCAACGTGGGGAAATCAACTATCATGAATGCCCTGGTGGGCGAGCGTTTGTCCATCATTACCAAAAAGATGCAAACCACCCGGCACCGTATCAAAGGGATTGTGAGCGGCGAAGATTTTCAGATTGTATATTCTGATACGCCCGGCATTCTGAAACCCAACTATAAGCTGCAGGAGTCGATGATGAGCTATGTGCACACGGCATTGATTGATGCTGATGTGATTTTGTATGTGACCGATGTGGTGGAGCAGCCCGATAAAAACAGCGAATACCTGGAAAAGATCCGCAAATCGAATGCTCCGGTGATGGTGCTTATCAACAAAATTGACCTGTCGAATCAGGGAAAGGTGATTGAATTGTACGATTACTGGAAAAACCTGCTTCCGGCGGCTGACGTGTTTGCCATTTCAGCTACCGAAAAGTTTAATATTGCCCCCATTTTCGACCGGATCATCGAGCTGTTGCCTGAAGGACCGCCTTACTTTCCCAAAGACGAACTGACCGACCGGAACGAGCGCTTTTTTGTTACCGAAATCATTCGCGAGAAAATTTTGTTGCACTATCAAAAGGAAGTGCCTTATTCGGTAGAGGTGGAAGTGGAAGAATTTAAAGAAGAAGCGAAGTTGCTGAACCTGCGTTGCGTGATTCACGTGGCCCGCGACAGCCAAAAGGGGATCATTATTGGTCACCAGGGTAAGGCGCTTAAAAAAGTGGCTACCGAAGCCCGACTGGACCTGGAAGAGTTTTTTCAGAAAAAAATATTCATGGAACTATACGTGAAAGTAACCAAGGACTGGCGCGACAAAGACCGCGCGCTGGGGAATTTTGGATATGACTTTCAGTAATTAGTCCTGAGTAGTGAGTAGCGAGAAATGGCCGTTGGTTCCAAATCAATACACTCACGACTCGTGACTCAAAAGCCAAAACTTAAATTTAGAGGAGGGGAAGGGATTAACCAACCCCGGAACATAGAAACATAGAAAACAATGAGCAATATAGTAGCAATAGTAGGAAGGCCGAATGTCGGAAAATCAACCTTGTTTAACCGCTTGGTTGAAAGCCGCAAGGCAATTGTGGATGAGATGGCCGGCGTCACCCGCGACCGTAATTACGGCAAGTCGCAATGGAACGGTGTGGAGTTTTCGGTGATCGACACCGGGGGGTATGTCATTAACTCGGACGATGTTTTTGAAGAAGAAATTCGCAAGCAGGTACACCTGGCGATCGAAGAAGCGGATGTCATTTTGTTTGCCGTGGATGTGGAAAACGGGATAACGGATCTGGACCAGGCGGTAGCACACATTTTACGCCGTGTTACCAAACCGGTGTTTCTGGCCGTCAACAAAGTGGATAACAACCAACGCATCATGGATGCGCAGGAATTCTACGGGCTGGGACTGGGTGATAACCTGTTTTGTATTTCGGGGATGAACGGCAGTGGCACCGGCGATTTGCTGGATGCTGTGGTGGCCAGTTTCCCGAAAAAGGAAAAAGAAGAGGTAGAAGAGGGGATCCCGCATTTTGCCGTCGTTGGCCGTCCCAATGTGGGGAAATCATCCTTCATTAACGCACTGATTGGCGTTGACCGCAACATTGTGACCGACATTGCCGGTACTACCCGCGACTCCATCAATACCCGCTACAATAAATATGGGCACGATTTTTACCTGGTTGATACGGCCGGTTTGCGCAAAAAAGCCAAGGTGAAGGAAGATGTGGAGTTTTACTCGGTACTCCGTTCGGTGCGCACCATCGAAGATGCCGATGTTTGTTTGCTGCTGATTGATGCCACCCGTGGGGTGGAAGCCCAGGATGTGAGCATTTTCAACCTGATCCTGCGGAATAAAAAAGGCGTGGTGATTTTGGTGAACAAATGGGATTTGCTCGAAAAAGACAATCATTCGGTTATTGAGTTCACCAAGATGATCCATGAGCGTATTGCCCCTTTTGTGGACGTGCCCATCATTTTCATGTCGGCGCTCACCAAACAGCGTATTTTCAAGGCCTTGGAAACAGCGGTTGAAGTTTACCAAAACCGTCAGAAAAAAGTTAAAACGTCAGAGCTGAACGATGTGCTGCTGGCATCAATTGAGAAATATCCGCCACCAGCCCTGAAAGGGAAGTACATTAAAATCAAGTATGTTACGCAGTTGCCCAGCCCGACGCCTTCGTTCGCGCTGTTTGCCAACCTGCCGCAATACGTAAAGGAACCTTACCGCCGGTATATTGAAAACCAGATCCGGGAACACTTCAATTTTTCGGGTGTGCCTATCCAGGTTTTCTTCCGGAAGAAATAAAGATTTGAACCTTATCACAGCAAAAGCTCCTGCCCTTTTCCCGGACCGGAGCTTTTGAATATCTATGAAGATCCGTTCGTTTAATCCTGCAAAAACTGGTTGAGGAAGCCGCCCGATTCTTTGCGCTGGTTTCCGCCTGCCGGGCTTAGTTCGCGGATCAGTTTGCGGATGGGCATCGATTGCAGCCACACTTTTCCGGTACCGCGCAGGGTAGCCAGAAAAATGCCTTCGCCGCCAAACATCATCGAGCGCAAGCCACCCGACTGTTCAATGTTAAAATCGATTCCCGGCTCGTAGGCAACGATGCAACCGGTATCCACGCGCAGAACTTCGTTGTTCAGGTAGCGTTCTATCACGGTGCCGCCGGCATGGATAAAGGCTTTCCCGTCGCCCTGTAACTGTTGCATGATGAACCCTTCGCCTCCCAGGAAACCGGCCCCCAGCCGTTTGTTGAAGGTGATGGAGATTTTGGTGCCAAGCGCGGCACACAAGAACGCATCTTTTTGAACGATAATCCGCCCGCCCATTTTGGCCAAGTCCATCGGAATGATGGTGCCAGGGTAAGGCGCTGCAAAGGCCACATGCTTTTTGCCCCAGCCTTGGTTGGCAAAGTGCGTGAGAAACAACGATTCGCCGGTAATCAACCGCGAACCGGCCGTGAGCAGTTTATCGAAAAATCCGGCGCGCGGGTTGGAGCCATCGCCTAATTTAGCTTCGAAGCTGATGCCGTCTTCCATGTACAACATGGCGCCGGCCTCGGCAATGACCGTTTCGCCCGGATCCAGTTCCACCTCTACCAGTTGAACATCGTGCCCGATAATTTTGTAGTCAATTTCGTGTGATTGCATTGTTTATTGATGTTTAGAATTTTCAGTTGCCACGAATTTACAAAAACCTTTGTTGGTTAGCGTTCTATTTCGATAAACAGCCGATAGGGACAGGTAAATGGGCTGTTGCGGGTAGAAATCTGGCGATCTGTATTTTATTGGGGAAATTGCTTTTAGGAATTAAAATGCTATTTTTTCTGCTAGAAGATGTTAGACTGTCCTTTTAAGGTCGTCACCATCCGTCCGGCCACGGCATACCGTATCCTTACGCGCCGGATAAAATCAGAAACGTCCCAAGACGGGAAAGCCAAGTATGGTCACGACATGTCTGACCAACATGACATAGCCCCGTAGAAAGCCTATATTAGCTATCCAGTATCTGCCGGAAATGCATCAGACATTTGGAGTTTTTCAGGTATGTGCGCATTGAACGGGTGAACTATTTTTTAAAGGCGATTTCTCTGTGCATTTCATTCTTTCCATTTGAAAAATGGATATCTGTTTTTCTGTTACCTTTGTCGCAAATGGAACCCTGGCTAATACATATTCCCGATCTGAGCAGCGAGTTTGTGTTTCAAACTTCACGGAGCAGCGGCCCCGGCGGACAGAACGTGAACAAGGTAAATTCGCGTGTGGAGCTGCGTTTCGACATTCCCAACTCGGCTTTGCTGACGGATGGACAAAAGGAAATGCTGCTGAAAAAGCTCGCTTCGAAACTGACTTCCGAAGGTGCGTTGTTGGTGGTGAGCCAGGAAGACCGGTCGCAACTCAGGAATAAAGAACTGGCAACGGAAAAGTTTTACGAATTGCTCCGGCGTGCGCTCAAGCCGTTGAAAAGGCGAAGGGCCACTCGTCCCACCCGGGCTTCGGTTGAACGAAGGATACAATCGAAAAAGCAGTTGGGGGAGAAGAAATCGAGGCGCGGAAAGATTGATTTTTAACAAACCGAAAGATGCAAAAACTGAAAATAATCATCATGCTGTTTTTAGTTATCGGCGGTACGGCCTGCCCTGCCCAACAACCGGAAGTGAGGCTGCAGCCCGGCGATTTGCTTTTTCGGGGAGCTGCAACGGGCAATTTGTCGGAAGCCATTGATAAAGTGACCCAAACCGAAACTGAAACACACTTTTCGCATGTTGGTTTGGTTGAACATGTTGACGGAAGCGTTTTCGTGCTTCATGCCGACCCGAAAGGCGGAACCTGTCGGGTGCTGTTGCAGGAGTTTCTTCAACCGGAAAAGGATTCGGTTGAGGTAGTTGCCTACCGGCTGAAGGCTGAATGGCAAAACGCAATTCCGGAAGCTTTGGGGCGTGCCCGGGATATGCTGGGCAAACCTTACAATTTCAGCTACATTTTATCGGACACGGCCCACTACTGCTCGGAATTTGTCCATCGGGCCTTTGTTGCCGATTCGGTTTTTCAGCTCAATCCGATGACCTTTAAAGATCCCGAAACCGGCGATTTTTTCCCGACATGGGTAGATTATTACCAGAAGCTTGAGCTGGATATCCCGGAAGGATTGTCCGGATGCAACCCCAATGGGATGGCCGCCTCGGACAAGCTGGAACGGCTGGGTCAAGTGCAGTAGGGAATGGGTTTCCAGTTTCCAGTTCGTATAATTCAAGAAGGTACTTCTTCCGGTTCAAGCTGCTTGACAGGCGGCTGTGCAGCTATGATTTGTTGCGATACGCTTTCCCAGACAATTTCCGCCAAGTCGCGTACTTCCACTTCGGTTCCCTTGGTGAATGTTTTTTTGCACAACGGGCAGGCCGTTACCACCTGATCGGGTCTGTATTGCTGAAATTCCTCCAGCACATGGTCGCGGATCCGGTCGCGTTCCTGCATGGAAATCTTAATATTCGACAAACTTCCGCCACAGCAAAACGCATCTTCTTTCTCATGTTTCATCGTTATCAATTCAACATACTGGCCCAGCAACTGACGCGGTTGGTCGTAAATGCCGCTTCCACGGCCAAGTTCGCACGGATCGTGGTAAACCACGCGTTTCGGTGAATTATGAACAGGCAACAGTCCCTGGTTTACCAATTCGAGCAGATATTCAGCGTGGTGCATCACCCTAACATTGGGCAGTTTGTAATCCTCGGAGAAAACCTTGTAACAGATGGGGCACGAAACCACCAGCGTGCGTGCCCCCGACTGCATGATTTTGTCCCGGTTGTTGGCAATCAGTTTTTGGGCAGCCTCCAGTTGTCCAGCCTGTATGAGTGGCCGGCCGCAACATGGCGCTTTGTGCTCATCCATAAACCAATAATTGACCTGTGCATAATTGAGCAGTTTTTGCATGCTCTTTTTGATCGATGGCGTCAGGTGGGTCATACAACCGGCAAAATAAACCACATCAGCTTGCGGACTTGGCCCGTTTTTCAGGTAATCGTAAGTGGAGTTGTATTCGGCAGTTGATTCAATCCGTTGGGTGATGCGGATGTCGTTCAGGTCGATCCCTACCGGGCAGTCTTTCTGGCAACGCCCGCACAGCAGACAGTTGAAAAGCTGCTCGTCGCTCAACCGTCTCCCGCGGATCTGTTTCAGCACATATACCGACTGGGTATTCCGGATATTAGCATGGTTCATTTGGCAGCTGTCCAGGCAGATGCCGCAGCGCGAACACGAAAATACCTGCACCCTGGTGTAGCCGTTTACATGTTTTTGCGAACGCACCCCGTATCGTCTCAAAAAGATTAGCAGCACTTCAACCGGAATATGCATGTAGCGCGACACGGGCATGGCAACAAAAAAGACTCCCAGCGCACACGAGTAAGCCCACCAAACAGGCTTTTCCAGCAATGGAAGCGGTAAAATAGCAGCCAACAAATTCCCTGTGGGTTGGGTGAGGAAACTTCCATTGCGGTGCAGTCCGGCGCTAACGCCCTCGGCGATCAAACGAAGAGGAAAAATCAGCCAGAGCGCCGTTAAAGCAATCCGGTCGCCAACTTTTAGTTGGGTCGTTTTTTTCATCCCAAACGCCCGGCTGTTGAAACGTTTGTAATAAGCCAAACCCACACCGGAAAGGATCAGCAATAATAAAAAATCCATGGATGTCGCGAAGAAGTGGCCGGCAAACCCGGTTGCAGGGGCCGGTTCGGCATAGCGAAAAAATATGGACTTCCAGAGCGGAAAGCTAAAGGTGTGGTAATGGACTGCCGCTTCCAGATGCCCGACCACGATCAGCAGGAACCAGCCAAAAGCGAGACTGGTGTGCATGTAGCCCAAAACCGGGTTTTTGCGGAAGATTTTTCGGTGCAGCAGGGCTTCCATAAAGGTTTCGCCAATCGCTTTCAACGATGCCGGGCCTGGTATTTTTTTAAGGATGAGCTTTCTGTCGGATTTGGAGAGGGCCGCCAGCCAAATACAGGTTACAACCAGCAAAAAACTGACAATAAACATCAGGCCGATCGAGAACGGATACGTAAACAAGGGCGTTTCCATAGGTCAAATGTTTTCGTTTCGGTACTGTACCAATCCCTTTTTCAGGAGCATAATCACATTTCGGATATTGATGCCCCGGGGGCACACCAGCATACACTTTCCGCATAGCATGCATTTGTCGATTTCGCGTGCCAGGCCTGTAATTTCTCCGCGCCGCAACAGTAAGTTCATTTTCCGGATGTTAAAGTCGATCAGCGTACCGGCATTGCAGGTGGCCGTGCATCCGCCACACGACAGACAAATCTTGAAGGAGGGCTCTTTTTCGAGTATCTCGTTCAGCAAGCGGCCATCAAACTGGTCAAAGTCGATGCTGCGCGGTTCTATCAATTTAAATCCAAAGGCGTTCATTTGTTTTGAAGATAATGGTGAATATCGAGCGCGGCCGAGCGGGCATGATCGAGCGTTTCGTCAACCGTCATCGGACCGGTGCAAGTACCGGCTAGGAAAACGCCCTTGCGAGACGACCGGTTTTTGAACAGGTGCGGGTCTTCGGTTTGCAGAAAGCCGTTCGGTTCGCGTTGCAGTTCAAACAGGTCGGCCATGTGTGCAGTGTTTTTCCCGGGGACCATTCCCACTAGCAGCACCACCAGGTCAACCTGCATTTTCAGCGGACGGCCCGAAAGGGTGTCCTCCGCTTTTATCTGCAAAGTTCCATCGGCATTTTCCGCGGCTTCGGACAGCCTTCCTCTGATAAACTGAATGTTGTATTTTTCCTGAGCTTCGCGATACATCGATTCATAGGGCAGGCCAAACATCCGCAAGTCCATGTAGAAGCAGAAAATCTCGGCTTGCGGCAGTTGTTTTGCCAGCTCGGTAGCCTGTTTTACACCGGTAACGCAGCATACTTTGGAACAGTGGTGGTTGCCGCATTTCTCATCGCGCGAACCAACACAGTGGATAAAGGCTATCCGGCATGGTTTGTTCCCGGCAGCAGTGGTGATCGGAGCTCCGGCTTTCAAGCGGTTTTCCAGGTCAACCGACGTAATCACGTTTTCATAAACCGAATAGCCGTACTCTTCTTTTCGGGTGGCGTCAAAAATATCAAAACCAGTGCTGATGACCACGGCATCGGCTGGCAATCTTTCATCTCCTGATGTTTTTACCAGAAACGACCCGTTCCCGAAAACTACCTGTGATACATCGGTTTGGCAAATCGTCTTAAACGAGTTTCGTTGAACCTTGTGTTGAAGGAATTCTGCTACCTGGGCAGCTGGCCTTCCTGTTGGGAAAAGATGGCTCCAGCCGTTCAGTTTTCCACCTGTTTGGGAATTCTTTTCTATCAGGGTAACATCATATCCCAGCTCGGCCAGCAGGGATGAAACTTCGGTTCCGGCAACTCCCCCGCCAATCGTGATTACTTTCTTTGGTTTGCTCATTTTCTTTTCGGGTTAAAATGAATGGACTGCGCGGTTAAAGCAATTGGGTATGACAGGTTTTCCCAGGTCTTCCCCTTTCAAGCCCCGGTATTTCAGGCCCGGGTTGTATTTGATGCCCATTTTTTGCAGTAGAGGTTCGCAATCCACTTGGTGCATTTGCAGTCCCAAATCCCACGGATCGTACCCCAGCGCCAGGCCGGCCAGTTCCTCGTAAGTCAGCACCGGGATCCCCCGGCCTTCACCGCCATACGTTTTTCCTTCGAGCTCGCCAATGGTGTATTGCCACTTATCCAGAAACATGGTGCAACCCGGGCAATTGCAGATAATGGCATCGGGCCGGTAGGGCTCCATCGACTCAAATTTCTTTTTCGAATTGGAAACGGAGTACCCGCGATTGGCCATGATCAGGTACTGCCGGAATCCGAATCCGCAGCAATGGCGCCGTTCGGGGTAGTCAACCACCTCGCCGCCCCATGCTTCGATCATTCCGCTCAGCACGCACGAAAATTCGGCGCCACCAACGCCTTTCCCCGGAAACATTTTGGCATAGTGGCAACCAATGTGCTCCACAATTTTTAAGGGTTGGCCTGTTTCGCCGTTGATTAGCGGGTATTGTAACCGGGCGGCAATCTCGTTTCTGAAATGATAGAAAATGTCGCTGCAGTGGGCCACATTTTCAGGGATGGCCAGTTCGCGCCCAGTTGCTTTTCGCAAATAAGTACGGGCCTTTTCCATTTCGTCCGGGAACTCTTTCCAGGTTTCCAGCACTTCGGAATAAATGCCAAACGAGGTAACACACGAGACAGCCAGGTTGCGGTATCCGGCTTCGGACATCAGGGCAAACTGGCGGGCAACAACGGTTTGCAGGGTTTCAAACGGCAACAGGTCGGAGTGGTAAGCAATGCCGGTACAGGTGGTGTGTTTGGGATCGTCGAACACATCTTTTCCCAAATCGTTTTGCATGATTTGCAAAAAAGCCCGTTCCGATCCCGGGAAAAAGTTTTGCCGGATGCAACTGCGCAGATAATAAAAGCCATCCGCCGGAATGGTTTTCTGGTAGTCGCTCCAGATGATTGATTTTGCCTGATGTTTCATTCGTTTCGGTTTAATTATTTGTGAAAACGAGCATGAAATAGTCTTCCATTTCGTGTTCTTCTATTCCTATTTCTTTGGCTTTCTTTAGGCTGTAACGTTCAATTTTTTCGTGAAAAGCTGTCGCACCTGACTCGTCGAAAATAGCTTTGAGCTCCGCCAGCACGTCCGGTGATATTTTGCGCAGGGTACCTGCTCCTTCTTTGTCGAGGTTTGCTCCAAGACGATCGTACAGTTCTTCGCGATGGTTGAAAAACCATTCCCAAACAGGCCCTTGTTCGGGATGAAGTTCGGGTGTCAGACTGTCAGGATGGATGCAGTAGCCTCGTTGGAGGATATTTTCGATAAGTGTCTTTTTGAGGGCATATTGCTGTCGGCCCCGGCGGCTTTCGGTGAAATAGCCAAGTTCCTGCGACAACTTCCGCAGGGCATTGATGATCAGTCCCGGACAATTTCCCCGGGGGCAACGGGTTTTGCACGACATGCACTGCCCGCAATACCAAATTGTTTCGCTGCGCAACAGTTTTTCAATTTTTGAATCATCGCGTGACTGGACTTCCACGGCCAACATGCGCGGATCGTAGTCGAAAAATTCGGCAGCCGGGCAAATGGCGGTGCAAACGCCGCAATTCATGCAGGCTTTCAGTCCTTCAACAAAACGGACGTCCCGCTGCAACATCTCGTACAGAGTCATTTTATATTGATTTTTGGTAGGGTAAAGCTACCGCCGCGAAAAGAGGATTGAAACAGCACAAAGCCATATTTTCAGCTACGTGTTTTAACGTATGTCCTGTGTGCTTGAATAGTGTAAGGACTTTGTATTGATTCGATTACAAAAACAACAGATGCATTTCCCGCAGTGTGGAAAGCCTGGACGAATGTTTTTAGGTGATGTGACTCAACAAGCAGGATGTAGCAAAAGGGCACAACTGTCGGTTGTGAAAGGTACTGCAAGAAGCTGGGAAAAAAAGGCACAGCTTCATTTTATTAAGGATTGAAGAGTAAGAGAACTAAGCCATTTCCTCCAACTCATTCAACGTTTCTTCCAATTGTAAAATGTACTTGCCGTACAGTTTGCGGAAGCCCATGCGAAAGAGGAAGAACAAACCTGTGATGATGGACAGCAGGATCAGCAAACCGAAAACCATTTGGCGGGTCATTTGTGCCTGGTTGAGGTCTTCAACGGCCACGCCTTGGCGGTGGGCGGCAATTTCAACGCCGAAAAACATGCCGGTAATAAAGCCAACACTGAATACCAGCAACAAAATGCCCAGGGCCAGGTAAAACAGTTTTCGGTAAGTGTTCAGAATATGGATGATCGATTTCAGTACCTGGCGTAAGTCATTTCCCTGCGAATAATTTCGTTTTACAGCATAGTAACTCAGGCTGAAATAAGCGAACGTCCCCAAAATAAAAAGCGTGTTGAGCCCGTCGATCAGCAAAATCCAGCCTGGCACTTTCAGTCCGTCTGACAAAAGCGGGGTCAGTACAAAATCGTCGGTAACAAAAAACAAGGTGAGCAGCAACAAGAAGGCAAAGCCAATCTTGATGTTGCGGTCGATTCGCTCAATCAGGCCTTTGGTGCGCTTTTTCAGCAGGTCGTGCAAGTCCGCCTCGTTCAGCCGGTGCCTGCTGGCCTCGGTCGATGCGTATTTGCTCCATGCCGATTTTAAATCTTTCAGTTCCATGTTATTCTTCCACGTTCATGTATTTCTTCAACTTGTGCTTGATGCGGTTCATCTTCACACGTACGTAATTCTGGGTGATGCCGGTAATCTCGGCAATTTCTTCGTATTTCTTGTTTTCAAGAAACAGCAGGATGATTGACTTTTCGATGCCGGTGAGCTGGGCAACGGCCTTATTCAGCAGGCGCATTTGTTCTTCCATCTCGGGATCGTACTCTTCGTGTGCCAACTGCACCGATTCGATTTCCAGTCCGTTTTGGCCGGGCTGACGTTTATTTTTTTTGAAGCTGGTAATGGCGGTATTAAGCGCTACCCGGTACATCCAGGTGGTGAACTTGGACTCGTTCCGAAACGAAGGGTACGACTTCCACAGCTGGGCAAGAATTTCCTGAAAAAGGTCCCGCCGGTCTTCTTCCGAATCGCAGTAGATGGAACACACCTTGTGGATGATTCCCTGGTTTTCGCTGATTATTTTAACAAACTCCTTCTCCAAAGCGGGACATTAAGATCTCGGACCATTTTGCTGTTTTCGTCATATCTTCTCTAATAGCTTGGTGGAAGGCAGAAGACGCTAACGATTATTTATAAAACTTAGTCTGACAAAAGCAGAATCATTACACTAAGTCATTTTCAGGAAACCGATTTCTTTTGGCGTGAGGAAGCGCCATCTTCCGCGGGGAAGGTTTTTCTTGGTCAGGCCGGCAAAGAAGACGCGGTCGAGCCGGGCTACTTTATAGCCAAAGTGGGCAAAAATACGGCGTACAATGCGGTTTTTCCCGGAGTGGATTTCAATGCCTACTTGGGTTTTATCGTTTTCATCGACATAACTGATGGTATCGGCGGCAATCATTCCATCTTCCAGCTCAATCCCTTTCTTCACCTGTTCCAGGTGTTCTTCCAGGAACGGTTCATTCAGGAAAACATGGTAAATTTTCTTTCGTTCGAAACTGGGGTGGGTGAGTTTGGTAGCCAGTTCGCCGTCGTTGGTAAACAGCAATACGCCCGAGGTTTCCTTGTCGAGGCGGCCAACGGGGTAGATGCGCTCCTCGCAGGCATTTTCAACCAGTTCCATCACGGTATGTTCGGCATGTGGGTCGTCCAGGGTGGTCACGTAGCCGCGTGGTTTGTTCAGCAACAGGTACACTTTTTTCTCCGTATCGAGCGGTTTACCTTTGTACTCTACCCGGTCGCTTTTGCTTACCTTGGCGCCCAGCTCGGTCACTACCTGTCCGTTAACGGTGATTTCCCCTTCGGCAATAAGTTTGTCGGCCTCACGGCGCGAACAGATTCCGGCATTGGCAATAAAACGGTTCAGGCGGATTTGTTCGTCGCCTTTTTTCATGACCGTTATTTTTCGTTTTTCAGGATGAACGTGTTTCTCCTTTTCCTGCGACTTTTGCCGGAAATCTTTTCCTCCGGTTGAATATTTTTTCTGCTTCATAATTTCATTACAATCGGGGCAAAGGTCGTAAAAATCCGGCAATAATACCGATAAATGGAAACTGAAACTTACTCCTGTTCCAGTTTGTACAGTTCAAATTGTTTCAGAATAGCTTCGCGGACATCGTATTCGGTGGAACGGGCTGTTAGAACCGATTTTGAATTGAAATAAATCATAAACTTATCCGCTTCCTGATCATTTAATCCCGTGAGCGACCGGACCATATCCTTATTGTAAAACTGCGACAGGTATTCCCATTGCTGGTCGCTGATCATGGCGGCGCGGACCTCTCTTTTTTCTTTCTCGCGCCGGCTGATATGATATTGCAGGAAGGAGGCCGGTGAAAAGATGGCAGCGTACCAAGGCGGTTTCGAGTTGTAGGAGTCGCCCCGCAGCTCGGGGGAAATGTTGACGGGTTTGCCGGTAGAAATGCCGTCCATGTTTACTTTGTTGGCCTCGCCGGTAACCTTTACCTCGCCAATAGCATACCGGATGGGGCGCGCCTGAATGACCAGCACACTGTCTTCGTTGTGAAAATGCGGGATGCGTACGTATTCTTTTACATACCCCATGGCCGAAATGCCCAGGCTGTCCACATTCAGCACTTCCATCGAGAACCGGCCCAGGGCATCGGTGGTAGTCCCGCCATGGGTGCGCATGTTCACGATATGGGCGAAAGACACCGGAAGTCCGTCGTCTTTGCTAACCAGTTTCCCTTTCAAATGCAGCAAAACCGGGTCAATCAAGTCATCGTCCTGCGCCTGTGCAGATTGCAGGCTGACAAGAAAAAGAACGGTAAATATGAAAATCAGCTGTTTCATGGATCCCAAAAATAGACAAATAGCACGGATATCGGTTGGGGAGGAACCTCGGTTTGCAGGCTTTTAACAATGTTTAATAAAAATTCGGATGATTGTGGATGAGTTTTCCCATGCTCACAATTGCCAGCCCGGAGAATTTTGATTCGCGATTAACGATTGCCGATTGGAGCAGGAAGGAAAATAATCAAAAAGCGTTGCTGCTAAAGGAGGCGACAAACTGATTTAGGCTTTAGCACTTTCCCGAATTAGACAAACAACAACAAGCTGATGGCCATGACAAACATACCAGCAATCAAACCGCCTATTGCCACGTGGTGTTCGCCATATTCCTCGGCAGTGGGCAACAGTTCATCCAGCGAAATATACACCATAATGCCAGCAACGCCGGCAAAGATGACCCCGAACGTGGCATCATTAAAAACATGCATCAGAATAAAGTAGCCGATTATCGCGCCAACCGGTTCAGATATGCCGGAAAGAAACGATAGCCAAAAGGCCTTTTTTCGACTTTTTGTTGCGTAATACACCGGCACCGACACGGCAATCCCCTCCGGGATATTGTGGATGGCAATAGCCACGGCAATGCTGATCCCCAAGGCAGGGTCGTTCATGGCACTCATGAAGGTGGCCAGGCCTTCCGGGAAGTTGTGGATACCAATGGCCAAGGCTGAAAAAAGCCCCATTCGCAGTAACTTTGGATTCTGTTGATCGGGATGGCTAATATTGCTGATTTCGTGGGGGTTTTCAAATGAAGGGATCATTTTATCAATGATACCAATCAACGCGATGCCCCCAAAAAAAGAAATCACCGTCAACCAGTAACCTTGTTTATCACCCATCGAAGCGGTCAGGGAATCTTTGGCCTTCATGAAAATCTCAATTAACGATACATAGATCATCACACCGGCAGAAAAACCCAAAGAAGCAGCCAGGAATTTTGGATTGAATTTCTTGGAGAGTAAGGACATGATACTGCCGATCCCGGTTGCTAAACCAGCGAAGACGGTAAGGCCAAATGCAAATAAAATATTGTTAGTTTCCATTTTCGGGGTTGCTACATTGTTCGTTGGGTAAAATTAGTAAAAGTCCTTTTCGAAGTTGATTTCTGATACATTTTCTGCTGGCTTTATTTCGGGAAAGACTTTTTGTTTGAGTTTACTGGTTGCTAAAAGGAGGAAGGCGGTAACTGAGCCCCAAACTGACGAAATGATCGGTTGCCGCCCCATTTAATCCAAAGCCGGCAGAGAAGTCGAGCTGCAGGTTCGGTTGAAGTAAATAGGTAATGCCTGCATCCAGCAAATGTTCGCTGCTGCCTGCCTCCGGAATCAGACCATAACTTTCGGCAAAAGCCGATAGCTTTTCAGTAACGCCAATACCCAGCGCCAACGAATAAAAATACCCAGGAATGGCCGATTCGCCGTCCCATTCAACGCCCAGGTTGTATCCCAGGGAAAACAGAGGAGACAGGCTGTGTGAAAATGCGAATCGCATGTCGGCAGCCGTGTAGGTTGGTTTGAAATCGTCGCTGGCAGTAAACGGGAACACCAATCCGCCCAGGAAAGCCATTTCGGGACGCCAGCCTTGTTCGTCGGCCAGTTTCACCTTAAATCCCGCGTAAAGCGGCCCAAAGCCTTTGTATTTTAGATTATCCGGAGGATTTTTTAGCGAGACATTCTGCTGAAGGAGTTCGAGTCCGAGCCGGAGTTCCAGGTTGGGTAAAAAACCATAGCGGAGCAAAGTGCTGTTCCAGGTTCTTGATTTCAGATTAGCCAGATTAGTTTCATCCTTCTCCAGCAGAAAACCGGTTTCAACCTGTAAGCTCTTGAGCGGCACTACCGAGGAAGATTCGGTTTGGTCGGGCCGGTCGGTAACCAGTTCGGGTGGCGCTTCCTGTGCTTTCAGCATGAAAGTTGGCAACAGAAATATTAGCAGTACAATTTGTTTCATGTGTTTTTTTCGTTCCTATCAAACGTTTGGCATCCTGAAATGTTTTCCGTTTTAGAATCTTGCCTGGATAATCAGGTTTTTATCCTTTACCGGAATGCCGTCGAATTTGGAAATAACTTATTCCTTACTTTCTGTCATTAACTTCAGAACATTCAAAAATAATTACTTTTAAGGCATGAACAAGGACCGGATTAAAGGATATCTTTTTGCCGTAATAGCTACGGTAACTTTTTCCAATATCTATATTTTCAGCAAAGCAGCACTGAACGAGGTTCATCTGGTCCAGTTCGGGTTGTACTGGTTTTTCATTGCCCTGTTGCTCAATGGCGCCTGGTTGCTGAAAAGCGGTCATGGGAAACAACTGTTCAGCCTTTCGGGCAAGCAATACCGGATATTGCTAATCCTGGGCATCCTCGAGATACTGACCACAACATCTTTTTTCCTTTCCATAAAGATCATTCCTGACCCAGCCGTTACTTCATTTTTGGGCAATTTTTACCCGGTCATTTTAACGGGAATGGGTATTCTTTTTCTGAATGAACGGTTCTCGTGGCTCGAAGGTATGGGTGGGTTATTCGCGTTGGCGGGAGCATTTATCATCAGTTACCAGGGGGGCACCAGCCTGGCTGATCTGTTTATTCCGGGAACCGGAGTGGTATTGATCAACGCCATTTTTGCGTCGGTGGCTTCGCTGGTGGTGAAAGTGAACGTTCGCAACATGTCGCCTGAACTGATGAATACCAACCGTTCGCTATGGCTATTTGTGTATGCGCTTATTGCGATCCTGGTAAGCGGACAACCGCTTGAAATACCTGGACCGGCCTTGCTGAATATTGCATTGGGGGCCACGCTGGGCGATTTTATCGGCATTCTCACCATTTACTACTCGTTCCGGTACATCGAGGTTTCCAAATCCAGCATTGTGCAAAGCCTGAAAGGTATTTTCGTGCTGGCGGGAAGCTACCTGTACTTCAAAACCCTGCCGCTGGAGCACCAGCTTGCCGGAGGTTTTCTCACGGTTATCGGCGTGTTCTTTATTTCGGTGGCCAAAACCCGGTTGTTTGCCCGGAAGTAGTTCTTTTTGAAGCCGCATAATCCGTGTTGTGGGCGATGGTTTTTTAACTGGATGAACGATGTCGGTTCCAAAATTGTTTATTTTGCAGGATGAACTTTCTGGCACATTTATACTTATCGGGCGAGTCGGACGAACTAATTCTCGGGAATTTTATCGGCGATTATGTGAAGGGGCAGCAATATCTGAATTACAGAGAAGATGTGCAACGGGGTATTTTGCTTCATCGCCGCATCGATTCGTTTACCGATAATCATCAGCTGGTAAGGCAGTGCGCCAGGCGTTTTCAACCTTCGTACGGGCGATATGCCGGTATTGTCACCGATGTGGTTTTCGACCATTTCCTGGCAAAATACTGGAGTGCTTATTCGGTTTATACCCTACGCCAGTTTTCGAAACACGTCCATGCTGTTTTGTTGTCCAACTTCATTCAATTACCGAGCCGCGTGAAAGGCTTTTTGCCCTTTTTTATTCAGCACCGGCGATTGGAATCGTATGCCCATGCTGAGGGAATTCGGCAGTCGCTTGAGATTATGGGGAGGCGCACCAGTTTGCCCGAGCAAACCGATTTTGCCATGCAGGTGCTCACCGATGAGTTTGGTTTGATCCGGGAAGAGTTTGAAGCATTCTTCTCCGAGCTTGTTTATTTTTCGGAGAATACCTTCGGGGTGGAAATAAAAAAGCCCGTTACACACGGGCTTTGGGCTGATAATGTACTTTAAGGTCGGCTTTTTCAAAGAAAAATTGCTCTTCGCCAAAAGCAGGTTCCAGATCATCCAGCCAGATGGCATCGGGATTGTACCGGGCAAAGAACGGGCGTGAGACCCAGTCGGGGTTGCGGCCCTGTAAAAAGTTCAGTACGAAAACTTTCTCACCTTTCACTTTCTGCGTACCAACAATCTGTATTTTTCCGGGGGCGCACGACATGGACGGGCCGCGCACCGTACGGCAAATGCCACTTACCTGTTGAATGGCTTTTTGATAAATCTGCCAGGCTTCTTCCAACGTTACGGCAAAGTAGTCTTGTGCGCCGGTGTTGCGTGCCACAAACATGTAGTAGGGGATGATGCCCTGATTCACTTCCTCACGCCACAGTTTTGCCCAAATATCCGGATCGGCGTTGATGTGTTTTAGTAAAGGGGATTGGGCCCGGATTTGGACTCCGGCTGCCCGTAAATTGCCGATGGCTTTACGGACGGCTTTGGTTTCCAACGCACGGGGATGGTTAAAATGAGCCATCAAGGCGATGTTGATGCCGCGCTTTTTCATTTTCTCGAAAAGACGGAGCAACTCGCCGGCATCCTTGTCTTCGGTAAAACGATAGGGCCAATAGGTTAGCGCTTTGGTCCCAATGCGGATGGTTTTAATATGATCCAAGCCAGCATCCAGGATGGCATCAAAATAATGCTCAAAAATGCGGGTGGACATCACGGCCGGATCTCCGCCGGTCATAAGTACGTCGGTAATTTCGGGGTGCTGTTTCAGATATCTGACCAACAGGTCAGCTTCTTTCATGGCAAACTTAAAGCTGTTCAAAGCAAACTGGGGCCAACGGAAACAGAACGTGCAGTACGCATGGCAAGTTTGTCCCTGCGAGGGGAAGAACAGCATGGTTTCGCGGTACTTGTGCTGAATGCCGTTCAGTCGGATGCCGTCCATGATGGGTACATTACTTTCCTGCCCGGCCGGGTTCGGGTTCAATTGCAGCCTGATTTCATCAATGGCTTTTTTCAGTTTGGCTTTGTCGGCATTGGATTTCAGAAGATGTGCAATACGTTGAAACCGGTCTTCCGAGAGCATTCCGCGCTGCGGAAAGTTCAGAATAAAAAACGGGTCGTCTTCAAAATCGTCCCAATCGATCAACTGATCAATGATGTAATTGCTGACTTTGAAGGGTAAAACGGTCCCAACAACTTCAATGACAAACTTTTGTTCCTCACTGAGTTTGTCAATTTGCGGGATTTCCCGGAAATTGCTGAGTGTATAAGAACGATATTTATGCATAACTTTAGTTTTTGCGTAACATTCCACCTGGTAGATGATCATGTAAAAACTGGGGTTGGTCTTAAGCGCGCCACCTAAAAAACATGACATCTGTTTGCTTTTTCCCCACAATTCGTAAAAGCAGCTTAAAGATACGAAAAATAAGCCGGATGGGGAAATTTTGCGGGGTGTCGTAGAGGCATGTCAATGGCTCAATTTTTCCATCCGGCTGGCATCCAGTCGTAAAAAGATGAAAAGTAAAATGGTGAATGACCAGAGTGATGAGCCACCATAGCTAAAAAACGGAAGCGGAATACCAATAACCGGTACCAGGCCTATCGTCATTCCTACGTTTATGGCAATGTGGAAAAACAGGATGCTGGCTACGCTGTAGCCATACACCCGGCTGAATACGGAGCGTTGCCGTTCGGCCAGTACAACCAGCCGGAGCAATAAGGCCAGAAACAGCAGCAGAATGGTAGTTGTACCCAAAAATCCCCATTCTTCACCCACTGTGCAGAAAATGAAATCGGTACTTTGCTCGGGCACAAAGTCAAACTTGGTTTGAGTGCCATTCAGAAAACCCTTGCCGGAGAAACCGCCTGACCCAATGGCAATTTTAGATTGGTTGACGTTATATCCTACGCCCAGCGGGTCGGACTGAATACCTAACAGTTCGTTGATTCGGGCTTGTTGATGGGGCTCCAGTACTTCATTGAATACATAATCTACAGAAAAGGTCATGAAAACAAGCAGGATATAAAGTCCGGGGATGACCAGCGTTTGTTTCAGCATTTTGCGGTATGCAAACAGGGTGAATATGGCTGTAGAGAGGACGGAGGAAACAAGCAATAAATCTGTGTTTTCATATCCCAACTTCAATAAGTAATTTCCCAACCAAATGAGACCAAAAAAGGCAGTGTATATGGAGAGTCCTTTGATGCTTTCGGCCAACGATCGTTGAAATAAGTAGTAGGCAACAAAAGCCGCCAGAGTCAGTACCAGGATGGTTGTTACCGGATCGAGCACAAGGGTCATGATAAACACAATGGCTATCAACAAGCCCAGAAACAGCACCACTCCCGACATTCCTTCGCGGTAAAGAACCAGCACGAAAACGCCAAACACTAGGGCTGAACCGGTATCATTCTGAAGGAAAATAAGTGCAACCGGCAAGAGCAGGATGCCCCCGATACCAGCCAGCGACTTGAAATTCTCCATCTTGAAGGTGTATGAACTGGTAAACCTGGCCAGCGCCAGGGCTGTGGTGAACTTGGCAAATTCAGCCGGCTGGATGGCAAAACCGCCAATCTGGAACCAAGCCCTGGCTCCCTTAACTTCCGAGCCGAAAAACAGGATGCCTACCAACAGTAAAATGGTGGCCCCGTAAAAAACATAGGCAAACGATACGTAAAATTTACTGTCGAAGATCAGCAGGGTGGCGGCGAGGACAAATGCCGCCGTTATCCACAGCAACTGTTTTCCGTAGCGCTGGCTCATGTCGAGAATGCTGCTGTGCTCTTCGTTGTACACGGCTGCATAAATATTGATCCATCCCATGAATACCAACAGCACGTACAAGCTGATGGTCAGCCAGTCCAGATTTGCCCATATATTATTTCTGCTTGCCACTCTATTTGGGTTGATTTGGGTTTAACAAATTGGAGTCGAACATGCGTTGCTCCAGCAGCTTTCGGGAAGGTGAGCCGATCGAGTCGTTCAGGTATTTTTCGATCAACAAACTGGCAATGGGAGCAGCGTGGCGTGCCCCCCATACCCCAAATTCCACAAAAACAGCGATGGCAATTTGAGGATTATCTTTCGGGGCAAAGGCAATGAAGGCCGAGTGGTCGGATCCATGCGGGTTCTGAATTGTGCCGGTTTTTCCGCAAATTTCGATGCCTTCAACATGTGCTGTATAGCGCGTATTGGTCTGATCGACCACTTGTTGCATTCCCTCTATGACGGATTCGAAATGTTCGGGCGCCACTGTGGTGTTTTTCCGTTGGAATGCCAGCCGGTGCGTTTCTCCTTCTTTTTCGGATACCGAACGGATCAGGTGGGGCTCGATGTAATAACCTCTGTTGGCGATGGTAGCAGCCAGGTTGGCCATTTGTAATGGCGTCAGAATGATTTCACCTTGCCCGATAGAGAGGGAGCGGACGGTAAGTGCATTCCAGCGGTTTTTGCCAAAATACCGGTCGTAGTACGAAGATGCCGGAATATTACCGGATGACTGTCCCAAAAATTCTTTACCTAAGGGCTCCCCAAGGCCAAAGCTCAATACATGTGAGCGCCAGGCATTGTACCCATCCTCCGCTTTTCGGTATTTTTGGATGGTGGCCCTAAAAGTATTCCAGAAGTAGGGGTTGCATGATTCGCGGATAGCCCCTTTCAACGCGATCGGCGATTCGTGAAAGTGGGTGCAGCGAATTGGGCTGGAGGCCGTTCCGTTACAGGTAACAGCAGTATATTCGCTAATCACACCTTCTTGTAAGGCAATCAGCGCGTTTAAGGTTTTGAAGGTTGATCCCGGCGAATAGGCTGCTGAAATGGCCCGGTTGGTGAGCGGTTTCAGGGTGTCCCGCAGCAATATCTGATAATTGGCGCTGCGTTCCCGGCCCACTAATAGATTTGGGTCGTAGCTAGGCCCGCTGTAAAAACTAAGGATTTCGCCGGTTTTGGGTTCAATGGCCACCACGGCTCCCCGTTTGTTTTGCATTAATTGTTCTGCGTAGCGTTGCAGCTCACTGTCGATCGTCGAAACCAGGTTTTGTCCAAGCACCGCTACGGTATCACTGAGTCCTTCCAGATAGGCTCCTTTCAGCCGGTTGTGCACATCTACCAGGAAAAAATTCACACCTTTCCGTCCGCGTAGTTCTTTTTCGTAAGCACGCTCCAGTCCTGTCACACCAATGTAGTCGCCTTGCGAATAATACTTATCTTTTTGGATAGCAGAGCGGTCAACCTCACCTACATAGCCAAGCATGTGTGCCGCAATTTTTTGGGGGTATTCGCGCAGGGTTCGCGATTGGACAAAGAAGCCCGGAAATTTAAAAAGCTTTTCCTGCAGCACAGCGTAGCCCTCGGGCGATAATTGCTTAATGACTACCGAGGGTTTGTAGCGGGAATATTTCTTTGCTTTATTGAGTCCGTCTATCAATTCGGCCTTTTCAATTTTTAGGATTTCGCAAAATTGCGTCGTGTCGAAAGGAGCCATTTCGCGCGGGGTGACCAATAAGTCATAAGCCGCTTTGTTGTAAACCAGTAGCTTACCATTGCGGTCGTAAATCAGTCCGCGGGCGGGGTAGTTGATTACGCGCCGGAGCACGTTTTGTGTGGCGTATTGCTTGTACGAACTGTCCAGCACCTGAAGGGTGAATAGTCTAATGATAAAGATCAGGACAATAACAACAAAGATAGCCCCCAGAATATATTTTCGTCTGGCAAATTTGTCCACTTCAACTACTCCTTATAAATCAGATATTGGCTGATGATGATTAACACTAGGGTGAATGCCGAGCTCAATACACTACGGAAAAAGGTAAAGATAAATCCTTTCAGGGTAAAAACTTCAACATAAAACAGGAAGAAATGATGAGCCAGCACCAGAATCAGGGAATACTTGAAAAACCAGTGAAAACCCAAAGAACCCAAACGGGGGGGCGTGTTCAATTCGAGCACGTCGCGCGACGAAATAAGACGAATGACCGCGGGGCGGATAAATGCCAGAAAAGTCGTTGCTGAAGCGTGGATACCCGGGGTATTGCTGAAGATATCTACATTCAGTCCCAATAAAAATCCTAAAATCAGCAACAAATATTTTGGAGTGTCAAAGGGCAGCAGCAGGATGAACAAGATGTACAGATACGGATTGATATACCCGCTGATCTGGATGTGGTTGAGCAGTAGCACCTGTAACAGGACCAGCACAACCCACATAATCACATATTTTCCGATCGCTTTACTCATTCCGGTATTGCTGTTGCATGTTGTTCAACTCGTTTCGATGTTTGTTTTTAATGACTTCCACGTGGCTCAGATTGGCGAAGTTGGTGGTCAGTGTTACACTGATATCGTAAAAATTGTCTCCGCTTTGATAGGTAAAGTCATCAATCTGGCCAATGGGAATCCCTTCGGGAAAAACGGATGAATAGCCGCTGGTAACAATTGTGTCGCCGATTGTCATCTCTACATGGAACGGGATTTCGTTAAGCGATGCTTTTTGATAGTTGAGGCCGTCCCAAGCCAATGAGCCAAAATAGTTGCTCGATTTTATTTTTGCCGAAACCCGCCAGCGTTTGTTCAAAATGGTAGGGCCGGTGGCGTAATGATCGCTTACCTGGGTGATGATGCCCACCACCCCGGTTGGACCAATAATGCCCATGTCGGGTTCCACACCATCCTTTCTTCCTTTGTTGAGCGTGATGTAATTGTATTGTTTGTTGAACGAGCTGTTGATTACTCGTGCCGGAATGAATTCGTATTGCACACTGTCGGTCGGGATGCTGTCCGCTTGCAGGGGGACCATCTCTCCAATAAATGTCTGAAGCTGGTTTCTCAGCCTGGCATTTTCGGCTGCCAGCTCGGCGTTGGTCTGTTTCAGGTTGAAAAAGCTGTAAACGGAATTGAACGATTCGTAAATGCTGGCCGTCACCCGGTTGCTCGAATTAAGAAACTGCACTTTTTGAAAATTGTTGTAATTCACAATCAGTACCAGTGATATGGATTCAAGTACCAGAAAAAGCAGAAAAAAATAATTCTGGGACAGAAATCGAAACAAACTTCTCATTTACAGGAAGGTTTGCCCCCTCCTGTTCAGGTTTACCTGATCAGGAAGGAGAATTTGTCAACATTTTTAAGGGCAATTCCGGTACCGCGTGCCACTGCCCGTAAAGGGTCTTCAGCCACACGGAAAGGAATGTTGATTTTTTCGGATAAACGCTTGTCGAGACCACGCAACAGGGCGCCACCGCCAGCCAGGTAAATCCCCTTGGTAACAATGTCCGAATAAAGTTCGGGCGGCGTTTGTTCCAGGGCGCTCAACACGGCCGTTTCAATTTTCGAAATGGATTTCTCCAGACAATGTGAAATCTCCTGGTACGAAACAGGCACCTCGATAGGCAATGCTGTCATCTGGTTGGGCCCTTGCACGATATAGTCGTTGGGCGGATTTTCGAGTTGCGAAAGCGCCGAACCCACGTTGATCTTGATTTCTTCGGCGGTGCGTTCACCAATTTTGATGTTGTGCTGGTGGCGCATATACTCCATGATGTCTGCGGTCAGGTCGTCGCCGGCAATGCGGATCGATTTGTTGGTGACGATTCCGCCCAGCGAAATCACAGCGATTTCGGTTGTTCCCCCGCCAATGTCCACAATCATGTTGCCTTCGGGTGCTTCCACGTCCAGGCCAATGCCAATGGCGGCGGCCATGGGTTCGTAAATCATATATACTTCGCGTCCGCCGGCATGTTCGGACGAGTCGCGTACCGCACGTATCTCAACTTCGGTTGACCCCGATGGGATGCACACCACCATTTTCAGCGAGGGCGAGAACCATCGTGATTTGGGGTTGATCATTTTAATCATGCCCCGGATCATCTGTTCGGCGGCGTTGAAGTCGGCAATTACACCATCGCGCAGGGGCCTGATGGTTTTCAGGTTGGCATGTGTTTTACCCTGCATCTGGCGAGCTTTCTCGCCAATGGCCACCAACTTCTCCGTCTTCAGGTCAATGGTTACCACCGAGGGTTCGTCCAGCACAATTTTATCATTCTGAATGATGATTGTGTTGGCCGTTCCAAGGTCAATAGCAATTTCCTGGGTTAAAAACGAAAACAATCCCATGTTTAATTCTCCTTCTATTTCCGGGTCCTTTTACAGACTTTCCTTTTTTTTAATGTTTAAAGTGACGGCGGCCGGTAAACAGCATGGCAATGCCAAATTCGTCACAAGCCTGGATTACTTCTTCATCGCGGATGCTGCCGCCGGGTTCCACCACGTATTTCACACCAAATTCGTTGGCCGCTTCAATGCTGTCGCGGAAGGGGAAGAAAGCATCTGAAATCAGTACGGCTTCTTCAATGTTAATCCCTTCTTTCATGTTGAAACGGGGAATGGTCAACTGACGGAGGCTGTCCAACCGGTTGGGTTGCCCCATGCCGGCGCCGGTCAGCCAGAACGAACCGTCGCTGTTTTGGGTTACCAACGCGATGGCATTACTCTTGAGGTGTTTGCACGCTGTAATACCAAACTTGGCCAAGTTCATTTTATTGTTGTCGAACTGTATTTTGGTGACATTTTTAAATTCGGCATCCATACCTTCGTCTTCATCCTGCACCAACATGCCGCCACTGATGGAGCGGAACAGTTTTTCGCCAGTGGTTTCGGCTTTCACCGGGCTAACCAACAAGCGCAGGTTTTTCTTCTTTTCGAATATTTCGAGCGCCTCGGGCGTGAACTCCGGGGCGATGATGATCTCAACGAACTTTTTGCCAAACCATTCGGCTACTTCTTTGGTAACCGTGCCAGTGAAGCAAATAATGCTGCCAAACGCGCTGATTGGGTCGCCTTCCCAAGCCAGGTCGAGCGACTTCAGGATGTTGTCGGTTACCGCCAATCCGCATGGATTGAGGTGCTTGATGACCGAAACGGCCACTTTGTTTTCGATATGCGTAACGGCATGGTAAGCATCGCTGGCCGATTTCCAGGCAGCATCGGCATCCAGCAGGTTGTTGTACGAAAGTTCCTTGCCTTGCAATACCTGCGCATTGGCCAGGGTCACATCCGATTGGGCATTGCTGAATTTATAGAAGGTGGCCGATTGATGCGGGTTCTCGCCGTAGCGCAACACTTGTCCGTCGTTCAGGCTGATGCGGTTTTTGTCGGTCATGCCGCCACCGTTAAAGTAGTTGAAGATGGCAGAGTCGTAATGAGATGAGGTTGCAAACGCTTTGCGGGCAAAGGCTTTCCGGTCTTCCAATGAGCTTTCGCCGTTCTTTTCATTCAGTAGTGCGATGAACTCTTCGTACTGATCGCGCGACGAGAGGATGATCACGTCGTTGAAGTTTTTGGCTGCCCCGCGGATCAGGGCAATACCGCCAATATCGATTTTTTCAATAATGTCGTCTTCTGAAGCTCCCGAAGCCACTGTTTCTTCAAACGGGTACAGATCGACAATTACCAGGTCGATTTCGGGGATTTCGTATTGGGCAATTTGCTGCTGGTCGCCTGTGTTTTCGCGACGGTTTAAAATGCCGCCAAATACTTTGGGGTGAAGGGTTTTTACGCGTCCGCCCAAGATGGACGGATACCCGGTGAGGTCTTCAACGGCGGTCACAGCTACTCCTAAACTTTCAATAAAAGACTGCGTTCCTCCTGTAGAATAAAGTTGAACGCCCAGCTCATCCAGTTTCTTTACGATAATGTCTAACTTGTCCTTATGATAAACGGAAATCAGTGCTGACTTAATCTTTTTTAAATCCTTCATTTATAGTCTTTTGAGATTGATGCGCAAAGATAATAAAATCGGTTGGTTTTTTTGTTTCTCCCATCGTCATTTCAGAAATTTCTTCTGAGAAAAAAAGCAGCATTTTCAGGTGGCAAAGGCTGGCAGCTATTCGGAGGGTTAGGCGAAGGCAATTTTATCCGATCGAAAACGCAACAAACCATCCCGAAATCGTTTAACTTTAACGGTAAATTCAGGGGGCATGCTGTTATTTCGGTTGATATTTGAAAGTTTATCTTTTGCGGGCAACTCGCTGCGCGGCAACAAGCTCCGCACGTTTTTGTCGCTTTTGGGGATTACGATTGGTATTTTTGCCATCATTTCGGTGTTTACCGTTATCGACTCTCTGGAAAACTACATTCGTGAAAACCTGAATACCCTGGGCAACAACATGGTATTTATTCAGAAATGGCCCTGGACCCCACCAGAGGGCGAAAACGAATATCCCTGGTGGAAATACCTGAACCGGCCGGTGCCAACGGTGGAAGATGCCGAGGTGATCGCCAGGCAATCAGCCTTGTCGCAGCATGTGGTTTTCTTTGTTGGCCTCAGCAGTACCATTCAATACGGTAACGCCAAGGCCGATGACATCCCCGTGCTGGCTACCACGTACGATTTGATGGACACCTGGAGCGTGGATATTGAGCACGGGCGTTATTATACCGAATCGGAAATGCGCTCGGGCATGGCTTTGACCGTGGTGGGCAGCGAACTGGTTGACCGCCTGTTTGAAGGGCGCAACCCGGTGGGAAAAGAGATCAAAATACAGGGACACCGGTTTTATGTGATTGGCAGCTATAAACGGAAGGGCGCCGATATGTTTGGTACCAGCATGGATCAGATGATTCAGATTCCGGTGGGGTACGCTGCCAACATGGTTGATTTCCGTAACCGCGACATGGGGCAGACCATCAACGTAAAGGCGCGCCCCAATGTGGACAGTGACCAGTTTATGGCAGAGCTGGAAGGTATTATGCGTACACTTCATCGACTTAAACCCATGGAAGAAAACGATTTTGCCCTGAACGAAGTGAGCGTGATTTCGACCCGCTTCGACGCCTTCTTTAAAGTATTCAATCTGGCCGGCACCGTCATAGGCAGTTTTAGCATCCTGGTGGGTGGTTTTGGCATTGCCAATATTATGTTTGTGTCGGTGAAAGAGCGCACCCACATTATTGGCATCCAGAAATCGCTGGGCGCCAAGCGCTATTTTATCTTGCTGGAGTTTATTTTTGAAGCGGTTATCTTGTCGTTGCTGGGAGGGGTTGTTGGGCTGATGCTGGTTTTTGCGGGCACGGGAATTGTTCGGGCGGCGAGTGACCTAACCTTGGCCCTCAGCATGGGCAATGTGGTGCTGGGCCTGCTGGTGTCGGGCGTTATCGGGTTGATTTCCGGTTTTATGCCAGCCCTCACGGCTGCCCGCCTCGATCCGGTAAATGCGATGAACGCGGTATGAATTCCGGGGGCAATGTTGGGGCAATTAGTTTTAGTCGGCGTTTTTAATGAGAAAACGACGGATAGAGCTGGGATTCCTTCGATCGTTCAACTACATCGTTTTCGAATGTAAAAACAGATTTCATTTGTATAGATAGAATAATATATGGCTAATGGGGGCACCTGGAAAACATAAATTTGAATTTCCGGTTGGATACGAAAAGTTTCACAACAAACAACTTTTCAATTTTCAACTTAATCGACCATATGCTTTTGGCTATGCCCGGTTGCAAGATATGAGAGAAGCAGGCCGGAAAATAAGTTCGTTTAGCGATTGGAAAAGAGAAATGCTGGGACAGGCTGAAAAAGCAGTTTCGGAAGGTCGTTTGCTGAATGCCGCATTTTATTTCAGAGCTGCCGAATTTTACACGAAATCGGACGATCCGGATAAAAGTGTTTTGTATGATAAGTTTATCGACCTGTTTTATACGGTTTTTGAGGAGGATGAGATTGAAGAGCACATCGTTCCGTATGAAGGGGCATATCTGGTTGCGTTAAGGATTCCCGCTGCGGTTTCCTCCAAAGGCACCGTGGTCATTCATGGCGGGTTCGATTCGTTTATTGAGGAATTTTACTCGATGATGACCTGCTTTTCAAGCCAGGGGTACGATGTTATCGGCTTTGAAGGGCCGGGACAAGGTGCATCCTTACGGAAGTTTGGTCTCCCGTTAACTCTTGAATGGGAGAAACCGGTGAAAACCATTTTGGATTATTTTCAACTTGAAGAAGTGACCTTGATTGGAATTTCGATGGGGGGGTGGTTGTGTTTGAGAGCTTCGGCATTTGAACCCCGGATTAAACGGGTGATCGCAACAGGACATGCCATTGATTATATGAAAAGTATGCCATCCGTATTTCGAAAGATTCATCTGTGGTGTATGAATCATTATCCAGTTTTTATGAACCGGATGGCTGCTTTGAAGTTTGAGAGAAGGGACGGCATGGCGGCATGGATGGTTGATCAGTTGAAATATATTACCAGGAAAAGCAAGCCACTGGATGCACTGGATGTTTATGTACAAATGAACGAAGGCAATATTCATTCGGAGCTTGTCAGGCAATACGTACTGATATTGACGGGCAGGAATGATCATTTTATTCCGTTCAAGATGCATGACCTGCAATTACGGGCTTTGGTTAATGCGAAGTCGGTTACAGGCCGGGTTTTTGCTGAGGAGGAACATGCCCAAAATCATTGTCAGATAGGGAATATCGGATTAGCTCTCGAAACCATGATCGCCTGGATGGATACACACTGATTGTCCCGTAATATTTGTCCGTATGGATTTGAATATTATTACGAACCTGCTGTGTTTCACATTCGTAAAATTGACCGTTAAAAAAGCAAGTTATGAAACGCATCATATTGTTTTCGGCCATTGGCGTTGTTGTATTGCTTGGTTGTACATTGTTGGTGGCTTATATTTGGATTGACTGCTGTGCCAAAGAAAATATCACTGTTGCCCAACAAAAATATGGCGGAACGGCCGAGGAAGCGTTGATCGCTTTTGTTCGAGACGAAAGTAATCCGGCCCGCGATCGGACCCACCTGGCGGTGTGGACGCTTGGGCAGATTGGTTCGGAACAGGCTTTGCCGGTTTTGCACGAATTATATCACGATGACCCGGAAGGGAAAACCTGCAAGGGCAGGCATGATTCGGTGATTTGTCAGTATGAGCTTCACAAAGCCATTGAGAGCATTGAGAATGGGGTATTGTTGTCTCATGCCAGGCTTAAGCGATAGCACAAAAAATACGGGAACGAAAAAACCCTGCCGTTTTGGGCAGGGCCTCTTCAGAATAACTCCTCAAAAATTACAAAACGGAATCAACGGGAACGTACGGCAGACCGAAAGCTTCGGCCACGCCATCGTAAACGACTTTCCCGTCAACTACATTCAACCCTTTTCTTAAAGGAAGGCTGTCTTTGCAGGCTTGCTTCCACCCCTTGTTGGCAAGCTGGATAGCGTATGGTAACGTTGCGTTTGTCAACGCGATGGTTGAGGTGCGCGGCACGGCCCCCGGCATGTTGGCAACACAGTAATGGATCACGTCGTTGATCACAAAAGTGGGATGTTCGTGGGTGGTGGCCTGGGTGGTTTCGAAACAGCCCCCCTGGTCAACGGCCACGTCCACCAGCACAGTTCCCGGGCGCATGGTCGGGATCATGTCGCGGGTAACCAGTTTCGGGGCTTTGGCCCCCGGGATCAGCACCGCGCCAACAATAACGTCGTGGGTTTTCACCATCTCGCGGATGTTGTACTCGTTGCTCATCATGGTTTTCACGTTGGCCGGCATAATGTCGTCGAGGTAACGCAGGCGTTTCAGGTTCACATCCATGATCGTGGTGTCAGCGCCTAGTCCGGCAGACATTTTAGCTGCTTCGGTACCTACGATGCCTCCCCCGATGATCAGTACTTTGGCTGGCGGCACCCCGGGCACCCCGCCCAGTAGTACGCCGTACCCACCGTACGTTTTCTCCAGGTATTTGGCGCCTTCCTGGATGGACATGCGCCCGGCCACTTCCGACATGGGAACCAGCAGTGGCAGCGAACGGTCATCCAGCTCAACGGTTTCGTAGGCCAGGCAAACCGAGCCGTTTCCAATCATGGCGTTGGTCAGTTCCTCCGAAGAAGCAAAATGGAAATAGGTGTAAAGGATCTGTCCCTTTTTGATCAGTGGATATTCGCGGGCGATGGGCTCCTTTACCTTGATAATCATTTCAGCGATGCCATACACTTCTTCGATGGTGGGAAGCATTTTGGCCCCGGCGGACAGGTAGTCGTCATCTGAAAAACCACTGCCATTACCAGCCGTTGTTTGCACATAGACTTCGTGTCCGCGTTTGGTCAGCTCGGCAGCACCGGCCGGCGTCAGGGCCACCCGGTTTTCATTATTCTTGATTTCCTTTGGTACTCCAATAATCATAACTGCAAGTTTTAGTATTCCTTTTGCTTCAAAAATAGACGAACGTTTGGGTGAAAAACATGATAAACCAACAAGAAATTCCCCCAACGCCAAATAGTTAGCTTGCGTTTGCCGGGTTTAAATGTGTTGTATTGGTTGGTGCTAACAAATTAAAACCAGCGGGTGAATTAATATTTCAATTTTAAGACGATACACTGATTTTTATTTAGAATTGTTAATCGTATATTTGCCGACCTAGCAAAAATTTTTTTCAATTATGCCAAGCACATCGATACGGGGTAATAAAATGCCTGATTCGCCTATCAGGAAACTCGTTCCGCTAGCCAACAAAGCGAAAGAGATGGGCCGTAAAGTGTACCATTTAAATATTGGTCAGCCCGACCTGCCAACTCCACAGCGTGCACTCGATGCTATCCGGAGTATTGACAGAAAGATTCTGGAATACAGTCCAAGTGAAGGTGTTTTGTCGTTTCGGCAGAAACTGGCGAAATACTACCACAAGTTCAAAATTGATGTTGATGTGGAGGACATCATCGTAACGGCGGGCGGCAGCGAGGCGGTAACCTTCGCGTTTATGTCGTGCCTCGATCCGGGCGATGAAATTATTGTTCCCGAGCCGGCTTACGCCAACTACGAAGCATTTGCCATTGTGGCAGGCGCGGTTATTAAGTCGATCCCTGCAAAAATTGAAGAAGGTTTTGCCCTTCCGTCAATAGAGGAGTTTGAGAAACTGATCACTCCAAAAACAAAAGGGTTCATGATTTGCAACCCGAACAACCCGACCGGTTATTTATATACGCAGTCGGAAATGAACGAAATCCGCGACTTGGTTAAAAAGTACGACCTGTACCTATTCTCCGATGAAGTTTACCGCGAGTTCTGCTACACCGGCGCTCCGTATATTTCTGCTTTTCACCTGGAGGGGATAGAGCAGAATGTCATCCTGATCGATTCGGTGTCGAAACGTTACAGCGAATGTGGTATCCGGGTGGGGGCGCTGATTACAAAAAACAAGGAAGTGAGGCGGAACGTGATGAAGTTTTGCCAGGCCAGGCTCAGTCCGCCACTGATCGGGCAAATTGCTGCCGAGGCATCGCTCGAAGAAACCGAAACGTATTTGATGGACTCGTACAACGAGTATGTGGAACGGCGTAAGTTTCTGATTGACGGGCTCAACCGCATTGACGGTGTTTACTCGCCTATTCCGATGGGCGCTTTTTACACGGTGGCCCGGCTTCCGGTTGATGATTCGGACAAGTTTTGCGCGTGGTTGCTCGAAGAGTTTCAGTATGAAAACGAAACCATATTTTTAGCTCCGGCAACCGGTTTTTACACCACGCCAGGTTATGGGAAAGATGAAGTACGCATTGCCTACGTGCTGAAGAAAAAGGAGCTGGGCAAGGCCCTGAAGATTCTTGAAGAAGCGTTGAAGGTTTATCCCGGAAGAAAATACCGGAATCACGAATAGATACGATAAAAAAGATAAGCGGCTGGTCAAATGATCAGCCGCTTTTTGTATGGATTAATTTCCCATTTCCGACATAAACTTGATGCGCATCAGCCGGAGTTCTTCTTCGGTGTATTCGTCTTCGCCCAGTTCATCCAAAGCTGCCTGAATGGAATCATCTTTGGCTTCCCGGAAATAGTCATAGACTTCTTCCTGGTGGTCTTCGTCCAGCAAATCATCGATATAATAATCAATGTTGATTTTGGTGCCCGAGTTGACAATTGCTTCCAGTTCCGAAATCAGCTCGCCCATTTCAATGCCTTTCGAATCGGCAATGTCATCAAGCGAAAGTTTGCGGTCGATACTTTGAATGATGGAGACCTTCATTTTTGATTTGTTGGCCACGGTTTTCACCACCATGTCCTGCGCCCGCTCAATGCCGTTATCTTCCACGTACGATTTAATCAGCGCCACAAACTCGGCGCCGTAGCGTTTGGCCTTTCCTTCGCCCACTCCCTGGATGTTTTTCAGTTCGTCGATGGAGATCGGGTATTGGATGGACATATCAGAAAGCGATGGATCCTGAAAAATCACGAAGGGGGGCAGGTTGTGTTTTTTTGCCACTTTTTTGCGCAGGTCCTTCAGCATTTCGAACAGTTCGGGATCGCCCACCGCACTTCCCGACGGTGCATTCAGGGATGTATATTCTTCCTCCAGCTCGTCGTAATTGTGGTTGCGTACCAACAAGAAAGGCTCCGGTTTAGCCATGAAGGCAATCCCTTTCTCGGTCAGTTTCAGCAATCCATAGTTTTCGATATCCTTGCTGATGAGCCCGGCAATCATGCTTTGGCGGAAAACAGCGTTCCAGAAACGGGCGCTGTGGTCGTCGCCCTTGCCGAAGGCTTCCAGCTCGTCGTGGTGGAACGATTTAATGGCGGCAGTCATTTTCCCGGTCAGGATATCGGAGATATGCTCTGCTTTGTATTTTTCTTTCACTTCCTGAATGGCCAGCAGGGCGCGGCGCACTTCGTCGCTGGCTTCCACCTGTTCTTTTGGGTTCAGGCAGTTGTCGCAATTACCGCAAGGTTCTTCCAGTGTTTCGCCAAAATAATTCAGCAGAATAATGCGGCGGCAGATGGCCGATTCGGCATACGAAGCAGTATCCAGCAGCAGTTGGCGACCGATTTCCTGCTCGGCTACTGGCTTGCCCTGCATAAATTTTTCCAGTTTCTGAATGTCTTTATAGGAATAGAAGGCGATACACTGGCCTTCGCCGCCATCGCGTCCGGCGCGCCCTGTTTCCTGGTAATAGCCTTCAAGGCTCTTCGGAATGTCGTAGTGGATCACAAAGCGCACGTCGGGTTTGTCGATTCCCATTCCAAAGGCGATGGTTGCCACAATAACATCAACTTCTTCCATCAAAAATTTATCCTGGTTTCCCGAGCGTGTGGCCGAGTCCATTCCGGCATGGTAGGGCAATGCCTTGATTCCGTTTACCCTCAGTAGTTCGGCTAGTTCTTCCACTCTCTTCCGGCTCAGACAATAAATAATGCCCGATTTGCCTTCATTTTCTTTGATGAACCGGATGATCTGTGTTTCCGGTTTCACCTTTGGTTTCAGGGCATAATACAAGTTGGGGCGGTTAAATGACGCTTTGAAAACGTTGGCGCCCAGCATGCCCAGGTTTTTCTGAATGTCGTGCTGAACTTTTGCCGTAGCAGTTGCCGTGAGGGCAATGATGGGGGCGCTGCCGATTTCCTGGATGATGGGCCTGATGCGCCGGTACTCGGGGCGGAAATCGTGCCCCCATTCCGAGATGCAGTGGGCCTCATCGATGGCATAAAACGATATTTTTACTGATTTCAGAAAATCCACGTTTTCCTGTTTGGTAAGCGATTCGGGGGCTACATAAAGCAGCTTGGTTTTCCCGTTGGTAACATCATCTTTTACCTGTTGAATCGCTTGTTTGGTTAGTGATGAGTTCAGAAAGTGGGCAATGCCGTCTTCGGTGCCGAAGCTGCGGATCGAATCCACCTGGTTTTTCATCAAGGCGATCAGGGGTGAGATAACGATCGCCGTTCCTTCCATGATCAACGCCGGTAATTGGTAGCAAAGCGATTTGCCTCCTCCGGTAGGCATAAGCACAAAGGTATCCTTCCCCTCCAGTACGCTGGTAATTACTTCTTCCTGCTGACCTTTGAACCGATCAAAACCAAAATGTCTCTGGAGTTGTTCGGTTAATGTTAGCTCATTCTTCATAAAGCCAATTAATTAATTATCTTCTTAGTCACGAATCTTTTACGCGAATCCGAAGATAGCTAAAATCTGTTTCAAATTGCAATGATTTTTTTTCAATTATCCCACTTTAATCCTGATTTAAAAATTTTTAAGGAATGACATCCTATCGAAATGGTGAATAGTCGCTATATTTGTCCCGGTTTTTTAACCAGGTAATTTTTTGATAACTACTGAACCAAATAGCCCAAAATGACCGACAAACAACGAACTAAAAAGGGGGAAAATAAGAAGGACCCGAACGCGGAGATGTCGTTTCTAGAACACCTCGAAGAATTGCGATGGCATTTGATCCGAGCGTTTCTGGCCGTTGTGATATTTTCGATTCTGGCGTTCATTAAAAAAGATCTCATTTTCGACGTCATTATTTTAAACCCCAAGATGCCCGATTTTTGGACCAATCAATTGTTTGCCCGTCTGGCAGACTGGACGGGAATGGATGCGCTGCGTATTAACACGACCGAGTTAAAGCTGATCAGCATCAGTATGGCCGGGCAGTTTATGACGCATATCTGGACTTCGCTGATTGCCGGGCTGATTGTATCCTCACCGTATGTGATTTTCGAATTCTGGCGTTTTATCAAACCTGCTCTGTACGAAAAAGAACGTAAAAATTCGGTGGGCGCGGTTTTTTACATGTCCGTTTTGTTTTTTCTGGGGGTTATGTTTGGCTATTATTTAATCGTACCACTGTCGGTTCACTTCTTGGGTTCGTACTCCATCAGTGGCGAAGTTTCCAATCAAATTAACATCCTTTCCTATATCAGTACGGTAACGTCCATTACTTTGGCCAGCGGTGTGATTTTCGAACTGCCTGTTTTTGTTTACTTCTTAAGTAAGGTTGGCATTTTAGGTCCCGAAATGATGAAGAAATACCGCCGACATGCCTATGTCGTCTTGTTGATTCTTTCGGCGGTGATCACGCCCCCGGATGTTTTTAGCCAGATTATGGTTTGCCTGCCTCTGGTGCTCCTTTACGAAGTCGGTATCTTGATTGCGAAACGTGTGAGAAAGAAAGCGGATGCCGAACTGGATGCCATCTAAATAATAAACTGATGAAGTTAAGAGCAGAAAATATTGTCAAGAAATACCGGAAACGTACTGTCGTTAAGGGTGTTTCGTTTGAGGTGAACCAAGGTGAAATTGTAGGGCTGCTGGGACCTAACGGTGCCGGAAAAACTACCTCGTTCTATATGATCGTAGGGTTGATCCAGCCGCTTTCCGGGAAAATTTTTGTGGACGATGAGGAAATCACCAAATTGCCGGTGTATAAACGGGCACAACAGGGAATCGGTTATTTGGCGCAGGAAGCATCGGTATTTCGCCAGCTGAGTATTGAAGACAACCTGCGGGCCGTACTCGAAATGACTGATTACACCAAAGCTTATCAGAAAGAAAAGCTGGAGTCGCTGCTCGAAGAGTTTCGCTTGACCCACATCCGTAAAAGTAAAGGGTATCAGTTGTCAGGTGGGGAGCGGCGGCGTACCGAAATTGCCCGGGCCCTGGCCATCGACCCCAAATTTATCTTGCTCGACGAGCCTTTTGCCGGCGTGGATCCCATTGCGGTGGAAGATATTCAGGAAATTGTGCGCAAGCTGATTGAGAAAAATATAGGCGTGCTGATTACCGATCACAACGTACACGAAACCCTGTCAATCACCGACCGTTCCTACTTGCTTTTCGAAGGCTCCATCCTGAAAGCCGGCACGGCCGAAGAATTGGCCAATGACGAAGATGTGCGCCGCGTCTATCTCGGCCAAAACTTTATTTTGCGCTAGCCGGCAACCGCACTAAATATTCTGTGTAACTTTGTTTTTTTGGGTTTGCAGAAATGAAAAATTGCCTTATATTTGCGCCTCGATTAGCGGACGTGGCGGAATTGGTAGACGCGCTAGACTTAGGATCTAGTGCCACACGGCGTGGGGGTTCGAGTCCCTTCGTCCGCACAAAAAGAAAGCTCAACCGCTATGCTTGAACCTCAAACGTCAAGCAAGCGGTTTTTATTGGTTTATAACGTCAGGTTTTTATTTGATAATTAAGGGTAACTGGCTGGTTATCCGCACATTTTCTGAAAAAAATTAAGTGGGATTTTATGAATATTACTAAAGAGAACATCAACGAGCTAAATGCAATCATTACCGTAAAAATCGAAAAAAACGATTACGAAGCCACGGTAAACGAAGTTTTGAAAGACTATCGTAAAAAAGCCAATATGCCGGGTTTCCGTCCTGGTAAAGTTCCTGCCGGACTGGTAAAGAAAATGTACGGAAAAGCGATCCTGGCCGACGAAGTAAACAAGATGTTATCTCACAACCTGTCGAAATACATTGTTGATGAAAAGCTGAATCTGCTGGGCGAACCGCTTCCAAACGAGGAAAAACAACCTAAAATTGACTGGGACACCACCGAAGATTTTGAGTTCGTTTTCGACATTGCTGTTGCTCCGGAAATTGAGGTGAAGCTTGACAAACGCAAGAAATTCACTTATTATAATATTCTTGTGGATGATGAAATGGTCAACAAGCAAGTTGAAAACTATACCGGACGTTTTGGTGAAAACGAAAACGCAGATGAAGCAACTGAGAAATCAACCCTGCGTGGTGACTTTGTTCAGCTTGATGTTGATGGAAACGAACTGGAAGATGGCATCAAAGCTGAAAAAGTAATTATTGCAGTTGACTTGATGAAAGATGAGGCAGTTAAAAATGAAATGATCGGCAAAAAGGCCGGTGACAGCGTTATTTTTGACCCGGTAAAGGTTTACGAAAGCAAACACGAGGTTGGCCACATGTTGAACATTTCTCACGAAGAAGCTGAAAATATTGATGGCGAATTCAAATTTACCATTTCTGAAATCATGAATTTTAAAAATGCTGAGATCAATGAAGAATTGTTCAAAAAGGCATTTGGCGAAGACACTGATATTAAAACCGAAGAAGAATTCCGTAATAAGCTGAAAGCTGAACTGGCTGAAAACTTCAATTATTCAAGCGATTACAAATTTGCCATTGACAGCCGCGACTCGCTGGTTGAAAAAGTTGACATGGAACTGCCTGTCGAGTTCCTTAAGCGCTGGCTGAAAGCTACCAATGAAGAACTGACCGATGAGCAAATCGAAGCCGATTTCGACAATTTCATGAAAGACCTTCGCTGGCAGTTGATTAAATCAGTACTGGTGAAAGATAACGGAATTGAGGTGAACGATGAGGATGTGAAGCAACTGGCCAAGAAAGTGGCAGCCATGCAATTCAGCCAGTACGGCATGTTCAACGTACCCGATGAGCACCTGGAAAACTATGCCGGCCATATCCTTCAAAACGAAGAAGAAAAACGGAGGTTGTTTACTAAAGTACAGGAAGATAAAATTCTGGAAGTCATTAAATCAAAAGTGACACTGGACGAAAAGGAAATCAGCCAGGAGGAATTTAACAAATTGCTTGAAAATTAATTTTCAAGCAACTGGCAACACATATTTTTTTAACTTTGTAAAAATCGGACTGTCCCGCAATTTGTTTCAGCAATTCGCAGGTTTCAACCGGATTTTACAAAGTTTCTTTTTTTAACGGAGGACAACAATATGAATGATCATAGAGAATTCAACAAATATGCCACCAGGCATATCGGAATCAGTAGTTTAAACATGCACCGGTACGAGTCGTTGTTTACCAACAGCCTGACCCCGTACATTATTGAAGAAAGACAGTTGAATGTGGCGTCGATGGACGTGTTTTCGCGATTGATGATGGACCGGATTATTTTTCTGGGCACACCGATCGACGATTACATCGCCAATATCATTCAGGCGCAATTGTTGTTTCTCGAATCAACTGATCCGAACAAAGATATTCAGATCTATTTCAATACACCGGGCGGATCGGTTCATGCCGGACTAGGCATCTACGACACGATGCAATATATTTCGCCCGATATTGCCACCATTTGTACCGGTATGGCTGCCTCCATGGGAGCTGTTTTGCTTACCGCCGGCGCTCATGGCAAACGTTCGGCCCTGAAACATTCGCGGGTGATGATCCACCAGCCAATGGGGGGCGCTCAAGGCCAGGCTTCTGATATTGAAATCACGGCCCGCGAGATTTTAAAATTGAAAAAAGAATTGTACGACATCATCGCCAAACATGCCGGAAAAACGTATGAGCAAGTAGAGCATGATGCCGATCGCGACTACTGGATGACTTCGGAAGAAGCCAGGGATTATGGAATGATCGATGAAATTTTAGTGAGGAGTTAAGCATTGTCAAAGGAAAGATATACCATGGATAAATGTTCTTTTTGCGGACGGGAAAAGAAAGATGTCAACCTGCTGATTGCCGGGATGGAAGGACACATTTGCGACCGCTGCATCGAACAGGCGTATGCGATTGTAGAAGAAGAATTCAAGAAAGATACCGAATTTGACCTTTCCGGGGTCAAGCTAATGAAACCCAGGGAGATAAAAGAGTTTTTGGATCAGTATGTTATCGGCCAGGAACAGGCAAAAAAAATCCTGTCGGTGGCTGTTTACAATCACTATAAACGGTTGAACCAAAAAGTCCAAACCGATGAAACTGAGATCGAAAAATCAAACATCATCCTGGTGGGACAAACCGGTACGGGGAAAACCCTGCTGGCCAAAACCATTGCCCGGATGCTGCACGTTCCGTTCACCATTGTGGATGCTACCGTACTGACCGAAGCCGGTTACGTGGGCGAGGACGTAGAAAGCTTGTTGACACGTCTGCTCCAAGCTGCCGATTATAACGTGGAAGCTGCAGAGCGGGGTATTGTATTTATCGACGAGATTGATAAGATAGCCCGTAAAGGCGACAATCCTTCCATTACACGCGACGTGTCTGGAGAAGGGGTGCAGCAAGGGCTACTCAAGTTGCTCGAAGGTTCGGTTGTAAACGTTCCGCCGCAAGGCGGACGCAAGCACCCCGAGCAAAAAATGATTGCCGTCAATACCAAGAATATTCTGTTTATTTGCGGCGGTGCGTTTGACGGCATTGAAAAGAAAATTGCCAACCGGTTGAATACAAAGGTTGTTGGCTACGGAGCACAAAAGAATATCGACCAGGTTGACCGCGAAAACCTCTTGCAGTATATTTCGCCGCAAGATCTGAAGAGTTTCGGACTAATCCCTGAAATCATAGGCCGTTTGCCGGTGCTGACCTACCTGCAGCCGCTCGACCGTGGGGCCTTACGCAATATTCTTACAGAACCGAAAAACTCTCTGATCAAACAATATATCAAATTGTTTGAGCTGGATGATATCGAACTTAGTTTTGAAGAAGATGCCCTGGAATTTATCGTGGATAAAGCAATCGAATTCAAACTTGGCGCCCGCGGACTGCGTTCGATCTGCGAGAATATCATGATTGATGCGATGTTTGACAGCCCAACCGAAGGGGTGAAAAACCTCAAAATATCGAAGGAGTATGCTGCGTCGAAAATCGATCCGCATGACGCACAACGATTAAAAGCGAGTTAATAAAATATGCCGGATGTTTCTATCCGGCTTTTTTGTCGTCTGATTTTACCTTTTCTCCATGATCCGATTTAAAAACGTATCCCTAAAACTGGGTAACAAACAGCTGTTGGACCAGTTTAACCTGAATATTTCCAAAGGGGACAAGGTCGTTTTTTCGGCCCCCAGCGGAAGTGGAAAAACGAGCCTGCTGAAACTTGTTTTGGGTTTTGTTGAGGCTGATGGAGGCAAAATCCTGTTCAATAAAAGGGAGGTAATGCCTGAAAATATGCGGTTTATCCGCAGTCAAATCGGCTACCTTAGCCAGGATATTGATTTCCCGAACGGACGGGTTAGTGAGGTTTTTCAGGAGATTTTTAGTTACACTGTTAATAAAAACTGCCATTATTCCACCGTTAGATTGGTGGAGAAGCTGCACGAGGTTCAGCTGAATGAAGAAATCCTTCGCAAGAATACCAGTGATATTTCTGGTGGCGAACGTCAGCGATTGGGCTGGGCGCTCATCTTGTTGCTCGATCGCCCGGTGTGGTTGCTTGACGAACCCACCTCGGCGCTTGACGATAAAATGAAGCAGTTTTTTATCGATTACACAGTACGTAGCCATAAAACCGTCATTTGTGTGAGTCACGACACGGAGTGGCAAGTGCCGCCAATGAAAGTAATCTCACGTTTTTGTCCATGAATACGGCAGATATTTCTATTAGCGGACTGGCGTTTGGATTGTTGCTGATTGCACCGTCCGTACTTCTTGTTTGGCAGCTCCGCCTTGGATTCAACCGGCAGTTGATTATCTCTGTGTTGCGCATGCTGGTACAACTGGGTTTTGTGGGCTTTTATCTGAAATATATCTTTTTGCTCGATCATGTACTGGTTAACTTAGCCTACGTGTGCCTGATGGTTCTTTTTGCCGCCTTTTCGGGAATTCGGAATTCATCGCTGCGCTTGAAAAAACTTTGGCTTCCCACCTTCGCTTCCATGCTATTGCCAACTTTGTTCACCATGCTATATTTCAATGCGGCCATCGTTCAATTGGATAATGTGTTTCAGGCTGATGTGCTGATTCCGGTTGCCGGGTTAATGCTCGGCAATGTATTGAAAACTAATATTGTTGCACTAAAGACTTTTTTCAGTCTGGCCCGGAAGGAAGAAAAAACCTATTTGTTTTTGCTGGCGGCAGGCGCTACCCGCAAAGAGGCTGTCCGTCCGTTTCTCAAAGAAGCAATCCGGACGGGCATGGCGCCCAATATTGCTACCATGGCCACGGTTGGCCTGGTTTCGCTGCCCGGTGTGATGACCGGCCAAATCCTCGGCGGCTCCGATCCTGTGTTGGCGGTTAAATACCAGATTATGGTCATGATAATCATCTTCTTTACCAGTTTATTCAGCAATGTGTTGCAACTGCTATTTGCTGTCCATCAAGGGTTCGATCGTCACGATAAACTGAACCGGGATTTACTTCAGAAATAAATTGAGAGGATGCGGTGTTCAATTCCGGGTCTATTGGATGACTCGGCTTTTGGGGGCTTTTCGCTCTGCGTTGCCGGGTAAATGTGATTTTATTGCCACTCTTTGAGGGTGAAAGTTTTTTAATCCGCATCACATGCGTAATTTTGAGGGATAAACCAGTTTGTCAGATTATGCAGATGCATCCAAACCAGTTAGTGCAATATCTTCAGAAGCCAGCGTCATCTTTTACGCGCGAAGATATTATCCGGTACATGGAAGAACGGGAGATTGAGATGCTCAATTTCAGGTATATGGCAGAGGATGGAAAGCTGAAAACCATCAATTTTATGGTGAACGATCGGGCGGAGATGGAAATGTTGCTCAGGTCGGGCGAACGGGTAGATGGGAGCACGATCTTTTCGCATTTGCCTCCCAATCAGAGTGATCTGTACTTGGTTCCGCGTTACCGAACCGCCTTTTTGAATCCCTTTTCAAAAATACCGGCTGTTGATATTCTCTGCTCATTTTACGGAGCTGATGGTGAACCTCTGGAAAGCTCGCCTGAATATATTCTTCGGAAAGCGCTGGCCCAATTTCGCAAAACTACGGGCATGCAGGTAAAAATGATGGCAGAACTCGAATACTACGTCATCAGTGATAAATATCAGGAAGGGGAAAGTGAAGGCGAAGGTTATCATCGGGCAGAACCTTTTAATATCAATGAGCAGCTCCGGGTGGAAGCCCTGAAATTGATAGCCCGTTGTGGCGGCAGGATCCGTTTTGGTCACGCCGAAGCCGGGCGTTTTTCCAAATCCGGTCAGATTTATGATCAGCATGAACTGGAGTTTTCGCCGGTTGATCCCGAAGATGCATCAGATCAGTTGGTCGTGGCCAAGTGGATACTGCGGATGCTGGCCCATAAATACCAGGTAAAAGTGACTTTCATCCCAAAAATATCGATCAATCAACCTGGAAATGGGATGCATTTTCATTTTTTGACCGAACAAAACGGGCGAAATACGCTGGTTGAAAAAGGTGAACTGACGCCCATCAGTTTGAAAATGATCAGCGGGATTCTGGATTTGGCCCCGGCTTTGACCGCATTTGCCAATACCAGCCCGGTGTCCTATCTGAGGCTGATGCCCGGGCAGAAAGCACCGCAACATGTTTGTTGGGGACAGCATAACCGCTCGGCCTTGGTGAGGGTTCCCCTGGGGTGGAACAATGGCCGAACCCTGGCCACCCATGCCAATCAACAGCCTGATGAAAAGCCGGTGGATTATTCTTCGCGGCAGACAATCGAATACCGCGGAACTGATGGATCGGCCAATCCATATTTGTTCTCAGCAGCGCTTATCGTCGCGATGTTGCATGGTTTTACCGACAACGAAGCCATCAAAAAAGCAGATGCCTATTTTACGGATGAGAATTGGTTTGATGCCGATGCATCACGCCATTCAAAGCAATTTGCAAAACTTCCGGCCTCCTGCGTCGGTTCGGCCGATGCCTTGGAACAGCACCGGCTTGCTTTCGAGGCCGATCAAATCTTTCCAAAGGCAATTATCGATCGGACTATTCAAAAACTACGTTCGTTTAATGATAAGGATTGGAGTACCAATTTTAAAACGTACGGCGAGAATCAGGAATTTAAAGAGTTGGTTGAGAAATACCTGAATTATATGTAAATCTGTTTTAAAAAATCAAAATATGACATTAATAAAATCAATTTCCGGGATTCGCGGAACCATCGGTGGTTTTCCCGGAGAGGGTCTTTCTCCGTTGGATGTTGTTAAATTTACGGCAGCTTATGCCAAGTGGATGAAAAGTGTTTCCTCATCGAATAAACAGAAAGTGGTTGTTGGACGCGATGCCCGTATCTCGGGTGAGATGGTGAACGCGCTGGTGTGTGCTACCCTTTCGGGCATGGGTTGCGATGTTGTTGATCTTGGGCTGGCCACCACGCCAACTACCGAAATGGCGGTAACCGGTGAGCAGGCCGATGGCGGCATCATCCTCACGGCCAGCCATAACCCGAAACAGTGGAATGCATTGAAACTGCTCAATGCCAAGGGCGAATTTATTTCCTCAGAAGAAGGTGAAGCCATTCTGGGATATGCCGAAGAAGAAAGTTTCTGCTTTGCACCAGTGGATGAGTTGGGGAAAATCAGCCATAAAGATTATACACAAGTGCACATTAATTCTATCATTAAACTTCCCTTGGTTGATATTGATACCGTTCGCGAAGCCAACTTCTCGGTGGCATTTGATGCGGTGAACTCGGTTGGCGGTATTGCCATTCCTGCCTTGCTTGAATCGTTAGGGGTGAAGCGTATTGTACCGATCAATGCTGAGCCGACCGGCGAGTTTGCCCATGTGCCTGAACCGCTGCCGGAAAATCTGGTGGAAACCTGCCGTCTGGTGAAAGAACAGTATGTGGATGTGTGCTTTGTAGTTGACCCCGATGTTGACCGCTTGTCGATCATTAGTGAAGACGGGAGCATGTTTAACGAAGAATACACACTGGTGGCTATCGCTGATTATGTTCTGCCGAAAACACCGGGCAACACAGTTTCCAACATGTCGTCGAGCCGGGCCTTGCGGGTGATCACCCAAAAGCATGGTGGGAGCTATGCCGCTTCGGCCGTTGGAGAGGTGAATGTGGTGGCCAAAATGAAGGAAACCGGTGCGGTGATTGGTGGCGAAGGAAACGGCGGCGTTATTTACCCTGAACTGCATTACGGACGCGACGCACTGGTGGGTATTGCTTTGTTTCTCACTCAGTTGGCCAAATTTGGAGGGAAATGTTCTGAACTTCGGAAAACGTATCCCGATTATTTCATCTCGAAAAACAAAATTGAGCTGACACCGGAAATTGATGTTGACAAGGTTCTTGAGAAAATACAGGAACAATATAAGCACGAACAGGTGAACACCATTGATGGGGTAAAAATTGATTTTTCCGATGAATGGGTCCATTTGCGAAAGTCGAATACCGAGCCGATAATCCGTATTTATTCGGAGTCGCCCTCGCCGGAAGGGGCAGATGCCTTGGCCAAAAAACTTATAAAAGATATTCAAAAACATATAAAATAATAAAACCCGGCTGTGTGCCGGGTTTTATTTTGGCACAATTACTGCATTTAACAAAAGATATTTTGAAAACAGGACTCGATCCATCGTTTCCTCGGTCAGCCAGTTTTAATGTTTTGATGAAGCTCGGTTTACCGGACGAATCTGAAAATGAAGGTTGATGATCTGCGATTTTTTTAATACTATACATATCCAGTAAATTCCACTAAATCAGCAATTTTTACATGAGAAACAGAAAAAATTTATTGCTCGTTTTAATTCCCGTTGTTCTGCTTGTTTTTATTGTTGCCTTTCGTTCAAATAAGCACGAAAGCCCGATTATTACCTCTACGGTTCAGCGCGGCGAATTCAAAGTGAAAGTTTATTCTTCGGGCCAAATTGAATCGGAGAATAAAGAAAATATTCCGGTTCCGGCTAAATTGAGCGATCGCAGCTTAAGAATTTGGAGCCTGAAAATCACCGAATTGGTGGAAGAAGGCACCTATGTCGATTCGGGCGATTTTGTTGCCCGGCTCGATCCCGAAGCCGTTCAGGAGCAAATAAAAAATGTTCAGGATGAAATGGATAAGGCATATACGGAGTACCAGGACGCTAAGATTGACTCGAACCTGAATTTGTCAAACCAGCGCGATGCCATTACCAATGCCCTGCTGGATATGGAGGAGAAGAAGATCATCATGAACGAGTCGATCTACGAATCGCCCTCCATCCAGAAAAAAGCACAGATGGATTATGACAAGGCCGAACGCAAGCACGAGCAGGAACTGAATGCTTACCAATTGAAAAGGCAGCAGGAAGAGAACAAGGTGAACAGGCAGTTTATCGGCTTTCGCCAACTGAAGGAGCGCTACGAAGGTCTGGAAGAATTATACCGTTCGCTGACCATAACCTCACCCAAAGCCGGAATTGTAACTTACATTAAAAATCCCTGGGGCACTACCAAAGTTGGTTCCGATGTTGGCGGAAACGGCGCTGTAGCGACGATCCCGGATATGTCGAACCTGATTTCGCGGACTTTCATCAACGAGATCGATATATCGAAAGTGAAAGAGGGCCAGCGTGTGGAAATTGGCATCGATGCTTTTCCAGATAAAAAGATGACCGGCGAGGTAATTTCGATTGCCAACATCGGGCAGACTATGCCAAACAGCGATGCCAAAGTTTTTGAGGTGAAAATCAAAGTTTTTGGTGAAGACAAGGACCTGAAGCCAGCCATGACTACCAGTAATGTTATTTATACCAATACTTACCCCGATACGCTTAGTATTCCGGCGGATGCCGTTTTTGAAAACGACAGCATGCAGTTTGTGTATTTGCTGCGTAGCGGTTTGGTGCGTCAGGTTGTCAAACTGGGTGAGGAAAACGAGAACTTTGTGTTGGTAGCCAGAGGATTAAGCGAAGGCGACGAGGTGTGTTTGAACGAGCCCGAAGGCGCCGCCGATTTACCGGTTGAAGGGCTGGATATTTATCTCGAAATCAAACAGGAAAAGGAAGAGAAGAAGAAACAAGCCGAGCAGGAACGCCTCGAAGCGGACAGGGCCAAAGCGAAACAACCCGCTGGTGGAATGCCTGTCGGCGTAACGGGCAGTATGATCATCCGCTAATCTTTATTATCTAAATTCAACATCGAATGATATTTAAACATTATTTACACGATATAATAATTGCTATTGAAGCCATTTTTGCCAACAAGGTGAAATCGCTGCTAACGGCCCTTGGGATTATTTTCGGGGTGGCTGCCGTCATCAGTATGATGGCCATTGGGAATGGGGCCGAACATGAAATCCTGGAGCAAATTAAAATGGTGGGTGTCAACAATATCATTGTTTCCCCGTCGGAGTTTGTGGTAGGCGAAAGCGGCAACAACAATGATGGCGATAAAGCAGGCAGCAAAAAATTCTCCAAAGGGCTGACGTTGCTCGACGCCGAAGCCATCCAACAGGTAATTCCAACGGTTGGCAAAGTTTGCCCGGTCGTTTCATTCAGCTATTCGGCGATGGTTGATGGCAAAAGTACACCGGTTGTGCTGGAGGGGACCAATCAGAATTACTTCGAACTGTTCAATATCAATCTTCAGCAAGGTGAAATTTTTAATGAATATCAGAATAAAACAGGCCAGCCGGTTTGTGTGATCGGGGATAATATCAAAACGGTCTTTTTCAAACAAGACGATCCTGTGGGAAAATACATCAAGTGTGGAAAAATCTGGCTGAAAATTATCGGCGTGGCTGAGCGGCGCGATTTCACAGCTTCGGCATCGGATGAGATGGGTATCAGCAGTTCCGACAACAAAATATTTGTTCCGGTGCAAACCCTGTTGCTGCGGTTCAAGGATCGTTCGCTGATCCGTGCCGACGAGGTTGAAAAAGTCAATTCCAATAAAGGTGGAAATGGAGGGGGCGTCGTGATTATTGGCGGAATGGAGCAAAGCGAAGACGAGATGGATACCGATCCGGATATCAACCAGCTCAGCAAAATCATCATTCAGGTGAAGGAAACCGAGCAGCTGAGTGTTACGGCCAATGTGATTAAGAAAATGTTGCTGCGGCGCCATTCCGGGTTGTACGATTTTGAAGTCACCATTCCCGAACTTTTACTGAAACAACAACAACGCACCAAAAATATTTTCAACATTGTGCTGGGCGCCATTGCCGGTATTTCGCTGATTGTGGGCGGCATCGGGATTATGAACATCATGCTGGCCTCGGTTTTGGAACGTATCCGCGAGATTGGCCTTCGCCAGTCGATTGGCGCTTCGCGCAAGGATATCGTTGCTCAATTCCTGGCCGAGTCAACCCTCATCAGTGTCACCGGCGGAATCATCGGCATCATTTTCGGGATTGCCCTGTCAAAAGCCATCACCATGATTTTTGATATCAAAACCATCGTTTCTTTTTTCAGTATCCTGATTGCTTTCGGGGTTTCGGCCCTCGTGGGAATCTCTTTTGGATATTTGCCGGCCAAAAAGGCGGCCGAAAAAGATCCTGTGGAATCCTTACGGCAATAAATATCTTTTTTACAAACGATTTAACAGCCAGAAACTCAAACCATATAAATGATCCTTTCATGAAACGAATATATTTTCTGTTCCTGCTTGCCAGCCTTTCCGTTACTGCCTTTCCTCAGGAGAAAATGCTGAAACTGACTCTGGAGAATGTTATTCAGATGGCATCGCAAAATTCGATCGATGCCTTTCGTATTAAAAATATGTACCGGGCCAGTTATTGGGAATACCGTTATTATAAGGCCGACCGATTGCCTAGTTTGTCGTTGTCGGCCACGCCCATCGATTTTAACCGCTACCGTAACCGCGAGTACAATTTTCAAACCAACCAGGAAGAATATGTGCAGCGCGAATACCTGAACTCCGATTTTAGCCTGTCGCTAAACCAAAATGTGGCCCTAACGGGGGGCAGTCTTTTTTTACGTTCGGACTTGGGCATGGTGCGTAACCTGGGCGACAGCCAAAACAACAGTTACCAATCCACACCCATCAGTATCGGTTATCAGCAAAGCCTGAATGGCTACAACGCGCTGAAATGGGAAGCTAAAATTGAGCCGTTAAAATTCGAAAAGGCCAAGCGGGATTTGATTGAATCGCGCGAATCGCTGTCGATAAAAGCAGTGGGAAAATTTTTCAACCTGGTGGATGCACAAATTCAGTTGAATATTGCTGAAAATAACCTGGCCAGTGCTGATACTCTATACCGGCTTGGGCAAGGGAGGTTTCAGGTAGGGACGGTTACCCAGGACGAATTGCTCACCCTGGAACTGAACCTGCTGAAGGCCAAGCAATCGCTGAACGAGTCGAAATCGGAAGTTCAACGTACGCAGGCCGACCTGAATTCTTTTCTCGCGCTCGACAAAAATACGGTGGTCGATTGCCTCATTCCGGCTGAAATACCCGAAATCCAAGTGAGCGCGGGTGATGCTATCGGGAAGGCGCTTGAAAATAATCCCATCAGCCTGGAGCATCAGCAGCGTTTGCTGGAGCAGGACGAAACGGTGGCCAAAGCTAAGTCGGAAGCTGGGTTCAACACCACTGTATTCGCGCTGTACGGGTTGGATCAGTCGTCGGAGGAGCTTTCCGAAGTTTATAAAAATCCGGATAACAGTCAGCGGTTTCGGATGGGGGTCAGCGTTCCGATTGTGGATTGGGGCCGTCGAAAAGGACGTTACCAGATGGCCGAGTATAACCGAGAGGTGGTAAAAGCCACGATTGAGCAGGCACGGATTGATTTTGAACAGCAACTGTTTCAGGATGTGATTGAATTTAACCTGCAGGCAGAGCAGGTAAAAACTGCCGGATTGGCCGACACGGTAGCCCGGAAAGGATACGAGGTAACGTTGCAGCGTTTCATGATTGGCAAAGTGGATGTGGTGAAACTGAACATTGCCCGCAACGATCTGGAAACTGCCCGCCGTTCATACATCAATGCAGTGCGGCGTTACTGGAACTATTACTACACGTTGCGCATGAAAACCTTGTTCGATTTTGCGGAACAGGAGACCTTGTCAGCCGAGTATGATAAATTGCTTGAAAAATGATTGCCATGAAAAAACATAGAAAATCAATCCTGATCGGATTAGCGGCGGTTATGGCCTTTGCCGTTTTGTTGGTTTTGTGGCTGGGCGGCACAACCGCTGGCAGCTCGCAGCTGGTCAGACGCGGAACTCTCGTGGCGGTGGTGCCCGGAAGAGGTGAGGTGCAAGGCGAAAACTCCATCAAAATTGAACTGCCCGATGTGTTGCAGGATAACCAGTTGCGGGTGTGGAGCTACAAAATTAATGATCTGGTAGAAGAAGGGAAGCGGGTTAAGAAAGGTGACTTTATCGCGCAGCTGGATCCCAGTGAGTTGATGAATAACATGCGCGAACGCATGACCGAAATGGAGCGCGTGGATGCCGACCTCAAGAACGCGGTGATCGACAGTGCCGTGACCCTCACGGGAAGGCGCGAAGAAATTATCAACGCGCGGCTGGATTTGCAGTACAAGCAAATCGACCTGGACATGTCGAAATTTGAATCGGGCGTTCAGCAACGAAAGGCGCAAATGGCCTATCAAAAAGCAGAAATTGAACTGGATAAAAAGAAGCGGGATTATTTACTGACACAAAATAGGCTGAAGGTTCGGATTATCCGAAATGAAGAGCGGGTAGAGCGCCTGCAGGAACTCATTGACAAATTTCAGCAGGCTTTGGGGGTATTGGGCATGACATCTCCCGGAGATGGTATTGTGATGATTGCTGAAGACTTTCTAGGTAAAAAGTTAACCAAGGACAGCCGGATCAGTAACTGGATGCCCACGCTGGCTACCTTGCCCGATATGTCGTCGGCCATTGTTGAAACCTACATCAAAGAAATCGACATCACCAAAATCAGTCTGGGCGATTCAGTCCGTATTTTAGTGGATGCGTTACCAGAAAAGAATTTTTCGGGAAAAGTGGTCAAAATTGCCAACATGGGCGAAGATAAAAGTGGTGTTGACATGAAAGTATTCAAAGTGATTATCCGTTTCGATCATGCCGATCCGGACCTGAAGCCCGGCATGACCTGCAACAACGATATTGTCGTTGAAAGTTACACGAATGTGTTGCTCGCTCCGCTGGAATCGGTTTTTAAAAATGGACAAAGCCCGATTGTTTACCTGAAGAGAGGAGGAGAAATAGTACCCCAGCCCGTTGAGCTGGGAGCAGAAGACCAGGAAAATGTTGTCGTGTTAAAAGGACTGGAGGAAGGAGACCGGTTGCTGTTGTACGAACCGGCCGCGGATGATGTTGGAAGCTAAGGCTGTTTTGTGCCGGACATTGGGATTCGCGAAAACGCGCCTTGGTTTGGTAACTTTATTATTGGTTCGTCAAAGCGTCATTTCATTTTAATCCGAAAGCCCGGATTCGGGAATAAAATAAGTTTGTAAAAAAGAGGTGCCTGTGTGTAATGATTTGGGGGTTGAGCGACGTAGCGAAAGCTTTATCAATCAGTTATTAAATTGTTAAGGCAGCGACATATTTTTAGGCTATTTCGAAATACATTTTATCTTTGTCTGCGCATTTAAATTTCTTAAAACCAAAAATAAATAATTATGAAGGTAACAGTTGTTGGTGCTGGTAATGTTGGCGCAACTTGTGCTCAGATTGTCGCTGAGAAGAACATTGTTCAGGAAGTTGTGCTGGTTGATATTAAAGAAGGTTTGTCAGAAGGAAAGTCGCTGGATTTGTGGCAAACAGCACCCATTAATTATTACGATACCCGCCTCTCAGGTTCTACTAACGATTATTCAAAAACAGCCGGTTCTGAGGTTGTTGTGATCACCTCGGGTGTGCCGCGTAAACCGGGCATGAGCCGCGATGATCTGATTTCAATCAATGCCGGAATCGTTAAAAGTGTTACTGAGAACGTGGTGAAATATTCACCTGAAGCAAAAATTATCATCGTTTCCAATCCGTTGGATGTAATGACTTATGCTTCGTACGTGACTGCCAAATTCCCCAAAGCCCGCGTAATGGGTATGGCCGGTGTGCTGGATACAGCCCGTTACCGCGCGTTTCTGGCCGAAGCGCTGGATGTTTCTCCACGCGATATTCAGGCTCTGTTGATGGGCGGACATGGCGACACCATGGTGCCACTACCTCGTTACACCACTGTATCGGGTATTCCTGTTACCGAATTGATTGATGCTGATACCTTGGACAAAATCATCACACGCACCAAAAATGGTGGTGGCGAATTGGTAAACCTGATGGGAACTTCGGCTTGGTATGCTCCTGGTTCTGCTGCAGCTCAAATGGTTGAAGCGATCGTGATGGACCAAAAACGCATTTTCCCCTGCTGTGTGAAACTGGAAGGCGAATACGGATTGAATGACATGTTCGTTGGTGTTCCGGTAAAACTGGGAAAAAACGGTGTGGAAGAGATCATCGAAGTTCAGCTGAACGAAGAGGAAAAGGCTTTATTGAATGAATCGGCCACGGCGGTAAAAGGAGTGATGGACATTCTGGACGGAATGAATATTCTATAATTTAGGCGTTCGCGAAAAACCAAATATTGCACTATATTTAATGCCTCTGCAGTTGCAGGGGCATTTTTTATGAAAAGAATAATCAGCATGATGCCACGTACCATCGAATTGCCGTTGGAATTGATTGAGCTGGAGGAGCAAAACTTTCATCTGGTACTTAAAAGTGAGCTCGATGACGGAAAACCTGCCTGTTGGATTGTGGACACCGGCGCGTCCAAAACGGTGTTCGACAGCAACCTGGAGGATTATTACGAATTGGTAGAGGCAAAAAACGATGAAGAATATCAAAGTGCCGGCATCAGTGTCGGCATGGTAGAAACCCGCGTTGGCCGGATTCGAAGGTTGAAATTTGGCCGGGTGAAAGTTAAAGATCTGAAAGTTGCGCTGATCGACCTGACCCATGTTAATGAAATTTACCGGAAATACCGGGATATTCGAATTGCCGGCCTGCTGGGCAGCGATGTGCTGAAAACCTATGGTTGCTGCATCGACTATCAACACGGAAAAATAACTTTCTTGCGGAAACCGCCCAAAATTGTCAAATAAAAACGGATGTTCCGTCTCAAAGGCAGTTCGTTCCAACCCGAAAGTCTGGAAATCGAAGACGAACTGCTTTAAAATAGGTTGCTTGCCTGTCAGGTTTTTCCAAAAAAAGATATATTTGCGAGCTGTTGTAAAAATGAACCGAAGAAAACACATATCGAAAAAATTGGTCTGCCGTCTGCTGCTGTTTGTAGCAGTGATTCTCGCTGCCGTTTTGTTCGATGCTTTTCATGAAGGTTCCGTTCAGTTGGACGTAGAGCACCAAACCCGTTCCGAATCGCACAACCTGGAAGCTGGGCGCATGTTCTTCTTCAACCCGGTAAACAGCTTTAAAATGCGCACCGGGGTTGACAAGCTTTTCACCGGCTTTATATTCGCTGCCAGTCAAAATCAATTTTTGTCGCAGTACCACAATTACCGGGCTTTTCATTTATTGCAGGCCGAATCGCTGAACGAGCGCAAGCCTTTCCTGCTGACGGCCCATTTCATGAAATTTAACTTCTGCCACCATTCCTGCCCGGATGACCATTCTTTAGCTGCTTAATTTTTGCTGATTGCCTTCGATGAGGTAATTGTAGTTTTTTCAGATGGGGAGAATCCATCGATTTTAGTTGATTCAACTTAAACAAACACATAAAATTTTTAACAAATGCAAAACAAAGGATTAATCAGAGCTTTTGCCATCTTGCTGGCATTGGTTTGTGTTTATCAGTTAGCCTTTACCTACGTAGCGCGCAAAGTTGAGAGAGATGCGCGTGAGTATGCCCAAGGCGATAAAATGAAAGAGTTGTTCTACCTGGATTCAATTTCGGGCGAGACCGTTTACAACTTTTTGGGCATGAAGAAATATACCTACAAGGATGTGAAAGCCCTGGAGATGAACCTGGGTCTTGACCTGAAAGGTGGGATGAACGTTACCATGGAAGTGTCGGTGGTTGACCTGATCAAATCACTGTCCAATTACAGCACCGATACCACCTTCAATGCTGCAATTGCCCGTGCTACCCAGTTGCAACGCGACAGTCAGGATGATTTTGTGACACTTTTTGGACGTGCCTTCAATGAAATTGACCCGAATGCTCGTCTGGCAGCCATCTTCAATACCCTGGAGCTGAAGGAAAAAGTGAAATACAACTCTACCAACAGCGAAGTGTTGCAGGTGATTCGCGAAGAAACCGACGCGGCAATCGACAACTCGTTCAATATTATCCGCACCCGTATCGACCGTTTTGGGGTGGCCCAGCCCAATGTGCAGCCACTGCAAACCCGCGGTCGTATTTTGGTGGAGTTGCCCGGTGTTGATAACCCCGAACGTGTCCGCAAACTGTTGCAGGGAACGGCTACCCTCGAATTCTGGGAAACCTATGAAAATAATGAGGTTTATCCGGTGTTGATGCAAATCAATCAAAAAGTGAAAGAAGTACAGTCGTTGACAGCTCAGGAACCTGCTGAAATTGCGGCCGAAGCGACCGATACAACTGCTACTGATGAAGATAGTTTGTTAGGCGAGTTGCAAAGTGGTGAAGCCGATTCAACCGCTGTTGACAACCTGGCCGATATGAAAAAGGAATTTCCCTTGTTTTCGGTGTTGACTCCTAGCACCACTCCTGACGGGCAATTGTACCCCGGGCCAGTAGTGGGTACGGCTCATTTTAAAGACACTGCTACCGTGAACAGCTATTTGGCCCTGCCTCAGGTGAAAGCTGTTGTTCCGCGCAATCTGGCTTTTAAATGGACGTCGAAAGCAATTGATGAGGGTGAAAATTTCTACCGGTTGATTGCTATTAAAGTGACCAGCCGCGACGGGCGCGCCCCGCTTGACGGCGACGCGATCGTGGATGCCCGTCAGGACTATGAGCAATTTGGAAGCCGCCCGGAAGTTTCAATGACGATGAACTCGGAAGGTGCTAAAACCTGGGCTCGATTGACGAAAGAGAATATTGGAAAATCCATTGCTATTGTGCTTGATGGCTATGTGCGTTCTTATCCTACCGTTAACAGTGAAATTACTGGCGGACGTTCAAGCATTACCGGATTGGAATCGGTAGAAGAAGCCAAAGACTTGGCAAACATCCTGAAATCGGGTAAAATGCCTGCCCCCGCACACATCATCCAGGAAGAAGTGGTTGGACCGTCACTCGGTAAGGAAGCTATCAACAGCGGGATGTGGTCGTTCGCCATTGCCTTTTTGCTGGTGTTGGGCTATATGTTGTTCTTCTACAGCAAAAAAGCCGGTTTGGCCGCTAACCTGGCCCTGCTTGCCAACTTGTTCTTCATAATCGGGGTTTTGGCTTCGATCGGGGCTGTGCTGACTTTGCCCGGTATTGCCGGTATCGTGTTGACTATCGGTATGTCGGTTGATGCAAACGTGCTGATTTATGAGCGTGTTCAGGAAGAAATTAAAGCCGGAAAGGGCTTGAAACTTGCGATTGCTGATGGTTATAAAAATGCCTACTCCGCGATTATCGACGGGCAGGTAACTACCTTGCTGACCGGTATTGTTTTGTACTTGTTCGGTTCCGGCCCGATCAAAGGTTTCGCTACAACCCTGATCATCGGTATCTTTACCTCGTTGTTCTCGGCGATTTTCCTGACCCGTTTGATTTTTGAGCGGAAGCTCGACAAAAACAAGTCGATCACCTTCACTTCCAAAATGACTGACGGCTGGTTGAGAAATACCAATATCAAATTCCTGGAGAAACGGAAAGTGGCTTACATCGTTTCTGGTGCTTTGATTATCATTTCGCTGTTGTCGATCTTCACCCGCGGATTTAACTATGGCATCGATTTTAAGGGGGGCCGCACCTATGTGGTTCGCTTTGATCAGGATGTGAAAGTGGCCGAAGTGGGAGACGCCCTGGCAGCCGTTTATGGCGGAGCCCCTGAGGTGAAAACATTTGGTGGCAACAACCAGGTGAAAATCACTACGCTGTATAAAATCGACGAAATGACCGATGATGTGGATGCTGAAGTAGAACAGTTGCTGCTTGATGGTCTTAAGAAAGCGGGATACATTGGTAGTGAGGTTAGCATGCAAGATTTTGACACGAACTACCGGATGAGCTCGCAAAAGGTGGGACCAACCATTTCTGACGATATCAAGAAAGACGCAATGATCGCGATCACTTTCGCGCTGATTATTATTTTCCTTTACATCTTGCTGCGTTTCCGCAACTGGCAGTATGGTCTGGGTGCGGTGGGTGCTTTGGCGCACGACTCTATTATTGTACTTGGGATATTCTCTCTGTTCAAAGGGTTGTTGCCATTTTCGCTAGAAATTGATCAGGCTTTTATTGCTGCAATCCTGACGGTTGTTGGTTATTCGATTAACGATACAGTGGTGGTATACGACCGCATCCGCGAATATTTGCATATCCATCCAAAACGAAATCGCGAATTGAATATTGATGAAGCGATGAACTCAACATTGCGCCGTACGTTCAGTACCTCGCTTTCTACCTTTGTGGTGTTGTTGGCCATCTTCCTGTTTGGCGGTACTTCTATTCAGGGCTTTACCTTCGCGTTGTTGGTGGGTATTCTGGTGGGTACTTATTCGTCCATCTTCATTGCAACCCCGATTGTTTACGATACACAACGTCAGGTTAGCAAAGTGGCGGAAAAGAAAAAGTAATCAGTTTTTGATGATAAACTGCAAGAGGCTGTCTCAAAAGAGTTCAGCCTCTTTTTTTATTTTGGGTTTTCAAGTCAAAAATCAGCGAAGGGCATCACATTTTTCAATTTTTACTTT
>NZ_JAPAAF010000001.1 GCF_025907915.1 Gaoshiqia sediminis
CAAGGCATGAAGATATCTTTACGGCTCCACTTTTCAATTTTTCGGCTTTTAAGAAATATTTTGAATATGTTTTGTAAATTGGGGTGCGGAAAATAGAGGATAAAAAAGCTACACAGATCACCCCTGCAGCGGAAATAGAAGATTACTTTGGGGTGCAGATAACAGAGTTATAGCCAATTTTGAAAAAAAAGATATGCCAACAAAAGCAGAAAAAGAAAGAAGGAAAAAGCTTCATCGAGAATTAGCTCAAAAAGAACAAGAAGAGTTCTTTAATAATCTGCCCACAGACAAGGATGTAATTCTTGAGCTATTTGACTTTTTAGACAGTGAACTTGGTGAAAGAGATTGTAATCACGATTACCAATTGACAGAGGAATTTCTAAAATCAAAAAATATAGTAAATGAAAAAATATTCGACTGGTTTAGAGAACAAGGTGGATATTGTGACTGTGAAATTCTGTTCAATATTGAAGAGAGGTTTGAAAAATGAATGTTTTTAATAATGAAATATCATTGACAAAAGGAAAAGTCTCATTCGAAAAATCATTAAATGAGAGGCTTGTAGACTTAAATCAACAATCCATGCATATTTTTCCCTTTGCATTTTTCACAAAGGCATTCTATAGAGATTTTAAGCAGTCAAAAAAAGGAGTTTTTACTGGAAAAATCAATGGAGATAAATTTGAAATATTTCCGTCAAGTAAAATATTTTCGACCAGGACTTGGTTTCCATTGAGAATTGTAGGAATTATTGAGAACCAAAAAATTAGAGTTGGCTATATTATTCCCAACTGGATTTTGGGGGTAATTATCATTTTACCATTGATAGATTTGATTGTATTAAAAAACGAAATGAAACTTAATGGGACTCTTATTGTCTTTGCAGGAGTCATCATTCTCTCTTATGCTTATAAAATCCAAAGAAACAATCGAATAATGAAGAATATTTGTATTTAAAAAAATAAAAAACTGGCTATAATAAAGTACATATTGCAGGGCGGGGCTCGGCGGTACGCCAACTGCGGATTCTCGCATCGCAGTTCCGTGTCCTTCGGACAGGAACTCTCTCCGAAATCCGCCCCGACAACATGTACCAACCGTTAACAAACATATTAAAAGACGACCACAATCGATAATTTGATGACTGACAAGAAAATTGAGTATATTGAAAATTTGCTAATCAAGAGAGATGATGCTTTTCTTGGTGGATCATACAACTTGATAATTCATAGTATATTAAACACTATTGACCTTGCTGAGTTAATTGATTTTTACCTTCTTTTGCCTGATTCTGAGTTAAAAAAATCAATTGAATCAAATATCTACAAACGAGTTGGATTAACGGTTAAAGCTGATGGATTGTATGATAGATTATATAAGCTTTTACAAAATGCAAACTACAATCAACGACAAAGAATTCGAAAGATATTAATGTTATTGCTTCCATTACTTGACAATATTTACAGAAGAGACTTTTTTAATAATTTCTATAATTCAATGTATTCAAATGACATTTCCTCTGCCTTGACAATTTGTAGTGAGATATGGGATACTGATTTGAATACACAGATATTGAATGACTATTTGAAAACTAAGAAAGAAATGTATTTAAAAGCATTTCTTGTGCATGGAGAGATTGAGAATTTATTGCCCCATCTTAAACAGATTTGGAAATTTGAACCAACCAATTATGTGAAAATTGATATTATAAGGAAACTAAGCAAGAAACATATTGACAAACTCGAATTTATTAGAAATGTTGAACCAGAAAAATATTTGTTAGCGATGAGCTTGTCTGATAAAGAGTTTGATAACGAATCCCTTATTGATTGTTTAAATGACATTCCCGAAGATTTAAAACCATTTGGAATTTTAAGCCTTAGCCGTATGAATAAATGGGAATTGATTGAAGAAGAAATAAAGAAATACGTTTGCTAACACTTAGCATCTAATCAAGCGTTGCTTGCATGCCCCCTGCTCTACCGGATATGCCAACGACGGCTGTTGGCTGGATCGATTTGCAATCCTAATAAGCTGAATAATATTTTATCTTCCCCCGCTCGTGCCCCCTCCGGGCTGCGGGTAACCGCTAATGTTTCAACAACAGGGCGTTACCCTGCCTTAGTGCTGTTGCACCCTTGGTGCGGAGAAGCGAAAACGCAGCGGGCCGGTCAGGCCAACGGCCTGCAAGCAACAGCCCGCGGCAACGCCGTTTGGAAGTCTTATTCACCAGGTGACTTGAAGTCACCAGGTGAATTTGCTGCCGGGTCGGCGCCAGCGGAAGTTTATGGAGCGGTGACTTCAAGTCGCCACATCGCTAAACCAAACCGGCCCTTTAGAATAGGTTTATGCAAACAGTTGCAGAAGCGGAAGGATTATTGATGGTAAAAAAAATCCCAACTGTCAGGCAGCCGGGATTTTTTTTATGAGTGATCGGTTGGGTTACGCTTTGTATTCGTCCCAGCTTTTAATGACGATGTCTTCGAGTTTGTATTTACAGATGGCGTAAATAAAGGCGCTGGCCACCCGCGCGTTGGTAATCAGCGGAATGTTGTAATCGATCGCGTTCCGGCGGATTTTATACCCGTTGCTCAACTCGCGTTTGGTGTAGTTTTTCGGGATATTCACCACCAGGTCGATTTTCTTTTCGCGCAGGTAATCAATCGTGTTGGGTTTTTGGTCCTCTTCATCGGGCCAGTGCAACAAGGTCGATTCTACCTTGTTTTCGCGCAAAAAGCGGTGCGTTCCTTCGGTGGCGTAAATGTTGAAACCCCGTTCGGCCAGCATTTGGGCGCTGTTCAGCAATTCGAGTTTCGAGCGTGCCTGTCCCGATGAAATCAGGATGTTTTTCTCCGGGAACTTGTAGCCCACCGAAAGCATCGATTTCAGGATGGCTTCGTAGAAATTTTCGCCAATACAGCCCACTTCGCCGGTCGAAGCCATGTCCACGCCCAATACCGGGTCGGCATTTAGCAAACGGGCAAAGGAGAACTGCGGCGCTTTTACGCCCACGTATTCCAGCTCGAACAACGATTTGTCGGGTTTGGTATAAGGAACGCCCAGCATTACCTGGGTGGCAATTTCAATCAGGTTGATCTTCATGACTTTCGACACGAAGGGGAAACTGCGCGAGGCACGCAGGTTACATTCAATCACCTTGATGTCGTTGTCCTTGGCCAGGAACTGCATGTTGAACGGGCCGGTAATTTCGAGCGCTTTGGCAATCTCGCGCGAAATTTTCTTGATCCGGCGGATGGTTTCGACATATAGTTTCTGCGGCGGGAACACGATGGTGGCATCGCCCGAGTGCACCCCGGCAAATTCCACGTGCTCTGAGATGGCGTAGGCTACAATCTCGCCCTTGTCGGCCACGGCATCAACTTCCACTTCCTTGGCCAGCTCAATAAATTCGGTCACCACTACCGGGTGTTCTTTCGAAACGTCGGCGGCCATTTGCAGGAAATGTTCCAGCTGGTCGTGGTTCGACACCACATTCATGGCCGCGCCCGAAAGTACGTAGGACGGGCGGATGAGTACCGGGAAGCCCACCACGTCCACAAATTTGTAGATGTCGTCGATGCTGGTCAGCTCGCTCCAGCGGGGCTGGTCAACACCAATCTCGTCGAGCAGGGCGCTGAATTTCTTGCGGTCTTCTGCGTTGTCAATCTTCAAGGCCGAGGTTCCCATGATCGGTACCTGCTGGCGGTACAGTTTCATGGCCAGGTTGTTGGGTATTTGTCCCCCCACCGAAACAATCACTCCTTTAGGGCTTTCCATCTCGATGATGTCCATCACCCGTTCAAAGGTCAGCTCGTCGAAATACAGGCGGTCGCAGGTGTCGTAGTCGGTACTTACCGTTTCGGGGTTGTAGTTGATCATCACGGCACGATAACCTTCTTTGCGGATGGTGCTGATGGCGTTTACCGAACACCAGTCGAACTCTACCGAGCTGCCGATGCGGTAGGCGCCCGAACCCAGTACAATCACCGATTTGTTGTCCCTCGGGAACTCAATGTCGTGTTCGCTGCCGTTGTAGGTCAGGTACAGGTAATTGGTCTGTGCCGGGTATTCGCCGGCCAGCGTATCAATCTGCTTGACATACGGAACGATGTTTTTGGCTTGGCGGTGACGACGAACTTCAAGCAGCTTGTCGTTCATTTCTTTGTCGGTAGCATCGAGTACTAAGCGGGCCACCTGGAAGTCGGAGAACCCGGCTTTTTTGGCGTCGAGCAGCAATTCGTCATTTAGTTCCGATAACGTATTTGACTTCAGTAACTCCTCTTTCAGCGCATGAATTTTATAGAGCTTGTGTAAGAACCAGCGGTCGATTTTTGTTTTGGCGTAGATGTCATCAATCGTATAGCCTTTGTCGAAAGCGGCAGCGATGGCAAAGATGCGTCGGTCGGTTGGGTTCACCAGCTCTTCGTCAATCTGGTCGATGGTGATTTCTTGTTTGTTGGCCACAAAGCCGTGCATGCCCAATCCCACCATTCGGATTCCTTTTTGGATGGCTTCTTCGAAACTGCGGCCAATGGCCATAATTTCGCCCACCGATTTCATGGAGCTGCCCAGGTTTTTGGAAACGCCGCTGAACTTGTTGAGGTCCCAGCGTGGTATTTTACAAACCACGTAGTCGAGCGCCGGTTCAAAACAGGCGGTGGTAACTTTGGTTACCGAGTTGTGCAGCTCGTGCAAGCCGTAGCCCAGTCCCAGTTTGGCAGCCACAAAGGCCAGCGGGTATCCGGTTGCCTTGGAGGCGAGCGCCGATGAGCGCGACAGGCGGGCATTCACCTCAATCACGCGGTAGTCTTCCGAGTGCGGGTCGAGGGCGAACTGTACGTTACATTCGCCAACTACGCCAATGTGGCGGATAATTCGGATGGAGATTTCGCGCAGTTTATGATATTCGGAGTTGGAGAGGGTTTGCGAAGGGGCCACTACGATACTTTCGCCGGTATGGATACCCAGCGGGTCGAAGTTTTCCATGTTACAAACCGTGATACAGTTGTCGTACTTGTCGCGCACCACTTCGTATTCCACTTCCTTCCAGCCTTTGATGGATTCCTCGACCAGAATTTGTGGCGAGTAAGAGAATGCGCTGGACGCAAGTTTCTGCAGTTCTTTGTCGTTCGAGCAGAAACCACTGCCAAGTCCTCCTAACGTGTAGGCCGCTCGGATGATGATGGGGTAGCCGATTTTTTCGACCGCAGCATAGGCCTCCTGCATATTCTGGCAGGCATAACTGCGCGGCGTTTTCACGTCAATCTCGCCCAGTTTCCCGGCAAAAATTTCGCGGTCTTCCGTATTGATGATCGATTGTACCGGCGTACCAACTACCTGAATGTTGTATTTTTCGAGGATGCCCTGGCGGAACAAATCCACACCGCAGTTGAGGGCTGTTTGACCACCAAAAGCCAGCAAAATGCCGTCGGGTTTTTCCTTTTTAATGACCTGCTCAACAAAGTAGGCCGTTACGGGCAAAAAGTAGATTTTGTCGGCAATTTCTTCCGAAGTTTGGATGGTGGCAATGTTCGGATTGATGAGGATGGTTTCAACGCCTTCTTCTTTCAGTGCTTTCAGTGCCTGCGAACCGGAATAGTCAAATTCGCCGGCCTCGCCGATTTTCAATGCTCCCGAACCCAGGACAATCGCTTTTTTTATGCTTGTATTTAATCTTACCATGCTTTCTTGAATTATGAATGTTGATTTTTGATTCTTGATTTGCCATTGATAGTTCTTTACGGAATTTCTCAATCGTTAATCATCAGTCATCCATCTATTTCCCTTTTTTATACTTCACAATGTTTTCGATAAACTCGTCGAATAGGTATTCCGTGTCCACGGGTCCGCTGGCGGCTTCGGGGTGGAACTGGGTAGAGAAGAAGGGTTTGGTTTTGTGCCTGATCCCTTCGTTGGTGTTGTCGTTCACATTAATAAACATGGCTTCCCAGTCGGCAGGCAGCGATTCGGGGGCGACGGCATAGCCGTGGTTTTGCGAGGTAATGAAACAGCGATCGGTGCCGGCCAGCAAAACCGGTTGATTGTGGCTACGGTGGCCAAATTTCAGTTTGTACGTTTCGGCGCCTGCTGCTCGTGCCAGCAACTGGTTGCCCAGGCAAATGCCCATGATTGGCTTTTCAATCTTCAGTGCCTTTGAAATATTGGCTACGGTTTGTTCGCACATGGCCGGGTCGCCCGGTCCGTTTGAAAGGAATACGCCGTCAAATTCTTCATTCGTGAAATCGTAGTCCCATGGAACGCGGATTACCGTGGCGTTGCGGTTGATCAGGCAGCGGATGATGTTGTTTTTCACCCCGCAGTCAACCAACACTACTTTGTGTTCTCCGTTTCCGTAAACTTCTTTTTTATCGGTACTGGCAATGGCCACCAGGTTTTCCTTGTTGGGATCGTAGAAATCCACGGGTTCCTCTTCGAACTCAATTTTTCCCAGCATCGAACCTTTCATGCGCAGGATTTTGGTCAGTGCGCGGGTGTCGATACCGTACAGCCCGGGAACTTTCCATTCTTTCAGCCAGTCGCCCAGGCTTTTTATGGCATTCCAGTGGCTGTATTCCGAAGAATAATCCGAAATAATCAACCCGCTGATGTGCACTTTGTGCGACTCGTAGTGCGCATGGATATTGTCCTTCATTTGATCGGTGGGTACCCCGTAATTGCCGATTAGAGGGTAAGTTGACACCAGGATCTGTCCCGTATATGAAGGATCTGTTAAACTTTCGGGATAACCGGTCATCGCGGTGTAAAAAACCACCTCCCCGGCAATCGATTTGTCATACCCGAAAGATTTTCCCTCGAAACGGGTCCCATCTTCTAAAACCAAACTGACTTTTTTTGCCTCTGTCATTTTTCTGATCGCTTATAGATTAAAAAAAATGCGTCTGACTACTGATGTAGGGCAAACGCATTGTGCTTATTTCTTATCATTTGATGTATTCTCGTCTTCACCTTTTCCGATATTAACCGTCGTGATTCTGTTGTTGATCCGTAACCTGTTTTGTTGATTCCGGTACAAAAATAGAAATAATTCTCAATTAATACTTGCAGTTTGTAAAAAATGAATAATTTTGCAAAAGAATTGCATATATATTCAAAAATGAAGAATCGCACGAACAGGCAGTTGGCCATCAAACAAATCATTGCTTCCCAGGGCATTCACAGCCAGGAAGAATTGTTGGCACAACTTCATGCGCAAGGTTTTGACCTCACACAGGCTACTTTGTCGCGCGATTTGAAAATTTTGAAAGTGGCCAAGGTACCGAATGCGACAGGTTACGTATATGTCATTCCGGAAGGGGGCAATGCCAGCCAGGCAAACGATAATAATGAGATCCGATTTTTGGCCGACGGCTTCCGCGACTTGAATTTTTCGGGAAACTTGGCCGTGATGCGCACCAGGCCTGGTTACGCCAGCAGTATCGCATCGGTGCTGGACAACGCCAACCCGTATGAAATTCTGGGCAGCATTGCCGGCGATGATACCATTTTGTTGGTGATGCGCGAAGGGATAACTCCCAATGATTTGAAAAAAAGCCTGATACTAATCATGCCGAAATTGCAGGAAAAGATTGGTTAATAGAAAACATGAAGAAGATAGAAGATATCAAAGTAGTTGTAGCAAATGTTTCTCATTTAAGCTATACAACAGTTATAAACGACACCATCGATAGCGCATCGAAAGAGCGTGGAACCGGGATTGCCCGCCGTTCGGATGAATACATCTCCAAAAAGATTTTGGAAGGCAAGGCCATTATTGCCTTGGATGGGGACACGTTTGCCGGTTTTTGCTACATCGAGTCGTGGGGACACAACCGTTTTGTGGCCAACTCAGGTTTGATTGTCGTGAAAGATTACCGGGGAGTTGGTTTGGCCCGCGAGATTAAAAAGAAGGCTTTTGAGTTGTCGCGCACCAAATTTCCCGATGCCAAAATCTTTGGTTTGACAACCGGCCTGGCCGTGATGAAAATCAACCACGAGCTGGGTTACCGTCCGGTCACTTTCTCGGAACTGACCGATGATGAAGATTTTTGGAAAGGATGCCAGAGCTGCGTGAATTACGATATCCTGCAGCGGACCAACCGGTCGAAGTGCTTGTGCACCGGGATGTTGTTCGATCCGGCTTGGGAAAAACCGAAAGTGGCCGCTTCGGTGGAGGCCAAGCCCAAAAAAATCTCCCTGCTGGAGATGATTGGAAAATTGAAATCCAAAAACGGGTCGGGAGGAAAGGACTCCGGGTTTAGTATGTTTAGAAAAGTAAAACAAGATATTAGTGGTGGCGCTGTGCAGCAAGTAGTTCAGGATTAATTTTCTTCGATGAAAACCTTGGTTTTTGTCGTGGTGTGATTTTTCATAGGAATCCATCAGATTTAGCATTTTAATTCAGGAAAAATAAGGTTAGTAAAGTTGTAAGTTTTCAGTAAAAAGCGCTGTTTCAGTGCCATCACTTTTTTAAAGAAATCAACATGAAAGAAAAGGTAGTATTAGCTTACAGTGGCGGGTTGGATACCTCGTTTTGTGCCAAATACCTCTCCGTGGAAAAAGGGCTGGAGGTTTACACAGCCATTGCCAATACCGGCGGATTCGGTAAAGAAGAATTGGAAACCATCGAAAAAAAGGCCTATGAACTTGGGTCTGCAAAGCATGTTGCGCTGGATGTGACCAACACCTATTACGAAAAGTGTATCCGTTACATGGTTTACGGCAATGTGTTACGTAACAATACCTATCCCATCTCGGTAAGTTCCGAGCGGGTATTCCAGGCAATTGCCATTATTGAATATGCCAAAAAGATCGGCGCCAAATACGTAGCTCACGGAAGTACCGGCGCCGGAAACGACCAGGTTCGTTTCGACCTGACTTTCCAGGTGCTGGCCCCGGACATTGAGATATTGACTCCGACCCGCGACCTGCAACTTACCCGTGACGAAGAAATTGACTATTTGAAACGGCATGGCGTGGAAGCCGACTGGTCCAAGATGGCTTACTCCATCAACAAAGGGCTGTGGGGAACCAGCATCGGCGGAAAGGAAACGCTGACATCAGACAAAACGTTGCCAGAATCGGCTTACCCATCGCAACTGAAAGCCACGGATGAGCGTGAAATTGTGCTCGATTTTGTGGAAGGAGAACTAAAAGGCGTTGACGGGAAAAAATATTTCAACCCGATTGAAGCCATCCAGGCGCTGGAAGCCATTGCTGCCCCGTATGCTGTGGGCCGTGATATGCACATTGGCGACACCATTATTGGTATCAAAGGCCGCGTTGGGTTCGAGGCTGCCGCCCCGATGATCATCATCAAAGCGCACCAGATGCTCGAAAAACACACCCTCACCAAATGGCAGATGTACTGGAAAGAACAGTTGGGCAACTGGTACGGCATGTTCCTGCACGAAGCGCTTTATCTCGACCCGGTAATGCGCGACATCGAAAAATTCCTTGAAAACACGCAGGAAGCTGTTTCCGGGAAGGTGATTGTCCGCCTGAAACCTTATCAGTTTCTTCTGGTGGGAGTGGACTCTCCGTACGACCTGATGAAATCGGACTTTGGCGAGTACGGTGAAATGAACAAGGCCTGGACGGCTGATGATGTGAAAGGTTTCACCACCATTTTGGGAACATCATTAAAAATTTACAATTCAGTTAATAAAAAATATTAATCCGGAATAATGACCAAAATAAGAACAGGTATTATCGGCGGGGCAGGTTACACTGCCGGCGAGTTGATCCGGATATTAATGTACCATCCGCAAGCTGAGCTGGCCTTTGTGCAAAGCAGCAGCAACGCGGGAAACCCGATTTTCGAAGTGCACCGCGACCTGGTGGGAGACACTGACCTGGTATTTGTTGCTGACCCCGACTTTGCCAACTGCGATGTGATCTTCCTCTGCATGGGGCACGGAAAATCGAAGGAATTTGTTCAGTCGAATGACATCCCGGCATCGGTAAAAATCATCGACTTGAGTCACGACTACCGGCTGAAGTCCGAAGGGAATGATTTTGTGTACGGTTTGCCCGAGCTGAACCGCGATCTTATTCGTGGGGCCGCTCACGTTGCCAACCCGGGGTGCTTTGCCACCGGCATTCAGCTGACCGTTTTGCCGCTGGCCGCTGCGGGCTTGCTCACCGGTGAGTTGCATGTTCATGCTATCACCGGGTCAACCGGGGCAGGGCAGGCGCCCTCAAAAACATCGCACTTCAGCTGGCGCAACAGCAACGTTTCTGTTTATAAAGCTTTTGAACACCAACACTTGGGCGAAATAACCCAAAGTGTGAAACAGTTGCAGCCCTCGTTCCACAAGGCCATTAATTTCATTCCGGTGCGCGGCAACCACACCCGTGGCATCTTTGTGTCCACCTATACCGAATACACCGGGACGATTGAAGAGGCCATTCAACTGTACGAAACGTATTATGCCAGTCATCCGTTTGTTTTCGTGACCGGTGAAAATCCGGATGTAAAACAAGTAGTCAACACCAACAAGGCCATTTTACATTTGGAAAAGCACGGAAACAAACTGATGATTTTAAGCGTGACCGACAACCTGCTGAAAGGCGCATCGGGACAAGCAGTTCAGAATATGAATATCCTGTTCGGGCTGGACGAAAAAACCGGCCTGAACCTAAAACCGGTATCTTTTTAAGATGAAGCTATTTGACGTATATCCACTGTTCAACATCACTCCGGTAAAGGCCGAAGGGTGTTATGTTTGGGACGACCAGGGTAACCGTTACCTCGACTTGTACGGTGGCCATGCCGTGATTTCAGTGGGGCACAGCCACCCGCACTATGTGTCGAAAATCACCCGTCAATTGAATGATATCGGTTTCTACAGCAACTCGGTAAAGATTCCGCAGCAGCAGGAATTGGCCGACAAACTGGGACGGCTTTCCGGTTTCGACGACTACCAGCTGTTTTTGTGCAACTCGGGCGCTGAGGCCAACGAAAACGCTATGAAACTGGCGTCGTTTATCACTGGGCGGAAAAAGGTGATCAGCTTCAAAAAAGGTTTTCACGGACGTACCTCGGCTGCGGTTGCCATTACCGACAACCCGAAAATTGTTGCCCCGGTAAACGAAACCGACAATGCCTTGATTTTACCTTTCAACGATCTGGACGCTGTGGAACAGCAACTTGTAACCAACGAAGTTGCAGCTGTGATCGTGGAAGGTATCCAAGGGATTGGCGGCATTCATGTTCCGGCCCCCGGATTCCTGGAAGGACTGGAACGCCTTTGCAAACAATACGGAACTTTGCTGGTATTGGACGAGATCCAGTCGGGTTACGGGCGCAGCGGAAAGTTTTTCGCTTTTCAATACACGTCGGTTAAGCCCGACCTGATTACTTTGGCTAAAGGGATGGGGAACGGCTTTCCGATCGGCGGCCTGCTCATTCACCCCGACCTGAAACCCTGGCATGGCATGTTGGGGACTACCTTCGGAGGTAATTACCTGGCCTGCGCTGCCGGCATTGCCGTGCTCGAAATCATGGAGCAGGAAAAGCTGGTTGAAAATGCAGCTAACGTCGGCAATTATCTGATGGAAAAACTGGCTTCCTTCAAACAAATCAAAGAAGTGCGCGGCCTGGGGCTGATGATCGGGCTGGAATTTGAAGAGCCGATTTCTCCCGTTCGCCGAAAATTGCTGGAAGATGAAAAGATTTTCACTGGCGTGTCCGGAACGCATATTATTCGTTTGTTGCCACCGCTTACGCTGAGTATGGAACAGGCAGATGAATTTATTACTAAGTTTGAAAAGGTTTTGAGTGAGTTGTTTGTCAAAGCCTGATAAATACTGAAAAATGAAAGTAAAAAAGATAGCGATTATTGGGGCCGGCAATATGGGAAGCGCCATTGCCAACGGCATCATCAAATCCGGTTACCTCGAAGCATCGGCCATTCACATTGCCGATCCGCGGAAACATGTGCTGGAAGAAATGAGTGCGAAGGGCATGTGTGCCTTTCAGAATAACGGGGAAGCGGTGGAACAAGCCGACCTGGTTATTTTTGCTGTAAAACCATACCATATCGAGTCTGTGATCAATGATATGAAAACAGCGCTGACCCCGGACAAAATACTGGTTTCTATTGCAGCCGGTGTCAACCTGAAACAATTGGCAACTATGGCGGGCGATGACAAAACCATTTTCCGGGTGATGCCCAATACTGCTATTTCCATTCAGGAATCGATGACCTGTATTGCGGGGAACGGTAACTCGGGCGATTCGCTGGAAACGGTGAAGGAATTGTTCGACCAGCTGGGGGAAACGGTTGTTATCAGCGAAGAACTGATGGCTGCTGCCACGGTGCTGGCTTCGTGCGGGACGGCTTTTGCGCTGCGCTATGTGCGTGCTGCTATGCAGGGAGGTATCGAGATGGGCTTTGGCGCCGAAATGGCCCAGTTCATTACGGCCCAAACCGTGAAAGGCGCCGTCCAGTTGATTATGAACACCGGCCATCACCCCGAACGCGAAATCGACAAGGTGACTACTCCGCGCGGAATCACCATCACCGGGATCAACGAAATGGAACACCAGGGGTTCAGCTCGGCCGTGATCCAGGGACTGATTGCTTCATTCAAAAAAATTGAGCAAGTATAGCCTGAAACGATGAATTTCAACTATAGAAAAATTACCGTTAAAGTAGGTAGTAACGTTCTAACCAAGTCTGATGGGACACTTAATGTTGCCCGCATTGCCCATTTGGTTGATCAAATCGCATATCTGCACAAAAAAGGGGTAGAGGTGATCTTGGTTTCGTCGGGGGCCGTGGCTGCCGGACGCAGCGAACTGAAAATTCAAAGAAAACTGGATACGGTTTCCTCGCGTCAGTTGTGGTCGGCTGTTGGACAGGTGAAACTGATCAACCGCTATGCCGACTTTTTCAGGGAACACGGTATTGTTTGCGCGCAGGTGCTGACCACGAAAGACAATTTTGCCGACCGCGATCATTACCTGAACATGAAAAACTGTTTCACCACCTTGCTCGAAAATAAAGTGGTGCCGATCGTGAACGAAAATGATACCATCTCGGTCACCGAGCTGATGTTTACCGATAACGACGAGCTTTCGGGGTTGATTGCTTCCATGCAAAATTCCGAAGCGCTCATCATCCTGAGCAATATCGAGGGTATTTACGACGGCGACCCTTCGCTGCCCGGATCGAAAATCATTGAAGAAATCGGAACGAAGGAGAAAGACTGGATGAAAAATATATCCATGCAGAAGTCGGGTTTTGGCCGGGGCGGAATGCTTACGAAAAGCTCTATCGCCCGCAAAGTGGCCAAAGAAGGCATTGCCGTTCACATTGCCAGCGGACTACGCGATAATGTGCTGATTGATATCCTCAGGAAAGATGGCCAGCTGAAACATACGGTTTTTAAACCGGAGATTCGTAAGGCGTCCAACGTGAAAAAATGGATCGCCTATTCGCACAGCTTTGCAAAAGGTGAGCTGGTGATCAATCAGGGAGCCAAGGAGGCGCTGTTTTCACCCAAAGCCACCAGCCTGTTGCTGATTGGTGTTACCGAGGTGAAAGGGCTTTTCCAGAGCGGCGACATTGTAAAGATTATGGACGAGCGCGGCAAATTGGTGGGCTGGGGAAAGGCCCAGTTCAGCTCCGAAAAAGCCCTGCAGGAACTGGGAAGCAAAAACCAGAAGCCAATCGTGCATTACGATTATTTGTACTTAATTGAAGATTAGAAATAACGAGCTTAACTCAGAATAACTTTTTTATACCCTTTTCTATTATCCCCTTTTTGTTGACTTCAACAAAATCCAGATATTCTGAGTTTGTCCCCTTCCTCCCCCAGGGAAGGGGACTTTTAATTAAAGACAGGAGGAATTATGGAGGTCAAAAAACAATTGGAATTAACGCTGAAGGCCAGCCGGGCCCTAAACTTATTGGAAACTGACAAAATCAACCTCATCCTGAATGATGTGGCGGATGCTGCCGTGGCGCATACCGGTGACATTCTGGACGAAAACCAAAAGGACCTGGCCCGCATGGACCCGGCCGATCCGAAATACGATCGCTTGAAACTGACCGGTGACCGGATTGCAGGCATTGCTGCCGATATTCGGAATGTGGCATCGCTGCCTTCGCCGCTGGGACGTGTGTTGAGCGAAACCGTGCGTCCCAATGGGCTGAAGATTAAAAAAGTGTCCGTCCCTTTCGGGGTGATCGGCATCATTTACGAAGCCCGCCCCAATGTGACCTTCGATGTGTTCTCGCTTTGCCTGAAATCGGGCAATGCCTGCGTGCTGAAAGGCGGCAGCGATGCCATCGATTCCAATACGGCCATTGTAAAGGTGATCCATTCCGTACTCGAAAAGCATGGCCTGGATAAAAATATTCTGGCCCTGCTTCCGGCCGACCGCGAAGCTACGGCGCAAATCCTGAATGCGCATGGCTATGTCGATTTGATTATCCCGCGCGGTTCGCAGGGGTTGATTGAGTTTGTGCGCAAGAATGCCACCATTCCGGTTATCGAAACCGGAGCCGGTATTTGCCACACCTATTTCGACGAGTTTGGTGATGCCGTCAAGGGGCGGGCCATTGTTGAAAATGCTAAAACACGTCGGCCCAGTGTTTGCAACGCGCTCGACTGTCTGGTCATTCACGAAAGCCGCCTGGCCGATCTGCCGCAGCTTTGCGCCGATCTTCCCGTCAGCAACGTAGTGGTGTTTGCCGACGAAAAGTCATATGCGGCGCTTAACGGAAAGTACCCGGCCAACTTGCTCGAAAAGGCCACCGACGAATCATTCGGGACCGAATTCCTCGACTATAAAATGTCGGTGAAAACGGTGGCCAGTTTTGATGAGGCGCTGGACCACATCGCGCATTACAGCTCCAAGCACAGTGAAGCAATCATCTCCGAAAACGAACAACGGCTCAACTTGTTCCGTAAACTGGTGGACGCTTCGTCGGTTTACTGCAACGTGTCAACAGCATTTACTGATGGCGCACAGTTTGGGCTGGGGGCCGAAATTGGCATTTCCACCCAAAAGCTCCACGCCCGCGGGCCGATGGCCCTGGAGGAACTGACCAGCTACAAGTGGCTGATTGACGGCGAAGGGCAAGTGAGGCCGAAATAGTAGCGATAAATAAAACAAGAAACACAACCAACATCACCCAATATGAAACACTTTACTTCCGTACACGATCTGGACAGTCTGGACGAAGCGCTGAAACTGGCTTTCGAGCTTAAGAAAGACCCCTATAAATATCAAACACTTGGCAAAAACAAAACCCTGTTGCTGGTTTTCTTCAACTCGAGCCTGCGCACGCGGCTGAGTACCCAAAAGGCCGGACTCAACCTGGGCATGAACGTGATTGTGTTCGACATCAACGAAGGCGGCTGGAAGCTGGAGACCGAACTGGGCGTCATCATGGACGGCGACAAGCCGGAGCACATCCGCGAGGCCGTACCCGTGATCGGCAAGTATTGCGACATCATTGGGGTGCGCTCGTTTGCCAAATTCGAAAACAGGGAAGACGATTATCAGGAAAAAATCATCCAGCAATTTATCGACTATGCCGGGGTTCCGGTGGTAAGCATGGAAGCGGCCACGCGCCATCCGTTGCAGTCGTTTGCCGACCACCTCACCATCGAAGAATTTAAAACGAAGGAACGCCCGAAGGTGGTGCTTACCTGGGCGCCGCACCCGCGCGCATTGCCGCAGGCCGTGCCCAACTCGTTTGTGGAGTGGATGCGCCAAACCGATTATGAGTTGGTGGTGACCCATCCCGAAGGGTATGAGCTGGCCCCCGAATTCATGGGCGACCTGAAACCGGAATACGACCAAATGAAAGCCTTTGAAGGCGCCGACTTCATCTATGCCAAAAACTGGGCGGCCTACAACGATTACGGAAAAATTCTCTCTAAAGACATGAATTGGACAGTAACCGACCGCCAGATGGCTGTGACCAACAACGCCAAATTCATGCACTGCCTGCCGGTACGGCGCAACATGATCGTGAGCGACTCGGTGATCGACGGCCCGAACTCGATTGTGGTGCCCGAGGCTGAAAACCGCCTGTTCTCGGCGCAGGCCGTCTTGAAAATGTTGCTGGACCAGATGAAATAAGACGATTAATAGTCATTAAGTTGTCATTGATGGTCATTCAGTAGTCAAAAGTCGTTACAACTAATGACCCAATGACGATTCGTGACTACGAATGACATTCAAAAAAAAAGATATGAGCAAACAGAAGCTTACACTCGTAAAAGTTGGCGGTAAAGTGGTTGAAGAGAAAGACTCTTTGGCTGATTTGCTCGGCCGCTTTTCGAAACTCGAAGGACTGAAAGTGCTGGTGCATGGCGGAGGCCGCCTGGCAACGGCTGTGGCCGAGCGCCTGGGTATTGCCACCCAAATGGTGGAAGGCCGCCGCATTACCGACCAGGGTATGCTCGAAGTGGTGACCATGGTGTATGGCGGGTTGGTGAATAAAAGCATTGTGGCCAACTTGCAGGCCCTGGGGCAGAACGCCATCGGGCTGACGGGCGCCGACCTGAACTACATGCAGGCCGTGAAGCGACCGGTAAAAGATATCGATTATGGCTACGTGGGCGACATTGTTTGCGTGAACGTGGACGAGCTGAAAATGCTGGTTGAAAAGAACGTGGTGCCCGTGCTGGCTCCTCTTTCGCACGACAAAAACGGGCAGATGCTGAACGTGAATGCCGACACGATTGCCGCCGAAGCTGCCATCGCTTTCAGTAAATATTACGAGGTGGAACTGGTTTACTGCTTCGAAAAGCCCGGTGTGCTCGAAAATCCCGACGACGACGACTCGGTAATTGAAAAGCTTACCCATAGCGAATTTAAGGACTTGCAAGCTTATGGCGCCATCCATACCGGCATGATCCCCAAGCTCGACAACAGCTTCAGCGCCATCAGCCGGGGCGTGTCGCGGGTGCGCATCACCAATATCGAAGGCCTTCAGCAGGGAGGAACTACGCTGGCGGAAGTGTAAAATAGTAACGGATTTTACCAAAGGGCCCGGTCGTTTTGCAACGGCCGGGCCTTTTTGCGGGTGCGTTCGCTTCGGAACATCGGTTGGCCTTAGCTGCGTACCGATTTCCCCAACGACTCGAGCAGTTGGGGGTGATCTTCGAGGGCTATTTTGGCCACCGCGTAAAAATCGCTCATCCAAACATCCAGTTTGGTGAAGGCAGCATCTTTTTGCTGGGTCGTATCTTCCGATTCGCCTACCTCGCGCAGGTAGGCTGCACGGGCTGTTTCTACTTCGGTGATTAAGCTTATGGCCTGGCTGATTTCTTCGTCGGTTACTTTAAACCGGGCCAATGAAGTTTTTATCTCGGTGTTGTTCGAAACTTCGGCATAAAACTTTTTCACGGTCTCCATCCATTTCACGTGAGCGCCCGACAGGTTGCCGCTGACGGCCAGTAAATCGAGTGTCACCGGTTCGTTCCGGAATGCCACTTTGGCTTTTTTGCGGTGGGCCTTGTATAAAGCAGCCAGCTCGCTTTTCTTTTGGTTGAATACGGCATAGGCGGCCGATGTTTCGTCGTCTTCGGTCTTGTTCAGGGTGTAAACCTGCAAGGTGTTGGCAAAAAGGCTTTCGCCCACGGCGATTACTTCCGGGGTGTACCCGAATTCATCCAACAGGGATGAGATGGTGGGTTGATTTTTTACGTTTTCGAGCGAAACCCGGTATTGCTCCAATACCGCGGCTTCTGAATTGGTTTTGTTTGTGGCCATTTCAATAACATTTAAGTTTGACAATAACTATTTTGCCGTGTCCTTATTGGTCACGAGCTGTTCCTTAACATGTTTTGCGCGTTCCTTAACGCGCTTGGTCCACTCCTTAACACAATTGGTGCATTCCTTAACGTTGTTCTTCGATTCCTTACAGCAAACGGCGGGTTCCTTATGCTGCTTCTTCTATCCCTTGCAGGTTGGGATTTTGTCCTGATCGTTCAACCGAAATCAACAGTGGTTCAAATATAAAGTATTTTGGTAACTACAAAATGGGGTAAGCTGAATTATTTATGAAAAGTTTGTAGTTTTTTTTCAGGAAAACTTTCCTTCCCGGAAACCACCTTCCTTTCTCCCGGAATCCGTAATTTTAGGGAACTCAAAAAACGAATGCTATGGAAAACCGTGAAAAGTACATCGACAAGTTATCGGCAAAACTGAAAGAATGGGATGCCGACATTCAACAGCTGGAAGAAAAAATGGAACGTGCCAAAACCAAGGTAAGGGCAGATTATCAGGAAGAACTGGATGAATTGCGGGCCAGGAAGGACGAAGCCCGGGAAAAGCTGCGCGAAATTCAGGAAGCCTCGGGCGATGCCTGGGAAGAGCTCAAAGTGGGCATGGAGAAAAGTTGGGACATCTTGAGCGATGCCTTCAAAAATGCTTTTGAAAAATTTAAGTAGCCCGGCTGTTGGATGTTCGGCTGTGATTTTAGGGATACCTAATAACCACTTAAGGGGAAATGAATTAAATATTTCCAATTCTTGTAAAGAATCTTATTACAAAAAAATAGGTTATTGGTTGGTGCGGAGCACCATAATATTTGTAGAAAAAATCGGACGTGGCGTTTCCAGGTGCAGCGCACCGAAATATCAGCCAATATCTTCGGTGCACTGCACCTCGGGATCATACATCATTACAAATTCCTACAAATATCACGCGACGATGTCGCTAACCCATATCAAAAGACTTCAACCTATAAAGAAACTGGAATTATTTATATAGAATCCCCTAATGAATTTAATGACCATCTTCTTACCCTGTAAAACGCAGCGTATGCTATTTTGGAAGAAAAAGAAAAAGATTGGCCTCGCCCTGGGTGGGGGCGCCGTTTTTGGCGCTGCCCATATTGGGGTGCTGAAGGCCGTTGAGGAGCTTAAAATTCCGGTCAGCTTTATTGCCGGGACCAGTATTGGCGCTATGGTGTCGGCTTTTTACGCTTTTGGCGTTGGGCTTCCGGAGCTCGAAAAAATAGCGAAAGATTTGCGGTGGCTCGATATTTCGGGACTCACGCTGTCGGAGTTTGGCCTGCTATCGAATAAAAAGCTGGGAGAGTTGCTTGGCGAGAAGATCGGTGATGTGGAGCTCAGCCAATCAAAAATACCGCTGGCCATGGTAGCTACCGATATTACTACCGGCGAGCGGGTTGTGCTGAAGGATGGGAAACTGGCCCCGGCCGTGATGGCCAGCACCTGTATCCCGGGTATTTTCAAGCCGGTTGAAATTGGCGACCGCCTGCTGGTGGATGGTGGCATTGTTGAAAACGTGCCGCTGTCGCCCCTGCACGAGTTGGGCGCCGATTATGTCATCGCCGTTGATTTGAATGCCAACCATAAGTACAAGAAGCCTGAAAATATTATCGAAGTTTTACTGAATAGCTTTCATTTTGCCCTGCAAACCACAGCCCGCCTGCAAACCGAAGATGCCGATCTGCTTATTCAGCCCGACTTGTCGGAATTCAACCGGATTGATTTGAACCAGGTAGAAGAACTAATCGAAGCCGGTTACGCCGAAGCCATGAGGGTATTGAAAGATATCGACAAGAGATTGAGGGAAAAATGAAAAACAAACATGATTCCCGGAAATCAGGAAGAGAAATTAAAGTGGACTAAAAAAACTTGTCAAGTTGGCTTGATCACTGGAAGAACGAGGCGGCCAGTCCAAAAGCTGACATGCTCTTTCTTTGGCTCCTGACAGTTTTAAAAATGCTGCTTCAAGAAGAAAGCAAAGACAACGTTGGGAGCCATAAATATAACAGATCAGTAATTCGTTTTCAGCTTATCTCCATGTTGATCGGAGCGAGTGCGTTGGCCGTCAAAACGCCCGGCAGAGGGTTCGTTTTGACAAGATTTTTGCTTCCTTTTCATCGAATGGAAAAGGAAGGGCCAGTCCGGCTTGAGGACAGGTCAATTTTATAGTAGCGGTAGGAATCGCTTTCTCGAAATCGCAGGTTGAAGGCTCCCGGGACGCCCGAAATTCAACACAAAAAAAGTGTATTTTCCAGGTAGTGAGCTTGTTTAAGAATCAGCAGGTAAAAAGTGACGAAAACAGGAAATGAGAGCCTTTTAGAGAAAAAAAGGGCCCGCCGATTGGCGGGCCCTCGAGAAAGCTACAGACTTAAAGGCTGAAGAAATTATTAATTGTAGGCACTTTCTCCGTGTTCATATACATCCAAACCTTCTTCTTCAATACGTCTGGATACTCTGAGTACTTTAGCTGCTTTGAGGATGCTAAACAGGATCAACCCTGCACCGAAAGCCCAAACAAAGAAGGTAAGTACGCCAATGGACTGAATTCCCAATGCTTTGGCGCCATGTCCGTAGAACAGGCCTTCAGAAGTTGAGAACAAGCCAACGGCCAGTGTTCCGAATGCGCCGCATACACCGTGAACCGATACAGCGCCAACGGGGTCGTCCACTTTCAGGATTTTATCAAAGAACTCAACCGCGAACGGAAGGATGAAACCAGCCAAGGTACCGATCAGTACGGCGCCAACGGGATCAACCACATCGCAACCGGCAGTGATGGCTACCAAACCAGCCAATGCGCCGTTAAGGGTCAGCGACAAGGCAGGACGTTTGTAGCGTATCCACGCAACCAGCATGGCGGTAACAGCACCGGCAGCAGCGGCCAGGTTAGTGGTTACGGCAATGTGCCCGAGGGCAACGGCGTTTTCAGTTCCGGCGGCAGCCAACTGCGAGCCCGGGTTGAAACCGAACCAGCCAAACCACAGGATAAATACACCCAGGGCGCCAAAAGTGAGGTTGTGACCGGGGATCGCTTTTGCTTTTCCTTTAGCATCGTATTTACCGATACGCGGACCAATCACAGCAGCTCCGGCCAAACCAATCCATCCGCCAACGGAGTGTACAATCGATGAACCGGCAAAGTCGTGGAAGCCCAGTTCGCTCAGCCAGCCACCTCCCCAGGTCCAGTGACCGGAAATTGGGTAGATCAACACCGTAATTACAATGGAGAAAATCAGGTAGGCCGAGAATTCGGTACGTTCGGCCACGGCTCCCGAAACGATAGTGGCAGCCGTTGCGGCAAACACGGTTTGGAAGAACAAGTCGGCGTAATCCGAATAGTTGTCACCAAATCCATCGCTCATAAAAAACAGGTCGGGGGTCCCGATAAATCCGCCGATCGAGTCGCCGTACATCAGGGTAAAACCAATAGCCCAGTAGAGTATCGAACCGATGGAGAAGTCCATCAAGTTTTTCATCAAAATGTTTGCGGTGTTTTTCGAGCGGGTGAAACCAGCTTCCACCATTGCAAACCCAGGTTGCATAAACATTACCAGAAAAGCAGCAATGAGCAACCACATATTGTCGAGGCCTATTTGCAGGCCATGTAAAGTTTCTTCCATGATCGTTTATTTTATTCTTCTTTACCTTTAATGTATAATGACTCGTCGCCAAACTCTCCGGTGCGAATCCGGTAGGATTCATCTATTTTGGAAATGAAAATCTTTCCGTCGCCGATTTCACCGGTCCGTGCTGCTTTCATGATGGCCAGCACCGTTTTTTCCACATTCTTCTCGCGAACAATGATGGACATCATGGTCCGTTCGATCGTACTGGTATCGTAAACCACACCACGGTAGGTGCGTTCTTGTCGTGTTTGTCCTACGCCTCGTACATCCCAAAAGGAGAAGAATTCGATTCCCACTTCGTGAAGTGCATCAACCACTTCGTCGAATTTGGTTTTTCTAATAATTGCTTCAATCTTTTTCATTTCAGTCTGTTTTAATGATTATAATGAGATAGCTACAACAATGTGGAACTGTTCGCTTGAGGGGTTCAGGATTGCAGTTCCGGAAACAGGAAGTGAGAATGAGTCGGTGATTTTAATTTCTTTGGAAGTGCCTATCCCAATGTTACACAGGTCGAAATCACCGTCCATTGTGTAGGCGCCGTCTCCTGCGCCAACAAACAGGTTAACAGCTCCGGCTGTTAATCCGGCTTCGAAATAAACGTCTTCAATGCCGCTGTCATCGCTTCCTTTCATGTATGCGGCAGTCAACGAGAAGTCACCCAATCCGAGGCTGACCATCGGTTCAAAGAAGTGAGAGTCGCCGTCGAAATATTCCGACCCGGGGAAGTAGTAGTCCGTCAGGGTGAGGGTCAGTGAACTAGATTCTCCCAAGTCGAAACCATAGCTGGCGTACAGGTCGGCTTCGGCAGCTTCGTCAATGGTCAATCCGTACGATCCCCAGGCGCCAATGGCAAAACCGCCTGTGCTGAACTCAACTGAAGGCTGCATGGCCGGTCCGGTTCCGAATTTTGTACCGCGCCATACATAGCTGCTGACGAAATCAACTCCTGTGCTCCATGAGCTTTCTTGTGCTTGAACGTTTAAAGCAAAAATAGTTGCCAGTCCAAAAACTAAAAGTTTAAATGCTTTTTTCATGATTAAAAAATTTAAGGGTTAAACTGAACTTTTTGTAATTAATTCTTTTTGTGTTTTGCTTTAACGTGTGTGATCTTTTAAAAATGCTCTTTTTTTAAATGACCCCCCTTTGTTTTTGATCTCCGGTTCAAAAGTAGAGATATTTTGAAAGAATGATCTCGAAAAATAGGGGGCATGTATTCAATTAATGCAAAATTAACATTCAAAACCCCTGAAAATACAGGTGGTTTGATCTGAAAAATATCAAAATATCAGCTAGTGGTAGTTGAAATAGGGGGGTGTCTCTGAGAAAATATGTTTTTTGATGGTTGATTTATGGCCGCAATCTATCAAAGTGTCAAAAAATGCTAAAAATGAAATATAAAAAAGTAAAAAGACAGAATAGAGTTGCAAAAAGAATAAAACGATAGAATAGGGACTTTTCAGGTTTCAAAAAGACATTATTTGATTTGGTGGTATTATATCAGGCTGGCTGTTTGTTGTTTTTGATAAAGTATTTTTTTGGAAGAGGAAGTATGAAATTAGCAGCCTTCTGAAAAATAAGATGAAAATTGGGTGCTTTTGGGGGAAATTCAGTTGGTTCGTACCAGGTACATGGTATCTAATGAGCTCTCACGAAGCTGGGGGATAATAAACTTGATCCCGGTCCGGTTCATGTTTTTATTTTTCAGGGGTATGATGTTTTTGGCAGCGATCCCGGTTTGTCGGATGCTGTCGAGCCCGGCAGGGGTGGTGTAAATCCAGGATCCCGGACGTTGGAGTGTTTCCAGTAGTTGCGATTTGTCTTTTATTTGTGTGGCGTTAGCTTTCCCGTAGAAAAACAATTCATACTGGTCGTATAGATAATTGTATAGTTGTTCATCGGGACCTGCCTGTTCGTTAAAAAGCCTGGCTGTTTCTACCGACGATTGAAAACTGAAGGTGTATGGAAAAACCTGCCGGTTGAGGTAGAGATTGGTCAACGCTATTAATAAAACAGAAGGGAGCAATAGTTTCTCGGTTACGAATCCTTTTTGCAGGTATATAAACAAACATGCAGTGCCCACCGCCAGTAGCAGCACCCAGTAAAACGGGTTTCCGGAAGGAAACAGGTAAATAATCAGGGCTAACAGAAAAAACGCTATCAGTCCGAAAGAGATGCCCTGAAAAAGTTGTATGGTTTTTAGTTCTTTGCTTTCGGGTTTGTTTAAAAAATGAACCGTCCATTTGGCGGTCAATACCGATAGCATCGGTACCAAAATGAAAATATAATTGGGCGCTTTCCCCCGTGCCAGCGAGATAATAATGAAATAGACCCAGATGCCCCCGAGAAGGAAGTGTTCTTGCTGTTTGAGGGGATTGCTAACGATTGCTTTAAATTCGAAGAAGATGCTGGCAAAAAGCAGTAATGACCAGGGAGCGTATAAATAAAGGAGGTTGTGTATATAAAAAAGATGGTCTGTGTTGTTGCCGACATACTCTCCTGAGATGCGTCCCACGTTGTTGGTCCAAAAGAAAAACCGGAGGCCTTCTGGTCCAAACTGATTTTGCAAGCCGATGAAAGCGGGCGAAGCAACGAGCAGGGAAATGGTGATCCCCGCCAGCCATTTGGGGTGAAAAAGTTGCTTGAAGTCGCCTTTCAGCAACAGGTGTGCTCCCAGGGCGAAGGCAGGCACAGCGCCACCAATCGGGCCTTTGCTCATCATGGCCAGGCCAATGCCTGTAAAAGCCAGGATGAAATTCAGGGCCTTTCGTCGCTTCAGATATTCTGAAAGCTGCCAAATGGCCAATGCTACATTCGCTTGCAGCAGCAGATCAGTATGGATGTCCATACAATATAAAAAGTAGAACTGCGAAAAGAACAGCATGCTGGCTGCTAGTTGTCCGGTACGCTTGTTATACAGGCTTTGTCCGAGTTTGTAGGTGAAGAAAATGCCCAGGAAGCCATACAGCACCGGGAATATTTTGAAGCTGGGATTATTAAGTCCGCCAATCTTGAAGCCCAGCGCTGCGAGCCAAAAAAGCAAAGGAGGTTTCTGGTCGTAGGCATCGCCATGTATTTTCAGGTTGATGTAGTCGCCACTTTCTGTGATATGCCGGGCAATGGCGGCATATTTACCGGCATCGCCCGTCAGGTCGATAAACAATCCGAAGTAATAAGCTGCCAGTGCCAGCAGAAGGGCAAATATCGCGATGAAGGAAAGTTTGTTTCGTTCGAACATGAGGAATGGCTTTTTGGCTTAATCTTTTCAATCAGTTTCGGGCAAAATTGGTCAAAATTTGAGGAAGGCTGAAGGCAGGTCTTTTATTGTAACAGAAAATAAACCGATTTGCAATAATTCGGGGCGGACATTGTTTTCGCCGAGTGCTTGTTTCTTTGTAATAAACCTTGTCATCTATTCCATTTGAATCCTTGCATTCCGGGTGGCTTGAGTTAGATTTTTAGGCAGATTCTAAGTATATTTGGCCAAAATTCTTTCAAAATGAAACTTTGGGACAAGGGCTATTCCGTTAATAAACTTATTGAAGACTTTACCGTGGGCAAAGATCGCGAGCTGGATCTTTACCTGGCCAAATATGATGTGCTGGGTTCTATGGCCCACGCTACCATGTTGCAATCGATTGGTTTGCTGGAAAAGGATGAACTTGATAAATTGCTTGCTGAATTGAAGGTGATTTTTCAGTTGGCGGAGCAGGGTAGTTTTGTGATTGAGGACGGCATTGAAGATGTCCACTCCCAAGTCGAAACCATGCTTACCCGTAAGTTGGGCGATGTGGGAAAGAAAATTCACAGCGGCCGTTCGCGGAACGACCAGGTTTTGCTCGACCTGAAATTGTTTGCCCGTAACGAAATCCGCGAGATTGTGGAGTTGGGAAGCAAGCTGTTTGATGTGCTGATTGCTCAGTCCGAAAAATATAAGGATTTTTTAATGCCCGGCTACACGCATTTGCAGGTGGCCATGCCTTCGTCGTTTGGCCTTTGGTTTAGCGCTTATGCTGAAAGTCTTGCCGACGATTACCTGCTGATGCAGGCAGCTTACCGCATTGTTAACCAAAATCCGTTGGGTTCGGCGGCTGGTTACGGCTCGTCTTTTCCCCTTAACCGGCAGATGACAACCGAACTGCTCGGCTTTGAACAAATGAACTACAATGTAATTTATGCGCAGATGGGGCGCGGTAAGATGGAGAAGTCTGTGGCTTTTGCCTTGTCGTCGGTAGCGGCAACTCTCTCGAAACTGGCTTACGACGTATGCTTGTTTATGAGCCAGAATTTTGGCTTTGTGTCCCTGCCCGATGAATTGACGACCGGCTCCAGCATAATGCCGCATAAGAAAAATCCCGATGTTTTTGAGCTGATGCGCTCACACTGCAATAAATTGCAGGCTATGCCAACTCAGATTACGATGATGGTCAATAATCTGCCCAGTGGTTATTTTCGCGACCTGCAAATTGTGAAAGAAGTTTTTCTGCCTGCATTTCAGGATCTGAAGAACTGTCTGGAAATAGCCATTTTTGCTCTTTCGGAAATTACTGTCAAAGCCGGTTTGCTGGACGACGACCGTTATAAATACGTATATAGCGTGGAGGATGTGAATCGTCTGGTGATGCAGGGTGTGCCTTTCCGGGATGCTTACAAGCAGGTGGGCATGAGTATTCAGTCGGGCAATTACCAGCCCGACCGTCGGATTGAGCATACGCATGCCGGAAGTCTTGGAAATTTGTGCTTGCCTGAAATAAGCGCAAAAATGGCTTCGGTGATTGCCTGTTTTGATTTCAGACGAACAGACGAGGCATTGAGTAAATTGCTGAAATAGCGGCTTTTCTGTTAATAAAACGTTATCTTTGAAAGTTTGCTTTTTGGGGTAAAAAGTTCGCAGAAAAGTGTAAGTGCTTTGATTTCATTTGTTTGCAAAAAAGTATCCAAAAGGGAAAGTTTGAAATCATGTTGTCGAGCATCCTTTTTTGATGAAGAAATTGGGTAATATTCGATTTTTGGCTATTTTTGCTTTCACTTCGTAAGATTTTTGCGGGTTTTGCTTATAAATTTTAATCATCAATGATGAATTGGTGATGGATGTGGTGTCCTTGTTGGTCAGAACGGGACTTAGGTGAATAAAATATAAAAATGTATAGATGATGCAATTTAGATTTCCAAAAGCGCAGGGGATGTACGACTCTGCCAATGAGCATGACAATTGTGGGATTGGCTTCGTGGCTCATATCAAGGGGCAAGCGTCTCACGACATTGTCCAACGCGGGCTAAAAGTGCTCGAAAACCTCGATCACCGCGGTGCTACCAGTGCTGATAATGCAACCGGCGACGGAGCCGGAATCCTCATGCAAATTCCGCATGAATATTTTAAAACGGTCGCTAAAATAGACCTGCCCGATGCCGGAAAGTACGGTACAGGGTTGATATTTTTGCCTCGTCATGCTGCTGAAGCTGACATTTGCCTGGATATTCTGACCAAACATATCAAGGAAGAAGGTCTCGAACTGATTGCTTTCCGCGATGTTCCTGTTGACGGTTCTGCCCCCGGCGAAATCGCTAAGCGCACCGAGCCCGTCATTAAGCAGGTTTTTGTTAAGGCCGATCTGGAACCGGAAGCCTTGGAGCGTAAACTGTACATTGTCCGCAAGCTAACGGAACATGCTATTGTAAAATCAGGTTTGGAGCACAAAGAAGCTTTCTATCAACCTAGCTTCTCTTCCCGAACCATTGTATATAAAGGAATGCTTACGCCTGCGCAGCTGGGTGAGTATTTCAAAGATCTGCAACACGAAAAATGTAAGTCAGCGATTGCCTTGGTACACTCGCGTTTCAGTACCAATACTTTCCCAACCTGGGACTTGGCGCAACCTTTCCGCTTTCTGGCTCACAACGGCGAGATCAACACCGTGAAAGGGAACCGCAAATGGATGCAGGCCCGCGAGGCCCTTCTGAAATCAGAAGTTTTTGGCGAAGATCTGAAAAAATTGTTGCCGGTAATTGAAGATGGAAAATCCGACTCGGCTTCGTTTGATAACGTGCTGGAATTCCTGCACCTGACCGGACGTTCGATGCACCATGCCCTGTGTATGATGATCCCCGAATCGTTCAACGAGAAAAACCCGATTCCGGAAAGCCTGAAAGCCTTCTACGAATACCATTCAACGATTATGGAACCGTGGGATGGTCCGGCTTCGATGGTATTTTCGGATGGCCGCTACATTGGCGGTACGCTCGACCGGAACGGCCTGCGCCCTTCCCGCTACGTTATCACCAAAAACGACCTGGTGATCATGGGCTCCGAAGTGGGCGTTCAACAATTTGCTCCCGAAGAAATTAAAGAAAAAGGACGTTTGCGCCCGGGTAAAATCATGCTCATTGATACCAAATTGGGTATCATTATTCCCGACGATGAGGTGAAAGCCGAATTGAGCAAACGCAATCCATACGAAATGTGGTTGAAAGAAAACCGCATGCGCATGAAAGATATTAAAGTGAAAAAGCGGGTACCCTCGGAAGTGGAAGAATTTGAAACACTTTCCAAAGTGTTCAGCTATTCCAAGGAAGATATGTACGAGATCATTCAGGGAATGGCGGCAACGGCAGCCGAACCAACCAGCTCGATGGGGAACGATACCCCGCTGGCTGTGTTCTCGCACCAACCGCAACGCTTTTTTAACTATTTCAAACAAATGTTTGCCCAGGTAACCAATCCGGCCATCGACCCCATTCGTGAAGGATTGGTAATGTCGCTGACCAACTATATCGGTTCCCTGCATTCAAACATCCTGACTGAAAGTCCCGAGCACTGCAAGCTGATTAAGTTTGACAGTCCGCTGATTACCAATACCGACCTGGGGAAAATTAAGGACCTGAAAGATGAAATGTTCAGCCATCAAACCATTCCGATGGTTTTCCCGGTGAAAGAGGGAGAGGCTGGCTTCATCAAAGCGTTTGAGGCCATGCTCGAAATGGCCGAAAAAGCGGTGGATGAACAAAAGAATTTCATCATCCTGTCCGACCGGGGCGTGGATGCCGAAACAGCACCGTTCCCATCCCTGCTGGCGGTGTCGGCTGTTCACCATCATCTGATTGAGAAAAAGAAACGCATGCAGGTGGGAATCATTGTGGAAACGGCCGAAGCCCGCGAGGTGAACCATTTTGCCTTGTTGCTTGGTTACGGCGCCAGCGTGATCAACCCCTATATGGCTTTTGCCGCTGTCGATTACCTGGTGAAAGAAGGTAAAATTGAGCTGGAGTACAAAGAAGCGCGCAAAAACTACATCAAGGCGGTTGACAAAGGCTTGCTGAAAATCATGTCGAAAATGGGTATCTCCACGCTGCGTTCCTACCACGGGGCTCAGATGTTCGAAGCCATGGGCGTTAGCCGCGACTTGATTGCCAAATATTTCACCGGCACCACCTCGCGACTGAGTGGTATTGGTTTGAGTGAGATTGCCGAAGAATACAAGCGCCTGCACGAGGCAGCCTATAAAACAGTAGCTACTCCTGAATTTTTCCGTTTTGAAAACTCGGGTACTTATGCCTGGAGGAAATATGGCGAACATCACGCCTGGAACCCCGAGGCAATCGGTCTGTTGCAGTGGGCTACCCGCACAAACGATTACAATAAATACAAAGAATACAGTAACCTGGTTCAGCAAGATAACCGCAAACCCGGCTTTATCCGGGGTTGTTTCAGGTTCAAAAAGAACCCGATCCCGCTGGATCAGGTAGAACCGGTTGATAATATCATGAAGCGCTTCGTGACCGGCGCCATGTCGTATGGCTCCATCAGTAAAGAAGCACATGAAACGCTGGCGATGGCCATGAATACGATTGGCGGACGCAGCAATACCGGAGAGGGTGGTGAAGACCCCGAACGTTTCGGAACGCTGAAACAAAGCGCGATCAAACAAATTGCCTCAGGTCGTTTTGGGGTAACCAACAACTACCTGACCAATGCCCACGAACTTCAGATTAAGGTTTGTCAGGGTGCAAAACCCGGTGAGGGAGGACAGTTGCCAGGTTTCAAAGTCAATAAAATTATTGCAAAAACCCGTAACTCCACACCAGGTATTACACTGATTTCACCTCCGCCGCACCACGATATTTACTCGATTGAAGACTTGGCGCAGTTGATTTACGACCTGAAAGTAACGAATCCCAAAGCCAAAGTTTCAGTGAAACTGGTTGCTGAAGCAGGTGTAGGTACCGTTGCTGCCGGTGTGGCCAAAGCCTATTCCGACCTGATTATCATTTCGGGCGGTGAAGGCGGAACCGGTGCGAGCCCGGCAAGCTCCATCAAACACGCCGGTTTGCCGGTTGAAATGGGGATTGCTGAAACCCAGCAAACCTTGGTGATGAACAACCTGCGCGGTCGTGTAAAATTACAGGTGGACGGTCAGCTGAAAAATGGTCGCGACGTAGTTACCCTGGCTTGTATGGGTGGCGAAGAGTTTGGTTTCTCTACATCTGCCCTGATCGTGATGGGATGTATCATGATGAGGAAATGTCACCTGAATACCTGCCCGGCCGGTATAGCCACTCAGGATGAAAACCTGAGGAAGCGTTTCATCGGGAAAACCGAATTTGTTATCAACTTCTTCCGTTTTATTGCCGAAGAAGTCCGGGAGTGTATGGCCGAAATGGGTATCAGCAAATTTGACGATTTGGTAGGCCGCACTGACCTGCTCGAAGTTGACCCGGAAGTGGGCAACTGGAAAATGAAAAATATCGACTTCTCGCAAATCCTGTATTTGCCGAAAGAAGCTAAAGAATACGATATCTATAACACGTATCCAAACCTGAAATCGATTGAGGACCATCTGGATCATAAGTTAATCCTGGATGCCGGCAAAGCGATCAAAGGCAAGGAGAAGGTTTGGATTTCTCATCCGATCATTAATACCGACCGTACGATTGGAGCCATGTTGTCGGGCGAGATTTCAAAACGCTACGGCGAAGAAGCCCTGCCGGAGGACACCATCAACTGCACTTTTAAAGGCACTGCGGGACAAAGTTTTGGCGCCTTCATGGTGAAGGGGATTACGTTCCGCCTGGAAGGAGATGCCAATGACTATATCGGGAAAGGTTTATCGGGCGGTAAAATCATCGTGGTCCCGCCAGTCGGTTCAACGTTCAAACCCGAAGAGAACATCATTATTGGAAATACCACTTTCTATGGTGCTACCAATGGCGAAGGATATATCCGCGGGGTAGCCGGCGAGCGTTTCTGTGTGCGTAACTCGGGTGCCAAAACGGTAGTTGAAGGCACCGGCGACCACTGTTGCGAGTACATGACCGGCGGACGCGTTGTGGTGCTCGGAAAAACAGGCCGTAACTTTGCTGCCGGTATGAGTGGCGGTATTGCTTATGTGCTCGATGTTGACGGCAATTTCGACTACTATTGTAACAAAGGGCTGGTTGAGCTTTCTCCGGTTGAGGATAAGGCGGATGTGGACGAGTTGCAGAAAATGATCAGTAAACACTTGCTATATACGCAAAGTTCTTTGGCGGCAACCATTCTGACAAACTGGGAAGAATACCTGCCGAAATTCGTGAAAGTCATTCCGTTCGAATACAAAAAAGTATTGGAGGAAATAAAACTTCGGGAGATTGAGCGTAAACTTCAGTTGACTGAAGACGACCCAAGACGACACGAATAGTACCAAAAAACCAGTTGAAACAATAGAAAAAGATTTAGAAGATTATGGCAGATCCAAGAGGTTTTATGAAAGTAGTCCGCAAGGAAAGCGGCTACCGGCCTTTAAATGAAAGAATATATGATTACGGGGAAGTAGAACAGACCCTGAACGAGGACGACAGAAGATTGCAGGCTTCACGTTGCATGGATTGCGGTGTGCCATTCTGCCACTGGGGGTGCCCGGTGGGGAGCAAAATCCCCGAATGGCAGGATGCGCTTTTCCACAAAGAAGACCGCGAAGCATACGAAATCCTTCACTCAACCAACAGCTTTCCCGAGTTTACCGGGCGTGTGTGTCCCGCACCCTGCGAAAAAGCTTGCGTGCTGAACATCCACAATGAGCCGGTGACCATTCGTGAAAACGAATGTGCCACTGTGGAACGGGCATTCGAGAACGGTTACATCCTGCCCAACCCGCCCAAAGTGCGCACCGGCAAAAAAGTGGCTGTTATCGGTTCCGGTCCTGCCGGACTGTCGGCTGCCGACCTGCTGAACCGTGCAGGACATACCGTTACTGTTTTCGAAAAAAACGATGCCATTGGCGGCTTGTTACGCTACGGTATTCCCGATTTCAAATTGAATAAGGGAGTGATCGACCGTCGTTTGGCCATCTTCGAAGCCGAAGGGATGATCCTGAAAACCAACGTGAATGTTGGAGTGGATGTAACCCGGGAGGAATTGATGGCAGAATACGATGCGATCGTACTGGCGATGGGGGCGGAACAACCCCGCGACCTCGGCGTGGAAGGCCGCGAACTGAAAGGCGTTTACTTTGCCATGGATTTTCTAACCCAGCAAAATAAGGTGGTAGCTGGCCAGAAAATTGCCGACGATGCACGCTTGCTGGCCGAAGGAAAACATGTGTTGGTGATTGGTGGTGGAGATACCGGTTCCGACTGTGTGGGAACATCCATCCGCCAGAAAGCTGCCAGCGTGACGCAAATCGAGATTATGCCCAAGCCGCCGGTTGAGCGCGAAGATAATAATCCGTGGCCGTACTGGCCCAACACGCTGCGTACTTCCAGCTCACACCTGGAAGGTTGCGAACGTCGTTGGGCGCTGACAACCAAACGCCTGATTGGTGAAAACGGAGTGGTAAAACAAGCCGAAATCGCCCAGGTGAAATGGGAAAAAGATGAGAAAGGCCGCTGGATTATGGAAGAAATTCCAGGTACAGAGGAAATTATCAAAGCTGACCTGGTGCTGCTGTCGATGGGTTTCACCCAGCCGGTACATGTTGGATTATTGGATGAGCTGGGTGTGGAATACGATGCCCGTGGCAATGTGAAGGTGAACCAGAAAAAACAATGCTCGGTGGATAAAGTTTTTGCTGCCGGCGATGTGGAACGGGGAGCCAGTCTGGTGGTACATGCCATTGAAGCAGGCAAGGTTGCCGCCGCTCATGTCCACAGTTTCCTGAATGTGAACAAATAGTTTTTTAGCATAACAAATTGATTTCTAAAAGTCCCGCTTCGGTGGGACTTTTTTTCGTCTATTAACGAAATGAAAACTGGTATCAGTCAAACCGGCCTCAGCGTAACATCATGCTGAACTTGTTTCAGCATCTGTGCAGGAAATAGACACTGATCCGGCAGTTGCCGGAAGGGTGGCCGAAGCAATACTAGAGTTCCAGCCCCTCCAGCAAGTTCAGATATATCTGAAATCCCTGTTCTATTTCCGAAAGCAGGATATACTCGTCAGCAGTATGCGAACGGGCGCTGTCGCCTGGCCCTATTTTGATGGAAGGGAAAGGCATCACTGCCTGGTCGGAGGTGGTTGGAGATCCGTAATACGAAAGGCCCAGTTCAAGCCCCCGTTTCACGATGGGATGGCTCACCGGAATCCCCGAGGAGTTGAGTTTAAACGAGCGGGCTTTCACTTCCGAATTCAGTAACTGGCTGATGATTTCAAAAGCCTGTTGATTGGAATAGTGTTCGTTGGTGCGTACATCCACCACAAAGGTGCAGGTGTCGGGCACTACGTTGTGCTGGTAACCGGCATTGATCTGGGTGACCGAAAGTTTTACGGCCCCAAGCACTTCCGATACGTTTTCAAATTGGTAATCACGTATGCGCTGAATGTCGTCAATAGCCTTGTAGAGCGCATTTTCGCCTTCGTTGCGGGCGGCATGGCCTGCCTTGCCATGCGCGGTGCAATCCAGCACCATCAGTCCTTTTTCGGCGATGGCCATTTGCATTTGGGTAGGTTCGCCCACCAGGGCCAGGTCAACCGGGCCAAATTCGCCGATTAAACTTTCCATGCCGTTGGCGCCCGAAATTTCTTCTTCGGCCGATGCGGCATAAATCAGGTTGAAGGGTAAATCAACCTGTTCATTCAGCCGGATAAAAACGGCCATCAGCGTAACCAGCGAAGCCCCGGCATCGTTGCTGCCCAGGCCGGTCAGCTTATCGCCTTCCAATTCGGCCCCAAACGGATCTTTTGTCCAGTTGTTCGCAGGCTTTACCGTGTCGATGTGCGAATTCAGCAATACGACAGGCTTGCCCTCTTGCCAGTATGCATTTTTTGCCCAGGTGTTGTTGTTCTTCACCATAAACGGAATTCCTTTTGCGCTCAGGAGGTTGCGGACCAGTGCGGCAACCGCGTCTTCTTCGCGGCTGATCGAAGGCGTTTGGATCATTTGCCGCAGCAGTTGTATATATTCTTTCATGGTTTCGTATTCGTGTAACAAATGTAGTAATGTTTGCCAAAGAAACAGTTTTCACCGACATCCCGGAAATTTCACCCCATTAAATCCTTGTTACAAAAAATCAGACGGGGTCTTATTCGTTTCGTGGTGGAAAAAAGCAGTCGGGAAACTATTAATTTTCCTCTTTCGTTTGGGATAAAGTCGTAAATTGTTGAAATTTGATTTTGCTAAAATTCAATTCGTTAAAAGAAGGGTGGCATTTGTAAAAAAACTATATTTGGCGTTCCAAAAAAATCAACCCTGTTTTAAATCAGATTATTGTTATTGAAGAATGAGAAAATGGCGCATTGAGGACACTGAAGAGCTCTACAACATTAACGGTTGGGGCATCAACTATTTTTCGATCAGCGACAAGGGAAATGTGGTGGTGACACCGCAAAAAGGAGGTCCCGAGATTGATCTGAAAGAGTTGATTGATGAGTTGCAGCTACGCGACGTGGCGCTGCCCATGCTGGTACGCTTCCCGGACATCTTGAACAGCCGGATCGAGAAGATGACCAACTGCTTTAAAATTGCAGCCAACGAGTATGACTATCAAGGGAAGAACTTCATCATTTACCCGATAAAGGTAAACCAGATGCGCCCGGTGGTCGAAGAGATTGTCAGTCATGGCCAGAAGTTTAACATCGGCCTCGAAGCCGGTTCCAAACCCGAACTTCATGCCGTAATTGCCATCAACACCGATAACGATTCGCTGATTATCTGCAACGGCTATAAAGATGAAGACTATATTGAGCTGGCCTTGCTGGCCCAAAAAATGGGACGCCGCATTTTTGTGGTGGTCGAAAAACTAAACGAACTGAAATTGATTGCCCGGGTAGCCAAGCGGCTGAAAATTAAGCCCAACCTGGGGATCCGCATCAAGCTGGCCAGCAGCGGCAGCGGCAAATGGGAAAACTCAGGGGGCGATGTCAGCAAATTTGGCCTTACCTCCAGTGAGGTGCTTGAAGCGCTGGATTACCTGGACAAGAATAACCTGAGGGACTGCCTGAAATTGGTCCACTTCCATATCGGTAGCCAGGTGAATAAAATACGCCGGATTAAAATTGCCCTGCGCGAAGCCGCCCAGTTTTATGTGCAGCTGTGCAAGCTGGGCTTTAAGCTCGATTTTGTGGACATCGGCGGCGGTTTGGGTGTCGATTACGATGGTACCCGCTCGGCCAACCGCGAGAGCAGCGTGAACTACAGCATTCAGGAATATGTGAACGATGCCGTATCGACCATGGTAGATGCGAGCGATAAAAACGGCATTCCCCACCCAAACATCATTACCGAATCGGGACGGTCGCTGACGGCCCATCACTCGGTGCTGATTTTCGAAGTGCTGGAATCAACATCGCTGCCCAGTTGGGATGACGATGTGGAGGTGAGCGAGAATGACCACGAGCTGGTGCAGGAACTTTATAACCTGTGGGAAATGCTGAATGCTACCCGCATGCTCGAAGCCTGGCACGATGCCCAGCAAATACGCGAGGAAGCGCTGGACCGTTTTAGCTTTGGACTGATCGACCTGAAAACCCGTGCGCAGATCGAACGTCTGTTTTGGTCAATCGCCCGCGAAATCCATCGGATGACCAGCAAAATGCGTCATGTTCCCGAGGAATTGATGTCGATGTCGAAATTGCTGTCGGATAAATATTTCTGCAACTTCTCGCTGTTCCAGTCCCTGCCCGATTCCTGGGCCATCGACCAGATTTTCCCGATCATGCCCATTCACCGGTTGGACGAAAAACCCGATCGTTCGGCCACCTTGCAGGACATTACCTGTGACTCGGACGGAAAGATCGATAACTTCATCTCTACCCGGAATATTTCGTACGACCTGCCCGTGCACTCGTTGAAGGCGCGCGAACCGTATTACATCGGCGTGTTCCTGGTGGGCGCTTACCAGGAAATCCTGGGCGACCTGCACAACCTGTTTGGCGATACCAACGCGGTACACGTATCGGTTAACGGCGACACCTACAGCATCGACCAAGTGATTGACGGGGAAACTGTGGCCGAGGTGCTCGACTACGTGCAGTACAACCCCAAAAAGATGGTGCGCATGGTAGAAACCTGGGTAACCACCTCCGTAAAGGCCGGAAAAATTACCGCCGAAGAAGGCAAGGAATTCCTGTCGAACTACCGCTCGGGCCTGTACGGTTATACCTATCTGGAATAAGAAAATCATACCATACATGTACTGAAAGCCTTCCGTTTGGAGGGCTTTTTTCGTTTTGATATGCTCATCAACATCTTTTCAGTAAACAATAATTTTTGTTATTTTATGCTGCTTTAGACGGTGGAAATGAAAATGCGTTCAGTATTAATCATTTAAAAAGTAACAGGAATGAATCAAGAACAGAACAAGCACATGCGTATGTACCTGGCTACGCAAACGGTGCTTGACAATCACACCCAACGCTGGAACACGATTCCGGTGATGGTGACCGTCAAAAACGAGCTGGATGAACTGATTCAGCGTATTGAAGCGAAAAATGAAGAAACCAATGCGGCCAGCCTTGGCACCACCGCGCAGAAAGAAACCATGCGCCGGGGTTTGGCCGAAAAAGCGGTGAGTATCTCCGGCATTTTGCAGGCTTACGCCGCTTTTAACGACGACGAGGTCCTGGCCAGTCAGGTAAAACTGGTCAAGTCGGACTTGTTAACCTGCCGCGAAACCGACGTGGAAGGGGCCGTGAAGCCGGTTTTAACCATCGCCCGGAACCTGCTGCCCGAGCTGGCCGATTTTATGCTTACCGAAGCGATGGTGGTGGAAACCGAAACCAGCCTCGACAGCTTTAAAACCCTGATTGGGCAGCCGCGAACCATCCGCAACCAGGCCTTTGCAGCCATGAGCATGCTTGAAGAGTTGCTGGCGCAGGTGGACCAGTTGCTAAAGCGAAAGATGGATAAGCTGATGATCCGCTTCGAATATGCCGATCAACCCTTTTTCTGGGAATATACCCGCGCCCGGGTGATTGTTGATTGAACCCGGGAAAAGAAGTTTGCTTGGATTGAGACAAAACCGGCGACCGGGGAAACCTGGTTGCCGGTTGTCTTGAACAGGCTGCCCATAAGCCAGAGGATGGCGCCTGCTAGCCAGACGAACCCGCCAAGTGCCCGGACGATGACGCTTAGTTGCCAGACGAACTCAGCTACCGGCCAGACGAACCCGCTGAGCAGCCAGAAGCACTCGCCGGGTAGCCAGACGAACTCACTGCCTGACACGGAGTCAGTCCGGAGGCGCCAGACGAACTCGCCGACCCTCCAGATCAATGCTTCCACTGATCGGATGACTCTAAGTCATCCGATCAGTACAGCAACAGGCTGCCACTCAGCAGATGATTCTAAGTCATCCGATCAGTACAGCAAGACCTTTAACACTCAAACCTCAAACACCACACCCATGCAATTTGAAACGGGGCATTTATACCACATCTTTAACCGGGGAAACAATTCGCAGAAGATTTTCTTCAACCGGGATAATTATTTGTTTTTTCTGACGAAAGTTAAAACGCACATCGTGCCTCATGCCGATATTTTAGCTTGGTGTCTCATGCCCAATCATTTTCATTTGATGGTGCATGTCAACCAGGTTGAAATAGATCTGGTTGATACTGATCGGATGACTTTAAGTCATCCGATCAGTAAAGATGCAGCAGGCGTTGCCATTGATCCGATGACTGCGAGTCATCGGATCAATAAACGGCGTTCGTTGAACAACTCAATCGCCATTATCTTAAGGTCATACACACGTGCAATCCAAAAGCAAGAGAAAACGCATGGCTCATTGTTTCAGGCAAAGACCAAAGCCCTCTGCCTCACCAAAATCGATGGTATTTCACCTGCCTGGTTTCAATCCAAATATGGAGCAATAATTCATGTTGACCATCCAGAGAAGGCCTACCCTCAGGTGTGTTTTGATTATATCCATGCCAATCCGGTCAAAGATGGACTGGTCAAAGAAATAACGGATTGGGAATTTTCATCGGCATTGGATTATGCGGGAGACAGAAGCGGAAAGTTAATTCGCAAAGAAACTGCTACAGAATTTGGCTTGAATTTTAATGCTGCAGGCTGCCACTGATCGGATGACTCCAAGTCATCCGATCAGTGGCAGCAACAAAAGCATTTGGTTGCAGGCTGCTGCTCAGCGGGTGACTTCAAGTCACCCGCTGAGTAAAGGTGCCAGACGATAGTCCGGGGGCGCCGGATGAACTCCTTCAGTGGCGCAGGACTGTGACCGTGCCTTGCTTTGAAAAAGCAAAAGTTTGCCGGGATGGGTAAGGCACTGGTTAAAAAGCGGCGACAGCTTGGGGGGCGGCGCCGAAGGGTGAGCTAAAGGCTCCCGATTGATCTAATTTGATGCCGGAGGCATCGCATGTTTATAGAAAAGGAATGTTTGAAAGAGAAAGGACCTTGCTCATCGGAATATGCAAAAGCTGGTAGAGGCTGGGAAATCTCTCCTTTTGTGTTTTTCTGCTTTTCATTAAATGAAGAAGCGTTCCTTTTTAAGTTGGTCAGTCTTTTATGAAATGATAACGGCCTCGCTAGGTTTTGCCGACCAGTAAAACAATTTTTTCCTTATCCTGGCGTAATACCCCAGTTAAAAAGGCATTTATGGTACCGAATTCCTCCGGGGGAAAGTTTCCCTTATGGATGGTGATTTGTCGGCTCACCCGGATTTGGGTGTCGCCCAATTTTTGGTAAGTAATTTTGTAGGAACCATAGGGCGAAGAAAATTCGTTGTCGTTTGGCAGGAATTCGATGGAAGTATTCAGGGGGATGGTCAGGTTGAGTGTGTCATTATATGCATAGCCAACCGCTTCATATAAATTTTGTTTCCGGTTTTTCATCTGGTTTCCGGCAAAAGCGTGGCGGAACATCAGGTTGGGTTCAACAAAAATCCGGTTTCCTCCGGTGACGGCATAACTGTTCATTTGTCCGTTTAGCTGCAACGTGGCTTTTGCATCGTCGCCGGACACATCTGTCAGGGAGAAGCCATCAATCTGAAGATCACCGCGCGAAAGGGTTTTCAGCAACTCTTTTTTCTGTTCTTCTTTCGATTGGCCGATCAGGTAGAATACATCTTCGTATAAATAGTTCCGAAAGTCTGCGGTGAACTCTATTCGGGCGCTTCCGTTGCCAAACAGACTGACCTGGATGTTTGAGTTCCGGGTGTTTTTCCTTGTTTCATAGGTCGGTGTTCGGGCAAGTTTTCCACCGTTTGGGGTAACCAGCAGGCTGTACCGGTCCGAATTGTTTGCGCCGATGTAACCGAAAGGCAGGTTCTGGTTTGTACATTCAAGCCAGATGGTATCTTTCCCATTCGGCATACAAAGAATGACGTGGTTTGTTTGGTTGACGCTTGGGAATTCGGGAAATTTAATTTTCCGGTACGCTCCGCTGCCGATTTCGGTATAGTATGCCTCGATCCCGATTCCGTTAAGCAGGGCTTTCATGTAGTTGCTCAGTGCTTTGCAGTCGCCGTATCCTTTTTGGTGAACTTCCGTTGCCGCCATTGGCTGAAATCCGCCGATCCCCAAGGCAATATTGACATACCTGGTTTTTTGCTGCATGTATTTGTAGAGCGCTTCTGCTTTTTCTTTTGCGTCGGCAATGGGGCCGGTAAGTAATTTAATTTCAGCCAGGGTTTCTGCCGGAAGTCCGTCGCGCTTGTCAATCAGGCTATATACCCATTTGCCGTAATCTTCCCAGCTGGTAAAATTTCCCGTAGTCCCTTCATAAGCAATATCGTTTGGCGATAAAAGCACGGAGGGGAAGATGTCCAGGTGGTCGGGCAGGCCGGGTTCGTAGGTAATTGCTTTCAACGCGGTTGCCGTCCATTTGAAATGTTTGGAGGTGCCGCTGGTTGTTTCTTCAAAGCGAAATGGATAATTCAATGGCATGTGATTCAATCCCAATATTTCCGGGGTGTTGATGACCAATTCGGCCTCTTCGGCCGATACCCCGAACCCCATTTGAGGAAACCAGATTGGAAAACCAACGGTGCTTTTATATTCGATGGAGTAGGTATAGGCAACTGTGTAAGGATAACTGGTTGCCGAGGGGCTGTATTGTTTAACCCGGTTGTCGCTGTAGAGTGTAAAGCTGTTATTAAAGGCATAATCGTTAAAATTCTTCTTTTTGATGGATTTTACATATATCCCTTTTTCATCGTAAATGGCCCCTTGCAGGTCGGCAACCTCGGAGTTGTTGTCGTAGTTGATCAGCAGTTCGGCAGCCGATGAGCCCTTCTCGTTCAGTATGGTTGCCACATAGTTGACCGTGAGCGTATATTCCTCAACCGAAAGCCGGTTATAAATCGTTGAGTAGGAACGGACGACTGCATTGGCATCCTTTTTTAGCGAGTCCGGAACCAGGGAATAATCGAAGTTTCTTTGGGCAATGCCAGGAATACTGGCCAGCAGTCCGATTAGTAGCTGAAGAAATTTTCGTTTCATGCAGGGATGTTTGTCTTGATTTTTGGTTTATTTACCGGGGATTGCGGGGCATAAATCAATTCCTCGATTTCAGTACAATCATTTCTTTCTCCTTGTCAACAATTATCTGGACAAAGGTTTTCAATAATTCGTATTCGTCGGGCAAAAACAGGCTTTTGTTAATGTCGATCATTGAGCTGATGCTGATCATGTTGCCAATTTTCTTGGTGTCGTAGCGGAAACTACCCGCACCTTCGGGGAGTTTTATCATCAGGGGTTGGGGCAATTCCGAAATTTCGTAGTTTTCAGGCAGGACAAATGCATACATCCGCTGCACCTGGTAGGGATAATTAAATTCAACAGGGAACTCTCTTTTTTCCAGTTTGAATGGATTTTCATTGAAAAAAGGGTCGAGGGCAGGAGAGAAATACACCATATCGGCGGCATTGTTGAGGCCATCAATCGACGAAATATCATAGGATAGTTCCATCTGGTTGACGATACTGTCGCTGGTGCTGATTTGCAGGTTGTTTATCGTATAGGAAGTACTTTCTTCTTCCAGTTCTTTGATCGATTCTTCCGGTTCGGCCGACTCTTTCAGTTTTGACTTGTAGAAATATGCCGAATAATCAGACAGGTATTTCCTGATCTTGCCGTTTACCGATAAGGTACTGTCAAGCGTAATCATGCATTGCGATTTGGAAACGTATGATTTGTAGTCCATCAGGTTGATCCATTTATCCGGCAGGTCGCCAATTACTCTTCCTTTATCGTTCAGACAGCGGATGGGGACCAGGTTGGCCGATGAGTTCGGATCGGTGGCATCGAGCAGGTAAGTTTTTCCGTTGTGTGCTACCATGGCAATGACGTAATTGAAACGCGTGATCGAAGGATGCGCCGGGTGGATAATCCCGTGGGCCTGGGTGCTCAGGATCAGCGGATGGCTGGTGAAACCCAACGATCGAAGCAGCATGACCAAGTTCAGGTTGACGTCTGCGCTGTTCCCTTCGCCGGTTTTATACGCCCTGCCAAGTGTGGCGGATGTGTATTTATTGTACTGGCCATTCCAACTTATTTTCTTGTGAATGAGTCGCAAGGCTGCGTTCATTAGTGGTTCGTCCCCGAGGTTGCGGTCTTTTAGCAGCTTGGTGTCGTCGTCCAGATGGTTGGCCCTTTTTAATTCGAGCCCGAAATTGGCGCTTTCATTTAGCTTATTGTCAATTTCTTCCCAGCTTGCCGTATAATATTTTTGGATTTGGTTGGGAAATTGAGTGGATTGCAGTTCGAATTCAATCTTCGACAAGTAATTTTCGGCAGTTTTCATGAATTTCTCCTCCGGGAAAGCAGGGATGTTGCTGGCTGAATAATGGAAAATATTTTCAGTAAAATCAACATCGTATGTGTACTTTTCTTCTTTTACAGTCAATCCTTCGGCTTGCTGGCGATGTGTTAAAGTCAATTTCCGGAAATTACAGCCTGTTTCCGACTGAATGGGGTAATAACCAGTTGATGATCTATTGTAATTGAAGTACTCCGGGATTTTTACCGTATAGTCGCTGTACAGGATGGGTATCTTGCGCTGGAAATACCATTCCTGAAGGTTAAACAAATAATCCGATCTGATGTCGTATTCAATTTCCAGGACAGAACCTTCTTTCAGACCCGGCATGGCAAACTTCAGGGTTCTCCAGTTATCGCTGGTTTCCTCGGTTAAAATATCACTTTTTTCGAGTTTGATCTTAGTGATTTTGCCTTCCTCCAAGTTATAGGTGAAGGCTTTCAGGCTGGTTACTTCTTCCTTGTCAAAATTGCTTTGGTAAATTGGGATGCTGAAATTGCCCCAGTCAAAGGCTTGTTTGTCCAGGATTTTTATACGCAAATGCCGGTTGAAAACGAGCTGGAATCCTTTGTCCATGGTTTGGTCATACTCAAAACTGGTATTCCCAACATCGAAAATATAATAGGCATGGGCATTTGAATCGATGGGACATAATTTTGATTCCAGTTCGGTCAGGTCAATTTTCCCAAATTTGGACGGCTGATTTTGTGACATGGAATGGAACTGTAATCCTAAAAGAAGGAAGGCGAAGATTAGTGGTAAGAGTGTTGTTTTCATAAGTAAAGGTTAAAAAATAGAGTCGCTTGTTAGGTAAGTTGTTAATATATTCTGTGTATATTATAATGCGCGTGTACCGGGTAATCGTTGTGTCTATGTTTGTTTTACGTTAAGGACTGTCGCTATCGCAATGAACCTTCAAGTTATAAAAATCGGCTCAGGGAGTATATATTTTTTACCGGAAAATTCATTATTTATTTTATGTCTTAATAAAATAAGTGCCGTGAGCTATTTTGTTGCCGTGTTGTGAACCGCTAATTGCCTGACATATAATTGATCAAGGAGCTATTTGAGCTGTTCGCGACCGTAATTGGTTTTCACCGAAAAAAATAAGTGCTAAAACCAAATCCGGTTTTAGCACTTATTAGAAAAACTCGTGAACGGAAACACCATGGCGGTGTTTATTTGCGAAGTGATCAATTTTCTACCAATGATGGCCGCTGGGAGAACATCTGGGGCCATTGTGATTTCCGTTGTTGTGGTGTTGGTTTTGATTTTGGTTTCGATTCTGGTTTCGATTCTGATTCTGATTTCTCTGGCTGTCACCAATCTGGTATCCATTCCCATTGTTGCCATTGTTCCCGTTTGCTTGGGCACTGTTGTTTAGCAGAATCATCATGGTTGCAGCCGATACGGCAGCGTAACCGGCTTTTTTAATAGCTTCTTTACGCGTCATCTTAGAGTCGTCATGAGCTGCAGTTTGTTTGTTTTCAAGGTTATCCTTTTTCATAGCTGTTGTATTTTGGGTTTGCGATTTGTTGACCGTGTTAAAAACTATATTTCTTTCAATACCGTTTGATTTGGATCAATTGGACTTAAGCTTACATTTCTAAAGCAATTTCGAAAAATCTGCTTCGCGGGGCAATGGGTATTTTCCCCCAAAAGCGCTTTCGCGATGTTTATGTTTGACGCTATATTCGGATGGATATCAAGTGTTTTTACTACCCCGATGATTCTGTAAATAGTTTTTATATTTAACTTGTCATTCACCAATCAGCTCAAGTTTAAAGGGGAATTTTCATGGCGAAGGTCGCTTACGTAAAAAAGAAAATAGGGCAATCGTACCTGGTGTGGTTGCAGAACAGTAACTTGTATTTTCAGTTGGAAGAGCCAGCCTGGTTTGCTTTCAGGAAATTGGCTAAGCGGTACCGGGCAGAAACTATAGCTGTGGAATTTGGGCAGCGCTATGGGGTGAGTGTTGAGGAGAGCCTGGCTTTTGTTGCCGAAATGCGCGATCGGGTGGAGGAGTTCAATCAGGCGCCTGTGAGCGTTGAAAATGATTGTTCGGACATGGATATTTTTCGGAAGTATGTGTTTACCCCGATCTCCGTTCATCAGTATCAGTTTGGAACAAAAGTCGTTCGGTTTTCTTACGAAAAGGAAGGCTTGGTAAAGTACATCCATCCGTTGGTTGAGCATCTGGAAGTTGCTGCCGATCAACGGGAATCCAGTAGTTTCGAATTATTTACCTGCGAGGGCAGGGTCGTATTCCGCTTGAATGGCGAGGTAAAGGGATACTGGGGTAAAGCGGACAGTGAATATACAAAAGGAAAAATTTTCCTGGAGTTGATCAATGTATTGCACGATAAGTCCGACTCCGATTGGTTGATGACGGTCCATGCCTCGGCCATTACCAACGGACAGAAAACGATTCTCTTCTCGGCCGAACCCGGTAGTGGAAAAACCACCATGGCTGCTATGCTCCAGGCTGAAGGATTTCAACTTATTTCTGACGATTTTGTGCCGTTCGATAAATATTCCATGCAGGCATATCCGTTTCCGATAGCCATGTCGGTTAAAGAGGGGGCTATGAAATTGATGGCTTCACTTTATCCGGATTTGGAAAATAGGCCGTTGCATTACGTTGGCCCGGAAAAGCAGGTGCGGTACTTACCGGTTGAGAACCACAAGATGAAAATGATATTTCCGGCCCATGAATTGGTTTTTATTAAATACGATCAGGAAGTTGATTTCCGGATGGTAAAGCTGGAGCCGATCCAGGCAATTAAAATGCTTCTCGACCAGATCTGGGTGCCGCCATCACCCGAAAATGTCGAGCTATTGTTTGATCGCCTGGAACAATTTTCATTTTATCAACTTGTTTATTCAAACAACCGCAAAGCATTGGATGCGATAAAACAACTGTTTGATCATGACTGATAAGGAGCTCTTCTTTTTCGCGGCAAAATGTCTTGCGCTGGATGAAAATACCGGTTTCAAAAATGAAATCATCAGCAATGCGCAATCGGGCCGGGTTGATTGGCAGGATTTTGTTGCCTTATGCAGCAATCATCTGATCTTGCCCGCCATCTTTATCAAGTTCAAAACTCACCGGATACTTGAACATCTGCCAAACGAATTGACGGACTATCTGCAGGAAGTGTATGAGTTGAACGAGGTCCGGAACCGGGGAATTCTGGACCAGTTGCATGAGATTGTCGATGAATTGAATAAGCGTGGGATTGCCCCGATATTTCTGAAGGGGGCAGCTTACTTGTTGGATGGGCTTTTCCCAATAATCGGTGAACGAATGTTGGGTGATATTGATTTTTTGGTGGAAGAAAAAAATTATCTGCTTTCGGCCTCCCTTTTAAAACAGGCTGGTTACCAGGAGGTGAAAGAAACGCCGGAGTATAAAGATATCAACACGTTTAAGCATTATCCGTTATTGTTTCATCCGGCTCATGCCGCAACCGTTGAAATTCACCGGATACCTACCGATGAATCCTTTTTGGGTTGGTTCAACGCCGAAATCCTTGATCGTGAAAAGATTGTCCCGGCATCGCTTACGGGCTGTTTCGTGCTGTCGGACAAGCATAAAATCGTGCATAACTTTATTCACAGTCAGCTTTCCAACGAAGGCTTTTTGTATGGTACCGTGTCGTTGCGCGAAATTTATGATGTGTACCTGCTTTCGAAAAGATTTCCATTAGAAAGGGTACTTCCCGAAATAAAATCGAAGCAAAAAGCCATTGCCTATTTTGCTTTGGCCCGGAACCTCCTGGGATTGGATGATTCCTTTTTTCGGCAAAAAAACCTTGCCTACCGGATTCTTCGGAAAAGATTGGCCCTGCATATTGGCTCCCGACGATTTTATAACTTCTCCCGGGGTCTGATTTTTATCTTTCAACGGATATTTTCCGGTTACTTCGGACAAATTTTGAAAGCAATCTATTCAAAACAAAAACGACAGTATTTGAGCAGGCGCATCCGTAGCAGAAAATGGTATGGCGACCATGTTCGGTTATACACTGGTTTTTTCAGGCACCGAAAAAATAAATGATTTTTCCCGGTGGGGAATTTAGCGCGTTGTCAATATCCTAATTCTTCGGCAATCGCCAATGTTTTGTCAATGATGGTTGAAATCTGGTCCGTAGCCGTGGCTTCCCAGATTTCATCATCAAGCTTTTTCAATTCAATAGTGTGTTTGGAGCCTTTATTGTCGAAAATTAATTTGCACAGCACGGTGCTTAAGGCTCGTTTACCCTCCAATTTTGGCCCGGGCACAAAAAATAAGTCATAGTTTTCCTGCATGGCATAGCCCCAGGGATCGCCTCCTTTGGTGCAAGTAAATGCAGCCCTCGCCAACGATTCGTAGCGCATGGAGGGTTCCGGATGGTTTTTCAGCAAAGGCAGGTGTTTATGTTTGGGAATGACGATCAAGTGGTTGTCATCCTGATTGCTGTTGTGAAACTTTTCTTTCATGGGTAAAGCTGTTTGAAATTAGCATTCGAAAAAACGTTAAAATCCGGAACAAATTGAATTTTCATTCCTTATGGATGAAGGGCACAAAGCGGACTGGCGCCACGTTTAGTATTATCACTTTGCCGTTTTTCTTTTCAACTACTTTCAGCGTTTGGATTTGGTGTTCTCCTCCTACGGGGATGACCATGATGCCGCCTTCTTTGAGCTGTTCGACCAACGGTTTTGGAATGGAGTCGGCTGCAGCTGTCACCACAATGGCATCAAAGGGGGCATGTTCTTTCCAGCCGGAATAGCCGTCGCCGGCTTTCACGTAAATGTTTTTATAGCCAAGGTTCAGCAGTAGTTCTTCGGCCTGGCAGGCCAGTTCTTCCACAATTTCGATGGTGTAAACCCAGGCGGTGATTTCGGCCAGCACAGCGGCCTGGTATCCCGATCCGGTCCCGATTTCCAAAACGTTATAATGGGGGCGGGGCTGGATTAGTTCGGTCATGTAAGCCACAATATAGGGTTGCGAGATGGTTTGTCCGTAACCAATGGGCAGGGGCTGATCGGCGTAGGCCAGTTGCCGGTAGGCCTCGGGAACAAAATGATGACGTTCCACTTTGCGCATGGCGGCCAACACGCCCCGGTGACTGATGCCGCGCGCCTCAATTTGCTGGTTCACCATTTGTTCCCGGGCTACGGCAAACCTGTCCTGTTGAAACGATATGCCCAGCAACAAAACCGGAATCCCACTGCACACTATCTTTAATAGACTGGGAATCATGTTTTTTCTTTTTTTCTGAATGCAGAAGGCCAATGCCCTTCAATCAAGCCTTTTTACGGCAAACCACACGGGCTGGTTTGCCGGGAAGCTGGATTAATAAGGTCGCGGGAAGAAGGGGCAGGTTCAGCGTTTTATTTTCATGGCCGTTTTCAGATCACGTTCGGCTTGTTTGAGGTATTTGCGGGTCAGGCTGAAATGATCCAGGGTTTGCGTTAGCTGGATGTCGATATTTGAGGGTATTTGCTCGTCAAAGATCAGGGATAGGCTGTTGCGGGCCAGGCTCAGTGTCCGGATGGCTTCGTCCAAAGAGCTTTGAATTCGTTCAGCCAGTTGTTTTTCCGTTTCCAGTTTCATATTGCCGGCCAGGAAGGCGGCATCGCTGGTCAGGAAGGAAGCTTTCCGGGCGTTCATGTACAAGCTGTCCATGGCGGTTAGCGCTTCGTAGCTGTGAAATTTAATTTCCTCCAGGTCGGCAGCGCCATTGTAAAGGCTGAACAGGTTGGCGGCGGTTTGCGAGTGGTTCCAGGCCTGTCGGGTTAGCCGCAGTGTTTGCTCAAAACTGGGGTGGGGCGATGTTTGTCCCGAAACCGAACTTACCAAAGTTATTAAAAGAAGGATGCCTGCCAGATATTTCATTTTTTCAGAGACTGTTTAAGTTTTATTATTTGTTCCTAACGGGAATTTTTAAACAGCTAATGTAGTCCTGTCCGTTTTTTTAGCCGTTGTAAACTGTTCTTGGAATTAATGGCGTGTGATCCGGGCGCTGGTGTTTCCAGCGTCGGTGCGACCAAAGCCAGTATTGTGGTGTTTCGCGGATGATGTTTTCCATGGTTTCCACGTATTTCATTAAAATGTTTTCGCCGGATTCTTTTGCAGGCTCCGCAAATAATTCAATGAAGTTAACCTCATATTTCCCGCGACCGGTTTTCCGTGTGTGATGAAAGAATACAGGTTGATTGGTTTTAACAGCAATTTTTTCCGGCCCGGAGAAGAAGGGGGTTTCCTGGTTCAAAAAGGTTGTCCAAAACTGGGTGGTTGGGGCGGGTGTTTGGTCGGCAGCCAGCCACAGGCAGCCGGGACGTCCACCTTTCCCAAATTGAATGGCGGTACGTGCCGAATGATTTACAGGAACGGAAATGCCGCCAAACCGTTCGCGCATATCCAATATAAAGCGCTCCATTTCCTGGTTGTCCCGAACCGGGTTGTAAATCATCAGTAGCTGGTGTTTGGCAATACGTTGTAAGCTGGCGCTCCATTCCCAATTATTGTAATGCATTCCCAGTAAAATAATGCTTTTCCCGTCCAGACAATAGGCATTGGCTTTTTCCAATCCTTTAACGGTGATTCGTTCATCCAATTGGGCATCGGTCATCCGGTAAAGTTTTATGGCTTCCAGTGTCAAATCACAAAAATGACGGTAAAACTGCCGGGCGATATGGTCAATTTCTGCTTCGGTTTTTTCGGGGAACGACTTGCGCAGGTTGGTGTAAACTACCCGCTTTCGATAGCCAACAACGTAGAACAAAACCAGGTACATGAAATCGGAAATCAGGTAAATAACCCCAAACGGAAGTTGAGCAAAAGCTTTTAGCAGGACAACAAGGGAATTGTTCAATATCTTTGTCATGGGTGTTTCTTTGATTCGTGCAAATTTAAGATTTTTTTAAGAAGGGGCTTACCTTACTGTTGGGTAGAAAACGCAACTTTAGGGGTGGTTTGCGTTTATAAGTTCAAAACGAAAATAAAATCAGGATGAAACGTATCATAACCGTTCTCTTATTGGTCGTCAGTTTAAGCAGTATGGCACAAGTTGAATATATTGCCCATCGGGGCGCCTCGTGCCTGGCGCCCGAAAATACGGTGGCTTCGGCAAAACTTGCCTGGGAGCTGGATGCCGATGCCGTGGAAATTGATGTGCACCTTTCGAAAGACGGGCGAGTGATGGTTTGCCACGACAAAAATACCAAACGTACTACCGGAGTTGATCTGAAAATCAGTGCGACGGTTGCTGATGAACTTCGGAAACTGGATGTTGGAAGCCGGAAGGGAAGTCAGTTTGTGGGTGAAATGCTTCCGGTAGTGGAAGAGATACTGGAGACTGTTCCCGCAGGTAAAAAACTAGTCATCGAAATAAAATGCGGCAGCAACATTCTACCGGCGCTGAAAAAGGCGGTTGACGAAAGCGGGAAAACCAACCAAGTTGTTTTCATTAGCTTTGGGTGGAAAGCGATCCGTGATACGAAAAAAGCTTTTCCGCAGAATGACTGTTACTGGCTGAGCGGCAGTCGAGGCGGGCTGGAACGAAAGATGAAACAGGCAGCTGCAATTGGACTCGATGGCGTAAACCTGCATCATCTGCTGATTGATGAAAAAGTAGTGGACGATGCCGCTCGCCTCGGCCTCGGTTTGCTAACCTGGACGGTGGACGACCCGCAGGAAGCCCGGCGCCTGGTTGCTTTGGGAGTGAAAGGCATCACCACCAACCGACCCGCCTGGCTGAAACAGCAAATATCTTCGATTGATGATTGATGACCGGGATGGGAAAACTGGCCATTGGTCGTGGATGGCCTTTCCCCTGAATTTGGACAACTCGAAACTTGGAATTTGGAACTTGAAACCCCCACGCAACTCACCTGGGCCGTGCAACCATAATGCCGGTGTACGACTTCCGGTTCATCAGCAGATCGGCCAACGGTTCTTCCGAAATAACCACTTTTTCGAGCGATGAAGAGGCATGCAACAGATGGATGCGGTTGTTTACGCGCACCAGGATTCCCGTATGACTGATGTCCAGTCCTGTAATTCGGGTGGTAAGGCCAACCAGGTCGCCTTCCTGTAAGTTGTCTTCAAAAAGCCTGATCTGCTCTTTTTTTAGGAAAACCTGTTTACGGGTAGAAATAACCGTTTCCTGTTGGACAATGAGGGGTACCAGTTCCGGGTTTTCTTTCAATACAGGATAGTTGTCCGGATGTGTTGACATGAAATTGACCATCCCGTCGAACGGCGATCCTATGTTGGTTATTGGCTCAGTTATCAGTCCTTTTTCACGGTTGTCGTAAATCCAGTCGCTGAAATAATGCAGCCGCGAAAGATAGCCATCACGTTTTCCGTCGCGATAGCGGATTTTTTCCAGGTTGCGGACGAAGGTGGCAAAATTGCCCTCTCCCGATTTCAGGGAAATAGCCAGCGCCAGACAATTTTCGACAAAGGTGGTGCAATCCATTTCGCGCAGGTTGACAACCAGTTGCTCGTCTTTCCCGTTTTCCAGCGTATAGGCTACATAGCGAGTTCCCAGAAAGGCTTTCCCAATGGAGGCGGTTAGCAAAGGTACCGACATTTTTTCTGCAGAAAACCGTTTTAGCAGTTTTTCCAGGATCACCCGGTCTTCGCTGGTTGTGATGACTTGTTCCGGTTGTAAATCAGTTTTCTGGGCTCCTGTTTGGCAAGAGTGTCCGATAATATACAGCATTAAAAGGAAAGCCAACTTTGGAAGCATGCCTTAATTTTTTCCTGAAAGTACAAATTTATTGGCATGGTTGGGTAGGGTAAGTTTCTTTTAAATCGGAATAAGAGTGAAAATGGAAAGAATTTCCTTAACTTTTTCGGATTTTATTGAAGAGAGAATATGCAGGCCGAATGTAGTACCAAACGTTTTGGAAGTTGACAACGCAGGAATTTAAACAGTTGTTTGACCGCTATTTTGATGCGGTGCGCAGTTACATTTACTACCGCTCGGGCGATCAGGAATTGGCAACCGATATCGCGCAGGATACGTTTATGCGGCTTTGGGAGAAGCAAATTGCCTATCACCCGAAAGAAAATGTAGGATTGATTTACAAGATAGCATCGGATCTGTTTATCAGCAGGTATCGCCGTCAGGTGGTCGAACAAAATTACCGAAAGGAAATAACGCTTCACTATAACGAAGAAAATTCGCCCGAGGAACAGATGCAATACGGCGAGTTGAAAGAAAAATACGAACTGGCCCTGGCTCAATTATCGGAAAAACAGCGGGTGGTTTTTCTGATGAGCCGCACAGAAGGACTGAAGTACTATGAAATTGCCGAACGGCTGGGCTTGAGTGTGAAAGCCGTTGAAAAGCGGATGAACCACGCCTTAAGTGCATTAAAAGAGAAATTGCAATTGTCATGAACAAGGATAACAAACAGATAAAACAAAAGCCGGACGCTTGGAGCGATTTTGACCGGATGACCGGCAAGCTGTCCGTTTCCTGGGACGAGCCCAAAGAGGAAATCTGGCAACGGATGGCCCCGCAACTGGCCCGACCGGCATCCCGGCCAACCCGGATCTTGTGGATGCGCCCGGCATTTCGATTGGCTGTGGCTGCCATGCTGGTGTTGTTGATGGCCACGGGGACATTCATCCGATTCTACAGGGTGAGCGTTGAAACAGGTGTAGGGCAGCAGCAGCTGGTAACGTTGCCCGATGGCTCAATCATTCAGCTTAATGCCGGATCTTCGCTGAATTATTACCCCTATTGGTGGGCGTTTTCGCGCGAGCTGGCTTTTAACGGCGAAGGTTATTTTGAAGTGGAAAAGGGGCGCCGGTTTTCGGTGGTGTCGGCCAAGGGGACAACTACGGTGTTGGGCACCAGCTTTACGGTTTTTGCCCGCGAAACGGCTTACCGGGTAGCTTGCCTAACCGGTAAGGTGAAGGTGGCCGATGCCAGCGGACAACACGAAGTTGTTCTCGAGCCTAACCAGAAGGTGGCCTGGCAGGAAGGCGGATTTTTGAAAACCGAAGCAAAACCCGCCGAAGAAACGGCCTGGACCCGGAACCAGTTTCTTTTCACCGGAACGCCCATTCAGGAGGTGTTCGACGAAATTGAACGTCAATATGGTGTGCAGATCAGCCATAGTTTACTGGCTGATTTTGAGTATGCCGGCAACTTCTCCCGGGAACTTTCGGTGGAGGAAGTGTTGAATTACGTTTGTAAGCCGTTTAATCTTAAATTTGAAAAATTAGGGTCGAAACAGTACCGGGTCATAAAAAATGAATAAACCAACGTGAGAAAATTTTTTCTGCTTGTTTGTTTGCTGGTTTCAGGCTTGTTGTCCCAGGGGCAGGAGGTGGAACTTGTTTTTCAGGATTATCCGCTGAACGAGGTTTTGCTGGAACTTCGCGACCGCTATAATCTTCAGTTTTCGTTTGATGACGCCCGGCTCCGGAAATATCAGGTGACTGTAAGCCGGACATTTTCCAATCCGCAATCCGCGCTGGACCACCTGTTGAAAAACCTTCCCCTGACTTATGAAAAAGCCGGTGAGGTTTTTCTGATTTTTGACAAACTCGTTGTTGCGGAGCTGAAAAATTACCGGCTGGCCGGGCATTTTGCCGACCACGAAACCTCAGAAAGTCTTCCTTTTACACATGTCCTCATCAACGGACACGGGCTGATGACGGATCAAAAAGGCAACTTTTCCTTCGTGTCAAACACCGACAGCCTGTTCCGCTTGCAAGCTTCATATCTAGGGTATTATCAGCTTGATTCGTTGGTGCATGCCGGGACCGCACATCGGTTTTTGCTGGTTCCATCCACTTTCAGCCTGAAAGAGATTAAAGTGGAAGGAGCGCAGGTGGTGCGCACCTTGCAGGTTGGGTACACGCCCGGCGTTATGCGCCTGAACCACCAGATAGCCGGCAGGCTGCCGGGCTACGGCGACAACTCGGTGTTCAACCTGCTCAGGTTGCAACCGGGCATCCTGGCAGCCGGTGAACAGTCGAACGACCTGATCATACGCGGCAGCTACGAAGGGCAAAGCCAGGTGCTGTTTGACGGTTTTACCCTTTTCGGGATGAAAAATTTCAACGACAACATCAGCGCGGTCAACCCGTTTCTGGCCAAGGATATCCAGGTGATGAAAGGGGGTTTTGGCGCCGAACACGGCGAACGGGTTGGAGGGATCGTCAACATTACCGGAGCCGACGGCGATGTGGACGACACGCATCTCAGGCTGAACCTGAACAACATGACCCTGAACGGTTATTTCAGTGTGCCGGTTGGCGGGAAAGCAGCTTTGGTCATGGCGCTTCGGCAAACATATTACGAACTGTACGAGACCGGGCAAATCTCAATTGGCTCGCGCGGGCGTTCGGGCCGGGGCAACCTGGTTGACCGAAACCTTTATCCCGACTATAACTTCAGGGACCTGAACCTGAAACTTTCGGGGAAAAGTGATGGAGGGGATAGTTACAGCATTAGCTTTTTGCAGGGAACCGACCGGTTTACTTACTCGCTCGAATTGTCCGGTCAGCAATCGAACCTGCTGTATGAGGATAAAGAAAATAACCTGCAAACCGGCTTGTCGGTCATTTATAACAAAGGATGGAAACGCGGGAACCGTTCGGAGCTGACGCTGGCCTGGTCTGAACTGGAAAGCGAAGTAATCAACCTGAGGCAAACCGGGAGGCAACTGCCCGTTGACGGCGGTCGGGGGAGCGGCGGTCCCGGGGGCGGTTCCTGGCAAACCAGCGTGAATAACTTCAACCAGAATAAAATTGCCGAGGCGAAGGTGGCCCTGAAAAATCAGCTGGCAGTTTCAGCAACACAAAATGTGGGGCTGGGCGGTGGCCTCTATTACAATCAGGTACATTTTGTGGAAGATTCGTTTCAGGTGAACTTAGTCCATCAGCAAATAGATGGTACCCGTCTGTTTGCTTATCTGGAAGACCAGGTTTCTTTTGGACCGCAATTTTCTTTCACAGCCGGTCTGCGTGCCGATTACCCGCTAAACATCGAAAAGACCTATCTGCAACCCCGGTTTTCGGCCTCGTGGGAAATGAATGATCATGCCAAAATGAACGGTGCCTGGGGCCTTTACCGGCAATACATTGCCCGCAGTTCGGTGATTGACGAATTGGGCAACTACCGTTATTTGTGGGCGGTTTGCGACAATGAGGCCATTCCCGTGCAACAGTCGCAACATAGCTTGCTGGGCTTCACCTGGAACCGGAATGACTTTACATTTAGCGTGGAAGGCTACTACAAGCATACCACCGGACTGACCCGTTATGTGGAAGATGCCAACGTACGTAACTTGTATGAGGGTAAAAGCAAAAGTAAAGGGCTCGATTTTTTAATCCGGAAAGATTACCGCGGACATTCGTTTTGGGCAGCTTATACCCTTAGTCAAACGATGGAGCAGTTTGCTTATTTTACGGCTGACGGCTGGCAGCGCGCCCTGCACGACCAGCGGCACGAGCTGAAAATGGCGGTCCTCTTTCAGCTCAAGCCTTTTTATTTGTCGGCCAACTATGTTTACGGTTCCGGCTTCCCCGATCCGCTAGTGGAAAACAGCGAAAACTTCGAACGCGACTATCACCGGTTAGATGTGGCCGCCGTTTATCACCTGCCGATCAGACGATTTGCCCTGGAGGCCGGGGTTTCTGTGCTGAATGTGTTCAATTACGAAAACATCAAATACGCCAACTTCATCCGGGTGCCCGACGATCAGGATGCAACCGTAAACCTGCATGCCGAGGCTGTTCCGTTTACACCGACCATGTTTTTGAGCCTTTCATTCTGAAATAGGGCCGGGCTTATCGCTTACGTCATGCTGAACTTGTTTCAGCATTTGTTGCATAATGTAGCTTTGTGTTTGTTGAGCAGAAATCCCTAACCGGTTAATTTATTTCCCATTATCACCACCTTTCAGAGTCACTTTCCTCCGAGTCTCCCGAAAAAAATGTAAAAATTTTTCGCATCAGGTAGGGTAAAAACCTTCCGGTGCGGTTAGCAATTGAAAAAAGATAATTATACACCTTAAAACAAAAAATGATGAAAGCATTCATGAAAACATTCGTATCCGCTGCTTTGGTACTTTTCATTTCAGTACCGGTATGGGCACAAACCGAAGAAGAACCCGTATTGGACAAGCAGCAAACCCGTACCCGCTTGCAGGATGGCACCGGTGACGGCACACCCGACCAAACGCGTCAGCAAGATCGCACCCACGCTGACTTTGCCGCAGCACAACAAGGATTGTTTGCCGGACCAGGAGGAAATGGAAGTGAGTTCAGGGACGCACTGAGGGCAACTTTTACCGAAGAACAGCTGGCCATTTTGGAAAACCAGGAAATGACCCGCGAAGAAAAACGCGAGGCGTTGCAGGCCACCTTCACCGAAGAACAGTTGCAAATGATCGAGGCTCATCAGGAACTCCGGGCCGAACAACGAAACCAAATGGGAAAAGCCATGTCGGAAGGGCAGGCACAGCAGGTTCGCCAACGGATGCGTCAGGGAGGCAACAGCGAAAATGTAGAAGCCGTTCAGCAACAAGTACAGGAGCAAGTGCAGAACATGGTTCAGGAGCAGGTACAAAATGCTGCCCAGGAACAAGTGCAAAATGCTATCCAGGAGCAAGTTCGCCAACAAGCCGGTGAAAGCGGCGCCGGAAACCGCGGTGGTAAACGGGGCGGAAATTAACCCAATTCACACAATCCCGCAGGCGAATGAAACAGTCTGCGGGATTTTTATAAATTTTTGCATAACGATATTCTGTCAAGATCAATAAACATGAAGAAGCTTATCCTTATCCTATTTCTTGCCTTTTTAGTAGGACAGCAGTTATGTGCGCAAAAGCCGGAGAATTTGGACGAAGCCCGCATGGCGCGTATTGATTCGTTATTGAATGATTTGTTGTTTGGCGAAGATGTTTCTGCTTACGCCCAAGGGCTCAAACAGAATTTTCAGTTTCTGTATTTACGCGCCAACTACGATACCAAAACGTATTTTGCCGGGCGCGAAATTGGCAACGACCAGTACAATTTGTCAGGCCAGCTGTTTTACATGCACTCAAACGGTATTTTTGCCGGGGTTTCCGGAAGTTGGTACAGCCAGCTCGATCCGGGATACCGAACTACCGTTCTGACTCTTGGCTACGGAAAGGGATTAAAAAAAGCGAAGTTTTTACGATATCGTTTTTCGTATGATTATTACTTGTTTAATAATGACGATCCCGACTTCGACCCGCTCTACACCAGCGGCCTAAATACCGGTATTACCTTGAAAAGCAAATCGCTGGGTACCCGTTTTGATGCGGCTTTCTTGTTGGGAAAAGAAGTGAGCACACAGCTTTCGTGGGACTTTTATGCCTACCTGAACCTGGTGAAACTGGGCAAATACGACAAAATCCGCCTCGAACCGGAAGTGTCGCTGTCCTTTGGTACCGAAGCAGCCGCCTTTTCGTTGAGCGAGGTTTTGGTCGATCCGGTGACAAACGACGTGTACGACACGTATTATGAAGATGTATTCGGCCTGCTGAATGTGCAGCTTATTTTACCGTTGAATATTACGTATCGCAACTTCGATTTTGAAGTGTCATACCAGTACAATTTACCACGTACCCAAGGAGATGCCTTGAGCTACCCGGAGAGTTCATCGTTCCGTTTGTCGCTCGGGTACATGTTTAGTTTGTAGGTCGGAATCACTGCATTAATAATCGGCGTTGCGTCCCGAAATAGTCAGGTATTCCCGTAATAATTCGTTGAATTCATCAGCCTGCTTCAGTTCTTGGATGCTCTGTTTCATGCGGAACCGCCATTTGTGTCGCACGTCGCTCGGGTAATTGATTTGTTCCAGGTGGGTTTGGTCCCAGCGAAGCAAGCCATCCATCGCAATTAAATCCTGAATGGGGAAGATGGTCCACATGGCCGGCGAATACAGGTGTTGGGCAATGATTTCTTTGCATACCCATGGCTCGGCAAAATAGGGCGCTTCTTCGTCGGGATGTCCCAGTTCGAGGTTGAAAAAGAGCTGCGTTTTTTCGCGGTCTTCCTCCCACCATCCCCGGATGGTCGGCATATCGTGGGTGCCCGTGGCGCAAACCGACAGGTATGGCGCTTGGTCCGGATGCGAAAAGCGAACCTTGGGATTCTTTGGCATCCGCTGAATTTCGAGGCTCAGGATGCCCAGCTCCGACATGGCTTTGGGCACGCAGGCCGGGATCATACCCAAATCTTCGCCGCACACCAGCATGTTACCTACCGATACAATCGACGGTAGTTTTTCCAAGCCCTTGCGGTACCAGAAATCTTCGTGACGTCTGAAATAATAATCGTTGTAAAGCTTTTCGAGCCGTTCTTTTTTCCAATCTTCCAACTCGGCAAACGAGGTGGTTTTTACCATCGAAATGCGCGGGTGCCACTGGTCGTAGCCCGTGTTCACAAACAACACATTGGCTGCCAGCTCAAATAGGCCGTCCCTGATTTTTCGATTTTCATCATCCAGTTCTTCTTCTTCAATTCCGTTCAGAAAATGCTGGTTGATCTTTTTTTGCGTATTGAATTCTTTTTTCAGGCGATATTTCCAATTCCCCAAATCATCCAGATACTCATGAATGACGAGGTCGGTTTGTTCACCAAACAAGCGTTGCAGCAAATGATGGCGGATGTATGGCAGGGCAAAGCGTTCGTAGTCAAAAGCCAGGCCGTAGCTTTCAATTTCCTGCGCGGGCATCGGCAGGGCCGGGTTAAAATGTCCCAGCAAAGCTTCAACGGCATCAGACGGAACTTCCCAAATACGGAAAAAACCCAGAATGTGGTCGATCCGGTAGGTGTCGAAATAGTCGGCCATTTTCTGCATGCGTTTGATCCACCAGGCATAGCCGTCTTGGGCCATTTCGTCCCAATTGTAAGTGGGGAACCCCCAGTTTTGCCCCCTAACCGCAAAATCGTCAGGCGGTGCGCCAGCTTGGGCGTTTAGGTTGAACAGGTGCGGTTCGGTCCAGGCTTCCACGCTATTCGGGCTGATGCCAATCGGGATGTCGCCTTTCAGGACAATACCGTTTTCGCGGGCATACGAGGAAACTTCTTTTAATTGTTTATCCAGATGGTACTGAATGAAGTAATGCACGGCAATGTGTTCCCATATGTCTGATTTAGGGGAACATAACTGTTCGATTTTTTCTTTGTTATACGAGCTGAACTCTCCCCACTTTCTGAAATCGGGCGATTTCATTTTGTCGCGCAGATAAACAAAGGCAGCATAGGGAACCAGCCATTCTTTGTTGGCTTCAAAGAATTTCTTGTACGAGTTTGTTTTGAAAAGCTGTTCGCCGTCCTGATCGAAAATGAGCTTATAGTAACGCGATTTCAGCCGGTGAACCTCGGGATAATCCACATGGTTGAGTGAATTTAGCTGTTGCTGATGGGCGGTAAATTCGTTCATCAGGCTTTCGTCGTTCAATTTGCCGAGCTTTTCGAGGTTGAGGTATATCGGGTGCAGCGCCATCACCGAAACGGACTTGTAAGGATACGAATCGAGCCAGTTGTGCGAGGCAACGGTTTCGTTTACCGGAAGTACCTGCACCATTTTTAGTCCCACCTGTTTGGCCCAATCGATAAAACCGGTCAGGTCGTTAAATTCGCCCACGCCAAAGCTTTTCTCGCTGCGCAGGGAGAAAACGGGGACTGCCACACCGGCGCCTTTCCACAGGCCTACCGGAAAACGGAAACTGTTGTCAACACGGGTGATGAGTGTTTTTTGCCCAAGCTTGCCAGGCGAAAAAAAAGCACGGTCGGCCCCTGCTTCCCAGGTTGCTACGGTTTGCTTGTCAAGGTCCCAGATGGCGTATTTGTAATAAACCGGAAAGTGCAGATCGGTAGCATTTACTTGCCCGGTCCACACCGGAAAATCATCGCCACAGTTGAGAATCAGAGGCTGGCGTTCATCCCAATTACCCAGCACATCCTGATTACCCAGCACACAAACTTTATAGTTGGCGCTGATTCGAGGTACCGTAATTTTAAACTGTAACACAAAATCGGACTGAATTTCATGGACGGCTTGCCGGTTGCGTCCGGGTTTCATAATTACCCGGGTGAACGTATTCGTGTATAATGGTTTTTCTTTAGCCGGTGGGGCTTGCCACAGATCGTCCACTACCATCACGTTGTGCTTTTCGGGTTGCAGATCGATGAAATGGTTGCCGCCCCATTCCTCATGCCGGTTTCCCTGTTCATCCATCATCAGGTATTTGTATTCAACCCGTCCGGTTGTTTGCCCCATTTCGGTTGTAACATTCCAAATGCCATTTTCCTGATAGTTCATTTTCAGGGCTTGGCCTAAATTCCAGGCTCCAAACTGTTTCGATGATCCTGAAATAAAAATTTGCTGACCCGGAATGGTGTGGTAATGAAGGCTAAGAGTAACTCTCATGGCTAATTCTTTTAACTGGTTAAAATGAACAGTTTCTGTGGAAGTTGATTGGGCTTACAAAAGATACGATAATTTACATCGAATCGCTTTGGTGAAAAATCAGTTTTTTTTGCTTTCTGATTATAAAACATGTAGCCGAAGATGGCTGGGCAGCCTGCTTGCATGAATTATTGAAAGCTGATATTTCCGTTTTGTTATTAAACGACGAATATGTATTTTGTGTCCGCACACACTTAATCGATATGAAATGAAGAAAATTGGGATAATTTGGCTGATGGGCTTGCTGTTCATGCAGTTTGGTTTCGCTCAAACCGGGTATTTTGATAAGCAAGGCGAAGTAATTTATAGCATGTATGCCAATGGCGGTGTTCGCGCAGGTGCTGGCAATACAGTTATGACGTATGCAAATGGTATTGCCCGTTTGGTAACCGATCAGTCAGGCAAAAACGTGATTCCGGAAGTACCGCAGGAGGAAACTTATCTTCTTTATTCATCAAAAAAAACCTGCCAGCGGGCTACTTTTCAGAATGGTGAACTGATTCATAGCCTGGAAGACTTTAATGTGCTGGATGGTTTTGAGCCCGACGGTACTACCGAGAAAATCCTGGGCTACACGTGCCAAAAGTATGTGGGCAGTTCGTTTTCGAACCGCATTGAACTTTGGGTAACCAAAGATGCCGGCTTGCTGGGCACGCCAATCGCGTTCTTCCCCATGACCGATGGCCTGGTGCTGAAATATGTCCGTAACGGAAACTTCGGGATGGTGGCTACCCAAATCAATATTCAAAAAAAAGAAAAGGAAGTTGATTTATTTCCGACGGAATTGGGTGCTGAAGTTACGCCTGTAAAATACCGGCTACGCTTGGCCAATGCTTTTGTAAAAGATGTATCCATATTCGACAAACAACAAATAAACTGGGGAACAGAAATTAATAATCCGCAGGGCGATTGCGAAGATTACACGTATCGGTATGCCGGTGGAACGGTGGTGCTGAAGAAAGTAAACCTGCCCGAAGTGCCCGATGGAACAGCTGTTTTTGCCGAGCTGAAACAGCAGTCGAACGGCGATGCATACGACCGCACCGGTTCTGTGTTTGTGGTGCCGGTCGATCAGAAGCGCAGCTTCCTGGACGGCCTGAAATATGGCGTGGACTCGCTTCCAAAATACATCAGCAAAGCCGGAAAAGTCTATCAGGGGATGACGGCGACCGGTAATTATTCGCCGATTGTTGAATTGGTACGTTTTTTTACTCCGTTTGGTATTCACCATTTTAATGATAAGCGCGATGTGGGCATTGCTTGGGAAGATACAACAACCTATAAGCAGGAAGTTACTGATTTGTTGCCGCTACTCAGGGGTGAAGCCTGGATTGGTGTTTTTATCGGCAATTATGATGGGGGCGGGCACAAGATGAGCCTGAACCTGAAATACCATCTCAACAACCGGGAAGTGAGCAAGGAGCCTGCTAAAAAATACTGGATAAAACCGGTATTCACCACCACCAATGTGCTCGAAATGGCAGGGCAGGAATACGGGACTCTTTTTGGTACCGATACGCTGAAGGTTGAATTTGACGTGCCTGCCGGGGTGAAAAACCTTCGCTTCCGTTACCTAACGACCGGACATGGCGGTTGGGGCGGAGGCGACGAGTTTGTGCCCAAGACCAACGAGCTGTTTATCGACGGACAGCCTTTCTTTCAATTTACCCCCTGGCGGACCGATTGCGCTACTTACCGTGCCTACAACCCGGCTTCGGGAAATTTCTGGAACGGTCTTTCCTCGTCTGATTACAGTCGGTCGGGCTGGTGCCCGGGCACGGTTTCGAACCCGCTTTATATGCCGGTAGCCGGGTTGGGTGAAGGAAAACACGTCATTCAGGTTTACATTCCGCAAGGCGAACCCGAAGGGAATAGTTTCAGCGCCTGGAATATTTCCGGGGTATTTATTGGTGAAATTGACGAGTAAAAAGTCCAGCAGGAACTGGATGCTACAGTTATAATACTCATTTTATTTCACGGTTATTAAAGTGAATGTTAAATGTGTTGTTTCGTCCGATAAGGTCGTCGGTGATTTATGGTGAGATTCGGGAACGGAATTCCTGGCGCGCTCAGCTATTGTTTTTCCCATTTTAATAGCTATATTCATCGGCGGAATGAACTGATTTTACCTTTCACCCTAACGTGTATTTAATTTATAGAAATATCCGCCAACAATTGCCTGGCAGGTTGACTACTGTCATCTTTGGAAACCCTGATGCTATCGGTTTTGAACAGCGATTGACAATGGCTACCTGTTTGCTGGTATCCGTTGCTTCGTTGTTGACATCGGTGGCCAATTACTACCTGAATCTGACGGGGGTAATGTATGTTACGTTGGCATTGTTTCTTATTTCCGGCATCTTTTACGGAATAGCGCGCTATTGGAAACTTAGCAAGGAGCTGGACCTGGCCATTTTGGCAATTGCCCTTGTTTTTGTCAACCTGGCCTGGTTTTTCAATTTTGGATCGCGTGGCCCTATGCTGCAAGTTTTTGTTTCCATTTTTGCGTTTTTCCTTTTCATTTGTGACCAGAAGAAAATCGGGTTGATCATCTCCCTGTTTTTCCTGAATTTACTGGTTTTTTTCCTGGCTGAATACCAGGATCCTGATATAACTGGACGCTACGCCAGCGAGTTGGTGCGGGTAAGTGATGTTTACGTGGGCAGCTTGGTGGCCATGGGATTTATGCTGATTTTTGGACTTTCTGTAAAAAATAATTACCTCAAACAATACCGGCAAGCCCGGCATTCCGATCAGTTGAAATCGGCTTTTTTGGCCAATCTGTCGCACGAAATCCGAACCCCGTTGAATGCGATTGTCGGTTTTTCATCGCTTATTTCCGAACCGGATTGTTATGCCCGGGAGCGCAAAGAATTTCAGGAGATCATCCATGCAAACAGTGATTATCTGCTTCATCTGATTGAAGATATTGTGGATTTGTCAAAACTTGAATCGGGAACACTTACGTTCCATCCACAATTGGTTGACCTGCAGCCCCTGTTTGAAAAGTTGATACAGAACTTTCAACGGCAGCTGGACGGCATGTCAACCAAGGTTGTTATTGGCTTTGAAAATGACCTTTCCGGCAGGCTGGTATTTGTCGATCCCGATCGGTTGGAGCAAATTTTTCGCAATCTGCTTGAAAACGCGGTGAAGTTTACCTCGGTTGGCGGTATTCATTTTGGCTGTAAACTGGTTGAAGGACATCCGGTGTTTTTTGTCAGCGATACCGGTTGTGGGATCCGGAAGGAAAACCTGGAAGCCATTTTTGATCGTTTTGTGAAAATCGATGATGACCCCGTTAGGTTGGTCCGGGGTACAGGCGTTGGCTTATTCTTATGCCGGCAGCTGGTCGAAAAAATGGGCGGCAACATCCGTGTCGAATCCAAATATCTCGAAGGCACTTCCTTTTATTTTTCAGTAGGAAATTCGTTGCCTGCCGAAATCGTTGCCCGGTTCGGGTTCCAATCGGCATCCAAAATTTGTGATCTGGTCAACCAGGGTCACGATCCTGATAAATATTTTTCAGGTAATTAAACTCTCAGTACACAGCAATAAGTAGCTCACTGAACTTAAAAGCGGGGAATACGTCCAAAGCTGTAATTTTTATCTGTTTTACAGCCGCGATTAGGGTAACTATTTTTATTTTTGTGCCATTAAAATTTAGTCATTCATTTAAATTTATTATACCGTGGGAAGAGCATTTGAATATCGCCGGGCCGCCAAAGAAAAACGCTGGGGCCATATGTCGCGGATTTTTCCGAAGTTATCCAGAGCAATTACAATGGCAGCTAAAGAAGGCGGGCAGGATCCGGACATGAATGCCAAGTTGCGGACAGCCATTCAAAATGCCAAAGCCCAAAACATGCCGAAAGACAATATTGATTCGGCAATCAAACGGGCTGCCGGAAAAGATGCCTCGGAATATACCGAGGTGAACTACGAGGGAAAGGGCCCGCATGGGGTGCTGGTGTTTGTGGAATGTGCCACCGATAATACCACCCGTACCGTGGCCAACGTGAAATCGTATTTCAATAAAGTGGGCGGTGGTTTGGTGCCAACCGGTTCGCTCGAATTCATGTTCTCGCGCAAAGCGGTGTTCGAATTCGAGAAAACCGACAAGGTAGATATTGAGGAACTGGAACTGGAGCTGATTGACGCCGGCCTGGAAGAAATTGAGGAAGAAGAAGGCATGGTATATGCCTCGGGCGATTATACCAGCTTTGGCACCCTATCGAAAGCCTTGGAAGATAAAGGCATTGACGTGAAAAAAGCTACCCTGAAACGCATCCCGACCACCCCGGTTGAATTTACCGAAGAACAACTGGAAGACATCGAAAAACTGCTGGATAAAATTGAAGAAGACGACGACGTGCAGCACGTGTTTACCAACATCGCTTAAATCTCTAACGTTCAGATAATATTCACGCCGTTTCCGGAAGGGGACGGCTTTTTTAATGCGGTTTTTTAACAAATTCATAAAAAGATCCCAGATATAATGATTCCGAAAAAAAAAAGAGGCTATCCAAAAAGTCCTATGAGTTTTTTCAGAACTATCATATTGTAAGTCCAGCCCAAGTTCCTGACCCCTAAATCCCCTAGAGGGGACTTTAAGCCTCACCTTTAGGGGAAGTTTGGAGGGGTAAAATGAGGAATGGCTAACAATTTGTAAGCTCACAAAAACCAGAATCTACTTTTAGGACAGCCCCTTTCGGTATAACTGGTTGTTTGTTTAACTTCCAAAGTCGTCGAACAGGACGTTTTCGTTGGGAACGCCCAAATCGTACAGCATTTTTTGGATGGCCGAGTTCATCATCGGCGGGCCACACAGGTAGTAATCAATTTCTTCCGGTTCCTCGTGCTTGCTCAGGTACATATCGTAAATTACCTGGTGGATAAAGCCTTTCGGGCCATCCCAGTTGTCTTCGGGTTGGGGGTCCGACAGGGCCAGGTTAAACTTGAAGTTCGGAAAGTTCTTCTCAATTTCGCGAAATTGTTCGTAGTAGAAAACTTCCCTCCACGAACGTGCACCGTACCAGAAGGTAACGTTCTTCTTGGTTTCTTTCACCGTGTGGAACAGGTGGAACAGGTGCGAACGCATGGGGGCCATCCCGGCGCCACCACCAATAAACATCATCTCGTTATCGTTGTTTTTCAGGAAAAACTCGCCGTAGGGACCAGAAATGGTCACTTTGTCACCCGGTTTGCGCGAGAAAATATAAGAAGAACACACACCGGGGTTCACTTTCTGGAATCCGCCTTTAACACGGTCGAACGGCGGCGTGGCAATACGGATGTTCAGCATGATAATGTTTCCCTCGGCCGGGTGGTTGGCCATCGAGTAAGCCCGGAAGGTTGCTTCTGGGTTTTTCATCTTCAGGTCGAACATATTATACTGTTCCCACTCCGGACGGAACTTTTCGTCGATGTCCATGTCTTTGAAGTCCACGTCGATTTTCGGAACATCAATCTGAATGTACCCTCCTGATTTGAAATCGAGGGTTTCGCCTTTGGGCAGCCTCACCACAAATTCTTTGATATAGGTGGCTACGTTACGGTTCGAAACCACTTCGCATTCCCATTTTTTCACGCCCAGCACTTCCTGGTGGATGTGCAGTTTCATGTCCTCTTTCACCTTTACCTGGCAGGCCAGACGCCAGTTGTTGGCTTGTTCCTTGCGGGTGAAGAAACCGGTTTCGGTGGGCAGAATGGAGCCACCGCCTTCAACAACCTGGCAACGGCACATGCCACAGGTACCACCACCACCGCAGGCCGAAGGCAATAAAATTTTATTGTTCCCCAGTGTGGTGAGCAGCGTGTTGCCCGGGTCTGTTTCCAGATCGAGGTAACCATCGTTAATGTCGATTTTTACAGTTCCTGCCGGGGTAAGTTTTTTCTTGACATACAACAAGATGGAAACCAGCAGGATGATGATCAACAGGAAGATGATCACACTGGTGAGAACAACCGTTGTTTGTGTAGCTAAAAATATCATGGTGATTGAATGTTTTTAATTTCTACTATAATTTGATGCCCATAAAACCCATGAAAGCCAATCCCATAAGGCCGGTCACGATAAAGGTGATCCCCAGTCCGCGCAGAGGCGCGGGAACATGGGAGTACTGAATTTTCTCGCGAATGGCAGCAATACCAACAATGGCGAGAAACCAGCCAATGCCGGAACCCAGCCCGTAAGAAGTGGCTTCGGCAATATTGTTGAACGCTTTTTGCTGCATAAACAGCGAACCACCCAGGATGGCGCAGTTTACCGCAATCAGGGGCAGGAAGATCCCCAGCTGCGTGTACAACACCGGAGCGAATTTTTCAACAATCATTTCCACCAACTGCACCATGGACGCAATTACGGCGATGAACATGATGAAGCTCAAAAAGCTAAGGTCAACATCCGCAAAACCAGCACCCAGCCAGCTCAAAGCCCCTTCTTTTAATACATAGTTTTCGAGCAGGTAGTTTACCGGCAGCGTGATGGCCAGCACAAAGATGACCGCGATGCCAAGTCCGGTAGCCGTCTTTACCGATTTGGAAACAGCCAGGTATGAGCACATCCCAAGGAAGTAGGCAAATACCATGTTTTCAATGAAGATTGACTTGACAAATATATTAATCAGATTTTCCATATCTCGTAGGATTTGTAAGGTTCAAAATTAATCTTCAATCAGTTTCCGGTTTTTACTGCGCTGTACCCAGATAATTACTCCAACGGTAATGAGCGCCATCGGGGGCAGGATCATCATCCCGTTGTTGGAGTAGAATCCGCCATTGACAATGTACCAGCTTTCGGGGATCAGTTTGAAACCGAAAATGCTGCCCGATCCCAGTAGTTCGCGGAAAAAGCCCACGATCACCAGGATAGCGCCATAACCGGCTCCGTTGCCCAGCCCGTCGAGAAACGATGGCCAGGGTTTGTTGCCCAGTGCAAATGCTTCCAAGCGGCCCATCAGGATACAGTTCGTGATAATCAAGCCTACAAAAACTGACAGCTGCTTGCTTACATCGTAAACAAAGGCTTTCAGTACCTGGTCAACCAGGATTACCAAGGCGGCAATAACAACCAACTGCACGATAATGCGGATACGGTTGGGAATCGTATTTCGTAAAAGCGAAATAATCACGTTAGCGAAGGCCAGTACCGCAATTACCGAGATCGACATTACCACGGCCGGCTTCAACTGGGCTGTTACCGCCAGTGCCGAGCAAATACCCAATACCTGAACGGTAATCGGGTTACTGCTGTTCAGCGGGTTGCTCAACAGTCCCAAATTCTTCTTTGAAAATAAAGGTTCTCTATCGCTCATCTTCTTCTATTTTTTCTGGTTGAAAAAAGCTTTATATGCAGTGAGGTCGTCGAAAATCATCTGTTGCAAGCCTTTCGACGTAATGGTACCTCCCGAAATGGCGTCCACCTTGTGTTCGGCTGGCGCCGTCTCATTTGATTTTGCCACGATCACCGATTGGAAAGAGCCATCTTTCCCGAAAATGGTTTTGCCCTTAAACTGGTCCTGAAATACCGTGGTGGATATTTCGGCGCCAAGCCCCGGGGTTTCGCCCTGGTGGTCGAAGGTGGCTCCGTAAATGGTGTTCATGTCGCTTTCCAGGGATACATATCCCCAGATGGGGCCCCACAATCCGGCTCCGTAAAGAGGAAGGATGTACTTCACACTTCCGTCGATTTGGCACTCAAATACAGGCAGTATGCGTTGATCAACTGGTTTGGAGCGTTCTTTTTTCAGATCGACAGAGAAGGCATCTCCGTCGATTTTTTCACCTGAGGCGTTCACAACATACGAGTTGACAATCCGTTCGCTGTAAATCTGCGTGGCACTTTGTGCGTCGGCAACTATGTTTACAGAAGCCAGAATATTCTGCTTTTTCTCAATTTCAATATTCTTCTGCTGGAATGGTTTTAGGTTGATGGCTGCGATTGAAAGAATGGCTGCCACAAAAATCACCATTGCCGAAGCATATATAAAGGTATAAACATTACCGTTCCTGTCCATTTCTATAGTCTTTGTTGGTTAAGCATTTACTTTTGCCCGTTTCAGGCGGCGTTTAATATTTCCTTCCAGCACATAGTGGTCAATCAGCGGTGCAAAGGTGTTCATCAGCAGAATGGCGAGCATCATACCTTCGGGATAAGCCGGGTTGACCACACGGATCAGGATGGCAAAAATACCGATCAGGAAGCCGTAAATCCATTTTCCTTTTTCCGTTTGAGCAGCTGATACCGGGTCGGTGGCCATGAAAATAGCACCGAAGGCAAAGCCCCCAATAATCAGGTGTTGCCAGAAAGGAAGCGCCATATAAACATTGTCGCCGGCAAAAGCATTCAGTAACAAGCCCATCGCTGCACCACCCAAAACAGTGGAAAGCATGATTTTCCAACTGCCAATACCTGTAATCAGCAGGATGACGGCGCCAATTAAAATAGCAACGGTAGAGGTTTCTCCAATCGAGCCCGGAATCAAACCGATGAAGGCATTCCATACGTTGAAGTCAGTATTCCCGGCAGCAGCCATCGCCATGGGGGTAGCCCCGGTAAAACCGTCAACCATCGTTTCCACGCCGGATGCCGAGATCCACACCGCATCGCCCGACATTTGTCCGGGGTAGGCGAAGAACAGGAAGGCACGGGCCACCAGGGCCGGGTTCCAGATGTTCATCCCGGTACCACCGAAAACTTCTTTCCCGAAAATAACGGAAAAGGCTACAGCAATAGCAATCATCCACAACGGGGTATTTACCGGCATCACCAAAGGTATCAGTATCCCGGAAACCAGGAAGCCTTCGTTCACTTCGTGTCCACGAAACTGGGCAAAAATAAATTCGATGCCCAAACCAACCACGTACGATACAATGACGATGGGCAACACTTTCAGCAAGCCAAACAGGAACATGTCCCAGAACCCGGCTGTGCCAAGCTGTCCAAGGGCCCCGAAATGCTGGTAGCCCACGTTATACATGCCAAACAGTAACGCAGGAACCAAAGCAAGTACTACAATACTCATGGTTCGTTTCAGATCGATAAAATCGTGAATGTGTGTTCCTGATTTTGACGTTTCCTTCGAAACGAATGCAAACGTAAAAAAAGCATCATGTGTTGAGTGCAGCCAGTGATACTTGCCACCCTTCTGAACATGAGGTTTCGTTTTTTCAAAAAAGTTTCTTATCGCTTTCATTGAATATCTTTTTAAAGCACTTGTTCGTTTATCCCAATTCTTTTACCATGACATTGATCCCCTCGCGTAAAATATCCTGCACTTTGATTTTGGAGGTACAGGCGTATTCGCACAGGGCGAGATCTTCTTCCACCAACTCGTAAATGCCGAGTTGTTCCATTTTGTCAATATCGTTGGCCAAAATAGCCTTCAGCAGGAACACGGGAAGAATATCCATGGGCAGGTACTTTTCGTACTGGCCGGAAAGTACAAAGGCCCGTTCGCCTCCGTTCATGTTGGCGTTCAGTGTATATTCTTTTTTGGGTAATAAGCTGGACAAGAATGCTTTGCTGGCCGAAAATTTGTTGATACCGGGGTCAGCCCAGCCAATAAATTCATAGTCATCACCTTCGGGGATGACCGTAATTTGCTGGTCGAAGAAGCCCAGGAAGTCGTCCAGGTCAACTTTTGTGCCGGTGAGCACGTTGCCGCTGATGTAACGCTCGTGGGTTTCATGTTTGGTTTTCCCTTTGAGCAGTCCGCAAACTTCGGCGCCATGGATGGTCTTATAATATTTTGGGGATTTCACTTCAGAACCTGTCAGCGCGATGGTTTTAGATAAGTCGAGCATGCCGGTTTCAAACAAGCGACCGATGTAAACAACAGCCTGCGGGGAAACAGTCCAAACAAGGTCGCCTTTGTTTATCGGGGAAACATGGTGAAGTTGGACACCTACGTTACCGGCAGGGTGTGGCCCGGCAAACGTATTGACGGTCACATTTTTCAAGCCCGAAAAAACGCCGTTGGTCTGTTTGGGCGACAAACCCAGAAAGACCGATCCTTCGGTGAGCTTGCTCAAGGCATTGATGCCGGTCTGCAAAGCCGATTTGTCGTTTTGAAAAATAAAATCGTAATCCGGGGCAAGCGGACTTGAGTCGAATCCCGAGACGAAAATATTTTTCGGCTGGTCTGCCGGCTTGGCGGTCGTTCCGTAAGGACGCTGCCTGATGAAAGGCCAGATTCCGCTTTGTAACAACTGCCCGCAAATTTCTTCACGGCTGAGCTTCAGTGGATCGGCTTTCGTAAATGCCTTGAACTCGGCTTTGCCATCGGCTTCAACAACAACTTCTAAAATTTTACGGCGCTCACCACGGTTGACCAGCTTAACGGTTCCGCTAACCGGTGAGGTAAATAAAATTTCAGGATGATATTTGTCGAAAAACAGGGCGTCGCCGGCTTTCACCGGGGCATCAGCCTTCACACTTAATTTTGGAGTTAAGCCAGGAAAATCGGTTGGCTTAAGGGCTACGGTTTTTGGCGCTTCGGCTTTCTCAAGAACAGCCTCGGCAGCTCCTTTCAACCGGATATCCAATCCGCGCTTTAATTTGAAATGCTTTGACATTGTAATCCCTTGTTGTGTTTATGATATAGGCAGGCAAAAGTAAATATTATTAAAAACTTTTCACAATCTTTGTTGCACAAACCGAACGGATTGAAATATTTAAATACATCAACACGTTACATATTCCGAACCCGCTGATGGCCCGCTTTTTTTTGAGGTCCAAAATCAGTAAAAAGTAATGTTATTAAACCCGGTTTTGCATGAAATGTTTGCTTTTTTCTGGATTTTTTCTGCCCATTCTGTTCGTTATTTTTTCATTAAATTCTTTCGCCCAATACGAAAATGAACAGTATTACGGGAATGTCGTTTTCCGGGAAGAAATCAAGTCGGTGCAATTATTCCGCGTCGGGGCGGTATTGAGCCATCCCATCATCACGTTGGGAACAGAGGAGCAGCTGGTGCTGAAATTTGACGATTTGTCGGGCGAACTCAGGAATTACAGCTACACGCTGATTCATTGCGATGCCGACTGGAACGAGTCGTTTGTCATTCAGCAGGAATACCTGGAGGGTTTCGCGGATAATCCGCTGGATGATTTTGCGCGGAGTTTCAACACCATCGTGTCTTATACCAACTACCAGCTTTTGATCCCCAATGACCGTGTGCAGATAAAATATTCGGGAAATTACGCCTTGGTGGTTTTCGAGGATCATGACCGGGAAAAAGTGGTCCTGACCAGGCGGTTTCAGGTTCTGGACCCACGGGTTGAAATCGCCGGACGGGTAAAGCGGGCCACCTTTGACCCGTTCAAGGGCGATAATCAGGAGGTGGATTTTTCCATCTTGCATGAACGGTTGAAAATTGACAACCCCCGTGACGAAATAAAAGTGGTTGTGATGAAAAACCGGCGGTGGGACAATGCCATAACCGGGCTCAAACCGTTGTTTGTAAGGCCCAATGAGTTGGTGTATGATTATCAGCAGGAAAACGTTTTTGCGGGAGGCAACGAATACCGCTATTTCGATGCACGTACTTACCGGCACAATGGTGAAAATATTCTGTCCGTGGAATTTCATCGCCCCTATTATCACCTTACCCTAAATACGGACGAAATCCGTTCCAATAAAAAGTATGCTGAGTACCGCGAAATGAACGGAAATTATGTGGTCGAAAGCCAGGACCGGATCGATGATGCCGATACGGAATGCGACTATGTTTTTGTGCATTTTACCTTGCCAATGGATGCTCCGCTTGTGGGCGGGTCGGTACATGTTTTTGGCGCGCTAACCGATTGGAATGCCAATGGTGGCAATGAAATGAGTTGGAGTTTTGAGCGTGCTGCCTGCGAGCTGACCTTGCTGCTCAAGCAGGGTTATTACAACTATCAGTATGTCTATTTGCCCGACAGGGCAACTGCTGCTGAGGAAAGTGTGCTGGAAGGGAGTCATGTGGAAACGGAAAACGAATATCAAATCCTGGTGTATTACCGCTCCCGGTCGGGAAGATACGATGAGCTCGTGGGGCATCAAATCCTGAATTCACGCAATTAGCGGATCACTTTCAAGGTGCTTTCCCCATCCTCAAAGGGAATGCTGAAATAAAATTTCGAGCCTTTATCCACTTCTGATTCTACCACGATTTTTCCGCCCAACAAGTTGGTGTAATGTTGTGCGATGGCCAGCCCCAGGCCGGTTCCCTCGTACTTGCGGCTCATTTTGTTGTCGATTTGGTGAAAGCGGTCAAAAATGCGGTCCAAATGATGGGGTTCCATGCCAATGCCCGTGTCGTTCACGAAAAAGCGGAGCTTGGTTTTTCCTTCCATTTGGTAGCCAAATTCAACTTCTCCCAAAGAGGTGAATTTGATGGCATTGTCGATCAGTTTTTTCAGGACTTCGGTTAACAGGAATTTGTCGGTGGCCACCCCGAATTTCGGATTGGCATTTTCGTTGTTCAGTTTCAGGCGGATTGGTTTGCTGCTCACCTCCAAACTGTACTCGCGGTACAGTTCCACCATCAGGTCGTTGATCTTGCAAAATCCTTTTTTAGCGATCACCTGCTTGCTTTCAATTTTCGAAATGCTGATCATGTCGTTGATCATCTCCATCAACAGCTTGCCGTTGCTGATGATGATATCGATGAAGCGGTTTTTCTCTTCCAGGTCGAAGTCGGGCGAGCCAATCATGCGCGAAAAACCGATGATGGCATTCATCGGGGTGCGTATTTCGTGTGAAATATTGGCCAGGAAGGCCGATTTCAGCTGATCGGCTTCTTCGGCTTTCAGCTTGGCTTCTTCCAGCCTGATTTCGGCCACTTTGCGTTTGGTGATGTCGCGGGCAATGGAAATGACCGACTGGTCGTCGAGCTTGGCTATCCGCATCTCAAACATGGCGGTGCCTTTTTCCGTTTCCAGCGCATATTCAATAGTTTCAATCGTATCGAACCGGATCGCATTCTGAATGCACTGGAAGATTTTGCGCGACATTTTTTCCGAGAAGCCTACCTCAAAAATAGAGTTGCCGATAATGTCGTCAGCCTTAATCAGGATCAGGTCCGATTCTTTAATGACAAAATCCACATAAATCCCATCCTTATCAATAATAAAAAACAGGTCGGGGATGGCTTCAAGCAGCACTTTGTAGCGTTTGCGGCTTTCCTTTAAACTGATAATGTTGTGTTGTTTCTGGCTGATGTCGTAAAACAGGCAGGCCAGCTGGTCTTTGGCCGGGTGCAGCACATACATTTCCATCCATTTGTTCAGGTGTTCAATATGTAATTCAACCTTTTGTTTTTTTGAATGCAGGAAAAAGTTGTTCCAGTCGAATGATTGCCGGAATACTTTCGGAAAGATAATGTCGGCCTCTATGTTGCGCAATTCCCGCGAGTTGATCCGGAACAGGGTTTCAAAAGCATGGTTTACGCGGAGAACTTGCAAGCTGACCGGATTGTCCATTTCGTCGCGGTTAATTTGCATCAGCATAACTCCTTGGTGGAAATTCCGAAAGGTTTGGGAAAATTGCATTTCCATTTCTGCCACCTTGTTTCTCAGTTCGTGCAGGCTGCTCTCAAAACTCCAGGCCACCAGAAAACTGGCCGCAAATACTGCCGAAAGGACTAGAAAGGGGTTAAATATCAGTTCGTTTCTTTGCCAGATCAGGTTCAGCGCATCCGGCAATCTTCCTGCTTCTGATAAGTGAAAGGCTACGGTGAGCAAGCTGATGCTGTAGAAAAGTGCCAGTTTAAGTTTGGAAGGATTGAACAGTAACAAAAAGACAAATCCGCCCACCAAAGCCCAAAGGCTGTGTTGGAGGGTGCTATGCACCGGCAAAATGGCATAAGGGCGGGCTATGAAGAAAAAGTAAACCGGAAAGGGAATCAAAAAAACGCTGTTGATGGCACAGCCGGGACGGCCGTTGCGCAGGCAATACAGGGCGACCATGAACGTTGCCATTAAGGTAACATCGCCCGGGATGCAGGGGTAGCTGGTATTTCCACTCATGGCTGAGGTGAAGTCAACCAAGCTCAAAATCAAGCCCGTGATGAGGATGAAATGTAATCCCAACGATTTCCACTTTTCCTTTCCGGAGCCCAACTGAAATGTTTTATGCAGGAGTTGTGATATCGAATTTAGCATGAAATGGCCGCTCAGTTAAAATCGGACTAAATATAGTAATTTTTAATTGTTAAAAATCTTTTTTTGGAGCGCTTGGAAACGCAGGTTTTGAAAGCTGATTTTTAACAGGGATTAGGTTTTGGGGATTCTTTAGTTTTGTAGATCAAGGGTTAAGCTTGAATGTAATGTCCTGTTAACTAAATAAATCCAAAATTATGCCCAAAGGAATTTTTAATGTGCCAATTGCAAAAAATGAACCGGTAAAAACCTATGCCCCGGGGACTCCGGAACGGATTGGCCTACAGGCAAAACTTGCCGAACTGAGATCAATGGAAGTGGAATTGCCCATGATTATTGGAGGCCGGGAAGTAACCACCGATCGACGGGTGCGCTTAGCGCCTCCGCACGAAATTAACCATACGCTGGGGTATTACTACCAGGGCGATGCGTCTCATGTTCAAGTTGCCATTGATGCCGCTTTGGAGGCGAAATCCAACTGGGCCAATATGTCCTGGCAACATCGGGCAGCTATCTTTCTGAAAGCTGCCGACTTACTGGCTGGCCCCTATCGCGATAAAATCAATGCGGCCACCATGTTGGGCCAGTCCAAAAATGCGTTCCAGGCCGAAATTGATGCAGCGTGTGAACTCGCCGATTTTTTCCGTTTTGGGGTGAAATGTATGGTCGAAATTTACCGGATGCAGCCCGAATCGGCTCCAGGCTTGTGGAATTATAATGAATACCGTCCGCTCGAAGGGTTTATCTTTGCACTCACTCCGTTTAACTTCACTTCCATCGCCGGTAACCTGCCCGCCGCGCCAGCCATGATGGGGAACGTGGTGGTGTGGAAACCGTCAAAAACTGCAATTTATTCAGCTGCCGTGATTATGGAAATTTTCCAGGAGGCCGGGCTGCCCGATGGGGTCATCAACCTGGTTTATGTGTCGGGACCGGTGGCCGCCGATGTGGTATTCCAACATCCTGAATTTGCCGGAATCCACTTTACCGGCTCTACTGCTGTCTTCCAGGGGATCTGGAAAACAATCGGCGAAAATATTCACCAATATAAATCCTATCCGCGCATCGTGGGCGAAACCGGGGGGAAGGATTTCATCTTTGCCGATCCTACTGCCGATCCGCAAAGTTTGGCCATCGCCATGCTTCGCGGGGCATTCGAGTACCAGGGACAAAAATGCTCTGCAGCTTCCCGTGTGTATGTTCCCGAAAGCATTTGGGACGATGTTCGCGAGCGGTTGGGGCGTGAGCTGGCAGCTGTGAAAATGGGGCCGCCCGAAGACTTTACCAATTTTGTGAATGCCGTGATTGATGAACCTTCATTCGACAAACTGGCCGGCTATATTGAACGGGCAAAGAACGATGCGGATGCCGAAGTGATTTTTGGCGGCAAGTGCGATAAAACGATTGGCTACTTTATCGAGCCAACCGTCATCCAGGCCAAAACACCCGACTATATAACTATGACGGAAGAATTGTTCGGGCCGGTGCTGACGGTGTATGTGTACGACGACGAAAAGATGGATGAAACACTGACAGTGCTGGATCATACCTCCATGTATGCGCTTACGGGTGCTGTTTTCTCTCAGAACCGCTACAACATCGAGAAGATCACCAGGCGACTGGAAAATTCAGCCGGGAACTTTTACATCAACGACAAGCCAACCGGCGCTGTAGTGGGGCAGCAGCCATTTGGCGGCGCACGCGGTTCCGGTACAAACGATAAAGCAGGCTCTGTGTTTAATATGTTGCGCTGGGTTTCTGTACGCACCGTCAAGGAAACTTTTGTTTCGCCCACCAATTACATGTACCCGAACTTTTTACCCGATCAGCAGTAAACTGAAATATTAAGGAAAAAAGGAGATGATTTGTTTCGTCTCCTTTTTTTTTGAAGTCAGATCGCTTACTTTTGCCAGTAAGAAATGATCCGGAATGAAATCAGCGCTGTTTTCCATTTTAAGACATCCAAAGGCTAAATTCGGCATCTTGCTGTTGGTCTTTGCCTTGTGGATTGGCTTTTTTGCCGAACACAACCTGGTGAGGCATTTCCAGGATAAATACAAGCTGAAAAAGCTGCTGGACCAAAAAGAATACCTCCAGGAAAAAATTCATTCCGACCAACGCAAGATCCAGGAACTGCAAACCAACCAGAAAAACCTGGAGAAATTCGCCCGCGAACAGTTCCTGATGAAAAAGGAAAATGAAGATGTTTTTGTGATCGTGGAAGAATAAAGCTCCGTTTCCGGGTTTGATAAACCAGCTTTTCTCCCCGGTCAGCCATTCAAAGATGCTGTATAAACGAAACCGGATACCGATTTTAGTTGTTTCTATTGTTTGATTAGTAGTTGATTTTTTTTAAATTGAACTGAATTTAAAGAATATGAACTTGGATATCAACATATTTAAAATAGAAACCAACCACGTTTCACCCAGCAAGGGGCGCATCCTGATTGCGGAACCTTTCTTGCCCGGGAGCTACTTTAACCGCTCGGTGATCTTGTTGGTAGCCCACAGCGATAAAGGGGCAGTCGGTTTCATTTTAAATAAGAAAGTTGAATATCCGCTGAACGAGATCATCGGCGATTTTCCCGATTTCGATACCGAAGTGTATATTGGCGGTCCGGTCAGTACCGATTCTATTTATTTCATTCATTCACTGGGCGATACCATTCCCGGAAGTATCCATATTAAAGATGATTTGTATTGGGGAGGCGATTTTGATGAACTGAAGCGCCATATCAACCTGGGTATGGTAAAACCCGATCAGGTTCGGTTTTTTCTTGGCTATTCCGGCTGGGATAGCGGTCAACTGGAAGAGGAGCTGAGTGAAAATACCTGGTTGGTGTCCGAAATCGAACCCAGGAATGTTATGGACTGCTCTCCGAAAAATAACATGTGGATTGAACTTGTCCGCGAATTGGGCGGGAAATATTCCATGTGGGAAAACTTCCCCGAAAACCCGTCACTGAACTAACTCACGGTTCAGCGCATCACTGATTATTTTAACCGTTTTGTTGAAGTAGCGCTTCATCCCAAAAGCTTTTACCCAGCGGATGCCTTGCAGATCGTCGGCCAGGAAAACTTCATCGGCCTGTAACAGATCGTCCGGTGAAAGGGAGCTTTCTTCTTGAAAGTTGAGTCCCGTCTTCTGACAAATTTGCCGGACAGCATGCCTGGCGGGGCTGATGAAAACACCGGTTTCCGGCGCCGGGGTGCTGACCGTGTTGTCGTTAATCAGGAACAGGTTGCTGCCGGGCACTTCCAGCAGGCTGCGTTCGGCATTTTGTAAAATCAGTTCGGTAGAAGGAGTTAGGCTGGCGGCCCGTAGTATCTGCCAGTAGTTTTCTGAGCCAAGGCGCAAAGCTGAGAGTGGTGAGTTGGCTTTGCTGATTTTGCCAAAAACACCCAATGTAATCCCGTCCGTGTTCCATGCGTAGCCAGTTTCCGGAATCTCTTCAGTTTTAATCAGGAAACTGGTGTTGCTGTTTTTTTTGAAAAAGCAAACATCGATACGGGCACTTTTAAAAAGCTTGTTTTTTACCAGTGTGCGTTCCAATTGCCGTTTCAATTCTCTGGCCCCGTTTGTCAAAACCTCAGGCACCGGTTGGTTGAGCAGCTGAAATTGCAGGTCGATCAATGCCAGGTGTTCGTCCCAAAACATAAACTGGCTGCGGATGGCGCGAAGAGTTTCCGAAAAAAGCAGGTATTCGAAATCATGTGCCGTGAAGATTTTTTCTTCCTGCCTGAAAAAACGGCCATCGAGCTGGATAAACGGTGAACTCATCGAAAACGGATTTGGCTGCGTATTTTAGATCAGACGGAACAGTTTATCGAGAAAACGCTCCAGAAACTGAAAATTGAGCAAAATGGGAAACACAAAGCCAAAAAGAGCTCCCAAAAAATGGGCATCGTGGGCAATGTTGTCGTTTTGTTTGCGGCTCATGTAGTAGGAATAAACAAGGTACAAAACCGCGAAAACAATTCCGGGAACGGGAATCACCCCGAAAAAATAGATTTTGTCCCACGGTTCGAAAAAGATGGCGGCGAATAGCACTGCCGAAACGGCGCCCGACGCGCCCACCGCGTTGTAATAGTAATTGTTCCGGTGTTTGAAAAGGGCATACCCGTTTGATGCGATCATGCCGCCAAAATACAGGATCAGGAAATAAGCATTGGCCATGCGCCCGAAACTGTATTCAAAATACATTTCGATGGCCCGTCCGAACGATAGTAATACGATCATGTTGACAATCAGGTGTTCCCAGTTGGCATGAACAAAGCCATGCGTGATCATCCGGTGGTATTCTTTCCGGTGGTAAATTTGGCTGGCATTAAACTGGAGCTTCTCCATCAGGTCGGTCCGGTTAAAGGCAGCGATGGAAACGATACTTGTTATGGCAATGATGATGATGGTCATGTCGGTTAGTGTAAAATTCGGTAAATCATTTCTTTCTGAAGGTCGCCGCTGTCGGAGGAAACATTGCCCCATCCCTTGGATTTCATGTCGTATTCGCGCAGGATGGAAATAATTTCAACCACCTTGCGAATAGGGTATTGTTTGGCTGCGGAAACATACGAGCGGACAAAAAACGGACTCACCTGTAAGGCCGAAGCTACGGCATTTTGCGATTTGTCTTCCAAAAAATGGTAGGTTAATATCTTCATAAAAAAGAAATACAAACTGGCCACGGTGCGCGTGAACGGGTTCGAGTTGGGATTGGCCGCAAAATAGTTGATGATTTGGTTTGACTTCAATATGTTCCTTTCCCCCAGCGCGTTTTGCAGCTCGAAGATGTTGTAATCCTTGCTGATCCCGATATTCTTCTCGATGTGGTCGGGCGTGATGCGCGTTTGCCCCGGCAGGCTGATAATGAGCTTGTTTAGTTCGTTGGCTACCTTGCTCAGGTCGGTGCCCAGGTATTCGGCCAGCATGGCCGAGGCTTGCGGCTCGATACTGTACTGGTGGGCTTTCAGATAGCTGTTGATCCAGGCCGGCAGCTGGTTGTCGTAAATCTTTTTCGACTCGAACAGGACGCCGGTTTTCGCCACTTGCTTGGTGAATGTTTTTCGTTTGTCGAGTGTTTTGTATTTATAGCTGAGAACCAGTATCGTCGATTTCAACGGGTTTTTGACATACGGCTCCAGATCTTCGATCTTTTTGATGTTTTGGGCTTCGCGGACGATAACCACCTGGTGGTTGGCCATCATCGGGAAGCGCCTCGCGTAGGTAATGATGGTGTCCACGTCCGTATCTTTGCCATACAAAACATGCTGGTTGAAACCCTTCTCGGCTTCGGTAAGCACATGCTGGGCAATGTACTCCGAGATCTGGTCGATAAAATAACTTTCTTCACCCATCAAAAAATAAACGGGGTGATATATTTTATTTCGCAGGTTGGCAAGAATATCTTCGTAATTCATATCCGGTTTTTCCGTGTTTAAAATTTCAGGTGTTTCACCGATCTTCCGTCCGTTTTTATTTCTATCAGGGCGTCAATCCCGATTTTCAGGTGCAATTCCACAAAATTGGTGGTGACTTTTTTATCGCTGGCCTCTGTTTTTATACCAGTCGAAATCATCGGCTGGTCCGACACCAGCAGCAAGGCGCCAGTAGGAATTTGATTGGCGAAGCCGACGGTGAAAATGGTGGCCGTTTCCATGTCGATGGCCATGGCCCGGGTTTTATAGAGGTATTTTTTGAAACGTTCGTCGTATTCCCATACCCGCTTGTTGGTCGTGTAAACCGTTCCGGTCCAGTAGTCCATTTTATTTTCGCGAATGGCGGTGGAAACGGCCCGTTGCAGGTTAAACGCCGGAAGGGCAGGGATCTCGGGCGGCAGATAATCGTTGGAAGTTCCATCGCTGCGGATGGCAGCAATGGGGAGGATCAGATCGCCCAGTTTGTTTTTTGGTTTCAATCCGCCGCATTTGCCCAAAAAAAGCACGGCTTTGGGCATGATGGCACTGAGCAGGTCCATGATGGTGGCCGCATTGGGGCTTCCCATGCCAAAGTTGATGATAGTCATTCCTTCTGCCGATGCATTGGGCATATTTTTGTCCTCACCAATCACGGGAACATTAAACCGTTCGGCAAACATTTCGACATACAACTGAAAATTGGTCAGCAAAATATATTCACCGAAATCTTCCAGCTTGCGCCCGGTATAGCGCGGAAGCCAGTTGTCAACAATTTCTTTTTTCGTTTTCACGTCGCTAAATCTTAGTTTTTAAAACAGTAAGCCGATATGCCCAAATGGTTGCAACCTGCCATCCGAAAGCGTCTCCTGGTGAAGGTAGGTTTTTAATTTGTCCCTGGGGCAAAAAGCCAACATTCATTTTCCGTGGAATGAAGCATTTTTTTTTGCATTTTTGGACAGCCAGACCAAAACGAAACAGGGTGGCTTACGCAACGAATTTCACAAAAATACAACTTTGTATTGGCATACTATGTTCACGAAATTAAATTTACCAACATATTCATTTCGCACCACGCAGGAATCGGGCAAGCTGAGGATCTTTGACGAGATCCGGAAGAAGTTCCTGGTGCTGACCCCCGAAGAGTGGGTACGTCAGAATTTTGTCCGTTTCCTGATTGAGGAAAAGGGCTTCCCTGCCCAACTGATGGCCTTGGAAAGCGGACTGAAAGTGAACCAAAACCAGTTCCGGGCCGATCTGCTGGTGTACGACCGTGCCGGCCAGCCCCTGCTGGTGGTCGAGTTTAAAGCGCCAACGGTGAAGGTAACTCAGGAAACGTTTGATCAGGTGGCGCGCTACAACATGAAATTCCAGGTGCCTTACGTGATTGTTTCCAACGGGCTCAGCCATTATTGCTGTCAGATTGATTTTTCCACAAAAACCTATTCATTCCTGAAAGAGATCCCGGCTTTTGGTGAGCTGATTGGATAATTAGCTAATCAATCAATTCATAATTTGTGCTTCGTCCTCCTGATTCTTCTTGTTTTAAGATACCTTTTTCAATTAAATCTTTAATGTCTCTTAAAGCTGTATCTGCTGAGCATTTAGCTATTTTCGCCCATTTCGATGTTTTTAGTTTGCCATCAAACCCATCTAATAGTTTATTCAGCATAAGTCTCTGCCTGCTATTAAAAAGGGTATCCTTATGTTTGTCCCAAAAATCAGCTTTTTGAAGTACTTTCTGCATTGTTTGTTCCGTAGATTTCAATGCACGATACAAACAATCAAAGAACCAATTTAGCCATTCCGTAATATCACCACTGCTATGCTGTACTTTTTGTAAAACTTTATAGTAAACCTTTTTCTCAATAAGTATCTGGTTCGAAAGACTATAAAATCTTTGAGAACTATCTTCCGAACGTGCTAATAACATATCAGAGAGTGTCCTTGCTATTCGGCCATTACCATCGTCGAAGGGATGTATTATTATAAACCAGAAATGAGCAATCGCTGCCTTCAATACAGCATCTAGTTTTGATTCACTATTAAACCAATCCAGGAATAAATCCATTTCTTGTTTAACTCTCTCAGGTGAAGGGGCCAGATAATGGATCTTCTCTTTGCCCATAGGGCCAGAAACCACCTGCATGTCGCTCTTGCGATAGCACCCGGTATCGATCCTGTGCATACCACTCCAACCAGTTGGAAATAATGCAGCGTGCCATCCAAATAGTCGTTCTTCGTTTAGTCGTTCTTTGAAGTTCTGTGTTGCATTCAACATCATCTCAACTACTCCATCAATATCTCTGGTTGTGGGCACCATACCGGCATATTCCATTCCCAATCTTCTCGCAATGGAGGAACATACTTGCTCATAGTTCAATGTTTCACCTTCAATTTCGGATGATTTTAAAACATCGATTGTTAAAGTAGAGAGGAGCGCTTCTTCCCGTATTGAGAATCCCAAAGATGCCATCTGCCCCAAAATCTTTCCTTGCAAATGACGAACTTTTCCTAAAATCCCATTTATTTCTTTATCATCCCAAGAGAAATGGGGCCATTGTTCGTACTGATAGATATATTTTGCCATATTAAGCAAATCTCTTTGCGGCAAATATACGAATTAATCACCGCATATTTAATGAGAATGAAGGGTTTTTTCTCCGCAGGTGGTTTCTCTTTATATTGGCTGTCACGTAATTACAGATTCAATTTCTTGTCAGGTAACATGGCTACAGGTTTTATTCTGAAGTGATTAGCTAAAGTATTTTCTGATAGATCATTTCGTCCATCCATCCATCAGGGGTTTTCAGCCAGTCTGTTTTTGTTCCGCTAAGTTGAAAACCGGCTTTCTCAAACAGCTGGACACTGCCCGGATTGTCGGCAGCTATGTTGGCGTAAAGTTGATGCAGCCCGAGTGTTTCACCGGCATAGCGAATCATGAGTTGCAGTGAATCGGTAGCCAGTCCTTTGCCGCGGTCGGCCGGATCGTAGATCAGGATGCCCAATCCGGCCCGTTGGTGGAACGGCTCAAAATCGAACAGGTCGATGGCGCCAACCGCTTTCCCGGCCCGGTTTTCGATGATCAGCCGAAGTTGCTTGGCCTCAAAAATGTCGCGGTGCGATTCCTGAATATATTGCTTCAGGATGAAGCGTGAAAACGGCGCCAGCGTGTTGCTCACTTTCCAAATGGCCGGGTCGTTTTCCCAAAGGTATAATACTTCCAGGTCTTCGGGCTCCAGCGGACGAAACCGTACTTGTCCGTATGTCAACGATGCTGTATTCATGTTTTCGGGTTTTTCAAGTTATTAAAAATGATCTTCACGTCTTTCAAGATCCGATAATTTCTTGCATAATCCAGATCGAGCGCCAACTTTTTTTCGGACGAAAGAAGAGGGGACAAGTGGCTGGCCGGGTTTATAACACCGGGTTTCAGCGGTGGCAAAGTGCCCGCCAGGTTTTCTGCTGAAGCATATCCTACCCAGGTTTTTTGGTTGAAAAGAACCTGGATGATATTCGAAAGGAAAGCCGATTTTTCCCTGACAATCCAGTAAGTTGCCGGGAACGTGACCAGGAAAAGCGCCGACAGTCCCAGGTCGAGCAGGCGTTTGTGCCGTTTGTTTTTGGGGGTCGAAATGGCATTCAGCTGCACCACATACAGGTCGCCGGCCGTTTCTGCCGAATTGCTGCCAATAATCGACAAGCTTTCGGGCGGGGCAATTTTGTAGGCCACCTGCCTATTGGCCAGCTTCAACATGCAGCCGATGATTTCGCTGGAGGGAAGATCGGAGGCGCTAAAAATCAGTTCGTCCAAATCGTGAACGGTAACAATTTCCTGTAAATGCGATAAGTTTCCCAGGTAATTATCCGGGTGGCTGTCAGCGTTTGGATAGATCGTCCCGGCTAGCTCGATAGGCAGTCGAAGGTCGTTCAGGATGTGGGTGATGCGGGTGCTCTCGGCTTGTCGGGCTACTACGGCCACCTTCTTGTTGCGCCGGGTTGCCAGCCGGAAAGGTTCAACCGGAATGCTGCCGAGTAGTAGCCGGACGGCCCACAGGGCAGCAAAAGCCCACGCCGCCCCCAGCAGGATCAGGGCACGAGAAAACCGCCAGCTTTCGTCTGCCAGCGAATAAAACAGCAGAATGCCCAGGGTGCCCCATGCCAGGCCATGCCAAACCCTGAATGGCTTGACGGGCTTCCGGTAACCACCGGCCAGCCGAATGCCGATCAGCCAGCTTAGGAGATAGACAGGAACTACGTATTGCAAAAACGCAGGCGGGAAGTGGCCCGGCTCAAAGCGGTAATTTTCCCACCAGGGAACAAGCAGCCGGTAACCTGCATAAATGATCGTTGCATCCAGCACCGGGAAAAAGGCGGCGCTCACAACGCGTTGGGTGATCGACAGCAGCGCCCGGAAATAAATGGCCAGCCGGATCAGAAGGGAAAACAAACCAGCCTGTTCTTTGGAGAAATGTTTCCGTGCAAAGATGATCATGGCCTGGTAGAATAGCCGGACATAGTTGAGACTGCCCTTTTTGGTGCTTTCACCTTTGTAGTGGATGATGGTCGTTTCCGGGAAATAATAGTTTTTGTAACCGGCTTGGGTGATGCGGTACGACAGATCGATATCTTCACCGTACATGAAAAAAGCTTCATCGAGCAGGCCAACCGTATCCAGCGTTTTTTTTCGCAGCAACATGAAAGCTCCGGCCAAAACATCCACCTCATGGGTGTGGTCGGGGTGAAGATGCCCCAGGTGATAGCGCGCAAACTGTTTGGATTTCGGGAAAAGTCTTGAAAAGCCAAAGATCTTGTAGAAGGCCACCAAGGGGGTGGGCAGCGCGCGTTTGGATTCGGGCAGCAGCCGGCCCTTGCCGTCGATCATTTTTACTCCGAGCGCACCGGCTTCCGGGTGGTTGTCCATAAAGGCCACACATTTCGCGAAGCAGTCTTCTTCCACTACTGTGTCGGGGTTGAGCAGCAGCACGTATTCCCCTTTTGCCTGTCGGATGGCTTGGTTATTGGCTATTGAAAAGCCTTTGTTGTCGTGATTTTCGATCAGGATAACCTCTGGAAACTTCTCACGAACCAGCTGGCACGAGCCGTCCACCGAGTTGTTGTCCACCACGAACACTTCCGCATCAAGGGCAGTACAGGCTTTTCGGACCGAATGCAGGCACTGCTCCAAAAAATATCGGACGTTGTAGTTGACCAGGATGACCGAAAGCTTCATGGGCGGTTGGTTTATTGGCTTAGGGAGCTTTCAAAGTCGAGCCTGTTTTTTATGGAGCGCCCCAGGGTGAGTTCGTCGGCATATTCCAGCTCATCTCCCACCGAAACTCCCCGTGCGAGGGTGGATATCCTGACGTTAAAATCTTTTAGCTTTTTGTATAAAAAGAAGTTGGTGGTGTCGCCTTCCATGGTGGTGCTCAGGGCCAAAATTACTTCGGCGACATTTCCGCTCCGCACCCGTTCGATCAGCGAGTTAATTTCCAGATCGGCCGGGCCCACCCCGTCCATGGGTGAAATGATGCCCCCCAGTACATGGTACAGACCTGTAAATTGGCGGGTATTCTCAATGGCCATCACATCGCGGATGTTTTCCACCACACAAATGATCTCGGGAAGGCGGTCGGGCTGGCTACAGATGTTGCAGATGTCACCATCGGAGATGTTGTGGCAGATTTTGCAATGCTTGATCTCCGTGCGTGCCTGGATGATACTGTGCCCGAATATTTCCACATCGGCCACATCCTGTTTCAGCAGGTGAAGCACCAGGCGAAGGGCGGTTTTCCTTCCGATGCCGGGGAGCTTTGCAAACTCGTTCACAGCGTTCTCCAGCAAGCGGGAAGGAAATTTCTCGGTCATCATAAATGTCTGTTTTTTAGAAGGCCAAATTTAATAAGCCAAACCCAATTCGGCGCAGGAAGTTGCCTTTTTCTTTCCGGTAACTGCTTCGGAAGAGATGACAGGCAAACATTCATCCCGCTGAATGGCATGTCTCTTTCTTCGATTGGGATGCTTTAGGAAATGTTTTCTGATTTTGAGTACATCCACGGCTGTCGATTTTTTTTAATATGATTAAATTTAATGGAGCAAGCTGTTTGTTGTCGTGTTTTGAGCCCTGCATGTCCTGAAATTAAAGTGATCAGGAATAGCCAAACAGCGCTGCTGCGTTGACCTAAAATCGGATTGTTATGAAGAAACCAGCTTCACCCACCAACATGTCCAGGCGTCATTTTCTGGGCGTTGCCGGAACCGCGGCAAGTGTTTTTACCATCCTGCCCAGTTATGCTGTTTCGGGGTTGGGCCATGTTGCCCCCAGTGATAAACTGAATATTGCCGGAATCGGAGTGGGCGGCAAAGGCTGGGAAAACCTGGCCAATATGCCCGGCCAAAATATGGTGGCCCTGTGCGATGTGGATTGGGAATATGCCCGTCCTGTATTTAAGAAATATCCACGGGCAAAGCAGTATCAGGATTTCCGGGTGATGCTGGAACAGCAAAAAGATATTGATGCCGTGGTGATTGCCACGCCCGACCATACCCATGCGGTGGCCGCCATGTGGGCGATGCAGCTGGGCAAGCACGTGTATGTGCAAAAGCCGCTGACTCATTCGGTTTGGGAAGCCCGCCAGCTGACCGAAGCTGCCCGAAATTATAAAGTGGCCACCCAGATGGGCAATGAAGGGCATTCGCAGGAAGAGGTACGCCAGGTTGCCGAGCTGATTTGGAGCGGCGTTATCGGCGATGTAACGGAGGTGTACGCCACCACTAACCGTCCGATTTGGCCGCAGGGGTTGGAACGTCCCACCGATAAGCAGGCTGTTCCGAAAACGCTCGACTGGGATTTGTTTTTGGGGCCTGCGCCAAAACGTCCGTATCACGAAGCCTATCATCCGTGGAGTTGGCGAGCTTGGTGGGACTTTGGCACGGGCGCCTTGGGCGACATGGGCTGCCATGTGATGGATGTGCCTTTCTTCGCTTTGAAACTGAAATACCCCACGGCCGTGCAAGCCAGCAGTACGGTGGTAAATACCGAGAGCGCCCCGCAGGCCTCGCGTGTGGAATATACGTTTCCGGGGCGCGGCGATATGCCGGCCCTGAAGCTGATCTGGAGCGATGGCGGCATCATGCCCGGCCGGCCGGTAGAACTTCCTGCCGGAGTGAAAATGGGCGACTGGGGCGGCATGAACTTGTTTATCGGCACCAAAGGAAAGATTATCAGTGGCTATTACGGCAACGGGTTTAAGGTATTGCCCTTCGACCTGGATTATAAATTGCCGGAGAAAACAATTCCCCGTATTGTGCCCGATCGGCTGGGGGGCGGACTGCACGAAATGGATTGGGTACGTGCCTGCAAGGAAAGCCCGGAAAACCGGATGGAGGCCTGTTCTAATTTCGAATATGCCGGTCCGCTGACCGAGACAGTGGTCATGGGCAACCTGGCTATCCGCCTGCAAGGCTTGGAGCGCGAACTGGCCTGGGATGGCGGGAATATGGTTTTCACCAACATTTCACCCTCCGAAGAGGTGGAGCTGATTACCAGTCACCAGTATAAAAAAATAAAAATGCTGCCTCAGTTTAAAACCGAAACAACGAAGGTAAACGCGCTGGAGTTTGCCCGCGAAATGGTGAAGCACACTTACCGGAAAGGCTGGGGGTGGTAATGATATCTGCCCCGGACACGCACAACGAACTCAGCCAGGATCAGAGGTAGGTCCCGGATTACGAACCGCTTGGGCATACGAAGGTTCAGCTGGCTGCGAAGCGTTTCCTGAGAGTGAACATGGCTTTGATGAGGAGATTCCTGGCGGAAATCGTCTTCGTGAGTTCGCTTAGTGCTGCTGTATGTCCTGGCGGGAAACTCAGCGACGTACAAATGCCTGTCCAAGCGGGAAAAAGCGGTCGGGCGAATAACTTTTTCGGTCAGGGGCCGCAAAGAAAACAAACAGCCCCTCGCAGGGCAACGCCTCTGACTGAAGTGTCAGGATACCACCAGCCTGGGCACGTTTGATACTGCTGACAAAAGGTCCTTTCAGCTCATTTCCGGAAACGGTCACAAACAGAAGTTCGTCATCCAACCCTTGTTTCGACGGAAAATCGCCGTTGTGCCAGCTTACCTCCACCCGGGCCGGATCTTGTTCCGCCAGCCTGACATTCAGCTTAAACGGAAGGTTCAGCGTGCCATCCGCCACATGCAGCAGCGATAGGTCTTCCAGAATGCCGCCCGGGCCAAAGGCCGGCATGTTGGCTTTCAGAAACCGCTGATAACCGCTGCTGCGCCCTTCCAGGTTATTCCAAATCGGCCGGATTAGCGTTTGCTGATGCTGGCGGCAAAAGGCGCTCACGGCCTTAAATCGCTGCCGGTGCTGCACTTGCCGCTCCGACCACGAATCGGGCTTATACGTGGGGGCCGTCCGGATATAGGTGGTGTCGCCCCGTTTGACCACGACTACCGGACCGAGCTTCCCCGATACCGAGCCCAGGATTCCTTCATTTATCTTAGCCATACCAAGTCCAAGTATTAAAAGTTTTTACTGTGTTTCTTAAACGTATCTTCCGTATATAAAGATACAGAAGAAATACAGAATATACACAGAAGATATACAGAAGATAGGGAGATGGTCTGGTTCAAGTTTCTTGTAAAACATACACAGTGGCTCGTATTTTTTTCCTATTTTGGGGTGTTTAACTTTTTTTTGATGAAGACGGAGGGAACGCCTGATATGCGCAAGAATGAGCCTGACTTACACACCCTGATTGACAACCTGAACGGGGTGGTTTACCGGTGCCGGATCGATACGAACTGGACCATGGATTATATCAGTGATGCCATAGAAGAGATCAGCGGCTATCCGGCATCCGACTTTATGGGAAACCGTACCCGAACCTACGCTTCCATTATTCATCCCGACGACCGGGACCGGGTGTGGAGCGAGATTCGCGAAGCATTGGACAGGAACCGGCCTTTTACGCTCGAATACCGGATGATCACCAGACAGGGGGCGACAAAATGGGTTTGGGAGCGTGGCCGCCGCATGACGGGGGCTGGCGGTGAGGAGTGGCTGGAAGGCTTTCTGGAGGACATCAGTAGTTTGAAAGAAACCGAAAATGCCCTGCGCGAAAGTGAAGAAAACCTGCGCATCACGCTGAATTCGATAGCCGATGCCGTTATTGCCACCGACATGCGGGGGAGGGTAGTTCGCATGAATCCGCAGGCCGAGAAGCTTACCGGCTGGACTTTTGCCGAAGTGAAAGGCAAAGCCCTGACCGACTTTTTTCATATTGTACATGCCCGGACAGGTCAGCCGGTTGGCAACCCGGTTGCTACAGTGCTGGAAACCGGTCGGGTAGTTGGCCTGGCAAATCATACCAGATTGATTTCCAAAGATGGGACGTCTTGCCATATCGCTGATTCCGGGGCGCCCATTCTGGATGAACAGGGACAGGTTACCGGAGCGGTGATTGTCTTCCGCGATGTGACGGAGGCCTATCAGATGCAGGAACAGATTCGGAACAGCGAAACCAAGCATAAGAACTTGTTCAATTCGATTCGTGATTCGATCGTCGTGGCCGACATTGACCGAAAGATTGTTCGGTGCAATCCGGCATTCACCGAATTGTTCGGATACACGGAGAGTGATATTACCGGAAAGGGAACCGGTTATCTGTACAAGGATCAGGAGGAATATGAAGAAATGGGGCGAAAGATCAGGCTAAACAAGGATAATCCCAATTTCATCCTTACCGTTTCCTACAGGAAGAGAAACGGTGAAGTCTTTCCCGGTGAAACCAATGTGTTTTATTTAAGAAACAGGGAAGGTGAAATCGAGGGATTTATTGGTATCATCAGGGATGTTACGCGGCAGAAAAAGATGCAGGATGAATTGATGCACTGGCAAAATCTGATGCAATACATCATCAAACACGACCCGAATGCGATTTCGGTACTCGATAAAGATCTGCGTTATGTTTTTGTAAGCGAACGCTATTTGAACGATTACCGGCTGAAGGATACGGATATCATCGGGAAACACCATTACGCGGTTTTCCCGGATGTTCCGCAAAAATGGAAGGATATTCATGCCCGGGTGTTGCAAGGCGAAATTTTGGAATCGGAGGAGGATTTGTATGAGCGGCATGATGGCAGCCTGGATTATGTCAGGTGGATTTGCCGTCCCTGGTATAAAGGAGAGGATGAAATCGGCGGGATTGTGTTGTACACGGAAGTCATCACCGAACGAAAGAAAATAGAACATGAGCTTCGCCTGAATGAAGAACGTTTCCGGGCTATGGTTGAGAATGCCCCTGATCCCATTTTCATTCAATCCGAAATGAAATTTGCCTACCTGAACCCGGCAGCCTGCCGCCTTTTTGGTATCCCATCGCCCGGCCAGCTGATTGGCCAGCCCGTGATGGAGCGCTTTCATCCCGACTATCATGCCGTTATCCGGGAGCGGATCCGCCAGTTAAACGAAGGGCGCCAGCCAGTACACGAATTGTTGGAGCTTCGATTTTTGCGGATGGATGATTCGGAGGTTTGGGTGGAAACAGCCGGAGAGCCCATTGTTTACGAAGGGAAAAACAGTTCTCTGGTATTTGTGCGCGACGTTTCCTTACGCAAGCAATCCGAAAAAGCGCTCAAAGAAAGTGAGGAACGCTGGCAGTTTGCCCTCGAGGGCTCAGGCGATGGCGTGTGGGACTGGAACCTGCAAACCAATGAGGTTTTCTTCTCGGACCAATGGAAGGAAATGCTGGGCTATCATCAGCCCGAGGAATTGAAAAACGACTTTTCCGAATGGCGGAAACGTGTCCATCCGGATGATTTAGAGCGGGCCCTGATCGACATTCAGAAACATTTGTCGGGGGAAACACCGGTTTACCAGAATGAGCACCGCCTGAAATGTAAAGACGGGAACTATAAGTGGATCCTTGACCGGGGGAAAGTGGTCGCGCATGATTTGACGGGCATCCCGATCCGGATGATTGGGACCCATTCGGATATCCATGAGAAGAAAATGGCCGAAATTCGTTTGAACGAGGCAACCGATTTATTGACACTAGCCTATGATGCCGCTGATCTTGGAGTATGGAGGCATGATATCCTGAGCGACCAGGTCTATTTGGATGAGCGGGCCCGGGTGTTTTACGGATTCGATGCCGGAAATGTAAGCCTGGCAGAGGTGATCGGCCATATTCATCCGGAGGATGTTGCTCGTTTGCAATCCGAAATGGCCCGGGTGATTCAACCCGGGAGCAGCGGGGAAACCAATATTCAATACCGGGTGGTCCATCAGGACGGTTCAGTGCATTGGCTGGATATCTTTACCAAAATCAATTTTGAGGGAGAAGGAGAGGGCCGGAAGCCTGTTTTTGGTTATGGCACGGTACAGGACATCACCCGGCGCAAGGAGGCCGAACTCCGGCTCGAAACCACTCAGTTTGGCATTGATCATGCCCGGATTGGCGTTTTCCAGGTGGAAGAAGATGGCGCAATCGTTTATATAAACCAATATGCGGCTGACAACCTCGGCTATACGGTGGACGAATTGACGGGCAGCTCGTTGTTCGATATTGAACCAACGTTTAACCTTCAGTCGTTTCAGGAGCACCGGGCCAAAATCCGGGAACAGGGAAGCAATACCATCAGCTCTTTGCACCGGCGAAAGGATGGCACGGAATTCCCGGTGGAAGTCACAGTCAATTACTTCCGGTATAACGATAAGCTGATGTCCTTTTCGTTTGTGAAAGACATCACCGAGCGGCATCAAGCCGAGCAGGCGCTCCGCAACAGTGAGTTGCGTTTTCGTTTGCTGGCCGGCTCGGCGCCGGTTGGCATTGTCATTTCCGACCGTGAGCAGCGTACGGTGTTTGCCAATCAGCGTTTTACCGAAATTGTTGGCTATACCCGGGAAGATCTCCCCTCTGCCGATACCTGGTGGTCGTTGGTGTACCCCGATGGGAGCTTGCGAAACGAAATCAGACAGCAGTGGGACCAGGCCATTCAGCAAGCCCGGGACAGCCGGCAGAGGGTTGCCCCCATGGAGTTCCCGGTTACCTGTAAGGATGAGACCGTCCGTCAGGTTGAGTTCCGGCTGGCTTCGACCGGGGAACTGAATTTTGTGATCATGACCGATATTACAAAACGTAAGCAGATGGAAGATGCACTTCGGAAGCTGACAGAGGAGTTGGAACATCAGGTGGCCGAAAAAACCAGCGAATTACAGGAACGGGTGAATGAACTGCAGCGTTTTCACGATGCCACTATTGAACGGGAATTCCGAATCAAGGAGCTGCGCGATGAACTGCTAAAGCTGAAAGGAGGCAGGCATGTGTAGCTGTAGCCGATTTTTGTTACTGGTTTTGCTGGTGCTTTCAACAGCACTCCAGGGTTTTGCCAATCTCAACGGTTCGGCAGATCCGGCAGGTACGAGTACCGACACGATTTTGCTGGCTTCGGAACCCGACTATCCGCCTTACTGTTTGCTGGATGAGAACAATCAGCCCATCGGGTTTGCTGTTGAACTGTTTCGGGCCAGCGCCGAAGCCGTTGGTTTGGACGTAAACATTCAGGTTGGCCCCTGGTTGGCCATCAAAAAATATTTGGCTGAAGGAAAAGTGGATGCGCTGCCGATTGTTGGACGAACACCTGAACGGGAGCCGATCTACGATTTCACCGTTCCGTACCTGACACTGCACGGGGCTATCTTTGTGCGAAAAGATCATCCCGGCATTCATTCCTTGGCCGACTTAAAGAACAAGAAGGTATTTGTGATGGGGGGCGATAACGCCGAGGAATTTGTCAGGCGCGAAAAGGTTAGCGATTTCATCTATACGACCACCACCTTCGATGAGGCATTTCAGAAGCTGGCTATTGGCGAGGCCGACGCGGTTATTACCCAATGGGTGATTGGGCTGAAGCTGATCGATCGCTTGAAGCTTAAAAACGTCGTTCCCCTGGATGTTCAGCTGCCCGGTTTTCGCATCGAATTTTGCTTTGCAGTACAGGAGGGTAATGAGGCCTTGCTGTCCCGCCTGAACGAAGGGCTTTCGATTGTCATGGCTAACGGGACATTTAACGATCTTCATCACAAATGGTTTGGCCCGGTTATCAAAGAAAGGATATCCACTGCCGATAAGGTACGGGTAGCCCTGTGGGTATTTGTGCCGCTGTTGCTGGTGATGTTCCTGCTGTGGATTGTCTTTTTGCGCAAAGAGGTGAAGCGGCGTACCCGTCATTTGGAAGAAGAGGTGGTCAGGCATAAAAATACCTGGGAGGAACTTCAGCAACAACAATCGCTGTTAAAGGAAAAGGAAGCAGAAATTCGTCTGTTGCTCAATTCAACTGCTGAGGGAATTTACGGCGTCGATCATTCGGGGAACTGCACTTTTATGAATCAATCGGCCCTGCAAGCACTGGGGTATGCCGGCGAGCAGGAAGTGATTGGCCGCAACATGCACGACCTGATTCATCATACTCATCCTGATGGGCGGAAATTTCATCGGGATGACTGCCGGGTTTACCAAGCTTTACATGAAGGGGAAGGCACCCATGTGGATGATGAGGTGTTCTGGCGCTCTGACCATACGTCTTTTCAGGTGGAATATTTCTCGTATCCCATCCGGCAGGGAGATGACATCTTGGGAACGGTGGTTACTTTTTGGGATATCACCGAGCGCAAAAGGGCCGAGTCTGAACTGCGGGCATTGAAAGACAGCCTGGAAGAGCAAGTGAATGAGCGCACTGCCCAGTTGGAAGAGCAAATCCGGAAGTTGAATAAAAGTCAGCAAGCTCTGCTGTATATGGTAGAAGATCTGAATGAAGTAACCCTGGAGCTGAAAGAAGAGCGCCGCAAACTGGAGCAGTCGAACCAGGAGCTGGACGCTTTTTCGTATTCCGTATCGCACGACCTGCGCTCTCCCCTGCGCGCCATCAACGGCTACTCCGAATTCTTGCTGGAGGATTATGCCGAGCAACTGGATGAGGAAGGAAAACGTTTTCTGACGGTTATTCGCGAGAACGCCAATAAAATGGACCGGCTCATTACCGACATGCTGAACCTGTCGCGCATCTCGCGCACGGATGTGCGCGTATCGGCCATCAACATGACCAAACTTGCCGGGTCGGTATTTGAGGAAATTGCCACAGAAACCGAAAAGAGAGATTTTGAGCTGGTAGTTGAAGAACTGCCGGAAGTGCAGGGCGACTATAACCTATTGAAGCAGGTGTGGCAAAACCTGATTGCAAACGCGCTGAAATACAGTTCCAAATCGGTAGTCAGGAAAATTGAAATCGGGGCGAACGAATCGGACAGTGAAGTTGTTTATTTTGTGAAAGACCATGGCGCCGGATTTGATCCGCGCTACAAGGACAAGCTGTTTGGCGTGTTTCAACGGCTGCACAGCGATGATGATTTTGCCGGTACGGGCGTGGGGCTGGCCATCATTCAGCGTATTGTTCACCGGCATGGCGGACGTGTTTGGGCCGAAGGTGAAGTTAACCAGGGCGCCACGTTTTGGTTTGCCTTGCCTGGCAAGTAGTGAGTAGCGTGTATCGAGTCGTGAGTATTGAGTAGCCAATAGCCAATGACCATTAACCAATTTCTAACAAACAGCCTATGGAACCGATGAACCAAGTGGAAATCCTGATTGTGGAAGACAATCCGCATGACGCCGAAATGGCTTTGCGAGCGTTAAAGAAGAACAATGTGAGCAACCAGGTGCTGGTGGTGAACGATGGCGAAGAAGCCCTGGATTTCGTTTTTGCGCGGGGTAAGTTTGCGGGTCGTGAAAAGAAATTCCGGCCCAAAATCATTTTGCTCGATTTAAAACTGCCCAAGATCGATGGGCTGCAAGTGCTGAAGGAAATAAAAAGCAACCCCGAGACCAAAATTATCCCGGTTATCATGCTCACTTCCAGTAAGGAAGAAACGGATATGGTGCGGAGCTATCAGCTTGGTGTGAACAGTTACATCGTTAAACCGGTTGATTTTTCCAAGTTTGTTGAAGCGGTAAGGGATTTGGGATTTTATTGGCTCTTGCTTAACCAACAACCCCGTTAACTGATTTTTTCTTTATTTTGTAGGGAAACCGATAAACAGGATGTATGCAAACGAATCAGACCGTTCGGATTTTACTGGCAGAGGATGTGCTAACTGATGCCGAAATTGTTAAGCGGGAAATACGGAAGTTTTTACCACAAGCTGTTTTCGAACGGGTACAAACCCGGGAGGACTTTCATCAGGCGCTGGGGCAAATCAAACCCGATCTCATTCTTTCGGATTACAACATGCCGGCCTTTACCGGGCTGGATGCACTGAAGATCACCTTGGATGTGTGCCCGGAAGTTCCCGTGATTATCGTTACCGGATCGATCAATGAGGAAACAGCCGTTGATTGCCTAAAAGCCGGTGCGGTGGATTACGTGCTGAAGGAATCTTTAAAACGTCTGGGACCTGCCGTTATGCAGGCTTTGGATCAGAAAGAGGTGAAAGTGCAGCGGCGCGTGGCCGAAGAGCGACTGCGGGAAAGCGAGGAGCGCTTCCGGCGGTTGGCCGAGAATGCGCAGGACATGATTTACCGCTTCGAACTGTATCCGCACATCCAATGTACCTACATGAGCCCGGCTTCGCTGTACATTACCGGCTATGCCCCGGAAGAGTACTATGCCGACCCGGATCTCGTGTTCAAGTATGTTCATCCGGACGATCTGCCGGTGCTGAAAAGAATGATTTTCGAAGAAGAAAACATCCGCATACCCATTACGTTGCGGTATTTCCGGAAGGATGGCGGCCTGATCTGGAAAGAACAGCGGAATATTCCGATTTATGATGAAGCTGGAAAGCTGGTGGCCCTGGAAGGCATTGCCCGCGATGTAACACAGCAAAAACAGAACGAGCAAAAACTATTGCAAAGCGACCGGGTGTTCAAGTATGCTATTGATATGTTTTGTGTTGCTGGTTTCGATGGCTATTTAAAGGTGCTGAATCCATCGTGGGAGCGAACACTGGATTGGAGTAATGATGAATTGCTCTCGAAACCTTACCTGGAGTTCATTCATCCGGATGATCGGGAAAAAACGATCAATGGGATCGCGAAAGTTGTTGAAGGCAATGAGGTATATCAGTTTGAGAATCGTTACCTCTGTAGAGATGGCTCCGTGAAATGGCTTTCTTGGAATGCCCATCCGATACCGGGTGAAAAAATGTTTGTGGCCGCTTCGCGTGACATGACCGAATATAAACAAATCATGGAAGAGTTACAGTCGCGGGAAAAGGAATACCACGGACTGATTAATGGCATGAATGAAACGATCTGGATCATTGATCCGGAGGGAAAACTGCTGGATGTGAATACGGCCGCGGTAAAAACGCTGGGCTTTACCCGTGACGAATTGCTTGAAATCGGATTGCCGGGAATCGACAGGAAGATGTCTAAGACAGAATTTTTTAAACGTTCGAAGGCCACCAACGGAGATAAAATCCAGATATTCGAAACCGAGCATACCACCAAAAGTGGGCGGGTGATTCCGGTTGAAATTAGCTCAACTCAAATTTTCTACCATGGGAAACCTGCCATACTCAGTGTTGCACGCGATATTTCTGAGCGGAAAAACTCAGAGAGAAGGGTGAGGGAGTCGGAAGAAAGGTTTAAGCAAATCTCTGAAAACTCTCAGGAGTGGATATGGGAAGTGGATCCGCAGGGGCTGTACACGTATTCGAGCGGTGTTGTTGAAAATATACTGGGTTATACCCCCGAAGAAATTGTCGGGAAAAAGTTTTTCTACGAAATGTTTCATCCCGAGGATCGGGAACACTTCAAGCAGCTGGCCTTTGAATTTTTTAACAAGAAGCAGCCATTGCGCGATTTTGTCAATCGCAATATTAACAAAGCAGGCGAAATTATATGGGTTTCAACCAGTGGGGTGCCAATGTTCGACGATGCCGGAAATCTGATTGGTTACCGGGGTGCTGATGTGAACATCACCGAGCGAATAACGCAGGAAAAAGAGTTGCGTGACAGTGAGGAGAAATTTCGGTCGCTGTTTAATGATCATTCAGCTAATAAGTTACTAATCGATCCGGAACAGGGAATAATCACGGATGCGAACCTGGCTGCAGCCGAATTTTACGGTTTCCCGGTTGAGGCACTTCGAGGAATGAAAATCTCGACCATCAATACAACTTCACCAGAGGAATTAAACGAGAAAATACAGGGTGCTCTTTTAACCAGGAATATGTCTTATGAGTTTAAACACCGGAAAGCAGACGGTTCTGAGTGCGATGTGGAGGTATTCATCAGTAAGGTGATTATCGGGGAAAGGAAATTTTTGCATGCTATCATTCACGATATTACCGAGAAGAAAAGGCATGAGCGCCAATTGCGCCTGTTGAACCGGGCAGTGGAGCAAAGCCCGGTAATCATGTTTATTACCGATAAGGAAGGATGTATCGAATATGTCAATCCCACTTTCACTCAGATAACCGGCTATGAGTTGGAAGATGTAAAGGGGAAGAAATCCAATTTACTGAAGTCCGGTCTTCATGCGGATGATTTTTATAAGGACCTTTGGGATACCATCCTATCAGGAAAGGATTGGAAAGGCGAACTGCAGAATAAACGAAAAGACGGCTCGCTATACTGGGTAAGCGCTGTTATTTCTCCCATCTTTAACAGCGAAGGTGAAATAACCCACTTTGTGACGGTTCGGGAGGATATCACCGAGAAGAAAGATATGATCAAGAATTTGGTCGCTGCGAAAGAAAAAGCTGAAGAAAGCGACCGGTTGAAATCGGCTTTTCTGGCCAATATGAGCCACGAGATCCGCACCCCGATGAACAGCATCATTGGCTTCCTGGATTTGCTGCAGGAGCCAGGATTGGAGGAAGAATTACGCGAAGATTACCTGCAAATTGTGCAGGAAAGCAGTGATCGGCTGCTCAATACCATCAACGATATTATCGAGATATCCAAAATAGAAGCCGGTCACCTGGACGTCAAAGAAGAATTGATTCGGGTAAATGGCTTGTTGAACTATTTTTATGAGTTTTATAAGCCGGAGGCCGAACGGAATGGTTTGCAGCTTCGGGTGGTTAACCGCTTGCCGGAAGATGCGCAAATCAAAATCGATAAAAACAAACTGGAATCGATTCTGGGCAACCTGATCAAAAATGCCGTCAAATTCACGGCGAATGGTTTTGTTGAGCTGGGCTGCCAAATGGACAACGGACAGCTGGTTTTTTATGTGAAAGACAGCGGCATCGGCATTGCTCCCAACCGGCTGGAAGCCATTTTCGATCGCTTCACGCAAGCGGACCTGAACCTGAACCGGACTTATGAAGGATCCGGATTGGGGCTATCCATCTGCAAGTCGTACGCGGAATTATTAAAGGGCCGCATTTGGGTCGAATCCGAAGTCGGACAGGGAAGTACCTTTTATGTTTCCATTCCGCTTGTCGTTCAAGCTGAGACAAATCAGCAAACAACGGAGGCTGTGACTGAACCCGTGGCCGATGAACAACCGGATGCAGTAATTCTGATTGCCGAAGACGACCAGGCCAGCTATTATTACCTGGAGGTGGTGCTGGCCAAGCAAAATTATCAGCTGATCCGCGCCAGGAATGGGGAAGAAGCCGTTCTGCTGGTGCAGCAGCATCCCGAAATCCAGTTGGTGCTGATGGACATCAAAATGCCGGTGATGGACGGCTATGAAGCTACCCGGCAGATCCGACAGTTCAACACCCGCGTGCCGATAATTGCCCAAACCGCCTTCGCCCTGTCAGGCGACCGGGAACGGACCCAGCAGAGCGGTTTCACGGATTACCTGGCCAAGCCCATCAAAGCAGGCGATCTGGTGGCGCTGATTGAAAGATATACCTTATAGGACATGGAGCCCAATCGTGCCCGGATTTCGTGTTAGCAGCCTTATTCACTGGGCTGGGGACAACGGAATAACTTCATTTTTACCGATTTGTTCCGGGGTTTTGCCTAATCTACCCGTGCTTTCAGGCTGACCATTTTTCGGCCGGCCAACTGCCCGATAAAAAAGGAGCCCATCAAAATGGGATAGGTGTGGGCGGCAAAACCAATATCGCTGCAAAGCCGCAACAGAATGACCAGCGGAACCGGCAGGTGAATATACACCCACCACATCCGGGTAAACTTTTTATACCGGCTGCGCAGCGCCCCAAAGGGGATGTTCATTAAAAAAACCAATAAGGCGATCAGGGCAAGTTCCATGGATAACGGGTTTATCGGGGGCAAGTTTAGGGATAATCGAGGGGACGAACAAATTGGGCCGGTTGATTTATGTCAACTTTCGATAACTGGTGCCGGAGCTCAATTCCATAAAACCAACTCTTTTTCTTTTTTGAATTGTTGGCTTTTGCATTTTGGGCAAATGGCGTACTTCAGGCGGAGGATATTTGTGTGTTTCAGGCTGGTTTGACAGTTTGAGCAGCGGAAACGGGTTTTGTGCAATACTTTCCCGTCGCTGATCAACTGCACGAAAAGTTTATCCGAGATTTGCAGACAATGACGGCAGCGGTAAATGCGGTACTCCATTTTTAACTCTAAATCAGGATACTGTTGCGAAAGCTTAACAATTTTTTGATGTGTCCGGTAGTGTAAGCTCACGGGTTGGGAGAGCAGATAGTCTTTTGCCGGTTGGTCATGTACCATAAAGCCCCAGCCTTCATAAAGCTTTTGGCGGTGGTGACAGGATTGACAGGTGAAAGTGTACGAATATCCCATTGTCGGTGAATAAGTAGCTGAAAGTTACGAATTTTGCCTTAATAGTCGTATTTGTTCAGGCCGTTTTGGGCGACTTGTCTATTTCTATGAAAATAAAATTACCTTTGCACCTCGATTTTCGCATGGATGGCAAAGGGGTGTATTGAAAAGTAAATTTTATTGTCATCAGTGCTTATTGGATCAGAAGAACGGTGTTGTTCTTCGCATAATAATTTACGACGATGACATTTGAAGAAACGGGTTTGAAGCCCGAACTGCTCAGCGCCATTTCAGAAATGGGCTTTGAGCAACCTACTCCTATTCAGGAAAAAACCATTCCACATCTTTTAAACAACAACAACGACCTGGTAGCCCTGGCCCAAACGGGGACGGGTAAAACCGCAGCTTTTGGCTTGCCGCTGCTGCACAATATCGACACGAAGTCGAAAGCCGTTCAGGCATTGGTGTTGTGTCCAACGCGCGAGCTCTGTTTGCAGATTACCCGCGACCTGGAAGCCTTTTCGAAAAACATCCGCGGCTTTAAAAACATTGCGGTGTACGGTGGTACCGATATTGGCAAACAAATCCGCGAACTGCGCGATGGTGGCCAGATTGTAGTGGGAACCCCGGGTCGTGTACACGACCTGATCCGCCGGAAAGTCTTGAATGTCGGCCAAATCAAGTGGCTGGTGCTCGATGAGGCGGACGAGATGCTGACCATGGGCTTTAAAGAAGAAATGGACGCCATTTTGGCTGAGACGCCTGCCGTAAAGCAAACCTTGCTGTTTTCGGCCACCATGCCCAAGGAAATTGCAGAAATGACCCGTAAGTATTTGCATAACCCCGAAGAGCTTTCGGTGGGAAAACGCAACTCGGGCGCTGAGAATGTGGAGCATCATTACTATGTGGTGCATGCAAAAGATAAATACGCTACCCTGAAACGTATTGCCGACAACTATCCGAACTGCTACGCGATTGTTTTCTGCCGCACACGGATGGAAACACGCGAAGTGGCCGAGAAATTCATGGCCGACGGTTATAATGCCGATGCGTTGCACGGCGACTTGTCGCAGGCACAGCGCGACCAGGTGATGAGCCGTTTCCGCTCGCGCAACCTGCAAATGCTGGTAGCTACCGATGTGGCCGCCCGCGGGTTGGATGTGAACGATCTGAGCCATGTGATCAACTATAGTTTGCCCGACGATCCGGAGGTATATATTCACCGAAGCGGGCGTACCGGACGCGCCGGGAAGAGCGGTATTTCGGTTTCGATTGTACACATGCGCGAAACCGGCAAACTACGCCAGATTGAAAACGTATCGAACAAGCGCTTTGTGCGCAAAATGGTACCCGGTGGCGAAGAGATTTGTGAAGTACAGCTGATGCATATGATCGACAAAGTGGTGCAGGTGGAAGTGAACGATTCGCGGATTGACCCGTATTTGCCGGCTATCATGGAAAAATTTGCCGGACTGAGCAGCGAAGATATTCTGAAACGTTTTGTGTCGGCCGAGTTTAACCGCTTCCTGTCTTATTACAAAAATGCCCCCGACCTGAATGTGCAGGAGAAGGAGAAAAGAGGCTTCGAGAAACGTGGAAACGACCGTGGCCGGGTTACTTTCTCCCGCTTGTTTGTGAATGCCGGGAAGAAGCAAAACCTGAATGCCTCACGCCTGCTGGGCTTGATTAATGATCAATTGAAAAAGAAAAATATTGAAATTGGTAAAATTGACATTCAGCGTAAATTCTCCTTTTTTGAGATTGACAGCCGGTACGATGATGAGCTGATTAAAGCAGCAAGCCGGGCTTCGTTGGATGGGCATCCGCTGAAAATTGACCGGGTTACCGGTCAGGAATGGCCTGCTCAACCACGCGAAAAAGGAAGAAGTCGTGAAGGCGCTTTCGCTGGTGGAAGAAAGAGATCAGTAAAAAGATAGAAGCAAGGGTGGCACTGTGCACCCGAAACGGGAAACCGTTGATGATTATGGAAAACCGTTGAAAACAAGTGGTGGTCGAACGATCACACCTTGTTTTCAGCGGTTTTTTGTTGGGCTGCTTTTATTCATCAGGTGACTTCAAGTCACCTGATGAATAAAGGCGGCTGCTCAATTTAGTTTGATGGTAACCGGTTGATCTTTTCCAGTTGAATGTTGCGGATGAAAAATTCACCGCCTTCGGATTGCAGTTGGATTTTCCCTTTTGAAAGTGGCACGACCGTACCATTGCCCAATTTGCCGGTGTTGCGGCATTCCATTACTTTCACACCGTTTACGACATGAATGGCTGTGTTGCCCAGGCAGTACAGATCAACGACGTTCCATTCGCCAAGCGGTTTTTCGGCATGCTGTTGTTTGCGGGCCATTTTACCGCCGTTTTGATCATTGCCAAAAGCCAAGGACTTCCCTGCTTTGTCGAATACCTTATTCTGTCCAACTTCGCTTACCGAAATTTCGGCATACGTATCGGCCATCATGTAGGCATCGCCCAGGTTTTCATGCATCAGTTGCAGCTCGATGGAGCTCATCCAGGTGCCAATTCCGGCACCAAACGGCCCGTAGCTATGGTACAGCAGTCCGCTGTTTCGCGAGGTGTAAACGGCTTCACCCCATCTGTATTCAAGCCTGAGGTGATAGTTTTCGTATTCTTTTTTGGTGGCCAGCGAAGCGTTCACATCACCCGAAACGCGGATCAGTTTTTCTCCGTCCTTTTCCACGACGGAAAAGGTACTTTCAGGCGTAGCTTTTAGTTTGAGGTCGTCAAATCCTTTCAGTGCGGTTCCGATAAATATGTCCCAGTTTTTCAGGTTTTTGCCGTTAAAGAGCGATTTCATAGGCTGAGCGCTGGCTGTACTGCCAATAGTCAGGGCCAGCAGAATAAAAAAGCAGACGGATTTTCTCATGTTGATGATCGGTTTAGGTAAAAAAAAACTGTCCCATAAAGATAAGACAGTTTTTTGTGTATAAAACAGTGATTTACGTTAATGAATTTCAGCCAGTAATTGTTCTGCCCTTTCCAAAATTTTTGTGTCATCCAGTAAGACAATCCCGCCATTGGGACCTGGTTCAATGTGTAAACCTACCGATCTTCCGCGATCGTAATTGGCGCCTCCAAAATAATTCCTGACGGTTTCAACTTCTATATTAAACTCCTGCGCCAATTGGCGGATGGTACCGTCAGGTAAGCTGTCTTTGATTTTGCGAAGCTCGTTGAAAGTGATTTTCCTCTCCATGGCAGTAAAATTTTATAGGTTATTAAATAATGATCTCTAAGTCCTTTAAAGTTAAAATTAATAATTTAATAACGTATAAGATACGCAGTGATTGCATGCGGAGTTTGAAAATTAGGGTGGATTTTAACTGCTCGTGTAACCTTTTTTTTGAGCGGAAAGCTTCTTGTGGCGGGCATTTTGTGCTGGTAAGTTGGTGAAAAAGAGGAAGGATGTTAAAAAACATTTTAACATTTTTTAGCGATTTGAATGGCCTTTTTTCAGGCTGTCGTAAATCACCTGGTGCATGGCCGGGCGAATGTTCAGATCGAACAATTTTGAATTGTTGCGGGTCGGATAAATTCGGTTCGAGAAGAAGATGAAAAGTACTCGTTTTTGCGGATCCACCCAGGTGAATGTTCCGGTATAGCCGCTGTGTCCGAAGCTCAGCTCACTGGCGTCCACTGCCGGATAAGCTTCTTTCAGTTTTTTCTTGTGATTGTCGATGTAGGGTTTATCGAAGCCGAGTCCCCGGCGGTTTTCATTCTTCGGGTACTGAATGCGGGTGAATTCGGCTATGCTGGCCGAATCGAGCAATTGCTCTCCTCCGTATCGTCCGTATTGCAGGTACATCTGCATAATTTTGGCCAGGTCGTTGGCCGTGCCGAATAGTCCGGCATTTCCCGAAACTCCCCCAAACATGGCCGCGCTTTCGTCGTGTACAAAGCCTCGCAGTTGTTCCTGCCTGAAATAATCGTCATTCTCGGTGGGCACAAATCGTTCCAGGGGAAAGTAGTTAAACGGGTTGAAGGTAACCGTACTGGCTCCAAGTGGCCGGTAAAATGTCGTTCTCAGGTAGCTCTCATAGTTCTGTCCTGTCAGGTCTTTGGTGATGAACGGAAACAGCAGGAAGCCCAAGTCGGAATAGGTGTATTTGGTGGTGGGCAGTAGCCTGGAATCCCTGATTTCGCCGAGCATATCCTGGATGTGGTCCTGGTTCATGAAAAGTTGAGAAGACACACGGATGTTGAACCCTGGATCAGGTTGAGGGTGAAAAACCGAATGTTGCAATTCCCCACTTTGGGTGAGGGCATTTCTCCAAAACGAAATCCAGGGTTGGAAGCGGGCCTGGTGGGCCAGGATTTCGCGGGTAGTGATTTTCTCTTTGTCGGTATTCCGAAAGGGAGGATAGTAAAACGAAAAGGGCAGGTCGAGGTTGTATTTGTTTTCGCCGTGCAGTTTGATCAGTATCGGCAACGGGCCGGTAATTTTGGTGATGGAGGCCCAGTCGTACAGATGGTCTTTTTCGAGCGGTTGGTTTTGTTCGTAAGTCAGATGCCCGTAACATTTGTGGAGGATAACCTTGCCGTCAACGGCAATCAGCACCTGGCAACCCGGGTAGGCCTTCTCTTTTAGTCCGAGGTTGGCCAGGCTGTCGATCCGCCGCTCCAGATAAGGCGACGAAATTCCTGCCTCTTCCGGGATGGTGTATTTCAACCGGTCATTTTTTTTTACCTCCAGTCCATCATTCAGTTTGAAGGTGGAGTTGACGTTTACCGGTAGTTTTCCGTTGATGTTAATAGCCCCGAAGATGGCTTGTGCAGCCAATTCTTCGGTGATCGCGTTTTCCTGGTAGGCTATCAGCAGCGAGGCCGTGTTTTCTATTCCCGGGATAAAATTGAGGGCGTAGGGATTTCCCAACAGAACGGCCACCTGTTTTTTGTCGGCGGTCCCTTTCATGAACTCCTGCCAAAGGGGATCTGTTCCGTAGTTTCGAGAAGGACTCAGACTCAGGTTATGTAACCCGCAAATTAACAGGTTGTAGTTTTTTAGTCGGGTTACAAGCTGAGAAAGCTCCAGGTGGGTGGCATTCTTTTTCAGGTTGAAGAAGTCAACATCAAGGTAGTTGGCTGTCATGCGCTGAAAGGAAGTTGTATTTTCTTTGCCCAGCGATACAACAGCTATTCGGAGTGTATCGAGCCGTTGCAGAGGCAACAGGCTATCCTCGTTATTGAGCAGCGTGAGCGATTGTTCGTGCAACAGGCGCTTGGTGAGCGTGTAGCGGGGATTGTCCAGGTCGGCGGTCAGGTTTTTGGCCGCTGCCGGTTGATAACGGTCCAGTTCGAGCCATTTTTTCAATGCCAGTACCTTCCGGCATTTCCAATCGATTTCTTCGTTGCTGATAATTTTTTCCTGCAGGGCGGTTTTTACGGCTGTTATTGCTTCGCTCAGGTTGGGGACAATCTCGAGCATGTCATTTCCGGCAGCCAAAGCACGCACTGCGGCTTCGCCCGAATTAAAATACTTGGTTACCCCGCTCATGTTCATCCCATCGGTCACGACCAGTCCATCGAAGCCAAACTCCTCCACCAGTTTCTTTTGGATGATCCGGGGAGAGAGGGACGACGGCAGGTTTGGATTGGGTTCCAGGGCCGGTACCTGTAAGTGGGCCGTCATCATCCCGCCAATGCCGCTGTCAGCCAGTGCGCGGAAGGGATACAGCTCGATGGTATTCAGTCGTGTGCTGTCGTGCTGGATGACCGGCAGCGCCAAATGGGAGTCGGTTTTGGTGTCGCCATGGCCCGGAAAATGTTTGGCAACGGCCAATACTCCGGCATCTTGCATCCCTTTGGCATAAAGCCAGGTTTTTCGTACCACATTATTTGGATTTTCGCCAAAGCTTCGGTAATTGATCACCGGGTTGCCGGGATTGTTGTTCACATCGGCCACGGGTGCAAAATTCACATGTACCCCCAGACGCTTTAATTGTTGACCGATCTCGTGTCCCATCCTGTAAATCAGGCTATCTTGCTGAATTGCGCCCAAGGCCATCTGCACCGGGTATTTTGGGCCGTCTTTCAACCGGAACCCGGGGCCCCACTCGGCATCCATGGTAATCAGCAAGGGTATATTGCTGTGCTTCTGAAGTTGATTGGTGATGGTTGCCTGGTTGGCGGCTGTCCCCTGCATGAATAGGATGCCTCCCACCTGAAAGTTTTGGATTTCGGCGATGAGCTCGTCCGTCTTTTTCTCATTTTCGCTGTACGCCTGGATAATGAACAGCTGCCCGATTTTCTGCTCCGGCGTCATCGTTTGCAGGGTAGAGTCCACCCAGGGATGGTGCATGAATTCCAGAAAACCGGGTTTGTGCTGAGCCTTGGTGCCGGCCTGGGAAAAGGTAATCAGAAGCAGGGTAATCAGGTATGGTATCGGGATGCGCATGTGTTTCTTTTTTGAACGTCTAAAAATAACAAAGTTTAATTGATGCCTGAATAATCAACTCTTTTAAGTTCGATTTCTTACATTCGTACAACAAAAAACATGTCGTCATGCGCATTCTCCTTTTTATTGGTTTATTTTTGTTTGGGTGGAACGTGGCTTATGTTCAGGAACTAAAGACCGGGGCCGATCAGCCGGAGCAGTACCTGCCCCTGCTAACGGGTAAAAAAATTGGTTTGGTGGTCAACCATACGTCCCGGGTTGGTGACCGGCACTTGCTCGATTTTCTTTTGTATGAAAAAATTGACGTGCAGAAGATTTTTTGCCCGGAGCATGGTTTTCGCGGAGATGCCGATGCCGGAGAATTCATTACTGATCAGACAGACGCGGCCACCGGGCTCCCGGTTATTTCGCTGTATGGTGACAATAAAAAACCAACGCCAGCCCAATTTCAGGAGCTGGACCTCATCGTTTTTGACATACAGGATGTGGGCGTCCGGTTTTATACCTACCTCAGTACCCTGCACTATGTAATGGAAGCCTGTGCCGAAAATCGGCTTCCGCTGCTGGTGCTCGACCGTCCCAATCCCAATGGGGATTATGTGGCTGGGCCGGTGCTGAAGCCTGCTTTTAAATCGTTTGTGGGCATGCACCCCATTCCGGTAGTGCATGGCTGTACACTGGGCGAACTGGCCGGGATGATCAATGGTGAAGGGTGGTTAAATGGCGGTGCAACATGTGAGCTGACCGTGATTCCGGTGAAGAATTACACGCATCAGAGTCGTTATTCGTTGCCGGTGAAACCGTCGCCCAACTTGCCAACCGACCTGTCCGTCCGCTTGTATCCGTCCTTGTGTTTTTTCGAAGCGACGCAGGTGAGTATTGGCCGGGGTACCCTGTTCCCGTTTCAGGTGATCGGCTACCCAGATCCCACTTTTGGCGATTTTCAGTTTACGCCCGAAAGTTTGGCGGGCATGGCTAAAATGCCGCTGCACGAAGGCCGGGTTTGTTATGGAGAAGATCTTCGGGAGTCTTGTTTAAACCATCGGTTCAGCCTGAAATATTTTTTGAAATATCGTCAGCTTTTCGCTGTTGAAGGCGATTTCCTGAGTTCGGAGCGATGGTTTAACCTGTTGGCCGGAACCGATCAGCTGTTGGCGGATATTCGTGCCGGGAAAACGCTGGAAGAGATCGAAGCTTCGTGGAAGCCGGAACTGGAAGAGTATCTGTCCATCCGTCGTAACTACTTGTTGTACCTTGATGAACCGTGTCAGAAATGAGTCCAACCCAGGTTTTTGTTGTTATCACCGCCTATTTTTTACTGCTGATTTTCATTTCCTGGCTGACTTCGCGCAAGGCTGATCAATTGAGCTTTTTTAATGCTAACAAGTCATCGCCTTGGTTTTTGGTGGCTTACGGCATGTTGGGGGCTACCCTGTCGGGCGTCACCTTTATTTCGGTGCCGGGCGAAGTGGGCAACTCGTCGTTCTCGTACCTGCAATTTGTGTTGGGCAATCTGGTGGGCTACTGGCTCATTGCCTTGGTGTTGCTGCCTTTTTATTACCGACTCAACCTGATCTCGATTTATTCGTTTTTGGAGGAACGGATGGGCTTTTACAGTCTGAAAACAGCCTCGTTCTTTTTCCTGTTGTCCAAAGTTATTGGTGCCGCATTCCGGCTTTACCTGGTAGCGCTGGTGTTGCAACTTGCCTTTTTCGATGCGTTTGGAATTCCGTTTGCCGTGTCGGTGTGCCTCAGTGTGCTGCTGATTTGGCTCTATACTTATCGCGCTGGTATAAAAACCATTGTTTGGACCGATACCCTGCAAACCACCTTCCTGGTGCTGGCGGTGATTTTCACCATCTACGAAATCAGCTCCAGATTGGGGGTCAGCAGTCGGGAAATCGTTCAGTCCATCCATACAAGCGATTTGTCGCAGGTCTTCTTTTTCGATTGGCGTTCACCCAACTTCTTCCTGAAACAATTTGTGGCCGGGATCTTCATGACCCTGGTAATAAACGGGATGGATCAGGATATCATGCAGAAAAACCTGACTTGTAAGAGCTTGAAGGAAGCCCGGAAGAACATGTTCGTGTTCAGCTCCTTTTTTGTGTTTGTGGTGCTTTTGTTCCTTGGGCTGGGAGCGATGTTGTACCAGTACGCGGCTCAAATCGGGCTGGCTGTTCCGGATGCTACCGACCAGTTGTACCCGTTTTTGGCACTGAATTACCTGGGAAAAGCGGTGGCCGTGGCTTTCTTGCTGGGCATTACCGCTGCTGCTTTTTCCAGCGCCGACTCGGCCTTGACTGCCATGACCACTTCTTTTTGTGTCGATTTTTTAAGTATTGGGGCCGGATCGAAAAGCGCCGGGTTGAGATACCGGAAATGGGTTCATTTGGGTTTTTCGGCCTTGCTTATTGTGGTCATTCTTATTTTTAGGATGATTAATAATGAAAGTGTTGTGGTGGCTGTTTTTAAAGCAGCCGGATATACGTATGGCCCCATCCTGGGGGTGTTTCTGTTTAGCTTTTTCAACAAGCAGAAAATACACGATCGCTGGGTTCCGCTTGTTGCCGTTTTGGCACCGGTACTCTCGTTTGTGATTTCCAGTTTCTCCGAAGAAATTTTTCACGGCTATAAATTTGGTTTTGAGCTGCTGATCTTAAATGGGATGCTCACCGTGGCCGGGCTTTACCTGTTGGTTAACAGAAAGTGAGATCGACTTTTTTTGAGGCCTGCAAAAAAATGTTAAAATTTGTGAAAATCATTTTGTATTTTAGCATACTAATGTACGTGGAACGCTCGTTAAACCAAAAAGCTGCCGGTGAAGAAGATCTTCTACATAAGTGTTGCCCTTCTCATGTTAATTTACATGGTTTCGTGTGAGGATGAGCGTTACCTTTCATCGACCAATGCTAAGCTGGCTTTTTCGGTTGATACAGTGATGTTTGACACCATTTTTGCCAACATCGGTTCCACCACGCAGCACCTGAAAGTTTATAATCCGTACGATCAGAAAATATTAATTTCCACCATTCGGCTGGCGGGTGGCGAAGGTTCCAATTTCCGGCTAAACATCAATGGATTCCCGGCTGATGAGTTGTATGATGTGGAGATTCCTCCTAAGGATAGTATTTACATTTTTGTAGAGGTGACCATCAACCCCGTTGGGCGCGATTTACCGATTGTTGTAAAAGACTCGATTGAGTTTCTGACGAATGCCAATTTGCAGGATGTGGATTTATTGGCTTGGGGACAGGATATTTTTTTGGTGAAGAACCAGATTTCCAAGTCAACTACCTGGACGGCGGAGAAGCCTTACCTTGTTTACAGCAATACGAAAGTTGACAGCGGTGCCGTCCTGACCATAGATCCAGGGGCAAAGATTTATTTTCATCGTGGTACGGGCCTTTATGTGAAAGGAAAAATACTGGTGAATGGCACCCAGCAGCAGCCGGTCATTTTTCAGGGAGACCGGCTCGAAGATGTTTATCGCGACGTTCCGGATCAGTGGAACGGGATTTTGCTGTTCTCGGGTAGCCAGGATAATGTGTTTAACTATGCTGAAATTAAAAATGCCAACATTGGCTTGCAGGTTGGAACGATCGAAAATTCCGGTTTTGCTTCGGTGGTATTGGCTGGTACCAAGATATATAACCATGCGTACGCGGGAATTTTTTCATTAAAATCAAAAATAAGGTGCTACAACAGTGTGATTGCCAATTGCGGATTTTACGCGGCTGCGCTGCTGGTTGGCGGTGAGTACGAATTTTATCATACCACGATTGCCAACTATTGGGGTGGATTTTCCGGACGCTCGCGTTCGACCCCGGCACTGATGATCTCAGACCATGTCATTGCCGGACAAACCACGGGGGCTGGTGAAACTTATCTGGGCGACCTGAAAAAGGCGTTTTTTGCCAATAGCATTATTACCGGTAATATGGTGACAGGCAATGAACTGGAACTGATTAAAACCGGAGAGGCGGAGTTTAACTACCGGTTCGATCATTGCTTGTTGCAAGTGGCAGACACCTTCAAAACTACCAATGCTAACCATTATTCGGCTATCCTGAAAGGCTTGTCTCCCAAATTTTTCGATCCGTACACGAAGTTGAATTTCGAACTGGATACACTCAGCCCGGCTAAAGATGCCGGACTGGAATCCATTGGCGCCTTGTTCCCATCTGATTTTCTTGGACAAAGCCGAACCAGCGATTATGCACCAGACCTGGGAGCTTATGAACGTGTTGAGAAAAAACGTAAATAAATATTGCCTGATCTACTTTGTGTTCGCTTTTCTTCCGTTTGCTTTGTTTTCGCAGGAAGGACCGGCAACAACCAATTTTTATATCCTTTTTTACAATGTTGAAAACCTGTGGGATACAAAGGATGATCCACAGAACGACGATGATGAGTTTTTGCCTCAGGGTGATCGGCATTGGACTTTTCGACGGTTAAACCAGAAATTAAATAACACGGCCAAGGTAATTTTGGCTTCTTGTGGTTTTGATGCGCCTGCCATTGTGGGTTTATGCGAAGTTGAAAATCGAGGTGTCCTGGACGACTTAACGACTCAAACGCCGTTGTCAGGGCTGAAATACCGTATCATCCATAAGGATTCGCCGGATCATCGGGGAATTGATGTGGCCTTGCTTTACCAGCCGGAGCAGGTGGTTCCGATCGAATATGAATACCTTCCGCTGATCGGTGAAAAAGGAAGTGTACTGCTTACCCGGGAGATTTTGCAGGCCTGTTTCTTGTTCCCAACGGGAGACACGTTGCATGTGTTTGTTAATCATTGGCCTTCGCGTTACAGTGGTCAGGCAGAAACGGAGGCGCAACGCTTGCTGGCGGCTCACACCTTACGGAAGGCAGTAGATGAATTGCTGGCGGTTAACTCCCGGGTGAAAGTGGTTATCATGGGCGATTTTAATGATCAGCCGCAAAATAAGAGCATGCGTATCACCCTGGGCACCGTGCCCATTGACACCGAAACAAGAAGGGGTCTGGTAAATTTGTCGGCTGCATGGCCACCTGATGGGACGCTTAAGCACCAGCAAAGCTGGCAGGTGTTTGATCAGTTGGTGGTTACTGATTGTTTATTGTCGCCGGAAGGATTGCATACCACTCCTGCTGATGCGCAAATCGTGAAGCTCCCGTTTTTGTTCGAACCCGACCCAAAATATGGTGGGCGGCGACTTTTTCGCACTTACTTGGGATTCAAATACCAAGGAGGTTTTAGCGATCATTTGCCGGTAAGGCTGAAATTGACTTACACCGATTAATTGTTCACCGGCTTCAAACCCATCTCAGTTGCTTTCTTCAGCATGTATTGGCGGGCTTCCGCATATTCGTTGCGGATTTCTCCTTCCAGGATGGCTTCTTTAATGGCATTTTTTATTTCGCCTACCTGTCGGCAGGGTGAAAGGCCAAATATCTCCATGATTTCTTCCCCCGAAACGGGTGGCTGAAAGTTGCGGATATGGTCGCGTTCTTCCAGGTCTTTTAATTTCTCCCGTACCAGTTGAAAGTTTTTCAGGTAGCGCTTGACCTTTTCGGCATTCTTTGATGTGATATCTGCTTCACAAAGAGTCATCAGATCATCAATGTCGTCGCCGGCCTCAAAAAGCAGGCGGCGTACAGCAGAGTCGGTAACTTCTTCTTCCGAAAGGACAATGGGGCGCATATGCAGCGAAACCATTTTTTGGATGTATTTCATTTTTTCGTTCATCGGCAGTTTCATGCGCCGGAACAGGGAGGGGATCATCTTTTCCCCTACGTAGTTGTGGGCGTGGAATGTCCACCCGATGCCCGGCACAAAACGTTTCGTCCGGGGTTTGGCAATATCGTGCAGCAGGGCCGACCAGCGCAGCCACAGGTTGTTGGTGTGGGGCACAATGCGGTCGAGCACCTCCAGCGTGTGCAAAAAGTTATCCTTATGTCCTTTGCCGTTTACTTCTTCCACACCTTTCAGTTGGTGCAGTTCGGGAAAAATGAGTATCAGCAGGCCGGTTTTGTCGAGCAGGCGGAATCCTTTCGACGGTTTGTCGGACAGGATTATTTTATTGAGTTCTTCAACAATCCGCTCTTTTGAAATGATGCTGATTCGTTCCTTGTTTTCAACGATAGCCTGCAAGGTTTTCTCTTCGATGATGAAGTTGAGTTGTGTGGCAAAACGGATGGCCCGCAACATGCGCAGCGGGTCGTCGGAAAAGGTGATGCCTGGTTCGAGTGGAGTCCGGATAATCCGGTTATTCAGGTCGTCAATTCCGTTGAACGGATCAACCAGTTCTCCGTAATGTTTTTGGTTCAGGCAGATGGCTAAGGCGTTGATGGTGAAATCCCTGCGTTTTTGGTCATCTTCCAGTGTGCCGTCTTCCACAACGGGCTTTCGGGAATCGGGTTGGTACGATTCTTTTCGGGCTCCTACAAATTCAACCTCCAGGTCGTTGGTTTTTATCATGGCCGTCCCAAAGTTTTTGAAAACACTGACGGGAGTTCTAGGGCCCAGTCGTTTGGCCACCTGTTGCGCCAGCTGGATGCCGCTGCCAAGGGTAACCACATCAATATCTTTCGATTCGCGCGTCAGAAATAAATCCCTGACAAAACCGCCGATGACATAACATTCCTGTCCTAGCTTGTCCGCTTCTTCTGAAATAATAGTAAATATTGGGTGTTTTAAATGCCTCTTCATGTATCTATCTTTCAGTTTTAAACGTTATTAAAGCAAAATCCTGTCAATTTGTTTAAAACCGTGACAAAATTACAATTATTTCGGAGGAATGGGGGTGTCTGCCTCCATTAAATTAATTGGCATGGAAGTTGATATCTAGATATCGAAAAAGGTATATATTTGCATTAATTAAAATATCAAAGCTATGTTAGAACATTTGACGAAAGAAACATTCAAAGAGAAAGTTTTCAATTTTGAACAAAATAAAGATTGGAAATACGAAGGCAGCAAACCTTGTTTGATTGATTTTTACGCTGACTGGTGCGGACCATGCAAGATGGTTGCTCCATTGTTGGAAGAACTTCAGAAAGAATACGGTGATAGCCTGCACATTTATAAAGTTGATACGGAAGACCAGCGCGAGCTGGCCGCCATGTTTGGTATCCAAAGTATTCCGTCGCTCTTGTTTGTTCCGGTTGACGGGCAGCCGCAAATGGCCATGGGCGCATTACCCAAAGCTACATTTGAACAGGCGATTTCCGAGGTCTTAAAAGTTGAAAAACCGGTAAACTAAGGTCGCGGATTTATTTAATGCTGCTTATAGCTTTTCGAGGATTTTTTCCAACTGGATGCCTCGGGAGCCCTTGATCAGGATTAAGTTATCTTCGATTGGTTTTTGTTGATATAGGTAGTCAGAAAGGAGTTCGGCATTGTCGAACTTCTTTATTTTAGGGCCTGTTGTTACCGATAAGAAACATTTACCCACCAGGAAAACATTGTCGAAATTGTGCCCATCAATAAAATCGGCAATTTTTTGGTGTTCGTTTGCCGCGTATTCGCCCAGCTCGAGCATGTCGCCCAGGATTATGGTTTTTGCTGAATGGCTAATGGATGCAAAGTTTGTCAAAGCTGCCATCATGCTGGTAGGGTTTGCATTGTAGGCGTCCATAATAATGCGGTTGCTTCCTTTTTGGATGAGTTGCGAACGGTTGTTGCTTGGTTGGTAGCTCTCAATGGCCTGTTGGATTTCAAGCGGATCGACGCCAAAATGGAGTCCAATACGGGCTGCTGCGAGGATGTTTTCGAAATTGTACGATCCGATAAGCTTGGATTTCAGGTACAGCCATCCTTTCGGGAAAAGCACTTTTACCGTCAGGTAATAGGAGGTTTCCTCCGGCTGGCCCTGTAGCTGAGCTTCATCGCTGGTCCCGTAACTTAGATGTTCCAGTCCGGCTGCCTGTTTCACGAGCAATTCGTTGTCGCTGTTGATAAAGCATTTCCCTGAATGGTTGCGTAAGAAGTCGTACAGCTCTGATTTCGTTTTTACTACACCTTCAAACGATCCAAAGCCTTCGAGATGCGCTTTTCCGATATTGGTGATCAGACCAAAATTAGGCTCGGCAATTTGGCATAATTTGGCAATTTCGCCGGGATGATTAGCGCCCATTTCAATCACGGCGATTTCCGTATCTCCGCTTAAGCTTAGCAACGTGAGCGGAACGCCAATGTGATTGTTCAGGTTTCCCTGGGTAAAGGTTACCTGGTATTTTTTCTGCAAAACGGTGCCAATCAGCTCCTTGGTTGTAGTTTTCCCATTGGAGCCGGTTATGGCCAATATCGGTATTTGCAGTTGTTTTCGGTGGTGGTTTGCCAGTTGTTGCAGACTGGTCAGAACATCGTTAACCAGGATGATTCTGTCGTTCTTTGCAAAATCTGCGTTGTCGATTACTGCATAGGCAGCTCCCTTTGTCAGGGCTTCTGCGGCAAATGTATTACCGTCGAAGTGTTGTCCTTTCAGGGCAAAGAAGATGCCTCCTTCCGGAATGTTTCGTGTATCCGTTGATACCGTAGGGTGCTGCAGGAATAGCTGATATAATTGTTCGGTGTTCATGGTGTCTGGGAAAAAGAAAACCCCATTCTTGCAAATGAGGTTTTGTAAATATCTTTCGGTTTGATTAAAATCCCTGAGGACTGCCAACGCGGGTCATGGCACAACGGAAGCCAAGATCGTTGGTCGATTCGGTTTGCTCTTTGTATCTTCTGGTTCCGGGAATCAGCCAGTAAGGGCGGTCTTTCCACGAACCACCTTTGTAAACACGCACGTTGTCGGAGATCAGTGAGGAAAGTTGTCCGTCCTGATCCGACTTTACATACATATCATCTGTTGCGATGTTGTTTTTTTCGGTGTTCCAATCTTGTCCTTCAATGATTTGAGATTGATAATCACCATCGTTGAAATTTCGGTAATCGGCAATGGTATCTACTTGTAGTTCGCCAAATTCATTGCGGATGAGGTTGCCGTCTGCATCTCGCTTGTACCGGGTATAAACGGTACCGCGGAAGGGCTGGAATTCGTTCATGTCTTGCATCGACAGGGGACGGTAAACATCGGCTACCCATTCATTTACGTTTCCAGCCATGCAGTAAAGTCCATAATCATTCGGGTTGTATGAATCAACAGGGGCAGTAATATCGGCATTGTCATTCAACGCTCCGGCCATCCCCATTAAGTCACCCCGGCCGCGGATAAAGTTGGCATTTAATTGCCCGCGGTCTTTGCGGGAGTCATCTCTTAGATAACTACCATTCCAAGGGTATATTTTCCGCTCTGTCAGCAATTCTCCTTCCGTGTTTCCAATGAGGCCATAGGCGGCATATTCCCATTCAGCTTCGGTGGGGAGCCTGTAATTTGGCATCAGGATGCCATCTTCCCATTTTACTCTCCTGGAATTGCCCGCAGCGTCTTCCATGGGTTTGTTTCCGGCAACGCCTTCATATAAGCCAGCCAGGTAACTTTCGGAGGTAAATACGTTTTGTCCGCTTTGCGAAAGGTCATGATCCAAAATGCCTCGGTCAATCAGGATCTGTTCATTTACCCGGTCGGTCCGCCATTTGCAGTAAGCTTCTGCCTGTTCCCAGCTCACGCCCACAACGGGGTATTTGCTGTAGGCGGGGTGCCGGAAATAGTTCATCAGGTAAGGTTCGTTGTATCCCAATTCTTCGCGCCATACAAGTGTATCGGGCAGGGCAGCTTCGTATTTCTGCATGTTTTCCGGATAAACCCGCTGGATCCAGTACAAATATTCCCGGTAATCCAGGTTCGATACTTCGGTTTCATCCATGTAAAACGAAGCAACGGTAACCCTCCGGGGCATGTTGTTCCAGTCATACATGACATCTTGCTCTACTCGACCCATGGTAAAGGTTCCACCCTGGATAAATCGCAAACCGGGCCCTGCAAATTGCTGGTAGTCCAGATCGGTTTGAAACCCGCCATTGTCAGGGTCGTTATAACTCCAACCTGTCGTACTGGAAACATTCTTGTTTTTGCCGAATCCACCACCATCTTTTTTGAACAATCCACAGCTTGCCAGTAGTACAGACAAACCCAGGAATAGTATGGCTTTAAATTTCATTGCTATGTATTTTCTGTTAATTTTTGACGTTCACAAATATAACTAATTTGTTCAATTCTTATTGTTTGGCCAATATAACTTTTTATGATGGATTATTCGTGCAGCTGGTTATTTTTGTTTGCAAATTTTCCGGAATGCGGCAGTACGATGCATATATTGTAACTTGCATGCCGCAATAAAAGCTGATATAAAGTGGTTTTGCTAAATGATTGTTCATGCTGATGAAGAAATTTGTTCCGGTTCTTATTCTCCTGATGTGGTTGATTACCCTTGCCGCACTGGGGCAAAGGCGGGTTCTGGACTGGGCAACGGAAAGCGGCCCGGAGAACCGCCAACACTTGGTTCTTTCTAACGCTTCCTGGTCGAACGATGGCTTTCCGGTTTATGTCGAATCGGTCCCGTTGAGTGGATTCGGGCAACGGGTGAGGCTTGTTAATCTACAGTTTGAACCGACAGAAGTCGGAAACAATTATCAACCGGGTTGCTTTTCTGAAGAGCTAAATGTTAAGATCAACTACACACTTTCCCAACATCAACCGCAAGCTTGGATTGAAGTCGTGCCCTTTATTGCTGAAAACGGTCAACTGCAAAAATTGGTATCGTTTGAGTTGGAGTATTATGAGGAACGTCAGTTAGTCGAAAAAAAACAAAAGAATTGGCAAGCGTCATCTGTATTGGCCACCGGGAAGTGGATCAAGTTGAAGGCCGTAGAGCGGGGTATTTATAAAGTCACGTACAGTCAGCTCCGGAATTGGGGGTTAGAGCCGGCGCAAGTTTGCTTGTACGGAAATGGCGGCTTTATGCTCCCAAAAATGAATGATGAAGATTTTTATGACGACCTGGTGCAGAACCCGGTTTGGCACGGAAAAGATAAAAACAACAATGATTGCCTGTTTTTCTATGCCACAGGTACAATAAGGTGGACTTTTTATAAATCGAACAACGTGTTTAAACATCAGCGAAATGAGTATGCTGATTATGCCTGCTATTACCTGAGTGATCAGGGCACACCGAGGTATGTTGACAGTTCGCCTGCCGAAACGGCTGAGTTTACGCATGAAGTCGTCAATTTCCTGGATTACAGGCTGTATGAAGAAGAAAAAGAAAATCTGATACATTCCGGAAATCGCTGGTTTGGAGATCGTTTCCAGGATGGACAAACGAGGGATTATAGTTTTGTACTCGAGAATGTGGATAATAGCCGGCCGGTGAATGTTTATATGGAAGGGGCCGGGCGCTCGGCTGGAAGTTCCTCGTTAGCTGTTTATTATGATCAGGTATTACGTGCCCAGATGAACTTTCAGTCAGTGCAAACAGGCGATCCGATTGGTCCGTACGCTTCAATTAATCAAACGCGCTTTCAGCTAGATGGTGACACGCGCGACTTGTCGCTCAACTTGCGTTATCAGGCTGCCGGCAATTCAGCGAGCGGTTGGCTCGATTATATCGAGGTGAATTTTTTCCGGGCATTGACGGTGGGCCATTCTCCGCTCTTTTTTCGGGATGCCGAACGAATTGGCCCCGGGAATGTGGCACTCTTTAAGATAAACTCGCCCGGGAATAATTTGCAGGTATGGGAGGTGACGGATTTCGTTGACCCGAAATCGGTGCCGTATGAACAGACGGGGAGTTTGGTGCAGTTCTCGGCAACTGCGGACATGCTGCGGGAGTATGTCGCGTTTTATCCGGATGGCGAAATTCCAGAGCCGGAGATCGTAGGGGAGGTGCCCAACCAAAACCTGCACCAGGACATCGTTCCGGATATGATCATCATCACCCATCCCGATTTCCTGTCAGGTGCGCATGAACTGGCCAATTTTCACCGGCAATCCGATCAGTTGCGTGTTGCGGTTGTTACCCCCGATCTTATTTATAATGAATTCTCCGGTGGCTTGCCTGATGCGGCAGGTATCCGGAATTACCTGCGCATGTGTTACGACCGTTCCAATGCCGGTAGCGGAAACCTGAAATATGTGCTTTTGCTGGGCGATGGTAGTTACGATAACCGAAATTTGCTGGGCAAGGGCTACAATTTTATCCCGACCTATCAATCGGAGAATTCATTGTTGCCAACGGCCTCTTTTGTGACGGATGATTTTTTTGTGCTGCTCGATCCGGGTGAAGGCGACTATATTGGCGCTATTGATTTGGGTATCGGCCGGATACCGGCCCGGACAATGGATGAAGTTTCGGCTGTAGTGCAGAAAATCAAAAATTACTCGTCTGTCAATTCGTTGGGTAACTGGCGGAATGTAGTCTGCTTTATTGGTGATGACGAGGATGCCAATACCCACATGGTTCAGTCCGAAAGTCTGGCTGATGCTGTCAATCTGACCAATCCTGCTTTGTTTGCCGATAAAATCTACTTTGATGCCTGGCCGGAAAAGTCAACGCCGGCCGGCGACCAGTACCCGGGCGTGAATGAAGTAATTAACAATCGGGTAAAAGAAGGGGCGCTGATCCTGAATTATATTGGCCATGCCAACGAATTGGCCCTGGCACACGAGAAGGTGCTGGGGATTAATGATATCGACCAATGGCAAAATTTCAACCGGTTGCCCGTTTTCGTAACAGCCACTTGCGAAATTAGCCGGTTTGATGGCGATGAAAATTCAGGAGGTGAGCACATTCTTTTTAACCCGTATGGCGGTGGCATTGGCTTGTTCAGCACCACCCGTGTGGTTTATTCGAACCCCAATTTCATTTTGAACAGTGAATTTTACAAGCATATTTTTAGCCGTGGCGAAGGAGGCAAAATCTTGGCGCTGGGCGAGGTGATGAAACGGACCAAAAATGGCATCAACACCGGCACCAATAAACGAAACTTTACCTTGCTGGGCGATCCGGCCCTCCGGCTGGCCCTACCCAATTACCAGGTTGTCACCAAAACCATAAACGGACACCCACCCGGTGAAATGACAGAGCCTATCGGCCCTCTTTCCAACGTAACGGTAACCGGCGAAATCATCGATCAGGCCGGAAATTTGCTCCCTGATTTTAATGGCGAAATCATCCCGGTAGTTTACGACAAGCAGGATACCGTGAAAACACTTGGAAATGGGGGCAATGATCCCTTCACGTATAAAGTCAGAAATAACATCATTTTTAAGGGGATGGCCACGGTGACCAACGGAAGGTTCAGTTTTAGTTTTGTTGTCCCCAAAGATGTTTCGTACGCTGTGTCGCCAGGGAAGATCAACTACTACGCTCATAATGGGCTAGTCGATGCCAATGGCTATTCGGACAGTTTTTTATTTGGTGGTCCGTCGGCAAATGTTGTGAATGACGTTGCCGGTCCCGACATCCGTCTTTATCTAAATGATGAGCGTTTTCGTTCGGGAGATGAGGTTGGCACCAATCCTGTTTTGTATGCGCGTTTGGAAGATGAAACCGGCATCAATACCGTGGGTACCGGCATCGGACACGACATCACCGCGGTTATTGATGGTGACGATAGCCATGTTTTGGTGCTGAACGACTATTTTTTATCAGATATGGATAGCCATACTTCGGGTTCCCTCGTATATCCATTAACCGGCTTGAGTGCCGGCGAACATACCCTAAGGCTGAAAGTGTGGGATGTACTCAATAATTCTGCTGAAGTAGAAATTACATTCCGGATTACCGATGCGCTTGAAATTGAAGAGGTTATTTGTTACCCGAACCCATTGTCCGATTTCACAAACTTTAAATTTAAGCACAACCGTCCGGATGAGACGCTGGATGCCCGGGTGGAGATCTATGATTATTCGGGAAGTATGCTGGATGTCATTCAAGAGCGGTTACGTTCAGCTGGCAACGAAAGCCTCCCGATGGTATGGCAGGTGAGTGACAGCCAGGTGCTGGTGCGGAGCGGCGCCTATTTGTACCGGATTGTGGTGGTCGCGCTCGATGGAGCTACCACCTCAAAAACCGGCAGAATGATCATTTTACGACAATAGCAGCGGGGTGAAATACTAATTCTCCATCTCGTGCGTTCTCAAAATTAGTTTTCCCGCCTTGGGAACTCGCCAACAATGGTTTATATTTGCAACTTTTTACAAATCAAATGAATAAAATGAAACAACGATTAGCGGTTATCGCAGCAATTATCGGGTTTGGCTGTTTGGCGCAACAGGCCGTTGCACAAACATCAACGTCGGGGGCAAACACAATTTCGACAGCTGTTCCCTTTTTGTCCATCGCTCCCGATTCCCGGGCAGGCGCCATGGGGGACGCCGGTGTGGCCACTTCGCCTGATATGAATTCTCAGCACTGGAACCCGGCTAAATATGCTTTTATTGAAAGTGAATTGGGTGTGGGGCTTTCTTATACCCCCTGGTTGCGTAACCTGGTGGACGATATTAACCTGGCCTATTTGTCGGGATACAAGAAACTGGATGACATGCAGACACTGAGCGCCTCCTTGCTCTATTTTTCGTTGGGTGAAATCACTTTTATGGATAATTTTGGCAACTATCAGGGCTTGCAAAATCCCAACGAATTTGCCGTTGATGTGGCTTATACCCGTTTGTTGTCCGATCAGTTTTCCGGTTCGGTGGCTTTGCGGTACATCCGTTCCGACCTTACCGGTGGCCAATTAATTAACGGTGTGGAATCGCATGCAGGAACCTCCTTTGCTGCGGATATCGCATTTTACTACCGCAACGAAATACGTGTCAACCGGAAAGAATCTGTTTTTTCAGTCGGGGTCAATATTTCCAATGTCGGGAACAAAATTTCATACACCGATGGCATGACAAAGGACTTCATCCCCACGAACTTGCGACTGGGGGTTGCCTACGAAACCGAGCTGGATCAATACAATACGCTGACTTTTGCCGTGGATTTGAACAAGTTGCTTGTGCCAACTCCTACTCCGGCTTCCATAGATGCAGATGGCGTGATTGTTGGCGGTGGCTTCAGCCAGGACAAATCAGTGGTGGGTGGTATGTTCAGCTCGTTTAGCGATGCCCCGGGCGGTTTCAAGGAAGAGCTTCAGGAAGTAAATATTTCGATGGGTCTCGAATATTGGTACAACCGCCAGTTTGCCCTTCGTGCAGGTTACTTTTACGAGCACGAAAACAAGGGCAACCGTAAATTTTTAACGGCTGGTGCCGGGTTGAAACTGAACGTGTTTACGCTCGATTTTTCGTACCTGTTGCCCACCGAGCGGAACCATCCGTTGGAGAACACATTGCGGTTTTCTCTTTCGTTCGATTTCGAAGCATTCAGTAACCAGCGTCGCTAATGGCATTTCGGGTAGGATTTGGTTACGACGTGCATAGTCTGGCCGAGGGGGAAAGCCTTTGGCTGGGCGGAATTTTGGTCCCGCACACAAAAGGGACAGTTGCCCATTCAGATGGCGATGTGTTAATCCATGCCATTTGCGATGCCCTGCTGGGAGCTGTCAAAATGCGGGACATCGGTTTTCATTTCCCGGATACCTCTTCCGATTTTAAAAATGTTGACAGCAAAATCCTGCTGGCTAAAGTGTATGATTTGATTCGGGGGAAAGGCTATTCCGTTGGGAATATTGATGCGACAATAGCAGCCCAGAAACCCAAGTTGAAAGATTTTATTCCGCTGATGGAAGAAACGCTGGCAGAAGTGCTGGGCGTTGATGCCGAGGCCGTTTCTGTGAAGGCGACAACCACCGAGCGGCTTGGTTTTGAAGGTCGGGAAGAAGGAATTTCGGCTTATGCGGTAGTTTTAATACAAAAAGAAAGCTAAAAAGGGCTTTCTTCTTTTTTTTACGATAGTTGAAAATTTTAAATAGTATGAAGAGAACTTTGGTGATTGGCGCCAGTGAGAAGCCTGAGCGCTATTCTTTTAAAGCGATCCGTGCTTTGCGTTCGCACGGGCACGATGTGGTAGCCCTGGCGCCCCGTGCTGGGAAAGTTGAAGATGTGGCCTTTGAAACCGAAGCCAAAACATTTGAGGGCATCGATACAGTAACCTTGTATGTTGGCTCGCAAAACCAGCAGCAATACATGGAGTATGTAGTGCAACTGAAACCCCGCCGGGTAATTTTCAATCCGGGTACTGAAAATGATGCTTTCGCCGAAAAACTGGATGAGGCCGGTATTCGCCCGGAGATTGCGTGTACCTTGGTTTTGCTAAGCACGGGGCAATACTGATGTTTGCCGAAATTGCCACTTTGGATGAATTTCGTGAGTTGGTGGAGCTGGAGCCGGCTGTTTTGGCCTATTTCTCAACCGGTGAATGTCAGATCTGCCAGGTTTTGAAGCCAAAAGTTGAGGGGATGATGGCGGATTGTTTTCCCAAAATACGAACCATTTATGTCGATTCGGGAGAAGCTCCGGAAGTGGCTGCCCAAAACCGGATTTTTGCTGCTCCAACCATTCTCGTGTTTTTTGAAGGGAAGGAATATTTGCGCAAAAGCCGCAGTTTTGGGATCGATGAGTTGAAAAATGAAATAAACAGGGCCTACAGCTTGTTGTTTTCCTGATTCTTTTTTGAAAAGCAAACAAATAAAAGTTATTTTAGCACGAATGTTAATATAAACCCATTGAAGCGTTTCCATTATTCATTTGTTTGTTTAATTGTCTTTCTCTTCTTTGCCGCAACCGTCAAGGCGCAGTCCCCTGCAATTGACAGCCTTGTGCAAGTGTTACCCGGACAGAAAGGAGAAGGATTGGCGCGTGTTTACCTCGAACTTTCCAAAGAATATTCCTACATCGATCCTGCCAGAACAGTTGAGTATGCGAAACTGGCCATGCCCATCATCCTCGAAAATCAAAACAAAGAACAAGAAACGTATGCCAATCTGTTGCTTGGTGCCGGCTATTTGTTTTTGGGCGACTTCGAAGCCGGTAAGAAATATACGGAAGTGGGATTGGAGCTGGCCAATGAAATCCGTCATATTGAATACACCTGCATCGGGCAGAACTCGTTGGCAGCCTATTATATGAATGTCGGGGAATATGATATGGCCGTGCAATTGTTTCATGAAACGGTGGAAAAAGCAAAGGATGCCGGATTGGAGGACCGGGCCGCTACAGCTCAGCTTAACCTTGGGTCGATCCTTACGAACAGGGGTGAACGCACCAAAGGATTACGGCATCTGTTGGAGGCATTAGCTTATTTCGAAAAGGAGGGAAACCCGCAAATAATTGCCCGCATCCTGAATAATGTTGCCGTAAATTATCATGCCTGGAAGGACTATGACAAGGCCCTGGAATTTTATGAAAGAACGCTGGTAACGTATCGTGAGTTGGGCGATTTCGTGGGGCAGGCTATTGTGATCAATAACATCGGCGAAATTTATAAAGACAAGAAGGAATATCAAAAGGCTTTATCATATTATCAATTGACCTTGCAGATTGCCCAAACCGCAGAGGTTGGTGATTATTACAGCGCTTATGGCTGGATTGGTTTGGCTGAAACATACCTGTTGCTGGGCGAATACCAACTTAGCCGGGAGAATGTAAATCTGGCCTTTGCCGTATTTGAACGCTTGAAAATGCAGGAAGGAATTGCCAATGCCAAGCTGATTCTTTCAAAAATAAATTTGGCTGAGAATAGGCTCCCGGAGGCTTTACTGGATGTGGATGAATCGTTGGCCCTATCTGTGAAAATCGGGATTATTGATTTGGAAAAGGAAGGATATTCCGTAAAATCAGCAGTTCTGGAAAAACAAAAGCGGTACAAAGAAGCTTTTGACATGCTAAAAATGTATGCCCAAAAGTCGGATACGTTGTACAACGAAGAGCGCACCAACGATTTTGCCCAATTGCGGTCGGAACTGGAGATGTCTGAAAAACAAAATGAAATTGAGCTTCTGCAAAAAAATAATCAAATCAAGGATCTGCAAATTAACCGCCAAAAAACGCAAACGCAATTTTTGTTTCTGACGGTTGGTCTGCTGGTTGTTGTCTCTCTGGTTATGTTTAGTTACATGAAGTCGCGCAAAAATGCCAGCGATTTGTTGCAGGAGAAAAACCGGCAAATTAACGAACAGCATGATGAATTGGTCCGGGTGAACGAGACAAAAGACAAGTTCATGTCGATCATTGGGCACGACCTGCGCAATCCGATTGGCGCGTTCAAGGATGTGCTGGATCAGTTGGCAGATTTCCCTGAAATGTTTTCGGATGAATTGCGGCAACAGATTATTCACGAACTTCGGGATGAAGCCGAGAGTACTTATTTTTTACTGGATAACCTGTTGTCGTGGGCCAAAAGTCAAAAGAACAGTATTGCCTATAAGCCTGAGCGGTTGGAATTAAGCACCTTGGTGAGCAACACCTTTTTGCTGAATTCCAGGCTTTCGGAAAGCAAGCAAATCCGTTTACGGTCGGATGTAAATGGAGATCATGTGGCGTATGCTGACCAGAATATGACCAGCCTTATTTTGCGCAACCTGATTTCGAATGCCATCAAGTTTACCCGCGAAGGCGGAGAGGTGGCAATCACGGCAAAGGAATCCGGCGATTGGGTGACGGTTTCGGTTGCCGACACGGGTATTGGCATTTCCAGAGAACAACAGTCGCGCTTATTCAACGAAAATAATCCGATCTCCACGTACGGCACCAACCACGAGAAAGGATCCGGCCTGGGCTTGCTCTTGTGCAAAGAGTTTGTTGATATTCACGGGGGCACCCTGGCGGTTCATTCCGAACCTGGCAAAGGAAGTACATTCACCTTCACCCTGAAAAAATACAAGGACACCATTTGAGTTAAAACAGGCCGTCAATCAGTTGACGGTCGGCGTGTACCGGGATGGTTACCTGCAAGGCTGGGTTTTCGGCCATCGCGCGTTTTATGGTTAAAGTGGCTGCGTTGTTTCCGGCCCAGTTTCTGCGTGCCAGGCCATTGTTTACGTCCCAGTTAAGCATTTGGCAAAGCCGTCGTTCAGCTTCCACGCTACCATCGATCGTCAGGCCGAACCCGCCGTTGATCGATTCGCCCCAGCCAACCCCGCCACCGTTGTGAATGGACACCCAGGTGGCCCCTCGGAACGAATCGCCGATGACGTTCTGGATGGCCATATCTGCTGTAAAGGCTGATCCGTCATAAATGTTGGAGGTTTCCCGATAAGGCGAATCTGTACCTGATACGTCGTGATGATCGCGCCCCAGGACTATTGGAGCGCTGATTTCGCCTGTTCGGATAGCCTGGTTGAACGCGGTGGCAATTTTAATCCGCCCTTCAGCATCGGCATAGAGAATGCGTGCCTGGGAGCCTACGACCAATTGATTTTTGCCGGCCTCTTCAATCCAGTGAATGTTGTCTTTTAGTTGAGTTTGGATTTCGTGTGGCGCGTGTTGACTGATTTCCATCAGGACACGGGCAGCAATCCGGTCGGTTATCTCCAGGTCTGCCGGATTACACGATGTGCAAACCCAGCGGAATGGTCCAAATCCGTAATCAAAAAACAGTGGCCCCATGATGTCCTGCACGTAGGATGGGTACCTGAATTGCTTATTTTTTGTGAAAATGTTGGCGCCGGCTCGTCCAGCTTCCAGTAGGAAAGCGTTTCCGTAATCCCAGAAATACATGCCTCTTTCGGTCATTTTATTGATGGCGGCCACCTGACGGCACAAACTTTTATAGACTTCCGCTTTAAATTCATCCGGTTTTTCGGCCATCAGTAGGTTGGCTTCGTCAAATGTTAATCCTGCCGGATAATAACCTCCCGAGAAGGGATTGTGAAGCGACGTTTGGTCAGAGCCCAGATCAATTTGAATATGTTCGGCTGCAAGCTTCTCCCACAAGTCAATCACATTGCCCTGGTACGCTATTGAAACGGCTTCTTTCTTTTGCTTCGCCCGGTCAATCCGTTGAATGAGCGTATCGAGGTCGGCATAAACTTCATCCACCCAGCCTTGTTCGTGGCGGGTTTGCACGGCTTTCGGATTTACCTCGGCAACTACTCCGATCATGCCGGCAATTTTGGCCGCTTTGGGTTGGGCGCCCGACATGCCCCCCAATCCCGATGACACAAATACTTTTCCGGCCATATTCGTTGCGCCCTTCAGCCGGGCGGCATTCATTACGGTAATGGTGGTGCCGTGTACAATTCCCTGCGGTCCGATATACATAAACGATCCGGCGGTCATTTGTCCGTATTGGGTCACGCCCAAGGCATTCATCCGTTCGTAATCGTCGCGACCCGAATAGTTTGGAATGACCATGCCGTTGGTAATTACTACGCGCGGCGCATCGGGATGGGAAGGGAATAGTCCCATCGGGTGCCCGGAGTACAACACAAGTGTTTGGTTGTCGGTCATTTCCGATAGGTATTTCATGCACAGGCGATATTGCGCCCAATTTTGGAAAACAGCTCCGTTCCCGCCATACGTAATAAGTTCGTGCGGATGTTGCGCAACGGTTTGGTCCAGGTTATTTTGAATCATTAGCATGATGCTGGCAGCCTGCTGCGATTTGGAAGGATAATCTCCGATTGGCCTTGCCTTCATTTCATGCCTCGGACGGAAGCGGTGCATATAGATGTGTCCGTGGGTTTTTAATTCTTCCAGAAATTCAGGTGCCAAAATGGCATGTTGGTCAGCCGGAAAATAGCGCAAGGCGTTTCTCAGCGCTTGTTTTTTTTCATCCAACGAAAGTATGTCTTTCCTCTTGGGCGCATGGTTGATGTGTGGTGCATAGAGCTGTGGCTCGGGCAAAACAGTCGGGATGCCTTTTTGTAGCTGGAGCTGAAATTCTTCTTTTGTCATGACCTGGAAGTTTTGGTTCGCCTTTTGAAGAAGATAGTCTAGCGACAAAATTGCGACATTCCCCGAAAAAATGGGGTATCTTTAAGGCAGTTTTGCAACATTTACAGCACGAATAAAAATCATTGAAAAAGTTAAAAACATGAAAAAAACATGGATTATTTTGGCCGTTATCGTGGTCGTGGCTTTGGTGATCTACTCATCGGTGAAAGGAACTTACAACACGATGGTTACCATGGATGAAGGAGTTTCAGCCAGCTGGGCACAAGTGGAGAATGTTTATCAGCGCCGGGCCGACCTGATTCCAAACCTGGTCAATACAGTAAAAGGATATGCATCGCACGAACGGGAAACGCTGGAAGGTGTTATTGAAGCCCGGTCAAAAGCAACTTCGGTCAATATTAACCCCGAGAATCTGACTCCGGAATCGTTGCAACAGTTTCAAGATGCGCAATCCGGCCTTACATCTGCCCTGAGCCGTTTGATGGTGGTGGTGGAGCAATACCCCGATCTGAAAGCCAACCAGAATTTTCTGGATTTGCAGGCTCAGCTGGAGGGAACCGAAAACCGCATAGCCGTTGAACGCCGTAAGTTTAATGAAAGCGCTCAATCATTCAATACCTTCATCCGCACCTTCCCCAAAAATATTTATGCCAATATTTTTGGATTTGAGAAGAAATCCTACTTCGAAGCAGAGCAGGGGGCAGAAAAAGCGCCTCAGGTAAGTTTCGACTAAAAAGAAGATCATGTCAGTACAAAGTTTTTTTTCGGAACAACAAAAGAAACAAATCACGGATGCCATTAAGGCTGCCGAGCTGAACACTTCGGGCGAGGTGCGTTTGCATGTGGAAGGCTCCTGCAAGGGCGATGTGCTGGATTGTGCGGCGTATTGGTTCGAAAAACTGAAGATGCACAAGACGGAACAACGCAACGGCGTTTTGTTTTATCTGGCGGTTAACGATCACAAATTTGCTATTCTGGGCGATGCCGGGATAAATGCAAAAGTGCCGGACGACTTTTGGGAGAACATCAAGGAGCACATGGTTGGGAGATTCAAGATGGGCCAGTTTTCAGAAGGTTTGGCTGAAGGAATATTGATGGCCGGGGAGCAGCTCAAAAAGCACTTTCCGTATCAAAAAGATGATATGAATGAACTATCGGATGAAATCTCATTCGGGGAAAAATGAAAAGAATGATCAAGCAATTTCTGTACATATTAGCCCTATTTATCGGATTTTCAGTTTCAGCTCAGGATATTCCGGAGAAGCCAAATCCACCCAGGTTGGTGAACGACTTTGCCAATGTACTCAATCCGCAGCAAGTTACTCAGCTGGAGGGGGAGTTAACTGAATTTGCACGACAAACTTCCACGCAAATTGTAGTTGTCACCGTACCCACGCTGGATGGTTACGATGTTTCCGACTATGCTTTTCGTTTAGGTGAAAAATGGGGTGTCGGGACAGGAGACCGCGACAACGGCGTGGTGGTTTTGTTTAAGCCCAAAACAGCCAATGAAAAAGGGCAGGTGTTTGTTGCAGTGGGTTACGGTTTGGAAGGAATCATCCCGGATGCCACAGCTAACCGCGATATTGTGAACAACGAAATGATTCCGCGTTTTCAAGTTGGCGATATTTTTGGCGGTTTGTATAACGGGACCAAGGTGATTATGGCCCTTGCGGCTCAGGAATATTCGGCCGGGGAATACCACGAGAAAGTAAGTGGTGGCGGAGGTGGCGCAGGCATCATTGTCGTTATATTTGCTATTATTTTTATCCTCTCCTTGTTTAGGCGAAGGCGCAGTTATTATACTGGAGGTAGTAACCTGCCACTCTGGTTGCTCATGGGCAGTATGATGAGTTCAGGCCACAATCGCGGCGGCTCTTTTGGAAATTTCTCAGGTGGTGGTGGCAGCTTTGGTGGTGGTGGCAGCTTTGGCGGCTTCGGCGGCGGTAGCTTTGGCGGCGGTGGTGCCGGTGGAAGCTGGTGATTTTAAAAATGAAAGAGTTGTAACTGATTGTTGCAACTCTTTCATTTTCCGGTCGGTCTGCAGGGATTCGAACCCTGGGCCCGCTGATTAAGAGCAAGTGTATTTTGTTTTTCATTTAACGTCATTATTTCTCATTTAACTGATTATGAGTCTTTTATGAAATTTCACTTTGTCAGTAATTCTTATTTAGCTACCTTTATTTGCTGATTTGTTGTACCTATGTTGTACCCAAACGACAATTAAAATGATTAGTATTAAGACAGTTCTGAGAAAGAAGAAATTATCTACAGGCAAATATCCTGTTTATTTAAGAATTACGAAAGACCGGAAGTCGATATTTTTCCGTACTCCTTATACTTCTTTAGAGAAAGAATGGGATGAATCGCAAGGCAAGTTCAATAAGCACTCACCTGACTATTTAAAGAAAAACAGGTTGCTCCTTAAGTTCATTGATAGGGCAACAAGTATTATCACGGATTTGGAGCAAGAAAAATCTGATTACACTTTATCCGATGTCGAAGTTGTATTACGCCTTAAAACCAACCCTGCTAATCGATCAATATTTCCATTCTGGGAAGAAATCATTTCAGAACAAAAAATGGCTGGTAGAACTGGGAATGCCCGGATTCACTCTGATACGCTTAAATCCGTTAAGAAATTTTCCAAAATAAAAGAACTAACCTTTCATCAAATCACGCCGGAGTTTTTAGAAAAATATGAATCCTGGCTACGCTCAAGAGGTGGTACAGATGGTGGAGTTGGGGTGAAAATGAGGTCAATCCGATCTGTTTTTAATACGGCGATCATAAGAGGTCGTATTAAAGGAGATATTTATCCGTTCAAAGCGTATAAAATATCAAAGCTTAAGGGCAAGGGAATCAAGAAAGCGTTGAGACTGGAAGATATCCAAAAAGTTGCACAACTGGACTTAAGTCAGCATCCGACTTTGATCGATATACGAAATTATTTTATCTTCAGTTTTTATACACGGGGGATGAATTTTGCAGATATGGCTACTCTCAAGTGGAGTAATATTTCAGATGGCCGGATCTATTATACCCGCTCCAAAACGAAAGGAAACTTTCAGATTAAGATACTTCCGCCTGTGCAGGAAATCCTGGATTATTACAAACCAAAACGAAATCAAACGGATTATGTTTTTCCAATACTACTGGAAAAGGATATGGCATTCTCCCACCTGGAGAATCGGAAATTCAAAACATTAAAGAGATACAACAAGCGGTTGAAAGAAATTGCGGCTTTATGCGATATCGACAAGCCTTTGTCGAGTTATGTTGCCCGTCATAGTTATGCTAACAGCTTGAAGCAAAAAGGTATCTCGACCGATATCATCAGCGAGTCAATGGGACACCAGAATATTGCGGTAACACAAGCTTATCTGAAAGAGCTGGACAACTCCCTGATTGACGACGCTATGGAAGTACTTTTGTAAACCGTTTTCGAAATGGATCATCCCGGAATTCTCAAACCTGTAAACACCGGCCTTTCATTTTCGGAAGATTTTCAAAAGGAAAAGGAATAAAAAATGAATGGGAAAATTGGGGGTGTTGATGCGGGGTTGCAAAAAGTTTTAACAGGAGCCTGCGCAGGTTAAGTCTTTTTGAAATTGGCCTGTGAAAAGGGAAAATCAACTCTTCCAATTTAGGAATGAATGGCTTTATGCCGGAAGCTTTTGAAAACCCGGAGAGCCTGTCTTTCGAAAATGGAAGCATCTTTGTGACAAGGTTTGAGGAGAATTTCCTTTGACAACCCGTACAATTATGTATCATTCAAACGCTTTTATGATCTTCCCAAAGTTTTGTGAAATCTCTCTTTCATCTGGTATTTCTGTAAATGCCAATAAAGACAACTCTTTTGTATACTGGGACTTTAAGATTTCCCAAATTTTATCAAAGTTGTTAAATATTGGGGACTCATTCATTTTCCTGGTATTCCATCCTTTAGGTTCGTCAAAAGCTCCTTGGTCATGGGTCAAAACGGTTTTGAAATCATGCATGAATTGCGATGATTCAAAATATCTGTAGCAATCTTTGTCATTCAATAAAAAGTATAGATCATAGAAATGGCGGATCTTTCCGGATAATTCTTCCAAATAATTTTCGGCAAAAGAGAAACGGATTAATGAAACCAGTTTTTCAATGAAAGTTTGATTGATATCTAATATGTTCACTTTGAATGGCTCAAGGCTATACTTCTTGATAAAATCTGTCTGGTTGTTTTTATGAAAGTACTCGCCAATCAGGCTTTGTATTTCCAATTTAGAATAGGGATAAGGATTTGCAAATGAATTAATTTCAACGATTAATGTATTGAGATAAGTTACCTGCTTCTTTGTCTTTTGTATTTCTGGATATTGATAAACAGATTTACGGAATCTGGAACCTTTGCTTGTTATTCCTTCAACTGTAGATTCAACAAGGTCCTGTGCAATTTCTTTTTCGACAGTTCTGATTAAGGTTTTTAATTGATTTCCCGAAGAATCAGCTAAGTCGATAACGGCAATATCCACATCTTCCGAGAATCGGTTAATCAATCTATATCCTTTTGATAAAGAAGTCCCTCCTTTGAACACAACTGAATCCACGTATCTACTTTCGGAAAGGCGTCTCAATACCAACGAGATCCAGTAGTCCTTTTCAATGAAAAAATCCCTGATGTTCAGGTTGTCAGCTGTTTCTTTTATGGCGCTTCTAAATAACTCAGGATGTTGGTGCAACATTAATGAATCCTCCATTTTTGTTTATTTGGTATGAGGTCGTTTGATGTGTTTATGTTAAAATAAGTTGTCGCCTTGAGGCTTTTATATAACATATCAGCCAGATCATTATAATTTAACTTTTCCAGCAGTGCTCCGGTTAGTGCACGGGCCTGGGAAGGATAGTTTAGTGACAAGTTGGTAAATGTCCTGACATCTTTTGGCGAAAGTTCCTTTATCAAAAACGTTAAACGTGTAAGTGACTGGTTGACTGTTGTGTCTGGAATATTTTTGATATACCGGATACAGTCCAGCAATTGCAACAAGTAAATATTATTGTTTGTAATAGTGTTCCATTGTCTGACAAATTTGATCTTATATCTTCCTCGTTGAATCTGCTTTTTGTCAAAATTTGTACCTATTTGAATTACATTTGATAGCTGTGTCGTCAATCCAAACCGATTGAAAATTCCATAACCGGTGATGTACCCAATGGGTTTTTGATTTTCGAATAAAAGGTCTTTGACAATTTCATACTCATCAGGGTTTAAATTTCCAACTATTCCCTTTTGAGGCTTATAAAAGCGACCTTTTGATAGTCGGTCAATTGTCCCTGCTTTAACAAGACGAAAAAGGGCCACTTTCAATGCACTTTCTTCATTTTGTTCAATGTTGAAGTCATCGTACCCGAACACATAGCCTTCTGGTAATTTCTCAATCTTGTTTCTAACTTTATCAACTACTTTCATATAACTAATATTCCTCATCAAAGACGACAAAAGTAACGTTTTTGCAGGTAAAAACGTTACATTTTGCGAGCTTATTTTTGAGCCATGCTTTTCATCTGCAGTAAAAAAATCCTAGGTTGTCTTTATCGAGTGCTTAATAATTAAGTATTGGTGAGCAAATGGCAAAGGCTTGGGCAGAGTACATATCCCTCTTGCAACTCTGCCAGCTAGCACAAGCAGTAATGACCAAGTTGATGACCATGATAAAATATTTGTAATTAATGAAATAAAGGACGTTGTGGCGTTGTCCGATAGTGTTAGTGACGTAGTAAATACAACTATTCATAACAAAGTCCCTGATGTTCTAGGTTTATTTTTAACTGCCCAAAAAAGAACCGAGCTTTTCGGGAAACTGGGAATAACAAACCATTCCAGTAACAGAAAAAGATACCTGGACCCGCTGTTAGACTATGCCTGGGTTGAAATGTTATATCCTGACAGAAAAGCAAGCCCAAAACAAATGTACCAAACAACAACATCAGGAAAGAGACTGTTAAAATTATTGACGGTCAGCAAGAAAAACCGGGATTAAATTAAATTTATACAATAAGCAGCCACACCACCTCCAACAATAAAAATACAATCACCATCCCAATCAAGATTAAAAACCATCTTGGCATGACGACTCTTTTCTGTAATGCGTTTTCATGATCTTTCATGATTTGCTCCAGCCTGCCGGTATTCAGGTCAACCTGTAGTTTGTTTTTTTTAAGTTCCTTGAGCTGTTTGTCAATTTCCGGGGCCACCGCTTTTATGTTTTCGGTGGTTTTATTAAGCTGTTCAATTTCACTGGTGAGAATGTCCAGTAGTTTCCGCTGTGATAAATTATCCCTCATGTTTTTCAGATTTTAATTCGGTTACGGTTTGTCCTGCTGTTTTGCCTGATCAGTTTCTGAAGGTTGGCAGCGCTCAATCCGCGGTGAACCGAGCTGGCTTTGATGGATTCTTCCCCGACCTGGAACTTCATGCCAACCACTTTGCCGTTCGAGGCTTGTTTCAGATGAGTTGTAACGCCTTCCTGCTGCATAAGCCGGGCATATTCAAAAATGTTACCCGGCTTTTGTTGCCAGATTTTTTCATGGGCCATGTCGATGGCCCGCCTCAACCTGTTTTCTTTTGCCAATTGTACTTCCCGGGCGACTGTCAGGTTCATTTCCCGGGCGATCCGTTCGGCAACACGCTGGGCTTTTTTGCCGATGTAGTTATCTTTAGTGGCCTTCCCTTCTGTATTGATCCGGTTCACATAAATATGCAGGTGCGTGTGCTGCCTGTCCTTGTGCAGGAACGAAATGCTCTGGTTGTCCGAAAGGTTCATATAACCAAGAAACGTTTCAGCGATGTTTATGAAGTCTGATTTTGTCAATCGGTTCCCGTCTTCACGCGAGGGGCTGAGGACGAACGAAAATGCATTCCGCTGGCACCGTGCATTCAGGTTCTGGAATACCCGGAATTCTTTGGCGATTTCAGTCCCGGTTTCACCAACAAGCCGGTAACGGCAGATCTCTTCTGCTTTGATCTTGTTCCTTGCATAATTGATTGCGTTGGAAATGTGCGATATGCTTTTGGCTTTCCCGATCATTGTTCAAATTTTTGAAGGTGCTGTCTGATCAGGGTGATGACTTCCTGCAGTTCATGCAGGATCATCTCGTTCTTGTAATAGTGCGGGCTTTTGATCAGGTTCGAGATCAATTTAAAGTTTCGGTGATAGGCGTGAAGGTTTTTATAAACCTCGAGTTCCTGCGGCGAAAAACGCAGGGTTACTTTTTGGTTCAGGGCGGCACGCCTGGCAAATTCACTGGTGCTCAACCCGGTCTCTCTGGCGGCCATGGCAACCGCTTTTTTTTCAATGTAGCTTACCCTGAAAGAAATGTATTGTGTTCTCATCTTATTACAAGTTTTTGTCATTAGGAAAAATCGTAGATTTTTCTCCCTTTGCGAGTTTAGGAGCAAAGCGAGATGGTCTTGTGCAACAAAGACACATCTCGAAATAGCTTACCGCAGATGTGTACAAAACCGCCTGGGACCGGTCACCAAAAGTTCGTTCATATCTTTTTTTGATGCATAAACCCCGGACAGATCCACGCTGCCCTTCACCTCTTCCAAAAGTTTTTGGGTTGCTTTTTTTCCGGCCATGTCGTTATCCAGGTACAGGCAGGTTTTGGAGTAACTTTCTGCTACCGGTTTGATCCGGTGGGCAAAAGAGAGGGAATTCAGGATCAGAAAATCAGACTTCAGCGGCAAGCCGGGATATAAGGTCAGCAGGCTGAAAAAGTCAAACATTCCTTCGGTAACCGAAAGCATGGTTTTCGATTTTGAAAACAAAGAATAGTTTTTCGGTGAGCTGGAATTTTTATAGTACGGGTTTCGGAGTTCCCAGCCGCCGGAAACATTTTGCAGGCCGATGGCAAAATAAGTCGAACCTTTCAACGAATAATACACCTGCCGGGCATATCTGGCAGCCCGGGATGGATCAACTTTCCGGCTGCGGAGATAGCTGATCAGCTCAGGGTGTTTTAAGGGAATTACGTTTTCGATTTTGATTTCATCTTTCGGTTTCAACACGGCAAAAGGATTTTGCTGTTGAAAAGAGAAAGATGGAATCATGCCATTTAAAATGTTCAGCGCCTCCCGGACACTGCAGTTGTTATTCAGCCTGATCACCAAATCGATTATATTACCACCAACCCCGGCTCCGTGATCATACCACCGGTTAAGTAGTTTCGATACTTTAAATGAAGGGTGGGTTTCGCTTCTGAGCGGGCTGAGATACCAGGCTTCTTTGTGGTTTTCCTTTGCTGGGGCGAACCCGCTTTTTCCCAGAAATTCAATAATTGATATTTTCCTGGCTGTTTCACATGCTGATTTTTCTGTTCTCATTTCTGCAAACTTTTTCAATTGGATAAATTTTCTGAAATTTTTGATGAAATGATGAGACACAGGCCGAAAGCCTTTCCCTGCAAGGGATTCAGTCCTCATCATTTTTTCATCATTTCATCATTTTGTTCCCGGTAATTTTTCGTTTTCTCATCATTTTTCATTTTGATGAGCCTTTGATGAGTTATTGATGATGAATTATCTTTCTTATTTTCAATAGCATATACTATTCTCTCATCAATTCATCAAAATTTTCAAGTAAAAAGTCCCTTTTCACGGTATAGAAGCGCCCGGTGCCGGTTTCGCGGCTGATCTCCCCTTTACCCCAGAGGATAAATTTTTCATAGGAGAGTGAGTTTTCCCTGGGCGTCAGTTGCCAGTCTTTTTTGAGGATCCTGCGGATTTGGGTCAGGTCTGTCTTCACCTTGGTCTGGTTGACAGCATACATGGCATCCAGCGGGCAAAAATCGATTTCATCCAAATCGTATTGGTCCATCACTACCAGCAGGATATTGGCCAGCTCCTTTTCAACCCGGCTGCGGTTATGTTTGATAAGGTTCAGCAGTGCTGTTGTCCTGATTTGCTGCGGGAGAAACCACATCCGGCTGCTTTCTTCGGTACTGAGCTTCCTACTGCTCAGATAAAACAGGAATGCCGGAATTTCTTTGACCAGTTTGCCTAAAAGTTGCGTATCCTCCGTCTTCAGTTTTGGAATTTTTCGTACCCAAAACCGTTCTTCCGCAGCATCGATTTTAATGAAATTGTCCTCGTTGTTGCTGCAGAGAATGAACTTTCCGAAAAATTCAATTTCGACTTTATCCCTTCCTTTGGCTTCCAGCTTGTTGTAATTGGTTGTGCTCAGGTACTTGATCCGTTCGGTCAGTTCTTCCTTGTTGAAAAGGACTTCATCGATACAGATCAGCAGTTTATTGGTCCAGTCCGAATTGAACTGGCTGCCAAAATTGTCGTTGGTCAGGTAGGTGAGGTTATTTTCAAAGATGGCTTTAAGCCATTTCAGAAAAGTACTTTTCCCAGTTGACCGTTCCCTGGACACCAGGCAAAGGATAGGCAGGATATGCACCGGTTTTTGGTAAAGTAGCTGCAGGTAATCCAGCCCCAGTTCGTACTGGCTTCCGAAAATGTGCTTCACAAAGAACAGGGAAACGGGTGTTTTTCCTTCTTGCAGCAAGTGGCTCAGCGGGGAATAGCGGTTATAGAAACCGGAATAAACCTGCCGGTAAGCCAGATGCCCGGGGATGCAGGTAAACCCGTCGTACCGGGGAATCCGCCCGATAAAGTCCTTGCCATAGTCCTGCTTGATGGTATCAATATTCCAGGGGACCAGGATTTCGTTGAAGTCACCGGCAATGGTCGGCGCATTGACTTTCTTGAAATAGCAGGTCCCGACCCGGATGTACTGCATCTTGTCCATGACCTAAAAACATTGGCCCGGTTTCCTGTTGCGGGAAAGGGAGTGGTTAAATGCTTCTTCCGTTTCCAAATCTTCCTGGGAAAACCCCATCAGCCATTCATCGATGTCTTTTTTATAGAAAAACTTCTGGCGGATGTTGGCATTATTCCCGGTTGGAATCTGGTTTTTGCTGAGCAGCTTGTAAATCTTGCTTTTCGAAAGCCCGGTGTACTGCGACAGGTCTTCAACATTAAAAACCGCTTTGTTTTGAAACAAAAGGCTTTTGATCTGTCTGAGTTCGACCAGTACCTCTTTTGAAAGAATTTCATTTTCCATGATTGATACTTTTGATGATTACTGATGTTGCCAGGTGCAACAAATTGTCATCAGCGAAGATAGGATCGCATTTAATTGATCATCAAGAAGGTATCTGGAGTTACGGGAAGATTACGGGAGAAATACCGTCTATTTTCGAAGTGTTTTCTGAAAAGGCTCCAGGTTGTTTTGGAATTCCTCTTCTTTTTCATTGACCAGTTCCGAAAAACGGGAGTTAAAACTGGCCCGGTTTACCGGTGATCCATTCAAAGTAAAGTTGGCTTCAATGAACTGAAAGAGCATTTCTTTTTGTTCTTTTTTGAAATCTTTGATCCCGCCAATAATCAGTAAATGAAGGATTCTTAGCAGCTTTTTGTAGTCGGCAGCAATCCGGTTATCGGAAATCAGTTTGAAGTCAATTTTACTTTTGGGCTGAAGGTTATTGAGCACAAGGTTCATGTTCTCACGGTCCGTTTCTGAAAAGCCCAACTCCGAAATTAAGATGCCGTTCATATTGGAGCGGGTGAAATGAAAGCAGGAATTTGGCTCATTCCCCTGCAAACGTTTTGCTTCGTGGTGAGCGCCAATCAAAAACAGCAGGATAAACAGCACCAAAACCGTGGCGGCTGAATAAATAACTACGCTTTGGACGGCAAAACCAAAACCGAAAAATACAGCCAACGCGATCACCAGGAAGAACACCAAAAGAGACACAATAACAGAGGTGTGGTTTCGGAAAATCCGGTAATAAAGCAGTCTCCTGACCCTTAGTTTCAGTAGGTACAAAATTTGGCCGGTTTTACGTATCAACGTTTCCATTTCCTGTTTCTTTGTTTTCAGCAGCGTGTTCTGACGGATTAAACTTAATAAATAAAGCAGATGCAATCAAAAGAAAATTGTACAGGGGGTGCAGTTTGGTGCAATTTGGGTTGAATTGGGTGGGAGAAAATTTGGGAATGATCGGAAATAAAAGAAAGGGTCCAAATCATATGTAAATCTTTTTAACCGATGACGGAGGAAATGGAAATTATAAAGAATATTCTACAAGCAATTAGTTTAAAATAATTTATCAGAGAAAAATGCAATCACTTTTTGTCCACTCTTGTATTCTTTTGGAACGTTCTTTTGTTGTACCTATGTTGTACCCGCTCTAAAAATAAAAAGCCTTTCATCTCTGGAAGGCTTGATTTTATTGGGTCGGTCTGCAGGGATTCGAACCCTGGGCCCGCTGATTAAGAGTCAGCTGCTCTACCAACTGAGCTACAGACCGGTTTTTGTGCTTCCAAAATTAAGGTTTTACCAATGCACGGTCAAATAAAACCCGGCTAAAATAAGGACACAAACCCAAGATATGTTGTCATAAACGAGTTTCGACGACTGGAAAAAGAAAAAGGCCATCTGTAGGAGACGACCTTTTCGATGTATTTTGTGGATTTGAATTTAATCTTCGGCGCCAACTTCCACTTCCATGATGTCCTTGTCCACCAGGATGCGGCCACAGTATTCGCAAACAATAATTTTCTTGCGGTTGGCAATGTCCATCTGGCGTTGTGGCGGGATTTTATTGAAGCAACCACCGCAGGCATCACGCTGAACCGTTACAACGGCTAAGCCATTGCGGGCGTTCTTACGGATCCGTTTGAAGGCTGTCAGCAAGCGCGATTCGATCATATCTTCGATTTTTTCGGCTTTGCTTTTCAGTTTTTCTTCTTCAATTTTCGTTTCGGCGGTAATTTCATCCAGCTCTTTTTTCTTGCGGTCGAGATCCTCTTCGCGTTCTTTCAGCTGGGTTTTCGACGAGTCGATCGCTTCTTTTTTAGTGAACAATTCAGCGGTGAATTCACGGATCCTCTTTTCGGAAAGTTCCATTTCCAATCGTTGAAATTCAATTTCCTTGTTCAGCGAATCGTATTCACGGTTGTTACGCACATTGTTTTGCTGTTCGGTATATTTGGCAATCAGGGCTTCCGATTCCTTGATGGCCGCTTTGCGGTTGGCAATCGATGTGTCCAGGTTTTTGATATCGTCTTCGTAATTGCTGATCCTGGTTTTCAAGCCGGTAATGTCGTCTTCCAGATCTTGTACTTCCAGCGGAAGCTCACCACGGAGCGTTTTAATTTTGTCAATTTCCGAAGCAACAGTCTGTAATTCGTAAAGCGCTTTTAGTTTCTCACTAATAGGCACGGTTTTGTCTTCTTCGCGATACTGTGTATTCATATTTGAATGCTGTTATTTCTGTTTCAAATCAAGTAGTTAATCGGGTTGGTATTGATGGCCGATAAACGGATGGCAAATTTAGGGAATTTTTTTGTAAGTAATTCATAAAAAACTTCTTTAGTGAATTGCTCACTCTCGAAGTGACCGATGTCTGCCAATACAATTTTTCCTTCCGCTTCGAAAAATTGATGGTACTTCAGGTCGCCGGTAATAAAAACAGTTGCCTTTGAGCCAATGGCCTGTCGGATCAGAAAACTGCCCGAGCCACCACATACAGCTACTTTTTTAACTTTTTTATGGAGTAGCGGACTGTGCCTGATTACGGACGACTGAAATTCGTTTTTTGTAAATTGAAGGAATTCCATTTCATCCATCGGCTCCGCTAATTCGCCGATCATGCCCATGCCCGCCAGCGGAGATTCATTGTCGAGCGGATGAATGTCGTATGCGACTTCTTCATACGGATGATTGGCCAGAAGCGCCTGAATGATCTTTCCCTGCAAATGTGCCGGAAAGATGGTTTCGAACCGGGTTTCTTTTTCTGTGTGAAAGTTGCCTTTCTCACCCACAAACGGCTTGCTGTTTTCGTTTCCTCGAAAACTGCCAATGCCTTCGAGCGTGTATCCGCAGGAGTCATAGTTGCCCACGTGTCCGGCACCGGCCTCAAATACTGCTTGCTGCACCTTTTCAGCCTGATCGGTTGGGATGTATGTGACCAATTTTTTTAGTTGACCTTTTATGGGTGACAGAATCTTGCAATTGATCAGGCCCAGCTTTTCGCAGATTTTGCTGTTCACTCCGCCCATTACGCTGTCGAGGTTGGTATGGGCTGCATAAATCGCTACGTCGTTTTTGATAGCTTTGATGAGGCAGCGTTCCAGCTCGGTTTTGCCGTTGAGTTTTTTTATTCCACCAAAAATTAACGGATGGTGGGCGATAATCAGCTTGAACCCACCGGCAATTGCTTCATCAACAACAGCCTCGGTTACATCGAGTGTAATCAGTGCGCTGTCCGCTTCGTCGGTTGGCGCTCCTACCAGTAAGCCGGCATTGTCATACGATTCCTGATATGCCAGAGGCGCTATCGATTCGATAAAGGAGGTAATTTCGCTTATTTGCATGATTTCGTTCCGGGTTTCAGGTTCCAATGATCAAAAAATGATCATCATGACAATGATTGACTAAATAATCAATAATCATTCACCAATCATTGATAACGAATGACTAATCACTAATAATCAGTCGATTTCATTTTTTATGTCAATCAATTGTTGGCGGATTCTTTTCAGACGGTCAACCAATTCGTGGTTTTCAATCGTATCGTCTTTGTTATCTTTCAACTTTTGCTTGACTCCTTTCAGTGTCATTCCGCGTTCCTTCACCAAATGGTAAATCAACTTAATGTGTTCAATGTCATCCTGGGTAAACAGCCGGTTGCCTTTTTTGTTTTTTTGCGGCTTCAGTACATCAAATTCTTTCTCCCAAAAACGAATGTGCGACGTGTTTACCTGAAACATATCGGCCACTTCGCCAATGGTGTAAAATACCTTTTCTATTGTAGGTTTCTTGTAAGGCACAAGCTTCGGATTGGGTGGTTAGTCGTAAGACTGGCCCATGTTGGAAGACAAGGCGATCATTGTATCGTATTCCTGCGGGCTAAGATCTTTGAAGTAATAGTATTGCGGGTTAACAGCTTTCCCGTTTTTGTGAACTTCGTAATGCAGGTGAGGGCCCGACGAGGTCCCGGCGTTTCCTACATAGCCAATTACGCTGCCCCTTTTAACTGCTTGTCCAACTTTTACGTTGAATTCGTTCATGTGGCCGTAAAGCGTTTCGTAACCAAAGCCGTGGTCAATAACGACCCAGCGCCCGTAACCGGTTCGCGAGGTTTGTACATCTTTTACGATGCCGTCACCTGTTGCATAAATTTCGGTGCCGATAGGTGCTGTAAAATCCATTCCGTAATGAAAACGGCGGATTTTGTATATCGGGTGAATACGGAATCCCCAACCTGAGGCAGTACGTTTCAGATCTTTGTTTGAAACCGGCATAATGGCCGGTATACTGGCCAGCATTTTTTCCTTGTCGAGGGCCAGGTTCAGCACATCATCATATGACTTGGACTGGATGTACGCTTGTTTGGAAATTATGTCCAGTTTGCGGGCGGTTTTGATGACCAACTCCGAGTTGTCGAGGCTTTCGAGTTGCGCGTATTTGTTGATACCTCCAAAGCCAGCTTTGCGGATGGAGTTCGGAATCGGGTCTGCCTCAAAAATGACCCGGTACAGATTGTCATCGCGTTGTTGCAGGTCGGCCAATACTTTTTCAACGTTCTCCAGGTTTTTGAACATCAATTCGTATTGGGTCAGCAGTCGTTGATTTTCGCGCTTCAGGCTCCGGGTTTTCGGCGTTTCGTAAAACTGAAGAAAAACCACTGTTATGATGATGCTCATCATTAAGCTGGCGGAAAAAAGAAGCAGCAGGCGGGGAAGTTTAGCTTTAAAGTTGTGTTCAACCTTGGTGTAGCTTAGGGTTTCGGGGTTGAATTTGTACTTTGCTTTTGCCATAAAAAACCAATTTCTTTTTTTCAGATGTAACAAATTTAAGTAATTAATCTAACTTTGCAAGTCTTAAAATCAGACTGGTTAGCACTGTTTGCAAAAGTAATTTAATTATCCGGTTAACTAGTCTGCATCAACAGCATGTAAACGCTTTTTAACAAATTTTAAAACTTATCAGGAACGATGGAGATGAATTCCAAAGCGATTCGGAAAGCCTTTCTGGATTTTTTTATTTCTAAGCAACATACAATTGTAGATTCTGCCCCGATGGTGGTGAAAAACGACCCGACACTGATGTTTACCAACGCGGGAATGAACCAGTTTAAAGATATCTTTCTGGGAAACCAGCCAGCTAAGTCAGTTCGGATTGCCGATACGCAAAAATGTCTGCGTGTGTCGGGTAAACACAACGATTTGGAAGAAGTGGGACATGATACCTATCACCACACCATGTTCGAAATGCTGGGCAATTGGTCGTTTGGCGACTATTTCAAACAGGAGGCTATTGATTGGGCCTGGGAATTCCTGCACGACCAGATGGGGATTCCGGCAGAACGCATGTATGCCACGGTTTTTGAAGGAAGTAAAGATGATAACCTGGCCTTGGATGAAGAAGCCAAATCGCTATGGTTGAAACATCTTCCTGCCGAACGCGTTTTGCACGGGAATAAAAAAGATAATTTCTGGGAAATGGGAGATACCGGTCCCTGTGGCCCTTGCTCCGAAATTCATGTGGACCTGCGTGATGATGCCGACCGGGCAAAAATACCCGGTAGCCAGCTTGTAAATAAGGACAATCCACTGGTTATTGAAATCTGGAACCTTGTTTTCATTCAGTTTAACCGAAAAGCTGATGGAAGTTTGGAAGAACTTCCGGCCAAACATGTGGATACCGGCATGGGCTTCGAGCGCCTTTGCATGGTGTTGCAAGGGAAGAAATCAAATTATGATACGGACGTTTTTCAAACGATAATTGCAGAAATCGCCCGGTTGAGCGGTAAAAAATACGGCGAAAACGAAAAAGAAAGCATTGCCATGCGGGTTATTGCCGACCACCTTCGTGCCATTTCGTTTGCCATCGCTGACGGGCAATTACCTTCTAATAATAAGGCAGGCTACGTTATCCGTCGTATTTTGCGTCGGGCAGTGCGTTACGGTTACACCTTCCTGGGGTTCCGCGAGCCTTTTATGTGCAATTTGGTTGATGAACTGAAAAATAATATGGGCGACGCTTTCCCCGAGCTAAAAGCACAGCAGGTGCTGATTGAAAAGGTCATCCATGAAGAAGAGGAAAGCTTTTTACGCACCCTCGAAACCGGTATCCGATTGTTGGAAGACGAAATGACTCAGGCGAAAAGTGCTGGAGAAACGGAGGTTTCGGGTAAAAATGCATTTGAACTGTACGATACTTTTGGCTTCCCGCTTGATCTCACTGAATTGATCTTGCGTGAAAACGGCCTGACGGTAAACCGTGCTGAGTTTGACGCGGAGATGGAAAAGCAAAAAAACCGCTCGCGCAATGCTGCAGCCCAGGAAACCGGCGATTGGGTTGAACTGAAAAAGATTGATGAGGTGGAATTCCTGGGATATGCCACCTTGGAAGCGAATGTTCACATTACCCGCTACCGGAAGGTGAAACAAAAAGACAAAGAGTTTTATCAACTGGTGTTTGACCGGACTCCATTTTACGGAGAGTCGGGCGGGCAGGTCGGTGATACGGGGTTTATTGAGGCCCATGGGGTGAAAACAAGCATTCTGGATACGCTGAAGGAGAATAACCTGACAGTACATATTGCCAAGGATTTGCCTGCCGATCCGTCGGCCACTTTCCGCGCAGTGGTCAACCATCATAAACGTACACTTACGGCCAATAATCATACGGCTACCCACTTGCTTGATCAGGCATTGCGCGAGATCCTGGGAACCCATGTCGAACAGAAAGGTTCGTTGGTAAATGCCAACCACCTGCGTTTCGACTTTTCTCATTTTCAGAAGGTGAGCAAAGAAGAGCTTGAAAAAATTCAGAACCGGGTGAATGAGCTTATCCGTCAGAATTACGCACAGGAGGAAAAGAATCATATTCCTTTTGCTGAAGCACAAGCGATGGGAGCCATTGCTCTGTTTGGTGAAAAATATGATGATACGGTCCGTGTCATCAAATTTGGCGATTCGATTGAGCTTTGCGGCGGAACTCACGTGCCGGCCACCGGACAAATCGGACAGTTTATCATTACGTCAGAGAGCGCTATTTCCGCCGGTATTCGACGTATCGAAGCCATTACGGCTGATAGGGCCGAAGAGTTCATCAGCAAAAATTTGGAAGAGCTATACGAAGCACGAGTCTTATTCAATAATACCAAAGATCTGAAAAAGTCGGTAGAAGACCTGATGGCTGAAAACGCACGTTTGCAAAAACAGCTGGAAGCGTACGAAAAACAAGCTGCCGCCGGGGTGAAAGATGAATTGAAAAAGAAAGTGCAGACAGTAAACGGCATTAATGTTATTGCAGAAAAAGTAGCATTGGACTCGGCCCAGTCGGTGAAAGATTTAGCGTTTCAGCTGAAAGGGGAGATTGAAAATCTCTTCCTGGTGCTGGGCGCCGAAATTGATGGCAAACCAAGTTTGAGTATCATGATTTCGGACAGCCTGGTAAAAGAAAAAGGGTTGAATGCCGGACAAATAATACGCGAAGCGGCCAAGGAGATGAAGGGTGGCGGCGGTGGCCAGCCATTTTATGCTACAGCAGGCGGCAAGGATCTAAACGGTATTCAGGCTGCTATAGACAAAGCACGGTCGTTTGCTGATTAGTTACGGAGAGAATAATTTCGCATAGATGAAAGATTCCAACTGGCCAGTCAGTTGGAATCTTTTTTTTATCTAGACGAATTAAAAGCCGAAATAACTGATTGGGCATGTTCTTCGTCTTTACTTAAAACGAAGATTTCGACGGGTTCGTAACCTCCGCTCGCAACTTGCCACGGCGCTAAGGTTCCCATCAGTTCATTTTTGATGTGCGTCAATATTCCGTTCTCGTTCAGTAATTGGTTAACCATGACTGCATTTACCGGGTTTCCCGCATAAATAAGCACTAATTCATCTTTATTTACTTGCGACATGTAGTTAATTTTTTCCACAAGTTAAACAAAAATGCCGGGTTATTTATCATTCAGAAACCGTAAATAGGGCAACTTGCTTCTCAACGGGTGACAAGGACTTCAAATAGGCAAATATGGCTTTCAGGTCTTCGGTTTCCATTTTCCCGTAGAAAGTCCACGGCATGACTGTTTTGAAGTCGTCGGGGCCAATTTTAGGGGCCACGAAAGCCGAATCGGCGTAAGCCTTAAACCGGGCAATAAATTGATCTTCGGTCCAATTTCCGATACCTGTTTTTTCGCAAGGGGTAATGTTTGCCGACCGAACGACCGACCCATCCGGAAAGCGAAACTCAGCGCCACCGGAAAAGGGTTCGGCCACAGGTCCGTTGCTTCCCATTATGGTGTGGCAGTCGGTACACGAGGCAGCAGTGGCCATGTATCTTCCGTAATTTATCCGGTCCGACTTGGGAGGTTTGGCCTTTAGGTTAGCTGGCTTGGGCATAGTATTAATGAGCAAGTTAACCGGAAAATCGGGGCGCGATTTTTCGACCTCGTGCTCAATGGGTTTTAAGGTCCTAATATAAGCGATAACCGATTTTATATCTTCTTCATCCAACTGGCTGTAATTCGGGTAAGGCATAATCGGAAACAAGGCGTGGCCATCTTTGGATACCCCGGTGGTGATGGCCCGGAAAATTTCGCCATCGGTCCAATCCGATAGTTCTGCCGGAGTAATGTTTGGGGCAACAAATCGTCCGGGAAGGCCCATGTTCTGGTCGAATACTTCGCCACCTTTGCCCAATGTATTCGGTATCAGCGGTGCCGTCAGGCGCGAATAATCACGTTCCGAGTGGCAGTCCATGCACAGCATTACGTGTTGGGCAAGATAATGGCCCCGTTCAATCCGTTCCGGGGTCAGTTCAACTTTCAGATCGGGAGGGTTGCCAACATTGGGCAAAATTGCGGTCAGGTAAATGATAAGTGCGATAAGCATAAGGATCACAAGACCAATGAGGCCGGACAGGATTTTTCCAAATTTCTTTTTCATAGCTGATTATTTTAATGAGTAAAATTGATGCAGCAGGCTGAAAAAAGGTAGGCTGAAAATAAAATACTAATTGGTCTTTTATTTAATGTTTGAATACGGTTTCCTGATCGTTCATGTTTCAATCGGTGGCCACTGATTATGAAATGGTTTAAAACCGATATTTCCCGCGATCAGGATAATTACAAAAAGCACCCGAACGGATGCTTTTGTGCCTGCGCTGAGATAATCAGATATTGGATTTATTACAAACTTTTGATTTCGGTAACCAGTTTTTGGAGGGTGTCTTTCGCATTGCCAAAGAGCAGCCGGGTCTTTTCATTAAAAAATAGCTCGTTTTCGATGCCGGCGTAACCTTTGCCACGGCCGCGTTTCATCACAATCACATGCTTGGCTTCGTGTGCCTGGATGATCGGCATTCCGGCAATGGGGCTTCCCGGGTCGGTAATGGCTGCCGGGTTAACCACATCATTGGCGCCAATCACCACCACCACATCGGTGTTGGGCATGTCGGGGTTGATAGATTCCATCTCCACCAGTTGCTCGTACGGAACATCGGCTTCGGCCAGCAACACGTTCATGTGTCCAGGCATCCGTCCGGCTACCGGGTGAATGGCATAGCGTACGTTTACACCTTTGGTGGCCAGTAGTTCATCCAGTTCGTGGCACACGTGTTGCGCCTGTGCCACTGCCAGTCCGTAACCGGGTACGATCACCACATTGCGGGAATAGCTCATCAGGATGGCGGCATCGCTCATGGTGATTTCTTTCATCTCTCCCTGTTCTTTACCTTCTGAAGCTGTTCCACCACCAAAAGCGCCGACAATCACGTTCAGCAACGAACGGTTCATGGCTCTGCACATCAAAACGGTGAGAATGGTACCGGCAGCGCCAACCAGGATGCCGCCCAGGATCATGGCTTGGTTGTGATAAATGAACCCGGCCATGGCGGCTGCAATCCCTGTGAAACTGTTGAGCAATGAAATAACTACAGGCATGTCGGCCCCGCCAATTGGCATTACAAACATGACCCCGTAAACAAGAGAAAGCACCATTAGCAGGTAGATGGCCCAGTTTAGCTGAACGGGTATTTGCCCCGGGAACATCATAAAGGCGGCCAGGCCGAACGTGATGATCATGAGCAGGATGTTGACGTATTTCACCAGGCCAGAGCGGATGTCGCCTACCTTTCCATCCAGCTTACCGTAGGCAATCATGCTCCCGCTGAAGGCCACCGCTCCTATAATCAGTCCCAGCAAGGTTACCAACACTGAGCCCCGGTTATTCATATCGGCATTGGGAAACTCGAGCAGTGCCACCAGCATGGATGCTGCCCCGCCTGTGGCATTGTAGAGGGAAACCAGCTGCGGCATGGCCGTCATTTTTATTTTGCGTGCCACGATCCATCCAATTGCGGAACCAACTCCGATTGCTGCCAGGATAATCCACACGTTGGCCAGTGCAATGCCTGAACCTTCTTCGTTTTTGTGCAACAACAGGGTGGTGAGCATTCCCAAAAACATACCTGCGGCAGCCCATAGATTGCCGCGTCGCGCTGATTCGGGGTGGCTCAGTAACTTCAAACCAAACACAAAAAGCAGGGCGGCCAGCAGGTAGCTTAATTCCAGCAGGGTTTCACCCAGGGTGAAGGGCGCGCCATTTAATGTTCCGATTACTTGATCCATTGTGCCCTCCTATTTTTTCTTCTTTTTAAACATTTCCAACATCCGGTCGGTCACTACAAAACCGCCTACGACGTTGAGGGAAGCAAAAATGATGGCCAGTATTCCAAGGATTAATTCAGCAGAAAGTTGTGATGCATCGGCATGGCCAACCAGGATGATGCCGCCAATAATGATGACACCACTGATGGCGTTGGCGCCCGACATGAGGGGCGTGTGCAGTACCGAGGGGACATTCGAGATCACTTCGATGCCCAGGAAAACTGAGAGGGCAATGATGAAAATTGCTTCTTTGTATGTAAAGAAAAACTGAAGTATTGGTTCCATGATTATGCTGTTACGGATTTAACACGTTCGTTATAAATTTCGCCTTGATGGGTGATGCAGGTGCCCCGCACGATCTCGTTGTTGAAATCGAGGTGCAGGTTGCCTTCATCGTCAATGAGCAGTTCGAGAAAGTTGCTGACGTTGGTGCCAAACATTTTGCTGGCGTCCTTGGGCATTTGCGTCGGGTAGTTTGACTGCCCAATGATGGTGACCCCATGTTTGACCACGGTTTTGTTGTCTTCCGACAGCTCGCAGTTTCCGCCGGTTGACGAGGCCAGATCGATAATAACTGATCCTGGTTGCATGTCGGCCACAACTTCTTTCGATATCAAAAGCGGTGCTTTTCGTCCCGGGATTTGGGCGGTGCATATTACTACGTTTGCTTTTGCGGCATGTTGGTTGATAGCTTCTTGCTGGCGTTTCTTGTATTCCTCGGTTTGTTCTACGGCATAGCCACCGGCAGCATCATCTTCTTTGGCGCCTTCCACTTCCACAAACCGGGCCCCGAGGCTCATCACTTCTTCTTTCACGGCCGAACGAACATCAAAAGCTGCTACCTGCGCGCCCATGCGGCGGGCAACAGCAATGGCCTGCAATCCGGCAACGCCCGCGCCCAATACCAGCACATTGGCCGGGCGAATGGTCCCGGCGGCCGACATGAACATGGGGAAGAAACTTGGTAAATGGATGGCCGCGTCAAGCACTGCCTTGTAGCCGGCCACCGTAGCCTGCGATGATAGCACATCCATTGCCTGTGCACGGGTGGTGCGCGGAATGGTATCCATGCTGAAGCTGGTAAGCTTGAGGTCTGCAAATTTTTTTACCAGCGATATATGCCAGAGTGGTTTGTATTCACTTAGCCAGATTTGTTCAGGTTGCAACTGGTCGAGAAGGCTGACGTCGGGTTCGGCAACCTGCACCAACAGATTTGCCTGTTCCAAAACCTCGTTTCGCTGAACGACCCTGGCGCCCGCCTCGGAGTACGCACTATCGTCGGCAAAGGCTTCGGCGCCTGCCCCGGTTTCAACCAGAATGGTTGTTTTACGATCTACCAGGTGTTTCACGTTGGTTGGCAATAGTGCCACCCGGCGCTCAGGCAACGTATCTTTCAGAAGTCCAATAATCATAGGTGTACGAATTTGGTTTGTTGCATGTACGCACATTAAGTCCGATTGGTTTTTATTGACGTGGTGTGTTAGTAGAACCAGTATCAGAAAAATATAAGTGCAATAGCCAAACAGACAGGCATTACTGAATGTTTGCTTTCTGAAAAATGTGCCTGAGAATACTGAAGGGAGTTGGTTATCTTTCTGGTATTGTAAAAATGTGGAAAACTATTTTCGAAAAAATGAAGATGGCTCAAAGAAGCAAATATCTTTGCAGGTCAACTTAAAAAAACGAATTATGCAGACTTGGTTTGAAGTCAAAGTGAAATATGTGAAAGTCGATCAGGACGGCCGCGAGCGAAAAGTGGGCGAATCATACCTGGTTGACGCGGTTTCGTTTACCGATGCCGAAGCCCGGATCATTCAGCAAATGCAGCAGATGATACGCGGTGAGTTTCATATCGACAACATCAAAAAATCGAACATCATCGAAATATTTCCTGCCGAAAGCGGCGAGTTTTGGTACAAAGCCCGCATTGCCATTGTTACCATTGACGAAAAGGCCGGCAAGGAAAAAAAAGTGAACAATTATTTTTTGGTTGCTGCCGATGATTTCAAAGAGGCTTTCCAGCGTTTGGAAGATGGCCTATCGTACATTTTGGTACCTTACCACACTACGGCCATGAGCCTGAGCAATATCGTGGATGTGTTTCCATATTTTCAGGAAGAAACGCCCGAACAACTACCTCCGCACCTGAAGCGTATTGAGCCACAGCCGGAACCCATGCCGGTTTCTGCTTTTGACGAAGAAAGCCAGGAGGAAGAGGAAGATGCGGCAGAAGAAGCTTATGGTGAAACCACGGATGAAGATTTTGGTGACGATGAGGGCGCTTCCTCAGAACCGGAAGTTTAGTTTCGGTTCGGCAAAAAGAGAAATGGTCAATGGCTGGCAATAGAAATTATAAAATGCAATAAGCCGGAACATTTGTTTGTCAGAAATATGAAAGCCCTGCACGGTTGAAAAAGACCATGCAGGGCTGCATCATTTTAAGAGAAACCACAGCATCCAATGCCAGAAGTGAAATTCCGGCTCAATCAGCACGTTTACTTATTGTAAACGGTTTCCGGGAGCTCCAGGTTCAATCCGTGCAACACGCGGAAAAAGCAGAACTGGTCACGCTTCACCGCATCCAACATGTAATAGGCCGTCGCTATCCGGCAGATGTCTTTTATTTCGGTATATATTTCGCTGATTTTTTTCTTCGCCTCCTGATCCAGCTGTTTGTTGTCGTGAATCAGTTCAAAGCACCCTTCATTGGCCTTCATTTCCTGGTAATAGGTTACAATCCGGTCAATCATAGCAATCGGGATGGTTTTGCTGATCAGCTTTTCGCGGATGTCGGGCGTCAGGTTGGTGCTGAAACGCTCCATCAACCGGTACAGGCTGTTGTAATCGCCGTTTTTGGCTTCGCTGAACAGGTCGTTGTATCCCAATTCCTCAAAAGCTTTTTTTACAAATTTCGGGTCGTCCTTAAATTCAACCCGGATTAGTGCACGCAGTAGGCTGATGTCTTTCAGTGAGGTAATCAGGAGGGTGTGGGCGTGCTTGTGTTTCAGTGTTTCCTTGGTTGATTCGGCAGGGATATAACTGGCTCGTAGTTCTTTTATTCTGGATTTGAGTTGTTGTGCATATTCTTGGGTCCAATCGGTCCGGATGTGTGCCAACTCAAAAATGTTTTCGTTGAATGACTGGGCAATCCTTTGGCAAGCCATTAATGTTGTGTCCGCTGTTGAGCATGTTCTTTTGGTTTCCATATTCGGCTGTTTTTGTGGTTAGAAACTGTTTATTCTTGCAAAGGAAGTTACAATAAATCAGTATCATTAAAAATGTTGAATAGCCTATAACCCGGAATTGTGTTGTAAAATACATTGTGTTTGGGGGATTTTCCCCAGTTGAGTATTGGAAGATTGAAGAGAGCTGCTTCAAGAAAAAAGAAAGGCAATGAAAAACAGTGGTCAACTGTCGTTCATTGCCTTTTATCTTATTGGTTACTCAACGGGTTGAGTTGATTAATCCATTGATTAACAGTGAGAATTAATAAGGGATTTTTCCCCCGCGTTTGCGTTCCATTTCTTTCAGGAAGATTTTACGCATACGCAGCGATTTGGGCGTTACCTCCAGGTATTCGTCATTACCGATGTATTCAAGTGCTTCTTCTAAACTGAAAACAATGGGCGGGGCAAGCCGTACCTTGTCATCGGAGCCGGAAGCACGCATGTTGGTCAGTTTTTTGGATTGAGTGATATTCACCACCAAATCGTCGGCGCGGCTGTTTTCACCGATCACCATGCCTTCGTAAACTTCTTGTCCCGGTTCGATGAAAAAACGACCGCGATCCTGCAATTTATTCAGCGCGTAGGCAAAGGCAGTTCCCGGCTCTTTGGCAATCAACGATCCGTTGCTGCGCCCGTCAATCGCGCCTTTCATGGGTTGATATTCAATAAAGCGGTGGGTCATAACGGCTTCGCCGGCAGTGGCTGTCAGCATGTTGGTCCGCAGGCCGATAATGCCGCGCGAGGGGATCAGGAATTCCAGGTGGATGCGGTCGCCTTTGCGTTCCATATTTTGCATCTCACCTTTCCGGATAGTAACCATTTCAACCACTTTCCCGGAGAATTCATCCGGCACGTCCACATGCATTTCTTCAATCGGCTCACATTTGATGCCACCAATTTCCTTGAAAAGCACCTTTGGCTGGCCAACTTGTATTTCATAACCTTCGCGACGCATGGTCTCAATCAGGACCGACAAGTGCAGCACGCCGCGACCGTAAACGGTGAACGAGTCGGCCGTTTCTGCCTGTTCCACACGCAGCGCCAGGTTTTTTTCCAATTCTTTTTCCAAACGGTCTTTCAGGTGGCGCGAAGTCACAAATTTTCCTTCTTTTCCGAAGAAAGGCGAATCGTTGATGGTAAACACCATACTCATGGTCGGTTCGTCCACGGCAATCGGGTCGAGCGGTTCCGGGTTTTCAATATCGCAAACAGAGTCGCCGATATCGAAGCCTTCGATTCCCACCAGCGCACAAATGTCGCCGTTGTGCATCATGTCAACTTTTTGGCGGCCCAGTCCGGTAAAGGTGTGTATTTCTTTTATTTTGCTTCGTTTGATGGAGCCATCGCGCTTTGCCAGGGCAATTTGCATGCCTTCTTTCAGGTCGCCACGGTGAATGCGGCCAATAGCGATTCGGCCAACATACGATGAGTAGTCGAGCGAGGTGATCAGCATTTGTGGCGTTCCCGGGTTTTCTTTCGGGGCCGGAATGTGTTCCAAAATGGCATCCAGCAGTGGGCTGATGTTGTCGGTTTTCACGGCCAGGTCTTTGGTCATCCAGCCTTCTTTGGCCGATCCGTAAATGGTCGGGAAATCGAGTTGTTCTTCAGTCGCATCCAGGCTGAACATCAGGTCGAACACTTGCTCATGCACTTCTTCCGGGCGACAGTTTGGCTTGTCCACTTTATTGACTACCACAATCGGTTTCAGTCCGAGTGCCAGGGCTTTCGACAACACAAAACGGGTTTGCGGCATGGTGCCTTCAAAAGCATCGGCCAGCAGCAATACGCCGTCGGCCATGTTCAGTACACGCTCCACTTCGCCGCCAAAGTCGGCGTGACCCGGGGTGTCGATGATGTTTATCTTAACGTCGTTGTAAGTTACCGAAACGTTTTTGGCCAGAATGGTAATCCCGCGTTCACGCTCCAGGTCGTTGCTATCGAGAATAAGTTCTTGCTTTTTTTCGTGGTCTTTCAGGATGTTGCAATAATAAATCATTTTATCAACCAGGGTCGTTTTGCCGTGGTCAACGTGCGCGATAATCGCGATGTTCCTAATCTTCTGCATATATTCTCCAAAATTGAGGCGCAAAGATAGTTTTATTTCTTACGCCCGTGCCTGTTGTGCTGATTTATTGACAGTAACTTAACAAGCTGTTTTGGAAGAGCTTTTTGCTGAGAGATATTTTTTTGCAAACATGTTCTTGCTGAATTTCAGGAGAAGATGGCTCCTGCTTCAAAGTTCAGGATGATTTTGGTGATTCTCCCCGTAATAAATTCATTCAAAACGAATGTGATTTGCATTAAAAATAATAACCGATATTAATGTTCAGTCGTTTGTTCCAGTCGGCCTTCGGGTCTCCCATGCCCAATCCTTTCCCGAAGGTATCGGTCAGCCAGGGTTGGTTTTTGCCCATGGCGTAATCCACGTACATATAAATGTTTCCGGCGGCGATCATACAACCCGGGATGAGGTGGTGCGTGTCGGCAAAAGCATCCTGCAACTTATCAATCAGCGTGTAATCCAGATAGGCTTGCAGGCTGGTCACCGGCCCAAAATCAACAGGAATGGAATACGCCAGACCGGCCACATACATGTTGGCTTTTGCTGCCACATCGTAAGCCGATCCGTACGCGCCCATTTGCACCAGGTCGAGCTTGAGGCCCGAATTGTCCAATGCCTGGTAATTGTAGCTTACAAATTCACCTTTAAAGTTCCAGCGTCCTTCGGTGGCATCAATATGAGCAGCAAATGCGGTAGCTGCTTTCGATTTGTTGAGTGAGCTGTTATATATGCTTCCCAGTTGCGCCGAAGCGCCCACTTCAATGCCGGGTTTCAGTTGATAGGCTGCGCGGAAATTGAAATGATCCAGTTCGCGAATGTCGGCATCAACCGTTTCGATGGTTCCTGTTGAAGGCAGGTAGTGTCCGCCGCTTCCGGGAATAATGTCATACGAATAACGGCCGGGCCCGGAATTTCCGAAGGTGACATTACCACCGGCAAAGGGGCCTTCGGGTTCGGCCTGCCGGAAGTAGGCAAAGGATAGTTTGAGCTTGTCAGTAGCCTGATAGTCAAATTTTATGCCCATGTCGTAGTCATCTTCCAGCCCTACGTAATACGGTCCTTGAAACCACCAGGAGTGTGACGCAAAAGGCTGAATGCCAAAAGGGACTTGCGAAACGCCCAGCGACATGTACAGCTTATCGGAAAAACCATAGCCCATATACCCGTGATGAATAAAATGTGTGCCGAAAGTGGGGTAGAAGCGATACTCAAAGCTAAGGTCGATACCCGACTTCCGGGCGTCAATGTTTAAACGCCAGGTGTCCCAGGTCATGGCCGTATTCAGCTGGGATGGCTCACTTTCGTACCAGGTTTGAATGATATTGAAGCGTACGGCTCCGCCAATTTTCAGGTAGTCATCATCGGTGCCTTGTCCATACACACTTATATCTGGCAAAAGCATGAAGATGAACAGGAAGAAATGAGTGAATCGAAATATTGCTTTCATATCGGATTGTTTGGTTTTTGTTGATGGATTTTACTGTCGCAAAAATAAAAGGTTTGTTTTTAGTGAACAATTCTTTGTGTTGTTTAGTTAAGTCGGGTTATTGTTCATGTTATCAAATAGATGTATGCTCTGTTTGATGAGAGGGTGGTTTTTTTGTCTGAAATTGGAGCCGTAAATGGGCGGTGATGCCCGCAAAGATTTTTAACTTTGGATCACCGGTATTTTGCAAATCAAGAAAAAAAGTAGCCAGAAATAAAGCAAAATAGCGAACAAAAGGCAACTTTCGATTTGGTTCTGTAGTAATGATTTCAAACAAACGCATATACGTATGAAAGACGAAAAGGAAGACCTGGAGATCGTTGACCATCATGTTAGTACAAAAAAGTATTTTGATGTTGACGGTCCTGTGTTTTGGCCCTCGGCCATTCTTATTGTATTCTTTATTGCCATTACGCTGATTGTTGGAAAACCGATGGATCAGATATTTTCTACCATTCAGAGCGCTATTTCCGACAATGCCGGTTGGTTTTTCATTTTGGCAGTCAACTTTTTTCTTTTCTTTTGTTTTGCCATGGCTTTTACCAAATACGGCAAAATAAGAATTGGTGGCGAAGGGGCACGCCCTGAATTTTCGCGGGGATCCTGGTTTGCCATGCTGTTCAGCGCCGGGATGGGTATCGGAATTTTGTTCTGGAGTGTGGGTGAGCCAATCAGTCACTTTGTTTCGCCTCCGATAGGTGAAGGGAAAACGTTGGAGTCGGCCAAGCTGGCGATGGATCTTACTTTCTTGCACTGGGGCCTCCATGCCTGGGGCATTTATGCTTTGGTGGGCATGTCTCTGGCCTTTTTTGCGTTCAATAAAAAATTGCCCCTGACCATCAGCTCGGTTTTTTATCCTGTTTTAGGGAAAAAAATTCACGGGCCTATCGGTAAAGTCATCAATGTATTGGCTGTGGTGGCCACGCTTTTCGGGCTGGCTACTTCGCTGGGGCTGGGTGTACAGCAGGTCAGCGCCGGGCTAAATCACCTCTTTGGTTTGGCCGATACGGTAACTACTCAGGTGTTGTTGATTGCCGGAATTACGCTGGCGGCCACAGCCTCGGTGGTTGCCGGGCTGGATGCCGGTGTTCGGCGCTTAAGCGAGATAAATATTATTATTGGCGCCCTGTTTCTGCTGTTTATGATTTTGATTGGGCCAACGATGTTTATCTTCGATTCCTTTACCCAAAATATAGGCAGCTACGTTCAGCACTTCTTCTCGCAAAGCTTTTGGACCGAATCGTACCAACAAAGTAGTTGGCAAAACGGTTGGACTGTATTCTACTGGGCATGGTGGATCAGCTGGTCGCCTTTTGTGGGCATGTTTATTGCCCGCATCTCAAGGGGACGAACCCTGCAGGAATTTATTCTGGGCGTGTTGATTGTTCCTACCATTCTTACTTTTTTATGGCTTACAGCTTTTGGTGGTTCGGCCATCTTTTTGGAGATAAATGGCTTAGCTGATATTTCTACCGCTGTGAAGGAAAATGTGGCAACTTCGTTGTTTGTGTTTTTGTCAAATTTCCCTTTGAGATCCGTTAGCAGTATTGTGGGGGTCATCCTGGTTATCAGTTTTTTTGTGACTTCATCCGACTCCGGTTCGCTGGTAGTTGACAGCCTGACTGCTGGCGGGAAACTGGATGCCCCGGTTGCCCAACGCATTTTCTGGGCCGTTACTGAAGGGGCTGTTGCCGCCGTGCTTCTCATCGGTGGTGGACTTGGCGCTTTGCAAACGGCTTCTATCATTACCGGCCTTCCGTTTGCCATCATTCTGATATTGATGGTGCACAGCCTGCTGAAAGGACTAAAAGCAGAATACAGCAACATGATGGACGTGAAGGATGCTAAAAAGAAAAAATCTTACCAGGAAACGATTTCCGAATTGATCAGAACCCGGGAACTAACTCATCCAAAGGTGAGCAAAAAACCTCCGCATAATCATATAAACGAAAACAATTAATCCAGATTATCATGTACCGATTCGACCACATATTAGTTTGCCTCGATTTTACAAATATGGATGATGCGCTGATGCGTTATTCCAATTTTATCACCGAAACCCTACAGCCTAAACGTGTTTCTTTTTTGCATGTGATGCAGGAACATGGTATTCCGCGTAAAGTTTTGGCAAAATTACCCGAGCTGGATCAGCCCCTGCCCGTGTTAGTAAAAGAAGAAATCGACCGGAAATTTCAGCAGTTGGTCACTCAACGGGATGGCGTTGAATACGAAGTGCTGGTAAAGGAAGGGTACACCACTCCGACAATTCTTGAATTTACCCGTGATGAGGAAGTACGTCTGACCCTGATGGGGAAAAAAATCGGCTTTAAGGGTGAAGGGAACATTGTGCGAAAGATTGCCAGTCTGACGCCATCGTCGGTAATGCTGGTTACCGAGAAAACTGTTCCCGAGCTGAAAAAAATCCATGTGCGGATGAATTTCAACCGAAGTTCGGAGATTGCCCTGAAGACCGCTGTCAGGCTAGCTGAATACACGGGTGCCAAATTGGCTTGTCACAATGTTTTTCGTTTTCCGATCAAATATTTTGCCCAGCCCGAGTTTGTGTCGGCCGGCAAGTTTGCCGAAATTGAGCATGAATTGAAGCAGCACAATAGTAAGGAATATCAGCATCTGATTAAGCATCTGAAATTGGAGGCTCAGCATATTCCTTGTCAATATACCTTCGACAAAGAAAATGATGAAGCCCAGGAGTTATTCAACTTTGCAGTAAAAGATGATGCCGACCTAATTGTTATTGGCTCGAAAATCAAGTCCGAACTCAACGAAATCATCCTGGACCGAACATCGGAAAAACTGGTTGGTGTTGGAAAAGATATTCCGGTTCTCATTGTTAAAGACCGCAAACCGGTGTTGGGTTTTCTTGAAAACCTGTTTGGGTAAACCACTCAGAAGCGGGTTTGCCCGGTGTCTATCACATTCAAACGGCCTGGCTCAATACTGATTTTTACAGGCGATTCGACTTGGATGGGTTCGCCTTCAATTTGAAAGCTGGTGAACGGTGTTGACAGCGTGATTTCGCTGGTGCAGGAAATATAACGGACGAAGGATGATGTTTGCAGCTTTCCCGCTAAAAGTTGAAGCGCGAAAATGGGAAAGTACCAGCGCGGAAAAGCAGAAACCAGTACGAGGTCAAACCGACCGTCAGCAGGATGGGCAGCGGGGGCAATGCGGATATTGTACCCAAACTGCCCGGTATTGGCGATGTTTATCATGAAAAATTGTCCGCTGATGGTTTCATTTTCCAATTGGATAATCGCTTCTATGGGACGGTAATTGAGAACCACTTTCAGGATGCTGAGAGCGTAATTCAAGAATCCGTGTCGTTTTAGGGTTTCAAATTCAGCGGTTACGGCGCTGTCGAACCCGGTTCCCGCGATGTGCATGCACGTGCGCCCATTGATCCGGATAACATCCGTTTTGATGGTCTGGTCTCGCCGGATGGAAGTCATCAACTGGTTGATGTTCTTTTCAAAGCCAAATTCGCGGGCAAAACCATTTCCTGAGCCGGAAGGATACACCGCCAGTTTTTTATCCGTCCCGGCCAAAGATGAGGCCACTTCATTTACAGTACCGTCGCCTCCGGCAGCCACAAAAATTTCGTAATTGTCCAGTTCTTCCCGAACAACTCGGGAGGCGTGGCCCGGATGTTCGGAAAATCGGATGTCAATCTCTGCATTGTATGGTTTTAGCCGGTGATGCAGGTGACGGGCATTTCGTTTCCCTGCATTAGGGTTGACAATGAAAAGAATGCGCGGACGGGAAGGTTTTGTCATAGCTGATCGGAAAAATGCAATTTGGTTGTTTCGGGAACAAAAGCAACAAGTTTACAAAAAACCGGCTTTGCAGCCTTTCTCATTTCTTCCGATTAAAAGAAATTTATTCGTTTTGAAATCAAAACCTGCCTGATTTGGCGGGTTCTTGTTTTTTTAATCTGTCTTTTTCGAGTTCTGGTAAAATAATCTCCGCGATCTGAAATCCACGCAATGGCTGAATGCTGTCCAACTTTTCTTCGTTGAAAGGTCTGCGTGAGAACTGCTTAAACCATTCATAAAGACGGTCGTCATCGTACACGCGGTGAATGTCGTGGCCTTTGTCGGGCAGGCGACTGTACACCACCAGCGATTCGTGGTCTTTCAGTGCTTTTACCATGCGATCCGATCGGAAAACCGAAACCTGGTTATCTTTCACCCCGTGGAACACCCAAATGGGGAGGTGTACCATGTTTTCAACCCACTCGGTTTTGCCACCTCCGCATAGCGGGGCAATTGCAGCAAAGCGGTGCGGGTAGCGGTTGGCCAGCTCCCAGGTGCCAAACCCACCCAGGCTCATACCGGTGAGATAGACCCGCGAGGGGTCGATACGGTATTTCGCATTTATTTCGGCATAGATGGTGTCGAGCCAATTTTCGCTGGCCCAGTTTTTTCCCCACGGACATTGCGGTGCCACTACCAAAAAATCAAGCTTTTTCCCCCTGTCGAGGAAAAACGGCAGACCATATCGTCTGACCCGGTTCAGGTCGGTGCCCGATGCCGAGCGCCCGTGCAGGTAAAAGATGACGGGCAACAGTTCGTTTTTTAAACTGTCGTAGTTTTCAGGGACATAAGTCAGATAGTTATACCTGACCTTTTTCGCCTCGTTTGGCATTTCTGCCGCATGCTGCTGGCCTGCAAAAATCAACAAAAACAGAAATACAGCGATAATCCGTTGCATATTCGTTTCAAATTAGGGTGCGAAGATAGGGAAAAGAACCGCTTATGCCGATATCTGCGTTCTTTTTGAAGGATGGCTTCACAAGTCTTAACAAATTCTGGATGCCGCTAATCGGCTTAAAATGTCTTTTCCGGCCCGTCCCTATCATCGATTTTCCAACGCCGACTACTTGTGCCGCTTTTTCAGTTCGCCTACCAAATCTTCGATGCGGTAGCCTTTGTGGGCCAGCAATACAATCAAGTGGTAAAGCAGGTCGGCGCCTTCGTACAGGAAGTTTTCATCGTCGTTGGCCATGGCGCCGATGATGGTTTCTACGGCTTCTTCGCCTACTTTTTGTGCAATCTTACGGGTACCTTTCTGAAACAGCGAAGTGGTGTACGAACCTTCAGGCATTTCCTGTTTGCGCTGGTCGATGAAATCCTGCAAATATTCGAGGAACATCAGGTCGCTTTCTTCGTTTTCCTCGTTCCAGCACGTGTCGGCGCCGGTGTGGCAGGTTGGGCCAACGGGGTTGACTTTAATCAGGAGCGTGTCGTCGTCGCAGTCGCTCATGATTTCAACCACGTTGAGGAAATTACCACTCTCTTCGCCTTTGGTCCACAGGCGGTTTTTGGTGCGGCTGAAGAATGTCACCTTACCGGTTTCTTCGGTTTTTTTCACGGCTTCTTCGTTCATGAAACCAAGCATCAATACTTTCAACGTGGTATTGTCCTGAATAATGGCCGGAATCAGGCCGTTCAGTTTTGAAAAATCAAGCGTTTTAATCATGATTGGTATTGTATTTTTTTGAATGATATTTTACTAATTCTTCCTGCAATCGGTGATTTGTTGCCGGTTTCATCTAATTTGGTTGATTGTCAGGTGTGTAGGTTGTTTTATCGTACAACAATTCCTTTTTCTTTAAGATATGCTTTTAGGTCGGGGATGGCAATTTCCTTGAAGTGGAAGATGCTGGCTGCCAGTCCGGCATCGGCTTTACCCTTGGTGAACACCTCCACAAAGTGGTCCATGTTTCCGGCGCCGCCCGAGGCGATGATCGGGATGGTCAGATTGTCGGCCAGCCGGGCCAACTCGTTGCAGGCAAAGCCATTTTTGGTCCCGTCGTGGTTCATGGAGGTGAACAGTATTTCGCCGGCCCCGCGGTTTTCACCTTCTTTGGCCCACGAAAAAAGTTCCTTGTCGGTGGGGATCCGGCCTCCGTTTACCGTTACGGTCCAATGGCCGGTTGCGTCGCCGCGTGCATCGATGGCCAGCACCACAAACTGGCTCCCGAAGTTGAGCGCCAGCTCATCAATCAGCTTGGGGTTGCGCACGGCCGATGAGTTGATGCTGATTTTATCGGCGCCGGCGCTCAGCAGTGCATCGGCGTCTTTCAGTTCGCTGATGCCACCGCCTACTGTAAACGGGATGTTAATTTCGCGGGCAATGCGTTTTACCAATTCCACAAAGGTTTTGCGGCCTTCGTGCGTGGCAGTGATGTCGAGGAAAACCAACTCGTCTGCCCCTTGTTCGGCATACAATGCGCCCAGCTCAACGGGGTCGCCCACGTTTTTAATATTGATAAAATTTACGCCTTTAACGGTCTGACCGTCTTTGATATCCAGGCATGGTATGATTCGTTTTGCTAACATTTGGCAGTTCCAAGTTTTAAGTTCCAAGTTTCGGGTTGAAGTTCATAAGTTCCATGTCCATGAGTACATAGGTTGAATCTATTCGGACTTATGCACCCAGTACTTATGCACTGATGTACTTCTCAATTTCTTCCAAACTAATTTTATTTTCATAAATGGCTTTGCCGGTTATTACGCCGGGGACGCCCATTTCGTTCAGTTCGTGTATGTCGTTCATCGAGGCGATGCCGCCGCTGGCAATCAGTTCCAGGTTGGGGAATTGTTCCAAAATCTCTTTGTAGAGATCGATGCTGGGGCCGGTAAGCATGCCGTCGCGGGCAATATCAGTGGAAATAACTTTCCGGATGCCGCGGCTGGTATAGCTTTCAATAAAATCCAGGATGGGCAGTTCCGACACTTCCTGCCAGCCGCTTACGGCAATTTTTTTGTCTTTGGCATCTGCGCCCAGGATGATTTTGTCAGGCCCGTAAGTTTCAATCCAGCTTAGAAAAGTTTCGCGGTCTTTCACTGCTATGCTGCCACCGGTCACCATTTGGGCTCCGCTTTCGAAGGCAATGCGCAGGTCCTTGTCGCTTTTCAAACCGCCCCCAAAGTCAATCACCAAACTGGTTTTTGAAGCGATCGATTCCAGTACCTTGTAGTTGACGATGTGCTTTGCTTTGGCGCCGTCCAAATCAACCAAATGCAGACGGGTGATGCCGGCGTCTTCGAACATTTTGGCCACCTCGAGCGGGTTTTCGTTATAAACCGTTTTCTGGTTGTAATCGCCTTGCGACAAGCGAACGCACTTGGCGTCAATTAAGTCGATAGCCGGGATGATGATGATCATTTGATTTAAGATTATGGATTTAAGATTATGGATTAACGATTGATTTCTGATTGTTTCTTTTTTGATGTTTCAATGCTTTTTACAAAAATTGAGATCAACTCATTGCATTCTTTTAAAAGGAAGTTCAATAATTTCAGATCATGATGAATTTTGGCGCGATCAACAATTTTAAGACAAATGTGTGTTTCTCTCAATTCTTTCAATACAACTCTTAGTTTATGAATGAAATCTTTGCCAGATTCTGCACTTTGTGCTTCTCCATAATTTAAAGCGGGAGAGGTTCCTGACCGGGATAATTGACCAATCAGATTTTTCCCGGCAATAGTTGGTTCAATTTTATCCAAAAATAAAATAACCTGGACTGCAAAATTGATTAGTCTTTCTTCTAATTCTTTGGGCGTCATAGTTGATTTTTGAGATTCTTCTAAAATCGTTAATCAATAATCCTTGATCTTAAATCTTCAGGAAATTCTCAAGGATTTTCTGCCCAACCGGTCCGCTTTTCTCCGGGTGGAACTGGGTGGCGTAAAAGTTGTCTTTGTTCAGGGCAGCGCTAAACGGGTTGATGTAGTTGCAAACGGCAGCCGTGTGTTCGCCTACTGCGGCGTAATACGAATGCACGAAATAAACGTACTGCTCTTCGAGAGACGTATCGAAAATGCCGCTTTTCAGTTGGGCAATGCTGTTCCAGCCCATGTGGGGCACTTTAGTAACATATTCCATTCCCGGTTCAGGTTGAAAGCGCTTCACCTTTTCTTCAAAAATGCCCAGGCAGGGAGTGTCGCCCTCTTCGGAGTGGCTGCACATGAGTTGCAGTCCCAGACAGATGCCCAGAACTGGTTGTGTGAGTGACGGGATGAGCTTGTCGAGCCCCTCTTTTTTCAGAAAAGCCATGGTTGTGCTGGCTTCGCCCACTCCCGGAAATATGACTTTATCGGCTGCCCGTATCTTGTCGTGATCACCGGTGATTTCAGCTTGTACACCCAGTCGCAGCAAGGCATTGCTGACCGATTCGATGTTTCCTGCGTTGTATTTTATGATTACGATGTTCATAGTTTTTGAGTTCATGAGTGTATCAGTTCATAAGTGTATGAGTCCATAAAAACAGATGTTCCTAAATCATTTACATTTCCAGTTTCTTTTCAAGGCCTCTTAATAACGCCTCAATTTCTTTGCTTTTATTGTGCAGGAAATCAAATTGTTCCTGATCGAAATATTCAATGTTACGTGCTATTTCCAGTTGCGTTTGACATTCGTATAATGATCCGATTGCAATCCGAATGAACCGGAGAAATTCATTATTCCCTTTTCTGCCAAAACCTTCTGCAAAATTACTCGGAATTGATACCGACGACCGTCTGATTTGTGATGTTAATCCAAACATCTCTTCTTTCGGGAAGGAGTGTGTTGTTTTGTATGTCAGGGTAACAAAAGACATGGCTTTTTGCCATGCGATAAATTCACGATAAGTTTTCATAATGAATTAATTTGCTGCACTCGGCTTTCTATTGAATATGTACGAATGAACTAATGTACTTATGCACTTGAATACTATTTGAAGAGGCTTTCTTTAATCACCTCCTTCATTTCCTCGAACTCTTCTTCTTTGAAAAGACGGGTCATAAAAACGATTTCGCCGTTTTTGTCGATGATGACGTTGCGGGTCACACCTGCGCCTTTTTCAGCATAGCTGTAAAAAATATTGCCTTTTGGGTCGAGCAACATCGGGTAAGTGACTGGAATTTGCTTCGTGTATTTTTCCACCGTTTCCCGTGGTTCGTCCAGATCAACCCCGAACAGGGCAAAATCCGGGTTGTTTTTGTTTTTTTGCCAGATTTCTTTTTCGATGTGGGGCATTTCCCGGCGACACACCGAACACCAGCTGGCAGTGAATTGCAACATGACGACTTTCCCTTTCAGGTCGGACAGCCGGATGGTTTTGCCATCAAGCGATTGGGCCGAAAAATCGGGAGCCTGCTGGCCGATTTTTACGATATAACCGTAATCGGACGGAATTTCCCTGACCGGTACTTGTGCCTGTGCGGCAAAAGTTATCCAAACAAGGATGACAGAGAGAAACTTCATGATAGAATTTATTAATAACGAATAACCCATATCTAATTAAACACCACCGTGCGATTTTTATACACGAGCACTTTACGCTGCAGGTGTTTGAAAACCGCATTGGAAAGGACTATTTTTTCCAGGTCGCGGCCTTTGCGGATGAGGCTTTTCACCGTGTCCACGTGGCTGCATTGGGTGACGCCCTGCTCGATGATCGGACCGGCATCCAGGTCGCTGGTAACGTAGTGACTGGTGGCGCCAATCAGTTTTACGCCGCGCTCGTGCGCTGCATGATAGGGCTTGGCCCCGGCAAATGCCGGCAGAAACGAGTGATGGATGTTGATGACCTTGTTTGGGTAGTGCGCTACAAAGTCTTTCGACAGTATTTGCATGTACCGGGCCAGTACGATGAAATCGATTTTGTGCTGTTTCAACAATTCCAGTTCAGCTGCTTCCTGTTCCTCTTTGTTTTCGGTGGTCACCGGGAAATAGTGGAACTCGATGCCGAAGCGTTCGGCCACCGGGCGCATATCTTCGTGGTTACTCACAATAACCGGAATTTCCACATCCCATTCACCGGCTGTGTATCTTGATAAAATATCGAACAGGCAATGCGACATTTTTGATACGAAGATGGCCATGCGCGGAATATCTTCCGAAAAATACAGCCTCCAGTTCATTTCCAGTTTCGAGGCGATGAGGGTGTCGAAATACTCACCAATTTTTGCGGCCGGGATGGCAAAACCTTCCAATTCCCACTCGGCTCGCATGTAAAATACTTTTTGAGCGCGGTCAACGTACTGGTCGAGATAGATAATGTTGCCATTATTCTTGTTCAGGAACTCGGTAACCGTAGCCAAAATTCCCTGCCGGTCGGGGCAGTGGATCAGCAGTATGGCTGTATTTTTCTTTTCGCGTAAGGGCTTGATGCTTTTCATATATGTGTTGTTTTAACCACAAAGAGCACGAAGTTCAGTCACTAAGGGCACTAAGGATTATAATATGACTCGTTTTATTCCGTTATTCAACTATTTTACATTAAGATTCTTTGTGGTTAATTCTACAATGCTCCTTTCGTTGATGGCAGCTCAAAGTTAAACACATCTTTACGGATGGCCATTTTGATGGCGCGTGCCAAGGCCTTAAAGATACCTTCAATTTTGTGATGCTCGTTTTGTCCTTCAGCTTTGATGTTCAAATTTGAAAGTGAAGTGTCGGAAAACGATTTGAAAAAGTGGAAAAACATTTCGGTGGGCATGTCGCCTACTTTTTCGCGTTTGAATTCAGCATCCCAAACCAGCCAGGGGCGCCCGCCAAAGTCGATGACTGCCTGGCAGAGGCAATCGTCCATCGGCAGGCAATAGCCATAACGCTCCACTCCGCGTTTGTCGCCCAGCGCCAGCTTGAAGGCTTCACCCAGCGCCAAACCGGTATCTTCGATGGTGTGGTGCTCATCCACTTCCAGGTCGCCGTTTACCTGAATGGTGAGATCAACTCCAGCGTGGCGGGCTATCTGGTCAAGCATGTGGTCGAAAAAGCCCAGGCCGGTGTGGATGTTTCCTTTGCCTGTACCGTCCAGGTTCAGTTCAATACGGATTTGCGTTTCGCGGGTGTTCCGCTCTACGGTGGCCGTGCGTTCGGGAGCAGCTACTTTGGCGTAGATTTCGTCCCAGTCGGAGGTTAGGAGAACGCAATACGGCTCCAGACCTTTGTCTTTCAGCTGATCAGCCAGCGATCCATCATTGAGAAGAATGCCTTTGGCCCCTAGGTTTTTGGCCAGCTCGATGTCGGTGAGCCGGTCGCCGATGACGAAGCTGTTTGCCAAGTCGTAGCTGCCGTCCATGTAGCTGCCCATCAGTCCGGTACGGGGTTTGCGGGTAGGGGCATTTTCGTACGGAAAGCTTCGGTCGATCAGGATGTCATTGAAAACGACGCCTTCGTTTTCCAGCGTTTTCAGCATTTTGTTGTGGGCCGGCCAGAAGGCATCCTCTGGAAATGAACTGGTCCCCAGTCCATCCTGGTTGGTCACCATTACCAACTCATAACCGAGGTTTTTTGCTATTAAATGCATATTGCGAAAAACCTTTGGCAAAAACTCCAGTTTTTCCAACGAGTCGATTTGTTCGTCAGCGGGTTCCACAATCAGGGTGCCGTCGCGGTCTATAAATAAGGCTTTCTTCATAACTTCTTGCAAATATATTGTTACTGTCATCCTGAACTTGTTTCAGGATCTGCAACTGGATGGAGATTCCGAAACCCCGCCTGACCAGTCGGGCAGGAAGTTCGGAATGACCCTGCCCAGCCTCTAAATCAAGTCGTTCAGTTTTTCAATCAAAATCGCGTTTTCTTCGGGCGAGCCAACGGTGATGCGCAGGCTGTCTTCGCACAAAACCACTTTGGAGCGGTCGCGCACGATGATACCGTTTTCAACCAGGTACTCGTAAATACCGCGAGCGTCGTGCATTTTTACCAACAGGAAATTGGCGTCCGAAGGGAAAACTTTCACCACAAAAGGGAATTTTTCCAAACTGTTTGCCAGTTTTTGCCGCTCTTCAATCAGCAATTCCACCCATTTGTTTTTTTCTTCCTCCAGCTCCAGCAATTCTAATGCTTTTTGCTGGGTGAGGATGTTGATGTTATACGGGTATTTGATTTTGTTGAGAATACGGATGATTTCCGGCGATGCAAAGGCCATTCCCAGTCGGATCCCGGCCATTCCCCAGGCTTTCGAGAAGGTTTGCAGGATGATCAGGTTTTCGTGTTGCCCGAGTTCAGGCAGCAGGCTTGCGCCGGGTGCGAAGTCGATGTAGGCTTCGTCAACTACCACCAGCCCGTCGAACCCGTAGATCAGTTTCAGTATTTCGGCTTTGTCGAGCAGATTGGCCGTCGGGTTGTTGGGCGAGCAAACAAAAACCAGTTTGGTGCGCTCATCTGCACGGGCCAGCAACTCTTCGGCAACAAAGCTGTAATCTTCCTTCAGTTTTACTTTGCGGATTTCAATGTTGTTGATGTCAGCAGCTACCTGGTACATGCCGTAGGTGGGATCGATGGTCACCATATTATCTTGTCCGGGTTCACAGAAGGCGCGGAACAGTAGGTCGATGGGTTCATCGCTGCCGTTTCCCAAAAATATCTGATCGACGTTGCAGTTTTTCAGTCCGGCAATTTTTTCTTTCAGTTCGCGCTGCAACGGATCGGGGTAACGGTTATACGGCTGGTTGAAGGGGTTTTCGTTGGCGTCGAGAAAAACCATTGCCTCACCCGAAAACTCATCTCTGGCAGAGGAATAGGGTCTCAGGTTTCTGATATTGTCGCGTAAGAGTTTGTCTAAGTTCATAATTCAGCATTTTAACACGATTGTACTTGACTGACGTAGAAAACAATCGAAAACAATGGAAAAAGGGAAACAGTTGTTGGTGTGACACTTTGCCACGGACGTCTATGTTTTATTGTTGTTTTCTTTCAATATCCGTCGATCAAGTGATTGGATATAATTTCATAATTTGACATTTAAGTCTGTAATTTTTTTGTTAAGCGAGTTGAAAATTTCAATATCAATGAGTTTTCTATTGCTCGATTTATTGAGCCATGTTGTTGTTTCGTAAAGTGAGCCTCTGGCAATCATACAAAACCTCTTGTTTTCTTTCACTGATAATCTTCCGTAACCTTCTGAAATATTTGCACTAATGGAGTCTGCAGCATCAGTCCATTGTTTCCCAATTCCATTTTTTTCAAAGAAAGGCCATTGGATGACTATGTTCCAAATTTCATCGCTTACTTGCATCGATAACAGATATATTTCAAGATCTTCCAGTTTCATAGTCTTTGTCACGAATTGTGTGCGTTATTTTCAACGGTTTTCAATGTTTCCCACCGTATTCTATTGTTTCCCACTGTCTTCAATCGACTTTAACCTTAACGTCACTGCGTTTTTGTGCGCATCGAGTTCTTCGGCAGCTGCCATGATTTCGATAGCCGGGCCAAGGTTTAGCAAGCCGTCGCGACTGATTTCCTGGAACGTGATTTTCTTCATGAAGCTGTCGAGGTTGACCCCGCTGAACGAACGTGCCCAGCCGTGGGTTGGCAGCGTGTGGTTTGTCCCGGAGGCATAGTCGCCCGCGCTTTCGGGGGTGTAGTTTCCCAAGAATACCGAACCGGCATTGATAATTTTTTCGGCCACTTCAGCATAATTCTTCATCGAGATGATCAGGTGCTCCGGCGCATATTCGTTGATCAGCCGGATCATGTCTGCTTGGGAGTCCAAGACGATGGCGACGCTGTTTTCGAGGGCACGGCGGGCAATCGCGGCTCGACTAAGTTGGCTGAGTTGTTCTTCAAGCGCCTGTTCAACTTCAATCACCAATTTCCGGGAATTCGTGACCAAAACCACCTGGCTGTCCGGGCCGTGCTCGGCTTGCGACAGCAGATCGGAAGCAATGAAGGCAGGTACGGCGCTTTCGTCAGCCATTACGGCTACCTCGGAGGGGCCGGCAGGCATGTCAATGGCCACATGGCTGAGGCTAACCAGTTGTTTGGCTGCCATCACGTACTGGTTTCCGGGCCCGAATATTTTGTCCACCTTCGGTACCGGCCCGATGCCGTAAGCCATAGCGCCGATTGCCTGAACGCCTCCGGCTTTGAAAATTTTGGTGACTCCAACCAGTTGCGCGGCATACAAAATGGCCGGATGGATTTTCCCGCTTTTGTCGGGCGGGGTGCAGAGCACAATCTCCCGGCAACCAGCAATTCGTGCCGGGATGGCCAGCATCAGCACGGTTGAAAACAAGGGTGCTGAACCTCCCGGAATGTACAAGCCTACTTTTTCGATGGCAACCGGTTTTTGCCAGCAAACCACGCCCGGCGTTGTTTCCGTTTTCCGGATTTCGGGGTGCTGGATGCTGTGAAATGTACGGATGTTGTCAGCCGCCTGCTGAATGGCTTCTTTTAACCGGATGTCAATTTGTGCAGCAGCTTCGTCAATTTCATGGCTGCTCACCAGCAACTCCGGAACCATCACACCGTCAAATTGTTCGGTGTATCGGCGTATCGCTTCCATTCCGTTAGCCTGTATATCATTCAAAATGTCCCCAACCTTCCGGTTCAGTTCCTGCAGGTTGAACTGCGGACGCTCCAGTACCTTCGGCCAGCTGCTTTCTTCCGGGTTGATGTATGTTTTCATGTTCGTTCTTTTATTTGTTTGGAAGGTCTAACGGCTCACTGTTCATGGCCGTCAATTTTCGCCAATCGCTGCAATTAAAAAATCATTTTCTCGATCGGGACGACCAGAATGCCTTGCGCTCCGGCGGCTTTCAGTTTGCCAATGATTTCCCAAAAATCATTCTCTGCAATGACCGAATGCAGTGAGCTCCAGCCCGATTCGGCCAAGGGGGTTACGGTCGGACTTTTCATGCCGGGAAGTATGGCTGAGATTTCTTCAATCTTATCATTGGGAGCGTTCAGCAGAATGTATTTTTTCCCTTCGGCGCGTTGCACTGATTCCATGCGGAAGATGAGTTCTTCCAGGACGGCTTTTTTTGCTTCGCTCAGGTTTGGGTTGGCAATCAACACCGCTTCCGAAGCCGTGACCACTTCCACTTCTTTCAGCCGGTTGCTCACCAGCGTGGACCCGGAGCTGACAATGTCGAAAATAGCATCGGCCAGACCAATTCCGGGAGCAATTTCCACTGAACCGGTAATGACGTGAATATCAGCTTTTATGTTGTGTTTGTCCAGGAAATCCTGCAGGATGACAGGGTAGGAGGTAGCAATTTTTTTCCCGTTGAACCACTCCACACCGGCATATTCTTCCGACTTTGGGATGGCCAGTGAAAGGCGGCATTTGCTGAAGCCCAGTCGTTTGGCAATGACCACGTTTTCTTTTTTCTCCAGCATTTCGTTTTCGCCCACAATGCCGATGTCGGCCACACCGTCGGCCACGGTTTGCGGAATGTCATCGTCGCGCAGGAAAAGCGCATCCATGGGGAAGTTTTTGGCCGATGCCAGCAAAACCCGGCTGCTTCCCAACGAAAATTTAATACCAGCTTCTTTGATCAACTCCATCGAGTCTTCGTATAAACGACCTTTGTTTTGGATTGCAATCTTCAATTGTGTCATATTTGTGATAAATAAAAAAAGGCCTACCTCTCGGTAAGCCTTCTTTGGGTTAATATTTTCAGAACAAAACAAAAGAATTACGGCCTACCGGTATATAGGATGTTGCAATGATGGCCGTAATGTCCGAATTTGTTAAACATGTCATTTCTTTTTCGAGCTGCAAGTATAGCGATAAAATAAAAGTGAAGCAAACTATTTTCTGTTAATTTATAATTAAGTGGCGGCTTTTTGTTGATTTTATTCTGAAATCCACGGAACCAATTTCGATGGGTAATAATTGATTCCGAGGGCATCATATCGTTTGCCGTGTTGGGCCAGTCGGTTTTTGTATTCGTCCCAGTTTCGCGCGGCGGCAGGCGACCAGCCAATTTCGGCGTATCCTGGCAGGCGCGGAAGAACCATGAATTCCAGTTCGGACCGGTTGGTGACGGTTTCGGTCCATAGGGGGGCTTCGATGCCCAGGATGTGTTCGCGGCCAATACCTTCTTCCAAGGCTGCCGGGTCCCAGTTGTAGCCGGTGTCCACTTCTATATAACCGGCCCAATGCAAGCCAAGCGGGGTGATGGAGTCGTACTGCATGTCGAGATAAGCTTTCTTAGCCGGCGACATAATCAGCTTCACTTGTTGTGCGATGGCATTCTTGGCATTTTCGGCACTGGCCCAATATTGAGCCACCGAGCGGCTGTCGAGTTTGGCCAGGGTAATTTCGTCCCAGCCAATCATGGTTTTGTTGTGCGAAAGAACAATTTCCTGAACGCGTTCGATAAACGGAATGTAGTCTTCTTTTTTTGTGACGTGCGACTCATCGCCGCCAATGTGGATGTACGGGCCGGGAGTTAGCCGGGCCAGTTCGCGAACCACGTCGTCAACAAACTGGTAAGTAATTTTCTTGCCGGTACACAGTGTGCTGAAACCCACATCGGTGCCGGTGTACAGATCGCGGGCTTTGCCATCGCAATTCAATTCGGCATACGAAGCCAAAGCAGCATTGGTGTGCCCGGGCATGTCAATTTCGGGGATGATGGTGATGAACCGTTCAGCTGCGTAATTCACGATGCCGGTATATTCTTCCTGAGTGTAAAATCCACCTTCGCCACCGCCAACTTCGGTGCTGCCTCCAATGGCCGTCAGGTTGGGCCACGATTTAATTTCTATTCGCCAGCCTTGGTCGTCGGACAAGTGCAGGTGCAACGTGTTCATTTTGTAGGCAGCCATCAGGTCGATGTAATGTTTTACGTCGTCAACGCTGAAAAAGTGGCGCGCTACATCGAGCATTGTCCCGCGGTAGGAATATTCGGGATAATCGCGAATGGTACCCCCCGGCGATTCGCAGTGATTTGGACTGACCGGACGAAGCGGCTGGTGTCGCGGGCAAAAGCTGGCGGATTGTCTGCGTGCCCCTGAAAAGTCCTTGCGGAGAGTTGGCCGTCAAGGTCATCTTTTTTTTGTTGATGGTGAGCTGGTAGCCTTCTTCTCCCAGTTCGCTGTCAGCCGCCAGTGTCAGGTAAATGCCTTTTGCCGGTGTATCAGTAGTTGGCTCAACCCGGATGTTGAAGCCGGTGGCCTGGGTGACGTTTTCAGCCAAATATCGGCCAACCTGTGCAATGGGTTCGGAGCCCTCAGGAGCGTAAAGCACCGTTTTGTCCGATAGTTCGAAGGCCGATCCATCGGCAGTTACCGAAACGGGTTGGGGAATAATAGCCACCTTGGTCAGGTCGGTGGGTTCGGAAGTTGAACAGGAAAACAGGCCAACAATTGCCAGGGCCATGAGCAGGACGTTGTAATCAATATGCTTTTTCTTCATGATTTGGTTGGTTTAAAATAGAATCACAAGGTATAAAATTCGGACTGATTTTTCTATGAGCTTTTTAGCATTCATGTTCAGTTCAATAAACCAATTTTGGGTGAAAACGGATGTCTGATCATTTGCATGATTCCCGGTATTGGTAAAGCGTTCCCCGGTCAAACGGCGTCCATAGCGATGCACGCAGCCCGGCTTTTTTCAGGCAGCTATTGGTCCAGGTGTTGCAGGTGAAAAACAGGTTGTACGACCCGTTTGCCTCATAAAACGAGTCGAATTCGCTATATTGAAAGCCTTTAATCCGAAGGGGGCTTCCCTGAATATCCCGGCTGAAACTGTTTTCAATATAAGAAACAATGTCTTTGTATTGTGCCGAAGTGACCACGACTTTTTTGCATCGGTCATTCTCCTGCAAATTGCTGTAATAATTCAGATGAATGGCTGCGGGGCTTTGGCAGAACAAAGCCTTGAGCGAAGTGGAAATCGTTAAGTCGGCCCATTCGGGCGTATTGAAATAAAAACCTTTATCGCCCCAACCAAAGCTGATCCATCGGACCCGGTTTGCAATGCGGCTGTCTATCCAAATGTCGGTGCCCCAGTCCTTCAGTTCGTGTTGCACAGGAAGCACAATGGCCAGGTGAATGCCGTTTGATAAGAGGTAAATTTCAGTCCCCTCAACTGGCTTTTCGTGTTGGTTGACCGGGATGACAGACAGCACAACAGCTATCAGCAAATACGTTGCTGTTAGTGACAGCAAGGAAAGGATGGACCATTTTAGGAGGTTGTAAAGTATGCGAAGCGTTTTTTTCATCCAATGATTTCTCCAACGTTTAACGTGTTGATTACCTGTCACGCATCCGGTCAAACGCAAGGTATTCGGATTTTGTTCCACCGCCGCGTTTAAGGTTCTGCGCCAAAATACCGTGCCACGTCAACTTCGGGGTGAAGTTGGCCGGTATTGCCGGTGAGATAGTCCGAAAACTGACGGGCGAAGTACGGGCCAAGCAGGCAGCCTTTTGAACCCAACCCGTTAAAGATTGCTACTGCCGGATCGCCGGGGTGCATGCCAATCACCGGGCGGCGGTCGTGTGTGGTTGGGCGTATTCCGGCCCGGTGGCCGCTGATTCGGTAGTCTGCTGTATATATATGTTCCAGCTTGGAAGTCAGTTCGTTTTTACCGTTTTCTGTGGGGATTTCATCCAGCTGGTCCCAGTTGTAGGTGGCGCCCAACCGAAAACGGTTTTCGCCGGCAGGCATAAAAAAGCAGGCCTTGTTTAAGATGCTGTCCGCTTGGTAATTGTTGACCGTCAGATCAAGAACTTCGCCTTTGGTGTGCCTGAATTTGATGTTGCCGAAGAACGGGTTTTGTGAAGCCCTGTGCCCTTCACAAAAGATGATTTTCCGGGCTTCGAAATCCTTATACCGGATGCCGTCCCGATGTACTTCCAGTTTCGAAAAATCGAAAATTTCCGGTTGCAATAAGTTACCCTGCAGAAGATGCTTTTTGAAAGAATCCAGCAAGCCAGGCAGATCAACCCGTCCGCTTTTTTCAACCCAACCACAGCCATACGGCAGGTTCAGGAACGGCCGGGGCGTAAAATCGGGTTCAACGGTCACATACGGTTCGAGTTGATTTTCAACCGATTTTTTTCTCCAGAAGTCAGCCTCACCTTGCCCAAATACTTTGCATATTTTCATCGGGAAGAAGAAACGACGCCCCAGCAGGTTTTCCAATTCAGCATAGGTTTCCGTCATGTGCGGGTAAAGCTCATCCACCAGCCAGCTTTTGTTGAGGCGGCGAAATACTACCGGATTGATCAATCCTGCCGCCACGCTGGAGGCTTTCTGAAAAACGGGCGCATCGATAAAATGCACTCGTTGTCCTGTTTTCATCAATTCAAAACCCAACAAGGTTCCGGCAAGGCCCTGTCCGGTAATCAGGTAATCCAATTCCATAACCAGAGTGACATCGAACGTCTTGTTTTGTTCATGCCCTTATTCAGAAAAATGACGAAAAAAACAACCTTTCTCCCGTTGCAGGAAAAAGGTTGTTTCTGTTTTTCAGGAAGTTGCTTAAAAGGAAAGTTCGGTAAACACCGGAAGATGGTCTGACGGATAACGCTGATTGTTGGAATCTGATAAAACCGCGTACTTTTTCACGATCACTTTTCGGTTTACAAAAATGTAATCAATGCGATTCTCAAGCGGACTGTTGAAATCAAACCCGTTGAATGTTCCATCCGGGCCGTAGGGGGGTGTTTGCGCTTCTTTTTTACTGTCGTTTAAACGCCGTTCGATCACTTTGATCGGGTCGTCATCGGGGGTGGCGTTAAAATCGCCAGTCAGGATGACCGGCAGTTTGTCGTTGTTCAGGTCCTGTATTTTTTTCAGGATCAGTTTGGCTGCTTCTTTCCGGGCTTTTTCGCCAACATGGTCAAAATGGGTATTGAACACCCAGAAATTTTTTCGGGTTTCATAATCCTCGAGCAGCACGTAGGTGCAAATGCGGGGGAGGGCAGCGTCCCAGCTTTTGCTGGGTACAGTGGGCGTTTCGGACAACCAGAACCAGCCATGCTCTTTCAGTTGATAACGTTTTGAATTGTAAAAGATGGGCGAAAATTCTCCCCGGTTTACACCGTCGTCGCGGCCAACGCCTACCCAATCGAATCCGGGCATCCAGGCGGCAATGTCGTTGATCTGGCCCAGCAAGGCTTCCTGCAGACCAAACACGTCGGCCTCGTGGAAACGCAGCAGCTCAACGACTTCATCTTTGCGGTTTGGCCAGGCATTGACACCGTCATCCGGATTGTTATACCGGATGTTGTAGCTGATTACTTTGATGTCGAGCGCATAACTGCTGCTGACGGTAAGTGCAAACATGATCAGGAAAAATTTGAATTTCATGAGCTATGTGTTTTTAATTCTGGCAATAGTTGAAGGCGGGGTAGTCGCAGGAATGTTCCCCGGGAAGAATGGTGTGGATCTGATCTTTTTTGCCGTTGAGGACAAAGTCGTGGCAAAACCGGATGATTTCATCAAAATATTGGTTCATGGGCGTACCGGCCAGCGCATGATCGCCGCCACAGGTGGTATGCAGCCAATAAGGTTTCCCCAGCTTGCGCAGTTTTTCGGCTATGGCCTGCGATCCATTTAGCATCAGGTAGCCCGGCTGATCTTCCGAACAATAGCGGTGGGGCGCTGTTCCGTAGGGCACCAGATTGTCGCAGGTTCCGTGAAAAAGGAGGGAGGGAATGGCTGATTCTGCATAAATTTTCGCGGTATCCGGAATCGCTCCGGCCATGGCTACCACCCCGGCATAGGCCACGGGGCCAGAATCCAACCCATAGCAAAAGGGAGCTTCGTACGCGGCGTTTAACGCCGTTTCTGCCCCGGCGCTGCTGCCCGAAAGTATGATCTGTTGCGGGTTGATCCCAAATTGTTCCCGGTGTTCAATCAGGAAAAACGTAGCATCCTGTAAGTCTGAAACGGCAGCCTCAAAAGTGGCCAATTTTTCGGCAGCCGGGCAGTCGCAGCCAAACCCGGTGCCGGTGTCTTTTCGGGTCAGGCGGTACGAAATGGACACCACCGCATAGCCGTGGCGGGCCATCTTTTTGCAGAATTCCTGAATGTTGGGCTCATCTCTTCTGCCACCCGAGAAACCACCTCCATGCACATATAAAAATACCGGACGGTCAATCTCGTTGTCGAAACCAGGCAGGTAAAGGTCCAAGTCCAGCGGAGTGTTGTCTTTATTGGTATAGGTAAACGTTTCAATGGACACTGAGTCGGTGATTTCTTCCAGGTAACGTTCCTGGGCCAATACGCGTCCCGAACAAAAGATTAAGATGGAAAGGATAGCAATAAAAAGTTTCATGATCTATTAGGATGTTGGTTGGTTTGCGGCCTGATTATGCTCTGCTAAATTAGGAAAAAAATAAACGCAGCGAGCTTGTCTTTCCGCGAAACGGTGATCCGGGTAAGGGCAATCTATGCCCCTACCGGTTTTATCATCAATTGCCCAACCAAGTTTATTGCTTATCAGTGATGAGATGAAGCCGTCTTGTTTATTTCTTCCAATAGCTGAGTGGCCTGGTTCAGTGCCTGGTCGAAAGCAGGAAACACATTGGTGCGGTCGAACAAATCAAAAAAGCGGCTTTTTTCCAGTTCTTTCATCACGTTGGGCTGTACCCCGGAAAGGATTACCTTGGTCCCCACATGCTGAACTTCTTTCACCACGTCCTTCAGGTTGTGCATCCCGGTTGAATCGATAAACGGTACATGGCGCATCCGGATGATGAGCACCTTCGATTTAATACCGATTGACTTTAAGGTGGAGCTGTATTGCTTGGCCGAGGCGAAAAAGAATGGGCCGCTGATTTCGTAAATTCCGATTTCATTGGGAAGGCCGGAGTAATTTTCGAGCACATCCGAATCAACTTCAAAGCCGGGTTGGGCGCCGGCATCGGCCATGCGCTTCATGAACAACAAGGCCGAGAGCACAATGCCAATCTGGATGGCAAAAGTCAGGTCAACCAAAACGGTGAGGAGGAAGGTGACCAGCAAAATCAGGATATCGAATGCTGAGCCTTTCAGAATGTTGACAAACGAGCGCCATTCGCTCATGTTGTAGGAAACAACAATCAGAATACCGGCCAGACATGACATGGGGATCAGCTTGGCCCACTGTCCGAAAAACAGCATGATAAACAGCAGCGTGATGGCGTGAACAACGCCTGCAACAGGTGTGCGGCCTCCGTTTTTTACGTTGGTTGCGGTGCGGGCAATTGCTCCTGTGGCCGGAATTCCGCCAAAAAACGGGGTAATGATGTTCGCAATTCCTTGTGCAACCAACTCGGTGTTTGAGCGGTGGTTGGCACCAATCATACCATCGGACACAACTGCCGAAAGCAAACTTTCGATGCCGCCCAGCAAGGCTATGGTTAGCGCCGGCGCCAGGTAGATGTGTAGTTGTTGGAAGTCGATGTTGGGAAAAGTAAGGCTAAAGGATTTGGGAATGTCACCAAAAACGGATTCGATAGTCGAAACGGGCAGGCTGAAAATCTGTACCACTAAAGTTACCAGGATGATGGCCACAAATGAGCCGGGGATTTTGGTCGTGATTTTTTTGAAATAGACAGAAATCAGGATGGTTGCCAGTGTAATGCCCACCGCCACCAGGCTGGTTTCACCTAAGTGAGAGAAATAGGTTCCCCATTTTTCGATGAACTCGGATGGCATATCGGTAATGTGAAGCCCGAGTGCATCTTTTATTTGTGTGGTAAAAATGACCAGTGCAATACCGCTTGTAAAGCCCACAATGAGCGGGTGCGGGATAAATTTGAGAAGTGAACCCAGTTTAAGAAGGCCAAAGGCAACCAGTATGATACCAGCCAAAATGGTGGAAATAATCAGGCCATCCAGCCCGTAGCTTTGTACAATGCCGTAAACAATAACAATAAATGCACCGGTGGGACCGCCAATTTGTACACGGCTGCCTCCCAGGAGCGAGATCAGCAAACCTGCCACAATGGCCGTTATCAAACCCTTCTCGGGCGAAACTCCCGATGCCACCGCAAAAGCAATGGCCAGGGGCAAGGCCACAATGCCCACAATAATACCTGCAAAAAGATCTTTGGAGAGCTGTTTTTTTGAATAACCTTGTTTCAGTACGCTCAACAATTTCGGATAGAATACATGATTCATAGGTGAAAAATTGAAATTGAAGGCGCAAAGGTAGGCAGAAAACGATGCCATTATTCCGGGAAAGCCGGGTTTTTCTTTCGTGTTAAGGGAAAGTTATTTATTGGCAGACCGTGAAAAACTGGTTGGATGCTAGTGGTCTGATCCATAGAGTTGTAGTGTTGTCGCCAAGAGATAGTCTTGTCGTAACTATTAAACCAATGTCGAATATTTTTCTAGTTTATACTTCTGTCTTATGTTGCTGCTCCAATTCGTTTAGCGTGGATGATGCAACCATGTAGCTGGCATGAAACCTGTCGCCGGGAAAAACGCCCGATGTCATTTTTTCCAGTTCCCGGGTCATCTGCTTCAACGAATTGAGAATAGTTTCCTGAAACAACTGGGAACATTGCCGGCATTGTTCGCCCGACAGGCTGCCAGCCAGCTGATAGGCTTCTTTTATTTCGCCAATCGACTTGTGGTACTCCTTATCGATCCGGCATTTTTGTGCCACCAACAAACTTTGGTTGATTCCTTTGCGGTGTTCCGAACAATTAACGCCATTGCGGGGGCAGCTCACTAGCTGAATGTATTCCTGATCTTCCCGCAAATGCTTGTCTTCCCGTTCAAAAAAAGAAAATAGCTTCATACTTTTTCATTATTGGGTTTACAAAATTCATAAAGAACGAGTGGCAGAGCAGAATTTGGTTTTTTAGTTGCGAAATTGTTAACGGGAGGTTAAACTAATAATAAAAACGGAAAAAAAAGCAGTCAGCGCCAATTTTTTATGGTGAGCCCCCTGATTTTGGTCAAAATCAACAAAAATTATTGGGAAACAGGCATTCTTGCCTGTTTCCCAGCGGAATTTCGATACGCTATTTTTTCTGTTTAAGGATTTCCTGGAAGCGGAACATTTCGTCGCGGAGGCGGGCGGCTTCAATAAAATCGAGTTCTTTGGCGGCTGCTTCCATTTCCTTTTTTGTCTTGGCGATGGCCTTTTCCAGTGCCGGAACACTCATGTACTGAACAACTGGGTCGGCGGCAAGGTCGGGGTGCTCGTCACCATTGGGATATTCGGCTGGTTTGTTGCTCCGGTACTCGTAGCCGATGATTTCGCGTGTAGGTTTGACAATGGCCTTTGGGGTGATGCCGTTTTCCTGGTTGAACTTTAACTGTCTTTCGCGGCGGTAGTTGGTGGAGTCGATGGTTTTTTGCATCGAATCGGTAATTTTGTCAGCATACATGATGACCATCCCGTTCAGGTTTCGGGCAGCACGTCCGGCGGTTTGGGTAAGGGAGCGTTCCGAGCGCAAAAAGCCTTCCTTATCGGCGTCAATGATAGCTACCAGCGATACTTCGGGCAAGTCCAAACCCTCACGTAACAGGTTGATCCCCACCAAAACATCAAAGATGCCTTTTCGCAAATCTTCCATGATTTCGATGCGCTCCATGGTGTCGATATCCGAGTGGATGTACCGGGTCTTGATGCCCATGTTGGCCAGGTATTTGCTCAATTCCTCGGCCATCCGTTTGGTCAGCGTGGTTACCAAAACACGTTCGTTTTTTTGGATACGCAGGTGAACTTCATTCATTAGATCGTCGATCTGGTTTGTGGACGGGCGCACATCGATAATCGGATCGAGCAGTCCGGTTGGACGGATAATTTGTTCAACAATAACCCCTTCCGATCGTTCCAGTTCATAGTCGGCCGGTGTGGCGCTCACAAAAAGCGTTTGGTTGACGAGGTCTTCAAACTCTTCGAACCTGAGCGGACGGTTATCGATGGCTGCCGGCAAGCGGAAGCCATATTCCACTAAGTTGATTTTTCGCGAATGGTCGCCGCCATACATGGCACGGATTTGCGGAATGGTGACGTGACTTTCATCGAGGATCGTTAGAAAATCATCGGGAAAATAATCCAGCAAACAGAAGGGGCGTGTGCCGGCTTCGCGTCCGTCGAAATAGCGGGAATAGTTTTCAATTCCGGGGCAGTAGCCCAGTTCGCGCATCATCTCGAGGTCGTATTCCACGCGTTCTTCAATCCGTTTTGCTTCCTGTGGTTTCCCAATCTCACGGAAGAACTCAATCTGCTTGACCAGATCGTCCTGAATTTGCCGGATGGACGACAACATGCGATCTTTGGTGGTCACAAAAATATTTGCCGGATAGATAGTTGCCGTGTCCAGTTTCTCAATGGTTCCCCCGTCAACCGGATCGAAGCTGTAAATTTCCTCGATTTCGTCGCCCCAGAATACGAGTCGCACGGCGGTGTCGGCATACGCCAGGAAAATATCCACCGTATCTCCTTTCACCCGGAAATTTCCACGCTGAAAATCTACTTCGTTTCGCGAATACAAGGCATCTACCAGGCGGTGGAGCAGCTGGTTGCGGTTGATCACCTGCCCGGTTTTCACTTCTGTCACGTTTTCGTGGAAATCCTGCGGGTTTCCAATACCATACAAACACGAAACCGATGAAACGACCACCACATCGCGGCGTCCTGACAACAGGGATGAGGTAGTGCTTAACCGCAGCTTCTCAATATCCTGGTTGATGGAGAGGTCTTTTTCAATGTACGTGTCCGTGGTGGGAATGTAGGCTTCGGGCTGATAATAGTCGTAATAAGAAACAAAGTATTCTACCGCATTTTGGGGAAAAAACTGCTTCATTTCGCTGTACAACTGGGCGGCCAGCGTTTTGTTGTGGCTGAGGATCAAGGTTGGCCGCTGCACCTTTTCAATAACATTGGCCATGGTGAAGGTTTTCCCCGAGCCGGTAACTCCGAGCAGGGTTTGGAACCGGACGCCTTGCTCAATGCCTTCCGCCAGCTGGCGAATGGCTTCGGGCTGATCGCCCATGGGCTTGTAAGGTGCAACAACTTTGAAATCCATTCGAAATTTTTATCTGCTTAATTTCAGGTAAACCGGAAAATGATCGGAAACCCCGCCATAATAGTTGGGTCCGCCATAAGTGCGGTTTGGCGAAATATCGCCATTTTTATTTTTGTATTCCATCCATTTTTCGTGGAAAATGAAACCCGGCGCCGTGGTAACAAAACCTTTACCGTTCAGCACTGAGTTTGAAACAATCAGATTGTCCAACATGTTCCAGTTACCCCGGTAATTGTAGCTGCCCAGTTTTTTATCTTTCAGCGGAAACATCAGGTTTGTCAACCTGGAATCGCTGTTTGGGGCTTTGGCCCCCAAGGTCGAAAGCAGACTGGCATTGCCGGGCTCATCGTTCATGTCGCCCATGATGATGATTTTTGCATCGGCATCCCGGGCTAGCAATTCATCCACTTTATTTTTCAGTACGTGTGCTGCTGCCATCCGGTTTGGTTCCGTTTTATCCAGACCGCCAATGCGCGAAGGCCAGTGGTTCACAAAGAAATGAATTTTATCACGTCCAAGCTGGCCGTACACATGCAGTATGTCGCGGGTTTTAAACCGGGGATTGACGGGGAGCGCTTCGTGCATAATCAATTTAAATTCCCTGGGACGATACAGCAGGGCCACATCAATTCCCCGGTCATCAGGGCTGTCCTGATGTACAATCCGGTATTTCCCGTTGGACATAGCTTTTGTTTTTGCCAAATCTTTCAGTACCGTCAGGTTTTCAATTTCGCACAAACCAATCACTTCCGGCAATTCATCCGGATTGATATTAGTCAGTACCGATGCAATATCGTCCAGCTTTTTTTGATATCGTTCGGTGGTCCATTGTTTATCGCTTCCCGGCAGAAAATCGTTATCATTTTTGTGCGGATCATCCACTGTGTCGAACAAATTTTCAACATTATAAAAGACAATGGTGGCCTGTTTTCGTTTGGCTGACGACTGACAGGAAACAGCCGATATCCCTAAAAGCAGCAGCAGGGCAAATTTAATTTTCATACAGGCAGGGAATCAGTTTAATGTCCGATGGTTACATCGTAAAAGTCTTTCACGTCCACCACCATCATGCCAGCCTTTTTTGCCGCTTCGATGCCCAGGACACCATCTTCGAAAACCTGGCAAAATTGCGGCTCCACGCCCATTAGCTCGGCGCAGCGTAAAAAGGTTTCGGGGTGGGGTTTGTAATTTTTTACGTCTTCGTAGGCAACAATGATGTCGATGTATTTGTCAATACCGATCAGCTCGAGCGACTTTTTTGCCAATCGTTTCAAGCCGCCTGTGCCCACGGCCATCGGTATTTTCCCGTGATATTTTTTTATAATTTCAACTACCGGCCTAATCGGGACAGCTTGGTGCATGTTGTTTTCATATTCCATTTCTTTTTCGTCGCCCATTTGTTGCGGGTCGATGGAGGTGCCAAAGAGTTCATTCAGCTTTTCAACGGTAGGGTATAGCGGGATGCCGGCCAGCTGCCCGAACAGTTCAACCGTAAAATCAATTCCGTGTTTGGCGGCAGCATTGCGCCAGGCGATGTAATGAATGGGCATGGTATCGGAAATGGTGCCGTCCAGATCGAAGATGAGGCCTTTTGCTTTCGGGTCAATGTCTAAAATCATAGTTTGCTTTTGTTAAAGGAAGCTACAAAAATAACTATTTCAGCAGGAACGCGTTCATTTTTTACTTTACCAAAAAATTAACACATTTACCCAAAATCAAAATTATGGACCGTCAAACATTTTTAACATTAACCACCAGCTCGCAGTGGATCCTGTTCCTGGCCGTTTCGCTGGTTATTTATTCGTGGGTAGAACGCCGGAAGCGTGTTCAGCAAGCAGGGCAGCTGCTTTTCTTTTTGCTGGGCATATTTTCTTTCTGGGTCATTTCCAGCCATCAGATTGTTGTGCCCGAAGTGCTGGCTAACCAGCCTGCACCAAAAGAAGCCAAAGCGCTCACCTATTTTTCGGGCTTATTACTGACGGCGTTTCTTGGTCTGGTAGGTTTTATCCTGGGCCTGATCAAAACGGGTTGGGCAAAAGTGCCAAACCTGATCCTGGTGCCGGTGGCATTATTCTTGTTTTTTATGGTTTACCAGTTGCAACGGTAATAAAAAAGCTGCTTGTCAGGCGACAAACAGCTTTTCAGGATTAAAATATTGGTATGGCTTATTTTTTCGAATCTTTGCAGGCATTGTAAATGCCATCGAACAATTCTTTTACATCGGCAGCAGCAACAGCCGAGAAGGCTACGCGAATTACGTTGCTCAGGTTGATGATCCCGATGCTGTATTTTTCGATCAGGATTTTTCGAATTAGTTCTCCATCCAGCCCATCGGCCAATTGTACGCACATAAAATAGCCCGAGTTGTAAGGCAGCGCCGTAAAATATTCGTTGTACTTTTCATCTTTCAACACTTCTTTTACAGCATGGTAGCGTTCGTTCATGATGGTGAATTTGGCTTCTTTTTGTGCTTGATAGGCCGGATCTTCGAAAGCGGCCAGCAACAGCGACTGTGAAATGTTGGCTGCATTGGAAATGTTTCCACGCACAGCCCCGGCAGTTTTAGCTTCCAGTGCGGTATATAGTTCGGCATCGCCGCCTTTAATTCCGTAAGTCATAAAACCAACGCGGAATCCCCACACGTAATCTTCTTTGGTAGGGCCATCAATTTTCACGGCCAGCACATTTTCGTGCAAGTCGCACAGTTGGCTAAAAATACTTTCGGTTTCCACGCCTTCTTCGTAAACCAATCCGAAATAAGCATCGTCGGAGAAAACAACAATTTTGTTGCCTTTTTCAGCCGACTCTTTAATAATTTGGGTGATAGCCTTGGCTTCCTCAATAGTTGGTGAATAGCCGGTTGGGTTGTTCGGGAAGTTGAGGATCAGAATTTTTTTGCCGATACCGTCCGCTTCGAGGCTGGCTTTAAAGGCATCCAAGTCAAGCTGATTGCCTTTGAAGAGTTTGTATTTCTGCAGTTCGGCCCCGTAGGCGTGGTTTAAAATCAGGTTGTAGTTGCCCCAAAACAAATCGGGAACGATTACTTTTTCGCCTTCATCCACAAATAAGTAGCCAGCCATGCTCACTCCGTGGGTTAGCGCGTTGGTGACCACCGGCAGGCTCAACACTTTGTTTCCGATGCTCGGGTTTTTCTCGTAAATCATGCTTTTCCAGCGGGCGCGGATGTCTGGTCGACCAAAGCTTGGCGCATACGGAAATACCAGTGACGGATCGAGCTTCACATTGCTTTCAATGCTTTCCAATCGCATCGGCGAACCGTTATCTTCAACAGCTGCCCCAATGGTTGCGTTGATTTTAGTGCCTTTTGCATCGGCTGTTTGTCCGAGGATGCCTTTTTTAGGAAAGAAAATGTTTTTACCTTTTTCAGAAAGTAATTCGAATATGACCGGATTTTTTTCGCGGATGATCTTGTTTAATTCTTCAGCTTGTGGATTCATTGTCAGAAATTTAACTTTTACAGAATCGTTATTCATTTTTCAGTTAGTAAAATCAGGCGCAAGATATTAAAAAAACTTGATCTGATTGCTATGCTCTTTTAAATTGAAATTAAAACTCAATAAATATTTATAAATCGTAAATATCAAGGTCAAATATTGGTCTTAAAATGTCAATTCGTAATTATTTGAACAAATCTTCGTCGCGGATAATCATCAGAATGGCGGAGTGGGGCAAAATGATGTATTTTTCTTTGTTGAATTCAATTTCGAAACCGCTTTTGTGCAAATAAATAGCCAGGTCGCCTGCCTGCGCCTGCAAAGGCACATATTTTACCTCTTCTTTTTTTTCTTTCCACGGTTCTGCCTCGTCGGTCATGGCCGGAATCGGATAGCCCGGGCCCACTTTTACAATGTAGCCGCTGTGTACTTTTTCGTTTTCCTGCACGGTAGGGGGCAGATAAAGTCCCGATTGGGTCTGGCCTGCCGGGCTTTTGGGCTTAATCAGTACCCGGTCGCCCACCATGATAAACTTCTGCAAATCCTTTTCTTCAATAATCAATGACATGTTTTTTTATTTGCAAAGATAGTCGGAAGAAACAGAGCTTTGAAAAACCGGGCCGGACAAATCGTAAAAAAAGGATGGCTGGTGCTGTTTGATTCTTTTAAAAGAGTTCAACAGATTGATAATTCGAGCGTATTGATAATTTGTCCCCCCTGAAAAATCAATATAACGGGGGAATGGGCTTGGGGGATGATGTATTTTTGTGGTTGAACTTGAATGTTAAATTTAATCCATAGTACCCAATGAAACCATTCAAAATTTTCATGTTTTTGATGCTGGTGGCTTCGCTTCCGGTAATGTTCTCTTGCAAACAAAGTGAGCCTAAAACTACCAGTCCGATTGAGTGGGCTGTAAAAATGGCCGATTCGGATATGCAGCGCAATCCCGATGCCTCCATGCTCGATTTCAGTCCGGTACCCCGCTGGAGCTATACTCAGGGCTTGGTCACTTTGGCCAATCAGCGTTTGGCCGCCCAAACCGGTGATCAAAAATATTACGAGTATGGCTTGGCTTATGCCGATAAAATGATCGATGATGACGGAAATATCGATACCTATAGCCTCGAAAAATATAATGTTGACCTGGTGAATTCGGGAAAAATCCTTTTCGAAATTTACGAGAAGACCGGCAACGAAAAATACAAAAAGGCCATGGAATTGTTGAACAGGCAATTGGAAACGCATCCGCGCACCAGCGAAGGAGGTTTCTGGCACAAACTGATTTATCCGCACCAACTGTGGTTGGATGGTGTTTATATGGCCGATCCGTTTCACGCCCAATTTGGTGTTGTTTTTGGTCATCCCGAAGCCTTGGACGATGCCGCCAATCAGGTGCTGGTGATTCAAAAACATACCCACGACAGCATTACCGGTCTGAACTTTCATGGATGGGACGAAAGCCACGAACAGCGGTGGGCTGATCCTGAAACCGGGCGCTCGGCGCACATCTGGGGCCGTGCACTGGGTTGGTATTTTATGGCCATCGTTGATATTTTGGATTTCTTGCCGCAAGATCATCCTAAAAGAAATGATTTGATCGCGGTATTGAACACAGTGGCTGAGGCCGTTGTGAAGGTGCAGGAAGAAGAAACTGGTGTGTGGTATCAGGTACTTGACATGGGCGGACGTGAAGGAAACTACCGCGAGTCAACGGCTTCGTGCATGTTTGTATATGCCTTGCTGAAAGGAGTTCGGATGGGCTACCTGGATGCTTCCTACCTTGCGCCCGCCCAGAAAGGGTACGAGGGCATCTTGAATAATTTCATCCGCGAAGAGGAAGATGGCACCATTTCTCTGACACAATGTTGTGCTGTGGCTGGCCTGGGAGGTAATCCATACCGCGATGGTTCTTATGAATATTATATTACCACACAAATCCGCGACAACGATCCCAAAGGTGTTGGGCCGTTTATTATGGCCAGCATCGAAATGCATAAAGCACAGAACAAGTAGATCAGTTCAAGATAGAATTATGGGGAAGGGCAAGCGCAGTTTTTGTGTTTGCCCTTTTATTTGTTGAGGGAGGCTTTTTCAATATTTTTTGGTTTTGCCGAATTGCCGGTTCTTCCGTTCCTGCTGTTTTTCGGCAAAATGTCCCCCATCATTCAGCAATATGAAGGCAGTTTAATTTCAGTCAGATCGTACTTTTACTTTCCGAAAACCAATTCTCAATCAAATGAAACTAAATCAAATCGCGAAGGCCGTTTTAATTCTCGCAGGCCTTGCACTCTGCTTCAGCATAAATGCAGCAAATTATTCGTCACACAATTATAAACCGATCGCGTTTCCAGGTGCTGAGGGAGCAGGCAAATATGTTACCGGCGGGCGTGGAGGAAAAGTGGTGGAAGTGACCAACCTGAACGATTCGGGCGAAGGGAGCCTGAGGGCGGCTTTGCAGCAAAATGGGACGCGGACGGTCGTTTTCCGGATTTCCGGTACCATCAATCTGAAATCAGAACTTGAAATTAATGAGGGTAACCTTACTATTGCCGGTCAAACTGCTCCCGGCGACGGCATTTGTGTGAAAGGTTTTCCAACGATAATCAGAGCCGACAATGTGATCATCCGGTTTCTTCGTTTCCGTTTGGGAGATATTAACCATGTGCAGGGCGATGCTGTAAGTTGTCGCAACCAGCGCGATATTCTGATCGATCATTGCAGCTTTAGCTGGGCGACCGATGAATGTGCCTCGTTATACGAGTTGCACCAGTCCTCCATACAATGGTGCCTGGTTGCCGAAAGCCTGAATAGTTCAGTCCATGAAAAGGGTGACCACGGTTACGGCGGTATCTGGGGTGGAGACACGGTGAGCTTTCACCATAACCTGTTTGCGCACAACTCGAGCCGCAATCCGCGTTTCAACGGCGCCCGCTACAATGTGCCCTGGAACGACCTGGTTGATTTTCGTAACAATGTCATTTATAACTGGGGGATTAACAGCACGTATGCCGGTGAACGTGGCAAGCATAATCTGGTGGCCAACTACTACAAGCCGGGGCCTGCCACATCCAACGGTGTCCGGCAGAGAATATTCAATGCCTTTCGTTCGGCAGATAGATATCCGTTTGGGCAGTTTTATATTTCCGAAAACTACATGGAAGGAAGTGAAACGGTTAGTCGGGATAACTGGGCTGGAGGTGTGGACCTGGACGAAGGCGCCGTGCTGGAACAGGTGAAGTCCGATAGCCCGTTCTTTTGTGTGCCCATCCCGAAACAAACAGCACATGAGGCCTATCAGGCCGTATTGAAGTCGGTTGGCGCAAGCGTAAAACGCGATGCCGTTGATGCCCGGATTATCGCCGACGTCAAAAACGGTACAGGTACCTGCATGGGCAAGATCAGTGAAAAACCGGGCATTATTGACACGCAGGAAGATGTTGGCGGCTGGCCCGAACTGAAATCGTTGCCCGCACCTCAGGACTCCGACCACGACGGCATGCCCGATGCCTGGGAGAACAAACACGGAATGGATCCAAAGAACGCTGCCGACGGCAATCAATACCAGTTGAATGAAGCTTACACCAACCTGGAAGTCTATCTGAATGAGTTGGTCAGCTATTTGATTGAATAGTGGTAATTCGTCATTATGTCATTTATTGTCAATGGACAACCCGAAACTCAAAACTTGAAACTCAAAACTCCTTTTTATGAATAGGCTAAAATTATTACTGTTGACACTGGCGGTTCCGTTAGGCCTCCTGGCTAACGTGGGGCAATCAGTTGAGGCATCTGCCGATTTTGTGGTTGATAAATGCGGAAATGGTGATTTTACTACCGTTCAGGAAGCGATCGATGCAGTGCCGGATTTCCGAAAAAGGGAAACGGTCATCTATATAAAAAACGGCATCTACAAGGAAAAACTGGTATTACCTGCCAGCAAAACCAGGGTTACTTTTTTGGGTGAAGATCGCGAAAAAACTATCATCACGAATGATGATTATGCACAAAAGCTGAATGCCTTTGGCGAAGAAATGGGAACAACCGGCTCGTCAGGCTTTTTTGTGTTTGGCGACGAGTTTCGGGCCGAAAATATCACCTTTGAGAACAGCGCCGGCCCGGTTGGTCAGGCCGTGGCTGTGCGGGTAGATGGCGACAAAGCCGTATTTGTTAACTGCCGGTTCCTCGGTTTTCAGGACACGCTCTACACGCATGGCGACCGTAGCCGTCAGTATTATAAAAATTGTTACATCGAGGGAACGGTTGATTTCATTTTTGGCTGGTCTGTGGCTGTTTTCGAGGGATGTGAAATTCACTGCAAAATGAATGGCTATGTTACGGCTGCCTCTACAAACGAGAGCAACCGGTACGGTTATGTTTTTATGAATTGCAAAATTACCGGAGATGGCGGAGAGAGTACGTTCTATTTGGGCCGTCCCTGGCGCCCTCATGCCAAAACTGTTTTCTTGAATTGCTGGCTCGACAAGCACATCAAAACCGAAGGCTGGAACAACTGGGGAAAAGAAACAAATGAACAAACCGCCTTTTATGCCGAGCACAACAGTTCCGGTCCGGGCGCCAATCCGGAAGCTCGTGCAGCGTGGTCGCACCAACTTACTGATGAACAGGCCGCGACGTACACGCTCGATCAAATTTTTGCTGCAGGCGTTGTTTCTCCTGCCTTTGCCGACGATTGGATCCCGATATCAGAATAAAATTCAATTGATAAAGATGAAAAAACTACTTTTAGCTATCCTGGTCTTTGTTGCGTTTTCATGCAAGACAGGTAGCAATGACGTCAACGAACAACGCCCGCAAAAAGTGTTTCTGATTGGCGACTCTACCGTGGCCGATTACACCTTGGAAGCAGATTATCAAACCCGGCGCTATCCGATTGCCGGCTGGGGGCAGGAGTTTCAGCCCTTCATGCACAAAGACAGTCTGGCTTTGTTGGCTGGCTTGATTCAGGCAGACAGTGTGATCGTGGACGACCGGGCCAAAGGAGGTCGCAGTACCCGGACCTTTTTTCAGGAAGGACGATGGCGCACCGTGTACGACGAGATGCAGCCCGGCGACCTGGTGCTGATGCAGTTCGGGCACAACGATGCTGCCGAAAATAAGCCCGAACGGTACGTCAATCTGGAAGGCTACAAAGAGTTTTTGCGCCTGTTCGTTTCGCAAACACGCGAAAAAGGTGGTATTCCGATCCTGCTCACGCCGGTAAACCGCAATTACCCGTGGGAGAATGGTGTACTGACCAATGTGCATGGCGAATATCCGCAGGCAGTAAAAGACATTGCCGCAGAAATGGATGTACTGCTGATCGACCTCACCCAAGCTTCGTGCAAGCACTTTACCCGAATGGGCAAGGAGTATGTTACTGAAAAATATTTCATGAACCTGCCTGCCGGCATTTATGAAGCCTATCACGATGGACAAACCGACAATACCCACTTCCAGCCCGAAGGTGCAACCGCAGTGGCACAACTGGTGTTCAACGGATTGAAAGCACTGAATAAACCAAACAAAATGAATTAACGATATGACTTCACTAAAATCTTTAACATTGCTGGGCCTGTTCCTGCTATTGTTTGCCGGAATGACAGCAGCCCAGGATCGCTACGAAATGGTGGTGGCTGCCGACGGAACGGGCGATTTTACCACGATCCAGGCCGCCATTGATGCCACCAAAGCATTTCCCGATAAACGAATTACCATTTTTATTAAAAATGGCGTGTACCGAGAAAAGGTGCGCGTGTATTCGTGGAACACCTTACTGACGTTGAAAGGCGAAAGCGCCGAAAAAACCATCATTACCTGGGACGATCATTTCAGTAAAATAAACCTGGGACGAAACAGTACCTTTCACACCTACACGCTAAAGGTGGAAGCCAACGATTTTATAGCCGAAAACCTGACCATAGAAAATACTGCCGGACCGGTTGGCCAGGCTGTTGCCCTGCATGTAGAGGGCGACCGCTGTCAGTTTCGCAATTGCCGGATGACGGGGCATCAGGATACACTCTACACTGCGGGAGAAGGACGGCGCCAGTATTTTAAAGACTGTTTTATTGAGGGTACCACCGACTTCATTTTTGGCGAAGCAACCGTGCTGTTCGATAACTGCATCATCAACAGCAAGAGCAACTCGTATGTTACTGCTGCCAGCACCCCTCAGGGAATGCCCTTCGGTTATGTTTTTCTGAATTGCCGCCTGACCGCCGATGAGGGCGTGGACAAAGCTTATCTGGGACGGCCCTGGCGCGATTTTGCCAAAGTGGTTTTCATCCGTTGCGAAATTGGACCGCATATCCTGCCGCAAGGTTGGGCCAACTGGTCGAAAACCGACCGAGACAGAACTGCTTTTTATGCCGAATACGAAAACACAGGTCCGGGTGCAAATCCTTCCCAACGGGTGGTTTGGAGCCGTCAGCTGACGAAAAAGGAAGCGAAAAGATATACGGCTGAAACTATTTTTAATGCCGGACAAAACACTATCTCAACCAACGATAATTGGTGGAAAGAATAATTTTAAAAATCAAATTGATATGAGACGAATTTCAACCGTATTATTTTTTAGTTGTTTACTTGCCTTCGTTGTGGCCTGCCAGCCTGCGCAGCAGCAAAAGGCAGAAGTGAAACAACAGTTACCTTTCGACATGCCCGAAGTCATCATCCCAACTTTCAGGGCCGATACGTTCAACCTGGCTGATTATGGCGCCGTTGGCGATGGCAGTGTGTTGAACACCGAAGCTTTTGCCCGTGCGATAGAGGCGTGCTCGTCGGCGGGCGGTGGCGTGGTATTGGTGCCTTCCGGCTTGTGGCTTACAGGCCCCATCACCATGAAAAGCAACGTGAACCTACATCTGCAAAATGGCGCCCTCATTCAATTTACCGCCGACCTCGACCAGTTTCCCTTGGTTGAATCTTTCTTTGAAGGGTTGACTGAAGTGCGTTGCCAGTCGCCCATTAACGGGAACGACCTGGAAAATGTGGCCATCACCGGGAAAGGGATCATCGATGGGAATGGCGGCCACTGGCGCCAGGTGAAAAAGGAAAAGCTGACCGAAGGACAGTGGAACAAGCTGGTGGCTTCAGGCGGCGTGGTGGTGCGCGGAAATCGATGGTATCCTTCCGAAGCATCGATGATTGGCAACGAAAAGAAAGAACTGCTGCCCAAAGAACGCACCATCGAAAGTATGGAACCATTCAAACATTACCTGCGTCCCGTAATGGTGAGCCTGGTAAATTGCAATCAGGTGCTGCTCGAAGGGGTGACTTTTCAGAACTCACCGGCCTGGAACGTGAATCCGCTGATGTGTGAACATATCACCCTGAAAGACTTAAACATTCGTAACCCGTGGTTCTCGCAGAACGGCGATGGGCTTGATCTGGAATCCTGCCGCATCGGCCAGGTGATCAACTGTAACTTCGATGTGGGCGACGATGCTATTTGTATCAAATCGGGCAAGGACGAAGAAGGCCGCAAGCGCGGCAAACCTACCGAGTTGATTGTGATCCGCGATTGCACGGTGTACCACGGGCATGGCGGTTTTGTGGTGGGCAGCGAAATGTCGGGCGGCGTGCGCAAGATGTTCGTTTCAAACTGTACTTTCATTGGCACCGACTGCGGCCTTCGGTTTAAAAGCTTGCGCGGACGCGGCGGCGCGGTTGAAGATATTTACATGGAAAACATTCGCATGACCAACATCCCCACCGAAGCCATTCGTTTTAACTTGTTCTACGGAGGTAAGTCGCCCGAAGAAGATCCGATGACCGGCGATGTGGTGATTGACGAAATCCCTGTGGATGAAAAAACTCCGGCTTTTCGCAACATGCACTTCAAAAACATTGTGTGCGATGGCGCCGAAAAGGCTGTGATGATGCAGGGCATTCCCGAAATGCCGGTTGAAAACCTTGTTTTTGAAAACATGAAAATCCGTTCGAAAGAAGGCATCTCGATCAATTACGCCCGGGGATTGACCTTCAAGAATGTGGAACTTCACGTAGATGGTGGCCACGCGGCCCGGATTACCAACAGCCAACAAATTGCCTTCGATGGCTTCTCTGCCAGTGGGCACGACAAATTGTTCCGAGTCTCGGGCGACCGTACCAGCGACGTGCAAATTAAAGCAGCCGATGGACAAACCATCAGTTTTAATGATATTGAGTATTTGGAGGGACTGAAAGACCAGATCAAACTGGAAGAGTAGTTTTTCTCTGACTTTTGGTGGAACAAGAAATACGTACGTAATTTTTTCCAAGCCGGAATCCTGTTTCAGGGTTTCGGCTTTTTTCTGAAATGAAGGAAAACTATAGCCCGATTTTGCCTTTAAACTTTTTCCTTTTTCTTATTCTTCCCGTTGCATTTTTCCCCGGTTGAACGAAAAATAAATACCTAAAACACTGAGGGTTGAAAAGCTGATGAATGCCCATTTTATTGCTCTCAGGAACAAATCGTCGGATACTGTTTCAATGGCCTGGTTGCCCATCAGGCCGGCAAAGAAAAGCGTGGCAATGGTCATACTGGTGATTTGCCCGATCACCCGCATGGTGGCTGCCGTGCCTGAGGCCAGTCCGTAGCGGGTTTTGTCCACCGAACTCATGATGGTGTTCATGTTGGGCGAGGAGAAAAAGGCAAAGCCCAAGCCCACCCAAGCAAGTAAGGCTACCAGCAGTCCAATTGGTGTTGTGTCCGAAACAAAAGCAAAGGCAGCTAGTCCCACTGTACACATGCTCATGCCCAGGGTGGTAAGCCAGCGTGGCTGAATATGGTCCGAAAGCCGGCCTGCCACCGGCGAAAAGAGGGCCATCATGATGGGTTGGGCCACCAAAATGGCCCCAGCATCGCGTGGCGACAAGCCTTGTATTTTCTGGAGGTACAGGCTCAGCAAAAAAACGATGGCGAAGGTGGCGCTGTAGTTGATCAGCGCTGCAAGGTTCGAATAGGCAAACAGGCGGTTGCGGGTGAATAAACGTGTTTCGATAACCGGTAGGGCAGAGCGGCTTTCCAGCGCCCAGAAAACGACCAGCGCCAGCATGCCGCCAGCCATGAGCAGCCAGCCCGAAAGGGAGGGGATACGGGCCGATCCATATACCAGCATAACCAGCCCCGTCATGTAGAAGGCAGTTCCTTTCAGGTCGATCGATTTGTTGCCGTTAGCCGGCTTGTCGTCTTTCCCCAAAAACAGAAAGGCCACCAGGGTGGTCACTGTTCCCAGCAGGGTGGAAATGTAAAAAATCGACCGCCATCCCAGGTATTGGGTGAGTAGCCCGCCGGCAAAAGGGCCGAAGGCGAGTCCCAGGTAAACTGCCGATACGGATATGCCCAGTACTCGTCCCCGGTATTGCGGCAAAAAGGCCGACACCAATATGGCCGGGCCGGTGGTACTGGTAAAAGCCGCGCCAATGCCTTGCACAAAGCGAAACAAAATGAGCCAGAAGCCGGATGGGGCGAATCCGCACAACAGCGAAGAAAGGGTAAAAATGGCAACCCCCAGCTTAAACAGGCGCCGGATGCCGGTCAGGTCGCCCCAACGGCCAACAGGCAATAAAAACATGGCCGTGGACAGCAAAAACGAAGTGACCACCCAGCTCAGCGTAACGGCATCGAGCCCAAAACTTTTTTCGATGGCGGGCAAGGCGATGTTTACTGACGAGATCAGGAAAGTACCCATAAATGAGGTAATGGCGACAATTGCCAGGATGGAAACTTGCTTGTTGGTCCAGTGCATCAGCTAGTTTGAGTGATTACAAATTCTCCAAAATATTTACGTCAGCTATTCCACTTGGCGATGGCTTGCAGGTTGCGTTCGTTGACTATGATTTTTGCTTCGGCTGTGTACACGAAGGCCAGTTCATCGGCAAAATATTCGGTAATTTTTCCACGCACCATTTTCATGGTCGAGTTCAGCAGGTGGTTTTGTTCAGTAAAGGCTTCGGGCAATACGGCAATGGTGGCCGGGAGCCAGCGTTCGGGGAAGGTGTTTTCGAACTCACCCCCAGCTTTATATTTGTCGATTTCAGCCTGGATCAGTTTCAGGCTTTCCGTATTTCCTTCTTCGCTGCCGGGGTTGATCCCCTTGGCTGTCAAAATCCGGTTGATGGCTTGGATGTTGGGGACAATCATGCCCGAGGTGTAGGCGTTTTGATTATTGTAGAGCATACACTGTTCAATCAGGTGCGATTGCTCTACAATAGCTTCTTCAATGCCTTCGGGGCTGTATTTTTCGCCGTCGTTGCCAATCAGCAAACTTTTGAAACGGCCCAGCACGTAAAGGAACCCGTCTTTGTCGAGGTAGCCCATGTCGCCCGTATGCAGCCAGCCGTTTTTAATCGTGTCGGCTGTTGCAGTTGGGTTGTTCCAGTAGCCCAGCATTACGTTGTCGCCTTTTACAATAATCTCACCTTTTTGGTCGGTGGGCATTTCGTTTCCGTTGTCATCCACAATTTTCAGCTCCATGTATTTCACCAATCTGCCCGATGAGCCAAACTTAATGGCATGGAGCGCGTTGGATGAGATTACCGGTGCCGCTTCCGACAGGCCGTAGCCCTGGCACATGGGAATACCGATGGCATAAAAGAAACGTTGCAACTCAATATCGAGCAGGGCGCCGCCGCCAATAAAGAAACGCAGCTCCCCGCCAAAGCTTTCGCGGATTTTCGAGAACAGGATTTTATCGTACAAAGCCAGCAGGGGTTTGTAAACAAAGCGAAGGCCTTTCCCTTTGTTGTACCCGTTGCCATTGTATTTATAGGCGATTTTTAGTGCGTGGTTGAACAGGTTCTCTGCGGTTTTCCCTTTTTGCCGGATGCCGGATTCAATTCCCTTGCGAAAATTTTTGGCAACGGCCGGAACGCTCATCAATACGTTTGGCTTAATTTCTTTGATATTCTTCGGGATGTTTTTCAGCGTTTCCATCGGGCTGTTGCCCATTTCGAGCGATGCCACGCTGGCGCCGTTGTACATGAAGCAATACAGGCAGGCGGTGTGGGCAAAGGCGTGGTCCCACGGCAAAAAGGCCAACGTTTTCCAGTCGGGGGTAATTTCCATCAGCGTGTTGGCCTGCACCACGTTGTCGGCATAATTCAGGTGCGACAGCATGATGCCTTTCGGGTCGGCTGTGGTTCCCGAAGTATAGGAAATGTTGGCCAAGTCATTGGCGACAACCGATTTCCATGCGCTTTCTGCCAAACTGTTATTTTCGCGAAGAAAAGTTTTTCCTGTTTGGACTACATCACAAAAGAAAAGATCGTTTTCACCCGACTCTTCTTTTTCATCCAGGTAAATAACTTTTTCCAGTTCGGGTAGTTCGTTGCGTATTTCTTCAATTTTCGGGGCCTGCCCTTTGGAAACGATCACCATGCGGCAACCGGAATGAGCCAGCCGGAACTTCATTTCGGTTTTGGCGTCCAGCTTAACGGAAAGGGGCACATTGATCGCCCCGGCATATAAAATTCCCAGTTCGCTGATGATCCATTGGTTCCTGCCTTCCGAAACCAAGGCGATCCGGTCGCCTTTCCGGATTCCAAGCGCCAGCAAACCGGCCGCAAATTGTATCACTTTTTCGCGGGTTTCCCGGTACGTGGTTCCTTTGAATTCGCCGTTCGATTTTTCCCAGAGGTAAATGTTGTCGGGATATTTGCTGACACTGGTTTCAAAAAGCTCAACAATGGTTTTCATAAGCTACAGGTTTTTGAAAATGACAGTCTCAAAAGTAACAAAATTCGCCAAAATGAAGGCAGAAGTCATCAGGGTGCCTTTAAAAAATAGTTCACCTGTTCAATGCGCACATTCCTCGAAAACTCTTCCTGTCTGATTTGTTTCCGGCAGATGCAGGATGAGTTAATGTGGGTTTTCCACGGGGCTATGGCATGTTGGTTACGACGTGTCGTGACCGTACCTGGCTTTTCCGTTTTGGGTCGTTTCTGATTTTATTCAGCGTGTAAGGATATGGTATGCCGTGGCCGGACGGAGGGTGACGACCTTAAAGGGGGCGTTTGATATCTTCTATGAGAAAAGATGGCATATTAGTCCCTACAAAGAGATTTCCTTGTAGAAGGCATAAAAAAAGAGGCTTTTCAGCCTCTTTCTGTTATTTCGTTCCGAAATGGTAGATGGTGGTTTGCAGGTATTTTTCGCCGGGCCGCAGCACGGTGGATGGAAAATTGTCGTGGTTGGGCGAATCGGGATAATGTTGCGTTTCGAGCGCCACGCCCGAGTAGCTGCCAAACTTTTTCTGTCCGTCAATTTCCAGTTCCGGAATCCAGTAGCCGGTATAAAGCTGAATCCCCGGCTGGGTGGTGAAAACCTTCACCTGACGCCCGCTTTTGCCTTCCGACAGGCATCCCGCATAAATCAGGTTGCCGGCCTCATTGTCCAGCACGTAGTTCAGGTCGTAGCCATCAGCCAGACCGGCTATGTCTTTTCCCAGGCTTTTGGTTGAGGTGAAATCGAAAACAGTGCCTTCTACCGGAACAATGTTGCCGGTCGGGATCATTTCGTTGGCCTCGGTGATCTTTTTCGCCGTTAGCTCCAAATCGTGCCCCAGGATATTTTCTTTTCCGCCTGTCAGGTTAAAATAGCTGTGGTTGGTCAGGTTCACGATGGTTGCCTGGTCGGTTTCGGCTTCATACGCAATTGAAAGGTTATTCTCGTTGTCGAGCGTATAGGTGCAGCTAACCTTCAGGTTACCGGGATAACCTTCCTCTCCGTCGGGGCTCAGGTACGACATTTTTACACCCACCTTGCCGGCTTCTTCCTGTATCTCGGCCGACCAAACGCGGCGGTCAAAACCAATCAGCCCGCCATGTAAGTGATTGGGGCCATTGTTGATGGCGCCGGTGTATTCCACGCCATCAATGGTGTATTTCCCGTTTGCAATGCGGTTGCCAAAGCGACCGATAATGCAGCCAAAATAAGGATAGCTACCCAGATAGGAGTCGCTCAGGTAATCGTCCAGCTTGTCGAACCCGCACACAATATTGTCCAGGTTGCCGGTTTTGTCGGGGGCGACAACCGAGGTGATAATGGCGCCGTAGTTGGTAATATTTACGGTTACCTGCTGATCGTTTGTCAGGGTGAAAAGTTCTACGGTCTGACCGTCTAGGGTCGTTCCAAAAGATTTACTGGTTATTTTCATTTTATTGTTAGTTAAATTGAACTTGATTTATAGTTGCGAACGTTTTTTGAGTAATTGACCTCTGGTCGGAAATGTGGCATTTCTTCTGGTCAGGCATACAAATATATTTAAATCTTTCTTACTGGTAGGTACTGGTTGCTATTGGCTCCTTATTTTTTGTATTTTTGATTTTTAATACCTGACAAAATTAAACTTTGTGGAAAATATTCAAATTGACGACACGCTGGGAGTTCCCAAATATCGACAGATAATAAACTCTATATATCAGGCCATCTCAAATGGCGATTTGAAAGTGGGCGATAAAATACCATCGCTGAACCAGATTTGCGCCGAGTTCGACCTTTCGCGCGATACGGTGATGGTGGCTTTTAATGAACTGAAAGCGAAGGGCGTCATTAATTCTATTCCCGGGAAGGGTTACTATATTAATAGCACCGATATTAACCTGGATGAACGGATCTTTTTGCTTTTTGATGAACTGAATGCTTTCAAGGAAGACTTATACACCGCATTGTTGAATAGCCTGGATATCAAGTCGAACGTAGATATTTACTTTCACCATTTCAACTTTCAATTGTTCAAAGATTTGATTCATCAAAGCGTTGGCAAATACACGTCTTATGTCATCATGCCGGCCACGTTCGATCATACCGCAGACATTATTGCCGCCTTGCCGGAAGATAAAGTGTATATTCTCGATCGGTTAAAGGATGATTTGAAAGCTTTTCCGGTGGTTTATCAGGATTTTGAAGGCGATGTTTACCGGGCTCTTCAGGATGGGGAAGATTTACTGGCCAAGTACGACAAGCTGGTCATGGTTTTTCCGGGGGGAAAAGAACCCGAAGGCCGGATGATTGGTTTTCAGAAGTTTTGCGAGGAGCGAAACATTCCGTTCGAAATCCTGCGCAGCTTGCTGAGCCGTAAGATCCGTAAAGGCGAAGCTTATTTTGTTCCCTCCGACCGGAACCTGGTGCGCTTGGTGAAAATGGCTGCCGAGCAAAACCTGACCCTAGGAAGCGATCTGGGTATTGTTTCATTTAATGATACTGTTTTAAAGGAAGTGGTGGCCGGAGGCATCACTACTATTTCAACCGATTTCAAACTGATGGGCGAAAGCCTGGCCGGGATGATCGTTGAAAAGCGCCGGGAAAAGCTGGCCAACCCGGCATCGCTAATCCGGCGAAATTCGTTATAGTGGAATTGAATTGCTGATAAATCAAAAGCCTGTAGCTTTTCCCCGACACACATTGTACTCATCCTTTGGGGTATGTTTGAAAACATAAATAGTACACACGCCCCACAGCGGAATTTATGTATTTTTACCCACCAGTACCTACCAGTTGGAAAAATAGAGAAAATGAGCAATTTTAATATTGAAGATCATCCTCACCGGCGGTTGAATCCGCTGACAAATGATTGGATTTTGGTTTCGCCACACCGCGCTAAAAGGCCGTGGCAAGGGCAAGTGGAAAAGCCTGCTTTGGACGAAAGGCCCAAGTACGACCCGACCTGCTATTTGTGCGCGGGCAACGAACGTGCCGGGGGAAAGGTGAACCCGGATTATAAAGGAACCTTCGTGTTTACGAATGATTTCAGCGCGTTATTAACCGATACGCCCCATGGCGAAGTAAATGAAGGGAGCCTGTTCCAGGCGAGGAGTGAGAGCGGCATTTGCAAAGTGATCTGCTTCAGCGAAGACCACAGCCTGACCATCCCTGAGATGGAGGTTGCCGATATCCGCAAAGTGGTGGACGTTTGGTGTGAGCAATTTGAAGAACTTGGCAACACCGATGGTATCAATTACGTTCAGATTTTTGAAAACAAAGGAGCCATCATGGGTTGCTCAAACCCGCACCCACACGGGCAAATTTGGTCATCATCGTCGGTTCCGACCGAACCTGCCAAAGAATCGCAAACCCAAAAAGCGTATTTCGACAAGCACGGGCGGACGCTGTTGGGCGATTACCTGAAAGCTGAGCTGGATAAAAAAGAACGGTTGCTTGCCGAAAATGAGCACTTCGTTGCGCTGGTTCCGTATTGGGCCGTTTGGCCGTTCGAAACGATGATTATCAGCAAGCGGGCTGTTCAAAACATCCTTCAACTTACCGATGACGAAAAAACCGCACTGGCCGATATTTATAAGCAACTAACGGTGAAATACGACAATCTGTTTGAAGTGTCGTTTGCGTATTCGGCAGGCTTGCACCAGGCACCAACCGATGGGAACGACTACCCGGAATGGCACCTGCACATGCATTTTTATCCGCCGCTGTTGCGTTCGGCTTCGGTTAAAAAATTCATGGTCGGTTACGAAATGTTGGCCACACCACAGCGCGACATTACTGCAGAACAGGCCGCTCAGCGCTTGCGCGACCTTCCTGATGTCCATTATAAGACTCAAATCAATAAATTATAAAACTCAACCAGTGAAATTGTTATGGCAAAAATTAGTGCGTTAATTGAAAAAATAAACGGCGGGAACAATCCGCTGTTCCAGGAGTTGTATGGCGTTGATGCGGCTGTCTTGAACGAACAGGCTGCCCGCTATGCAGGGTTAATGGGTGAATTTGAAAAAATCTACGGAACGGACGAGGTGGCACTGTTCAGCTCGCCCGGGCGTACCGAAATTGGCGGCAATCATACCGACCACAACCACGGATGCGTATTAGCCGGAGCTGTAAACCTCGATAACATTGCTGTTGCTGCCAAAAACGGGACCAATATTATTCGGGTAACATCAGCCGGATATCCCGAATTTCAGGTTGACCTAAATGATTTGGCCATCGATGAGTCCCAGTTTTATACTTCTTCGGCTCTGGTGAAGGGAATTTGCGCCCGCATGAAAGAAAAGGGGTACGAAATAGGCGGCTTTGATGCCTGCATTGAAGGCCGTGTGCCGAAAGGTTCAGGCCTGAGCTCTTCTGCCTCTTTCGAAGTGTTGATTGGTGCTATTGTCAACCAATTGTTCAACGATGGAAAAATGAGCGCTGTGGAAAATGCCATCATCGGACAATGGTCTGAGAACAACTACTTCGGAAAACCGTGCGGTTTAATGGACCAAACCGCCTGTTCGGTGGGGGGATTGATCACCATCGATTTTGAAAACCCGGCAAAACCCATTGTAAAGGAGGTTGATTTCGATTTCGTATCAACCGGATTTGCTTTGGTTATTACCGATGTGGGCGGTGGTCACCACGACCCGGCCTCGCAGGCTGAATATGCATCGTTGCCTACTGAGATGAAATCGGTTGCCAACGCGCTTGGTGCCGAGGTGCTTCGCGAGGTGACCCTGGAGCAGATTGTTGAAAAGATTCCCGAAATACGCGAAAAAACCGGCGACCGGGCTATCCTGCGGGCTTATCACTTTCAGGGCGACAACCAACGTGTCGTAGATCAGGTTGCTGCATTGGAAAACAACGATTTTCAGGCCTTCCTGAAGATGGTGGTAGAATCGGGCTATAGCTCATACATGTACAATCAAAACATTTTTGATGTCGTTCATAAGGACGATCAGGTGGTTTCGTTGGCTTTGGCATTAAGTGAAATGGTGCTGAAAGGAGCGGGTGCCTGGCGTGTTCATGGAGGCGGTTTCGGCGGTACCATCCAAGCCTTTGTTCCGCAGGATAAATTGGATGAGTACGTGAAAACGCTGGAGCATGTTTATGGTGATGGAAAATGCCACAAACTGTTCATCCGAGCCAAAGGTGCAATCAAATTAGATTTTTAATCTTTCATACTAAACTTATAAACTTCCAGACATGAGTACTAAAAACAAGTATTTGTTCCCGTTGATTGTGATGGCTTCGTTGTTCTTCCTTTTCGGATTTATCACAACGATGAATAATTCAACGATTGAATTTCTGAAAGGCGCCTTTGGTCTTAACGATGTTCAAAAACAATTACCGAATACTTTCTTTTATGGCGCCTATGTGCTTTCAGTTCCTGTAGGGTTTCTGATTAAGCGCATTGGATACCGCTTTTCGATTTTTACCGGCTTGGCATTAATCGCGTTAGGTTTCTTTGCGAGTATCCCCGGTGTGGGGTTCGGGTATTATGGTTTTTTAAGTGCAGTTTCAATTTTTGCCATTGGGGTTGTTGTGCTTCAGGTGGCTGCTGCCCCTTATGTGGTTGCCTTAGGTCCTGCTGAAAGCTCTGCAAGCCGTCTGACCCTGACCAATGCCCTGAACTCTGTGGCAACGGTTATTGCACCGATTTTTGTATCCATTTTATTGGTCACTCCTGAACTTGCTCCGGGTGAAGTGCTTGAAAATTCTGAGATAAAGGAAATTGTGAAGAATCCGTTTATCGGGATTGGTGTAGTTACTGTTGTCATCCTACTGATCATGTTTTTCTTGAAACTACCTGATATTAAGGGAGAACAAAAAGCTGCCGAAGAAGCAAGCAAAACAAAACACAAATCAAGCGCTTTTAAATATCCGCACGTGTGGCTGGGATCATTGGCCATTTTCGTGTATATGGGCATTGAGATTGGTATCCCTAGCTTCTTTGCCGACTTTGCAAGTAAAACAGGTGCAGTAATCGACACATCCTCTACCGACATGCTGAAATTTTACTGGGGTGGACTAATGGTTGGCCGTTTGATTGGCATTTTTGTCCTTCAGAAAGCCAGACCGTCCTTAATTCTGTCGATTTGTGCCATTGGTGGCGCAGCCATGTTGACGGGGGCGATTGTGTTAACCGGCAATGTAAGCATGTGGTTATTCCTGGGAACAGGTTTGTTCCATTCGATTATGTGGCCTGTAATTTATAGTTTGGCACTGGAAGATTTAGGGCCTCATTCGGATGTTGCATCCGGTATTATTGCAACGTCGGTAATTGGTGCCGCTATTTTAATGCCTATTATGGGGGCTATCCAAACCATCACCGGATCGGTAATTATTGCCGTTAGTTGTTTGTTTGTTTACTACCTGTATCTGATATTCTTTGCCACAAAGGGTTCCAAAATAAGAACATAACAGCATCTGTTCGTATTTTTATGATTTAGCCACCTGGATTTGTCCGGGTGGCTTTTTTCATTCTTTAATGTTATAAAACACAATCACCAAAAAATCAGACGAGAATCAATAAGAGTACAATATACTTTTATAATTTTGAACCGCATGGAAGAGATCAAGAAAAATTTGCAGGAATTGTACGGGCAGCACCCCAGGGTTTATGTTGCCGTTGACTGTGTCATTTTTGGCTACATGGATGGCGAGCTGAAGCTATTATTATACCCTCGGAGTTTTGAGCCGGCCAAGGGGAATTGGTCGTTGCTGGGCGGGTTTGTTCAGGAGAACGAATCAGCCGACCAGGCAGCTGCACGCATCCTGAAACGCACCACGGGCCTGGACCAGATTTACATGGAACAGGTGGCCGCTTTTTCCGAGCCAAACCGGGAGACTACGGCCCGGGTAATCAGTATTGCTTATTACGCGCTGATTCGTCTGGATAAACACGATGAAGAAATCGTGAGCCAGTACGGTGCCGATTGGTTTCCGCTGGAGAAGAGGCCCGATTTGATTTTCGACCACAATGAAATTGTTGAGAAAGCGCTGGCGAAATTGCAGCAAAAGGCAGGTTATCAGTTGGTAGGACCCGAACTGCTGCCCGAAATTTTCACGCTCACTCAACTGCGCCGCTTGTACGAAGCCATTTTTCAGCGCACGCTCGACCCGGGAAACTTTCGCAAAAAGGTGTTGTCGCTCGACTTGTTAACCCGCTTGAATAAAAAAGATTCGACAGAATCGAAAAAGGGCGCTTTTTATTATCGCTATAATAATCAGGAAGCCCGGGAAAAGGAAATCGGGCGGATCATTAAAATATAATAACCTTAAAAAGCATACGGAGATGGAAAAAATGGATTTTAAAAATTTGGAGGTTTGGTTTGTTACCGGGAGCCAGCATTTGTATGGCCCAAAAACATTAAAACAAGTTGATCAGGATTCGGAAACCATTGCCAAGGCACTGGATGCATCATCCGAAATCCCGGTAAAAATCGTCTTTAAGCCGGTGGTAACTACGCCCGACGAAATTTATCAATTGTGTTTGGCTGCCAACAACGCTCCTAACTGTATCGGACTGATCACCTGGATGCATACTTTCTCGCCTGCAAAAATGTGGATTCAGGGCCTGAATGTATTGAGCAAACCGTTTGCCCACCTGCATACGCAGTTTAACCGCGACATCCCATGGAACGATATCGATATGGATTTCATGAACCTGAACCAGTCGGCCCACGGCGACCGCGAGTTTGGTTTCATTTGCACCCGTATGCGCCTGAACCGCAAGGTTGTTGTCGGATTCTGGCAGGATCCGAATGTTCAGAAGAAATTGGGCGCCTGGTCGCGTGCGGCTATCGGTTACCACGAATCGAAATCATTGAAAATTTGCCGTTTTGGTGATAATATGCGCCATGTGGCCGTTACCGAGGGTGATAAAGTGGAGGCTCAGAAAGTACTGGGCTGGCAGGTAAATTACCACGGCGTGGGCGAATTGGTGGCAAGCATGGAAACTATTTCTGAAAAAGAAATTGATGAACTGATGGAAGTTTATGCTACCGAATATCAGCTCGCCGACAAAACAAACGAAAACGTTCGGTACCAGGCCAAAATTGAGCTGGGGATGAAGAAGTTCCTCGACAAGAACGGCTACAAAGCATTCACGACCAACTTTGAAGACCTGACCGGTTTGAAACAGCTTCCCGGCCTGGCAAGCCAGCACCTGATGGCGCAAGGCTACGGTTTTGGCGCCGAAGGCGACTGGAAACAATCTGCACTGGTACGCATCATGAAAGTCATGGGTGCCGGGTTGACAGGCGGTTGCTCATTCATGGAAGATTATACCTATCACATGGATCCGGCCCAACCTGCCGTGTTGAGCGCCCACATGCTTGAGATTTGTCCTTCAATTGCCGAAGGAAAAGCGTCGATAGAAGTACACCCGCTGGGAATTGGTGGTAAAGATGCACCTGCCCGTTTGGTATTCAATGTCCCCGAAGGCGATGGCATCAATGCTACGTTGGTTGACATGGGCGGACGTATGCGCATGATCCTCAATCCGGTGAAATCGATCAAGGCCCAACCGCTTCCTAAATTGCCGGTTGCCCGCGCCCTTTGGATCCCGATGCCAAACCTGGAAATTGGTGCCGCTGCCTGGATTTACGCCGGTGGAGCCCACCATACCAGTTTCTCAATGGCCCTGAACCGCGAAAGCCTGGAAGATTTCGCCGAAATGGTGAACTTGGAATTGGTGGTGATTGATGAAAATACAACCATCCCCGAATTCAAGAAAGAACTGAGATGGAATGATTTGTATTACCACCTTTCAAAAGGTTTATAAAGCACTTGACGAATAAACAAACTAAAACTGTAACTAAATGGCTTCATTAGACTGGATTGTTATTGGAATCTTCGGACTGGCATTGATCGCGATCATTGTCTGGGTGTTTAAGCAGAAAGAAGAAACCTCGGGCGACTACTTCCTGGCCGGGCGCGATGCCTCCTGGATTGCAATTGGCGCTTCTATCTTTGCATCAAATATCGGATCGGAACACCTGATCGGTTTGGCCGGTGCGGGTGCTTCGAGCGGGATGGCCATGGCCCACTGGGAAATTCAGGGATGGATGATCCTGATCTTGGGCTGGGTGTTTGTGCCCTTCTACTCGCGAAGCATGGTGTCAACCATGCCCGAATTCCTGGAAAAACGATATAATAAAGAATCGAGAACCATTCTTTCTCTTATATCGCTGATCAGTTACGTGTTAACGAAAGTTGCTGTTACTGTTTATGCCGGTGGTTTGGTTTTTCAGCAGGTTTTCGGTATCGAAACCATGTGGGGAATTGATTTCTTCTGGATCTCCGCTATTGGCCTAGTATTATTGACAGCGATTTACACCGTTATTGGTGGTATGAAATCGGTGCTTTACACATCGGTTTTACAAACTCCAATTCTCTTGTTGGGATCAATTATTATTGTTGTGCTGGGATTGAAAGCTGTTGGTGGTTGGGACGAAATGTTACGTATCACCAGCGCTGTACCAGTGAACGACTATGGTGATACCATGACAAACCTGATACGCAGTAACCGTGACTCCGACTTCCCCTGGCTGGGTGTATTTATTGGCTCCGCAGTAATTGGTTTCTGGTACTGGTGTACCGACCAGTTTATTGTTCAGCGTGTACTTTCCGGTAAAAACGAAAAAGAGTCGCGCCGTGGTACTATTTTCGGCGCCTACCTGAAACTCACACCTGTATTTCTGTTTATGATTCCGGGGATGATTGCTTTTGCACTTCACCAAAAAGGACTGGAGTCTGGCGGCTTTTTGCCCCTGTTGGAAAACGGACAGCCAAATGCTGATGCAGCTTTCCCAACCTTGGTGGCCAAATTGCTTCCTGCAGGCGTAAAAGGTCTGGTGGTTTGCGGTATCCTGGCGGCTCTGATGAGTTCATTGGCCTCTTTGTTTAACTCATCTGCTATGTTGTTCACCATCGACTTCTACAAAAAGTACAAGCCCAGTACCAGCGAAGCAAAATTACTCCGTGTTGGACGTATAGCTACTGTTGTTGTGGTTATCCTTGGTATTTTGTGGATTCCGATTATGCGCAGTATCGGTGATGTGCTTTACACCTATTTGCAGGATGTTCAATCCGTTTTGGCGCCGGGTATTGCGGCTGCCTTCCTGTTGGGTATTCTTTCCAGCAAGCCTACGCCCAAAGGTGGTATGTGGGGGATGATCGCCGGTTTCATTATCGGTATTATGCGATTGGGGGCCAAAGTCCTTTACTCAACTCTTGCCGGTAATGCCGGATATGCTGATGTGAAACTCTGGGCTGCCGAAAATGGCGTGAATAACTTCTTCTATGTCTTGTTCTACGACGTAAACTGGTTGTTCTTCAGTGGTGGTATGCTGATCTTCAGTATTATTGTTGTAATGGTTGTGAGTATGTTCACCAAACCGGCCCCTGCTGCCCAAATCGAAGGGCTAACTTATTCCTCGGCAACGGCTGCCCAAAAAGCGGCCACACGTGCCAGTTGGAACAAGTGGGACCTTATGCACACAGCCATTATTATTGGCCTCACGGTTGTCTTCTACATTTACTTTTGGTAACCGTTGTATTAGAGAAATCATGAGTAACTTTTAAAATAAGAGAGGAACCCGGTGCTTCGTAAGAATGGCCGGTTCCTTTCTTCTCCTGTGGCACAACACTGCTTCTGAGGAAGGTGCTGGTGCTGTGAGTGTCAAGTAAACCGGTTGTTTGTGCCGGACTAATTCAGTAAAAAGAAGAAACATGTTAGAAGAATTAAAAGAACAGGTATGCCGCGCCAATTTGGAATTGGTGGAGCATGGACTGGTTATCTTTACCTGGGGAAACGTGAGTGGCATCGATCGCAGTAAAGGCTTGGTTGTTATTAAACCCAGCGGCGTTTCGTACGATGGGATGAAACCGGATGATATGGTTGTGCTGGACCTGGATGGCAATATGGTGGAAGGAAAATACAAACCTTCGTCGGATACGGCAACTCATTTGGTGCTGTACAAAAATTTCAAAAATATTGGTGGCATTGTGCATACCCACTCCGAGTGGGCAACTACCTGGGCACAAGCCGGTCGTTCTATTCCGGCAGTGGGAACCACGCATGCCGATTATTTTTACGGCGAGATTCCCTGCACCCGGAAAATGACCGACGAGGAGATCAAAGGTGCCTATGAACTGGAAACCGGAAATGTGATTGTGGAATGTTTCAAAAATCTGAACCCCGATTATGTACCGGGTGTATTGGTGAACAATCATGCGCCTTTCTCGTGGGGAACAGATGCGCACAATGCTGTGCATAATGCTGTTGTGTTGGAAGAAGTGGCTAAAATGACCTTCCGCTCACTTCACCTGAACCCCAATACAGAAATGTCGCAAACCTTGCTCGACAAGCATTTCCTGCGCAAGCACGGAAAAGATGCCTATTACGGACAGTAAGTAAAAGAACCTGTTATTTGCGCTATCGCTTCTTTCACAGATTGGTAGAAGGCAGAAAGCGGCAACAATTATTTCTGAACTTAAATCAAAAAAATAATTAGAAATGGCTCAAGCAAAATATACGATCGGATTGGACTATGGCTCGGATTCCGTGCGCTCACTGATTGTGAATGTGGAAACCGGCGAAGAAGTGGCCAGTGTGGTGTTCGAATACCCGCGCTGGAAAAAAGGAATGTATTGCGAACCGGCCCAAAACCAATTTCGCCAGCACCCGCTGGATTATTTGGAAGGACTGGAATACACCATCGTTGAAGCCCTGAAACAGGCTCCTGCCGGCGTGGCAGAAAATGTAGTCGGCATTTCGGTCGATACGACCGGATCAACGCCGGTAGCCGTTGATGAAAAAGGTACGCCGCTGGCGTTAACTCCTGGTTTCGAGGAAAACCCCAATGCCATGTTTGTGCTTTGGAAAGATCACACAGCTGTAAAAGAAGCTGATGAAATTAATGAATTGGCCGGCAAATGGAACATCGATTTCACCAAATTTGAAGGCGGTATTTACTCGTCGGAATGGTTCTGGGCGAAACTGCTGCACGTGTCGCGCGAAGATGCCGGTGTGCTGCGGGCTGCCCACTCCTGGGTTGAACATTGCGACTGGATTCCGGCTGTATTGACTGGCACCACTCGTCCGCAAATTCTGAAACGCAGCCGTTGCGCTGCCGGCCACAAAGCGATGTGGCACGAAGCTTTTGGCGGCCTTCCTTCCGAAGAGTTCCTGACGGCGCTCGACCCGTTGCTGAGTGGCCTGCGCGATCGTTTGTTTAAAGAAACGTATACCTGCGATGTGGCTGTTGGTCACCTGACCAAAGAATGGGCCGAAAAATTAGGCCTTTCGCAGGATGTGGTGGTTGGCGTTGGCGCGTTCGATGCTCACCTCGGCGCTGTGGGAGCACAAATCGAACCTTATTATTTGAGCAAAGTGATGGGTACATCTACTTGCGACATGCTGGTGGCCCCCATGGAAGAAGTGGGCGATAAGCTGGTGGCTGGTATTTGCGGGCAGGTGGATGGATCAATAGTTCCCGGTATGCTTGGCATGGAAGCTGGTCAGTCGGCTTTCGGTGATATTTATGCTTGGTTTAAACGGGTGTTGATGTGGCCTGCCGAACAAATTCTGGCAAAAACCGCTATCGTTGATGAAGCCAAACGGCAGCAACTGTTGGATGAAATTTCTGACAATATGATTGCCGAGTTGTCGAAAGCGGCAGCCGAACTTCCCATTAACGAAACTGGTGTGCTGGCCATCGATTGGATGAATGGACGACGTACCCCCGATGCCAACCAGAACCTGAAAGGGGCCATCGCCGGGCTGAGCCTTGGAACGGATGCTCCGCGTATTTTCCGCGCCTTAGTTGAAGCGACGGCTTTTGGCTCCAAAGCTATTGTTGACCGCTTTATCCAGGAAGGTGTGCGCATTGATGGCGTGATTGCCCTGGGGGGTGTGGCTAAAAAGTCGCCGCTGGTGATGCAAATTGTTTGTGATGTGCTGAATATGCCCATTAAAGTGGCCCGCTCGGAACAAGCATGTGCGTTGGGTTCGGCTATGGCCGCAGCCGTGGTTGCCGGTGTGTATGCCACCACCACGGAGGCACAGCAAAAAATGGGTGGCGGGTTCGAAACCGAGTATCACCCGATTCCGGAGAATGTTGAGAAGTACAAAGTGATCTACGATCGCTATTTCAAACTGGGTAAGTTCATTGAAAATGAATTAACCAAATAATCTCAGTCATTGATTGCTTTTTGAAAGTCAATTCTCATAAAAAAATAATAAATTGCCCGGATAAAACCGGGCTTTTTTTATGTATGATATTATAGGTGATATACATGGACAGGCTGACATGCTGAAAGCGTTGCTGGAAGAAATGGGGTATTCCCTGGCCGACAATGTTTATTCCCATCCAACCCGAAAGGCCGTGTTTGTTGGCGATTTCATCAATCGTGGCCCTAAAATCAGAGAAACCATCCGCATCATCCGTGCCATGGTCGAGAAGGGACATGCCCTGGCCATTTTAGGAAATCATGAAATAAACGCAATCTACTACAGTTTGCTCGATAAGGAGGGTCAGCACCTGAGCAAACGCTGGAGCCGCCTGCGCATGGACCTCAACCCAACCTTGAGCGAGTTTGTTGGAGATATGGATGAATGGAAAAGCCACATTAAATGGATGCGGACGCTACCCATGTATTTGGAACTGGATGGCATTCGTGTGGTGCATGCCTGCTGGCAGGACGAAAATATCCGTCTTTTAAAGGAAAACCTGCCGCCTCAAAAGCTCAGAAAATCCTTTCTGAAGAAAATCGGGAAAAACGGTTCTCCTGTGTCGAAGGCGTTCTGGGAAACTTGTAAAGGAATTGATTTTCAGCTTCCCAAAGACTTGCTGGTGTTTGATCGTGATGGAAGGGCGCACCGGTCATTTCGCTCAAGATGGTGGCTCGATCCCTGGGGGATGACCTTTAAAGAGCTTTCCTTCGAAAGTCGCTTTGACTTGCCATTTTATACCATTCCCGAAGAAATCGTCGAATCGCGGAAACCATATCCCGCCAAGGCTCCGATTGTTTTCTTTGGACATTATTGCATGAAAAACGGGAATAATTTTCTTGCACCCAACCTTTGTTGCCTGGATTCGTGTGTGAGCCGGAAAGGCTCGCTGACAGCTTACCGGTGGCATGGAGAGAAGAAATTAGTGGCTGAACACCTGATAAAATAAGGGAATTTGTTTTCGTGTTGAGAATAAGAAGGTTATTGAAGGAGCCTATTTTTGTTCGCAATTTTTTAGTTTTCGCTATTGCAGGAAAAAAAAGAAAGTATATATTTGCAAAGCCTTTTGAGAAACGGATTTCAGAAGGTTCGTTCTTTAAAAAAAGTACGCCAATTATCATTTAAAACAACATTTTTTGGTGCGGTAGTTCAGTTGGTTAGAATATCGGCCTGTCACGCCGAGGGTCGCGGGTTCGAGTCCCGTCCGCACCGCTGAAAATGATATTGGAAGTACTATCCGGTGCGGTAGTTCAGTTGGTTAGAATATCGGCCTGTCACGCCGAGGGTCGCGGGTTCGAGTCCCGTCCGCACCGCAAAAAGCTGCTCTTTGGGCAGCTTTTTTGTTTTTCAGAATTTACTGTTTTCTGATTTGGTCAACAGGTGTCGCACCGAACTGATCATTCAAAAAAAAACAGGCATCCGCTGATACCTGTTTTTACCATGTTTGTCTATCTATCAAGCTCCGTCGGGTGGAGGTCACCCTTGGCTGGTGCTTCTCTTTCAACCACAAGACGGTTGATGTCAATTCTTTTTATTCACCGGCTGCAGCCACCAATGCAATATTTACGGTCGTTGTGTCCTTTGCGGTTACTGCAACGCCAGCTTGCACAAACGGGGTGTATCCTTCGGCCTGGCATTTTACAATGTAGGTCGCCGGCGCCAGTCCTTCTACCAAATAGCTTCCGTTTTCAGCCGATACGGCAGTTGCCAGCGGAGTGGTGGCAGGTTCTTCTCCTTCTGCAGGAGTGGCAAACACGCTCACTGTGATGTCTTTCAACAGTGTTTCGCCGGTGCTGACTACGCCACCAATATTTCCCGGGAAGATGAAGGAAATATTCACCGTTGTTCCCAGACCTACAGATACAGCAGCTTCCTGTTCAAATTTTTCAAATCCGGCAATTTCACAATTCACCTTGTATGTGCCGGCCGGCAGTCCCATCACCTTGTAAAAACCTTCTTCACCGGTCTTGGCAGTCAGGGTATCATCTCCATGAATGATGTTCACCAGGCTGTCAACTAACGCTTCGCCATCAGCCATCACCTGACCTTCGATCCACCCGGTATTGTCGGTAACCGAAGCACGGATAACCGGTTTAAAAATAAAACCTTTGATTCCGGCAGGGGTATTTGCATTGCCCTGCATTACAAAAGAACGGCTGACATCGAAGTCGATCAAAACAGTGGCAAAACCACCGAAAGTGACGTTCAGGTCGCCTTCAATTTTAATTTTTAATCCGCTGCTCGAACCGCTTGGTATCTTCAAATCCATGAGGGTGCCATCAGTTAGTTTAATGTTGGCGTTGACCACATGGAGCCTGATTTCGTCATAGCTCCCGGCTTCGAGTTCCATTTTTCCCAATCCGGCGGTCACCCCATTTTGCAGATCGAGTAGGTTGAAGGTGGTCTCGCCTTCCAGGTCGAAGCCGGTAAACGGCGATCCGTCGTCTTCACCATCACCCACGCGCCGTATTTCAACGCGGTCGATGGTCACGTTGGCTTCCTCCACCCACTCGAACGGGAAGGGGGCATCGGTTAGTAAAAAGCGGACAGTCGTTTTTCCATCGTTTTGTGAGTTGGCTTCGTCATTGTTGCAGGCTGTAAAGGCCAGGGCTAGCAGGCCCAGGAATAGCATGGAAATTGTTTTCATTTTTGCTTTCATCATCTTCCTCTTTTTTCATGAATAATTATTACTTCGTCGGTTTGGAAAGAGTAGGTAAGATCAAGTGAACGACAAATGATTTGTACGGCGGTTTTTACATCCGGGGTTTCCAGTTTGCCTGTGAAATGCTTCGGTTGCGTTGTTTTAATCAGGATGTCGATCTGAAAAAAATCTTCCAGCGAATTCGTCACGGTTGAAAGCTCGTCATGCGAAAAAGATTTTCGAAACCAAGCTGTTTCCGGATAATCCATGGATTCGGAAGTTTCCGAAACCTTTCCGTTGTAATCAAGTCTCAGCGAATGGCCGGCATTTACGATCAACTGTTGTTCCTGGCTGGTCAGCAGTACTTTTCCCTCGTAGCAATTTACCAGCAGGTCGCGATCGGTTTCGGCCACCTGAAACCTCGTTCCCAGGACACTTACGTCCCCTCTTCTTGTTTTAACAATGAACTTTTTCCCTTTTTGAACCTCGAAGTAGGCCGAGCCCTGAAGCTTGATTTCCCGTTTCCACCAATAGGCAGGATAACGGACGGTGCTGTTTGCGTTAATCACAACACGCGAATGGTCAGGGAGCCTGAATGCGTTAGCTTGCAGTGTTTTATTTTCAATGATTTCTCCTGAAAAGAAAAAATGAAGAAGGAAAATCAGGACCAGGAAAGCAGCGGTTGAAATTGCGATTCGATAAACAGGACTTAGTAATATTGCTTTTGCCCCGGAACGATTGTAGCTTCCTTCTTCAATTTTTTTCAGAATATCATGAAATACAACCTCTTTGTCAGTAAGCTCAGTAACCCGGTACGACCGGATCACTTTTTCAACCTTGTCTTCTATCCGAAAGATAGCCAGCATGGTTGACAGCAGACTGATTTTACAGGTTGTGAACATTTCATATAACAGTTTTTACGCCTTATATATCCTTTGCTCCGGAAATACCCTACCCGAAAAATTGATTTTTTTCAAGAAATATTGAAACTAATTGTTTTAGAGCGTTTTAATGTTGATGAAAAAAACGGGTGTGAATTTCATGGCGGTGACATCGGTGCGCAAGGAATAGGTACCGGTGGCATCGGAAATGTTGAGATAATCCACTTCCACCACATTTTGCCGGTTGAACAGGTTGAGCAAGGAAAGCCCGGCGCTGACGGAGAGGTATTTGCCCGTGAAACGTCTCATCACCGAGAAGTCGGTTTGGGCAAAGTAAGGCAGGCGACTAAATTCGGTGTTTCCGGATTCGGAGGACTGCAACAGATACGGACTTCCCGAGCGGAAGGTGAGGTTGGTTGCCAACACCCAGCCCCGGTGCCGGAACATTTCCGTCCAACGCAGACGTAGTCGTTGGTCATCAAAAGAAGGATAGCTTTCGCTGTTGTTGAAGCCGTTGAACTGTTCGGTGGTTTTCGAAACCGAAGTGGCCAGCATGTGGGTCAGTAAACCTTGTTTGTAATGCAGCATCGCATCCAACCCGATGCTTTCCGACTGGCCTTGGTGGGAAACGTACGTCATGGTTTTTTCTTTTTTGCCGCTCATTTCGGTATACAGGTTTACTTTACCTGTTGTCTTTTTATAATACGCTTCCAGGTTGATGGCCAGTCCGTTTTTTTCGAAGCTGACACCTGCCACATGCTGGATGGCTTTTAGCGTTCCCAGCCCGGTAGAGTCGGGCAGGTACCACACCAGGTCGCTGTTGCCGCTGCTGTCAATTTTTCGGATGCGGGATAAAAACTGATTGTAAACGCCACCGGAATAGAAAAGCTGAATCCCCTCCCGAAGGTCCATGTAAATGCCTGCGCGTGGCTGAAGGTAAAGTTTTCCGGTAGTGCTTTCGTGATTGCCCCGGATGCCTGCCCGTAGTTGTAGCTGATTCGTCAACTGAATTTTTTCCTGCCAGTAACCGTGCAAAATGGTTGCGTGAGTGTTATTATTGATCGAATCGATTTGAATGTTGCCGACCGTCCGCTCGGCCCGGTAGTCGTACGAAACCTGGTCGTTGTGCAGGCCGAAGCCAGCTTGATGGGTGAACGTTCCGGTTTTTAGTTCGCCCGACCAGCTTGCCATAAGTTCTTCCAGGTAATTGTTGTCGGAGTCAAGTTCTTCCTTGCCTCCTTTTCCCTGACTGTTGGGGCCCATGCCCGCATACGACCAGGCAGATCGCTTCAGCTCATTGTGGCCCACATTCAGGTGATGGTGCCAGTTGCCGGATTGATACCTCCAGTTGCCGCTGATACCCCGGTTTTTGCTGTCACTTTCTTCTTCCCTGAAAAAGCGGGAGGTTTCTTTAAACTGAAAGTCCCGGTTTTGCAGGTCGTTGCTTTCCAGGAAGTTGACCGATATTTCCTGCTTCTCGTCTGGTTTAGCGGTGATTTTAAGGTTCAAATCATCAAACACAACAGACGGCTCCACTGTGGCGCCATCTTCGGCATCGTTGCTTTGCTGTCTGAGTATCTGTTCGTACAAATAATTCTCCCATTGGTCGATGTACGATTTTCGGTAGGCGCCGCTCACCGAGATCTTCCGGCCGATCGGGACGTGGGCTGCCGCACTCACATTGAGCAGGTTGGCCGAAAGGTCAAGGCCGGGTTTCAGGTAGCTGCTCCTCCCGGTCAGCTCCACAATACCGGAGGTGCGTTCGCCGTAGGTGGCATCAAAAGCCCCGCGCGACACAAAAGCCTGGGTGATAAACTTGGCATTCAGCACACTCAGGTTTCCGAATAAATGGCTGGTTTCCAGCACGGGGATGCCATCCAGCAAAACCAGGTTCTCAGAAGGCGAACTGCCCCGGATGGAAATACCCGAGCTTTGCCCGCCCAAAAAATTGACCCCCGGAATCAGGCTGAGGGCGGTGATCAGGTCGCTGTCGTCAACCCGCGGCAGATGTGCCGATTGCCTGGGGTTGAAGGCTAGCTTTCCGGATTTGTCGCCCATCTCAACCACGTCTTTTTCCTGTTGGTAAACATGGATGGCTTCGAGATGGACGGAGAAAGGGACGAGCTGGATGGTATGGAATGCCGTTTCGCTGAGGCCGATGACCGTGTCCAGTCGGTGATAGCCCAAGTGGCTTATGCTGAGAGTGATCTGTTCTTCTTTCTCTGTTTTTTCGTTGAAAATTCCCAGTTCATTAGTCGTGGTCCCTTTATTTTCGCCTAAACCAATGTTGCAGAACAAAAGCGGTTCGCCCGATTCCTGGTCAATTACCTGCCCGCGCAACTGCACATATTCGGGCGGAGGGACAGGAATCGGCGCAGGATTGGCATAAATCACCCAAGTAGTACCGATTTTTTCGTACAACAAGTGATACTTCCTGCAAAGTTCGTCCAGGAAGTTGGTGAGCGAAACTTCACGGAAAATAAAGGTGGCTTCAATTTTTGAAAAATAATCGGCATCAAAAGCAAGCGAAACATCACAGGTGGCCGAAACTTGTTCCAGTACTTCACTCAACGGCTGTTTTCGGGCTTCGGCAGAAATGGGTTTATCCTGTGCCAGTCCGGTTTGCACAATTGCTAGAAGAAAAATGAGAATTATATGTGCCTTACTGTTTTTCAAAGATAATGAGTTGATGGTTTTCGATTTTATAGTCAATGTTCATGGCACGCGAAATAATGCGCAAGGTTTGGTGGCAGTCGGTAAGCGGAAGGCTGCCGGTAAACCGTTGCTGCAACAAAGTCTCGGGGGCAAGCAACTGGTAGCCTTCCCGCTGACTGATTAACATCAGAACTTCTTTTAACGGGCGGCTGGTCCAATGGTAGGTATTGTCGGGCAAGACCGATATTTCGTCTGCATTGAACGAAAACGGGCCGTCGGTATTGTGGGCATCAAATGTGAGCGATTGTCCTTTTTCCAGAATGAATTCGGACTGGTGGATTTCCACTTTCACAGAACCTTCAAAGCAATCTACCCGGCCCGACTCGCTGTTGTAGGCCTGAATGTTGAATTTGGTTCCAAGTACTTTGAGTTGGCCGCCTGGAAAACGAACCGTAAATGTCCGGCCTTTTCTGACATCGAAAAAGGCCTCTCCCCGGAGCCGCAGCGCTCTGTTGCCACTGATCGTCCGGTATTTGTATGATAGTTTCGAACGGGCTTTGAGCCTTACCAGGCTGCTGTCGGGCAACCATACTTGTTGTTGGGCAAGCTGGGTGTTTTGTACCTGTGGGGCAAAAAATCCTGATTCGAAAGCGATTAAAAATGCCAATAATAAAGCAGCCGCGGCAGCCGTTGACCAAATCAGTTTTTTTATTTTCGATGTGTTGGGCTTCGGCGTTCTGTTCAGCTTTTGTTGCAGCCGCCCCCAGGCTTCTTCCCGGCTTACATCTGCGGGGACTTTAAAACCCGAAACATGCTGATCGATATCTAATTGCTGTTGTTTCATGGTCTTTAAAGTTTACGTTCCAGTTTTTCTTTCAACAGATTGAGCGCCTTGTTCATGTGCTTTTCCACTCCCTTGTTGCTGATATTCAGGCTTTCGGCAATTTCGGTGTAAGTCATTTTGTCGATGCGGCTCATTAAAAAGACGGCCCTGGTTTTTTCGGGGATGCCAGCCAATGCCAATTGCACTTTTTTGTCAAACTCTTTCATCTCCATAATAAACTCGGGTGATTCCTGGTCGTGCTCCTGGTTGAGCGAGCTGGCAAAGTTGAAGCGGATGTTTTGTCGGCGGTGGTGCTTAAAGTACAGGTTTTTTGCCACCGTGAACAGAAAGGCCCGAACGGTAGTCTTTCTGTTCTTCCGCTGTTCTTCCCATAAGGTGACAAAAACATCCTGGGTGAGGTCTTCGGCAAGGGCAATGTCTCCTGACAGATAATACAAATAGTTTCGAATGTGTCCGTAATGTTCATCAAAAACATCTTTAAACCAGCCAACGTCTGTTTCTTCTTGCCTCATTCAGCCGAAATTTATTGAATATAATCCCTACAAATATAATTATCCTGTCCAGATTCCACTGCTTTTTTAAAAACGTTGATTGCGGAATTTATTGCACTTTTGTGCTATGAAACAAAAAGGGTTTTTCTCCGGTACGATTTTTTTGGCCATCGTGGCCTGCTTGCTTTGGTCGTCTGCATTTGTGGGTGTAAAAATTGGGTTGAAGTACCACACGCCTTTTCAGTTTGCCGGAGTGCGGTTTGTGATTTCCGGGCTGATGCTGATTGTCTATTTCAACAACATGCAGAATTATTGGAAGGAGGTAAGGCGAAACTGGCGATTTATTGCGCTGATTTCGGGTTTGCAAACTGTACTTCAGTATTCGTTGTTCTATTCGGGGATTAATTTGTTGCCAGCCTCCATTTCAGCCATGATCATTGGCTCGTCGCCGCTGTTTATTTCGGTGGTGTCGCATTTTAGTTTTCACAACGACAAGATGGATTGGCTGAAAAGTCTGAGCATTTTGTTGGGGGTGGCGGGTGTTGCCATCATCAGTTTGAGCCGGAGCGAATTGTCAACGGGGTTGCAGATCAGTTTGTTGGGTGTGGCTTTGCTGTTACTCAATAACTTGGTGAGTGGATTATCGAATGTGTTGGTGGCCAAAAAACCAAATACCATTTCGCCGGTGGTGCTAAGTTCTTCGTCGCTGCTATTTGGCGGGATTGGTTTACTGCTGATTTCGGTGCCGGTAGAAGGCTTTGGGCTGAGGGCTGTTTCAATCGAATATGTTGTGGCTCTGGCTTGGCTGAGTTTTTTGTCGGCTGCGGCCTTTGCCATTTGGTTTACCTTGTTGCACCGTCCGGGGGTGAAGGTTTCTGAATTAAATACCTGGAAGTTTTTAATCCCGGTTTCCGGGGCAGCCCTGAGCTGGATCATTTTACCAAACGAAAATCCCGACTGGGTTTCGGTGAGCGGCATGCTGGTGATCGCCTCGTCGCTGTTAATTATGAACTACTCCAACCGGAGGGCGATTGTCCGGAATGTAAAATGAAAGATGTTTTTTAATATAATTTGTATTTTGCGATTGAAAAAATAAAGTTAATTCGTACTTTTAACAGAAGTAAAACTATCAACTTTTGTTATGATCTTATCTATCTTACCTGAATGGCAAACACTCAACTTGCTTGAACAAATCTATTGGATCGTTACCTTGCCTTCTACCGTGTTTTTCCTTATTTTGCTGGTTACCACTATCATTGGTGCTGAAGTGGAGGCTGAGGTTGAAACGGGTATTGATACCTCCCTTGCCGATGGCGACAGCATTCCATTCCAGTTCCTTTCGTTAAAGAATATTGTGGCTTTTTTTGTCATGTTCGGCTGGTCAGGACTGGGTTTTTCCAGTATCGGGCTGGCTAATTGGCTCACGATCCTGCTGTCAGTATTGTGTGGCCTTTTGATGATGTTTGCTATGGCTTCATTGTTTTATTTTATGTCGAAACTGGCCGAAACGGGGACCTTGAAAATGAAAAATGCCATCGGCCGCTTGGGCGAAGTTTATCTGACCATCCCCAAAAAAAGGGCCGGTATGGGTAAAGTCCAGCTGACGGTGCAGGGATCGCTCCGGACCTTGGATGCCATTACCGATGACGAAGAACCAATCGTTACGTCGGCCATTATTCAGGTGGTTGATGTGATTGACGACCAAATCCTTTTGGTAAAAAGAAACTCCAACTAAAAATCAATATTAACTACTATGGACAATTACTTTGTTATCATGGTCAGCATTGCTGTCCTGTTCTTGTTTATCATTATTGTAGCGATGACAAAACGCTACAAACGTTGCCCTTCCGACCGCATTTTGGTGGTGTACGGGAAGGTCGGAAAGGGAATTAACAGCGAATCCCGTTCGGCGAAATGTATCCACGGGGGTGCCGCTTTTATTTGGCCAATCATTCATGCGTATGAATTTCTGGATCTGACTCCCATATCCATCGAAATTAACCTGCGGAGCGCGCTGAGTAAACAGAACATCCGGGTGGATGTGCCTTCACGCTTTACCGTCGGGATTTCTACCGAGCCAAGCATTATGAACAATGCTGCTGAACGTTTGCTGGGTCTCAGTCAGGAATCAATCAGTAACCTGGCCAAGGACATTATTTTTGGTCAGTTGCGTTTGGTGGTGGCCACCATGGAAATTGAAGAGATCAACAGTAACCGCGATAAATTTTTGGCGGCCGTTTCATCCAATGTGGAGGCCGAACTCAAAAAGATTGGCTTGAAGCTGATCAACGTGAACGTGACCGATATCAACGACGAGTCGGGCTATATTGAAGCGCTTGGTAAGGAAGCGGCGGCAAAAGCGATCAACGATGCCAAGAAAAGTGTCGCCGAAAAGAACCGCGACGGTGAAATCGGGCAGGCCGATGCGCATCAGGAACAGCGCGTGCAAGTAGCGGCTGCCGATGCGACTGCTGTTGAAGGTGAAAACGTGGCCCGTGTAACCATTGCCAACTCGGATGCAGAACGGCGCGAAAAGGAAGCCGAAGCGATGCGCAAAGCGGTGGCCGCCGAGAAAGTAAAACAGGCCAAAGCCCTTGAAGAAGCCTATGCCGCTGAAAGAGAGGCCGAGATGGTGCGTGCCGCTCGTGATAAGGCTACGCAAACCGCGAATATTGTGGTACCAGCCGAAATCGATAAACAGAAAGTTGAAATTGATGCTGAAGCGTTGGCCGAGCAAATTCGCCGTCATGCAAAAGGGGAGGCCGACGCTATTTATATGAAAATGGAAGCTCAGGCAAAAGGTATTTATGAAATTTTGAGTAAGCAGGCCGAAGGTTTCGACATGCTGGTGAAAGCCGCAGGCAATAACTCGAAAGATGCCGTGATGATGATGATTGCCGACAAATTACCCGAGTTGGTTAAAACACAGGTGGAAGCCATCAAAAATATTAAAATTGACAAGGTTACGGTTTGGGAAACCGGAAACGGGAAGGATGGTAAAACGTCAACAGCCAACTTTATGCAGGGTATGTTGGGCGCCATTCCGCCATTGGATGATATTTTTAAAACTGCGGGGATGGAATTGCCTGACTATTTAAAAGGGAAAACCGTTGCTCCGGAAAAGCCAATTGAATCTGACGAATCTCAGATAAAGAAAACAGATGCGTAATCTGTCCTACAGGATTTGAGTTTAAAAGGGTGGCCGCTTGGCTGCCCTTTTTCATGCTCGTTCAACCTCTGCCTTTAATTCCAACAGGCTTTTCTTCATGCCGTTGGCCAGCGCTTTTTGCATCAGTCCGGCCCCAAAACCTTCGACTGATTCCTCAACCACTACCAGGGTGCGGTTTCCTTCGGGATAAAAAGTCCAGTTGTGTACTGCCTTGAGCCAAAGCATCCTACCTGTCCAGCCAAATTCGAGAGGAGCAGCAGCTGTGTGAACATCAGATTTTATGGAAAAACCGTCGGCTTTCCAGTCGAAACTGGTGCCCGGGACTATCTTGCCGTGTAGCTTGGTTTTGCTGACCCCGCTTTGCCAATGTGCCCAATTGCGGATATCAGCGAGGATAGCATAAACCCGATCAGCCGGAGCATCAATCAGCAGCTCTTCCCGGTGCCAGGCTGGTGCATTTTTGTTGGTTTCAATTTTCATGATGTGCAGGTTTTCCTTCTGTTTAAACAAGTAAAATACCTTCAGGTTTACGGCATACAATTACTTCAAAGGAATACGAGCATGTGTATAGGCCAGAAAATCAGGCCTTATAATAAATCATTAACCGGATGGTTAAATGTTTTGGTCAAAATATTTGGAGTTTCTGATTTGGGAATATATTTTTGCCACGAATTTAACCATGTAGTTAAACCTTTTTGTCAAAATGAGTGCAAGGAAAGATAATACCGAAGAAAAAATCCTGGATGCAGCCACCACCGTGTTTGTACGAAAGGGTATGGACGGCGCGCGGATGCAGGAGATTGCCGACGAAGCCGGCATTAATAAAGCTTTGTTGCATTATTATTTCAGAAGCAAAGACAAGCTGTTTGATGCCATTTTCAGCAAAATCATTGGTTTTGCCTTCCCGAAAATCGGACAAATCCTCCAGTCGGATATGGATTTTACATCCAAAGTTGAACAAGCTATCGATACTTACATCGATTTGCTGCTGAAATATCCTTACCTGCCGGGTTTCATTTTGAAGGAAATCAATCGTGACCCTTCAGTCTTTTTCAAGTTGGTGATGAAGCATGGATTCAACATCAAACCCATCCTGCAAATCATTTCCGATGCGATGGATCGCGGCGAAATCGTTTGTATGAAACCGGAACACCTCGTGGTGAATGTAATCGGGCTGTGTGTCTTCCCGTTCGCAGCCAGGCCAGTGATCAGTTTTTTGGCTTTTAACGAAGACAAGGCTGCCACGCAAGCCTTTTTGGAAGAACGAAAACAAGAAGTAAAACAATTTGTCCTCAGGGCCATTGAACCCAAATAAAAAGAAAACAATGATCAGAAAACAAGTGCTGTTTTGGTTGCTGTTACCGGCTCAGCTGGTAATGGCGCAAGGGCCGGTAAGTTTGAACGATTGCCAGCAGTGGGCGCGCGAGCAACATCCGTTGCTGAAGCAGGAAGAACTTTACCGGCAGATGAGTGAAATGAAATTGAAAAACCTGGAGAACAACCACCTGCCTCAAATCAACCTGAACGCCCAAGCCACGTATCAGTCGGATGTTACCCAAATCGGCATTTCCATGCCGGGAATCGATTTTCCGGGAGTATCAAAAGATCAGTACAAAGCTTACCTGGATGTTCGCCAAAACATTTGGGACGGCGGCATTACAAAAGCGAACGAAATGCTCGAAAAAGCACAGGATGAAGCCAACCGGCAAGGCGTGGAAGTGGAGCTTTACCAGGTAAAGGAGCAGGTGAACAGTTTGTTTTTCACCAGTTTTTTTATCCAGCAAAACCTGGACATCCTGGCCAAAAAACAGGAAACGATCGAAACCCGCAGAAAGCAAGTGGAGTCGGGTGTAACGCACGGCGTGGTGCTGGCTTCAGACTTGGATTTGTTGCTGGCTGAACTGATTAAATTGAAGCAACAACAAACCGAACTGCAATCGGGCCGAGAAACAGTACTGGCTGCCCTGGCCATCCTGACCGGGAAGCAGCCTGCCGATCTGGACCAACTGGTGATTGAATCGCCGGATCTGATTCAGGGAAACGATCTCAACCGACCCGAACTGGACTTCTTTGACATGCAAACCGAGCTGCTTTCGGCTTCGTCGGATTTGCTGCAAAAGAAACGTAACCCCAAACTCTTCGGCTTTGGCCAGGCTGGTTACGGGCGTCCGGGGCTGAACATGCTGAACGATGATTTTGATACCTATTATTTGGTTGGCGTGGGGTTGAACTGGACGGTTTTCGACTGGAAAAATACCAAACGCGAACAGGAAGTGGTCCGCCTGCAGCAGGAGATGGTGCAAACACAACAGCAACAGTTTGAGCGAAACATCAACATAGCGCTCGACGGCGAATCCAGAAAGATCAGACAATTACAGGATATGCAGGAAAGCGACCGGGAGCTGATTGCCGTACAGGAACGCATCACCCAAAGTTCGGCAGCGAAGCTGGAAAACGGCGCCATCACTATGGCCGACTACCTGCAGGATTTGAACGCCGAGGTGGCCGCCCGGATTACGCTCGAAACCCGAAAAATACAGTTGGAAGCTGTCAAGATCAATTATCAAACTATCCAGGGAAAATAACTTTTAAACGCGATAAAAATGAAATTTCAATACGTATTGGCGCTGGCCTTTTTGGTGCTGTCAGCCTGTAAGGGAAATGAGGAAAAGTCGGATGCTTTTGGCAACTTCGAAACCGACGAAACCATTGTATCGGCTGAAATGGCTGGCAAACTGGTGAGTTTTCAGTCCGAAACCGGCGACCTGGTGGAAACAGGACAACTGCTGGGCATAGTGGACACTACCCAGATCAGCTTGCAGCTGAAACAGCTGGAAGCACAGCAACAAGCCGTAGCCGCTAAAAAAGTGAACGTGCGCGCCCAGGTGGAAGTGCTGAAAGAACAAATCCGGGCGCTGGAAACCAACCAGCAACGCGTTCATAAGCTGTTTGCCGAAAAAGCTGCCACCCAACAACAGGTGGACGATGTGGACGGGCAAATGCGCGTACTGGGAAAGCAGGTGGAAAGCCTGAACTCCCAGTTCGTATCCATCAGTAGTGAGTTGAATGTACTGTCGGCACAAATGAATGTAGTGAAAGACCAGCTTGCGAAGTGTTTTATCTACAGCCCCATGCAAGGCATTGTACTGGAAACGTATGTAGAGCAAGGAGAGCTGGCCGCCCCCGGAAAAGCGGTGGTCAAGCTGGGCGATCTTTCCGAACTCGACTTGCGAGTGTATGTTAGTGGCGCCCAGTTGCCCCACATCAAATTGGGACAGCAGGTAGAAGTGCTGATCGATCAAGACAAAACCGAAAACCAATCCTTGCAGGGAACGGTAAGTTGGATTTCGTCCGAAGCCGAATTCACGCCCAAAATCATTCAAACCAAAGAGGAACGGGTAAAGCTGGTGTACGCCGTGAAGGTGACCGTGAAAAACGATGGCCGCCTGAAAATAGGTATGCCGGGCGAAGTGAATTTTTAACCGTCGAAAGACAAACAAGCTTATGTTGGCAGCGGCTGGCAGCTAGCGACCAGTCACCAGCTGAAGGCTATACGAAATGTGAAACTTGAAATCTGTACCGTAACATGATCAACGTTGAAAACCTCTCGAAATCCTACAAGGATGTAAAAGCGCTGGACGACATCTCGTTTTCGGTGAACAAAGGCGAACTGTTCGGGCTGATCGGGCCCGACGGCGCCGGCAAAACCACGCTGATGCGCATCCTGATGACCCTGTTGGTACCCGACAGCGGCAAGGCCAAAATGGCTGGTCTGGATGTGATTTCGGAATATAAAAATATCAGGCAGCTGGTTGGCTACATGCCTGGACGTTTTTCGCTGTACCAGGACTTGAGTGTGGAAGAGAACCTGGAGTTTTTTGCCACCGTGTTCGGGACTACCGTTGCCGAAAATTACGAGCTGATTAAAGACATCTACGTGCAGATAGAGCCCTTCAAAACCCGGCTGGCCGGAAAGCTGTCGGGGGGGATGAAGCAGAAGCTGGCCCTCTCGTGCGCCCTTATCCACAAACCCGAAATTTTGGTGCTCGACGAGCCCACCACCGGCGTGGATGCCGTATCGCGCAAAGAATTTTGGGAGATGTTGAAACATTTGCAGCAGCAGGGCATCACCATCCTGGTTTCGACTCCCTACATGGACGAAGCCAGCCTGTGCGACCGCGTGGCACTCATGCAAAAGGGCCGCATTCTTTGCATCGATTCGCCGGCCCGCATTGTGGAAAACTACACGCGCACGCTCCTGGCTGTTCGCTCCAATGAGATGCACCGTCTGATCAGCGATCTGAGGGAATGTCCGCAGGTGGAAACGGCCTACGCTTTCGGTCAGTTTGTCCACGTCACCCCAAAAGAGGAGGACCTGGAAGCCGTGGAGCTGGAACGCTACCTGTTGGGCAAAAAGCATCAAAACCTGCAGGTATTCGAAACCAACCCGGGTATCGAGGATGTGTTTATGGGACTGATGGCAGGGAACGAGTAGTGAGTCGCGAGTAGTGAGAATTTGTCTTTAGCCCTGAAAGGGGGATAGAACAATCGCTCAGGGCAACGCCCCGGAAAAATAAGAGGAGATCGTGATTGGGCACATCTGGCAACGACTTGAAAAGGGAAAACCGTTCGTGTGCCGCATTCACGCAACATTATTAAAAGAGAAGCAAAAAATGAATCAAAATACTCCCGTTATAACCGTCAAAAATCTGGTCAAAAAGTTCGGCTCCTTCACAGCCAACGATCACCTGAATTTCGAAGTCTATAAGGGCGAAATCTTTGGGTTTCTCGGGGCTAATGGGGCCGGAAAAACTACAGCCATGCGCATTCTTTGCGGACTGTCGAGCCCAACGTCGGGAGAACTGACGGTGGGCGGGTTCGATGTGTACAGGCAAACCGAGCAGATCAAGCGCAATATTGGCTACATGAGCCAGAAGTTCTCGCTGTACGAGGATCTGACCATTGCCGAAAACATTCGCTTTTACGGTGGTATTTACGGCATCCCGGTGAAACAACGCAAGGAAAAAGAACACCTGCTGTTGAAAAAACTTCAGCTGGAGTCTGAGCGCAATAAGCTGATTGCCTCCCTGCCGCTGGGCTGGAAACAAAAGTTGGCCTTTTCCATTGCCCTGCTGCACGACCCGAAGATTGTCTTCCTCGACGAGCCCACCGGGGGAGTCGACCCGATTACCCGGCGCCAGTTTTGGGACTTCATCTACGAAGCGGCTGCCGAAGGAAAAACCATTTTCGTAACCACCCACTACATGGACGAGGCCGAATATTGCGACCGCGTTTCCATCATGGTGGATGGCCGAATTGCGGCCCTCGACACGCCCGATGCGCTGAAAAAGCAGTTTAATTCGGAAGACATGAACGGCGTCTTTCTCCAACTGGCCCGCCATGCCAGGAACGGTGACTAATAAGTAATGAGTCGTGAGTAGCGAGTCGTGAGTAATAAGGATATACCTAATAAGATCGATATGAATAATTTTAAAGAATTGAACGTGTGGCAAAAGGCAATCAAACTTGTAACTGCTGTTTATAAAAACACGCAATCATTTCCTAAGGAAGAAATTTATGGATTGAACTCGCAAATCAGACGCGCGGCTGTTTCCATTCCATCCAACATTGCAGAAGGCGCCGGAAGAAAAACTTTAGGGGATTTTAGTCATTTTCTGGATATTGCCCGTGGATCTTCATTTGAACTTGAAACACATTTGATTATTGGACTCAATCTCGGCTATCTTAAACAAACTGATTTTGATTCTTTGATTTCGGATTTAGATGAAATTCAACGAATGATAACAGGATTACAAAATTCATTAAACCACTGAATGCGATTGGCGGGATTCAACCGAACTACTCATGTCTCGCTACTCATTACTCAATACTCGTTGCTATGAAACGTTTCTTCGGATTTGTAAAAAAAGAATTCTTTCACATCTTCCGCGATGTGCGGACCATGATTATCCTGTTTGGCATTCCGATTGCCCAGCTGTTGCTGTTCGGGACGGTTATCACCAACGAAATCAAGGATGCGCACCTGGCCATCTACGACCAGTCGAAAGATGAAGTAACCCGCGAAATTACCGACAAGCTGCTGTCGTCGGGCTATTTTGTACTCAATAGTTACCTGGACAATGACGGCGACATTGAAGCCATCTTCAAAAAGGGAAAAGTAAAAGAAGTGCTGGTGTTCGGGCCCAACTTCGGGCAAACCCTGGAGCGAGAAGGCAAGGCCGACGTGCAAATTATTGCCGACGCATCCGACCCCAATGTGGGCAAACTGCTGGCAAGCTACACCACGGGCATCATCAACGACTACATCCTGAAAGAAATGGGCGAACTGAAAATGCCCATGCAGATCACCCCCGAGGTACGCATGTTTTACAACGAAGAACTGGAATCGGTGTACATGTTTGTGCCGGGCATCATGGCCATGATACTGATGCTCATTTCGGCCATGATGACCTCCATCTCCATTACCCGCGAAAAAGAGTTGGGCACCATGGAAATCCTGTTGGTGTCGCCCCTGCGACCGGTGCAGATCATCCTCGGAAAAGTGGCGCCGTACCTGATTCTCTCCGTAGTCAATGCCGTGATGATTTTGGGGATCGGCCACCTGGTTTTCGGCGTGCCCATTCACGGCAGTTGGGTGTTGCTCATGGCCGAAAGCATCCTGTTTATCCTGATGGCGCTCTGTTTGGGGATACTGATTTCCGCAGTGGCCAAAAACCAGATGGTGGCCATGTTCATTTCGCTGGTGGCGCTCATGCTGCCCACCATCTTGCTGTCGGGCTTCATGTTTCCGATCGAAAACATGCCCGTTCCGCTGCAAGTATTGTCGCATCTGATGCCGCCGCGCTGGTTCATCGTCATTCTGAAAAACATCATGCTGAAGGGCACCGGCTTCCTGTTCGTGTGGGAGGAAACGCTGATCCTGATCATCATGGCAGCCGTGTTTACCGCCATCGCTGTGAAGAAGTTTAAAACGAGGCTGGAGTAGCTTGAAGCTTCAAGTTGCAAGCTACAAGCTGCTGGCTGCAAGCCGCAAGTGATGAAACAAACAGTGAGCGTTAAATCAATATAAAAGTGTTAATCAGAACGAAACATCATGAAAGATTTTAAAAAATTAAAAGTTTGGCAAAAAGGAATTGATCTGGTTGTTGATATTTACAAAACATCAAAATCTTTTCCTAAAGAAGAACTTTACGGGCTAACCAGCCAAATAAGGCGCTGTGCTATTTCTGTCCCGTCGAACATTGCCGAAGGTTCCGGAAGAAACTCTGACAAGGATTTTCATCGTTTTCTGGATATTTCATTGGGCTCTTCATTTGAACTCGAAACACAACTGATTATCGCCAACAAATTGGAGTATCTGTCTGAAAACGAATTTGACGAATTGACAAAGAAAATTCAGGAAGAACAAAAAATGATTACAGGCCTTCAAAAAAGTATAAATATCAGTAAATAGTAACTAACTGCTCCAGGCTTGGCTTGTAGCTTGCAGCTTATAACTTGCAGCTTATGCGCACAATTAGATACATCCTTCAAAAAGAATTCATCCAGGTTTTCCGGAACAAAACCATGCTGCCCATGATTTTTGTGCTGCCGCTGATGCAGATGCTGGTGCTGGTTTTTGCGGCTACCTACGACCTGAAAAATGTCGATATTTATGTGGTTGACAATGATCTTTCGGAAACCTCGCGCGAGTTGACGGGGCGCTTCCAGGGATCGCCGTTCTTCCGGCTGCACGATGCCTCGTTCGACCTGGAGGATGCCGAAAATAGTTTCAAACGGGAAGAGGCCGATTTTGTGATGGTAATTCTGCAAGGATTCGAGCGTGCCTTGGTTCGTGAGGACGAAGCCAATGTGCAGTTGTTGATTAATGCCATCGATGGCAGCAAGGCCTCGCTTGTTTATTCCTATGCACAGGGAATTCTCTCGGGCTTTAACAAAGCGGTGATTGCCGAGTGGAAAGGCTTGCCCGAGTTTAACCCGCCCCGGCGCATCGATTCGAAACAAAGTTACTGGTATAATCCGGAGCTGGACTACAAATGGTACATGGCGCCGGGCATCCTGGCCATTTTGGTGACCATCATCGGCATGTTCCTCTCGGGCATGAACCTGGTACGCGAAAAGGAAATCGGTACCATCGAGCAGCTCAACGTAACGCCCATTAAAAAATACCAATTCATCCTGGGCAAGTTGCTGCCTTTTCTGGTGATTGCCCTTTTCGACCTGGCCTTTGGGCTGGTCATTGCCCGGCTCGTGTTCGACTTGCCCATCGTGGGAAGTTTGCCCTTGTTGTTTGGCTTTGCCGCCCTCTACCTGATCGGGGTGCTGGGTCTGGGGCTGTTCATCTCCACGGTTACCGAAACCCAGCAGCAGGTGATGTTCCTGACCTTCTTTTTTATGATGATTTTTGTACTGATGGGCGGCATCTTCACCCCGGTGGAAAGCATGCCCCGCTGGGCACAACTTCTCGACCGACTCAACCCGATCTACTATTTTATGCGCATCATGCGAATGGTGGTGCTGAAAGGTTCCGGCTTTTCCGATTTGATCGACGAGTTCGTTTCGCTCATCCTTATCGGATTGTCGTTTCTTAGCCTGGCCATTTGGCGCTACCGGAAAACCAACTAGCAACAGGATGTGAATGGTTGTGTGGCGTGAAAGCCCCTCCCCGTCGGTAATTACCGGCGGGGCAGTCTATTGGATTGTGTAGAGGGGATTAGTCCTTTATCATCAATTTAATATGTCCTTTTTTCTGATTTCCTGAATCGTTGGATTCTAAGGCCTCAATACGTATAATATTTTCAGGATTTAATCCGGATAATCTCGACCAGGTTACAGAATCCCATTGCTGGCTTTGTCCGTTTATTTCAATCAATCCAAAAAAATTATCATGAATCCAAAAATCTGTTTCTTTTAAAATCTGTTTCAGTCCAGCATTTATTGAATCTTTGCTGGTAATCAGAACAACTCCTTTGTAAATGGCCACTCCTTGGGCGTCAAACAGAGTATCCCCTTTAATAGACACTGATTCAATTTGGTCCGGAAAGTCCAAAATCGTCTTATGGTTTATCAATGTCATAGGAAATCCATCATAGATAATTAATGGCTCCAGTTGATTTATATGAGGACTGGGACCTATCCGGATTTCTTTTTCCTGGCTAAAACAGGTTAGGGAAATCAAGAAAATAAAGCAGAGTATTAATGAGCTTTTAATCATTGTGTTGTCATGACTTGAGTATGGGCTGAATTCCTTTTTTATCATAGCTTGTTGTTTTTGTTTTTCTCCCAATTGTCAAATACCTGAATCTTTACTTTTCTGTTTTTTGAGAATAGAATTGTTCTCCTTTATGATTAACTTCTTTCAACTCATTGTTTTTTCATGTAATGAGGCGTCTCAGTTTATTTCCCCTAAATTTATTTCTGTATGCTCGCTTATAAGAATAAACTTACTGCTCCGTTTCGGATGTATCATCAGAGTTGGTCCGGAATTATTTTCTATTACTTACCCGCAATTTTTGAAAAGGAGGCGGTTCGCAACAGTTTTTTGATGTGGTTTCCGGCCCGGAAGACCATATTGATTTTCCGGATGTTGGTTTCGTTTACGGCTTCGGGGGTGTCCGAACCATCGCACTGCACATGCAGCGAGAAAATGCCCAACCGGCCCAGTTCCACACTGTAGTTATCGAGCAATAATTTGGGGATCTCTTCGGTAAGCGCCGAGAGTGCTGCATGAAGGTCGGCCTGATGAAGGGTGCATTTTCCGGCAATGAGCGTGGCCAACTCGTCGAGCCCGATTTTTTTACGGTTCGAAATGCGCGGGTAATAGCGGTAAACACCACCATCTTTCTGTCCGGGTTGCCCCAGACGTGTCACGTTGTAGCGGATTGTCATATCGTTGGTTTTATGCGAAAATAAGTAATGGGCAATTTTCTTGTCCATTAGCAAGATATAATACATATGGATGTAATGCAAATTTGATGCGCATAAAACATTACTTTTATGCATACCAAAAATTATTTTAATGCGCGTTAAAAATATAGTTAACCAGCATCAAACGATTAAAAGATCAGGATATAATTTTCAGTCATGCCGATGAATTTCTTTTCCCATCCGGGCATCATTCGTGCCCGTACGGACATTTCGAAATAGAGCAGGCTAATAGTCCTCTTCCCATTTCTCTTTCGGGTCGTTTGGGAAGGTGACGGTTTTCCACGAAAACTTCAGGATGTTGGGCCTGGCCAGTCGCTTGTAATCGGCATATTTCATCCGTACCAGTTCGGTATGCGAACCCGCGTTGAAGGCAATTTCTTCGTTCCGGGTCAAAGCTTCGGCCACAAACACATCCATATTGAACAGTTTGCCAAAGGGCGGCATGGCTCCCGGTTGGCATCCCGGGAAAAGGCTCAGGAACTCGGCTTCGGTAGCCAGGCTTACATTCCGTGTTCCCAGCATTTCCTTCAGCAGGTCGAAATCAACCTGGTACGAAGCCGGTAACACCGCCATGGCCATCTTGCCGTTTACGAGGATCATCACGGTTTTGGCAAATTCCTTTCCGGCAACGTGGGCCGATGCGGCAATTTCCTGCGCGGTAAAAGCAACCGAATGTTTGATGGTTACATACTTCACGTGGTTTTGGTCAAGATAGTTTTTTAGTTTTTCGACTGGCATGGCTTTAGGTTTTTAAGTTTCAATGGCACTGTTAAAATAGCTCTCGTTATAAAGAGTTTCCGGTTCGTGTAAATGTTTACCAGCTCCTGCCGAAAATGTTTCAGAAAAAGGGCATGGAGAAATCCGGCGGTGCGGCGCACCGGAATGAATACGTCAACTTCCCGGAAAACCTGCCTGCCGGATGTCACCCTATTGCATCAATCTCGTATATCTTGTTTGGGTAACAAGATGGGGGGATGCGTTATGGAACCGATGATTGACAAAACACAGTTCGGGAATATTACCATTTCCGGCAAACGTTACGAGTACGATGTGGTGATCCGGCTCGACGGGCATGTGGAAAAGCGAAAAAAGAAACTATCGAAGGTGAAGTACGGAACTTCCCATAAAATATCGCTGGAAGAAGCCGAGTATATTTATCAGGAAGGGGCACAAGAGCTGATTATCGGCACCGGGCAGGTAGGGTATGTTCAACTTTCGGGCGAGGCAGAGGAGTATTTCAATGAGCACGAGTGTCCGGTAAAGTTGCTCCCAACGCCCCAGGCCGTCCGTGTTTGGAACGTTTTGGAAGGAAAAGTGATCGGCATGTTTCATGTTACCTGCTGAGGGGCGGTGTTACGGAAAAATACAAAGGCAAACGTAAAAAGTAAAAGTTATGGAAATTCATAGTTCAGCTTTTGACGAGGGAGCAACCATCCCCCAAAAATACACCTGCGACGGGCCGAATGTTTCGCCGCCTTTGCGTTGGTCAGGAATCCCGGGCGGGACGAAAACGCTTGCCCTGATTTGCGACGATCCGGATGCGCCGGTGGGTACCTGGGTGCACTGGGTAGTTTGGAATATACCGGCTGCCACAACGGAACTGGCCGAACATGTGCCTCCGGTGGAATTGATGGCTGGCGGGGCCATACAAGGAAAGAACGATTTCCGAAAGATTGGTTACGGAGGCCCTTGTCCACCGCACGGGAGCCATCGCTACTTTTTCAGCCTGTTTGCACTCAACACTGAGTTGCATCTGAAACCGGGCAGCACAAAGGCAGAACTGTTAAAAGCTATGGATGGGCATATCCTGGCCGAAGCTTTGCTGATGGGGCGGTACCAGCGATGAAGAAAATGTCAGAATGTTGAAAGAATTTCTATCCTTTCAATTTCTTCAATTCTCTTTCATCGTCCTTCTGCACCTTTCTTTTTCACCAGGTTGTTGTAATCGATGTAGTACAATACTTTTAGTGAAAGGCTGTTAGTTTGCGGGCTGTTCCAGGTGTTGCGCAGGTTTTGCCAGTAATCATTTTTCCAGGTTTCTTCTTCGCGGTAGATTGCGTTCTTCCAGGCAATCGAAAGTTCCGATCCGGGCGCAAAAATCCACCTGAAAACGAGATCAATATTAAAAGCGTTGTAGTTCTGGTCGGTACTGGTATAGTTGCCGGTGGGGGAGAGCGAACCGTTTTGTTCCAACAGGTAAGCCTGGCTGTTATCGGCTCCCGACCAATAGTGTCGCCCCCGGATATTCATCGTGGCTTTGTTACTGAATCCGTAAGAAAGTCCCACCACATTTTCGATAAAACGGGAATCGCGATTGACAAAAAAGATGGAATCTTCATCAGCTGTTTTATCGGCATAGGCCTGGTCGTTGTACTCGTTGTTAAAGCTGAAATTGTAGTAGCCCTGCAGGCGTTGGCCGATCCGTAGGTTGAAGCCCGCATCGCCCCAGTAGCTGTAATGATCGGTGTTGGGATGCTTGCCGGTCGCGGCGTACAGGTAGAAGTTCATCCGTTTCCGGCTATCGGAGTTCAAGTAGATGTTTCCGTAATAAAAGCTCGGCTGGCTGTAATACCGGTTTTTCACGCGGGTTTCGTCGTAATCATGTTTCCGGCCACCGTAGCCAATCTCTATATTGGCGCTGTAATTGTTCTTAAATCGGGCGTAAGCTTCCAGTTCCATTTCAGTGCCAAACACATCGTTTGGGGAGAACATTCGCACATATTCGATCCAGTAAACCGCATTCCATTCCCTGAAAATTCCGGTAGGCTCAATCATTTGGTAGAAGATGTACCCTTCGGTTGAAATTTCGTTGTTCCGGCGTAGAAATCCCAAATCGTTGGGGTTAAAGGTGTCTGAGATAATTTCCTGGGAGAAACCGAATTGCAGGTTGCCGCTGTTTTTTTCCAGCTCCAGTTCGGCACGGAAGCCGGTTTCTTTTTCCGATTCGCCCCGGCGACTGATCCCGCCGTTACCGCTTAGGGAATACTTTTTCGATTTGTCGCGAAACTGAAATTCGGTGGCTGTCACATTGGCTGAAAAAGGATGATCAACCATCGTAACATTTGAGTTGAGCAGGCTGATGTACGAGTTGTTTTTCAGCGATTTGTCCACCACCGAAACGTTGTAGTTGGTGAAGGGTTGGGTTTGTACTTTTCGTTTCTGATTGGTCAGGGTATCTTTCAGCGTAGCGTAGGCGGGCAGCGACATGGCGTTAAGCAGCCCCAGTCCCCAGCCGTCGCTTGACCGTCCCGAAACTTTGGAAGCATTGATCAGCCGTGTTTCAGTTGGGTCAAAATCAATTATTTCGTTGGGGCGAAGGGCTTCTTCTGCTTTTTCGGCAAACTTGGGCCTGGCGCCAATCCGGCGCGAGTAGAAAATTTCGCCCCTGTTAAACAGTTCAGTACCTTCGGTAAAAAACTGCCTTCTTTCGTCGTAATACAATTCGTAGGGGTCAGGTTCAGCTGCTTGTTGTCCGACTGCACCTGTCCGAAATCGGGAACCAGCATCATATCGAGCGTGAAGCTTTCGCTGATGCCGTATTTCAGGTCCATTCCGGCTTTGTAAATGAATTCGGGCGATGAAGCGCCGTCTTTAAATTCGAGGTACGTTGCGGCATAAGGGCTAAACGAAAGACGGACGGGCGGACTGATGTTTTTGAGGCCGGTTAGTTCCCCTTCCTGATGGATAAAACCATCGACTTTTCGGTCGATAAAATTCCACGAATTGTTGGAGTTATATCTTCGGATATTGCGGAACATGTTCAGTCCCCAGTTTTGTCCATTTTGTTCCGAAAAGCGAAGGGCTGAAAACGGGATACGCATTTCAATGATCCATCCCAGGCTGGAAATGCGGGTAGCGCTTTGCCATACCGCGTTCCAGTTGCTGTCTTCATAATCATAGCTGGTTTTCACTGCTTTCAGGTCGGTTTGCACGCCGGCCGGAGTAATGAAAAAACCGAAGGCCAGCTGTCCCTGGTTGTACGGGTCGAAGTAAATGCCAAAATAATCGGACATGCCAATGTTGTCGCGTTCCGAGAAATAGTTGAAGATGCTGTCGGGGGAGCTGTCGTAAAGCATTGCGCCCACGTAGATGGCTTTTTCATCATAAAACAGATGCACTTCCGAAGGTTGAAAGGCGGGTTTCCCGTTTTGGGGCTGAAGCTGCACAAAATCCCTGGCCGGTCCCGATTTCCGGTAAACCGGTTCATCCAGCCGCGCATCAAGGGTTAGCGGGGTTTCCAGATAAGTCGCTTTTACCTGTTTTTTTTCCTGTGCAGCCAGGATGGTGGATGCCAGAAATAGGGATAAAAATAGGAGGCCCTTCGGTTTCATGGATTTTTGGTTCGCTAACAACAATCTACGCAAGAGACCGGATCAGGTTTGCAGGTACCGTGAAAAACTCGTTTTCGGCAATGTGTCCGGTTTTATTCAAATCGATCGGATAGCTCGTATGGCTGGCACATCCGCGAAACAACCAAAAGGAATTCGAATACCGTTTGCGCTTATTTCCGGTTCTTTGCTTCCAGTTCGTTGAGGTGCTCCATCTTTTTGCGTTGAAGGAATTCGGTGATGCCTTCGAGGTGCTCTTTCACCCGTTTGTTGCCAAACTCATACACTTTTTCTACCAGTCCGTCCAGAAAATCGCGGTCGTGCGAAACCAGGATCAGCGTGCCGTCAAACTCCAGCAGCGCCTGTTTCAGGATGTCTTTGGTGCGCATGTCGAGGTGGTTGGTGGGCTCGTCGAGGATGAGCAGGTTCACCGGTTCGAGCAGCAGTTTGATCATGGCCAGCCGGGTGCGTTCGCCCCCCGAAAGCACGGCCACTTTTTTGTCCCAGTCTTCGCCGCCGAACATGAAGGCTCCCAGGATGTCCTTGATTTTGGTGCGAATGTCGCCCTTGGCCACATCGTCGATGGTTTGGAAAACGGTCAGTTTTTCGTCGAGCAGCGAGGCTTCGTTCTGGGCAAAGTAGCCGATCAGCGTATTATGGCCCAGCGAGAGTATGCCGCCGTGCTCAATTTCTTTCATGATGGCTTTCACCAGGGTTGATTTTCCTTCGCCGTTTTTGCCCACAAAAGCTACCTTTTCGCCACGCTGGATGGTGAAGGAGGCGCCGTCAAAAACCAGGTGGCCGTCATAACTTTTCGACACGCTTTCGGCAATCACCGGGTAGTTGCCCGAGCGTGGTGAGGGAGGAAACCGCAGGCGCAGGTGCGAAGTATCCACTTCGTCCACCTCCAGAATTTCCAGTTTGTCGAGCATTTTTACGCGCGACTGTACCTGCAATGTTTTCGAATAGGTGCCTTTGAAACGTTCGATAAATTCTTTGGTTTCGGCAATCATTTTTTGTTGTTCGTCATACGCTTTTTGCTGCTGCTCACGGCGCTCCTTGCGCAGTTCCAGGTATTTCGAGTAGTTCACCTTGTAGTCGTAAATGCGGCCCATTGTTACTTCGATGGTGCGGGTGGTGATGTTGTCCACAAAACGGCGGTCGTGCGAAATCACGATCACCGCTTTAGCCTGGTTGATCAGAAAATCTTCGAGCCACTGCACCGACTCGATGTCGAGGTGGTTGGTGGGCTCGTCGAGCAGGATGAGGTCGGGGTTTTGCAGCAGGATTTTGGCCAGCTCAATGCGCATGCGCCAGCCCCCGCTGAAGTCGGAGCAGGGGCGGTTAAAATCGCTGCGTTCGAAGCCAAGCCCCAGCAGGATTTTCTCCACTTCGGCATCGAAATTGATTTCGCCCTGGCTGTATAGTTTTTCGCTTAATTCCGAAACCTGTTCAATGATGGCGCTGTACGCGTCCGATTCGTAATCGGTGCGCACCGTCAGCTCATGGTTCAGTTCGTCCAGTCGGGTTTGCATGTTCAGCACATCGGCAAAAGCCTGCGAAGCTTCGTCGAACAGGCTTCGGTCGCTGTCGGCCATCAGGTGCTGGGGCAGGTAGGCAATCACGGCATCTTTGGGTGCCGAAATCTTCCCGTGGGTCGGGGTTTGTGCACCGGCCATAATTTTAAGTAAAGTTGATTTGCCGGCGCCGTTTTTCCCCATCAACGCGATGCGGTCTTTCTCGTTCACCACAAAATTGATATCCTTGAAAAGCGTACTCCCGCCAAATTCCACAGCCAGACCGTCCACTGAAATCATTGTCGTTTCTTTTTAAAAATGAGGCGGCAAAGATAATGAAACGGCTCCTTTCCGTTACCTTTACAAAAAAAATCAGCGTATGAACCTGTTAGAATTAACCCAAAAGCGACATTCTGTCCGTTCATTTTCTGGTCAACCGGTTGAATCGGAGAAGCTTGCCTATATTCTGGAGTGTGCCCGCCATGCACCTTCGGCAGTAAATTATCAACCCTGGAAGTTTTATGTGATTACCAAACCTGAAGCGAAGGAGAAGCTCCAACAGATTTATCCGCGTAAATGGTTCGAAACGGCGCCCATGTACCTGTTAGCCTGCGGCGATTCCAGCCAGTCGTGGAAACGGAGCTTCGACGGGAAAGACCACCTGGACATTGATGTGGCCATTGCCGTGGAACACATTTGCCTGGCGGCTGCCGAACAAGGATTGGGATCGTGCTGGGTGTGTCATTTCGATACCGATCTTTGCCAAAAGGAGTTCGGCCTTCCACATGAGATGGTTCCGGTTGCAATCATTCCGCTGGGCTATCCGGCTAAAGAAACGACTCGCCAAACCGACCGAAAAGCTTTATCTGAAATCATGGAAGTCTGGTAGTCTTTCAGTGGAGGTAAAAAAAGACCGTGTGAAAATAGCAACGTCATCCTGAATTAATTTCAGGATCTGTTGCAAATCGAAAGAGATCCCGAAACGAGTTCGGGATGACTCCCGTACGTAAATTTTTCACACGGCCTCTTTTCTGTTTTATTCGGTTGCCGGTGTTTCTTCCGGGATTTCTTTCAGGTACTTGTTCAGGAATTTCAGGATATCGCCGTATCCTTTAATCTCGTTTTCTTTTTTGATGAATCCGTGGCCTTCATCGGGGAACACGACATATTCCACCGGGACATTGTTGTTTTTCACCGCGGCCACAATCTCATCCGATTCCACTTGTAAAACACGGGGATCGTTTGCTCCCTGAAGCACCATCACCGGGTTCTTCACCTCGTGGGCATGGAACAAAGGCGAAATGTTGTACAGTCTAACCGAGTCTTCGGTAAACGGGTCGCCAAGTTCGGTGTACAGAGCTTTGCGGAACGATTCCCAATAGGGAGGGATTGACTTGAGTGTCCGCAGCCAGTTGGTTACTCCAAAAATATTGACTCCAACCTTAAATTCATCCGGGGTAAAGGTCATGGCGGCCATCGTCATGTAACCTCCGTAGCTTCCGCCAATGATGCCGATTTTTTCTGTGTCAATGTAATCCTGTTCCTGGAGCCATTTCTTTCCCCAAATACAGTCTTTCAGGTCTTTATCGCCGTGGTTGCGGTCGTCCATTTTGTAGAAGGTTTTTCCGTAGCCGCTGCTGCCCCGGTTGTTTACTGCCAGTACGGCATAACCATGATTGACCAGGTATTGCAGTAAGGCAAAGTAACCCACGCGCGATTGTCCGCCGGGACCGCCGTGTACCCATACCAGCGCCGGAACTTTGTTTTTGGGTGAAGCGGTCAACGGTTTGTAATAAATGGCCGGGATTTCGAGTCCGTCAAACGATGGGTAGCGCACCACCTCGGCCGAAACCAAATCTTCCGGATTGATTTCCGGGTTGAGGCTCGAAGTGAGCTTTTTGAGTTCGGCAGTTTGCAGATCGTACACATAAATATCGTTAGGCGCTTTTGAGGTGCCAATGGTCAGACGGATCAGTTTTTCGCTGTCCGAAATGCTTACGCCAACAATATCGCCATCCGGTATTTGCGGGAAGTTGACAGCTTCGCCGGTGTCGTTGTTCCTGACGATCAGGTTGTTTTTACCGTCTTCGTTGATGGCAATCACCCGGTATTTGTCGTTTTCACTCAAATAGCTGTACATCACGTCCCAGTTAGTTTCGAAAAGCACTTGCTTTTGGCCTGTGGCCATTTCGTATTGTACCAGGTAGGCAAACTCTTTTCCGGCATCGGTGATGTAGTAGAAATAGGTATCGTCCTTGCTGAAACCCGAACTTTGGTAATTGCCCGGGCCATCAGTAATTTCGGTCATTTGCTTGCTTGCCAGATCATACAGGTACAGGTGGTTTTCACTGGTGGTTTCTGTTTTGGTGAGGGCCAGTGTTTTTTCATCGTGCGACAGGCCCGAAACGTCCATGCCTTTATCGTTTTGGTAAATCATTTCGGCTTTCCAATCGGCAACGGGCATTTTGTATAAGTCGAAAAATTTCGGGTCGCGTTTGTTCGAGATGTAAAACATGGCGGTTTTATCGTCGTTCCAACCGCCAAAACCGGCTTTTTCGTTTTCGTCCGGGGTTAGGTCAACCGTAGTTCCATCCGGATGCAACAAGTAGATGTGGTTGATTTCGTTCCCTCCTTTATCTGCCGAATACAGCAACTGATCGGTGCCGGGCACATAGTCAATCGCGAAGAAGGTTTCTTTATCCGAAAAGGTGACTTGCTTTTTGCTGCCATCCGCAATGCTGATTTCATACAGGTTGAATATTCCGGTTTCGTCGCTGCTGACCAATAAGCGGGTTTCGTCGGGCGAAAAAGCTCCGCCTGAATAGCGGGTGTTTTGGTAGAACTGTTCGATGGAATACTGTTGGGGGGCCTTTTGTTCAACCTGGGAGCAGGCTCCCGAAATTGCAAGAATTGCAAGGAAAAGAGATTTTCTCATGGCAAATTAATTTATGAAGATTAATAAAGTTGTTCGATCTGATTATTCTCATGGTTAAGCTTTCAGTTGAGTTTAAAAGCCAAAGAAATGTTGAATGTTTTTTCAGTGCCTCCTGATATTTTCGCTACAAGTTAGTGAATTTGAGTGAATTGGTGATCTGTTAATGCCTTGTTTTTTATGGTCCCGGGCAATCTCAAACTTTTTTAGTAGTCACCAGACACAAGGATGGGTGCCGTTGGACGAAATGGTTGATCGCAGAAGTTCAAATTTACTGAGCATTTAAAATAGCAAATGCCAAGGCCAGCCTGAAGCGGTACATGGAGTAAGTTGCCCCGCTTACAGCATCCACCTTGTCCGGGAGTTGTTTTTTTATCAGCTGTTTTTCGTATTCCGGATAAGCAATGGCGGGCGTGGTACCGCTTTGGCCCATCCGGTTACAATAGTCTGCGTCTTCCTGTTTTCCTTGACCATTTTCGTTTACTTCATTGTAATCGGCCCTGATCATTTCTCCGTTCATCATTTCAAAGGAAATGATGTGTTTGTAGCCGAAATCGTCAAAAGGCGTTTCACCATAATAACTGCCGTCTTTCAATGTCACCAAGGTTTTTGGGAAACCGGTTTCTTGCATGGTTTTATCGTATTCGCTTTTAATAGCGCTGATGGGCGAGCGCTCAATTATCCAATGGAGCATTTCCAGTTTTTGTTGTTTTTCGGAATAATTGGGCTGGGCTTTGAGGCAAACCGGGAAAAGGATACATAAAAGAAGGGTAAACTTGCAGTTCATCGTTCGTTGTTTATTGGTTTTGAATTTCAGACAGCTATCTATACTTTATACCCTTAAACGGGTATCGATCATTTTTTATCAGATGTTTCAGTTTTAGCAAGCACCGTTTCCGACGAAAATTAAATTAGTGTTTGCGCACACATTTCTTGCTGAAAAATCCGGTTTTCACTCCGAATATCTTTATCTTTACAGCAGTTCATTCCGAAAAAAACAATTTAATATCCTTGGAAATGAGAAAGATATTTGTCGCGTTTGCGTTGATTTCCGGTCTTTTTAGTCGGGTTTCGGCGCAGGAGCAAGGGGTGCACCCACAGTCTCAAAACTACGAATGGCCTGCCGATGAGCAGGTGTTGGAAAAGTTGGATCAATGGCAGGATTTGAAGTTTGGCCTGATCATCCATTGGGGGCTGTATGCGGTGCCCGGTATCATCGAGTCGTGGGAGCTTTGTTCCGAAGATTGGCTTAACCGCCCGGACAGTATGACGTATTGCGGGTATAAAGAGTGGTATTGGGGCTTGAAAGATGACTTCAACCCGCTGAATTTCAATCCCGAACAGTGGGCACAGGCCGCAGAGAATGCCGGCATGAAATACCTGGTGTTTACCACGAAGCATCACGACGGTTTTAACCTGTTCGACACGCAGCAAACCGACTATAAAGTTACAAACGGCCCCTTTGCTAACCACCCGAAAGCCAATGTGGCCGAGCACGTATTCAGTGCATTCCGCGACAAAGGCTTTATGATTGGCGCCTACTTTTCGAAACCCGACTGGCACTCGCAGGACTTCTGGTGGGACAAATATGCCACGCCGAACCGCAACGTGAATTACGATATCCGCAAATTTCCGGAGCGTTGGGACAGGTTTAAACAGTTTACATACAGTCAGATTAGTGAATTGATGCACGATTATGGCTCGATCGATATTCTTTGGCTCGACGGTGGGTGGGTGCGCCCACGCGAAACGGTGAACGAGGAGGTGATCTCATGGGGGGCGCCAATACCGGATTGGGACCAAAAAATCGACATGCCCGAAATTGCCGTCATGGCCCGCGAAGCCCAACCTGGTATTTTGATTGTTGACCGCACCGTACACGGGCCATATGAAAATTACCAAACCCCGGAACACCGCATCCCTGCAGAACAGCTGCCATACCCATGGGAAAGTTGCCTGACGTTGGGCAACAATTGGGGCTTTGTTCCGAATGAGCATTATAAAGCACCGGCGAAAATCATTCATAACCTGGTTGAAATTGTGGCAAAAGGGGGCAGCTTACTATTGGGCGTCGGCCCAAAACCTGACGGCACGCTTGATAGCGAAGCTGTTGCTCGTCTGGCAGAAATCGGGAAATGGCTGAAAGCAAACGGTGAGGCCATTTACAACACCCGAATTACCAAAAATTATCATTCGGGAAATGTGTTTTTCACAAAAGGAAAGGCCGGTAATTTATATGCTCTGGCCTTGGTTGACGAAGGGCAGCCTGTACCTGCAACCGTGGAATGGAGCGGGGCGCTTCCGAAAAAGGGATCAAAAATACGGTTGCTGGCTACCGGGCAACACCTGAACTGGAAGGTAAAAGACGGGAAAGTGCAGGTTAATGTGCCGTCATCATTTCGGGAAAAACATGCTGATTATCCCGCACTTGCCTTTTCGTTTGAGCAATAGTTTGTTTAATCAGTAACATATTAACACCTGACACATGAAACGTATCACATTCAAATTGCATGTTTTATTGATGGGGACCGCATTGTTTGTTGCCTGCAAGCCGTCAACGGTTGCTCCACCTTCGGCAGTTGCCCCGGTGCCCGATGAGAGGCAGATGGCCTGGCACCAAATGGAACTGAACGCTTTCATTCATTTCACCATCAATACTTTTACCGATAAGGAATGGGGCTTTGGTGACGAATCGCCCGAATTGTTTCACCCCACGGCCTTCGATGCCGAACAGTGGGTGTTGGTGTTGAAGGAAACCGGTTTCAAAGGGGTGATTCTCACCTGCAAACATCACGATGGTTTTTGTCTGTGGCCGACTCAATTTACCGAGCACAATATTTCTAAAAGTCCGTTTATGAACGGGCAAGGCGATGTGGTGAAAGCTGTCTCGGAGGCCTGCGAAAAATACGGGTTGAAATTCGGCGTTTACCTGTCGCCCTGGGACCGTAACCGGGCCGATTACGGCGAAGCATCGTATGTGGAATATTACCGGAACCAACTGAAGGAGCTGTTCTCGAACTACGGGCCGGTTTTCGAAATGTGGTTCGACGGGGCCAATGGCGGCGACGGCTATTACGGCGGCGCCAACGAAATGCGCCGGATCGACCGGGCCACCTATTACGATTGGCCAACCACTCTCGATATGGTTCGTTCCATGCAGCCCGAAGTACTGTTTTTCAGCGATGCCGGTCCTGACTTGCGCTGGTGCGGAAACGAAGAAGGCCGGATGGGCGAAACCAACTGGAACACGATTTCGGTGGATACGCTGTATGTCGGAAAATCCGGAATTACCGGGCTGCTCAATACCGGTTCGGAAGACGGGGAACAATGGATCCCCGGTGAGGTGGACACATCAATCCGCCCGGGCTGGTTTTACCATCAATCGGAAGACGACCAGGTAAAAACGCCGGAAAAACTGTTCCAGATTTACTTAGAATCGGTAGGGCGTGGCTCTACTTTATTGCTCAATATTCCACCCGACCAGCGGGGTCTGTTCCACGAAAATGATGTGATAGCCCTGCGCGAGTGGCGAAAAATGATTGATGCTGCCTTTGCAACTGATCTGGCTCTTGGAGCAAAAACGACTGCCTCTGAAACCCGAGGAAAATCTGTTCAATACAGTGCTGCGAACGTGGTGGATGGAAACCCGGAGAGCTATTGGGCAACTAACGACGAAACTGTTTCCGCGAGCCTGGAGATTGACTTGGGTAGCGAAAAGCCCATCCGATATGTGCAGTTGCAGGAATACATCCGCCTTGGGCAGCGAGTGAAGGAGTTTACCGTGGAAGCCTGGGACGGAGCTAATTGGAGCGAAATTGCAGCAGGGACAACCATTGGCTATAAACGGATTCTACCCGTTGGTGAAATCGTAACGTCAAAGGTGAGAATCACTATCGGTGATGCCAAAGCCTGTCCGGTAATTTCTGCTGTTAGTCTGTATTAATGAATGTGTTCAATTGCCAGGTTGAAGGATGAAGAAGCTGAAAAAGATTTTTGCCTGTTTATTACTCGTACTGCCGGGTTTGTCTGCTATTTCCCAGGAAAGTTGGGCCGGGTTGGAGCATCTGTTTACGCCGGTGGAGCAATATGTAGTTTATCGAACTGAGGCTCCCTTGCAAATCGATGGCATCGCCGATGAACCTGCCTGGAAACAGTCCAGTTGGTCGGCTGATTTCAGGGATATTGAAGACGATAAAAAGCCTCAACCTTTGTTCCGGACCCGGGTGAAAATGTTGTGGGACGAGGACAATTTATATGTGTATGCCGAATTGGAGGAACCTCATATCTGGGCCTATTATACGGATCACGATCAGATTGTGTATCACGAAAATGATTTCGAGGTCTTTGTCGATCCGGATGGCGACGGGTACAATTACTTCGAGTTTGAAGTAAATGCGCAAAACACCTTGTTCGACCTTTTTTTGCCGATGCCTTACCGCAATGGAGGCATCCCCCTCCTATCGTGGGATGCACACGGGTTTGAAAGCGCGGTCAGTCTTGTTGGTACCCTGAACGATCCTTCGGATGCGGATGAACTGTGGGCGGTGGAGATGAAGGTTCCTTTTTCGGATATGCAAACCGGCATGAACAGGCAGGTGCCGAAAGAGGGCGAAACCTGGAAAATCAACTTCTCGCGGGTGCACTGGCAAACCGGAGTGGTTGACGGAACCTACCGGAAAAAGAAAGACCCGGCAACCGGCCGCGATTTACCCGAATACAATTGGGTTTGGAGTCCTCCGGGGCTCATTAACATGCACTATCCCGAGCGCTGGGGAATGCTTCAGTTTTCTGCCGAAAGGGTAGGAAGCACGCCGGTTGCTTTTTGTATGCCCGCAGGTGGGCAATTCCGAAAATATGTTTGGCTGGTGTATTACCGTCAGCAAAAATACAAAGCGGATCATGGCCGCTTTGCTTCTGGTTTTGAGGAGCTGGATTTGGAAGGACTGGTAAATGAGATTGAAGGTCAGTCATGTAACCTCAGTATGCTGGCAACTGATTTTCAGTTTACCGTGCAATTGATCATGCCGGATGGGCTGGAGCTTTCGGTTAATGAAGCAGGCCTGTTTCGTAAAAAACAAAAATAAGCGGATATGAAAAAGCGGGATTTTATAAAATCGTCATTGCTGGCAGGTATTGGGTTGGCGAGCTTGAAAAACTCGTTGGGGGCCGAATTAAAACATAAACCCCAACCGAATGAATTAAAACATTGGGTGTGGGAAAATCCGAATCAAGAGGAGGATGAAAAATCGCTGACAGAGAAATATAAACGTTTTTATGATGCAGGCATTCGTGGAATGTTTTTCGAAAACGACAGCGAAAAGCACTTTCGCGTGGCTAAAAAAGCCGGACTTGAAGCGCATCGCTGGATGTGGACCATGAACCGGGGCGAAAAGGAATTGCTTGCCGCTCATCCCGATTGGTATGCAGTTAACCGTAACGGGGATTCATGTGCCACAAAACCTCCCTATGTCAATTATTACCGCTGGCTGTGTCCGTCAAAACCGGAAGTGCTGGCCTATCTCGAAGAACAGGTTCGGCAAATTCTGGCAACGAACTATGTGGACGGGATTCATCTGGATTATATCCGTTACTGCGATGTAATTTTGCCGGTAAACCTGTGGGAAAATTATGGTATCGTGCAGCAACAGGAGTTACCAGAATATGATTTTTGCTATTGCCCGACCTGCCGCTCTGCCTACCTCGAAATGCACGGCACAGATCCGCTTGACCTGGAATATCCGGATCAAAGTTTATCGTGGCGGCAATTTCGGTACGACCGCATTTCCGGCGTGGTGAACCGTTTGGCCGTGGTTGCAGGCGAATATAAAAAACCGGTTACTGCGGCGGTTTTTCCAACGCCCGAGGTGGCCCGGCGCATGGTCCGTCAGGACTGGACCAACTGGAACCTCGATGGAGTTTGCCCGATGATTTATCATGGCTTTTATCGCGAACAACCTGCCTGGATAGGAGCGGCTGTGGCCGAGGGTGTCCGTTTCCTATGCGGCCGTTTCCCGTTGTACGCGGGCTTGTTTTTGCCTGATTTTAAATCGGACACAGAACTGACAGAGGGAATTCAGGCGGCTCTGAAAAGCGGGGCAGCTGGTATTTCATTCTTCGGGAAAGTAGATGAGAAAGTGCTTGCAGTGCTGTACCGTACTTCCGGAAAATAAAATTGGTTCTTATCGTACTGAGCAGTGAGTAATTTTTTCTGTTTTGACGTATTAGGATAAACGACAGCACAACAGGTTTGCACTATTTTTTTTGACAGAAAGAATCTGGTGGGAGATTGACCGAAACGCCTGTTTTAATTTTTCTCATAACAACAGAAATTGTGGGTGTGTGCGAACACATCTAGGCGTTAAATCTGTATCTTTGCCTCCGAAAACCAACTTTAAAAAACCGATTGACTTGATTATGAAACAATTAAAAATTAAAATTGGCTTTGCAGTTGTTTTTGCTGCGGTTTCTTTATTTACCGGATGTAATCCGAAAAAGCAGGCAACAGAAGAAGAGCTGCCGAACCTGACGCAATATGTCGATCCGTACATTGGCACCGGCTTTCACGGTCACGTATTTCTGGGAGCCAACGTTCCGTTTGGGGCGGTTCAGCTTGGGCCGACCAACATCACACAGGGCTGGGACTGGTGTTCAGGCTATCATTATTCCGATTCAACCCTGATTGGTTTTGCGCACACACACCTGAGTGGAACTGGTATTGGTGATTTGGGGGATATCCTGTTGATGCCGGTGACTGGAGAATATCAGATTGCCACCGGCTCGCCCGAAAAGCCGGAGGAAGGCTATGTCGCTTTCTACAATCATGACAATGAAGTGGTAAAGCCGGGTTACTATGCGGTCGAAATTCCGCGCTACGGCGTGAAGGCCGAATTAACGGCCACCGAACGTACCGGGTTTCACAACTATCAGTTTTCAGCAGGAACTGATGCCCATGTGTTGATCAATCTGGTTCGTGGAATTGGCTGGGATGCTCCGGTTGAATCGCACATGCGCCTGGAAAACGATACGCTGCTGACCGGTTATCGTTTTTCTAAAGGTTGGGCCGAGGATCAGCGGATTTATTTTGCTGCTGTATTTTCAAAACCAGTGCAGTCAATCGTTTTGTTCGATGATGACAAGAAACAGGATGGTCGGGAACTGGTTGCTCAAAAATTGAAAGCCGACCTGGATTTTGGGGCACTTGCTGATGGGCTGGTACTTGTGAAAGTCGGGATTTCGCCTGTAAGCAGCGAAAATGCATTAGAGAACCTGCAAATTGAAAACCCGGGCTGGGATTTCGACGCGGTTGTTGCCGAAGCCGGTCGGAAGTGGAACACCGAGCTGGCTTGTGTTACGGCCAAAAGCTCCGATCCCGAAGTGTTGACCAAATTTTATACGGCCTTGTACCATACCATGATTGCCCCCTCTGTTTTCCAGGATGTAAATGGCGAATACCGGGGAAGCGACAAAAACATTTACCGCGATACTACCTTTGTTAATTATACTACGTTGTCGCTTTGGGACACCTATCGTGCTGCCCACCCGATGTTTACCCTGCTGAAGCCGGAACGGGTGGACGACTTTGTCAATACGATGGTGAAAATTTTCGAGCAGCAGGGCGAATTGCCCGTTTGGCACCTGATGGGCAACGAAACCTATTGCATGGTCGGCTACAGCGCCGTTCCTGTTGTAGTTGATGCTTACCTGAAGGGATTTAAAGGTTTTGATGCACAACGGGCTTACGAAGCGGTAAAAAACACGGCCATGGGTGATGGCCGTGGGGTTAGCTATATCAAAGAAAAAGGCTACATGCCAGCTGACTCGGATGTGGAAACCGTAGCCAAAGGCTTGGAATATGCCATCAGCGATGCCTGCATTGCTCTCATGGCGAAAGATATGGGATTGGAAGAAGATTTCCGCTACTTTGAAAACAGAGGCCAGAATTACCGCCATTATTACAGCCCGGAGGTTGGATTTATGCGTGGCCGGGTGTCGGATACCGAATGGCGCACTCCCTTTGATCCGTTTAAAGCACAGCACCGCAACGACGATTTCTGCGAGGGAAACTCGTGGCAATACACCTGGCTGGTTCCCCAGGATGTTGACGGTTTGGTGGAATTGATGGGAGGACGTGAAAAGTTCCTGTCCAGGCTGGATGAATTTTTTGTAGCCGAAGGCGACATGGGCGAACATGCTTCCAACGACATTACCGGACTGATTGGACAATATGCCCACGGGAACGAGCCCAGCCATCATATTGCTTATTTATACAGTTTGCAGGGCGAGCCCAATAAAACTGCCGACTTGGTGCGTAAAATTATGGATGAGTTTTACACTACCCGTCCCGATGGGTTGATTGGCAACGAAGATGTTGGCCAGATGTCGGCCTGGTATGTGCTTTCGGCCATGGGCTTTTATCAGGTGCACCCGGCAAGTGGCGAGTTTGTGTTTGGCAGTCCGGCGCTGGACGAAGCCACCATTCAGCTTCCCGGGGGAAAAACATTTACCGTAAAAGCGTTAAATAACAGCGCTTATAATAAATATATCAAATCGAAAACGCTCAATGGTCAAGCCTATACGAAGAGTTTCATCACGTATCAGGATTTGATGAAAGGCGGGGAGTTGGTATTCGAAATGACGAGCGAAAGATAGTAGTTTAGTTACAGAGATAAGGTTTAATAAATTAAAGGCTGATGTTAGAAGAGAATAGAATTATTGGGATTGATATTGGCGGTACCAAAATCAGCATGGGAATACTGGTTGACGGGGTTATCGTGAACAGTATCAAGTTGAAAACCCCTGCAGAGGGGACACAGGAAGAAGTAGTGCAACAAATCATTCACGGAATTGAGAGCCTTCCGGGCTATGAAAAGGCTGTGGGGATTGGCATTGGCGCACCCGGATTGATTGATGAGGAGAACGGCGTTATTTTTTCGGTGAACAATATCCCGTCGTGGAAAGAAGTTCACCTGAAAGAGTACCTGACCGATCATTTTAAGATGCCGGTGTACATCACCAACGATGCCAACTGTTTTGCCATTGGCGTGAAAACTTACGGCGAAGGACAGCAGTATCGTAATTTGGTTGGTCTGAGCCTAGGTACAGGAGTTGGGGCCGGCATTATTATCGACGGCTATTTATACTCCGGACAGGTTGCCTGTGCCGGTGAGTTTGGCGGATTGCCGTATCGTGATTTCGATTTTGAAACCTATTGCAGCGGAAAGTTTTTCAAGCAGTTTCACAACATCAAAGGCGATAAGGCTTATGCCGCCGCATTGGAAGGTGATGCCCAAAGCCTGGCTATGTTTGAAGAATTGGGCCATCACATTGGCAACCTGATCAAAACCATGCTTTTTGTGTTGGCGCCACAGGCCGTATTTATTGGTGGGTCGGTGGGCAAATCGTTCCACTTGTGGGAAAAAGCCATGTGGAAAACGGTAAATACTTTCCCCTACAAAAAGGCTCTGGAGGGATTTGTAATCGACCAAAGCAGAATGTCGAAGATGTCGGTTATCGGTGCGGCCGCCTTGTTTCACAACCGCTACGAAAAAGACAGAAAAAGTGAAAATTAAGTGTGCAGGGTAATGCAGCATTAATTTGCAAGTATAACTTTTACGTTGTCTTGAAGGCCATTCATCGTGTTGTTCACGGGAGTGGCCTTTTTTGATGATTAACTCAGCCTAGTTTTTAGGAACGTTAATACGGTACAGGAATTTGTCGCTACGGGAAAGTATTGAGTTGCGCAGAATGGCAGGCGTGGCTTTAAACGTCCCTTCCAGTTTGTTTTCGGCCACTTTCTCGAATGTTGCACCAGCTTTCAGGATGGTTGTTTCACCGTTTGTGTTGGTAACGTACAAATTTCCCGAAGCGTAAATTGGCGATATATTAAAGTGGCCTTTCAGCTTTTCTTTCCAGTAAATATTTCCGTTCATAGGGTTCAGGCAAGTCAGGTTGCCGCGTTCTTCAATCATAAACAACAGGCTGTCCACAATAACCGGCGTTGAGGTTTGCGGAACGTTTTGCTCGGTTTGCCATACAATGTGCGTGTCGGTTACATCGCCTTTCCCGGTTGGGTCAACAGCAAAAAGGCGGGCGAAATAGGGTCTGCTTTGGGATAGCACCCAGCCCGAATTGACCAGCACCAGCCCGTTATAATAAACCGGCATACTGACCGGCGAATCTTCACCATAATAAATCCGCCAGTTTTCTTCGCCGGTTTTCGGATTGTAAGAGATGGCATACAAAGCCCGGTTGGTTATCAGTTGATCCTGTCCGTCAACCTGCACGATGATAGGGGTTTGGTAGGATTTCCGGTAAACCGGGGCTACTTGTTCATAAGCTTCAGGCGCCGGGCAACCTGCTTGCCACACTGTTTCGCCGGTGTGTTTGTTGAGGGCATAGATGTTTTGGTCATCAGTTCCTTCCAAATGGACAATCAGCAAATCCTTGTACAAAAACAGCGAGGAAGCAGGTCCTTGCAGGTGTTCACATTTCAGGTCGGCACGTGTCCATACTGTTTCAAAATTTTTGGTGTTGATGCAAGCCGTTCCAAATGTTCCGAAATGAACATACACAAAACCTTTTTCGATGCAAGGTGTTGGGGTGGCGTAACTGTTGGTTGAATGAATGCGTTGGGCCGAGTCGGTGTGAAAAAGTTCGATTTCTTTTTGCAGTTCACCGCTTTCAAAATCGATGCAGACGGCTGAAAACCAGTTGCCGTCTTTATCGGCACTGGTTAGCCAGATTTGGTTGCCATAAACTACCGGCGACGACCAACCCAGTCCGCGGATGGCCGTTTTCCATCCGACATTTTCCGTTTCGCTCCAGTGTATTGGTGCTTCTGTGCTGGTTGAAATACCATTAAGTTGACTTCCGCGCAGGTGGGTCCAGTTTTCAGTTTGGGATGAACAGGAATAAAGCAAAAAAAGGACAGCAGTAAAAATAAGTAAACGGGTAGGTTTGATCGCTTTTTTCACGGTTAGTAGTTTTTTGTTAATGCGATCAATATACTAAGATTCTGAAGAATGTACTATTCGTGGACTTAGTAAATTTGGTTGATAAAGAATACCGACATGGTAAATGTCTGGAGTCGGATTTGGAATTTTACAGGTTCAGGAGATAATTTCCCGGAAGAATGCGGGCAAAAGTTAATCTGCAAGTGACGGGTTTTTTAATAAATCCTGTAACGTGGTATTGCTAAAATAATCAATAACGAGTTTGTTTAAATTCATCCAAAACCCGACTGTTCTGCAAAACTCTTTCATTTGGCAATTGTACGAGTCGGAACAACAGTCGATAACGCAAATGCCGGGTTCAAAAGCTTTGTGGATATCAAGCATCGTAATTTCGGAAGGCTTCCGGGCAAGGATGTAGCCGCTTTTCTTTCCGCGAACGTTGATGATCAGCCCTTCCGATTTCAAGGCATGGATAATCTGGTCGAGATATTTCACCGAAATTTGTTGTTTTTCGGCAATATCTTTCTGAAATACTCCGCGCTGGCTGATGTCTGATGCAATTTCCAGCATCGCGCGCATGCCATATCTGGTTTTGGTGCTGAACCTCAATTTTTGGCTTATTTTTTCTCGGTTGAAAATAAGATTTTAAAACTAATAAATACTTCGTCCCGTACCTTAACGATTCCTAAAAATTTTTTCGGCGGCTCAATTCCAAAATCGGTCAGTAAAACATTCATCTTTCCGTTTAAATACCATTGATCTGCGGCTGTTTTCTCAATTTCGGAAGTGCAGGTGTATGTGTTTGTGATGCCATTCATCGTTACCCGGATGTTGTGTCTCAGGTTTGACCGGTTCAACAATTCGCCGGTGATTTGGTGTGATATGGAGATGTTGATTGTGGGGTAATGACTGGCATTGATCAATTCCAGAAAATCATCCAGCATAACCTTGGACTCGGCTTCGATTTCGTTGGCGGGGATGGAAATTTTCAGGTTCTCGTTCAAAAAACGGTTTGTTTCCGGGAGGGATGTAAAATGGTTTTCGCGATAGGACAGCTGAAACTGGTTTACGTTTGTTGTTCCACGAATAATTACCTGATCGAAAAGATAGCTTCCCGGCCGGAATTCTCCGGTGGGAGTTACACCCTGGACGCCAAACGTTCCAAGTAGCAAAACGATGATCAGATATTTCAACTTCATATGCAACTATATTTTAACGAATCAAAAGGTTACCCGGCATGAACCGGATAACCTTCTCTCCTCAAATTACTTAAAATGAGATAGCTGCTTCCAGAACAAGACCGTTGAATTTTCCTCCGGCAATTGCTCCGTGAGCCGGGCCGTCATATTTTTGGTCCACATAGTCAAGTTTAATCAATACATTGTCGATCATGTACCAGCCACCGCCAATATTGGTGCGGGTAACTTCAGAACCGTCATTGTTGTCAACTTTGTTCAGCCGTGTTCCGGCATAGAAACTGCCAAAACGATAGATCGCCTGAAGCGCAGTTTGGGTAAAATGCTGGTCGTTACCACTTCTTACGCCTTTCATGTTCTCGTAAATGCCAAATACTTCCAGTCCTTTGAATTGGACAAAGAGGTTGGCCATGTAGCTGTTCATCTCTGTTTGGTTGGCGCCCGGGCTCCAGCGTCCCGAACGGAAGTTGTCAGATTCGGCAGTAGCCAGTTGCATCACATTGTAGTACCGGGCCCCTGAGCGGTCGCCATCCCATAAGGTTGATCCGCTGTGGCCTTCGCCAACATGATAGCCGGAAACACTTGCGCGAACCCTCAGATCTTCGTTGATATTCGTGTCATACCCTAATTTCCAGTGGAAAACCAGATCCTCACCAATATCGTTGCCCCTTCCGTAGTTCATGCGTCCGTTATTGGTCCCAACCAGCGCCAGAATGCCATTGTTCCGGTACATCACTTCGAGTCCCGGGTTGTTTGTGAAAGCATCCATGATCCAGTTTCCAACAAACGGGTTGCTGAATACGGCGGCATTGTTGCTGCGGAAAAAGTGTGCATCGCCATAGTTCGGCATCATCACCCCGGCTTTGATCGTCAGGTATTGCATGATGTTGTCAGCAGCCGGAAGAAAAGGTAATTTGTCGATAGTCAGGTATCCGCCTTCCACCCAGGCTTCGTTGTGGTGACGCGACGACATGTAGTTGTTCATGTACAATTGGATTCCCGGGGCCAAATCGGCGGTCAGGCTTAAATTGGCAGTGGGTAAATTGAAATTGTGTTTCAGGTCGATTAATTCAGTCGGTGCTTCATGGTCCAGCATTTGAAGTTGCAGCGCGAAATCGGCCCCAACTTTAACTTTTACGTCCTTAAACTCATCGGCCTTAATCTTGGCAGCCTCAAATTGTTGCCCAAAAGATGTTATAGAAAGCAATAGAATTGCCAGAATTGCTGTAATTTTTCTCATTGTCATTTAAAATTTGGTTAAAACTTCTCTGTTATTTATGATAGATTAAATCATAGGCGATTTTTACATCATCTCCGGTTTTAATGGTCCCCATCAGCGCCACCGGAGGCTTCACCCCGTAATCAGACATTTTGACGTCAAGTTCTCCTTTTACCTGTATGGTACCGTTTGACTGGTTTGCCAACTGAAAATCTTCATTTACATTACCTGTTTTTCCGGCGATGGTGAGTTCCAGCTGCACTTTCCCCTGGTCAGGTTCAACCCGGAGTATCTTTACTTTTATCAATGGATGGTCTTTTTCTTTTAAAGCTTCGTAGGCCTTTTTATTCATCAGGTTTTGGTCGCTTTTAATAGAATTGACATGGATCGACAGGTTTCCCCCGGTGAGCTTGTCCAAATTAAGTTCTTCCCCTAAGGTTATACTTCCGCCGACTTCTTCCACTTTCATCTCCCAATCGTGGATGGTAGAGGTTCCTTTCACGAGCATGGTGCTACTTTTTGAGTCCAGTTTGTACTGGATTTGTGCCATTGCCGTGTAGTTGACGACAATAAAAAGTATAGCTAAGGCACTAATTTTGAAGTTTCTAATCATGACTCTACAAATATACTATTAATCCTACTTGAATGGTGGGATAAACATAGGACAAAAATTGATTTCTCCAAGTAACAAATGTTACATGCAGCCTAATTTAAAATCAAACCAGAAACATTAATGCTGTATAAGCGGTAGGATAATAAGGTGTTGGGAAAAATAAAATGAAATAGTGGTCGATAAAAATCAGCAAATATTTTTTAGTACAGCTGTTAGATGGGACCAGAATTTGGATACGGTTTCAATTTCAATGCGTTCGTCAGGCGAATGGGCATTACGGATGGTAGGGCCGAATGAAACCATGTCGAGTTCGGGGTATTTTTCGAGGAAGAGCCCGCATTCGAGCCCGGCGTGAATTGAACGAACTTTGGGCGATTTGCCAAAGAGTCGTTTGTACGAATCGACCGCGATTTTCAGGATCTGGCTGTTGGGGTTGGGAGTCCAGCCCGGGTAGCCGTCGGAGTTTTTGACTTCGGCGCCAGCCAGTTCAAAAACCGAGCGGACCATTTCGGAGGCAAAATACTTGCGGCTTTCGATCTCGCTGCGCTGGCTGGTTGTAACCAGCACCGTATTGTTGTTGATGAATTTTACCGAGGCCATGTTGGTAGACGTTTCCACCATGTCTTTCATGCGGGTGCTCATTTCCAGCACACCATGCGGACAGGCATACAACATGCTCAGTAATTTCTCCTGGCTGGCTTGGGTGAGCACTTTTTCGGGTAGGATGGTTGAACTGTGATCGACCACCAGGTTGGGCTCAGTGCGTTCGTATTCAAATTCTACATCGGCCGAATACATGTTGAGCTCGGCCACCAGTTGTTCTTTCTGCACATGCGGAACGATGACCACAGCCGATGCTTCGCGGGCAATGGCGTTGCGCAGGTTGCCCCCGTTAAAGTCGGCCAGCCTGACGCCGAATTTGCGGATGGCGGTCCACAGGAATCGGGCCAGTATTTTGTTGGCATTTCCGCGGCCTTTGTTGATGTCGTCGCCCGAATGCCCGCCCCACAACCCGCGAACCATAATCTTCAGGGCGAATGAGTTTCCGGGTGTTTTTTCTTTTTCAACTTCCAACTCGCCCAGGGTATCGATGCCTCCGGCGCAACCGATGAAAAGTTCTCCTTCGTCCTCAGAGTCGAGGTTGATCAGTATTTTCCCGGATATAAAGTTGGATTTAAGGGCAAAAGCGCCACTAAGTCCGGTTTCTTCATCTACCGTAAACAAACATTCGATGGGGCCGTGCTCCAGGTCGGTTGCTACCAGAACGGCCATTTGAGCGGCAATACCGATTCCGTTGTCCGAACCCAGCGTGGTACCATCGGCTTTTACCCAGGCACCGTCTATGATGGGAACAATGGAGTCAGTATCGAAATCGAAGCTCTTGTCGCTGTTTTTTTCGCAAACCATGTCCAGATGCGACTGCAATACAACGGTTGGTGTGTTTTCGCGACCAGGTGTGGCCGGTTTGCAAATTAGAAGGTTCCCCGCTTCGTCGGTTTTGGCTTTCAGATCGTTTTTTGCCGCATAATCGAGCAAAAACTGCCTGATTTTGCCTTCCTTTTTTGAGGGGCGCGGCACCTGGCAAATATCTTCAAAAAAATTCCAAATCGGTTGCGGTTGCAGTTTGTCCAGTTTTCTCATCCGGTGCATAATTTTTTATGGTTGAAATACAACTCTCCGTTGGTTGTTGCTCAATCTTCAAAGTTAGCTTAAAATTGTCGGGAAACTGCATTTCACGGTCCCTTTTACTTTTACATTTTGTCTTATACTTTTTACCTTCTTCTAATTGTACCGACGGAAGAAATTGGTCATGGTTTCGTTCAGCCTGCTGTAAATGGGGCGGGTAAATTCCAGGAAGAGGTCCTGAGGCCCCGGTGGCAGAATGGCTTTATTGTTGATGATCTTCCGCTCTTCCGGTGTAAGCACTTCTTCATCGCCCACAAAAATGCCATATCGGTTACGCCACATAAATTCACCGGGTATTTTATTGTCGAGCAATAGTTTTCGGGCCTGAAAATCTTCAATTTTCACATCCAGCAAACCTCCGGAAGCCACTTCGTCGGTGATAATACGGATTTTACCGGTCCGGCGCACTTTCTGGATTTCGTAGCGGGTTGAGTCGCGCGACACTTTCACCGGTACCTTTTCTTCAATAATACGGTCGAGGGTTTGCGTTTCTTCGTAGTGAGCAGGTTTTCCAACGTAAAAGTCATAAAATGCCAGACGCATCAACATATCGGGGTATTTTAACCCGGCTTGTTCTGCCTCGTCGGGAGTGTAAAAGTTGACAAAGCTTTCAGCCGGAAAACGGTTGTTCATGGCTTCCATCACCTGGTTGTAAAAGAAATCAGCTGTCAGTTCGTAGCTCATTGAAGGGGCGGGAAGCGGCTCAACAATCACTTTTACGGTAGCCAGTTCTTTAGACTCGTTCATTTTTGCCAAAACGTCCTGGAAATTTGGTACTAAGCGATCGGCCTCCCGGAAGTTCAGGAAAGCTTGTTTGGCATCTTCGCGGTTTTGTCGTTGCAGTAATTGCAGGCCTTCCTGATAATGTTCATCGGCTGCCTTGTTTTTTACCTCGTTCAGTTCTGATGTATAAACTTTGGGCGACGGTACCAGCCTGCGTGCTGCGGGCACCCGTCTGACCTGGTCCGACAATAAATTTACCTGTTCCATTACCCGCAAGGTTTTGCTCCACTTCAAACGTTCGTTTCCGCTCAAAATCTGATCAATTTCTTCCTGATAATAGTCGATCGCCATCGGGTAGCCTTCGCGCACCACCTGTTGTGCTTTTCGGTTATCAGGATCGTTGCTTAACCGGCTGACGGCTTTGCCAATGGCTTCGTGGTAGTTGCCTTTATCCAGCGCATTTTTACCCGACGAGCAGGCGCCGATAAAAATTGTCAAAAAAACAAGGTAGAATAATTTCTTCATATGCAGGTTTTCAATGATGTGAATGCAAATTTAATTTCTTAGCCGGATTTTGCCTCATTTGTTGATTTGAAAAAATTTTAACTTTGGCGAAACCTAAAACTGACTAGTTTGAAAAAAGCCTCTGAAATAGACGACCAGGAGCTCGCCAGGTCGGTCCGTTTAGGATCGAAAGAAGGATTTCGTTTGCTTTATGAAAAATACGGAGTGAAGATTCATGCTTTTTCGTATAGCTATTTGAAATCGGAACACGATGCCGAAGAGCTAGTACAAGATGTATTTTTGAAGATATGGGACAAACGGGAAACCCTGGACGAAACAGCAAATATCCGCTCATTCATTTACAAAATAGCTGTCAATTCAATTTACGATTTTATCCGCCGAAAAAATGTAGAGAGGGCTTTCTCTGATTATAGCGCCAGCACAAAATCATTTTCAGATGAAACCTGGCAGGAGGTGGTTTTCCAGGATATGGTTTCCCAAATTGAAGGGTTGGTGCTGCAAATGCCCGAGCAACGAAGACAAATATTTAAGCTGAGTAAGGAGCAAGGTTTATCGAATGACGAAATTGCCGCCAAATTAAGCCTGTCAAAGAGAACCGTAGAAAACCAGCTTTACCGTGCGACCGCTTTTTTGAAACAAAATCTCGTATTAGATTCCACCTTGGCAACATTGGTTTTCTATCTTTTTTGCTGAAAACGTAAAATTTTCTCTTATCCGTGAGTATTTGAAATGACCAGTTCGTATTAGTCGTAAAAATAATAGCAGGGATGGGCGAAAATATTGAAAATGCTCTCAAGAAATTAGAAAAGGAAACGACCTCGGAAAGAGAAAGATTAAGAATTCTTTCCGTCTTTAATGATCCGGACAAGGAATTCATCGTCAAAAAATCGCTTTATGGTAGTCTGAGTGAATTTGTTGAAGGTGAGTTGAATGACGGTCGGATGGGAGACTTCAATAAGATTTGGAGGAAGATTGAATTACGCCAGCAAGTAAAATCGGTTGGATTTAAAAAACAGTATATCTATTGGGCAGCAGCCATCCTGGTAATTGGCATGCTGCTTGGCAATCTGATTGATATTAAAAACCCCAAAATACAGGATTTAAATTGGTACACAGCGAAAGCACCGAGAGGATCGGTAGCCGAAACGATTTTGCCTGATGGTACTATTATATACCTGAATGCCGGGTCTGAGATAAAATACCCGTCGATTGGTAATTCTACTATCCGGGAGGTTTATCTGACGGGTGAAGCTTGGTTTGATGTTACGAAATCAACCGACCGACCGTTTATTGTGCATACCGATTTTTATGATGTTAAAGTTACCGGAACAGAATTTAATGTCAAGTCTTATCCCGACGATCATGAAATAATCACAACCCTCGAAGAAGGATCGGTACAAATTGAATCGACCCGGAACTTCAAAATTGAAAAAAGTATAAAGCTGGAACCGGGCGAGCAGCTGGTGTATCATAAGCAAAATAAATCATTACACCTCAACCGGGTAAAACCGGAGATTTATTCGTCGTGGAAAGACAACAGTCTGATATTTATCAATATGAATTTAGGGGAGCTGATTACCCTGCTGGAGCGCAAATACGGGGTTGACATTGTGGTTGCTGATGAAAGTATCCTGAATTACCATTACGACGGAACGATTAAGAATGAAACAATCATAGAAGTGTTAACTATTTTACAGAAAACTCTTCCGATCGATTATGTGATTGAAGATCAGGTAGTGCGTATTCTGAAAAAATAAACATAAAAAATCGCCTATGTAAAAAAACGAAACAATGGAAACAAAAAGCCGGATGATGCTGTCACATCTATCCGGCCAGAAGTTAATAACCTGGTGCTGTCACACCAATTAATTATTAATCAACAACAATCCAAATTTATGAAAAAAAATGAATTAACCTTCCCCGATGGGCGTAGGCTAAAACAAAAGCTGTTTTTAAAAATGAAGCTAACCTTATTGATTTTTTTTGTGTGCCTGATGCAGGTTTCTGCGTCGGTATATTCGCAAACAACTAAACTAACTCTTGATATTCAGGGGAAAAGGATTTCGGAAGTGCTCCGTGAGATCGAAGAAACATCGAAATACCGGTTTTTTTACCAGCGGGAACAAGTGGATGTTGAGCGCAAAGTGAATGTGCAGGCAACAGAAAAGAGTGTTGATGAAATTTTGACAACCTTGTTCCAGGATCGCGGCATTTCTTTCAAGATTATGGAAGACAACCTGATTCTCCTGACTGCTGAAAAAGTTGAATTGCAGCAGGAAAAAGTGATTAAGGGGAAAGTGACTGATATAAATAACCAGCCCTTGCCGGGCGTTACTGTTATCGTTAGGGGAACAAACAGCGGTACAGTAACGGATATTGATGGAAATTTTTCGATTCCTAATGTACCTGCAGATGGTTATTTGTTATTTTCATTTGTAGGAATGAGGACACAGGAATTATCTGTTTCCGGAAAGTCTGATATTAATGTTGTATTGCACGAAGAAACAATTGGCATTGACGAAGTTGTGGCAATAGGCTATGGTACCCAGAAAAAATCAGATGCAACTGGGTCCATTTCTATAGCAACAGCGGATGATATATTGAGAGCTGCTCCTTTTAATGCACTTGCCGGTTTGAAAGGTAAGGTTTCCGGCGTGAATATATTTACCAACTCTGGCCAACCAGGTGGCCCGACTCGTGTTATGATCCGTGGAATTGGAACCATAAATTCATCGTCTAATCCCTTGTATGTAGTTGATGGCGTGGTGATGGAAGATTTTCAGTTTTTAAATCCGAATGACATTGAGCGCATAGACGTTTTGAAGGATGCATCTGCAACGGCTATTTATGGTGCCCGTGGTGCAAATGGTGTGATAATGGTTACCACCAAGCGTGGTTTGGAAAAGGAAGGGATTTCTGTAAGTTACAATGGATATGTAAGCATTAGCCACAAAGCCAGTAAGATGGACTTGATGAGTGCCGATGAATTCATGGAGGCCATGGAAGTCAGTTTTGAGAATGATCAAAAGTGGTATGGTGGTACTAGAACATTTAATGTAAGTGATCCAAATCTTTTTGATTCAAGCGGAAATCCATTGTATGATACAGATTGGCAGGATGAAGCAACTCGCACTGCCATGTCTCACAGCCATCAGTTGAGTGTGCAGCAGGGAGGAAAAAATTCATCAGTTGGAGCTTTTCTAAACTATACTGACTTGCAAGGCGTGATGTTAAATACTTTTATGAAACGTGTAAATACCAAATTGACTTATGATGCCAAACCTTTGAAATGGTTATCAACGGGTGTTAATCTTTTAGTGAATCATTCCTGGCAAAATGATACCGATGAAGGTGGGGGCAGTCAGGTTGCACGTCGTACTATGATCGAAATGCCAGCTATATTTCCAGTAAAATGGACTGATGGGAGTTGGGTAAATTCTCAGTCAACCGATGACTTCAGTTTTGAAGCAATGGCTAACCCTGTCCACTTGCTGGAAACACAGGAACGTATGCGTTACCGGACACAAATCTTTGGGAATACTTCACTTACATTCCATCTGCTTCCGGGCTTGGATTTGAGAACGCAATTTGGCGTAGACGCCCACCTCCGTAAGTGGAGAGAATATTCACCAAACGATTTGATCAATATTTCTGCACCGAATGGTTATGCGTTTATGAGTGATACACAGCAGTTTTACTGGCAGGAAGAAACTTACCTTACTTTCAACAAAGTTATCGACAAACACCGGATTAACGCTGTAGCAGGTCTTTCATGGCAGGAGCGGACTTACAATTATATGAGTGTTTCGGCCTCAGGGTTTAAGGATAATTTTTTTACTTACAATAATCTAGGAGCGGCTACTAACCCCGGGGCACCGTCTTCTACCTATAACCGCTGGGCGATGAATTCTTATTTTGTTAGGGGAGCATATACTTATAATGACAAGTATATGGCAACAGTAACAGCTCGGATGGATGGTTCTTCCAAGTTTGGTAAAAACAATAAATATGCATTTTTTCCATCTCTTGGTTTGGGCTGGTTAATCTCGAATGAAGACTTTATGTCTAATGTCTCTGCGATCGATCAGCTTAAGTTACATGCCAGTTATGGTGTAACCGGGAACAGCGAAATTGCTGCATACAGGTCATTGGCAACTGTAGCTTCAGGTACCTATTTGATTGATGGAGCGAGACAATCCATTTCCTATGCTGCCCGTTTAGCCAATCCAGATTTGAAATGGGAGAAAACGAATCAGTTCGATGTTGGGTTCAATCTGAACATGTTTGGTAACCGGTTAAATTTTGATGCCTCCTATTACTATAAATTGACCACAGATTTATTGTTGGATAGCCCGGTGCCTCATAGTACAGGTTTTAGTTCAGTGATTGATAATATTGGTGAAGTAGCCAATTATGGTGTTGATTTCATGATGAATACGGTGAACGTAAAAACAAAAGATTTCATGTGGAGTACCACCCTGAATTTGAATTTTAACAAAAATGAAATCAAGAAACTGGGGGAAAATGACGAAGACATTTTGCCTGGTCCAAACTGGGTTTCCGGTAGCCAAACGATACTTAGGGTAGGCGAATCTCTAAGTTCATTCTGGGGTTATGAGCGTTTAGGTGTGTGGACTGTGGAAGAAAGAGCAGAAGCAGAGGCTGCCGGTGCAAAAGTTGGTCAGGCAAAACGTTCAGCTGAAAAGAAAATTTTAGGCAAAGGTATTCCTGATCTAACAGGTAGCTTCATTAATACCTTTAATTATAAAAATTTGGATTTTACAGTTGACTTGCAGTTTGTGACCGGAGTTGAAATTTTGCAACAGTTTTATCATTCAGCTGAAGACCGTTTTGGTTATACAAGTGGCTTAGCCTCTATATTGCATGAAGGATACAACGGGAGTAATCCCAATACAATGGTCCAAGCAGTGAGAAATGCTAACCTTTCCGGACAAAGTTCAGAAGTGGATTCACATTGGGTTTCAGATGGTTCATATCTGCGTGGTAACGTGATTCAGCTTGGATATACTGTTGATACAAAATCTATGCGCAGGATGAAGCTTGCCGCTCTTCGGATTTATGCAAGTGTGAATAATGCCTTTGTCATACATTCAAAAGATTTTCAGGGATATGATCCTGAAGGTACTTCCCAGGGTGACAATCAGTGGGGGCAGAATATGTTCTTTTACCAGTATCCAAAACCAAGAACCTACACTCTCGGAGTGAATGTTACATTTTAATAACCTTTGAATCTAATGGAAATGAAAAAAATAGTATTTGGATTAATTTGTACTGTTATACTCGGATTTCTACTGTCGTGTAACGATTTTTTGGATGAAGAGCCCAAAAGTGAAATGAGTACGGATCAAAATTTTTCGGCTCCGGCCCATGCAACCAGCGCCGTGAATGCCCTGTACCGGACAGGCGCACCTTCCTTTTACGCTAACGGAGGTGTTTATATGCCTCAAACAGCATCGCACGGCGGTTACCTTTCCGGTTTTTTCGATAATGAATATAAAGGACAGGAAGTGATTGCCGACTACAGCCAGAAATTATCAATCACCAGCAAGAATATTGCCGGATCGATGGATGGCGTATGGGATGGTGCTTACGGAGCAATTTCAAGGGCTAACACTGCAATAAAATACATTCCTTCTACACCGGATTTAGATGAATCAGCCAAAGCTACCCTATTGGCAGAGGCCAAATTCTTCAGGGCGTTCAATTATTTTTATCTGGTGAAATTTTTTGGTGATGTACCCTTAATTCTGGAACCGTATGAATCGCTGAGTGATTTGTATGTAGCCCGTGAATCGGCTTCGGTGGTGTATGCACAGATTATTGTAGACCTGAAAGATGCGATTACCGCATTACCTGATGTTGCATTCACCGACAACGGGCATCGTATTACTAAAAATACGGCAGAAACAGTTCTTGCTCATGTTTATTTGGTGATGAGCGGTTACCCGGTTTTGGCCAATAATTATGCCGATGCAGCAACTGCTGCCAGAAACGTGATTGCCCGAGGGAGACATTCCCTGCTGACCCATACCGATCATGCACTTGGGAGTGCATACAACATGATTCGTACACAGGACAACAACGCGGAATATATTTACACATACGAGTTCGAATCAAGTATTGCTACGAACAACGGCAGGGTACAGACCAGCCTGCCGAATGTGGCTTCTACTTGGGGGGTACTGAAGTATTCTATTACCAACAATGCCTATCGCCCGGTTAAGCAATATATGAATGTGTATGATAAAGCCAAAGACTTACGTGCTCAGCATCAGCAGTTTTTTCAGTACTCATATACTTACGAAAAGGATGGTCAGCAGGTCACTCAGGTATTTGCTGATGATAAAACTCCGGGTGCATGGGTCTGGTATGACGAAGATGCAGCGCTTAATACTGGCCAGTGCGGGAAAGACTTTACCATATACCGTTATGCCGAACTTTTGTTGATTGCAGCCGAAGCAATTGCTCAGTCTGAAGGGGTGACAACTGAGGCAATTAAATATCTGGCAGACGTTCGCGTGAGAGCTTACACCACAACGCCACGTACAGAAATTGAAGCTTCACTGAGCAGTTTGTCTAAAGATGACTTCATTCAGCAGGTTTGGATCGAAAGGATGAGGGAACTTGTGTATGATTTCCGTACTTGGGAAGATATTCAGCGTACCCGGAAATATCCGGTTACAAACGATGCTAACCCGGGAGTTGTTGCATTTGTTGATGTGGTCGGGTCAACAAATCCTTGGGGACAAACATTCCAGGAGAAGCATTTGGTATGGCCGATTTCGGATAACGAAATGCAACGGAATCCGTCGCTGGTTCAAAATCCAAACTATGAATAATCCTAAACCAATTAGATAATTCGAAAGCCCGGGAGTATTGAAACTTTCGGGCTTTATCCTGTTTTTATTAATGACAGAAAAGCATGAATGATGACTTTCTCGTTTGGTATTGCGGTAAAGTTTTCCTCTTTGTGTGAGTTTCCCATCTGTTGGTTGTATAGGTTTATGTGTAAATGATCTTTTCCATACGATGTGCTGACAATTTTTTGAACGTGCAGAATGAATCAAGCAGATGAAGGAAAACAGAACTTTGTATATATTGAATCTTCCTTTCAGGGAAGGAAACTCATCGCTATGAAGGGAATGTTGTTTTTGAATTTCTGATGATTAGTGTGAAATGTATTGAATTTAAACCATATCGACGAACAACCATGAGTAGAAAATTAGACTTCCTATTTGTACTTCTTTTTTGCATTGCTTTAACCAGTTTGCAAGCGCAGCCACTTCAGCCGGTCGATTACGTGAACACCCTGATGGGCACCGACTCCGAGTTCAAACTCTCCGCCGGGAATACGTATCCGGCCATTGCCCGGCCCTGGGGGATGAACTTCTGGACCCCGCAGACCAACAAAATGGGTGATGGATGGGTGTATGGCTACGATGCCAATAAAATCCAGGGCTTCAAGCAAACCCATCAGCCCAGCCCGTGGATCAACGACTATGGCCAGTTTTCGCTTTTCCCGCTGACCGGCGATCTGAAGATCAAGGGCGAGGAGCGCGCCAGCTGGTTTTCGCATAAGGCCGAAACAGCCAAACCGCATTACTACAAAGTTTACCTGGCCGATTACGATGTGACCACCGAAATTACCCCGACCGAACGTGCGGCCATGTTCCGCTTCACTTTCCCCGAAAATGACAAGTCGTATGTGCTGGTCGATGCTTTTGACCGGGGCTCGTATGTGAAAATCATTCCTTCCGAAAACAAAATTATCGGCTACACCACGCGCAACAGCGGGGGAGTGCCCGACAATTTTAAAAACTACTTTGTGGTGGTTTTCGACAAGCCTTTTGCGAAAAGCGATGTGTGGAGTGCCGGCCAGGTGGTTGACGGCAAAACCGAGCTTCAGGACAACCACGTTGGCGCGGCCATTCAGTTTAAAACAAAAAAAGGAGAGCAAATCCACGCACGGGTGGCATCCTCGTTTATTAGTCATGAACAGGCCGAGCGTAACGTGAAGGAAATGGGCCGTGATTCGTTTGATGAGGTAATGGCCAAAGGAGAATCTGTGTGGAATGAAGAGCTTTCTCGCATTGCCGTGGAAGGCGGAACCGACGACCAGATCAAAACGTTTTATTCGTGCCTGTACCGGGTGCTGCTTTTTCCGCGCAAGTTTTACGAGTATGATGCCGACGGGAACGTGGTCCATTACAGCCCTTATAACGGCGAAGTGTTGCCGGGATATATGTTTACCGACAATGGTTTTTGGGACACCTTCCGTGCCGTGTTCCCGTTTTTCAACCTGATGTACCCTTCGCTGAACGAAAAAATTCAGGAAGGTTTGGTGAATACCTATCAGGAAAGCGGCTGGCTGCCGGAATGGGCCAGCCCCGGTCACCGCGACTGCATGATCGGCTCCAACTCGGCCACGCTGATTGCCGATGCCTGGCTGAAAGGGCGCCGTGGCTACGACATTGAAACCTTGTGGAAGGCCCTGGTGAAAAACTCCGAAAATGAAGGGCCGCTGCATTCGGTGGGCCGCTTTGGGGTGGATTACTACAACAAACTGGGCTATGTGCCTTATGATGTGAAGGTGAACGAAAACGTGGCCCGCACACTCGAATATGCCTTTGCCGATTTTTGTATTTACCAGCTTGGCAAGGCGCTGGGTAAACCGGAAAAAGAAATTTCGGTTTTTGCCAAACGGGCGATGAACTATAAAAACGTGTTCGACAGCGAAAGCAAGCTGATGCGCGGCCGAAATGAAGACGGCACGTTCCAGTCGCCCTTCAGCCCGTTTAAATGGGGCGATGCCTTCACCGAAGGGAACAGCTGGCACTACACCTGGTCGGTCTTCCACGATGTGCAGGGTTTGATTGATTTGATGGGAGGTAGAAAAGAATTTGTGACCATGCTGGACTCCGTTTTCGTGGTTCCGCCAATCTTCGACGACTCGTATTACGGCGGAGTGATCCACGAAATCCGCGAGATGCAAATCATGAATATGGGTAATTATGCGCACGGCAACCAACCCATTCAGCATATGATTTACCTGTACAATTATGCCGGTGAGCCCTGGAAAACCCAGCACTGGGTGCGCGAGGTGATGGACCGCATGTACACCCCGCAGGCCGATGGTTATTGCGGCGATGAAGACAATGGCCAAACCTCGGCTTGGTACGTTTTCAGCGCCATGGGCTTCTATCCGGTAGCCCCTGCCACCGACGAATATGTGATTGGCGCCCCACTGTTTAAGAAGATTACCGTAACGCTGGAAAATGGCCAAAAAGTTGAGATAGATGCCCCGGGCAACAATGCCGCCAATCGTTATGTGCAGGACATCCGACTGAACGGGAAAGCATACAGCAAAAATTTCCTGAAGTATGACGATTTGATGAAAGGAGCCACCATCCGTTTTGAAATGGGAGCGGAGCCTGATAAAGACAGAGGGACGAAGGACACGGATTTTCCATATTCTTTTTCAAAGAAGAAATAGAAGTGTAAACAAGCATCACAGTTAATTTTTAAAGTGGAGAGTTGATTTATAGCTCTTCACTTTTTTTTGGTAGAAATCTTGAAAATCACGTATATTTGCATACCAGAACAGAACAGACAAAACCAGCAAGTATGAAAAACCTATTTTTGATTTTTGCCTTCGTGGCAGCTATGGGGCTCAAGACACGGGCCCAATATAAATATCCTTTCCAAAACCCGGACCTTCCGGTTGAGCAGCGTGTGGATGATTTGGTTTCGCGGCTGACCGTTGAGGAAAAGATCGCTCAAACAGTGTATAATTCTCCGGCCATCGATCGGTTGGCTATCCCCAAATATAATTGGTGGAACGAATGTTTGCACGGGGTTGCACGTGCCGGTTATGCCACGGTCTTTCCACAGTCAATTTCGATTGCAGCTTCCTGGAATGCGGAGCTGGTAAACCGTGTAGCTACTGTAATTTCCGATGAAGCCCGCGCCAAACACCACGATTTTGTACGTCGCGGCGAGCGGGGCATCTACCAGGGGTTGACCTTCTGGTCGCCCAACATCAATATTTTCCGCGACCCGCGCTGGGGGCGCGGCCACGAAACGTATGGCGAAGATCCATTCCTGACCGGTCAGTTGGGAAAAGAATTTGTGTTGGGCCTGCAGGGCGGCGATTCGGACTACCTGAAACTGGTGGCCACTGCCAAGCACTATGCCGTGCATTCCGGGCCGGAACCTTTGCGGCACGAGTTTGACGTAGATGTCAGCGAGCGCGACCTGCACGAAACCTACCTACCAGCCTTCCGCACGCTGGTGGTCGAAGGCGGAGCTTATTCCGTAATGGGCGCCTACAACCGGTTCCGTGGCGAACCGGCCTGTGCCAGCACCGAACTGTTCGACATTCTTCGTAATAAATGGAAGTTTGATGGCTACATCGTTTCTGATTGCGGGGCCATTTCCGATTTTTGGAAATACCACAAAATTGTGCCCGATGCTGCTTCGGCGGCCGCGATGGCTGTAAAAGCCGGTTGCGATCTGAATTGCGGCGATACCTACCCGGCATTGGGCGAAGCTATGGAAAAAGGCCTGATTAATGAGGCCGAGTTGGATGTAGCTGTAAAGCGCCTGTTTCTTGCCCGTTTCAAACTGGGTATGTTCGATCCGGAGGAGCGGGTGCCCTATGCGCAGATTCCGTATTCTGTCAATAATAACCCGGCCCACGACAGGCTGGCCCGCGAAGCTGCCCGCGAGAGTATTGTGTTGCTGAAAAATGCCGGGCAAACCCTGCCGCTTTCAAAAAACCTGAAAAGCATTGCCGTAATTGGGCCCAATGCCAACGACGTTCAGTCGTTGTGGGGAAACTACAATGGTATTCCTACCAATCCGGTGACGGTGTTAAACGGGATTAAAAACAAAGTGGAACCGAACACGAAGGTTCTCTATGCCCAAGGAAGCGATTTGGCAGAAGGAATTCCGGCGATGGAGCCGATTCCTTCAATCTGTCTGGAAACGCCGGACGGTCGCCAGGGAATTCGCGGAGAATATTTTGCCAACAATAATTTCGAAGGCGAGCCGCTGTTTAGCCAGATTGACGACAATATTGATTTTATTTGGGACATCGGTACTCCAGACCCACGCCTGGAAACCGGCAATTTCAGCATCCGGTGGACTGGTTACCTGGTAGCCCCCAAGACCGGCACCTATTATTTTACCGATTGGGCAAAACCGTATATGAAAGTTACCTTTCACGAATCGAGCAAGATGGGTGGGAATCGTGAGCATCACGGCACCATCAACCCGAAAAAGGCCGATTTGACAGCTGGCGAAAAGTATCTGGTTGAAGTGGAATACCGGAACTATTACGGCGATGCCACAGCAAAATTGCTTTGGTCAACCCCGCAGGGAAACCTGTTGGAGAAAGCCGTAAAAACCGCAGAGAAAGCCGATGCGGTGGTGCTTGTGCTGGGCCTGAACGAACGTCTGGAAGGGGAGGAGATGAAAGTGGAGGTCGAAGGTTTTTCGGGTGGCGACCGTACCAGTTTGGATCTGCCTAAAACCCAGTCCGAACTGATGCAGGCCATTGCCGCTACCGGAAAACCGGTGGTGCTGGTGCTGATTAACGGGAGTGCGCTTTCCATCAATTGGGCCGCCGAAAACGTTCCGGCCATCCTGACAGCCGGTTATCCCGGTCAGCAGGGGGGGAATGCCATTGCCGATGTGATTTTTGGCGATTACAATCCTGCCGGACGCTTACCGGTAACCTATTACAAATCGGTTGAGCAGTTGCCCGACTTCGAAAATTATGACATGGAAGGGCGTACTTATCGTTATTTTCGCCAGGAACCGCTGTATCCATTTGGCTTTGGTTTAAGTTACACCACCTTTGCCTACAGCAACCTGAAACTTTCGTCTAACGTAGGGATGAACGAGCCGGTTACCGTTTCGGTGGATGTGACCAACACCGGCGATCGCGATGGCGATGAAGTGGTGCAGCTTTACCTCACCGACGAAAAAGCGTCCACACCGCGTCCTATCCGTCAGTTGGAAGGATTTAAACGAATCCACCTGAAGAAAGGCGAAACCAAAACGGTGAGCTTTACCCTGAAGCCACGTCAACTGTCAATAATCAATAAAAAAGATCAACGAGTTGTCGAACCCGGGTGGTTTACCATCGCTCTGGGTGGCGAACAACCCGGATTTGACGGGCGTACCAATGCAGAAACCACAACAACCGTTTCAGGTCGTTTTCAGGTTACCGGGAAAACAACGATGATCGAATAGCAAAACGATACTGTAAAAGATCCCGGGAGCAGTCGGCTTTCGGGATCTTTTTTGCCCCATTACTATTAAACAGGAGCTTTTCACCCTACCCCTGTGGTATCGCGTTTCCGATCTGCAGGGATGCCATGTTCTCTTCGTTTGCCAGTAAGTGCCCAATTTCAATTTTAAACTGCTTTTAATCATTTCTGCAAATTTTCCTAGCTTTGTCCTCGTCCGAATAGAGCGATATGCGAACCAATGACGACCGGCAATATGTTGAACTATTGAAGCAGGATGACTTTTCTGCTTTTAATGCCTTGTTTAAAAAATATGCCGAGAGTTTGTATGCTTTTGCCTTGAGTATCACCAGGGAACCTTATATTGCTGAGGAAATTACCCAACTGGTTTTTCTGAAAATCTGGGAAAAAAGGGCTCGGATCGAGGAGCACCTTTCTTTCAAGTCATTTGTTTTTTCGATCACTTATTCCGAAACCATTTCCTGGCTGCGGAAAGAAAAATCCGAGAAACGAAAAATGGAGCTTTGGGGAAATGTGGCTTCCTTTTCTTCAAACGAAACCAATTACACGATTGAATTCAACAATATTCAGGAGCTCACCAACCAGGTTATCGAGATCTTGCCCGAAAAGAGGAAAGAAATTTTTAAGTTGAGCCGGGAACAGGGATATTCGAACAAAGAAATAGCCGTTAGGTTGGGTGTTTCTGTTAAAACTGTTGAAAATCAGATTTCTGCTGCGTTGAGAACCCTGCGTGAAAAGTTGGGGGAAACCGGGATTTTGGGCATACTTTTTTATTTCATCACTTTTCATTAAAAATTTTTTTCGATCGAATAGGGGTAACCGGCTTTTCATTTCGTAGTATAGGAGAAAATGAAATGACGGATGAAATTAAATCAGCATGATATAAAGAATTACCTCGAAGGGAAAACCGATCAGTTGCGATCGGAGCAAATCCGGGAATGGTTGATCGACCCGAAAAACGAAACCCAGGTTCGACAGTTGTTGGGTGAGATTTGGACGAATTCCCAGATAAAGTTATCTGGAAGCAAACCCGATTTCGACCAATTGCTTTCCCGGGTTCACTACCGGATTCATGCTCAGCCCGGAAGTTCATTTGCAGCACCATCCAAAACAAGAAAGATTGGCCGAATTTACCAAATGTTTGCCCGGGCCGCTGCCATTCTCATCCTCCCGTTGTTGCTGTTCACCGCTTATCTGTATTTCAGTTCACCAACCGGTTGGGTAGCTCAGGGTGAACTTGTTATGCGCGAAATATACACCAAACCCGGCACACGGACCAGTCTGACACTGGCCGACGGGACTAAGGTATGGCTGAATGACGGCACAATTTTTAAATACCCCGAACAATTTACCGCATCCAATCGCACTGTATTTGTGGACGGTGAAGCCTATTTCGAAGTAAAATCCGATCTGCAACATCCGTTTGTGGTAGAAAATCCGCTGATGAAAACCGTGGTGACCGGTACCCAATTTAATTTGCATGCCTACTCCGCCGATCAGTTTTTTGAGACCACCTTGCTGGAAGGCAAAATTCATCTGGAAGGGCAAGCGGGACATATTGAACTGGATCCGGGGCAACAGGTGCAGTTTGACGCCACAACCAATGTCATAGAAAAGAAGGAAGTAAAGTCCACCAACGCAGCAGCGTGGATTGACGGTAAATTGATGATTCAGAATGAAAGACTTGATTTGGCTGTCAAAAAGCTGAGCCGTTGGTACAATGTGGAGATGGTCATAACCGAACCGCAATTGAAGGAACTGGAACTGACCTGTACGCTGGAAAATGAAAAGCTCGACCAGTGTATGAATTTGATTGCACAAGCCTTGCCGATCCGCTACCAACTGACCGAAGAAAAAATCCAGGGACAAATTCGTCAAAAAATACAGCTTATGAGGAAATAGAAAAAAGCCTGTCGGAATCTTGCACATTCACGGCAGGCCTATCATTGCTTTATTCAATAATAAAAACAAGTCAAATTTATGAAAAAAAAGTGTAACCCGGTTATTCAGGGAGTGTTGAATTCCCGAATAACTAAAATGCTACGGTACATGAAGCTAACTTGCTTGATTGTTTTACTGGGAGTAATCCACAGTTTTGCCGGCAAAAGCCAGGCACAAAACACAAACATTTCGATGAATGTGAAAAATGCTTCCGTGGAAACGGTGCTTCAGTCCATTGAAGAACAAACGGACTTCTATTTTCTGTACAGCCGGAGTATGGTTGATGTAAGCCGGAAGGTGGATGTACAGGTGACAAACATCAAAATTGAAGAACTTCTGAATGATTTGTTTGAGGACACCGGAATAAGTTATGTGATCGAAGGACGACAGATTATCCTTTCGGGTGGATCGGCTGCAAACTTACAATCGGCTCAGCAGCAAATATCGGTTTCCGGTAAAGTGACCGATTCTTCGGGAGCGCCGCTTCCGGGGGTAACCATCGTCCTTAAAGGTTCAACCACTGGCACCATTTCCGATATCAACGGGACCTACTCGATGTCTAATGTATCACCAAATGCTACCTTGGTCTTTTCATTTATCGGGATGAAAACGCAAGAAGTTGAGGTGAATGGTCGCCAAGTAATTAATGTCGCGTTGGAAGAAGAAACCATCGGACTGGAAGAGGTGGTTGCCATTGGTTATGGAAGTGTTGCAAAAAAAGACCTGACCGGCGCGGTTGCTTCCGTTGGACATGATGACTTGGTGTCTGTTGGATCTACAAGTCCGCTAAAGGCTTTGCAGGCAAATTCTGCCGGTGTGAACATCAGTCAGCGAACTGGGTCGGTGGGAAGCGAATTTGATATTCAAATCCGTGGGGCCAATTCCTTGACCGGGGCAGCCCCTTTGTATGTGGTTGACGGAGTGATGACCGATAATATCAATTTCCTGAACACAAATGATATTCAGCGAATCGATATTCTGAAAGACGCCTCGTCAACTGCGATTTATGGATCACGTGGTTCAAATGGTGTCGTGATCGTTACTACTCGTTCGGGGGAAGGCATTAAGGTACAAAAGCCATCTATTACCTATTCCGGTTATGTTGGGCTACGCACAATTTCCAATATGCCCGATTTTTTAAATAGCTACGACGAGAGTATAAAGTGGAACATAGACAGACAGGTTACACGTGATCTGGTACAGGGGAAACCTATCGTCCCTTCGGTGACTTACAGTTTTCCAACAGTGATTAGGGACGGTGTGAATTACTGGGAAGAAGCTCTGACCGAACGAAGAGGTACCGATTGGGTGGATGAACTCCTAAAATCCAGTATCCAACAAAACCATTTTGTTTCGGCTTCGGGTGGAAACAACAATATCAGCTATGTTGTCGGATTTGGCTATCAGGGCGATGATGGGAATGCAAAAGGGCAGTGGTATAAAAAGTATAATTTTAAAGCGAGTGTTGATGCACGGCCTGACGACAGGTTTTCGGTTGGCGCCAATATCAACCTGGCCTTTTCTGACCGGGAGCTGGTATCCCGTCAAGGCTATACTCGCCAGATTTTCAGGATGCCTGCTTTTGCACCCGCTAAAGACAAGGACGGCAATACCATTCAATCGCCTATGATCGGGATTTCCAGTAATGTTAATCCGTATGCATATCTGGAAACCGACTCAAAATACAATGTTGAACAATATTATGTGATTTCGAATTTCTACCTGAGTTTTAGTCCAGCGAAATGGATCAATTTAAAAACAACATTTTCTCCCAATGCTAAATTCGGAAGAGACGGGGAATATTTTGACCGTTTTGCGACCCGCTCAATTTCTGTGGCAAGAATGTGGAATACAAACAAGCTTTCATTTATTTGGGACAATCAGCTGAGCCTAAATAAAGAGGTCGGAGAGCACCGGTTCTCATACGACTTCATTCAGTCATCTCAGTTCGATCGCTATGAGTCTGCTTTTGCCTATGGCAGGGATGTTCCATTCCAGTCGTTGTGGTATAATGTACAAAGTGCCCCGCAACGCGATGCAACCACCGGATTCAGTAAAAGTACGCTGCTTTCATTTACCAACCGATTTAATTATTCTTTCCGGGATAAATATTTGTTTACAGCTACAGTACGTTGGGACGGTTCCTCAAAATTGGCTGAAGGAAACAAATGGGCCTATTTCCCATCGGCTGCTATCGCTTGGAGAATGAATGAGGAATCATTTTTAAGCGGGGTTTCCCAAATTAATAATTTAAAGTTACGGTTGAGTTTTGGTTATACCGGAAACAACAATATTGATCCTTATACCACACAGTCTGCCCTAAACCGGCAAACTTACTATGATTGGGACGAAACTACTGCTAATGGATTTATCCCCAATGCGTTGGCGAATTCGGAACTGACCTGGGAGCGTACGCGAGAATGGAACTTGGGGGCTGATTTTGGACTATTCGATAGCCGTATATCCGGAGAAATCAACGTTTACGACCGGCTTTCCCTTGATTTGCTGATGGAACGAAAGCTGGCTATGCCTACTGGTTGGGCAACTATGATGGATAACGTGGGGTCTGTTAGCAACAAAGGAATTGAGTTACAGGTACGGACTATCAATGTTAAGCGAAAAGACTTCACTTGGGAAACCAACTTTATATTCTCCAAAAACACCAATAAAATTGTAGAACTCTATGGGGCAAAAGAAGATGATGTGCCAAACCGTTGGTTTATTGGTCAGCCGGTGAATGTGGTTTATGGAATGGTGTTTGATGGCGTTTGGCAGCGAGACGAGTTAGCACCAGAAGACAGGCAGGCACTTGAAGGAACTGCGAAAGTTAAAGACCTGAATGGAGATGGGAACATAGATATTGACCAAGACATGAAAGTGCTGGGATCTCCCGACCCTAAATGGATTGGCACGTTCTCCACCAACCTGACGTATAAAAACTGGAACCTTTCAGCAACCGTTTATACCAAACAAGGAATCCTGCAATTTAGCCCGTTTCACGAAGAGTTTACCGATTTCAACAGTAAAGTAATTTTGGATGTGCCTTACTATCTCCGGGAGAATCCGATAACCGAAGCCCGATACTCGAATACCTACCCCCAGCCAGCCTATCAAGGACAATATTGGGGCGAAGATGCTGAGGATTATGGGTTCCCTGGGTTCAATAAAGATGCATCATTTGTGAGGGTACAGAATATCACCTTGGGCTATAATTTCAGCCGTAAATTATTATCCCGCTTAGGCCTTGCGGAAATGCGCCTGTATTTCAACGCCTTGAATCCGTTCGTGTTCACAAAATATGACGGTTTTGACCCGGAGTGGGCCGGAGCTGATATGTCAGGTGTAGATGCAACGAATACCTCCTACACAATTTATCAGATTGGTACAAACATTAAATTCTAAGGTTATGAAAAATCTAAAGCTTAAAATATACACTGTTTTCGCGGCTTTGCTGTTTGCCGGATGCGCTGATTTTCTGGAGGAGGAAAATTTAGGGAACACAACAGCAGAAAATTATTATGGCACTCAAAAAGGATATGAAAGCTTGGTAAACGCCGCTTATGCCTCTATCCGTGACATTTATGAACCAACACCGTATGTGTTTTGTGCCGGGACGGATTTATTTTTCAGTGCCCATCAGGAAGTTCCTTTAGGCTTGGCATCTTACCAAACTTTAACGCCAAGTAATGGACAAGTTGAACATCTGTTTAAGAATTTGTATGAAAGTATTCAGATCAACAATTTGGCCTTGGATTATGCAGACAAAACAGAGGACTTCCCCGAATTGGAGACTCGCATTGCCGAGCTGAAGTTCATTCGGGCATACTTATATTTCCTGTTGGTCCAGAATTTCGGTGATGTTAGTATGGTGGTTGACCTAGTTAGCGAACCCATTACACATTTCGAACGAGAACCAGCCAGTGAGGTCTATCAGTTTATTATTGATGAGATGGAAGAAGCTATTACAGTATTACCAACTACTCAGCCTGAATTTGGACGCGTTAACAAGCGAGTAGCCCAACACATGCTGGCCAAGGTTTATCTTACACGTGGTTACGAGTCTTTTGGATTGCAAACAGATTTTTCAACAGCTGCACAATTGGCAGATGCTGCTATCGGTGGACAAGGATTGAATCTGGACTTTGAAGACTTATTTGTTTACGAGAATGATAACAACGAAGAAGTGCTATGGTCTATTCAATATTCTGATGGATCGACCAAACAGGGAGGAGCTCACAACTGGGATTATCCTTGGGGGCCTCTTATTCAGGGAAGTAACGATGGCGTAAATAAGAAGAATGCTCTGCACCCGACAGAATACTTGTTCACGTTATTTGAGGATAATGACACGCGGTTTGAAGGCACTTTCCTGAATATCCTTACCAGCCCGTATGTGGGGTACATCCTGGATCCGGAAAATTCACCGGTCAATTATTACTATCCCAGGACAGCTGCTCAGCTGGCAGACACAGCAAACTGGCGGGCTGCCTCACCGATGCGTGCTAATACCATTATTTCTCCAATCGATCCACATTGGTGGGATGGGCTCAATCAGGAAGATTATCCGTCACTGCGAAAGTTTGATAGAGTGCGTACAGTTGAGGTCCAATATACTCACGATTTGTACTTGGCACGTTTGGGTGAGACCTACTTAATTGCCGCTGAAGCCTATTTGCAGGCCGGAAATTCCTCGAATGCAGTTGCGCGTATCAATACTGTACGGCAAAGGGCAGGGGCATCGCTGGTGTCATCGGTTGACTTGGATTTTATTTTGGAAGAACGCGCCCGTGAACTTGTCGGCGAAGGATTCCGCTGGCTCGACTTGAAACGTACCGGAAAGCTCATGGAATATACAAAAGTCAGAAACCCTGATATTAAATCACTTTTTAACTCAGGAATTGATCCCTTTCTGGGTGCCAACGGGAACTATAAAATTTTACGCCCCATTCCTCTTAGTGCGATTGCGCTGGATTCCGGAGATTATCCGCAAAATCCAGCCTATCAGTAATCTGATTTTTTAGGGGAGTATGAATTTTTCAAAACCCCGGCTATAATTAATAACGATAACAATATTCGGTACAGGTTTGCTATCTTAGCAAGCCTGTACTTTTTTAAATCCAATCATAGCCCGATTAAACAAGATTTAAAAATTGAAAGTGAAGATACTTGGAGTACTTGGGATAATATAGTGATTGACAGAATTAGCTTGAGTTATGATTGACTCCTTTTTTTGTATGTCTCTTATTTCACATTGCGTACTTTTATTTCCTCCAATTTCGATATTTTTAGCCAACCAAAATGCTCCCTAAATTGAAGAAGACTATAAATACTAATTCGAGTTCCGAAGTTGATCCGTTCTACTGGAATGAAGAAAATTTCAGCAAAGTGTTTGACGAGTACTATTCTTCTCTTTGTTTCTTCTCGAATAAATATTTGGAGGACATGGACCTGGCCCGGTCGCTGGTGCAGGAAGTGTTTGTGGATCTTTGGACCAAACGTGAAAATATTGCCTTAAAATATTCCGTAAAATCATATCTCTATACCGCAGTTAAAAACCGGTCGATTGATTATTTACGCACCGTCAGGAAAAATGTAAAATTATCAGCGGTGGGAGATTGTCAGTTGGAAACCCCCTTCCGTGATGCCCTTGAGGAAGCAGAACTAAACGACAGAATCAACAAATCGATTAATGAATTGCCCGAAAAGTGTCGGGAAGTGTTTGTGTTGTGCCGTTTTGAAGGATTAAAGTACAGCCAGATTGCAGAAAAACTAAATATCTCGGTAAAGACGGTTGAAATGCAAATGGGAATTGCGTTAAAAAAAATGCGTGAAAAACTGTCAGATATTCAATTGGTTAAACTTCTTCTCTGTATTTTTTCGAAAAAAAAGTAGGTTTTATTACAGGGTAACTTGGCCATATTTCGTCTATGGGGTGATTTAACCCAAGACGACATGAGCGAAAACCATATCGATATTCTAATTGGTAAAGCCCTCTCCGGAAATGCCACTCCCGGGGAACTTGCCGAACTCAAGGAGCTGAAAAAACAATCTCAGGAATATACCGAGGCATATACTCAAAGCCAAAAAATCTGGCAGCATGCAGAAAGCTGGATTTCCAAGGGCGATATACAGCAAGACAAAATCAAAACACAGGGCGAAATTAACAAGAACTTGTTCCGGCAAATAAGGCGCAGCAAACGCCTTCTATCCATTTACAAACTTGCAGCCATTCTGGCATTCCCCATCGCGTTGGCAATAAGCCTTTTGTTGATGAAACAAAATCAGGAGGACGTACTGCTTGTATCCACAACTACAGAGATAACCGCGCCAACAGGGCATATCGCCAAATGCAAGCTTCCTGATGGCACAGAAGTCTGGATCAACTCCGGATCGACCATTACTTACGATGCTTCCGGATTTGGTTCCGATACACGGGAAGTAAGCCTGAACGGTGAAGCCTATTTTGAGGTTTTCAAAGATCGGCAGAAAACGTTTTTTGTCCGTACTCCATTAGCTGATGTAAAAGTTACCGGTACTTCGTTCAATGTAAAAGCCCATTCCGATTCTCAATCTTTTGAAACTGTTTTGAGTGAAGGCAGTGTGGAACTGGATTTAAAGCGGCAAGGACAAGAATTGTTGAAAATGGAACCTGGAGAACGGGTTATTTATGAAAAAGCACAAGGCAAGGTGCTGGTGCAGCAAGTTGATCCGGAGCTTTTCTCTTCGTGGCGAAATGGCGAGATCATATTTAAAGATGCAACCTTAAACGATTTGGCTAACGAGCTGGAACGGATTTATGGAGTTCGGTTCCGGTTTGAGGACCCGAATATGGCCGGCTACCGGTTCAGGGGGATGTTTAGTTACAGCAACAACCTGATTGATGCACTTGAAAAAATTAAGGTAACTGCTCAGGTTGATTATTATATCGAAAATAAAGAAGTATGGCTAAAGAAAAGAAACTAATTAAACCTAAATAGTATGGAATAAAGGATGAAACGTGGCTTAAAAAAGAAGAGGGAATAGGTCGAAGCATTCCCCCTTCAAAAATCAATAGCTACGAATAGCGTAATCAATTTTATTAATTCAACATTCAAATTTATGAAAAAAAAACTTGAACGAGGGAGAACTCATGTTCTCTGGCTAAAAAAATTATGGCTTATGATGAGGTTATGTGTATTGCTGATTTTATTGGCCTCGGTTTCGGTTACAGCAACCGTCTATTCGCAAAACTCGAAGCTGACACTGAAGATGAAGAACTCCAGGATCGCGGATGTCTTCAATTCCATTGAGGAACAATCGGATTATTATTTCTTTTATAATCGCGATCTTTTCGATGATTCCCAGATGGTAAGTGTGGATATGGAGAATAAAAACGTCTCAGAAATCCTGGATGAACTTTTTAAGGGAAGAAATATCAGTTACAAAATTGTTGAGCGGAATATTCTGATTGAGGTTAATGCCGACAAGCTTAATCAGATGAACCAGCAAAAGGGCGATATAAGGGGGAAGGTCACCGATTCTTCCGGCGCTCCGCTTCCGGGAGTAACTGTATTGATAAAAGGCACAACGCAGGGAACAATTACTGATGGTGATGGGAACTATTCGCTTCCGAATGTCCCGGGAGATGGTACCTTGGTGTTTTCGTTTGTTGGGATGAGAACACAGGAAATAGGAATCGCTGGGAAAACGCAAATCAATATTACTCTTGAAGAACTTTCAATTGGTCTTGATGAGGTTGTTGCTGTTGGATACGGGACACAGCGGAAAATTACAATCACAGGGTCAGTGGTTAATACAAAAGGCGATGAGTTGATGAAGAGTCCTGTTCCTAATGTTACAAACTCTATACAAGGCCGTCTTCCTGGAGTAATTGCCGTAAACACTTCAGGTGAGCCAGGGAGAGATGATTCACAGATTTTAATTCGGGGCAGAAGTACATTTGGGAATACGCAACCATTATTAGTAATTGATGGGGTGCCCAGACCAACTGAAGGATTGGGCCGTATCGACCCGCAAAGCATCGAGAGCATAACTGTGCTTAAAGATGCTTCGGCTGCAATTTATGGCGCCCGGGCAGCCAATGGTGTGATTTTGGTTCAAACCAAACGCGGCGACATTGGGAAGCCGGTTTTCAACTTTAATTATAACCAAGGTTTTAGTCAACCTACCAGGGTGTTGGATGTATTGGATGCTGCAACCTATGCTGAAGTTAGGAACGAAGCGGATATCAGGAATGGTGCAAGCTCGACTACTTATACCGAAGAAGATATTCAGAAATTTAGAGATGGATCAGATCCAATAATGCATCCGAATACCGATTGGGTTGCAGAAACATTGAAAAGCTGGACGCTTCAGAACAAGATGAACCTATCGGTTAACGGGGGGAGCAAAACCATACGCTATTTTTTGTCGTTGGGATTGCAGAATCAGGACGGGCACTTTAAAAATAATCCCACAGACTACAAACAGTACAATTTAAGGTCGAACATTGACGCAAATATCACTGATAATTTCAAAGTGAGTCTGAATGTTGCAGGACGTTTGGAAAAAAGAACCTATCCCTCAACAGGGACGTGGGTAAACTTCGTCAACATCCTTTCTGCCCCCCCAAGACTTCCTGCTAAATACCCGAATGGACTTATTGCTGCGGGTCGGTTTGGAGAGAATCCATTGTTACGCGATCAGGCTGGCTATCTGAAGCAGGAAAGTATGCCAATTCAGTCCACATTGGCTATAGAATATAAGGTTCCTTTCATTGAAGGTTTGTCATTTAATGGTTCCTATAGCTATGATTTTACACATGATTTTGAGAAAACTTTTCAGAAACCATATAGTTATTGGGAATATGTGCCAATTACTGATGATTACATCGAGGTGCAATCGAATTATTATGCCAGCCCTGCAGTAAGGGACTATTTCAATCGTTCCTTTGTAACAACATATAATCTTACAGCAAGCTATGTCAAGTCGATAGGACGCCATAATATAAGCTTGATGCTTGGCGCTGAAAGAGCAGAAAACAAAGGGAATAACGCAAGCGCTTTTCGGAAAAATTTTCCGTCAACCAGCTTGACCGACATCAACTTTGGCGGATCAGGCCTTGCCGATCAAAGTACAAGTGGCTCTTCCTATTTGACCAGAAGAGATAATTATTTTGGACGCGCTTCTTACAACTTTCAGGAGAAATACTTGGCAGAATTCCTTTTTCGCTATGACGGCTCTCCGATCTTTCCCAAGAATAAACGATACGGGTTCTTTCCCGGGTTCTCCGTAGGCTGGCGGATATCCGAGGAGGATTTTATGAAAAGCCTGACTGCCTTAGATTACTTGAAGTTGCGTGCTTCCTACGGTGAATTGGGGAATGATGATGTTGATGATCCTTACGCCTACCTCAGTTCATATTCTATCGGTCGTACCTATAATTTTGGCGGGATTGATGTTCTGGGATTAAATCCTGGTGTATTGCCTAATTCTAACTATACCTGGGAAGTACTGGAAACAATGAACTTTGGGGCAGACGCATCTTTTTGGGATTTGAAGCTTGGAGTAGAACTGGATATCTTTAAACAGAATAGATCAAGTATTTTAGCGCAGAGACAGTTGAGTGTTTCAGATACATATGGGTATTCAGGGCTCCCGCCCGAAAATATCGGGAAAGTTGAGAATCATGGCTTTGAGCTAGTGTTGAGTCACAACAATCGATTTAATGATCTGATTTTTAGGGCGAGGGGTAATGTTTCTTTTGCACGGAACAAGTACGTGTATTTTGATGAAGTCCCTGCAGGCGAGGAATATCAGATGCAAACAGGTCGTCCGATTGGAGCCCCGTTAATCTGGGGAACAGCTGGCATATACAAAACACAGGAAGAGATTGATAATTCGGTTCATTTGGCCAATGCCAAGCCAGGTGATTTAATTTATGTTGACAAGAATAGAGATGGCAACATAAATAATGATGACCAATATCGTATGGATAAATCATCCATACCTGAGATCGTATTTGGACTGGATTTAAATTTTGAATACAAAAACCTTGATCTGACGCTTTTTTTCCAAGGTCAAGGAAACGCCGTCTATTTCCCGGGCATTACTAGTTTGGGAGGAGAAAGTAACGCTGCAGCAATTCGCGCAAAAGATCGTTGGACCATTGACAATACTGATGGAACAATGCCTCGTTCAGGAGGTAACTTTGCTCAGTTCAGTGAGTTTAATATGTATAGCGCGGCTTTTGTACGTTTGAAAAATCTTGAGCTTGGCTACACCTTTCCCGAAAGGCTTACCTCAAAAATTGGCATTAGTGACTTCCGCGTATATACCAATGCATTTAATGTTTTTACAATCAGTGAAATTGATTTCATGGATCCGGAGGGGCGTGGAGACGGAAGTGATCCAAATTCAACACGCACCGATGCAAATTACTATCCTCAATTGAGAGTGTTTAACTTAGGTGTTAGTTTATCATTTTAAAATAGAATAGGTTATGAATAAATATATAGTCGTGCTATTATTTTCACTTGTAGGGTTTAGTAGCTGTAACAAAGATTACTTAGATATTACCCCCTCTGACAGGGTCGTTTCAGACCAGGTGTGGAATGATGCCAATTTGGTAAAGTTATATGTGAATGGTTTATATGCAGGAATCCCACATGGGTTCGATACTCATTTATGGTCAAAATATACGGATGAAGCTTATGGCGATAACACTTGGTTGATGGGAACTTGGACTGCTGATAACATTACAAGTTTTGGGGCGAGCAGTAATTATATTGATTATTTTAAACGTGCATATCAATACATCCGCAGTTGTAATATCTACTTTAATGAAATAGATAATTCTCCTGTAAGTGATAATGATAAAGCTGCTTTGTCTGCCCAGGTTCATTTTATTAGGGCATTTATTTATGCCAATCTGCTGTGGAGGTACGGAGGTATGCCTATTGTTGAAGAAATTTACGATCTTGGAGATGAAGTGAAGTTTGGCCGAAACTCCTATCAGGAAGTTCTGGATTATATAATTCAGGAAATTGACGCTGCCATACCACATCTTCCGGAAAAATATGGATATACTGAATCAAATTTTGGGCGGGCAACCCAGCATGCGGCAATCGCTTTGAAATCCCGTGTCTATCTTTATGCCGCCAGTCCGTTAAATAATCCAGATAATGATAAATCTTTGTGGCAGAAAGCAGCTGATGCCGCCAAACTGATTATTGATGAAAATGCCTATGATTTGGTCCCGAATTATGAAAATATTTTTCTGGACGTGAATCAAGAGATTCTTTTTGCAAGAACCTTTAATAACACGAATGGCCATTTGGTAAGCTTCATTAACACAAATCACACTTATGGTGGTTGGGGAGGATGGGGAGGCCGGAATGTCCCTTCCCAAAATTTAGTTGAGGACTATGAAATGATTAATGGGGAAATGATTTTCAATGCTGATGGTACTATTAACCCTGCTTCTGGTTACGACCCTCAAAACCCATATGTAAACCGTGACCCCCGCTTCTATCAAACGGTTATCTACAACGGAGATACCTTTAGGCCCGAATTACGGGGATCAGCCTCACCCGATTATGATGTTACAATGCATATTTCAGGGTTAGATGCTAGTGAGAACCCAATCTTAACGGGCACCTACGGGATTGATAGTTACAAGGTAAATGGTGATAATTCCAGAACCTCCTACAACTGGAAAAAATTCATCGATAGGAATTTGGTGATTAGCCGGTCAAACGGAGGTTATTCACAACCTTGGATATTTTTCCGCTTAGGCGAAATATATCTGAATTATGCAGAAGCAATGTTCGAACTGGGATTCGAAGATACGGCGCGTGATTATGTTAATCTTATTAGAGAACGTGCAGGCATGCCGAGCTTGCCTAGTACCATAACCGGTGATGAACTGAAAATGAGAATTCGTCATGAAAGGAGAATTGAACTGGTTTTAGAAGCACATCGCTTTTTCGATGTTCGACGGTGGATGATAGCTCCAGAAGTGGAGTCTGATAATATTCGTGGTGTTGAGATCTATAAATACCCTAATGGAGAGTTGCTATTTCGCGAGGTAACGCTTATTGAACGCCCGCAGTGGGATGATAAATTCTATTGGATACCAATACCACGATCTGAAATTAATAAAGATTCAGGACTTACCCAGAATCCAGGATGGGACTAAAAATCAATTGCTTTATCTATAATAGGCTCCCCAAAAGGTGGGGAACCTATTATTATTATTATTATTATTATTATTTATCTGAATTCATGAATAAAAAAAATCATGCTTTTGTCATTTTTCTCGTGTCAGTACTTACCGGTTTCGGTTTAAGCGCCCAGGCCCAATTTATCAAAGGTACCACCGTTCCGGCCGACACTACTTTCAATGTCCCACGCGTTTACCGCCAAATAAAAAACAACTATCCCCAAGCTGTTCCTGCCAAGGACAGTATTCCGGCGGGTGTGATTGCCGACCGCGATTTGGTTTATGCTCATTTGCCCGAAACTTCGTTTGGCCCGCGCGATTTGCATGTCGATTTGTTTCGTCCCGAAAAGGCGGGTAAATATCCGGCACTGATATTGGTTCACGGCGGTGGCTGGCGGGCCGGCGACAAATCGTTGCAGGTGCCCATGGCCCAGATGATTGCTCAAAAAGGTTTTGTAGCGGTGGCGGTGGAATACCAGTTGTCGCTCGAAGCCAAATACCCGGCAGCGGTCCACAACATCAAAGCGGCCATTCGCTGGTTGCGGGCCAATGCCGATGAATTCAATATCGATCCCGATTTTATTGCCATTTCGGGTTGTTCGGCAGGCGGACAGTTGGCTGCGTTGGTGGGCATGACGAATGGTGTTAACCAGTTTGAAGGCAGCATGGGCAACAACGGGCAGTCGAGTGCTGTGCAGGCCGTGATCGACATCGATGGCGTACTGGATTTTATGGCCCCACTGTCATTGAACTTGGATCGTCGGCCCGACTCGCCCGATGTGCAATGGCTCGAAGGCGACTTTTACACCCGTCCAGACCGCTGGAAAGAAGCTTCGCCGATTTTCTGGCTGAACGAAAATTCGGTTCCTGTGCTGTTTTTAAACAGTGGCTTCCCGCGTTTCACCGCCGGTCAGTACGAAATGATATCGATGATGGAGCGCTGGGGCATCTATCACGAGTTGCACAAGTTCGATGTGCAGATTCACCCGTTTTGGTTGTTTCATCCCTGGGTGGATGAAACGGTTACGTACATGGTCGAATTCATGCGGAAAGTGTCGCAAGATTAATATTTTCTGAATGTCTTCCCATTGTTTTTCTCAATTTGGACAAAATGCCCCCTGTTTGCTGATGTAATGCTCCCTGTCTGATTATCAGCAATACTCTATTTTTGAAAGGTTTTAATTAAATTTCATCAACATTCTACCTGACATGAATCCGATTTATTATTTTCTGATCTTATCAACGATCCTGTTTTCTTGTGCAGCACCAATAGAACAAGAAGCAAATCTTATGAAACTTTGGTACGATAAACCAGCTTCGGAATGGGAAGAAGCGCTACCCATCGGAAACGGACGATTGGGAGCTATGATCTTTGGAGGTACCGACATCGAACAAATCCAACTGAATGAAGAAACAGTTTGGGCGGGAGAGCCAGGCAACAATCTCCCCGAAGGTTTTAATGAAATATTACCCGAAGTTCGTCAACTTATCTTTGATGGTAAATATAAAGAAGCTGAGAATTTGGTGATGAGCCGGGTTCCGCGCCAGGCGCCACCGACCAACAACTACGGAATGCCTTACCAAACGGTTGGTGATTTGTGGATTGAGTTTCCGCAGCTGAAAAACGTGAATAACTATTACCGGGACCTGGATATTCAAAATGCCGTGAGCTCGGTTTCATTCGAACACGAGGGGGTGAACTACAAGCGAGAATACCTGGCCAGTGCTGTCGATCAAGTGATCGTAGTTCGGCTGACGGCTTCCGAAAAAGGAAAAATTAGCTTTAACCTGAAAGCCAACAGCCCGCATTTAGTCAATCAGGTTGTGGTTGAAGGTGACCAATTGGCGCTGAGCGGCAAAGGCGGATCGGTAGATAACAAAGCCGGGAAAATTGAGTTCGATGCACGCTGCATGCCTGTCATCGAGGGCGGTAAACTGGTGGAGACGGATTCGTCGTTGCAGGTTGAGGGAGCCGATGCGGCAACCATTTATATTTCCATCGGGACCAACTTTAAAAATTACAACGACCTCAGCGGTGATGCCAAAGCCCTTGCCCTGAACTACCTGCAACAAGCCGAAACAAAAAGTTTTGACAACCTAAAAGAAGCTCATGTTGCCGACTATCGCCAGTATTTTGATCGGGTGCAACTGGATTTGGGCGTTACCGATTCCATCAAAAATACAACCGACCAGCGCATTGCCGATTTTGCAACAGGCAACGACCCGCAGTTGGTGTCGCTATACTTTCAGTTTGGCAGGTATTTGCTCATCTCATCTTCTCGTCCCGGAACACAACCTGCAAACCTGCAAGGGATTTGGAACGACAAGCTTTTCCCTTCATGGGACAGCAAGTACACGGTCAACATCAATACCGAAATGAATTACTGGCCGGCCGAAGTAACCAACCTGCCCGAAATGCACGAACCGCTGTTTTCGATGCTGAAGGATTTGTCGGAAACCGGACAGCAATCGGCTCGCGACATGTATGGCGCCCGGGGCTGGATGATGCACCACAACACCGACATCTGGCGCATTACCGGTATTGTTGACGGCGCCTTTTACGGCATGTGGCCCATGGGAGGCGCCTGGTTGAGCCAGCACCTGTGGCAGCACTACCTGTACAGCGGCGACCAAAATTTTCTGGCCGAAGTTTACCCGATTCTGAAGGGTATCGCTACGTATTATGTAGATGTGCTTCAGCCCGAATCTACGAACGACTGGCTGGTGGTAACACCTTCTATGTCGCCCGAAAACCGCCACCCAATGGGAACCTCCATGACGGCTGGCACCACCATGGACAACCAATTGGTGTTCGATGTGTTTTCGAATTTGGTTGAGGCGGCTTCGGTTTTGCAAACCGACCAGGCTTTTGCCGATACAGTGAGCGCGATGAAAAAACGGCTGCCACCCATGCAAATCGGACAACATACGCAACTGCAGGAATGGCTGGAAGATTGGGATCGCGTGGATGACAAGCACCGGCATATTTCGCACCTGTACGGGCTGTATCCGAGTAACCAGATTTCGCCCTTTGCATCACCCGAATTGTTCCAGGCTGCACAAAATACGCTGGAGTACCGCGGCGATATTTCAACAGGCTGGTCGATGGGCTGGAAAGTGAACTTCTGGGCGCGTCTGCTGAACGGTGACCGCGCTTACAAACTAATTGAAGACCAGCTGACACCATCGCCCATTGAGAAAAAAGGCGAGAAAGGCGGCACCTACCCGAACCTGTTCGACGCCCATCCGCCCTTCCAGATTGACGGAAACTTTGGATGTACTGCAGGCATTGCCGAGATGCTGGTGCAAAGCCACGACGGTGCTATTTTCTTGCTACCGGCGCTGCCGTCGAAGTGGCCCGATGGCATAGTGAAGGGCCTGCGTGCACGTGGTGGCTTCACGATCGACCTGCGCTGGGAGAACAGCCGGGTGAAGGAGTTGACCCTGCATTCGTCGATTGGTGGAAACTGCCGTTTGCGCTTGGCTAATGAGTTGGGCGGTGATGCGGAATTGAAGCCGGTTTCAGAAGAAGCCGTGAACCCGAATCCCTTATTTAAACGTGCAGCCATCAAACAGCCGCTCATCAGCGAAAAGGCTCAGCTTAAAATGCTTGACCCAATACAAACCAACTTGTTCGATTTTAATACCGAAGCAGGCGGAACTTATCATTTCTTCGCTATGTAGAAGTATCGTGTTCAGTTTACTTTTTTAATTGATAGCAGAGCTATGATAAAATACCGGATTGTAACAAGCCTGGTGTTGATTTTTTTCTCGGAGCTGGCTTATGCTCAGGAATATATTCCGCTATGGTCCGATGGGAAGATGCCCAACTCGAAAGGGATGAAACTGGAGCGCCTGGAAGAGCGTGAGCGTGTCACCCAGATTGATGTGCCCGGCATGTATGCTTTTTTTTCTTCAAAAGAAGAAAACACGGGTTCGGCCGTTTTGATTTTCCCTCCGGGAGGCTATCGGAAAATGACGTATAATATTGCCGGTTTGCAGTTGGCCAAGTGGTTCAATACATTTGGCGTGAATGCTTTTGTGGTGATGTACCGTTTACCTACTTCGCTCGACCTGAAGGAGCCGGAATTCGGCCCGATTACGGACGGGCAGCGTGCCTTGAAAATGGTTCGCGCCAATGCCGCAAGATGGAGTATCAATCCCGGTAAGATCGGGGTGATGGGCTGCTCTGCGGGCAGTGGTTTAACTGCGAATATGGCTACATTCACAACTGATTATGCCGCGATTGGTGATTCATTGGATGCGGTGCCGGTAAATCCCGATTTCCAAATCCTGGTATCGGGGGCTATCAGCATGACACAGGATGCGCACGAAGGGAGCCACGATGCCTTACTGGGCGAAGAAGCCGACGAAAAACTCGAAGTCCTGTTCTCGGGCGAGCTGAATGTGACCGGTCAAACACCGCCTGCTTTTATTATCTGTGCCGCAGATGATCCGGTGGTGAATCCGATGAACAGCCTTCGTTATTTCGAAGCACTGCAAAAGGCGGGCATATCTTCGTGTTTGCATATCTTCCCCAAAGGCGGTCACTCCATTGCTCTACGAAATAATCCGGGTTCCACAAATCTGTGGACTGTACTATGCGAGGCATGGTTAAAAGAGATGGGGTTTTGAAGGAACGCAAAGTTTATTATTCACCACGTATTGCCCAATGACCTTCCGGCTAGTTGGCTCATACCAGCTCCATATCCAGGTCGTCTATTCAATGTTTATACAGTATATCTTCTGTGTATTTGAATACAGAAGAAACGCAGAAGATACACAGAAAAAACACAGAAGATCTGACGCTGGTCCGGACAAATTAGAGAGAGTTTGCCGGGCATTCCCGGAAAGAGGATTTTTATCAGGACGTTAAAAACAGGGCAAAGGGAACGGTGCAGTCACTTCCTGAAGACTTAATTTTTTTAGGATTTATCGTTTCGGGATTGAATGGCATTGGGTTTATGTACACGCGGTTGACTTTGATATTTTTCATAGCTTTGCCGGTAATAGCTACAAAAAATGGTTTTCAGTCAAGCCCGGATGATGCGGAAAAAAGCTTTTGAAACGATGTATAACAGGCATTTTCATGCCTTTTATGTGGTTGCTTTTCATTTTTTGCACCGACAGGATGATGCGCAACAGGTTGTACAGGAGGCCTTTATTAAGTTGTGGGAAGGAGATGTCAACCTCGAATCGGAGGCGGAAGTGAAGAATTACCTGTTCATCGTGGTCCGCAACCGTTGCCTGAACTTGCTGCGCGATCGGAAGAAAAAGTCAGCACTGATAGCAGAACCCGATCATTTGTTGGCCTCCATTAATTACCGCTTGCTGAGCGAAACAGGCGAGGATCTCATGCTGTTTCGCGAACTTTCCGAAAAAATCCAAACGTCTATTTCAAACTTGCCTCCCCAGTGTCGCGAAGTATTCAGCCTGAGCCGTTTCGAAGACCTGACGAACAAGGAAATTGCTGATAAGTTGGCCATCTCGGTGAAAGCTGTTGAGGCGAATATCACCCGGGCGCTCAGGAAATTGCGGGAAGACTTAGCGCCTTATCTGGACGGAGAAAAGATATCCGGCAAAAGCCTGTTGGTTCGTTCGGTCTTGCTGTCTTTTATGTGATTTCATTTTTTTTTCAACTTGGATGTAGGGTTTTGTTCCGTTTGTGTGTTTTTATTCACAAACACGGATAATATGAACCGCATCGAACAACTCATAAACCGCTACTTCCATCAAAAGGCCAGTGCCGATGAACTCAGGGAACTGGACGCGTGGATGGCAGAAGCGTCCAACAAGCAAACACTTACCGATTACCTGAAAATCTGGCTGTGGACCGGGCAGCTGGAACAAAAGCAGCCCGACATCAAACTGGAAGACACCTGGAGCCGGATTCAGGAACGGCAGACGGTTGGAAAAGCCAGGAAGCTAATCATGAAAACATTTTTACGTTATGCAGCGGTTATTATCATCCTGTTGAATGTTGGGTGGTGGGGAGCCCGCGCATATTACGTGGGAGCAATGGATCCGGAAGGCCAGGTTTTCAGCGTATCGGCCAACCGGCTGAATAATTCGCTGGTTACCTTGCCCGACCAAACCCTGGTGTACCTTCGCCCGGGGACAAACCTGCAATACGATTCGCGTTTCAACAAAAAACACCGGCAGGTTACCCTGGATGGTGAGGCCTACTTTGAAGTTGCCCGCGATGAAGCTAACCCGTTTACGGTTATTACCAGTCATGCCCGGGTGAATGTGTTGGGTACCCGTTTTAATGTTTGTGCCAGGCAGGAATCGTCTGTTGTCCAAACCACCCTGGTTGAGGGGAAAGTAGAATTTGTGACCGGGGAAGGTGAAAAATACCTGCTCGAGCCAGACCAGATGCTTGAGCTAAATTCCGAAACCAGTACGGTGAAGGTGACCCAGGTCAATACCGACTTATATACGGCCTGGAAAGATGGGAAAGTAATCTTCCGCAACGCCACCCTGGGCGAGATTACCCGGAGGCTGGAGGAAATTTATCACGTAAAATTCAGGTATAAAAATCAGAGCTTAGCCGACAATTATCGGTTTTCCGGAACCTTTCATTACGAAACATCCATTGGAGATGTGATTACCATGTTAAAAATTTCGATCCCGATGGAGGTAAAACGTGTAGAACGCTTCCCCGAGCCGGATCTGATTTATTTGGAATAAAAAACGGGCAATACTACCAATATTGCCCGCGAATATAAGGGACTACCAATCCCAAATAGTAATAATAATAATAGTACAAACTTATGAAAAAAAAATCTGTATCCAGCGGGTTTCTAGCCCGTTATTACTTGAAAAAACTCGGTCTTATGATGCGATTAATTTTATTCCTGATGTTGGTCTCTGCGTTTGTGACAAACGCAAAAACCGTGAGTTCACAATCGGCTAAACTATCCCTGTCATTCCAGAATGCCAGCTTGACTGAAGTGTTCGAGGTGATTGAAAAGCAAATGAATATAGGCTTTTTAGTCCCGAGTAATTTGTTGACCGACCGTCGGAATATCACCTTGTCGGTTACCAATGCTACCGTCGAGAGCGTTCTCCAACAAGTGTTGATCCCTAATGGATATGAATTTGAATTTGTGGGCAAGAATGTGGTGATCACCGAAAAAAATGCGGTACGCCAGGTTCAGCAGCAGCAAACCGTGTCGGGTAAGGTAACTGATGCCACGGGCTTTCCGTTACCGGGAGTTACGGTTGTTGTGAAGGGCACTACCATCGGTACCATTACCGATTCGGAAGGTCGGTACAACCTGACCAATGTTCCGGGTGAAGGCACGCTCGTTTTCAGTTTTGTGGGCATGAAATTTCAGGAAATTCTTGTGGCCGGCAAAACCACCATTGATGTTGTCCTGGAGGAGGGAACGATTGGTTTGGATGAAGTGGTGGCGATTGGTTATGGCGTTGTGAAAAAACGCGATGTAACCGGGGCCATGTCGTCCATCAAAAGTGAAGATTTTAACCTGGCTGTGACTGCCGCTCCCGAACAACTGATTCAGGGTAAGATTGCCGGGGTGGATATTGTGCAAAGCAGTGGCCGCCCGGGGGCAACCTCTACTGTGCGCATTCGCGGTACCAGCTCCATTTCTGCCGGGAATGATCCCCTGTATGTGATCGATGGCATTCCGATGCAATTCAACTCGGCCAACCTGTACGTGAATGTGTCGGGTGAAAGCGGAACATCACCCTTTTCCTCGGAGGGTTCCAATCCCTTGAACACGTTGAATCCGGCCGATATCGAGTCGATCGACATTTTGAAGGACGCTTCGGCCACCGCCATCTATGGTTCGCGTGGCGCCAACGGGGTTATCCTGATCACCACCAAAAGCAAAAAAGAATTTGGCGAGTCGATCTCGTATGACACCTATTTCGGGTTGTCGTCCATACGGAAAAAGATGGATTTTCTGACAGCTGATGAATACCGCGATTATTCCGAAGACAACAGCTATCCTTATCCGGATGAAGGCGCCAATACCGATTGGCAGGATGCTATTTTCCGTTCGGCACTCAGCCAGAACCACAACCTGGCTTTTGGCGGCGGATCGGCTAACAGCAACTATCGTGCTTCGATGGGGTACAGTAGCCAGGAAGGTATTATTCTTTCGTCGAAACTGGAAAAATACACCACCCGCCTGAATGCCAATCACAAGGCCTTCGATGGAAAACTGAACATAGCCGTTAACCTGACTTATGCGAAGATTGACAATGATGATGTCCCTGTGTCGTCGAACGTAGCCAACGAAGGGGGTAATATTTTGAAAGATGCTTTGCGCTGGGCGCCAACATTGCCGGTATATAATGCCGATGGCAGTTATTACCAGTTGGGCGAACTGCGGGTAAACCCGGTTTCGTGGAAAGAGGTGACCGATGAGAGCCATACAGATAACTTTATTGGTAGCGCTTCCTTCTCCTACAAGATTATCGATCCGCTTAGTGTATCGGTCAATGTTGGGCACACCGATGAAGCGATGGAACGGTACATTCATATCCCATCTACCCATCCGGTAGCTGCCGCCGAAAAAGGACGGGCTTCCATCAGTAAGCTGAAAAACTACAGCTCGACTATGGAAACCAACTTGAATTATTCGAAAGACTTTAACGAAAATACCAGTTTCAGCGCTTTGGTGGGGTACTCGTTCTACCGGTATGTAACCCAAAATACGTTTACACTGGCCAACAAGTTTGTTTCGGATGCGACCACCTGGAACCTGATGCAATCGGGAAATATTCTGTCCAACACATCTTATAAAAGTGCGAATCGGCTAAGTTCGGTTTACGGAAGGATGAACCTGAAACTAAAAGATCGCTACCTGTTTACCTTTACCTTGAGGAATGACGGATCGAGCCGGTTTGGCGATAATTATCGCTGGGGTTTGTTCCCCTCGGGAGCTTTTGCCTGGAATATTGCTGATGAGCCATTCTTCAACAACACGAAAGTGACTAACCTGAAATTGCGTTTGGGATTTGGGGTTACCGGTAACCAGGAAATCCCGAATAACCTGTACCGTGAGCAATTAACCGTTAGCGGTTCGTCGGTTTATGTATTGGGGGGCGTTGCAATTCCGAGTGTTCTGCCCAGTAATTATGCCAACCCCGATTTGAAATGGGAAGAAACAACCCAGCTTAATTTGGGGTTAGATTGGGAGTTGCTTGATGGCCGTTTCTCGGGTACCATCGATCTGTATAAGAAAAATACCAATGATTTGTTGCTGCAGTTCTCCACTGTCGCACCATCGGTGGTGAACAGCCAGTGGGCCAATGTGGGTGAAGTTGAAAATAAAGGCTTTGAGTTTGCGCTGAATGGTACGTTAATCAGCAAGAATGATTTTCAGTGGAAGGCGAGCCTAAACTTTGCACGGAACGTTAACGAAGTCATCTCATTATCCAATTCTCAATTCTCGAGAGAGGTGATCGATACGGCTCCGGCTTCCGGCTTGCTGAACCACGACGGCAGCGCACAAATTATCAAACCCGGACTTCCGCTCGGTACTTTTTACGGTCCCAAGTTCTTAGGGCTGGATGAAAACGGTATGGAGATATTGATGGACGAAGACGGTGTTGCCGGGCCGGACGATGTGGTGATCGGCAATGCTAATCCTGACTTCACTTTCGGCTTTTCAAGTTCGGTATTTTGGAAACGTTTTGATGCTTCTGTGTCATTCCGCGGTGTAGTTGGCAATGACATTTTCAACAATACCGCAGCCGAATTTTCATACACTAAACCCACCCCGGGTGTCAATGTGTTGAAATATGCCGTTGAGAGTGGCGTTTCTCACGAACAAGGTGCACAGTACTCATCCCGTTGGATTGAAGACGGTAGCTACCTGCGCCTCGATAATTTGAGTGTTGGTTATACCTTCAATACCAATAAGATCTCTTTCTTATCCAAAGCCCGTGTATATGTTTCCGGACAGAATCTGTTTGTCATTTCCAATTATTCTGGCTTTGACCCGGAAGTGCGCACCAATACCAACCGTGGCGGAACAGCCCCAATCGGGATTGATTACCTGGTGTATCCACGGCCACAAGTATTCATGCTTGGTGCAAATATTACGTTCTAGATAAGATGTCAACTTTTAACAATAATACGATATGAAGAGAATGATAAAAACATATAAAACATATCTGGCGCTTTTATTGGCTTTGTCGATAAACCTGATGCCCGGTTGTACGCTGGATGAAGATGTTTATTCGGAATATGTGGCCGAAACTTATTACCAGGGCGAGGCCCAGGTACTTTCTTCCCTGTCGGGGATTTACCGGAACTTTGCGACCATTACCGGCATGGGTACTGAATACCGGATTATGGAAATGTCAGCCGACCAGGTGTTGGTGACCGGAAAAATCCAGGGCTGGTGGTCGGGTGATGCCTTTGAGCAAATTACCGAGCATAAATGGGATGCCGACCATTCTTATTTGTCCTCAGCCTGGAACTCGTTTTTTGGGACCGTCGGGCGGACCAATGCGTTGTTGGCTTCGTTGGAGAACTCAGGTATTGAGGGGTTGGAAGGCCCCAAAGCTGAATTACGTGCTCTGCGTGCATATGCCTATTTCTTCTTGATGGACTTGTTTGGCAATGTGCCGGTTTTCACCGGTGCAAAAGTGGATGCCAACGATTTGCCTCAGCAGAGTACGCGGGCTGAAGTCTTCGATTTTATTGTCGCAGAATTGGAAGCAGCTGCACCGGACCTACCGTCGCAGGCAAATGTCGGAAACGAGTATTACGGTCGTATTACTCGCGAAGCTGTCTATGGGTTGCTGGCAACGGTTTACATAAATGCCGAAGTTTACACCGGAACGGCTTATCATGACGAAGTAATCTCGTATTGCGATCAGGTAATTGCTTCCGGAGCTTTTGAATTGCTGGATAATTACTTCGATAACTTCGTTTACAATAATGAAGGAAATGCCGAATTCATTTTTGGCGGAGTTTATACCCCAACCATTGCCGGTGGAGTGGGCCATCCGCTGGTGCAGAAAGTGTTGCCGGGTATCAGTGGTGGCTTGTTCGGCTTGCCCTACACGCCTCAAAACGGTTTCCAAACCCGCGAGTCGGTTATGAATTTGTTTGAGGATCAGGATGTACGTATGAAAATGTTTTTTGGGCATGGGCCACTGATTGATCCGCGTAATGGCCAGGTAGTAATGGTGGAACGCGTTGTGCCGGATGGAAACTCGGCCCTGTACGTTGACGGAAAATCGACTCAAGGCCCGGTGCCGTACGAAATCATTCCGGCAACCGGTATTCGCAGTCAGCCGATGAATGCCGGTATCAAATGGATCAAATGGGGTATTGACCCAAATACCAATGGGGGAAATGCCGGCAACGACATCGCCTTCCTGCGCTATGCCGAAATATTTTTGTTGAAGGCCGAAGCTTATGCTCGCAAAGGACAGTTCGACTTAGCTTTGCCCTTAGTCAACCTCATTCGCGAACGCAGCAATGCCAGTACGCTTAGCGCTGTTACATTGGAGGACATTTTGGACGAACGTGGGCGGGAGCTGACTTTTGAAATGTCGCGCCGCCGCGATCTGATTCGCTTTGGTAAGTTCACCTCGGCCTGGGAGTTTAAAGCCGTTTCGGAAAGCTTCCGTAACCTGTATCCCATTCCGCAAACAGCACTTGATGCCAACCCGAACCTGACTCAAAACATGGGTTATAATTAATCAGCGCATTTTTATCATAGGCATTCCAATCCGGCTTTCTTTTGAACAGCCGGATTGGTTACCTCTTTTTTGTTTGTTATCTTTCCCTAACTTAAACCGATTTCTTATGAATTACAATTTCAAATACCGCCTTGCGTTTCCTCTAAACCTTTCGTTTCTGAAGCGTTTTTTTCTGCTAATTATTGCTTTTTCGGTGGGTAGTTCGATGGGCTTTGCCCAAATCCTCGAAGGAGTGGATTACAGTCATTTACGGCAGGTGTATCACACCTTTGATATGGCTGGTGAAGATGTGTTCGGGCAGCGTTTCCCGGCCGAGAATTACACCTTTGTTGATCCGGTTACCGGGGTGACGGTGAATGCGCTGACAACTTCGCGGCACAGCAGTTCCAAAATGTACCAAACTCATCCGCAATGGACCCCGGATGGAAAATATGTTGTTTTCACCTCCAATCGTACCGCGCGGCAAGAACGCGGTGGCGGACAGGCCTACGCGCTGTCGATGGAAAATTTCGAGATTGTCCAGATTACGACCGGCGATCGCGGGCACAACCTGCATCTGGGATGGCATAAGAATTCGGCTTATTTGCTGCGGGAAAATCAGGTCGTGGAATTGAAGCTCGATGCGCTGCTTCGCGACAGTGAAAAGGGGCAAGTAGGCGAGCCGGATGATTATGAAGTGATTTTGGGTAGCATTCCCGACTCGATACGTCCTTCCGGATTGGGCCTGGATGCCAATGAGAAACGTATTTTCTTCTCCTCCCGGCTGGAAAAAGATTTATCGGCTATTTACAGTTTCGACTTCGAAACCGGTAAAACAACCCAATTACTGGAAGTCCCCATTTGGATTGGCCATTTGCAAGCCAATCCGTATGTGTCGGGCGAGATGATGTATTGCTGGGAAACGGGTGGCGATTCACCGCAACGGATGTGGTACCTTTCGGTTGATGCCGATGGAACGGTCACCAATCGTTCGGTTTATCAGGAGCGTGATAATGACTGGGTAACCCACGAAGTGTTTATGGGGCCCGACCGGATTCTTTTTCATTTGATGGGTCATCTCGATCGCTTGCAGGTCAATCAAACCGGTTTGTACTCGCTGAATGTACGGACCAAAGAATTGACCTTTCACGGGCAAACCGGAGGTGGCGGGTACTGGCACTGCAATGCTTCGCCCGATCAAAAATACATTGTGGCAGATACCTTCGACGGCAAACTCTATCGGATCAGCGCGACCAATCCTGAGGAGGTGGTTTTGCTCACGCAGGGGCACCGGCTGCAAAGTATCAGTCCGTTTACCAAAGAAGCGCATTTGCACCCTTCATTGAGCCCCGATGGAAAGTGGGTGTTGATTAATTCGAGCCTGCTTACCGATAGCGATATCATGCTGATTCCTTTGTTGCCCTAGCCGTATGTTTTTTTTACTGACTCACCGACTAAAAAACCATTAAAATGAACGATTCAACAGAACATTCTTCAGGACCACATTATTCCTGGCGCTGCGTGCCGGTCATTTTGTTGTTTACGCTGCTGGCTATTTCATCAGTCAAGGCTCAAGGCCAATCCATTCAGCTTAATTGGATGGGGAATCATGCTCCTCAAATTTCTACGGGGATAAGCTGGGGGGTACCTTTTGCTGAAGGAGAAGTTCAACCATCACAATTCTTTCTTCTGCGCGATAGTATCGGAGAATCTTTGCCGCTGCAAAGCTGGCCGCTGGCCTACTGGCCTGATGGTTCCTTGAAGTGGGTCGGGCTCAGTACGGTGGTTGATGCCGGTTCGGCCAATGCCTTCACACTGGAAGCTGTGGAAAAAGCTCAGCCACTTGTCGCAGGCAAAACGCTTGTGGTAGAGGAACAGGATGAATTTGTTCGGGTGAATACCGTTGGGTTGCAATGCGTCCTTCCGCGTTCCGGAAATAAACTGATCGGCTCAATGCATGTGGCCGGGAAGGAGGTATCTGCGGGAGGTGAATTGGTGTGCCTGCTGCAACAGGGTCCCGCTGCAGATGATGGGCAACAGCCTTTTATTGAAAGATTTTTGGGAAATATCGACAAGCTTACCGTGGAACAAGCCGGTCCGGTTCGGGCTGTCGTTAAAGTGGAAGGGCACCACCAATCAGTGTCGGGCAACCGGAGCTGGCTTCCGTTTGTGGTGCGCCTGTATTTTTATGCCGGACAGCAAACCGTGAAAATGGTTCACACCATCATGTATGACGGCGATCAGGAGCAGGATTTTATTCGCGGCCTCGGAGTAAGTTTTGAGGTGCCTTTGGATGAACAGCTGTACAACCGGCACGTTCGTTTTGCCGGTGAGGAAGGGCGCTTGTGGGATGAGCCGGTACAGCCGCTCACCGGGCGGGTTCCTTTGTCACGCGCCGAGAATTATTACGAAAAACAACTTCGGGGTGAGCGTATCCCGGAAAAGGAATCCTTTGCCGAAAATCAACAATTCCTGCTGCATCATTGGGCATCGTGGGGCGATTTCAAACTCAACCAGCTGAATTCTGACGGTTTTACCGTGCAAAAGCGTACCAACCAGGTGAGCGCCTGGATTGATGCAGGTGCCGGAAAGCGTTCGCAAGGAATGGCTTTCGCGGGTGATGTGTCTGGTGGGTTGGCTGTTTGCATGCGCGACTTCTGGCAATCGTACCCGTCATCCATCGAAGTGAAAAATGCCCGCAGCGATACAGCCAAGCTGCTGGCCTGGATGTGGTCGCCCGATGCACCAGCCATGGATATGCGGCATTACGATACCATCCCCTGGGGGCATAACCTGGATGCCAGTTACGAAGATGTACAGCCGGGTTTCAGCACGGCTACCGGTGTTGGTCGAACAACGGAGCTCTTGTTGTTTGCAAGCCCCGATATTCCTTCATTCGAAACACTGAACGAAATCGCCCGGCAGGCCAATTATCCGCCTTTGCTGACAGTCAGTCCGGAATATCTGCACCAGGTGCCGGCTTTTGGCGTTTGGAGTTTGCCCGACCGAAGTACTCCGGGGAAACAGTGGCTGGAAGACCAACTAGACAAAGCCGTCAGCTACTACCAGTTGGAAGTGGAACAACGGCGTTGGTATGGCTTCTGGGACTTTGGGGATGTGATGCACGCTTACGACCCCGAACGGCACGTTTGGCGATACGATATTGGCGGCTATGCCTGGGACAATACCGAGCTGATGCCCAACCTCTGGCTGTGGTACAGCTTTTTGCGCAGCGGCCGCGAAGACATTTTCCGCATGGCCGAAGCCATGACCCGTCACACCGGCGAAGTGGATGTGTATCACCTGGGCCGTTTTGAAGGACTGGGCTCCCGCCATAATGTGCGTCATTGGGGCTGCGGCTCCAAAGAAGTGCGTATTGCCCAAGCTACCTTGGGGCGTTTCTTTTATTACCTCACCACCGACGAACGAACCGGCGACCTGATGCGTGCCTCTGCCGAAGTATCCAACCGGGCCATTGGCGAACTTGACCCACTTCGGTTGATTCTCGATAAAAGCGAATATCCCACTCATGCCCGGATGGGGCCCGACTGGCTGGCTTTGGCCGGCAACTGGATGACCGAATGGGAACGAACTGGGGATAACAAATGGCGCGATAAAATCATGACAGGGGTGAAAAGTCTGGCGAACATGCCCTATGGGCTTTTCTCCGGAAAAGGCGCCGCGATGGGCTACGATCCGGAAACGCATCAACTGTACCAGCTAAGCCCGGATGATATTGGCTTCTCGCACCTGTCGGTATTGATGGGCGGCCCAGAGGTGGCTTACGAGCTGACCGAACTGTTGGACGAGCCCGAATGGACGCGCCTGTGGGAACAGTTCACCCGGCTTTACGGCGCCCCGAAAGATAGCGTGGAAAAGGAGTTTGGCCTGGCAGAGCAACTTGGAAATCCGGGCCATTGGTATTCGCGCTTGCCGGCCTATTATGCCAAACGAACCGGGGAAAAGGCTTGGGCAGAACGGGCCTGGAACGAATTCCTGCAAAGTGGGACCCACTTCAATACGAAACTGTTTGACAGCGCCAAAACCCTGGAGCCGGTGTATGAGGTGGAAGGCGTTTCGACAAACAATACCGCCCAATGGGGATTGAATGCCATTCAGCTGCTTGAGCTGGTTGGCGAATATTTCCCGGAAGACCACCCGAAAGTACAGGATGCCCAATAAACGGTTCTGTTTTAACTTAGTCGGGAATTTTACCTGCAAAACTGAAACTGATGAAACACCAAACGAAAATCGTACCTGCCGTTTTGCTTGCCGGCATGTTGCTCTTTGGGGGCTGCCGGCAAAAAACAAGCGGTTCGGGTACCGAAACAACGATTGACCGTTTTGACTGGGTGAACCGGCACAACGTGATACTGACCGAGCTGGATCCGCTTGCACCGGTGACTGTCGGAAACGGAGACTTTGCGTTTACAGCTGATGTGACCGGCATGCAATCATTCGAAAATTACTATTTCCAACATGGCATCCCGTTGGAAACCCGCACCACCTGGGCTTGGCATTCGTTCCCGAATACCGAAGGTTTTGAATTGAAAGATGCCTCGAAATCCAGCGATTTTCATGGACGTCCGGTGTTTTATGCCAGCATTCAAAACAGCCCGGCAGGCGATTATTTCCGCAAAAACCCGCATCCCGTTCCCATGGGGCAAATCAGTTTGGTGAGTGAAAATAGCGAGCCGCTGACCCCGGAAATGATTGAGGACATTCGTCAGACGATGGATTTATGGCAAGGGCTGGTTGTTAGTCAATATCAAATTGAGGGGCAATCGGTAGCTGTTGAAACTGTCAGTCATCCGGAATCGAGCGTGGTGGCCTTCAAAATCAAATCTGAACGATTAAACTCCGGACAACTAAAACCAGCCTTCCGGTTTCCCTATTCGTACGATTTGTCGGTTAAAAATAAACCGCCTCTGGATTGGAGTAAGCCGGGGCAGCACGATACGAAAATACTGGAACAGGACGCCAACAGCATCGTGTTACAGCGAACCATCGACAGCAGCAGCTATGTGGTGGAGATTCAGTGGCAGGGAAAAGCCCAATGGGAGCAGACAAGCAAACACGAATTTTCGCTCGACTGTTCGGGTTCGGATAGTTTGACGTTGGTGTTTAAATTTTCGCCTTCACGGGGGGCCGATGCTCTTCCTTCGTTTGAAGAAACTAAACAGGCGAGCGCCCGGTCGTGGCAGGACTACTGGACAAAGGGTGGTGCCGTTGACCTCAGCGGAAGTACTGATCCGAGGGCACAGGAACTGGAGCGACGCATTGTGTTGTCGCTTTACCTGATGAAGGTCCACTATGCCGGTTCGTTTCCGCCGCAGGAATCGGGCTTGGCCCATCTCAGCTGGTATGGAAAACACAATTCGGAAGTTTACTGGATTCATGCAGCACAGTTTTACCAGTGGAATCACACCGAACTGCTGGAGAAAGGGCTAGCGTGGTATCAGAAAATACTTCCGGTGGCTATGGCTGATGCCAAAAGTAAAGGATTTGAAGGGGCACGCTGGCCGAAAATGGCAGGAATTGATGGGCGTGTCAGTCCGGGGGAAATCAACCCTTTCATTATCTGGAACCATCCCAATCCCATCTATTTGTCCGAGCTTGTTTACCGGGCCCATCCCGATTCGGTTTCCTTACATCAATACAAGGACATCGTGTTCGAATCGGCCAGGTTTTTGGCTTCTTATGCCCATTTCGACCCCAACACCGACCGCTATATTTTGGGCCCACCGATTAAAAGTGTAAACGAAAGCACCGAAGAAAACACCACGATGAACCCCACTTTTGAGCTGGCCCAATGGTATTATGGATTGAAAGTTGCGCAGGACTGGCGCGAACGGCTGGGAATGGAACGAGACCCGCACTGGGACGACATCCTGAACAAGCTGGCCCGGCCGACCATTCAGGACGGGAAATACGTCGAACTGGAATCGGATCCCGACATGTATGACCGCGAAGGGGGATTCTCGTCGGCTATGCTGATGGCACTTGGGTATCTGCCAAAGACACCGATGATTGATGAAACCGTCATGCGTCAAACCTTTCAGACTATTTTTGACAGAAACGGCATGGAGAGTTTTGTTAGCTGGAGCTTGGGAAAAGGGGCGCTAACCGCAGCCCGTTTAGGTGAAGTGCGAACGGCTGTTGATATTGTTTGCAACGACGTGCCGAAAGCGAAATTTCAAAAAACAGGCTTTGTGTGTCGCCCAAAAGAAGGCATCAAAAATCCGGCTTACCTGCCGGTAAATGGTTCTTTTCTGGCTGCCGTGGGTTTAATGGCTGGCGGATGGGATGATGCACCGAATCGAAATGCTCCCGGATTTCCCGATGACGGAAGCTGGAACGTACGGGTTGAGAACCTTCAGAAATTGCCTTAAGAACTGCAAAAATAAGAACCGACAAACAAATACTCATGCAACAAAACCGTCACTACCGTATTTCAATTTTTTTGCTTGGTTTGATAATCGTCGTCTTTGGAATTTCAGGCTGTCAACCGAAAAAGAAGAATTCGGTAATCGATGAGAAATTCAGGATTGACGAGCTGCTTTTCGAAGATAAATTTGACTCGGGGATGAACAACTGGCTCGTAGAAGTAGCTCCGGATTCCACCGTCCACATTGGTATTCAGAATGAAAAACTGGTGATCGATACCGACCGCGGGGCCACTGTTTGGCTGAATCGGGAGCTGTCGGGCAATGTGCTGATTCGCTACAAACGTAGGGTGGTAATGGAAGACGGCCCCAATGACCGGCTCTCGGACATGAACCAGTTTTGGATGGCCAGCGACCCTCGTAACCCGGATTTGTTCACCCGTAGCGGCGCCTTTGCCGAGTACGATTCGCTGCTGATGTACTATGCAGGCATTGGCGGTAACTATAATGAAACCACCCGTTTCCGGAAATACACCGGCGATGGCAACCGGGTGTTGGTTCACGACCTGACCGATGAAGCCCACCTGCTGAAACCAAACCACACGTATCTGATTGAGATTGTGGTGAAAGATGGGCAGACCAACGTATTTGTAGATGAGGAAGAATTTTTCAGTTTCATGGATGACAACCCGCTTACCCGCGGCTATTTCGGTATCCGCACCACCTGGTCGCGCCACGAAATTGATGATGTGGAAGTTTATCGACTGAAATAAACCAATCCCAAAAACCTAACACAATGAAACAAAACAACAGAACTGCCTACTACTTTTTCCCTTTTTTGCAAAGAAGCAGTACAACATGGTTTCCCATATTGATCTTTTTCCTTCTGATTGTCGCGGGATGTAAGTCAAATCCGGGACGAATGGTTTTTAATGTGATGGATTTTGGGGCGAAGGGCGACAGCCTGACCCTGGATACTGAAGCCATTCAAAAGGCTATCGATGCAGCAGCTGCGGTCGGTAAACAGGCACAAGTATTGGTGCCGGCCGGACAAAAATACCTGATTGGAACGCTCGTACTGAAAAGCGATATTGACTTTCACCTGGAAGGGGATGCTCAACTGCTGGTAAGCACGCGTCAGGAAGATTATTCGGGCGAAGCAGCTATTGTGGCCTACGGGGCCAACAAGCTCACCATATCCGGAACAGGCAGTATTAACGGGCGGGCCCTGGAATTCATGGACCACTATGAAGCAGAAAATGAATGGTGGATACCCAAAAGCTGGCGCCCGAAATTGTTCATCCTGACCGATTGTACCCAACTAATTGTTCGGGAAATCACCATTGAAAAGGCACCAAGCTGGAGCCTGCACATGTTGGGATGCGAAAATGTGTTGGTTGAAAATATCAATATTCACAATAATCTGGATGTCCCTAACTGCGACGGAATTGATCCTGACCACTGCCGAAATGTGGAAATCCGGCACTGCCACATTGTTTGCGGCGATGATGCCATTGTAGTGAAAGCCACCCGGCAGGAAATAGACTATGGGCTCTCAGCCAATATTTGGGTGCACGACTGTGTGCTCGAAACGCAGGACTCGGGTGTAAAAATCGGAACTGAAACCACTCAGAATATTTTCAATGTGTTGTTTGAGCGCTGCGAAATCAAAACAAGTTGTCGCGGTCTCACGATCCAGCTACGCGACGAAGGAAACGTGGAAAACATTACTTTTCGCGATATCACGTTTTCATCGAGTTACCACTCCGATCCGTGGTGGGGACGGGGAGAAGCCATCTCGTTCACAGCCATTCCGCGGCTTCCCGAAAGCAAGATTGGGCAGATCCGCAATGTTCGGGTTGAAAATGTAACCGGCGTGGCCGAAAACAGTATCCGGGTAAACGGAACCAAAGAAAGCCGCATTCATAATGTGCAGTTCGAAAACGTTCATGTTACCTTCAACCGTTGGACGGAGTATCGGGGAAACTTGCTGGATAACCGCCCCACAAAAGCGTATCCGGATATCGAAATGCGCACCAATCCTGGTTTTTACGTTCGTTTTGCCGATCAGGTAAAAATCAGCAACAGCTCAGTTTCCTGGGGAGAAAACCGACCTGATTATTTTACACATGCCCTGGAGGCACATGATGTTACAAACCTGGTACTTGACGGGATTAAAGGTGAAGCTGCCCATCCCGGCCGGTTTAAAGCCATTGTAGTGAATTGATGCAGTAAATTTGAAATATTAACCTTGAAAAATAAAAAATGAATATGAGATTTATCCCGTTTAAAAGTTGGCTGAAAATGCTGGGATTGGCCATTTTTAGCTTTTACTGCATGGATGCCCGGTCGCAGGAAAAACCAGCAACCGACGTAACCACTCCTTTGCACCTGATGAAGCCTGACTATCCGATTCCTTATGGTATCCCTCAGGAAACCGAAGTGAAGGCCGTGCTTGACCGGGTTTACGATTACCTGAACGAAGTGACCCCGGCCAAAGTAGTTGACCGCAGAACCGGCAAAGAAGTCACGAACTTTAGCCAAATTACCCGCGATGCCATGCTGCAGCAGGGCGACTTTCGCCTGACCAGCTACGAGTGGGGCGTCACCTATGCCGGCATGACCCTGGTTGGCGAGATTACCGGCAATAAACGTTACACCGACTACACCGATACGCGCCTGAAGTTGCTGGCCGACCTTACCGCCTTCTACCGGCAAAACCCTGAGCTGGATGTGGACCGCAGCTCGCCCGTGCACTCAGTGCTGCACCCGCATGCCCTCGACGATGCCGGAGCCATGTGTGCTGCCATGATCAAGGCCGAGCGTGCCAAACAAGATGGCAGTCTGCTTCCGATGATTGAGAACTTTATCGATTACATTCATACCAAAGAATTTCGGCTGGAAGACGGGACGCTGGCCCGAAACCGCCCTCACCTGAATACTTTGTGGCTCGACGACCTGTTTATGAGCGTTCCGGCGCTGGCCCAAATGGGGAAACTGACCGGCGAACAAAAATACTACGACGATGCCGTGAAACAGGTGCTCCAGTTTTCACGCCGGATGTTTAATTCCGAAAAAGGCCTGTATATGCACGGCTGGGTACAGGGAATGGCCCACCACCCGCAGTTTCACTGGGCGCGGGCCAACGGCTGGGCCGTCATGACGATGGTGGAATTGCTGGAATTGCTTCCCCAATCGCACCCTGGTTATGCCGATGTGCTGGCTCAATTGCAGGTACATATTGCCGGCCTGGCTGCTTATCAGGATGGAACCGGCTTCTGGCACCAGCTGATCGACCGGAACGACACCTACCTCGAAACTTCGGCAACTGCCATTTATGCCTATTCCATTGCGCGTGCCATCAATCGCGGCTACATCGACAAGCAAGCTTATGCGGGCATGGTGCTGCTGGCCTGGAATGCTGTTTCGACCCAGGTAAGCGAAAAAGGACAGGTGCTGGGTACCTGCGTGGGAACCGGCATGGCCTTCGACCCGGCATTTTATTACTACCGCCCGGTTAACCCGTATGCGGCTCATGGCTACGGGCCTGTGTTACTGGCCGGTGCCGAAATCATCAGCCTGCTGAAAAATTCATTCCCAAAAATGAACGACAGCGCTGTGATGTTCTATCCCGAAGAAATCAAAACGGATAAGCCAATTTTCAGTGTGGAATAAGCGTGAAAGTTCATGGGTACAACGTTCATAAGTACCTAAGTTGGCCTAAAGTGGCAGCATCGCTTCGATGAAACTTATGTACTTATGTACTTAGGCACTGATGTACCTCAACCAAACCTTATGCATATGAGAAATTTTTGCCTTCTGACTTTCGTCCTGCTTTTGTCTCTGCTCGTTCAGGCGCAGGAAAACCGCGGATACAAGGTCTTTCAGTTTCCAGCCGACCAAATTCCGCGTATCGACGGAAATACAGACGATTGGGAAATAGTGCCGGATGATTATAACGTGGGCATGGACCAGCTCTGGGACGACAGCCGCAAGCATGAAACTGCCAATCCCGAAAACCTGGAAGTAAGTGTGAAAGTAGGTTGGGTGAAGGGGATGAATCGCCTTTACTTTTTGTACGAAGCTTACGATGATTACTGGGACTTTTCGCGGCCCGACTTGCACAACGACACTTTCGAGCTGACTGTTGACGGCGACCTCTCGGGCGGCCCCTTCATTGACCGCTTTCATCCCAATAAGGAAATGGGCCCGATGGATGCCTGGTTTTCATTTCACGGGGTACATGCGCAAAACTACCACATTTTCACCCCGGCCGAAGGCAAAGACTGGACACTGGTGTGGGGCAGCCAGCCCTGGATTAAAGAACTTCCTTATGCCAATGCAGCTTTCAGCTACGATTTTAAACCAGGCGAAGCAGGTAAACTCACGCTCGAATGTTGGGTGACCCCGTTTGATTATGCCGGGAATGATCCGGCGAGGGCAGTGGAATCGATTTTATACGTGCACAAAAAAATTGGATTGTGCTGGGCCGTCATCGACTACGACGATGTGGACAAGGAAAGCAACAATGGCTTCTGGAACCTCTCGAAAGAGCACACCATGTACGGCAATGCCTCGTACAGTTTGGTGTTTGAGCTGATGCCGCTTGAAAAACAGTTTTGCCGGCCGGTTGAGGCGCAGTGGTCGTTTCAGGTAATCGATATGGGCAGGCGTTTGGTGGCTTTCACCGACGAGTCGTATGGGAACATCGCTTCCTGGAAATGGGACTTTGGCGATGGGAAGACCTCTGCCGGGCAACATCCGGTACATCGATACGAACAGCCCGGAAAATACGTGGTGGTGCTTTGGGTAGAAGGACCCGAAGGAAAATCGCGCATGGCCAAAGTTTGGGATGTGGCCGTGAAATAAAATTTCAGCAGAATTCAATCTAACCTGAAATGAAAAAAACATCTTTTGATGCTTGAAAACTTAAAACCTAACGAGAAATGTCGAAACTGATATGTTTACTGTCCATGTTTTTGTATGTCTTTCTAGGTTTAACTGCCCAAGTTCCGCCCGTTCTGGCTGAGTTGCCGGCCAACTCGGTTCAAAAAGATGAGCTGACCCGTTATTATTTGAGCCCGCAGCGGGTAGTCTGGCAATCTGCCGAATCTGAAGAAAAAATACGAAACCTTGGCGTTTTGCTGAATCCTGGAACAGGACAGGCCGCATTTGGTTTGAAAAAGGAAGCTTTTGCTACCTTGACGAATGCAGCCGGCGATACTACAGGCTTTATTCTCGACTTTGGCAAAGAAATCCAGGGCGGCATTCAAATTACCACCTGCACCAGCAACCGGGTTACCCACCGTGTTCGGGTGCGTTTGGGCGAGTCGGTGGCCGAAACATGCAGCAAGGTAGTGGGCGATGGCACTACCGGACTGGCCGGCGGGGCAACCAACCACCATGCCATGCGCGATTTTGTGACCGAGCTGCCGGGTTATGGAACCAAAGAGTTTGGCGAATCAGGTTTTCGTTTTGTTCGTATTGATTTGCTCGATCACGAGACGAGTCTCAATTTATTGGAAGTTCGGGCCTATGCCGCTTTTCGCGATGTACCCTACCTGGGCTCCTTTGAGTGCAGCGACCCGCGCCTGAACGAGATCTGGAAAACCGGAGCTTATACAGTGCATGTGAATATGCAGGAATACTTGTGGGATGGCATTAAGCGAGACCGCATGGTATGGCTGGGCGACATGCACCCCGAAGTGATGACCATCAGCGCCGTGTTTGGCGCTAATCCCGTGGTGACGAAAAGCCTCGATTTTGTGCGCGACCAAACCCCGCTCCCGCGATGGATGAACGGCATCAGCGCTTACTCGATGTGGTGGGTGAATAATCAATACGACTGGTACCTGTATCATGGTAACCTCGATTATTTGCGCGAACAGCAAACGTATTTGAGCGGACTGCTCGATTTGTTTCTGACGAAGGTGGATTCACTGGGGCGCGAGAACTTGCACGGAGAAGGAATGCGGTTCCTGGATTGGCCGTCGAGTACCAACGAGCAGGGCGTTCATGCCGGTTTGCAGGCCCTCATGGTAATGGCTTTTACGCGGGGAGCCGAACTGTACCGTGTGTTGGGAGACCTGTCACGGGCTGATGCCTGCGAAAAAATGGTTGACAAAATGAAAAGTTATCTTCCCGACGCGAACCACAGCAAGCAGGCAGCAGCATTGCTGGCCCTGGCCAACCTGATGCCTGCCGAAAAAGCCAATGCTGAAGTGATTGCAGTGGACGGTCCTAAAAACTTCTCTACTTTCTATGGCTACTACATGTTGCAGGCACAGGCCAAAGCCGGCGATCATCAAACAGCGATGGATAACATCCGAACGTTTTGGGGCGCTATGCTCGATTTGGGGGCCACGACGTTTTGGGAAGATTTTAACCTCGACTGGATAGAAAATGCTGCCCGAATCGACGAAATGGTACCCGAGGGGAAAGTGGATATTCACGCCGCTTACGGCGATTACTGCTACATTGGCTATCGCCACAGCTTGTGCCACGGTTGGGCATCGGGGCCAACCGCTTGGTTGTCGGAGCATGTGTTGGGCATCCATGTGCTGGAACCGGGCTGCCGAACCGTTCGTATCGAATCCCATCTGGCCGATTTGCAATGGGCGAAAGGAACTTTCCCGACCCCCTTTGGCCTAATTACGGTAAGGCATACCAAGCTGCCTGATGGTTCCATCAAAACCGAATGGGATGCCCCGAAAGAAATCAACATCATTCAATAGCATCATTATGAAACGAATCAACCTGTTTTTTGTACTGGTACTGCTGGTCGAATTCTGCTTCGCACAGCGTATCGACAACAACTTTACCAAACCTTTGGCCGACGTGCTGAAAGAAGTGGAGCATCGTTTTCGGATAAAGTTGAGTTATGATGAAAAAGTCATTCAGCCACTGCAGGTTGAATTTGCGCAGTGGCGGTTTCGCGACGATGCGGAAGAAACGCTTCATCAGGTGCTGGGGCCTATCGGTTTGGTCTTTGAAAAGCTGCAAGAAGGCAGCTACAAAATTGACCGTTTTCGGTATCATATCCGGCCGGTTGACGAAGGCCGCAAACATTTGGAACGTCTGGCAAAACTTTATCCGGATCTGCCTTCGTGGGAAAACAGAAAAACTGAATTGAAAAACTGTATTCTGGGTAAATTGGGGCTGGATCCTATGCCGGAGAAAGCGCCGCTGAACCCGGTTTCAACACCGGTTACCAGGATGGACGGATACACCGTTCAGGATGTGGCCCTGGAAAGTTTGCCCGGCGTGTATGTTGCCGGAACTTTGTACCGCCCCTTGCGGATGAAGGGAAAACATCCGGCGGTTTTGCTGGCCCAGGGACATGGCGAAATTCAGCATTACGGCGAGAGTTCGCAGAAACTGGCTGGCACCCTGGCCCGGATGGGGGCGGTAGTGTTTAGTTACGATATGTTTGCCAAGGGTGAGTCGGCCCTGCAATTTGCCTTTGAAGACCATCGTACCGGAATGGCTCAAACCATGCAAACCTGGAACAGCATGCGGGTGCTCGACTTTTTGTCATCGCTGCCCGAGGTGGATGCTGCCAAAATTGGCATGACCGGCGCATCGGGCGGAGGTACACAAACGTTTTTGCTGACCGCTCTGGATGAACGCATTGCAGCGACCGCTCCCGTGGTGATGGTCTCTTCGTGGTTTTTTGGTGGTTGCCCCTGCGAAAGCGGCATGCCGATCCACACGTGTGGCCCCCGGGGAACAAACAACGTGGAAATTGCGGCTATGGCCTCGCCGCGTCCGCTGCTGATTGTGTCTGACGGTGGCGATTGGACAGCTAACGTTCCCGAGATCGAATATCCGTATTTGCAGGCACGGTACGCTTTATATAACCAAACTGATCGGGTGCAAAATGTCCATTTGCCCGATGAGGGGCATGACTACGGGCCTTCCAAGCGGGAAGCTGTTTACCGTTTCTTTGCCCGGCAACTGGGGCTCAATCTGGCCAAAGCTCAAGATAAAGAAGGGCAGATTGACGAATCACCCGTCAAAGTGCAGTCACGAGAAGATATGTTGGTTTTTGGATCGGAAGGTGAACAGCTACCGGTTCATGCTATTCATGGAATGGAGGAACTGAAACCCCTTTTCCCTGGGTGGGAATGAATTCTTTTGTATTGAGGGGTACTGCAACGTTCATCCAATTCACATCGTAAGGTTGTGTAGAATTTCAACCTGAAAAAAAGGATGATAACCAGGTATCTGTTATTGGCCATTTTCGGAATCGCTATGGCGCATGTGGAAGGCGTTGTGGTGGTTTATCTACGGAAAGCACTCGGACTGATCGATGCAGAAACGGACAGCGCTGGCTTGTTGGAAGAAGTTCCGAAACGATACGTTAAAATCGAGATGACCAGGGAGGTGGCAACCATCGTAATGTTGGTTGCGCTCGCCTTGTTGGTTGGTGAAAACCGGCTGGATGTACTCATGGTTTTTTTGTGGACTTTCGCCTTTTGGGACCTGTTTTATTATCTGTCGCTTTACCTGGTGATCAAATGGCCCCCAAAACTCACAACCATGGATGTGCTCTTTCTGATTCCCCGGCCGTGGATTGCCCCGGTTTGGCTGCCTATTGGGATCTCCACGCTGATGATTATAATAATTGCCGTGTTTTATCTGTGATAGCAGATTTGCGTACTAATCTATTTTGGGTGCGAGTTTGAGCCAAATCGCGCGAAGAAATTGTCAGAAAGTTGTCATTCATGGTCATTCCGTGCGAAACACAATGAATGACAACCCAATGACTAGTAATGACAGTGAAAATCCAGCGCGCGCTTGGAGAACAAACGGAACTTCAATTTTACTTTTTTCATTACACGAGTTCAGGGAACCGTTTGACATCGGTTTCGTGCATCATTTGATAAACGGTTTCGAAAATGCGTTCCACGTTGGGTTTCGAAAAATATTCGCCGTCGATACCGTAGGCCGGGCGGTGCTCCATAGCCGGTAGGGTGCGGGGCGCGGTGTCCAGGTAGTCGAAGGCTTGCTGTTCTTCCAACACTTTTTGCATCATGTAGGCTGTACCGCCACCCGGAACATCTTCGTCCATAAAAATTACCTTGTTGGTTTTTTTGATGGATTTCAGGATTGAGTGGTTGACATCGAAGGGCATCAGCGTTTGCACGTCGATCACCTCCACCGAAATATTCTTCACTTCCTGTAACAGATGGGCGGCTTTGACGGCATGGTGGGCATTCCAGCCGTATGTCACCAGCGTTACATCGGTCCCTTCGTGCAAAATTTCGGGCACGCCCAGCGGCACCCTGAATTCGCCGAGGTTTGAAGGTAACGGTTCTTTCACGTTGTAGCCTTTCAGCGGTTCGATTACCAGGGCCGGGTCGTTGGCCTGGAGCAGGGTGTTGTAAAAACCGGCAGCCTGGGTCATGTTGCGGGGTACGCACAGGTAAACGCCACGCATGGAGCCCAGAATCAACTGCATGGGCGATCCGGCATGCCAGATGCCCTGCAACTGGTGGCCGCGTGTGCGGATAATCAGCGGAGCTGCCTGCTTGCCCATGGTGCGGTATTGCATACAAGCCAAATCGTCGCTCAGGGTCGATTGCGCATAGATCAGGTAGTCGAGGTACTGGATTTCGGCAATGGGCCGGAAACCGCGCAGGGCAAGGCCAATACCCTGTCCGATGATGGTTGTTTCGCGGATGCCGGTGTCCGATACCCGTTCGATGCCGTATTTTTCCTGCATGCCTTTCATGCCTTGGTTTACCCCGCCCAGCTTGCCGGTATCTTCGCCAAAAGTCACCAGGTTGGGGTGCTTGCTGAATAACACATCGAAGTTTTTGTTCAGGATGTCGGAGCCGTTCAGTTCGGCCGGATGTTCCTGGTATTGCGCCGGAATGGCTCTCACCCTCAAGGCCGAGTCGTTGCCTTCGCGGTGAAGCTGACCGTTGTAAAAGCGCTTAGTGCGTTTCTGAAAGTTTTCAACCCATACCCGCAGTTCTTCTTTTTCGGGCTGAAATTCCGAAAAGCCATGCAGCTCAAATGTTACGCGTTTGGCCAGGCTGAACAGGGCCCGGCGCGTTGGGAACACCTTGTGGCGGATACTTTCCAGTTCTTCGGTGTGATCAAGCCGGTTGGCCGAATGGTTTTTAAGGTGATACAGGATTCGCGAGAGGCTTTCGGTTTCCTCCGCAAAGCTGTCGGCGTAATGGTTCCAGGCATTGTCGCGAGCTTCGCGGGCAGCTTTTGCCGCTTGCTTTTCAATTTTAGTGAGGGTTTCGTCGTCGGTTTCACCGGTACTTAGCAACCAGTTTTTAAACTGTACCAGACAATCAAATTCGTTTTCCCACTCCAGTCGCTCTTTCGATTTGTAGCGCTCGTGCGAACCCGAAGTGGAATGCCCCAATGGTTGGGTCACTTCCTGAATATGGAACAATACCGGCGTTTGTGTGTCGCGGCAATAGGTAATTCCTTCGGTAAAAGTCTTCAACAGGTTGGGATAGTCCCATCCCTTGCAAGTGTAAATAGTTATGCCATTGGTTCCTTCTTCTCGCTGAAAACCTTTTAACGTTTCCGAGATGCTGGCTTTGGTCGTTTGCAGCTCAATAGGGACGCTGATGCCATAGCCATCGTCATAAACGGCTACGGCCAAAGGGACTTGCATGACACCGGCTGCGTTGATGGTTTCGAAAAACATGCCTTCTGATGTGCTGGCGTCGCCAATGGAGCCAAAGGCTACTTCGTTGCCGGTGACATTGTTGCGGAGGTGTTTTTTCAGTTCGGGTTTTTGGCGCACCAGTTTTGAGGCTTGCGCCAGCCCGAGCAAGCGGGGCATTTGTCCGGCAGTTGACGAAATATCTGACGCCGAATTGTACCGGTCGGCCAGATTTTTGATTTCGCCGTTTTCGTCGATATTTTGCGTGCTGAAATGGTTATTGAAGTTGCGTCCGCCGGTGGAGGGATTGTAATGAAAGTCGGTGTCGCCGTAAATCATGGCAAAAAATTCTTCGGGTTGAAGCAATCCCAGGGCCAGCATGAAGGTCTGGTCGCGGTAGTAGCCCGAACGCCAGTCTCCTTTTTGGAAGGCTTTGGCATAGGCTATCTGTGCCAGTTCTTTCCCGTCGCCAAAAATGCCAAAATGGGCCCGGCCGTTATGCACTTCGCGGCGGCCCAGCAGGCTCAACTGACGACTCAGGTGGGCCAGGTAATAATCATCTAAAGCTGTAGTTGTTAAATTATCTGTTGTTTCCAAAAGTTCGGCTTTTTCCTGGTACATGCTTCTTTTTTTGAGATTTTCGGTCAATCGTTTCAATTTCAAATCTGTTTTTATTGCTTCCCAAAATAACGTTTCAATCTCCGATTTGTTTGAGTAACGATATTCGTGGCAAAGGTGCGGGAATAAAATCACCGGAACAAAACCGAAGGCTTATTTAGAAAAGGTGGTTGCCTGGTCGTAATGGTAATCAGACGATTTGTTTAAACTTTTAATTAGCGTCTTTAAACAAACTCACCGCTTTCTTGTTTATTGATTCTGAATCACTAAAACAAGGAGGAACGATTATGAAAGTGAACGGTTTTGTAAAGACAGATCACCCCGCCACAAAAGTGAACGGAAACTGTGCCCTTCCCCGGGTGAATAATTCGGCGAATTATGACCTGATCGGGGACAATCATATAGCCACTTCGATTGATACCCCCCTGCGCGCTGATGCTTTCGTGCTATCGGACGAGGAAAAAATGGCCATCATCGAAGACAAATTTCGCGACATCATGGAAACGCTGGGACTTGATCTTACCGACGACAGCTTGAGTGGAACGCCTCACCGCGTGGCCAAAATGTTTGTCCAGGAAATATTTAACGGGCTGAATCCGGCCAACAAACCCAAAATTTCGGTGTTCGATAACAAGTTTAAATACGGCGAAATGCTGGTGGAACGCAACATCAGCCTGAATTCAACCTGCGAGCACCATTTCCTGCCAATCGTCGGGAAGGCTCATGTGGCCTATGTTTCGAGCGGACAGGTGATCGGCCTTTCGAAAATTAACCGGATTGTGGATTACTACGCGCGCCGTCCGCAGGTGCAGGAACGGTTGACCGTTCAGATTGCCAACGAGCTGAAGCAGATTTTGAAAACCGACGACGTAGCGGTGGTGATCGATGCCAGGCACATGTGCGTTTCGTCGCGCGGCATCGAAGATGAAAGCAGCTCCACAGTAACTGCTGAGTATGGCGGCATCTTCAAAGAAAAAGAACGACGCGAAGAATTTCTGAGATATGTGACACTGGATTGATTTCAGTCTATTTAATGGGGGAATACTCAGGTTTTTCTGAAAACTGGCAACCTTTCGACCGGGCAAATGTATTTGTCCGGTTTTTTTCTGACATGCCGCATCGCTGGGATATGGCATGTTGGTCACTACGCGTCGTGACCGTACCTGGCTTTCCCGGTTGCGGCGTTTCGGGTTTTGCAAGGCACGCAGGGCCAAGGTATGTCGTGGCCGGGCGGAAGTTAATGATACTGAAAGGGCAGTGTAACATCCTTAATCAGAAAGAATAGCTTTTAAATTCCTAAAAGCGATTTCCCTGTCGCACATGCCCGGCTTTAACCGAAAGGCAAAAAATGTTACCTTTACGCCGCCAAAAATAAAAAATCATGGAACTGAATTTACTCACTGCAATCACCCCCATAGATGGTCGTTACCGATCGAAAGTTGAAAACCTGCAACTGTACTTCTCGGAGTATGCGCTGATCAAATACCGCGTGCTGGTTGAGGTTGAATATTTTATCGCCCTGTGCGAACTGCCCTTGCCGCAGTTGGCTGGTTTCGATCACAGCCTGTTTGCCAAACTCCGGCAGGTAGTGGCCGACTTTTCGGTGGACGATGCCCAACGGGTGAAAGACATCGAAAAAGTGACCAACCACGATGTGAAAGCAGTGGAGTACTTCCTGAAAGAAGAATTTGACAAGCTCGGTATTCAATCATACAAAGAATTCATCCACTTTGGGCTGACTTCGCAGGACATCAATAATACCGCCGTGCCCAAATCCATTCACGATGCGCTGGATACGGAATATTTTCCGGCGGTGAACGACCTGGTGGACAAGCTGGATGAGCTGGCCGAAGAGTGGAAAAACATTTCCATGCTGGCAAAAACCCACGGGCAGCCGGCTTCGCCCACCAATCTGGGAAAAGAAATCCGGGTCTTTTCCGAACGCATCAAAAAGCAGCTGGAACAATTACGCTCCATTAATTGTGATGCCAAGTTTGGCGGGGCAACAGGGAACTTCAACGCTCATCACATTGCCTATCCCGAGATTAGCTGGAAAGCTTTTGGTAATCATTTCCTGAAAAAATACCTGGGGCTGGAACGGGCGCAATACACCACACAAATTGCCAACTACGACAACCACGCGGCCATTTTTGATGCCCTGAAACGGGTGAACACCATCATCCTCGATCTCGACCGCGATATGTGGACCTATATTTCGATGGAATACTTCAAGCAAAAAATTAAAGCCGGGGAAGTTGGTTCGTCGGCCATGCCACACAAAGTGAACCCGATCGATTTTGAAAATTCGGAAGGCAACCTGGGCATTGCCAATGCTTTGTTTGAGCACCTGGCCGCCAAGCTGCCGGTTTCGCGCCTGCAACGCGACCTGACCGATTCGACGGTGTTGCGCACAATCGGCATGCCGCTGGCACACACGCTCATCGCGGTAAGCTCGACCATGCGCGGATTGGATAAATTGTTGCTGAACAAGGATGCCATTGACGCTGACCTGGACAATAACTGGCCGGTAGTGGCCGAGGCTATCCAAACGATCCTGCGCCGCGAAGGTTATCCGAACCCGTACGAGGCTTTGCGCAACCTGACCCGTGTGAACCGCAAGATCGACCAGCAGGCCATCCACGAGTTTATTGATTCGCTCGAAATTAGCGGTGAATTGAAAGCTGAATTGAAAAAGATTACCCCGCAGAATTATACCGGGATTTTTTAGTCCCCGCTCCGAACGCATGTAAATGAAAGATTTAATCCACCTCCTGAGGCGGTTTTTGCCGCCCTACAAAAGCAAAGTAGTGTTGAACTTCGTGTTTAACCTGTTTGCTGCCATCTTTGGCGCCTTTTCGTTTGGCTTGTTATCACCCGTGTTGGGGATCTTGTTCCAAACCAAGGAATACGTTCGCGAGTTGATGCCTTTCGAGTTTAACCTGAATGTCATCGAAAACAACCTGTCGTATTTCATCACCTGGATTATTGATACGTACGGTGAGTCGTCCGCGCTCATTTACATCGGCCTGTTCATCATTCTTATGGTGATGCTGAAAGTGGGCTTCACCTACCTGGCCAGCTACATGATGATTGCCATCCGCAATGGCGTGGTGCGCGACATCCGCAGCAAAATATACCGCAAAATGCTGTCGTTGCCGCTGGGCTTTTTTAGCGACGAGCGTAAAGGCGACATCATGGCCCGCATGACCGGCGATGTGCAGGAAATCGAAAACTCGGTGATGAACTCGCTCGACATGCTGTTCAAAAACCCGATGCTGATTTTGATTTCGCTGTCCTACATGGTCTATACCAGCTGGTCGCTTACCATCTTCGTGTTTATCATGCTGCCGGTTGCCGGTTTGCTGATCGGAAGGGTGGGGAAGAGCCTGAAAAAGCAGTCGCGCCGCGGACAAAACAAGCAGGGCGAAATCCTGTCGATTATTGATGAAGACATTTCCGGCTTGCGGGTTATTAAGGCGTTTACGGCCGAGAAAAAAGCGACCGAACGCTTTGAGCGGGAAAACGAAAACTACCGCTTGATTATGAACCGCCTGATGAGCCGCTACTTTTTAGCCCATCCGATGAGTGAATTCCTGGGTACGGCGGTCATCGTTATTGTGCTTTGGTACGGCGGCAATCTGATCCTCTCCAACGAGGCCGGATCGCTCACCCCGCAGCAGTTTATCGTTTACCTGGTTTTCTTCTACAACATCATCAACCCGGCCAAGGCCTTTTCCACGGCCCTGTACAGTGTGGAAAAAGGATTGGCTTCGATGGAGCGGATCGACCGCATCCTGAGCCAGGAGAATACCATCAAGGACAAGCCAAACGCCATAGCAAAAGCTGCCTTCGCCGATTCGATTGAATACCGGCATGTCGGGTTCAGCTATGTTTCGGAGAAGGTGTTGGACGATATCAACCTGACGATTAAGAAAGGACAGACGATTGCGTTTGTCGGAAAATCGGGCTCGGGAAAAACCACGCTGGTTGACCTGATGCCGCGTTTCTGGGATGTGACCGAGGGCGGTATTTTCATTGACGGGACCGACATTCGCGACCTGAAACTGCACGACCTGCGCAACCTGATGGGCAATGTAAACCAGGAACCGATCCTGTTCAACGAAACCTTTTTCAACAACATTGCTTTTGGCGTGGAAGGTGCTACCGAGGAAGATGTGATCAACGCCGCCAAAATTGCCAATGCGCACGAATTTATCATGGCCACCGAAAATGGCTACCAAACCAATATCGGCGACCGTGGCGACAAATTGTCGGGCGGGCAAAAACAGCGCATTTCCATTGCGCGGGCCATCCTGAAAAACCCGCCCATCCTGATTCTCGACGAAGCCACCTCGGCGCTCGATACCGAATCGGAAAAACTGGTGCAGCAGGCGTTGGAAAACCTGATGAAAAACCGCACTTCGCTGGTGATTGCCCACCGCCTGTCAACCATCAAAAATGCCGACGTGATTTGTGTGTTGCTCGATGGAAAAATCGTTGAGACAGGCACCCACGACGAGCTGATTGCCCGGGAAGGCCACTATTTCAAGCTGCATAAGATGCAGGTTTTTTAGAAAAGGTATCGAATGGTATCCGGTTAATATTTTTTGATATTTCTGTATCTCTTGTTTTTATTACGTCTCCAAAGGGACTTCAAGAATTGGGGCGAACTATCTTTTACTACCCATATTAAGTCCCTTCCGGGACTGTACAGATCATTCTGTGCTACTTTTTACCTCGAACAATACTTTGTCCGGCATGTCCGACATCCCGTCAGGGATCAGATATTGGTAGAGAAAGAAGTTGCAAAAGGCATCCCAGTCCCGTAGGGACGAAATATACTTCAGTTTATTTTTCCTTTTCTGCTATCTTTATGCGTCCAAACCAATACTTCAAACCATGAATTCTATTCGATTATTCCCCTCGATTTTTGCACTGTTTTTCCTGCTGTCCTTCTCCGTGCAAGCACAGGAAACGATTTCTTATAAAACCGAAACCAATCTGTTGTACCGTGAGAATGACGGTTTGACCGATTACATGAACGAGCGTTGCCGCCTGGATGTTTACTATCCGGTTGGGAAGAAGGATTTTGCCACCATTGTTTGGTTTCATGGCGGGGGAATTACCGGGGGCGAAAAATTCATTCCCGACCGCTGGAAAGAGCAGGGCTTTGCGGTGGTGGCGGTAAACTACCGGTTAAGTCCTCAGGTGAAAAGCCCGGCGTATATCGAAGATGCCGCGGCTGCTGTGGCCTGGGTGTTCCGGCACATCGAAGAATTTGGCGGTTCGGCTGAAAAGATTGTGGTCTCCGGACATTCGGCCGGAGGCTATCTGGCCAGCATGGTTGGCCTGGATAAGCAGTATCTGGCTGCTTTTGGCGTTGATGCCGACCGGATTGCCGCACTTGTTCCTTTCAGTGGGCATACCATTACGCACTTTACCATCCGCGACGAGCGCGGTATCCCGGGAACACAGCCGGTTGTTGATGCCCTGGCGCCGCTGTTTCACGTTCGTCCCGACGCTCCGCCCCTGTACCTGATTACCGGCGGCCGCGAACTGGAAATGCTGGGGCGCTACGAAGAGAATGCGTATATGTACCGTATGATGAAAGTGGCCGGGCACCAGCAGACCTATTTGTACGAGCTGGACGGTTTCGATCACGGTGGAATGGCCGCCCCCGCTTTCGACTTGACCCTGCGCATTTTGAAAGAACGGGGATTGAACTAGAATTTCAAGGGAATTGGGTTGTTATCGGTCACGAGCTGTTCCTTAACATGTTTTGCGCGTTCCTTAACGCATTTCTTCCATTCCTTAACGTTCTTCTCCTGTTCCTTAACCTATTTTTTCGGTTCCTTAGCGTGCATCGTCTGTTCCTTAACGCTGTTGGCGGATTCCTTGAGGCACATCTTGCATTCCTGATGACTTTGGATTAGGTCTTCAAGCAAAAAAGCCACCAGTGTTTTTGCTGATGGCTTTTCGGTTTTATGGTGATGACTGATTTACTTGATCAGTTCTACGCTGCGGCGTACAAATTTGTCGAGGTCTTCGCCCTTCAGCAGTCCGTTGGCCAGCAGGGCCAGGTCAACCAACTGTTTGGCCAGTTTGTTGTCCTTACCGAAAGCTTTCAGCTTGTCGCGTTTTTCATCTTCCAGACCGGAAATTTTAGTGCGCACATCTTCCAGCTTTTCTTTGTCGGCTTGAGGCACTTCTTCGTCTTTTTTACCCTCTTTGGCTTTTTCCAGCCCTTCCTGTTCGCCTTTTAAAGCGGCCAGTTGATCGTTCAGTTGGGTCAGGTCAGCGCTCAGCACTTCGTCTTTCTCGGCCAGCACTTTTTTCACCAGCGGATGATCGGTATTGACTACCAGGTTGAGGCTTTCGGGCAGGTCGCCGTAGAAGTTCATGCCGCCGTTGCCTTGCAGCTTGCTCATGTCTTTCATGCGGCGCATAAACTCGTTGCGGGTAATGACCATCGGTTGGGCCTGCTCGCCCATGTTTTTGAAGTCGATGACGTAATTCACGCCGTTCGTTTCGGGGCAAACCGACTGGAACACGGGGCTCAGCTCCTGGCGTTCTTCAAAGCTCAGGTGGTCGGCCGGGTCTTCCTTGCGGATGAGGTGGTCCACCACATCGGAGTCGATGCGCACAAAACGTTTATCGGTATGTTTCTGCTCAAATTGGTTGATCAGGTGCGTTGACAGCACATCGTCCATCACCAGCACATCGTAGCCTTTGTTCTTGGCGTCCTGGATAAAGCTGTACTGGTCTTCCAGGTGGCTGGTGTACAAATAAATCAGGTTGTTGTCCTTGTCGGTCTGGCTGTCCTTGATCAGTTTTTCGTACTCTTCGAAGGTGAAATACTTGCCGTCGGTATTTTTGAACAGGAAGAAGCTCATCGCTTTTTCGGCAAATTTTTCGTCGGTGAGCATGCCGTATTCGATGAAAATCTTCAGGTCGTCCCATTTTTTTTCAAACTCTTCGCGGTTGTCTTTAAAGAGCTGGCTGAGGCGGTCGGCCACTTTTTTGGTGATGTGTGTGCTGATTTTTTTCACGTTCGAATCGCTTTGCAGGTACGAGCGCGACACGTTCAGCGGAATGTCGGGCGAGTCGATCACCCCGTGCAGCAGGGTCAGGAATTCGGGCACAATGCCTTCAACCGAGTCGGTCACAAAAACCTGGTTGCTGTACAGCTGTATTTTGTTCTTCTGGACCTCGATCGTATTTTTCAGTTTCGGGAAATACAAAATACCGGTCAGGTTGAAGGGATAATCCACGTTCAGGTGGATGTTGAACAGCGGTTCTTCGCTGTACGGGTACAACTGCTGGTAGAACGAAGCGTAATCTTCATCTTTCAGGTCAACCGGTTTTTTGGTCCAGGCCGGTGCAATATCGTTGATTTGGTTATCCTCTTCGGTATCCACCTCCTTGCCGTCTTTCCAGGTGGTTTTCTTTCCGAAAACGACGGGCACAGGCAGAAACTTGCAGTATTTGTTCAGGATTTCGGAAACACGCGCTTTGTTTACAAACTCTTCCGACTCTTCGTTGATGTACATGATGATGTCGGTGCCCACTTCCGTGCGGTCGGCATCTTCCAGGATATATTCGGGGCTGCCGTCGCACTCCCAGCGGATGGCCTGTGCACCTTCTTTGTACGATTTACTGATGATTTCAACCTTGTGCGAAACCATAAACGACGAGTAAAAACCCAACCCAAAGTGGCCGATGATGGCATTCGCGTCGTTCTTGTATTTGTCGAGGAATTCGTTGGCGCCCGAGAAGGCAATCTGGTTGATGTACTTTTCCACTTCTTCGGCAGTCATCCCGATGCCATTGTCCGATACGGTGATGGTCTTTTTATCTTCGTCCAGCGAAATGCGCACGGCGGCATTTTCAACCGAAACGCTGGTTTCGCCGCGGGCGGCCAATGTTTTCAGTTTTTGGGTCGCATCCACCGCGTTCGATACAATCTCGCGCAGAAAAATATCATGATCGGAATACAGGAATTTTTTAATGATCGGGAATAAGTTGTCGCTTGATACGCCAATTTTACCTTTTTGCATGGTTATCTTATTTTTTGAGTTTAACATCTGATTTAACGAAGGTCTTTTTTTCAAAGCGTGTGCCAGTAGTTAAAAATGACGAATTGTCACCCTGATTGGCAACTTCATCGGAAAGTTGTGCCGTGAAATGTGATTTATTTCTGTTTTTATGTCAGGCGAATGGCTTTATTTTGTGCTCAATTCGCCAGCACTGTTGACCATGGGAACACTCGAAAATTATTTCAGCTTCTTCCGGGAGCAGATCATCGGAATTGACCAAACCTTTGAAAGCCCGTTTGGGCAAAAGAAAATTTTGTATGCCGATTGGATTGCCAGCGGCCGCTTGTACCGACCGATCGAGGAGAAGCTCGCGCATGATTTCGGGCCGTTTGTGGCCAACACACACACCGAAACCAGTGAGACGGGCGCGCTGATGACCAGCGCTTATCATTTGGCGCATCAAATCATCAAGCAGCATGTGAATGCCGGCCCCAACGATGTGATCATCACTGCCGGTTTTGGCATGACGACGGTCATCAACAAGTTTCAGCGGATTTTAGGGTTGAAGCTGTGCGGAAAGATTTCGGGGAAAGCCTGCATCAAAGAACGTGAGAAACCGGTGGTTTTCATTTCGCACATGGAGCACCACTCCAACCACACCAGCTGGTACGAAACCATTGCCGATGTGGTCATTGTTGAACCGGGGGCCGATTTACAGATTGACCCCGAAAATCTGCGCAAAAAGCTGGAAGAATACAAAGATCGTCCGTTTAAAATAGGGTCGTTCACGGCCTGTTCCAATGTAACCGGCATCCGTACGCCGTATTACGAGCTGGCCAGCATGATGCACGAATACGGGGGAGTGGCGTTTATCGATTTTGCTGCGTCGGCGCCTTACGACGAGATTAACATGCACCCCGACGACCCGATGATGAAGCTGGATGCCGTGATGTTTTCGCCGCACAAGTTTTTGGGCGGGCCGGGCTCATCGGGTGTGTTGGTGTTCGACAAGTCGATGTACCACAACACGGTGCCCGACCATCCGGGCGGCGGCACGGTGGACTGGACCAACCCCTGGGGCAAATACAAGTATGTTGACGACATTGAAGCGCGGGAAGATGGCGGAACCCCCGGATTTTTACAATCGATCCGCACGGCCCTCTGTTTTCAGTTGAAAGACCAAATGGGCATTGAAAGGATTCGTTCCCGCGAAGAAGAGTTGCTTCAGTTGGCTTTTGCCGGGCTCGACAGTATTCCCGAAGTCGTCATCCTGGCCAACAACCAGCGCAACCGGCTGGGGGTGATTTCTTTTTATGTGCCGGGCATTCATTACAACCTGCTGGTACGTTTGCTGAACGATTTGTATGGCATTCAGGTGCGCGGGGGCTGTGCCTGTGCCGGAACCTACGGCCACTTTTTGCTGGAAGTGAGCTACGAGCAATCTTCCGAAATCACCGATAAAATTAATCATGGCGACTTGTCGGACAAGCCGGGCTGGGTGCGCTGGTCGTTGCACCCTACCATGACGAATGCTGAGGTCACCCTGTTTATCGAAGCACTGCGCGATATTGTTGTCAATCTGGAAATTTACCGGGAGCAGTATGTTCCTGTGCCGCGCACGAATACTTTTCGTCACAGGCAGGAAAAGGATTACCGGCAGGAGGTGTCAGCTTGGTTTGCGTTGGGATGAAAGATGGCCAGCTCATCGGGTGATTCGCCGAAGTTCCATCACTACGCCTCCGGAAAAGGCCTTCGGGTTATTCGCATGTTTGGCCACAAATTTTTGCAGTTCCTCGGTTTTTGCAGTCAGTAAAAAACTGTCTCCATTGTCCTGAAAAGAGATCTGTTCCCGCTTCTTTTTGAACAGGTCCTCCAGCCAGGCAGGGTCGAACCAGCGAATGACTGCTGACGAATCCTGCAAATCGAGCCGGGCAAAACTATGCACGGGCATCAGGTGCAGGTCAAACAGGTCAACATCATCGCAAAAATATTCTTCCAGGAAGAAATCGAGGAAATAATGGCCGGCCAACCGGATGATATGCACCCTGAAACTTGCCTGCCGGGCTTCCTTGCGGTCCGGGTCTTTGATATGAAGCAGGAAGGAGGTGCTGTCGCGATTTTCCGGTAAATGTTCTTCTCCCCGGTAGTAAAAGTCGAACTGCCAGCTGGCCGAATCTTCTTCCAGCCATTCGCCCACCAGTAGATCGTTGGCAAATAAATCTTCCTGCCTGTAAAGCGGATAAAAGGAAAAAACCATGCAGCCGGATAATAGCAGAAAAACAGTCAATATAAATATGATGTGGCCCAACTTCATGGCAAATGGTTTTTATCACCGTTTTCAAATCGTACAATTCGGATACGCCTGTGACCGCTTATTTGTTTGCCGATGCGGGCATTTTTTACAATTCAGACGGTTTGTCTGGATGGAGACTAAATAATTAATTAAATTAGGCACGATAAACCATTAACCCATACATCGATGGAATTACACAAGCCGTATTTAAGTTTAACTAAAACAAATCAAAGTTATTTACTTGGAGTTGTCCTCCAAACGACAAAAAATAATTGTATCACCGGTATTGTTCAGCAAGAAATTGAACAAGGTGGTAAAAAGTATTGGGGAGTTATCATCACGGTATCCGATCAAATCCAATTGGTAAACGGACCGGACGAACCGATTATTTCAACGTCAGTTGTTATCGATCTTGACAAATCTGTCGCTTACAAAACGGTAAAATGCGTTGTTGAACAAAAATCGACAACAGGAACTTATGCTCCTGCGGAACCAAAAGATACCCATGTTGACTTTACCGATGGGGCAGAATAAGGAAAGCTTCTCATGCCAACTACCAGTGACGATGTCGTTAAAGTCAAGGTTTTTATCGATTACTTTTGCTTAAAATTATTCAAGTCTATTTCGCGATGAGAGAATTAATCAAGGTTTTCTTAACTTTTTCAATCGTCCTGTCAATTTCTCTCTGTTGCTCAGCATCAAGCCCGGAAGCTGATTCCATAAGAATAAGCAGCCAATTAAAAGAATTGAAGCAACTAATAGAAATAAATACAGACAGCGCATTAGTTTTAAGCAGACATATTTATAGCCAAGCGATTGAGGCCAACAATCAGGCGATTGCCTGGGAAGTAATGACTGACCAGGGCAGAATCTACTACAAACTTGGATATCCCGATTCTTCAAAGCTTATCTTGGAAAAGGTATTGGATTATTCCCAATCGACGGGAGATCGTATCTTATCTATAAAAGCACATACCGAATTGGCTAAGACGCAGCAAAAGAGTTATGATTTTACCTCGGCTGTTGCGAATTTGGTGCAGGCTGAAAAACTTTTAACTGATTCAGATTCGTTTGATCTCCGATTTTTCATCTTAAATAATCTGGGAATTGTTCACCGGAAAATGAAAGATTACGATAATGCGCTGAGATATTTTGGGATACTGGAACGTAATTACTTCTTTCAACTTACCCCGGAGCAACGTTTTTTTCTGGCGATGAATATCGGGAATGTTTATGGAAGTCTTCAGGAATACACAAAAGCCGAAGAGTTTTATCAAAAGGCATATCACGAATTACAAGGTACCGATCAATTAGATAATCTGGTAACAATAACCTATAACCTGGGAACACTCTACTACCTGCAGAACCGGTTGGCAAAAGCCGAAGAGTATATTCTAAAATCGTTGACTGATGGTGAAAAGATGGGGGACCCGATTAAAATTGAACGTTGTTACCGGGTTTTGGGAGCGATTAACTATGACCGGGGTGATTATCTGAATGCTGAAAAATATTATTTTAAATCACTTTCAATTGCCAAAGAAGCCAATAACCCCAACTCGATCCTGGGAAATTACCGGAACCTATTTTTTAACAATCTTATGATTGCTGAAGAAACCGGTAGCCGGGAGCGGGTATCGAAGGGCCTGGACTATTTTCGAAAGTGGGATGCGCTGAACGACAGCCTGTATCAGGTTGCCACGACGGAGAAAGTATTGGAGCTGGAAAAGCAATACGAAACCGAGAAAAAGAACAACCAGATCAGTTTACTTGAAAAAGAAAACCTGATTAAGGAAGATGAACTTAAAATCCAACGGGCTCAGCGTAATTCGTTAATTTTTATTGCCTCATTCATTCTGGTCATTCTGGGTATTTTTGTCTATTTCTATTATTACTACCGCCGGATTAACCGGTTGTTGCAGGCCCAAAGCAAGCATATTTTCCAGCAACAGATCCAAATAAAGCAGCAAAATGAGCAGTTGCAGAAATCCATCAATACCCAGAACAAACTGTTCAGTATAATTGCCCACGATCTGAGAAGCCCGCTGGTCTCTATTTCGAACTTTTCGAAGCTGATTAATTTTTATTTGCGTGATGGCGATTTTAAAGCGGTAAACGATATGGCGAGACAAATGGATCGAAAAAACGACTATGTGCTGGAGTTGACGGATAATCTGCTAAGCTGGGCAAAAAGCCAGTCCAATAGCTTGAACCCCTTCTGGGAAAAGGTTAGCCTGAACGAGATCATGGATGAATGTTTTCATCTGTATGAACCGGTGGCTGCCGACAAGGAAATTACGCTGATTTGTAATGAGCAGGAAGATAGTGTCGTGTGGGCCGACCGGAACATGGTAAAAACGATTTGCCGAAACCTGATAAACAATGCCATCAAGTTTACACCGCGTTTTGGCCGGGTGGATGTTTGGTTTGAGGTACGCGGACCGGTAGTATGGGTGTTTGTGCGCGATACCGGTACGGGTATGTCGGAGGAGCAGGTTAACACACTGTTCGATCCGGATGCCCGCCATATTCAATATGGTACCGAAGGCGAAAAAAGTACCGGCTTGGGCTTGTCGGTTTGCAAAGAGTTTGTCGAAAAGGTGGGTGGGCAAATCCGGGTTGAAAGTGAACCTGAGGTGGGCAGCACCTTCTGTTTTACAGTGCAGTTGTTCAATTCGTCGCTTCATATCCTCAGCAAGAAAAAAAGAGAAGAAGCTGAGGCCCCTTCTCCTTCACTGAATTAGTCAGACTATTGTAGTGTCAACTATTGCTGTTTAAGCCAGAAAGCCATATTTGTCGGAATAGGCCAGCATTTGTTTGGTATATCCCGATGAATAATCGACATCCACATCTACCACCTCGCCTGCATCGTTCTTCACCAGTACAAGTTCGGGGTTGACAAATCCGGCATAGGGGGCAATGTTCAGCTTTTTAAACCTTTCGAGCACTTCGTCATGCAACTTCCGGTCAACCTTTACGCCGTAGCTTTCTACCAGGGCTTTGGCTGCTTCGATATCGCCTTCCGATTTGATCCGCTGCACTTCTTTTAACAATTGGCCAAAAAGATCGCGCAATTTCAGATAATCATTAATCCGGACGTACGTTTTTTCGTCCCGATAAATAAATTCAACCATGTTTTCGTCCTGACCATGCTCGTAAGCCCAGCGGGCAATCAGCTGGCGGTTGCGCATGTGCGATTCCTCCAGGTCTTTCCCGGGCTCAATGCGCGTGAGTTGAGTGATTAAGCCATTACGCAGGTAGGCATCGTATTCGGCCATGCCGGTTTCGGGTGAGGGGACCAGTCCCAATTCGAGAAGTTTGTTGTCGGCGATGTAATACAGAGCAAACAAATCGGCGCGTGTTTCTTCCAGGGTGGAATAGTAATTTTTCAGATCTTCGGTTCTTACGCCGGGCTGCATCCGGCCGGACCCGTGGCCCAGACATTCATGCAGATCGGTGTGCAGGTTGCCTGCCAGTTGGCCGTAATTACGGGCGCGTTCAATTTCAGCAGGTGAAGCGGCAAATTCTTCCAACATGCCGTTGTTCAGCGAGTCGATGAAGTAGGCGTGCGTAATGTTTTCGATGGTAACCGACTTTGATCCGTAGATTTCTCGGATCCAATCGGCATTGGGCAGGTTGATCCCAATCGGCGTGTGAGGGTAACAGTCGCCGCCCAACATGGCCACATGGATTACCTTGGCGCTTACACCTTTAACTTCTTTCTTTTTGTAGTCGTCGTCAACCGGTGAGTTAGCTTCGAACCAGGCCGCGTTTTCCGATAAAATCCGGGCGCGTTCGCTGCCTATCATATCTTTATAATTGACGATGGATTCCCAGCTGCCTTTTATTCCCAGCGGGTCGCCGTAAACTTCAATGAACCCGTTCACAAAGTCCACCTGGCCCTGATTTTCTTTCACCCACAAGATGCTGTATTCGTCAAATAGTCTCAAATCGCCTGTTTCGTAATAAGCGATTAATTTCCGGATCGACTCCTGCTGCAATTCGTTTTCAGCAAATGGAATGGCCTTTTCAAGCCAAAAAATGATTTTCCGGATGGCCGAGCCATATTTCCCGTCCGCCTTCCAAATCACTTCCTGCAATTGGCCGTCCTTTTTCACCAGTTGGCTGTTCAGCCCGAACGATGGAGCCTGCTGCCCGGCTGCCTTGCGTTTTTCGTCATAAAACAGCTCGGCATCCTGTTGTGAAACAGCCTGGTAATAATTCATGGCCGACGCTTCAAGCAGGTCCTTGTTGCTGTCCAGACTCACCCGCTTGCTTTCCCGTGCCGGGTTGAAGATGACGTCCAACAGGTCTTCCAGATCACGATCATGCTTCAAATCATCTAATTCCGATTGTTGTATCCATGTTTCGAAGGTTAATCGGTTGAAGCCCGGGATAAACTTATCGGTTGAATAATGATGATGGATACCATTGGCAAACCAAACCTTTTTCAGGTATGTGTGAAACGCTTCAAAATCAGCTGTGTCACGCCTTCCGGAATAAGACCGGTAAATAGTTTCGAGTAGTCTCCTGATCTTTAAATTGTAGCGGTTGTTTTGATCCCATAAAATATCGCGTCCGCAGCGGGCTGCTTCACTCAGATAATAGATATACTGTTTTTGGTTGAGGCTCAACTGATCGAACCCGGTTAGCCAAAACCGTAAAATTTTTATGTCGTCAAATTTCTCAACAAATACTTCATTCATAATCCTTCTTTTAGCTTTAGCTTATATTGTTCTTCAATTAGGGCTGACGTTTTGATAGAGCGGCGCAACCAGCTTAATTTTATTTCGGCTTGCTCCTGCGGTGTCAAGTGCCAGTCCAGGTCGGTGTGATACCGTAATTGGTGAGTGAGGTGATGTAAAATGATGGCGGCTGACACCGATATGTTAAAACTTTCGGTAAAGCCGTACATGGGGATTTTCAGAAATTCATCGGCTTCGTTTTTTACAATATCTGAAATTCCGGTTAGTTCTGTTCCAAAGAACAGGGCTGTTTTCCCTTTGCTCAGGTCAAAATCTTCCAGGTTGATGTCGCCTTCGTGTGGCGTGGTGGCAACAATACGGTAGCCCTTTTTGCGCAAGTACTTGATTGCTTCCTGGGTATTGTTCTCTTTTTTGTTGAATTTTTTAAGGTTTAGCCATTTGGTTGCACCCATGGCAACTTCGCGGTCAACTTCAAATTTATTATTGTTTTCAATGATGTAGGCATCTTGTAGTCCGAAACAATCTACCGTGCGCAGAACGGCGCTGGCATTTTGCGGTTGGTAAATATCTTCAAGGGCAATAGTCAGGTAACGGGTGCGCTGCGCCAATGTCCGTTCAAACAGGTCGAGCCGTTCGGAAGTGACGAATTCGGAAAGATAGTTGATTAAATGTTGATTCATATTGAATTGCAGCTTGATGAAAGGACAAAAATAAGAAAGGGTGGCTTTTAAACGGCCACCCTTTCAGAATTTCTTTCAGGACAATACTAGATTGTATCAGTAAGTTCTGCACCTGGTTTGAATTTTACTACTTTCTTTTCAGGAATTTCAATAGGAGCTCCTGACTGAGGATTTCTACCAGTTCTGGCACTGCGAGTAGAAACTGCAAAAGAACCGAATCCGATCAATGCAACACGGTCGCCGTTTTTCAATGCATCGGTTGTAGATTCAACAAATGCGTCAAGCGCCTTTTTGGCATCAGCTTTAGTAAGACCTGCTTTTTCAGCAATGGCATCAATTAATTGAGCTTTGTTCATAGGAAAACATGTTTAGGGTTAAAAATAAACTGATTATTATTACTTGTTTATTGACATAGTTACCGTTATTAAATATCAAAGATGCGACAAATTTTCTTAAAACATCAGTAAAATCAACACTTTCCGTCGCTCTAATTTTAAGTTTTATAAAATTCTAAAATAAGATTTAAAAAAGCAACTCTTAGCTTGCTTTTTTTTTTTTGAAATCAGAAGTTTTTTTCTTGCAATTGTTTTTGAGTTTTGAAAAATTCATCTACTTTTGCCGCCACATCACGGAGAGATGGCAGAGTGGTCGAATGCGGCGGTCTTGAAAACCGTTGATCTTCACGGGTCCGGGGGTTCGAATCCCTCTCTCTCCGCTGGAAAACAAAGTAAAAAGAAGCAAGAGCCTGTAAGTCAACACTTACAGGCTCTTTTTGATGCAAAGCGGCATAAGAAAACGCAAATAGGGATCACTTTAAAAAGTAGGTGGAGTAAAAAATAAGTAGATCTTTGCTTGGTTATTTTTAGACCACAGCAATGGGATCGAAACAAAGCCAATAAAACTGCATATCAAAGCCATTCTACCGGAAGAACTGTTTGATTATTTTGAGATCACCGATGTAAAAACCAAGGATAAGTTCATTGATGTTTACCTGGATGAGTTGAACGTTTCTCCTCCGGCGTACAAACATGTTAAGCTTAGCTCAAATGGGTTCCATGCCCCGGTAGCCGTACAAGACTTTTCAACACGAGGCAGGGCGGTGTTTCTTCACATAAGGAGGCGGAAATGGAAAGTTGAAGAAACGGGGCAAATCATCAGCAACAGCTGGGATACAACAGCCGAAGGAACGCGTTACACCAAAAGTTTCGCGTCTTTTTTAAAAGGAATATTTGGACAACTACCCGATCAGCAGCAAAAGGGCAAAAAGGTGCATTGGTTGCCATGATTAAAGGGACAAAGTCGGAATCAGTTATTGAAATCTTGATGAACATCCCCCAAAAATTACGCGACAAGGTTGATGAAGTCACCTTTGATATGGCCGGATCAATGAACCTGATTGTAAAACGTTGTTTTACCAAGGCAACAAAGGTTATCGATCGTTTCCATAGGCAGAAACTGGCCTATGAAGCACTACAGGAAATGCGTGTCAAACACAGATGGGATGCGATCAATGAAGAAACCAATGCCATAGACAATGCCCGCTGGGAAAAAACAGAATATGTGCCTTTTCGCTTTGACAACGGGGACACAAAAAGACAACTCCTCGCCCGGAGCAGATACCTGCTTTTCAAATCAGCCGACAAATGGTCCAATACACAAAAGCAAAGAGCAAAGATCCTGTTTGCCCAATATCCCGACATCAAACAAGCTTATGGCCTGACCCATTCTCTGCGAATGATCTTTTCACTTACAAAAGACAAAGGTGCCAGCTTACACCAAACTGGCAAAATGGTACAACCAGGTAACTGATTCAGGCTTCGAATCTTTCAACACCATCTCTGCAACAATCTACACCCATTACCTGGAAATATTGAACTTCTTTGATAACCGTAGTACTCAATGCCTCAGCAGAATCCTACAACGCTAAACTGAAAGCTTTCAGAGCAGTTTTGAGAGGAGTGAGCGATGTAAAATATTTCCTTTTCAGAGTCGCTAAAATTTATGCTTGAAAATTTAATCCACCGGAAATATCATCTGATCCCAAAAACGACTTGCAGATTACTTGCAAATAAAAAAGAGCTACAAATTTTTGATTTGTAACTCTTTGATTTTCAAGTCGGGATACCAGGATTCGTCTTGTGTCCTGTAAATATTTTATTATCAGAAAGATATCGAAATGTTTCCAGAAAGAACTCACCGTTTAACTCACCTGAAATTTGATCAGTGTTCAATCAATTTGAAATGAGTTTGTTACGTACAAATATACAAAATAATCCAATTTGATCCAAAAAAATGATTTTGAACTGGGAAAAACTATAATTGGTAGTGGATGTTTCCCAAAAATTGGGTTCATTGCCACAGTATATGCAATGTCTATCAAGCCTTCTATCGCTGAACGTTTTTACCTTTCCCATATAACTACTTAGTCAATAGATCTTTAAAGAACCCAAACACTGGATCTACAAGTATTCTACGATCTAGGCCTAAGTTCCATTCTTCGCAAGCTGTTTCAGAAACTAAAGAACAAGAAAAGCATGCAGCCAAATTAAGATTGAATAAACCCTGACCATCAGATTCCCAACATAGGGGGTCAGATGAACAATCAAAAGAACGGTTTAGTCCCTTTATTATTAGGTCTTCGATCTTGCCCGGTTGCCCCTGCCAAACAAGGCCTCCCATACTACCTTCTGCTCCTTCAGTTGTATATATAAGTACACCTGACATCCTTGGGGATATAAATAGTCGTTCTTTTAGACTAGCTGTCGGGTACCCACAGGAGAATTCTAATTCTCTCATTAGTATATGAGAAAACGAATGTATTAATAAAGATTTAGCCCCTCTATAAATGCCATCACTGATGATCCTTTGCCTCGAACCAGAGCCACGACTATTTTCATCTAAAGTGCGTAATATACTTTCTAAGCGAGAGGATATTGTTGCTCTGTTTAATTCATACCATTGTTGTATCAACACTTCATTAAATCCGAAGAATATTCCTTCTCCATAAGTTTCATTTGCTGGTAGAACGTACACTTCATTCCTTTCAATTGAAAATATTTGCTGGCCGTTTCCAGTATTTTGTATTTCCCCGTCAAGCATTATCCTTTCACTAGGTCTGACACGTGTAAAATCAAGTTGTACTTGCGAAATTTTTAATTCATTTACCTGTTGTATCTTGCTAAAATACTCACAAACTAGTTCTGGAATTTGAATATCCTTGAATGAAATGCCTTCGTTTCTTATCGGTGAAATGGTATTATTCATAAAGCACTGATATTCTTCCCATCGATAGTGTTCATGAGTATCTTGCACCACTTGATCTATTTCATCTAAAAAGACACCTTGTAACTTGTGATGGAAATCTTCAATATTATCAAGGTAATCCTGGTATCCATCACTAATTAGCTTTTCTGGAGTCATTACCTTATTAAAGAAATCTCTTTTACTTTCTCCCGGAAAAACATCAAGATAAGATTTATATTTTTTTTCATATCTCTCAGATGTTTCAATCAATCTTTCGTCAGTTCCACTAATTAGATGTTTGGGAATATATAAACTTGAAAAACCATTAGAAAAGTAGACATTGTTACTCGTTACAAGAGTTAATTGCATAGATTGTCTTTGATTATTAATACCCTGGCAAGAATCGTCTCTCGGTATGGCAATGTTTGATCCCTCTATATCTATTCCCCAAGGCTTTTCGCCCAAACAATATGGGGATAGGTTATTTATTCCTTCTAGATTCTCTTTTTTATTACAGTTCAAACATTCAATATAAATACTTGAGTAACCTTCCGATTTTGTGGTACTTTCTGACCATTTTAGTTTTGGATTGGTGCAACAATCATCATATGTTAAAAGGTCATGACCTCTATTAGTAGGGCCATTTCTATCTGACTTCCATTTCAAGTATTTGCTCCATGGGACATCAGATAAATGTCCATTCGCGCAGATAAGTATTAGATTCGTCTGAGTTAGTTGATGCCTTAATGGAATATCCTCTTCAATTCCATCAATGTCTTTTGCCTTTAACGGAGGAAGAGGAGTTTTATTAGCACCTAGCACCGGATCGTTTGCATCTCTTGGGGGAGCGAAAAATTTCATTTTCAAATTTTTGTTCCGCCACAACTCTTTCCAGTCCTTATATTGTTTCAATTCTCCTTTTCGATTCTTGAACCACTTTGGAAAATGAGTGCCGAAAATCATAAAATCCTCAGTCTTAACGGAACCGCCATTTTGGTTGATGGCACTGATCACCGGGTTGTTGCTAACATTTACAGTATTATAATGCTCATTTAAAGCCAGATGAGGTATAGATATTAGACACAACAGATTTGGTATTTCTTTTTCAATACGTAAAAACTCTATAAATCTTTGATCATCTAGTACAGAAAGTCCAATTTCTTGAGCTCTTTTTTTTGCTTTACTATACCATTCTGACGTCGTGAATTCTTCTCGAACCTTGGAAATATCTCGTTGAGCAGATGCTATAAACCGCCATTGATTAACATCCGAGATAAGTACATAATATCCTGATTTAGTTGTAATAATTGCCCCCACCCCAGAAGAGGAAGACAATATCTTGCTTCGGCCAACCCCTTGATTATACTGATTTGTAGTTAGTATATTCATATTACTTAGATTTAATCTTAATTACCGCTTCCGGTTCAATCACTCTGAGCGATTGAGGTATCTGCCAGTCTTTATTCTCCACATTTTCTTCATATTCATCAATTTCGATATAAAGTTGTTCTTGTGCCGGCGTTGCCTTTTTTGCTTTCTTATTAAAGACTAGTTGTTTCCCTTCGGTCATAGTATCCGACGCTACTGATTTCCATTGATCAATGGCTCCACGAAGTTTGGCTTCAATGAAGTCCACATTCTCTTCCTGCAACAGATTCTTAACGACATCAGGTACATTCATGTTTCTTATGCAGACCTCTCTTTCTTGAAAATGCAAAGCAAGTGAGCCAATAAGTTCCTCAATCTGGTTAGAAGAAAGTGTTGCTATTGCTGATGCTGAATTTCGGTTTACAAACCTTGTTCTGTGGCGCAACATAGTTGCCATATAAAGTCCAAGATATCTTGTTACAGCTTTTTGAGTAAAAGGAGTTATTGATATAGGTTCAACATAACTATACATCTTCTCATGAAACTCTATGAACTTTTCATAGTGAGAAATATCCCTCGCCCGGAACGGGTGATGAACAGTCAGAACAATACCATAGGTGCTTCTTGCCACTCGACTACTTGCTTGTATGTATTCAGCCAAGTTTCTGGGCATAGAATTCATGATGATCGTATTGAACCGAGATACGTCTATCCCTACCGAGATCATATTTGTAGCGACCACGACATCTGGTGGAATATAGCCTATCTCTTTCGTTCCGAGTTCAGTTACGTGTGCAAACCTTTTTTCGGGAATCCATTTTGAGCTAACTCTTTCTAATTCTCGATTGACTTCTTCGCCAGATAATCTTCCAGTCAGTTCCCCCTTTTCCAAAAAATAGGTATATAGACTGTGCATCATTTTACCTGGACGTAATACCCTGTTAAAGACCCTCCTTATTTCTTTGATAATGTATGTGTTGATCTGAGATTCTGTCTTACCAACTTCTCTAAGGCTATTAAAATAAGTAAGCATCGTATGGTAATTATCCATAGCTTTAGCAAGATCACCTTCATAGGTAGTTATAATAGGAAACCCATTCCCCCCCAGCTCCTTTGACTCAAAAATTGCTCGATGAACCATTAGTATTGCAGTTAATCGCATCTGCATCCACATTTGGGTTCTACCTGTTGGAAGAATCCCAAGGTATTTGCGTTTTGAATTATAATCTGGGTTCCTTCCTTCCGCATTGTCAAATGTTCTCTCATAGAATGAGTAAAATGAGTCGTCACACTCAATCCCCGGCTTTGGGAACAAGCTTAATTTCCTGTTGAACAATGCCATGATCTGAAGCTCAGTATTCCTTGTTGTCGCAGTCGAAGAGATGACTTTAGGTCGCAAAGTAGAACCATTTAAAGTTCTCGTGCAAAGTTGATCAATTGCTGACTCAAATAGTCCCACTGAAGATCCTAACGGTCCCAAAAGAAGATGTAGTTCATCCTGAATAATAAGGTCAGGCGTCAAATAACCATCTTTTGGTTTTCCGTTTTCCCAATTACCGTTCCCAAATATCCTTCGCGAGTCTTTATGTCTATTATTCGCTTCATCAGAAACTTTGTGGGCAAGTTGTGCAAATTTATCTACGGTGCCAAACAACAATGCTGGAGGATGCTGATAAATCTCTTCATCACAAAGGCTTACAGGAATTGGACCATGATCTGATCTCTTCAGCCTCTTTCTTGCTGGTACACTAAATGAACATTTATTGTTTGAACAACGAAGCAATACTCTATTGTATTCATATACATTACTGGAATCTGTTATTCTCTCAAATGAAATTGGATTAAAATGATGGCCACACCAAGGACATTTTGTGAAAGGAATCTTATTAGAGGGTATTGATTCGTTTTTGCTCTGAGCAGCTTGAATCTTTTTATATTCGTCTTCAAGGTCATCTAGAGAATTAGGGAGACTACCTTTCCCTACCCACAATCCTATATAAATAGGTTCAGTTCCAAGATCATATTTGTTCCATCTTCTGAGTAACTCAAGAGCCATTATTACAAGTGACGCACGCTCAAATTGTTGTTTGGTTAACAGGCGTAGCGTATATCTCATCAACACAGCAGTTCCTCCACCTATAAATTTATGTTTCTTTCTGCGGTTAATAATAGTCAACGCTATTATCCCGAGGTAAGCTTCAGTCTTCCCTCCCCCGGTGGGAAACCAAACCAAATCTACCAAGCCATTCCTCTTCTCCCATATTGGGTCATCCTTCCGCTGAAAGATTCCATCAAGATTGAGCAATATGAAAGCTAATTGAAAAGGCCTCCAGGCAGCAGGTACACCTGATGCAAATAGCTCGTCATTGGCATTTTTATAGAATTCGTCATCAAAAGAAGCAAAATCTTTTCCCATGAATTCTTGAACTGTGTTATTCCTTACATTTACGGAATGCCATAACTGCATGAACATGGAAGTGTTCATTAATCTAAAGGCAAATAAGTTATCGGTATTCTCAGTTCCGGCGAGGATTGTATCAATATTAATTGCCATCCTCTGATAATCGCCATAACATTTATCCAGTTCTTGTTTTGCCACTGAGGCAAAAGCTGTATCCTGAAAAGTCCTTCTCTTTTTGTTTACCCAGTTCTCGTAAGCAATTACAAAATTCTTTAAACCTTCCAGTACTTCACTATTATTAAGCCCTGACAATGTTGACAAAGCTTTGAATTGTAAAAATCGAGTATCTTTAAAGATATTATCTGGTTCAAAAGCCCCATGATTAGATACAAGTTGATATTTATTTTTGGGTATTGGGTCAACATTTGGTGTATCAAATGATGGAATGTATTCCGATTCTATCTTCATTCCATTGTTTATTTTAGACCATTTTACAGAAGTGCCATGACCTATTGCATAATCCTGGAAATCGTGATAAAGGATTTGTGTAACATCATCTTCCGAAAACTCTTCCTTATCAAGCTTGGATAGGTCATTCCTGTATGGAACTAGATCAGTGGTTTCAATACTTAATCCAACCCCAAAAAAAGATCTTTGGTTAACTACTTCATTAAAAGTTGAGAAATACCTTGAATCCCCCTCAAGCATTGTGAACTCTGTAGAGGTATTGATTAACTGTACTTTGATGAAAATATTATCATTCTGTCTTCTGGAGTCTTTGCTAAGTTGAACATTGATCGATAATGAAGCTTGATTATGATCTGGCAGTTCTTTCTCTATGATATGCCTAAATTCTGGATACTTTCTGTAATTAAGAACTGTTTTACGACCTATTTCTCCAAAGCTTGATGGCATTTGAATTTCCTTAACAAAATCTTGCGATTTCCAGAGTCCATATCCTCTACTATCAAAAATGCTAAGAAGATCATTCAGATGCGAGATAAAACACTCTGTTTCTTCAATTTCCTTAATCTTATTGGCAATTGAAATCTGTTCATCTCGATCTGTACTATTATATCGAAGCTTTCGAAACAAGAATTCCTTGAAACCACTTAAATATTGTCCTTCTCTATCGCTGCCAAGTTGGCTAGTTTTTATTCTGTCAAAATCTCTCAGCTTAGCTTTCAACTCTCCAATCTCGTCTGGCTCTATCCTTGATATTGTCAATATTGTATTCTTGCCAATATCATTTAATTTTACTCTGTCTCTTAAAAGATTATCGTCTCCTAATGAGTCAAAGTACTTTCTAAAATCTTCCTTAGCCTGCTCTAATAAGAGTCCAAATCTTCCACCGATAGTATTCCTTTGTATTTTTTTATAATACCTTCCTCTGATCCTAATCTTTAACCCAGAAAAGGCATTCTCATTTCTGACGCAACAGGTGAACCCCATTGTGTTAGGGTACATCTGGTTAATGCTCAAAGCCTCTGGATCAACTATATCCGAATCAGATACATTTTCTTGTGTTCCTTCCACATCTTGATCTGCATCATCAGATGAAATATCAGGATCAGCTTCAAGCCTAGCGCTTTGGCTTCTATCGATAGGGAATAATATACCTGTACTGTAAATCGCACCTGGCACATTGTTGATTATTTCATTAAGATAGTCACAAGATGCCTCTTCCTTAAGATCTTGGTCAAGAAGTTCTTTGTCTTGAACATCAATGAATCGAAATCCAATGGCTCCAGGGCCTATTGTTTGTTCCTTAAGAAATCGTATAAGGGATTCTCGTTTTTTATTGATCATATGGCTTTGAATTTAGCATTTACAACCTTAACCAATTCTATGTTTGGTTTCAATAGATCAACCAATGATCGAAGTTCAGTCGATAGGTTTTCAATATTGAACCACAATTCATCAAGGTCGTGTTTATTGATAAATGTCTCATCAAACGCTAGCTCACAAGTGGCGTCATCAAACATACCCTTTTCCATTAATCCCGCAAGCAAATCATTCATCTTAATAGTACTAACCCTAGTAGCTAACTTTTCACTTGCTCTTTTTTTCAGCATGATCCTAAAGTAAACATCAGGAAGGTCTAAAAAATCACATAAAATCTTAAATGTCCGCTTTGATCTAGGAATGAGTGAATCACTTCTAATGTTTACCCAAAAGTTTTCAAAGTAACTCCGTTTAATCATAGTGATCCCAATGTCTGATAAGAGCTTTTCTATCTGGATATACACGCTATCCGATCCAATTGCATCGCATTTCCTCTTCAGTAGTATCTTCCATAGTCTATGTCCCTGTTCTTCACCTGTCAAATCATAGTGCTTCTTTAACTGATAGACTTCTCTTTCTTCTTCGTCCGAAGCTTCAAATAGATTTATATCTTTATATAATTCATCAAGAGGCTGTACACTTATGGCGTTTTCAACAATATAGTCAGTAATTTCATCTGCTCTTACTGGAAAATAATGTTCATCTCCCTCCACTTTTGCAATGAACAACTGAGAAGGATAGAAGCTTCTTGGGTTTCCCGATGAAAATTTTATCCTTACCAACTCTCTCTCTCCACTGCTATTATAAGAATTATCTAAATCCCACAAATACGAGTCAATTTTGTTTTCTGGTTTATTCAATCGAAGTTGTTGGATTAAAGCCTGCCAGTTAAATTTTTCTTGTCTTATCCTATGTTGCCCAACCTTTTCAAATAAAGTCTGATTATATTCGAAAAATGCATGATCATAATTTCGCTTAAAAAACATTGCTAGGAACATTCCCTTTGGATCTTGGGTAGAAGAAAATTTAGATTCGAACAGATTTGGATAAATTGAATAGGGAAATCTGCCGGAATCCCGATAATCCAATACTATAATATCTCCTTTGGTCACATAAGTTACTTCCTTCCACGTTATAAAAATACTATTTGGAAACTGTTTCTTTAGAAGGTCAATAACGTCTCTTGAATTAAGTGCATGGAAAGGCACAACAATATTTGTCTCTGTTTTAGACATAAGATTTTCTATGCGTGAAGATATGTTAAGTTGTATCACGATATCTAAAACATCTTCTAATGCAAGCTTGATTCTCAGAATATCTTCATCGTTCAGTCTGAATAATTCTGCTTTTGTCTCTTCTGATAAAAAAATAGGTGTCTTGTCTACCAAAAAGATATCTTCAATTATTAATTCTTTAAGTTGGTCACTAAAAGATAAAGAATATATATTCCTCATCTTTATCGATATTAACTCGTATAAATTTTCATGATCATGGATCAAATCTTGAAAGTTCGCCCAGATCAAATCGTCACTTGTAACAAAATTTACTTCGACCTGCTTATCGGGAACATTTTCAAGTAAAGCTCCTAGTTCAGCAGGAAAGGTTACATATGATTGGAAGTTTAGTCCAGAAGGACGTTCGTAATAGCGAGTAGAGACATCACTGAGCCCTGATATCAATCTATTAAGGCGAAAGGGCTTTTCATCAAAAGTTATGATCATTAAATTCCTGAAGCTCAGTCCTTCACGGTTAAACCTACTAAGGTTAAAATAATTGAATTGTTGATTTGCTCTTCTGCTAGTACAGTCAAAAAGCAAAATATTTTCGATATATTCTAGGATACTTTTTTCTTCGAGATCAAAAGAATCCAGATCATTAAGGGACTTATGTGAATTTATCAAGAGATATGACATAAATGTCAATTTCCCTTTACCAATTATGTTGCTTAATTCGATGAAAAATGCAGACGGGGAATAACGGTCAACAAGAAAATTATAGTCCTTGACAAGAAGATGAAATAACCATTTAGGCCGATAGTTCTCTCTCCTTGTATCAAAACCCAACTCTTGCAACAATTTAAAATCCCAATTTAACCTTTTTAGTTTTTTTCTTTCTGCCCTCTTTTTAGCAAGATCGCGTTTACCTTCATTTGTATTAAGCCGAATAGAGCTTCCTAGTTCCTTTGATATTACAGAAGAGACATGGTTGATATATAAATCTGAAGTATCAGCATTAATTTGACTTGAAGCTGTTTTAACATAGAGCTTAATGATCATAAACTCAAGAACTATATTACGCCATTGAGAGAGCCCTGGAAGATGGATATGCGAAAATTTTAAGCCGTTTTTACTATTTAAATCCAAAAGATCATCCACAAGGTTATTAAGATACAATAAGAATTTTCTGAAAGATGATTTCTGTTCATCTTCTATCTTTTCAAATATTAAATCAAAGTCTTCCGACTCACGAGATAGAAATAAATCTAAATAATGAATAATATGCGAGTTAGGGTCATTCATTAACCGAAATTGTATTGACAACTAAGACTTCGAGGTTTGCAATAGCCCTCGTTACACCTATGTAAAGTTCATAACGATTTAACAGACTTGGATTCCTGACAATCAGTATGACATTCTCCTTTTCTAGTCCTTTATACTTAAGAATAGATGTATATCTAAGTACATTGCTTGTATCTCCAATGTTATCCTGATCTAGTTCTTCAACATCTTTTATTTGAAGATAATAATGCATACCTGGCTCTATACCATAAGATGGCTTTAATAGGACAGATTCTATTAGCACAATACATTCGCTCCCTTTTAAAGAATTTTTATTTTCCCTAATGGATCGAAGGATATTCTTCACTATGTAGTTTTTTATATCTTCAAGGGAACTAAAGTACTTTATCTTAATTCTATCAAGTGGATGTGAGCTAAAAAGCTCAAAACTTAAGGAATCAGGATCATTTATTGCTCGAACTGCCATTTTCCTGATATCAGGGCATTGAGCGCTCCGCCTTACCTCATTAAGTTTAAAGTGGGCAAAATACACGGATAACAATGCTGCTATTTCTGCAACATCTCTTCCCTCTATAAAATAACTTTGATCAATGTCATATAGTAAGAGAGCTTTTCCATTTTCTAGCCCTTTCCCATTGGCTAATAATTCATTGATCAGCAGATCAGCTCCACGATCAAGGATATCCTGCCCTTCGTCAATAACCATATAATCATATTGGGGAAGTGCTCCATCATTTTTTAACTTAGCCAGAAGTTCCTTTAGCAATCGATAATATTCCTCTTCATCTAGGATCATTAATTGGTTGGGAACAAGTTGCTGGTCGAGTTTCAATATAAATTTTGATAAAGTATTGACCTCACATGTTTTGAGTATATCTCGGGACTTTAATTCAAACTTTATTTTATGCATTAGTAAGTTATTCCAACATAAGTAAAGCCCTTTTTTAGTTAATTGTTTGTCGATAAATGCCTTTGCAAGAGTAGTCTTTCCTGTGCCTGGACATCCTTCGATCATAATGCGATCATTTTTGCTTAGGCTGTCAAGAATGTCTAGATTACTTACATTTAACCATTCGCTTGTATCAGCATTATAGAATCGATTAAGATCATATACTACAGGACTTAATATTCTTTTTACTTCATCAATTTCTCGCAGTCCAAGTTTTGGAAAATTACGATGATACTTTTTATGTTTTTCTCTGTTGTATTTAAATACCGATAAAATAAAATTCTCCATAGAATTTCCATATCTATCAGTAAACGCTGCAGACCAAAGTATACTATTCTCGATTATCCTAAAATCAAAACTAACGTGGCAATGAGGCATAGCTACTGCATGGCATATTAAGTATTTGCTACCTGAATTCAGTACATTGTCCCGGACTGTATATTTATATCCTTCAGCCTGGCTAAATGGATTCTGACTTATTTTATTTTCATAGTTGTTTCCATAGTAAAAAGTATTGTTTCTGTATGAAATGGGGCCTCCTTTGACCTCAAGGATCAAAATGCCTTCCTCCGATAATATTAAAAAATCAATTTGAGCACTCGTCTTTCTGTATGGATTGGAACGGTCAGAATGAAACGGTAATTTGAGGTCATGCCATACCCACCAGTTTGATCTACTTCTATTGAGATCGTCATACAACTTTCTGTAGATTTCAATCTCGCCATTCAAGGGGGTTCCATTCTCCTTGGTAATGTATTTTTCAAGTAGTTCAATAGGTTTTTCTGGATAAAATGTGATAGGCATTACTAGTTACTTGAATTAGCTATTGACGAAATTTTATTAATTGCATAAAGAGCAAGAACTTGTTTCTTGGGAACTGTTCTTTTATATCTGAAATGTAGGGACTCATCTTCCTGAATAAATTCTTCCTCGTCAAAATGGAACTCATCAATGATCTTGGCTACTGTTTCGACCAATTGGGTAGGCTCCAGAAAATTTGCTTCTCCTTTTCTCCTTTCATACATTTCCTGAAGTGTCATTGCATCTGCCACCCTCTCTGAAAACCCGTTATTGATTCTATTAATGAATTCTCTCCCATTATTGAAGATGGCTATTGTCTTTTCCATAAGAGCAAAATAATTGTCAGGATAATTTTCAGATGGGAAACCATCACCATTTCCGTATTGTACAGAAGTTAACCACTTCTTTGATTTAGACTGCCCAGAAATATCATAATTAGACAATGTAACCGTAATATTTCCATATTTAAATGGATGTCTCCTAAAGCGAGCACCTGTTCTTTTTATAGGTAGTTTCTCAAAAATCTTTCTTTCTGAAGAGTTCAAATTCAAGATGCCTTTCAGATTAACATCTTCCTGTACTATAGCTTTTTCAACTATATCTAGATCTAATGAATTCCTAATGACCCGAGCAAAAGATCTGCTTACCGCTGGACATACTGCATTTCCAACAAGTCTAAGCTTTGAAGTGCTTGCACCACTGAATTGATAAGTAATTGGAAATCCCATAAGGCATGCTGCTTCTCTTACTGTATGTGTTCTAAACTCGCCATCGCCAATTCTTCTATATTCCGATCTGTATATAATTGACTCTCTTGAAGTCCCTATGTTCGTAGCACAAATAGTTCTACTAGGATTACCCTCGTTTTCGGGAAAAGACATTCTTCCCATATAGGGATGATTTAACTTCAAAAATTCCGAGTTCTTCCATTCGCACTCATACAATCCTGTATCGTAAAAATGATCAGATAAGTGATGTGAGGGAATACTTATATCATAAGAAGGATCAAATATGAGCTCATTATCTGGAAAATCGAATGGGGATGGAAGGTAAGCTCTAATTTCCTGCAAGGTCCTATGGGATGGTAAGGTTCCTTTCTTTTTTTTTCCTCTATGGGTAGCGACAGGAATTATCAAACTATTCTCATTAATTACTTCTCCGGTGATCGCTCTTTTTCTAATTTGAGGAGAGCCATAATCAGCTGAATTTATAATAGCTGAGTTCCCTTTAATGGTTATAGCTATGCTTTGGGGATCTTGTCCAATTGATCTTGCCCAATCAGAAAGATTAAGATCTTTAAAAGAGTAATATTCTTTTATATATTTCAGAGAATTCGGAACATTTTCCATCAACCAAGCCTTTAGGTGAGAACCGGGCTGAAACTTCTTTACAGCAATAACTCTTAGAAATGATTCTGTGAGCCTTAGTCCCATAGATTTGTCGGCTTTACCTGATTTATTTGAATTGGAAAAGCTAACACAAGGAGGACTTCCTAGGATAACGGTGGAATCTGGGACTTGAAGAATCTCTTCTATCGAAATTTCGAAGTCTAAAATATTTTTTGGGGACAGGTTCAGTCCAAAATTATGATTAAATGTATCAATTGCAGGCCTGTAATAATCATAACCACCCTTTATAATAAAACCGTGTTGTCTAAAGCCTTCTGAAAATCCTCCAGCTCCACAAAAGAAATCTATAACTGTAGGTTGTGGCATGTTTCAAACTAATTTAGTATCATTTATGACTTGTTTTATTTTGTCAACCTCCTTGTCTATTCGATTTTGATTTTACATTCCCAGAGAACAATAGTTTTCCGGCCCATATTCTTTAATTCTTCAATTTTTTTTCTATCTCTCATTTGATGGGCATTGAACTTATGAAACCAAAGTTCTATATTTGATTTTGGGAAGTTAGGGTTACAATGAGGACATCTGTGCCAAAAACACCCATGTACAAAGACTGCCAACTTCATTCCTGAGAAAGCGAGATCAGGCTTTCCGGGAACATCTTTCCAGTGGAGGCTATATCCCTTTATACCTGATGACCAAAGTGCCTTTCTTAAAATTAACTGAGGCTTGGTGTTACGATCCTTATTTGCCCTCATTACTTCAGAAGTCGCTTCTTTCGTTGGTACGGGAGCTCGACCATCTCTTATATATTCCTTTTTATTTTTCAATATCCCAATGCAATTAAATCTTCATAAAGCCGTCAACAATCAAATCATCTTTTATCCAGTGATAGGCCGTAACTTGTTCATAATCCACTCCGGGACGAAGCAAACCAATAATATCCTGCCCAAATTCAAATTCAGTTATTTTTTTATCTAGGTTTTGAAGGAATTGTTTAGATGTTGGCGGTTTTGGCACTACAAATCCCATGTATTCATTATAACATCTCAATAGTTTCATGCGATCTACATTCTGATTGTTTGCCGCCCACCAAAGATCAAATAAATCGCGACCTTTTCTGCGTTGATATAATGCCCGAAGCTTGGTTCCCAATAACTCTTCAAGTTCATACGAAATTAAAGAGCAACTACCTTTAAACCATGTACTCTCCGTTTCAAATTTTACCTCTTTCAACCCTAGCACTGAAAAGTGTTCCCGGCAATTAATTTCGATTTTCAAACGGAGGTTGACTACCGGCGGAATTTCCGATTCAAAACGATAAACTATTGTATTATTATTGACATTTTGTTTTACAGAACGTTTAGTTCCTAAAAATTTCATTCTTTCCCGTAGCCGTTCCAATAGTGGCTTTATCGATCCTTCTTTAATCTGGACAAGATCAATATCTTCGGAATAACGAACCTGAGGTTTAAGAAAAATTTTATGCAATGCTGTACCTCCCCTGAAAGCCAAGTTTTCACGTAATATATCGTCTGAAAATATTTCTATTAATGCCCGTTCAATTACCAAATCTTGCTCAACTTGGGCATTGTCAGGCCATGGGGCATTTTGTCTCCATTCTTCAATATATCTACGTGGTATCATAAATCGCTTTCCAATTCAGTGTTTATATTGATTTTCCAATCGGGGTCAGTTATTCCTTTATTCCTGACATTTTTTAATAATTGAACCGTTTGTATTTTTTTTTCTTTTAATGCTCTCTTTACAGCAACAGCAAGCTTCTCATCGCCTATTTCCTTATCTATAAGATAACCCAATCGCTGAATAGAGCTTGTTACAAAATAATTTCGCGCCACTCTTGTTAAATCTGACGGTTTCATTTCTTCTGTCAGTTCCTCCAAAATTGTCAAAACCCGGTTTATACCAAAATTTCCGTAGGTCAGCAAATCAAGCGCAGTCAATTCAGGTGATGAAACATTTATATATCCTGCATCTGTCTTCTTTTGGATAATATCGTTTTCTGACCAGTCTTGCTTGACGTAGAAATTTACAATCAATTTCTGACCTTTTATATCCCTTAGTGCCGGCTTTTCAGTAATTACATAGTATTCCATTGGCTGTTGGTGACCAGCGCCAAATAATGCAGCAGCAGAGAATAGTCCCACATAGTATTTTTTCTCAAGTGAAAGCATCAGATCGTCAATAAACAAATTTGGTGGTATCATGCCCTGTCTGGAATACTCTGGGGTTATAATTGCAAAGAAACCGCGACGAATCTGGGCAATCTTATTTTTATTTTTTAACCGGAACAGTGCCTGATTCAAAGCATTACCAGAAAGGCCCAACTCATGCTTAACTTCATCCAACCCAAAAGAATATCGCCCTTTTGCCCGAATGTCATTAACAAGGCCTTCTAATGTTACGAACCGAGTCTCCATTCAATAATACATTTGCGTTGAATTACTATTTTCGTAATACATCGCAAATTAAATCATTATATTGAAAATTCAAAAGATTTACCCTGTTATTTTATTATATTATGACATTACTGGATAAGGTATTCAAAATAGATCAATTGAACGAGGCTTTTATATTTTTCTTCGATACTTGCGTTTTTTAGATTCCAGCCGATGCTTTCTTTTCTTTTCATTCAAAACGTCTTTTCCATCCCCATGCCATATCAATTCTTTCAAAATCATTGATTTTAAAATCCCAACACCAACCTCCATTTTTTCTGAGTGAACAACCCTCTTGGATATTTGGCTTTGCTCAGACATATAAAACTTCGGTCTTTCCCCAAAATCACTCATCCGTACCGGATGCCGTACCGGATTACCCTGCTCATCGGTCACAAAAACCAAATGTCCCCTGCCTGCTTTTTTAATCTCCACCTGAAATAATAGCAATGCCTGATCATACATTTCTTTGGAAGTTATAAACTCCATCCGGTTGAGCTGAGAAAACAAGCTTTCCAGGTTTTGTTTCAGGTCTTTGCTGGAACCGGAAAACCGGTAATTTAATTTTTCTAGAGGATTATCTTTGGTAAGCTGGTATTTCTGCTCCAGGCTTTTGATAAACCGCTGCGTCTTTTCCTTTTCATAACTGTCTTTGATTTTTTTGCCTGTTTCACAATCAATCCTGGTTGAAACTAAATGAAAATGCACCCGCTCCAGGTCAGCATGTTTATAGACCAGGTAAGGTTGATTTCCATAGCCCAGATGGTTCATCAGGTTATCGATCTCAGTCCGGATTCCGGCATCCCCAAAACGAACTAAATCACTAATAGTCGGATTAACGGATATATGCAACCCAGGTTTTCGAACCCGGGTATTCCGGTCTTCAATCTCCCTAAAAATCCAGTAGCGATCGTTCTTGTTTCCCAGGAACGGGTTGACAACCGGCATGTTTTGACTGTGGTAAAAAGATGCCCATTTCTTATCCACTTTACGCTCGTTGTAAAACAATGCATTTTTTGTGCTGCACGCCTGATGGATTTTAATGACCATGATCTTCCGATTTTTAGGGTGGGCAACGAATCAACGCAGGTATTTTTGAAGCAAAATCAAACACTGACGCATCATCTCAAAAGCCTGTTTCAAAAGCTGCCGGTCATTGTCATCAACCCGGTAACCGGAAAAGGAATTCATACGCTTCGAGAGCTGGTTCAGATTGACCCCGATCTTATTTAGCTCATAATCCAAACTTTTGAATAAGATATTGGCTTCTTCATCCAGGGAAATCACTTTCCGATCTGACTGCTTAAAAACCCGTGACCGGATGTAATCACTCATGCAGGCGAACTTTCCCCGTTTAGTCAGACTTTTTAAACGGATCTTTTCTTCCCTCGTGATCCGGATGATCAGCATTTCGTTTCGCTTTTCCTTATCTGGTAAATGTGGCCGCATAGACTCTTTCCTGCTTCTGTTATTTTTCAAAGAGGGGAATATTTTGCCAACCTGCTATCAGGTGGGAAGGCCTCCCGACGTGGTCGGGACAAGGTGAAAAGGTTTTTGTGCATACAAAAACACAACTTGCACTCCCCTCTTTGAGCTAAGATTTCACCCTTGATTTTCCTGCTTTTTCTCTCTGATTTTTCTGTCAAAAAGAAAGGGAAACTTTATTTCATATTTCCCCTTCTTTTCATTTCAAGTAACCGGTGGTTTTTAACCAACTTTCGGTATGGCTCCTTTACTTTTTTCTTGCTTCAGGTCTTCTGACTTTTGCGTCTTCTCCTGTTTGAAATTAGAGAAGCTGATGTTCCGTTCGGCAGCGTTGACCTGTAAGGTGGCGCCAAACTTTTTGTTGTTCTTTCCCAGCATCCCGTCCACGGTCACCTTTTGCCCGGCTCCCAGCTTTTCTTTTTGCTCCGAACTCAAGGTGACTCCTTTGATCTTATCCGGGACCTGGATATGTTTGGCCCGAAGCGGGATCAGCTCGTTGGTCTTGGGATCAATGCTCAGGTAATAAGTATCTTTCTTACCGTCCCGACCGGTCAGCTCCACGGTCTTCCCAAGGTTCTTGTCATTTAATAATGCCCCTTTTTCTTCCTTGGTAAACTTGTGCCCCAGGTATTCATCGGGGACAAACAGGCGCTGGATGGGATGAACCTTCACATCCACTTTGCCATCTTCTCCCTGGTGCAGACGAAGCTTGGCCGGGATTTTATAATCCTCACCATTAATTTTTGCATTAATGGTGTAAAGCTTGTCCGAACGGAAACCGTTTAAAAAATCGGTCAGTTCCCGTTGGTCCATGTTTTTGACAAAATCCCTGTTCACACCCGCTTTTTCCAGCTTGTCAAAAGGGATGTCTTCTACTTTAATACGTGTGTTTTGTTGTTCCATAACTTTTAATTTTAAGTGTTAATCAACTTCGAAAACATGTTTTGCCCTGCGGTTCTGTTCAACCAGGCCGCGAAGGGTCTTGTAAATATCTTGTGGATTGGAAATGGCCTCCATTTTAAAAACCGGGGTGGTTTTATCCGAGGTATAAATGGTCAGGTTTCCAAGGCCAAATAACCTGTAAATCAGCGGTCTGTTAATGCTGAAATCCTTGACTCTATAATTTTCTATAAACTCATGTTTCCGAGAAAGTATTCCGGAGTAATACCGGAATTCTTCCGGGCTTATCTCATAGCGGATACAGGATATCTTCAGAATTTGATATCCCAGGTAAATTGCATATAAAAGCGCCAGATAAACCGGCAGATTCCGGATATAAAGCTCAATTTCTTCCGGTATAAAGCCGGACGGCAGGTACAGTTTGATCAGATCATCCAACAGGCAAAGCCCGGGAATTAGTATCATGCCCAATAGGAAAACCGGCAGGTTAACCAGTTGCGACGGGTTAAATTTGATGATGGTTTCTCTATTTATGTTCTTGTTATTCATGACATTTGTGTTTGAGATTGGTCGGATTGACTTCCCTGATCTGTTTGACTGGATGGATTGGACTCATCTGATTCCGTGGGTTGCGACATTTCAGCTTTTGGAGTTTGCCTGGTTCTTTCTTCTTCTTTTTCCTGTTCTTTCTCCTTGTCAATAACCTTTTGATTGGTGATCCTTCGGATATCATTTTGAATCCGCAGGCGGTTGCGTTCCAACACTTCATTGATATCATCAAACTCATAGAAATCGGGGATCGGCTGGTAGCTTTTTTCTTCCTTTTCAATCTTTTCGGTATCCACATAAACCAAGCAGTTAAAATTTTTCTGGAGGATCAGCTCCCCATAATTATCGGTCACCTGTCCAACCATATAGCCTTGAGGCAAAGTGGCAATCTTTCCTTCGGGTACCAGGTAATCCATCTGGGTGGAAATGGTGGTGCTTTGGGTGTTCCGGTTGATGTTGATGGCCTGGCGTTCCTGCAGGATCTTGCCCATCCGGTTTTGCATGAACTTGGCCGTTTCCCCGGCTGCCTGTCCGGAAAAGACATTCCCGATATTGGTCAGGATGGCGTTGGCCTGCTCTTTTCCGTAATCGCGGATCAGCTGGTCAATAGTCTGCATCCCCAGCAAGGTGGAGATCCGGTTGGCCCGGGCGGTCGCAATCAGGGTATCCAAGCCACGGAAGTAAATGGTCGGCAGCTCATCAAAGATCAGCGATGAAGGGTGTTGGCCTTTCCGGTTGATGATCTTCAGCATCCGAGTGATAAACAGCGACAATACGGCTCCGTACATCTCAATGCGGAGCGGGTTGTTTGCCAGGCAAACGACTTTAGGCGCTTTCGGGTTATTGATGTCCAGGGAAAAATCATCGCCCGAACAGATCCAGTAGATTTCCCGGCTGATGATCTTGGAGATGGCAATTTTCAGGCTTCCCAGCTGTCCTTCCAATTGTTCATTGGCCTTGCGCTGGTAGGCACTGATAAAGGGATTGATGATGCCAACCACATCTTTCTCCTGGCTGAGCACTTCAAACAAATCGTCATAGTCCAGTTGCAAAAGCTCAATGGCATGGGGAAGGGTGCAGTACTTTCCCCCTTTGTACTTTTTCAAAAACCAGATCACGGCGGCAAAAAAGGACACGGCGCTTTCCGAAAAGAACTCGCCCTGTTTTTTGATCCATTCCCTGTTCAGGTTGTAAAGCACGGTGCGGGAAGATTCAAAGGCATCAATCGGGCTTTCCATCAGCTCAGGAGCCAACGGATTACAACGAAACGATTTCCGGATATCATCAAAATTGATCACATAAAACCGGGTGTTTTCCATCAGGCTGCCTTTCTTCTTTGCCGTTAGAAAGTGGTTGTAAGCCACCAATGACAAGTCCGGATATTTGAAATCATACACGCACAGGGAGAAGCCTTTTTGAAGGTGCTGTTTGATAAAGGGCAAAACTACCGAGTAGGATTTCCCGGATCCCGGAGTACCAATGACCATTGTTCCCCGGAACGGATTGACTAGATTGATCCAGCCCTGATGCTCTTTCCCTTTTTGCATGTAGCGGGTTGGCAGGTTAATGGCGTATTCATTGGTTTTTAGAATCTCTTCCTGCGGAAAGTTTTCGTTTTCCAGGTTGAACCGGTCTTTCATCAAATTGACCGTGATCAGCTTGGAGACATTGTCAAAGCCGATATTCAGGGTGACAAAGCCAATAAATGTTGAACCCAAGTATGCGAGATCATAACGGTCCAGCAGGAGCAAACTTCCCCAGTAAAGGGTGAGTCCAACAATTACCTGGACCACAATATTGGAAACCTTCAGCTCCCGGTCTTTGTGTGCTTTGGTGCCCACGCAGGTGATCATCAGAAACAACAGGCAAAAGGTTTTCGAGAGGTAGGTATCAGAAAGGAAGTCCAGTTGGCCCAACTTTTGAAACAAGCCCTCAAACTCGGGAATATACCAACCCTGAACAGCAAAGAAGTCGATCCGGCTTAGGTACAGCGAAGCGATCAGCAACAAATAGCTGATAAACCGGAAGCTTTCATGCAATCGAACCAAGTCCTGCCGTTCGTAACTCATCCTGTCCTTATTTAGTTTGAAATTAATTCTTTGGCTTTCAGAATATCCTTGTTCCCGATCTCCAAAGTCAGCCTGCGACCCGTATTTCCCAGTGCCTTTTCAAGCATATCCAGGCGGAGAACACGTTTGTCGGGTAAAACCAGGTTGGGCAGTACAAACACTTCCCGAACAGTGGTGTAACCGGGAATAACTTTGATGTCATGGTGCCGGTAGCTTGGCTCTACCTGGTACTCCTGGGTGTTGGTGGCTTTAAACTGCCGCTTATCATCAATCCACCAGTGAAAGCTTTCTACCCGGTAAGCCAGGTTGGTTTTATTGGTGATCCGTACTTCAAAAAAGAGGAAGCCGTTTTTCTGGGTGATCGTCTTAAGCTGAACCTTGATCCCGTCTTTCTTCTGCCTGACACCCCGCACCAGGCTTTTTCGTTTCAACAGGATCTGTTCGCTTAGCTCTTTCAGCACGTAATCAGGCATCAGGCCGGATGATGGCCCGCCCGCTTTTTCAGAATGAAAAGCGTCCAGATGGTAGGTAATTTCTTTTGAATCCTGAAAATGCAGGATCAGGGAGTAAATCCGGCCGGCACAAACAACCGTCAGGGAAGATTCCTTTTCAAACGATCCGGTAGCTTTGATACGGACCAGGTTAGGCAGTTTCGGAACGACTTCTGCCAGAACAAGTGACGGATCACCCACTTGCAGGTAGGAAGCTTTATCCGGGCAAACCAGGTGTGTGGCTTTGCTTTCACTGATCGGTAAATAGTTTTGAGCGAAAAGAGATAAATTCAGAATCAATATTGAAATGATGACTAAAAAAATCTTCATGGCTATTACTTTTGATTGATTAGATAGACAAGGGTATTTTTCTTGATGGTCACCTTTTTTAGGCGAACCATTTTAAACAGGGATTGGACAGTCCGGTCGGCTGCCCGGACTCCGGCGTAGGTCAGCGGATCAGGGGTGACTCCAAACAGGGAAGAAGTATTGGTTGAGCCGCCCACTTCTTTGGCCACTTTCCGGGTGGCATTATCGGGAACATACAATCCGGCGAGACCATCCAGGTCATGAATCATTAGATCAACCGGCAAAAAATCTTCATCTGTTGGCAACTGGCTCACCCGAATATGCAGCCGTTCATTTTTGATCTGGCAAATCCCGTAAATAAAAGAGTTCTTTTGGATGACTTTTCCGCCGACCTGGCAATCTTCCAGCAAACGCATTTTTATCCGGTTACCATCCAAAACAGTCGTGGTTTCATACACTTCGGCTTTGATCAACGGGCTGGCTGACACTTTCCCGTCAAAACTTGGTGAGCGATTCTTTTCCAAACTAAAACTGATTGACTTTTTAGCTTCAAGTTCCTTTGGTTTTTGGCTCGTCTGGTTCAGGTAGAACTTTAAAGAATCGTTTTGACGGCTTAGGGCAATGTTTTCATCGAACACCTGATCCAGTTCTTCAATACCAGTTTTCTGCAAGGTAACCGCTTGTTCGGGCTTTGGCTTGGTGACAGTTTTTGCTGCTATGCCTTTTTGATCCTTCGGGTTATTCAGGTTATTTCCCTCCATCTCTTTTCGAACCTGCGCCTCCTTGTCTTTGATATGTGCTAAAAGGTTATTGGACACATTGGCATTGATTCCATCTGTTTGTGAGTCTTCTAAAACTGTTGCAGAATCGTCAGAAGTTATGATATTCACATCCGTATTTTTGGGCGGATGATCTCCCATAACATGATAGTCTTGCGTCGAAACAACCCGGCTTTGACTGTTTTGGTAGGCTTCCATCTTGTCAAAGATTTCGATGGACTTCTCAGCTTCAGGCAGCTCATAATTGGCCCCATTCTTTTTGCCCGGGTTCACTTTTTCGGATGTTTCCTGACCCGCCTTTTTGCCCCCACCCAGGATGTAAAAGATCAGCACCACAAATGGAAGTAGGGCCAGCGGAAGGATCAAAAGGGCCTTATTCTTCTTCAGGAACGTGTGGTTTGTCTTCATGAACTCGGCGTTTTAAAAGGTTTTCGAAAGAATCCACGGGCATTTCAAAGGGAGAGGCAAGCGGCTTTTCCTGCACTGGCTGATCGGCGCTTAATGCCGGACTATTCAATTTTTCATGATTGAACTTCGCATCCGGAAACAGGATAAAAGACAACGCAAAGGATAGAAACAGGAATCCTAAGAAAAACAGCCACTTGGTTTTTCGTTTGACCGGACTCAGGTTCTCATCCTGTTCATCCATCCGGTTGATCCAGCGGGTAAAACGGCTGACATCTTTAAACCGCGGGGCTTTGATTTTGTCGTTATAAGAAGGTTTCATGGCCAGTGGTATAAAAGATTAAAATGATTTTCGTTTGATGGTTTCCATATCGATATTGTCAATAATCCGCCAGCCTTCGATCAAAAAACCGTGCGGGTTGTGGTCCGTCCGGGAAATATTTCTAAGCTGTCCGGTTGTTTGCAGGTTGCGGACAGTGATGTTCGAAGTGCGGACAATCTTCTGCTTCCCGAAATACTGAAACCGGTAGGGATAGGATGAAAAATCCAGCTTGATGGAATCGGTCATCACCGTCATGCTGATGTCTGAAGCAATCACCTGGTTATAGAGGTTGTTCTCCTTGAACGACTGGTATTGTTCCATCGCCGAGCGGTCTGCCAGGTAGAGTGCTTCCCGGATATTGTTTTCGATGTACTGCTTGTCCGGTTCCAGGGTAAAAAACAGCTCATGGAACCGTTTTACATGGTCACGCGCTTCAGCATCCCGGTTTTCAGTAATATCTTCCCGAAGCGCAACCAGCAAAGATTTGCCATTATCCAGCACATAGATCTTTTGCCGGGACTGATCGGAAAGTTTCACCGACAAGAAAAACACATACCCACTTAGTCCGGTCAATCCAATACTGACGGCCAAAAGCACATAAACCATAAAGCGGAATTTTCGTTGGATGTCAAAGGTCTTTTTCATTGTTTTTGATGACTGTTGATTATTTTTTTGCTTTTTTTAATTTGAATATTGATCATTGTGTATTCAATATTGGACATTCCTTACCGTCATTTCATAGCTCCTTTGGTGGCCGCCATAATGGCTGCTGTCCTGACCAATCTTCCTCCTCCGGAACCGGTCCCGGATGCCTGCACGATCCACGAAGCAATTTTCGGCACCATCGCCATCCCGATAATCCCGCAAACCGGCACCACCAGGTTGGAGACAAAAAACAAGGAAGGCTGGTAAAACAGCATCGAATGGATGAGGGCAATCTCCTGGTCCAGCACATAGATCAGCACTTCCTGCACCAGGGAAAGGATAATCAAAGCAATCGGCAGGTAAAGGTTGACGTTGATAAACCGGGCAATCCAACCCAGGTAATTGTCCTGGAAACCGTCAAAAATGGACAGGGTAAAAACCAGCGGACCGAAGATCACCAAAAGCACACAAAAAACCGTTCGAAGAAAAGCGATCAGATAAACCAGCACTTCAAACAGGGATTCCAGCAGTTGGCGTACCGCATCCATGATGTAGAAATTGATCTGGTGCTGCAAAGCCCTGCCGGAAATAATGTTGTAGGTCGTCAGCAAAAGGTTGATTCCTTTGTCCCAAAGGGCGGCTTCTTTTTCCGGGTTTTCATAAAACAGGGGCATATCAACTGCCAGCACCGCGTCCCGCTTTTCTTCCAGCTTTTCGGCCACCAGGTGTTTTTTATTGGCATAGATGGCTTCGGAAAGGTGGGTCAGTCCTTTGGTGGGCACCATCAGCAGATTGACAAAGGGCCCCCAGAAGGTGATCACCAGCACCAGGGCGAAGGGGCGTAGCAACGGAAGCAGGAAAACCGGATTGTCGGCGATCAACTGCTCATAGATCCGTTTGGAGATGTAAAAGAAAGCGGCAATACCGCCAATCGCCCGGGCCATGTCCACCAGCATCCCTGCATTGTCAATCCCGGCCTGGACCATCGTATCGGTAAAGGCAAAAAATCCGTCGGTTGTAATGACTTGTAACAGCATTTTTAAGTGGTTTTAATGGGTTAGAAAGGCGTAATTGCCGGTTACCGGGTTTCCAAAAACATTCAGGTGACAAAGTTTGCGGAAGGTATAATCTGTTTCCCCGGTCAGGTGGTTTAATTCCGAGTGGATGCCGGCAAAAGATTCCAGCTTGGCGCCGTGATCACTTTCCAACAGGTTGACCATCAAAAAACGCATTAAAAGCTCATCGGCTTCATTTTGCAGGACCTGTTTTACTTTACCGGAGTTTTCCAGCTTATCAAAACTTACAATCTTTTGGTAAAGAGAGATAAACCGCTCTGCCAGCCCATAGATATCCGGTAGTTCATCTTTTCGGGCGTTTAAAAATTTTTCCTCAATCACTTTTTGTAGCTGCCTGTTGTCTTTGATCCGGCTGGTTTGATCGTGCCGGCCTTCCATTTGGTGTCGTTCCATCAGCCGGGCTGCAATACGGAGCAGGCCGGTTTTGGTCTCTCCGGCATATTCGCTTTCGTCAGAGACAGGCAAGGCCCCGACTTCGATATAATAATGGGTGGGCCAGGAGCGGATAAAATAGTGCGGTGAGGGGATCAGCCATCCTTTAAAAGCGACGAAGCTTAACGGGTAATCGCCGTTCATTTCCGGGTAATACCCGTGCCAGGGTTTGACATCCAATAACTGTGCAATGGACTTTTTTACGGCAACTGTTGTGGTCGTTGCAACACTCAGGCTGATTCCAAGAAGTAATATGGAAATTTTCATGGCTTTTTGTTTTTGATGATTGTCAATGGTAAAGGCTATAGTATAAAGCAAAACTTTCCAGCCTGCCGCTTTCATGGCTTTTCAGGTAAGAGGCGTAAAGCAGTTTGTTGTACAGGTAACAGATCGTCCCGTAATGGCGGCGGACATCTTCATAAATCCCGTTGATCGTATCATACCGCTGCTTGTCATCCATCAAAAAAAGGTTGTCTTTCAGAATGGTATTCAATACCGTATTGGTTAGCTGGCGGCTGTCATCCAAAATCAGGTCAAAAGACTGCACGATCACCGCCGCCTGCTGGGTGGTGAAGTTTTCATCCTGCACCAGCTTTGGGACTTTTTCGGTGTAGATTTCCATGATCCTGGAAAGCAGATCGCGGGTTTGCTGGATGCGTTTGTAGTCCTTGATCAGGCCGCTGACTTTCTCCAGGCTTTCCAGCATCTTTTGGTCGATGCCCAGCAGTTCGCCGGTCAGCCCCTTGATGTCTCCGTTCAGCGCTTCAATCAGAATGTTGTACCAGTTGATTTTCGACAGGATGCCTTTTTCTTCTGTCCACAGGGCCTCCCGCTGGATTCCTGCCCCCACATCGGTCACCGGTGCCTGGCTAAAAGCCTGTTTTTGAAAGAGGGCTACCGTGATAAAAAACAGTAGCAAAACTGATCTCTTGATTTTTGTTTTCATTGCTTTGTCTATTTATTATTTATCATTGAGTTCCCTAATCCCCCTTCTTCGGAGAGCTTGTCCCGGGTAACCGGGAGGCCAGGGGAGGCTTTTCGTCTCTTTATTCCCCTCCTTCGGAGGGGTTAGGGGAGGCCTTCTTTTTCTTTAGGATCATCTCCTTTTCCCGCTGTTCCGTGGTGTAACAGTCGTATTCCTGTTTGCTGACCTCCAGTGCAAATACCCTGGAATAACTTCCCAGGCTGATAAAAACCTCCTTCAGTTTCCGGTCCGAAGGCAGGTTTTTGTTGATTGAAAGGACCTGTTCTTTTTGGAATTCCGACAAGCCCAAGGTCTGGCTGATCTGCTCAAACTTGTTTTTAAACTTGCCCATATCCAGCAGGATCCGGGTATCAGCATTGTTGATAATGGCATCGCGGATCACCGGTGAGGAGATCACATCGTCCACCTCCTGGGTCACCACCATCGCTTCGCCAAAAAACTTGCGGATGGTCTTGAAAAAATACTTTAAGTAGCCGGCCATCTGCGGGGTAGCAATGGCTTTCCAGGCTTCCTCAATCGCCAACAGTTTACGGACACCCTTTAACTTTCTCATTTTCTGAATAAAAATGTCCATGATAATGAGCGTGGCGACCGGGAAGATGATTGGATGATCTTTGATCGCATCGAGTTCTATGACGATAAACGGGCAGCGGAAAAACTCATCGGTATTCATCTCCCGGTTGAGCAGGTAATCATATTCCCCGCCCCGGTAGTATTTCGAGAGGATAAAGAAAAACTCCGGGCAGTTAAAGTCCAGGGACTGCCCCTTGACCAGGTTTGGGATAAACTCCCTGCAAAACTCATAGTAGCCGTTAAAGGATCGTTCTGTTCCGTCTGTTTTGAAGAACTCTGAAAGCGAGCGGGCAATCACGTCCTTTTCCATTTCTGACAGGTTTTCTTTGTAGATGGTATAGATCACCGACAGGATGGTCTGGCGTTGTTCCACATCCGGTTCACCTTCCTGCATAAAAGGGTTAAAAGAGATGGGATTTTCTTCTGTAAACTCCACCATCATCGCCCCTCCCCTGTCTTTCAGCCGTTCTTTTAAGTAACGGGTCAGCAGTTCATAACTCCGGCCCACATCCAACAGCACGATATGGCAGTTTTCACTTTCGGCGTATTGCCGTAAAAGGTGGTTGGTAAAAAACGACTTTCCCGAGCCTGATCCACCGATAACGAGCTTATTGCGGTTATGGATCAGGTGTTTTTCCATCGGCTCATCAGACAGGTCAATTTTTACCGGGCAGCCTTCCAGCCGGTTGGAAAGGCGGATGGTAAAACCGGATTCTGAGTTTCGGACCGGTCCTTCAAAATTTGTCAGGCAGCAGGCCTGCGGCACCTGGGTAATGAAAGCTTCCGTTTCCGGCAGTTGGGTGGAAAACGGCACACAGGCAAAAAACAACAGCGGCAAATCAAAGGTGTGCTGGTACGCAAAACAGTTCATCAACGAAAAAGCAGAAGCCGCTTCGCTTTTGTGCTGCTTAAGCTGTGAGATGGACCCGTCAAAGAGCATCAGGTTAAAGTGGGTTTTCACGATCTTTTCCCCGGTGGTTTGCACCGTGTCCAGAAAATCGCTGATCAGCCCGGCATTCACCTTGTTTTCCGAAGAAAAGCGGGAAAGGCTGTAAATGCGTTTGTAGCTGTTTTCCAAAAAAGCTTTGGTTTGCTGCTGGTCCGGCACATAGATAAACTGGTTGACTATATGCGAAAACGGCAGGTTGTAAGTGACCGGGTAAACCATCGACACAGGAAGGCCGGTAGTTGGGTGTTCACCTGCCGGCCTGAGTTCAGAGGGCAAATGCGAATAATCGCTTAAGCTCAGGATCTCCACAAACCGGTCCATCACCCTAAGGCGGTCCCGAAAGTCAATGCCTCCCAGTACCGGACGGTCTTTGTGAAAGTTCAGGGTCAGGTAACGTTCAATCAGCCCGGGAGAGTTTTCATCGCCGATAGCCTCTGATTGGGTCACCGGTTTACAGGATATCCCGCTTTGGGTGAAAAGCGCGGTGAGGTTGGCCTGTACTTCTTTGAGCTTTTCCGTAAGCCGGGCTTCCTGCCGGGAGGCTTTTTTTGAAAAGATCAACGCTGAGCTAAGGTAGTTTTTCAAAAGCCCGGTGTTCAGCAAACTGGCATACAGGTAAGATTCGTGTTTTAAAAAGGGCCTTCCTTTAAAGTGGTCCAGGTAACATGCTGTCAGGCCCGGAGCTTCTTCATTTTGTTTTCCGTTTACGGTTCCCCCGTCTTTGCCGGCTTTTTCAGAAAAATGTTCCACAAAAAAGAAGTCCTGTTTGTGCAAAAGGGTATTTACCGGTAGCAGGTTCACGGCCCGCTGAAAGGTATCGTGCAGCATGTAGAGCTGTTCGCGGCTTAAAGAAAGCAGTTCGGGAAGGCGGAGTTTCAGCCCGAAACCCATATCCAGGTTGTTGGATACGAGCAAATCGCCGTTAAAGCCCAAAACGGGCAGGGCCTGTTCGATTGGTTTGACGTTCATGGGGCTAATCATTGTTTGCAGGTTTAATCATTGTTTGCCGGGTTAATCATGACTGTTGGTTTTTGTCATCGCTGTTGAGTCTGACAGATTCTTTTTTTAAGCAGGATAAACTGCGGGAGCTTTTTAGCCGTCTGCTTTTTGTCCCAGCCTGCCGGTCCGTACTTTTTCTGGATATGGCTGACCCGGTAGAGCCAGGCAAAAAAGGATGGTACACAGACCAAAACGGCTGTAAATGTTCCAATGAGGATATATATGCCCACAAAGAGGAGGAAAGCAGCCAGTATTCCGTAGAGTGCCTGGAAAACCAAAGGGCCGGAAAGCCCTTTGATATACAGCTTGGTATCAACCTTTTGCAATTTGTAAGTTTCCATCAGGCAAAAAAGGCTTTGATGACCACACCAACCAGGATCAGAAACAGGCAGGCACCGAACCAGCCCATAATGGCTTTTTGGGTATCCTGGTCTCCGCTTTGCCACTTAATGTACACCCGGACGCCACCAATCAGCCCGACCACAGCGCCGATGGCAATGATCAGGTTGGAAACCGGGTCCACGTAAGAACTGACCTCGGCAGTTGCCTGGTCAATACCGGCAGAACTCTGGGCTAAAGCCCGTGAAACCCACAAGAAGATTAGAGCAGCAATCGCGGCTGCTTTGGAAAAGAATCGTTGAACTTTTGTTTTCATAGCTTTTAAAAATTGAAGGATTATTGTTGAAACTGGATTTGTTCCATTACTGATTTCGGAATAGGATTCTTGGAATTCTGAAGCCGTTCAAGACTGTAACCGTCATCCACGCCTATTTCTTCATAAAAGGAAACGGGCAAAACAACAGCCCCAAAAGGGACCAGGGGTACCATCTCCGAAGGCAAGTCCCGAGATGAAACACCCACTGCTTTCAGCTCTTCCAGCTGGCGGGTCCCGGCGAAGTCGTCTTCAAACAAGGTTTTTTGATTTGCTCTCTTGTTGTTGAATAAAAACAGCAAAAACAGGGAGAAGTACCACAACGAAAGGAGAAGCAGGATCGCCCGGATAAACTGTCCCCAACTGATTTGATCGAGTCCAAACATACCTATTCATTTTATTTGTTCTTGGCAAGATGACTGATGGATGACCTGACAAAGCGGTCAATACCAGAAGTCATCGCTGCAAAAGTGCATGATCGGAAAAGAAAAATTTGCCCACCTTAACGGAGGTGGGTATTTATATGGTTAAGTAGATGGCTGGGGCCAATAATGTTGTTTCATTTGATTTGTCGTGCTTTGAAGAGAGCGATCACTCACAAGCTTCATTCATCATTTTAAATAGGCTAATTTGTGGGAATTTGATCGGTAGATTTTTTTCAAAAAACAAAAGAAAAAACAGGCAAAAAAGAAAAGAAAAACCATTTGGAAGCTGGTCGGGGCGAAAATGCAAGGCTGGACCCAAACTGATATTTTCCTAACAATCATCTTTGGCTATTAATGGGTCCACTTGCCCTGGCCTTGCATTTTAACTCTGGGTCGGAATGTGCGGAGACCGGCTAAATTGGTTTTCTTTTTTGATTTTTGACGGAAATAATCTCAAGCTGAAATTTTTGGGTGTGGGCGGGCTCAGGCAAGTGTCGCCCGGGGGTGGAGCGAAGCGGAACAAACGGGGCGACTCTTGCCGTGCGGTGCAGCCCGGCTTCGGAGCGAAGCCAAGCGAAAAAGCGACTGGTTTCGTACGCGGTAGCGAACGGATAAAGGAAGCGGTTGAGCGAGGCGGAACGATGGTGCCGGGGCACGGGGATAACCTGTAAAAAAACTGCCCTAAACCGAAAAATCAGGAATCAAACCTAATCAAACCCGAAAGTTGCCTGCGAAGGGATAGCGGAACGGTTAGTCAGGCCTCTGGCCTGGTGCCGTCCGCGGAAACGAAGCAGGTGTCTTTCTTTTTCAACCGAGGCTTGTGAGCGTAGTGCGGAGCATACGGAGCGAACAGGCCGCAGGATCACCTACCAAATCATATCAATAGCGTTTGTCTTTGGCATCCTTATCAAAAGCCACCAGGTTAAACATTTCCCTCATCCTTGAGCGTATCCGGTTACCGTACCGGTCTTCCAGTTCCGGGGCGGAAAGATTGGTGGTGGCATGGGTTAGCACCCCACAGGAAACAAACAGGTCGTAGCGGTTAAGCAAGATCTCGGCCATTACATTGCACTGCGTACCGAAATACTTTTGAACGTTGTCCACGCCCAGGTCGTCGAAACACCAAACCTGAGGAATTATTCCGCCATTCAGATTTCGAACCGAACCTTTGCTGTAGCGGTTAAACACCGAGTAGCCGTCCTTTTCCAGCTCAAAACTGATCTCCCGGGCCGCTTTGATCCGGTACTGCTTTTCCGGCGGAAAAAAGTAGTTGACCAGGCTCATCAGCTGCGATTTTCCTGCCCCGACGGGACCGATCAGAAGGATTCCCTTGCGAAGGCAGATCCCGGATTTCGTACAACTTTCCTGGTCGTTAATGGCATAAACCAGCAATTTGTAGATCAGCGCATGATCCTCCGGGTAAATGCGAAAATGATCCCCAAACAGGATTTTTCCCTGTTTTTCCATCCACTTCAGGCTCAACTGAAAATTGAAATGGAACAATCCATCTTTAAATTCAGCCACTTCGTCAAAGGGGCTCCGAATAGTCCTTGTCATTGTTGACGTGGTAGTGGTTAAACCTGTTAATTTTTCTTCTTTCTCCATTTTGAAAAATTTGATCGGGTGACTTGTTTCCTGTTTTTCTATTTATCCTTTTAATAAGTGTATCACCTCCGGTATCACTTGCAGTATCATTACCAGTACGACTACCGGTATTACTTCCTGTATCAAATCTGATACAGCTAACTTCGCTTCCGCAGTGTCGGTTTGCTGCTGGAAAATACCGGATGTACCTCCATCGATCAAGTTCTTTGATGCATTTGGCGTAAGTATTCACGGATCCGATTCTGGATAGTATCATCAGTTCCGTACGGTTGATGGGAAACTTTCCGGCAAAACGGTTCATGTTCCAGAGTTGAAAAACAGCCAGGTACAAACTGATGTGATAGGCCGTCAGTCTTCCGTCGCCCGAAACCCGTTCGAAAAAACCGTTCAGGTGTTTGATGTAGTTCATCTGAAAGAACTGAAAGAGGATTGGTTCTTCGTTTGGTTCTCTTCCAGCATTTTGCGTATATCTGCATAATCATAGAAGATCATTCCCCCTATCTTGGTGAAAGGCAGGCTTCCATTGACACGCATCTGTTGAAGTTTACCGGATGAAACCCCGAGAAGCTCCTTAACTTCATAGGATTTAAGCCATCGTTTCGTGGGTTCTCCGTGGTGTTCCTTTAGCATTCTTTTGAATTCCCGGAGCAGTTCGACTTTGAATTCCCGGAGATCGTCAGTTGTAACAATTTCTGCAGGCATAACAATTTAATTTTGAATGGTTGATTTTGAAATTGCTTCAAAATTGCAACCATTCAAACAAAACTGTTGCCCACGTTAGAGGAGGTGGTGATTTATATAGTAAAATATGAGCTGGCTTATAAAAAGTTTGCTTTCCGTGTTTTTATAAGTTCCTGCATACAGGCATGGTGAAAATGGCGCATATCATCCAGTTTTTCTTGTGGAATCACTTCGATTTGTTCAATTTGTTTGCGTTCGTTTTTCATTTCGTAGTAAGGGATGAACGGGCATTCGGCAACGGGTTCCCCAAACGGGCATTTCGACATGGCGTTGACCAGGTCAGCATTCTGGCGGATTTTCGTGGTGTAAAGTGATGACATTGTGTTAATTTTGTATGTGAGGTATTAAAATTCCGTGTAAAAAAGAGGCGTGAGTAATCACCCACTGCCTCTGGAGACCGCCAAGCCCCACGCAACATATGAGTGACACCCACGCCAAAGGCGCGAGCGTCATACTCATTATTCATGTTGCGTTTGATATTTGGCGGTTTTCGAGACAAGAATAAAAAGCTAACGCTTTCTGTATTTTCGGTCATCTGGATCTCTATCCGGATGGTATTCTAGTTATTCTATTTTTAACAAAGATAGTAAACATACCTTAACAGTTTAGTGGTACTATAATTTTAGCACCATGATTCATTTCAATTTATTATTTATTCTCCGTTTTAATATCTCCACCAATCGAGAAAGATATTTAACCGGATTTTTTCTTCTGACCAATCTTTCCTGTGTTTTATAAACTTCTTTTTGCAATTCGATGTTAAATGCCCATTCAAAGGCTTTGGCAAGCTCAACAATGGTCGCTTTTCCATGATTCACGGAGCCCTCTAGATAAATGGCGTAGATTAATTCATATAAATCGATCGTATGTCCAGTCCAATTTAGATTCAATTCCGATAAGCTTTTTTTGTCGGGATAATCCAACTTTTCCATTTCTTTAGTGATGTAATCTATCAGCATTTCATTAGCCATGATGTTCGAAAACGTATGATCCTTCCATGCAAAAAATTCCTCATCCATCAAGGCCTGAGAATCCTTAAGTTCCACCGGAATATCCTCATTGTTCCGGGTGAAGTACCTCTCATCCAAATGACTATGCCCACACCGGTAATATTGTACTTTCACCTGATGTAATTTCATGTACTTCCGGAGTTTCTTCAACTCATTCGCAAAATGCTTTTTTACTCCCTTTTTATCTTTACCTGGACGGTTACTTTCCAGATCGAAGATCCTTTGAAAGTACAGCAACTTGCTAAAAACCGATGGCTTGATTTTTTTGAAAAACTGGATTTCCGATTCTTTGTCGGAAAAACCTTCACTTTCCACCAGTTCACGCAGGATGTCCAACGCTACTTTACAATGACCGATTGCCCGGTCTGAATATTGAAGGATGTTCTCTGAAACATCGCTTGTTGTTGCCAATTCGGCTTCCAAATCAACAACAATTTGTTCGAACTTTGTCATGGGTAAATAGAACTGTTTATCAATTAGTTTGAATCGAATTAATACGCAAATCAGTTTTTTCCACCCTTAAGCACACAAGCACATTATGCTTTATAGTCCCATTTCATATTCGAATAATATTTGAAAATGCAAAATTACCTTAAAAGCAACCCACCATCTCCACCAGCAATGTAATCTCTCTTATCGAATACACTTCCAAGAGTTAGTTGATTTTCCTAACCGGTATTCCTGCGGTTGGTATTACTTTATTATCAATAAGCACATCAGTATTATCAGGAAGTTCCATCTCGTAATCGTCGTCAGTCTAATGTAGTATTCTGATCGTACAAAATGACCGATATTCTCATTTGGTATTCTTCACAACTTCCCTCAAAATTTATTTCTCACTTAATAGTCTGACTCCGAGTATAGATTTCTGGCATTCCAGTCTGCTAAGAGTTGGCGCAACACCATCAGAACCAACAATCCATAGTGATAATGCGCATAACCATAAATGGGGCACGACTGCGATAAATGCAGGTAACCTGGCTTCTGTCACAAACGTGCCGATCCGGGAAACGACTGCGAAATGATCATTCTCCTGTCTACTTGCCCCTGCTGTAATTCCATTACATAATACAGGGGCATGATTGGTCGGAAATAGTCATTGCCCATGTCAATAATCCGCGAGTACTCTCCCACACGATAGCCTTTGGAACCAATTCCTTCGTGTTCGCCATACATCAAGTGACGGGAGCATGTTCAGCATTGATATTAAATTTCTCAAATCTTTCATATTACAATTGCTGACATTCATATGTATAACATTATTTCATCCTCAAAAAGATAAAAATCTAGATGCCGAACAGCGAAGATCCTTATAAAGTATTCTTGACTAATGTTTTTCCGGCAACCATATCTTCATTTTATTTGCTCTCCGGTTGTTCCATACATAATATGGAATTGCCGTGAATACTTTCCCTCTTTCGTCGGATGCAGTAATCACCTCGACGCCTCCCAAAAAGTCTGTTACAAATGAATTTGCGAAAGATGTTTCAGGAGTCACTGTTAGCTGATCCACATCGGCATTGTCGGCTCCTTCGACACAATAGACGATTGGTCCGCGTTCAAACGCTACCTTGCCTTTGTTATCTGCAACCATCGGGTTCGCCTTTACACGTCGAATATCCATTGGCAATTCATAGTCAATCACATCGCCCTTCTTCCAGCTGCGGGTAATCACCGCGTATCCTTTTTCTGTCGTGTATTCAGCTGGTTCTCCGTTCACCCGAACAATCACCGGATTGGTCGTTGTTGCGTCGTATCTATACAAATCACTTGGCACAGGTTGATTTACAGCCCAGCCGGGGATACGAAGAAAAACAGCCAGTTCTGATTCCTTCTCAGGCGACACTTCCACTTTCACTTTACCTTCCCATGGGAATTTTGTTTCTTGTCTCACAGCCACTTTGTTTCCATTGACCTCGATATCGGAAGAGCTTTGTACAAACAGGTTCACATAGATCTTGTTATCGGTTTGTGCAAACACATAACCGGGAACGGAAGGCATAAAGCGACACAGGTTGGTTGGACAACAGGAACAGTCAAACCAGGGTTCGCGAATTAAGCTTCCGCCGCTATTGAAATGATAATGCATGTCGCATTCCAGCGGGTTGGGATAGAAAAAGTTTTTACCATCCAGGGCGACACCGGAGATTACACCGTTGTAAAGACTACGCTCCAGCACGTCGATGTACTTGGAGTCGCCGTGAAGCAGAAACATCCGGTAGTTCCAGTACACGTTGGCTATAGCCGCGCAGGTTTCATTGTATGCTGTCAGATTCGGCAATTCATAGTTTTCGCCAAATGCCTCGCCTTCATGACGAGCTCCTATTCCACCGGTCAGGTACATTTTCTTCGAAACAATATTGTCCCAGATCTTGTCTACGGCGGATTGATAAGCATCATCATTATATAAGGCTGCCACATCGGTCATCCCGGCATACATATAGGCTGCACGCACCGCATGCCCGACTGCCTCATCCTGCTCCACAACGGGCTTGTGGTCCTGGGTGTAAGCCTTGTAACTGGCCCGGTGAGTGCTGTCGCCTCTCATATCCAGGAAATGGCGGGACAGCTTCAGGTAGTCTTCATTTTTCGTAATCAGGTACAACTTAATCAGGCCGGTTTCCACAATTTGGTGGCCCGGAACCTCGTAAGGGAGTTGATTGTTAAACACATCAACCAAAAGATCGGCATTCTTTGTCGCAATATCCAACAGGTTCGTTTTACCTGTCGCGTGGTAGTGCGCAGCCGCCGCTTCGTACATGTGTCCTGCATTGTACAACTCATGACTCCAGGCCAGGTTTTCCCATCTTCCTCCCGGAGGACACCACTCTGCAGGAGAATCCTGTGGATTGATTGTTTTCCAGGTGGTCAGATACCCATCCGCCTCTTGCCCGATGGCAATACGGCCGATTACCGAATCAACATAAGCATCCAGCTTGGGATCGGGTGTTGTGGTCAGTGAGTAAGAAGCGCCTTCAATGATTTTATAAACATCGGAATCATCAAAAGGCATTTCTCCCTTAACCGGACCCTCCATTTTTCCTCCGGCAATCAGAAAGTTATCCATCCGCCCCATTTCTTCGCACTTGGCAAACGAGGCCGGAATGGTCACTGTCCGGTTGGTTTCAATCTTTGGAGCCCAGAAGTGATCAGTAACCTTTACCTGATTAAAGGGGACACCTTGAATCGCATAGTCTGCTGTAGCCAGCCCGGTGGATTGCTCCTTTTGCGAACAACCTGCGGCAAATGCCAGAGCCAGCAAAAAAACAATAAACGTTCTCATTTTCGTTATCATGTTATTATCGGTTTTAGATTTTAAACGTTACTATTTAAATTGAATTGTTACCTCTTCTTGCTCTTTGATCACCGGCAAATCAGCCTCCCAGCCTGTTGATGCTTTCCGAACGGAAACAACTTTTCCGGCTACGGTAAGGCTTTTCGGAATGTTCTTGTCGGAGCGAATTTTCAGCAAGGTACTATGGCTTAAACCGGAATCTTCACCCAAAGCCTGTGGTGTTCGATTTTCAAGCTTGAAGGTTAACTTCTTTCCATCTGAGGAAATGACAACCGGACTCTCTTTTAAGAATCCATCCTGTACCAAGCTGATATGATACCGGCAGTCGTCAACAAGATAGCTAAATTGTTGACGAACACCGTCCCGGGGAATTACTTCAACAGAAACTTTATCTTGCTTCAGCTCCCCGCCATATGCGTGAAGTCCAAACACTGAATCCTTGACCACTAACGTGCGGGCGGTATGAAACGCCGCCCCATACCCCAGGTCAATCTCTCCATCGTAGTGCCAGACGCCGCGGACTTCATGTTTTCGGAGCCAGGTATCGCCATTCTTGGCACTAATAAAAGCCCATCCGGTTGCTCCGTCCTTTCCTTTGCCGGGATACCAGTAACCGTAGCCCGATGCTTGGTCGCCGGTATTCATCAAGGACCATGAACTTAAATAGGAATTGTAGCCCAACTCCAGCCAGTCGGTGTTATCAGAATAATACAAGCCATATTCAAGCACGGACCAGCCGCCCATCATGGTCATGTAAGTCATTTCGTGCGTGTGCTTGGGAGAAGCACAGTCGGCGCCGGCCTGGTAATATTTTGGAGCCAACCAACCTCGTACCGATAAACCTGCATAGTGCTGACGGTCCATGAATTTTTCAGCATCTTCTTTGGTGACCGAGGGATGCGAGTACCACACTTTTTTATTTTTATCGTACCACAGCTTGTTGTCCGGTTTCATCGGATTTTCAACCGCATATTTGGCCAAGGCAAAAGACGACTCAAAGGCGGTCCGGTCAAAGCTGTATTCCGACCGATAGGGGTACTCATCATCGTAGATGAAATATTTAGCCTTCTTTTCCCATTCCTTTCGCAAAAAGTCCGCATCAGCCTGCCTTCCATGTTTCTCCAATTCCGACATCACCTCCAGGATTATCCACTCATTGTAGATTCCCCACTTATAGGTGTCGAACCAGGACCAGATTTCATACGGGTACTTGTAATAAGCGACTGCTGTTTGGAAAGCCCTTTCGAGGTATTCATTGGCATCCAGATAGTGTGTCCACTGCGGTGCTTCTTTTGCAATTTCGTACATGTGATAATACAGCTTGATGATATGCGGATAATCGTAAGCACGCCAAGTCTGCATGACTTTATCATCATTGGGGAAAAGCATGGCATGCAAAGCAGAATCGCGTGAGACATACCAATTCGGAACGCCGTAAACGCCATACGGATAAGGTTTTTCTTCATCGGTACGCTGCAACTTGCCCCATACAAAATTCTCGATGTAGTATTCCAGCGAAGCAATTTCGGCAGAATCGGGATAAACCACATTTTTTGCGGCGACATAGGGAGCCTTTGACAAACCGGGGTCGTCACATGCAAGCACATAGGCATACCATCCGTCGAATCCATCCGAATCTTCAGGCCCCCGAAGTTTGCCGTATTTCATATCATAAACCGAATAGAGACCATCCCACCATTTTCCCGGTGCTTTATGCTGCTGGTGATTAACGATAAACGAACTTCGTTTTTTGATCAAGGTTTCAATTGGTTCAGTTGAAAAGAACTCCATCACCGTTTGTTCACCGCTGCTGTACCAAACTGTAATCAGGTTTTCCCCTAATCGGTCAAAATGAATATCATAAAGTTGGGCACCGTTGGGGGCTGTGCCTAATGATTTAATCTCGGTCTGATTCGGAAACTCAGCGATCAAAGAGTCTATTTTCCCTTGCAATCGGATCGCAACTGTTGTGGAAAGATCACGAGGTACCGTATAGCCAGGAGCTGCACGGACATCGAGCGAACCGTTTTGATAAAGAGCATCTCTCATATCCTCATAACGAGGAACCGATGTCAACAAAAATTCAAATACGACACGATTTCCACGCTGACCGGCAGGCGCCAATTGGTGCGTTGTGTGAGGCAAACGCCAATTCCCCTCAGTCTTCGGCCCGGTGCGCCCGGAATAGATATACGTATTTAAGGTTTGATTAGAATAATCAAAAAACTCCAGCGGTGTGTTTTCCCCTGTCAACATCAGGTAAAAAGGACCTTCACCCGACGGTTTGGAAAAGCTCACAAAGGAGGAATTTAAGGAAATGCTCTGCTTTTGAATATAACTGTCTTCAAAAATTATTTTGGGTGTGGTATTCTCGTGTCTGCGATCGGGGGAATTCCATCTTACAGGCAGCACCACATCCCCCAACTCGATCTCCCGCTTTCCCGTATTGGTAAGCTCCACGCGCAAATGCAGGCCATCATCTTTCAAATTGAAGGACCTTTTCATGCAAAGCGGCATTTCAAATAACGAATCAGTAAATAAGACAGTTTGCTCATCTATTTTCGAAAAGCGGGTGTTGGCTGTAATCAAACTCACCCAGTCTTCTTCATTCACCCGATATTGAACTTCGATATTCCCCCAATCGTCTCCCTGTGAAAACAAATCAGCGGAGTCGGACAAGGCGCGAAATGCCGATACGCCGGACCTGGAAAATACGGCTTGAAATTTTGTGTTTTTTAATTCCGGAGATTGGCCCTCAGCCCCGAAGGGATTGAGTATCGCTAATCCTATTAGCAAAAAACAGGTCGAAATTAGTTTTATTGGTTTGATCATTTTTCGTGAATATTTTGTTTCGGCGACGGAATCAAGTCACCCTTTAAAAAACTGCTGTTTAATAAAGGATGACCATCATTTTTCCGTGTGCTATTCTACCCTTTGTTTTACTGCAGAAAGCCTATTTGATACTCGTGTCATACAACCATATTCCGTACGAGAATGCATTGGAATGTTCGTCCGGCTTTGGAGCCCCCTCGCGATACCATTGCCCGATATTGGCAAAAGGTGTAAGAATAATGTTCACTTCGTTTCCTTTATAAAGGGCCTTTGTTTCGTAAACGGGACCAAGCATTTGCTCATCAGGCTTGTCGGTAACGGTTGGGCTTACCGACGTATCGACCCGGATATCTTTGTCCAGATCCACATTGTCAGCTCCAAGCTGGCTGTTCCAGACCATATCCAAAGCATAAACAATCGGCCCGCGAACAAAAGCCGACGGCACCTTATCCGTCGGTGTTTCTTGGTACATGTGTTCGCCACCTGGCAAATAAGACAAGGTATATTCGCTGTGATTAGGCCTTGTTACCCATTGTTCTTCCATCGGAAACGTTATTTCAACCTGATCCCCTTGTTTCCATTCCCGGGCTAACTGAAGATAGGTGCCCGAGTTAACGCCACTCGTTTCCTCTCCGTTCACAGACACCATCGGTTCTTTGCACCAGGATGGGATTCTCAGAAATAGATCTTTCTGAACAGGTTTTTCGGAAGTAATTGTCAGTTGGATATTTTCCGATTCCGGATACTTCGTTTGTATCGAGAATTTCAGTTCTTCACTGTTATAATCAGATGGCAAATATTGATTGACATAGAAATTTTGCTCTTTTTCAGCATACAGGAATGTAGGAATAAGTGAAATGATCCGGTGCCCGCTGGCGGTACAACAGTCGGGACCATGAAAAAAACCATCCGGTTTCGTTCCGTTTGGAGCCGTGTGGTATCGGCAAATACCAACATCAGCAGCCTGTGCTGCAAACACGTGGTTAATCATCAGGCGTTCGATGGCGTCGGCATACTTTACATCGCCGGTAAGTTCCAACAACATTTGAGTGAGTTGCATCCACGACATGGTGGCACAGGTTTCAACAATATTTCCCGAAAGTGGCTTTACATAGCCATGCTCGTAGTGTTCAGCCACACTCACCCCACCGGTAATATACATTTGACGTTTGCTGATATCATCCCAAGCCCCCATTACTTTACGAAGCAACGATTTATCGCCGGTAATACGGTAAAGTCTTAAAAATCCCATGAAATTCATGTGGAAAGTATGAGAATGCACATAGGGTTGCAACTCGTCAACACCAAGCGTGCCGTCAGCAACTGAATCTAACCTGGAGAATGAATCCCAGCCGCTCCATTTGTCAATATTACTCACAACCCATTCGCTCCAATCCAGGTATTTTTTCTTTCCGGTTATTTCGTACAGTCGGGCAACAGGATCAGCCAACAAAGTTCCTTCCCACGAATAGTGCACGCTATGCCCCGCGAACTGCGATTTTCCGTCTAACTTTTTATGTTTGTTCTCCGGGGATCTTAAATCCGATGGCCAAAACTCCAGTTTTCCGGGACCAAAATATTGTAAAAAATAATCGGCAAGTTTTTCAACAGCAGTCAATGCTTTCTCATTGCCGGTTTCTTCATAAACCGTCATAAACGCGTGGAAGACGAAATACAATTCATAGGGGTCCATCCCCCGGATTGGTCGTTCCGGCGAGCGAAAACTTTTAGCCGTCGCACCCACGTAGCCGCTTTCTTCCTGCGAGTCGATGATACGATCCAAAATCGTTTTCGCTTTTGCCAACAATTCTTCATCATCGGCCTGAATTGCCGACAGATAAGCAGATTCGATCCATTTCCCATGCTGTTCTGCTTTTGTCCAATCCCAGTCGGTGTGCTCTCTTTTCACAATGAAATCAACATACTTATCTATGGGGAAATTCTTCAAATAGTTGTTTCGGTTCACCTCCATGCGATAACCAAAAAAACCGGAAATGTTTTTTATTGAGGATACTTGCACGGGGGTTTGTTTTAACCCAATCTGTTGGTGTTCTTTTGTTTCAACTGACGAACACGCAGAGAGATGGAGGCATATGAATGCAAAAAATATACTGAAGTATTTCATTTTTTAATGATTTAATTCTATAACGTTTTCTGTTTAAAGACTTTGTTCCAGTAAACTGGATAAATGAAGTAACGACGTAACATACAATCAATTATTCATCTACTCACGGAATAAAAACGAAGGCAAAGAAACGTCCGATCATCTATTCTTTAGAATGCAGACCCGACAAAAAAAGATCGGATCTGCAATTTCTACCAATTGAAATTGAAACACATCAATAGTTCGGATTTTGAACTAGTTTTGGATTTGACGTAATCACACTTTCCGGAATTGGGAATAAAGTTCGGTAATCGCCATTAGGCTCGTGAGACAACCAGCTCTTCGTCGTAAAGATGCCGAAACGAATCATGTTTCTTCTGGTGTATCCTTCCCAGGCAAATTCCCAGTTCCATTCGTCGAACATCCGGCCAAACTGAACAGGTGCTTGGTCACCCGGATCGGTGATCATGTAGTTTTCCACAACTCCCCATTCGAAGGAAGAATCTTCTTTCAATTGTTCATCCGTTACCGTAGCTTTCGATGGATCATCTTTAAAAGCTCGTTGTCTAACTTCGGTAACTAAATCTCCTGCTCCGGGCTGATTGGTTCTCAACAAACATTCGGCTTTCATCAGCAAGACCTCTGCATAACGAAACAAAGGAATATCACTATCAGCGCTCCATTGCGATCCCATTGGCACTTCATATTTGCCCATCCTGTAACCTTCCATCTCATTGGTGTACCTTCCATTCGGAAGTTCTTTCGAGAAAATTAACGGCTCACCAGCCAGATCATATACACCGTATAATGGATTCCCGTCAGCATCAAACTGTTGTCCCATCAGCCATGAATCTTCCAGACGTATATCACCTTCCTGATAGGTGTTGATGAACTGAGTCACTCCTTTGGGACCACCAGCAGCATTCGGTGGATAAACAGTTTTGTATTTCTTTTGAAGCTCCGAATGCCATGAGTTCATAAACAAGAAGTTCCCCACAATACCCCTGTAGAAATCGTAGGGAATTGTAAATAGAACTTCTTTGGACGATTCAGCACCTGCAGTCAGGAATGGGTCTTTATAGTCGGGGGCCAGGGCGCATTTGCCGCTGTTAATAATGTCGTTACACTGCGCAATACACTCATTCCAACGAGCAGTACCCGTGTAAACTTCAGCATTCAAATAAACATTGGCCAATAAGGTTTTTGCGGCCCATTTATTGAATCTACCATAGAGTTCTGCACCTTGTACTTCACTTAAGTCCGGGATTGCTTCGGTTAATTCAGTTACAATAAAATCGTAGATTTCCTGTCTTGTACTATTTTCGGGTAGCTCCTGTGAGGTGGTTATCACCAAAGGTGCATCACCGAAGTTATCACAAATCATCCAATAATAATAGGCCCTAAGTGCTCTAAGCTCTGCAATTGCCATTTGCTTTTCCGCTGCTGAGGGAGCAGGAATAATGTCGTTCTCTAACCGGCTTATGGCACTATTACAAAGAATCGCTCCCCTATAATTTTTGTCCCACAACATCCCTATCTGCATGGATTCAGAGTTCCAGCTATGAAACATTAGACTCTTGAAAATACCTCCGTCGTCCCACCCGGTTACATTAGCAGGTAAGGCAATACAGCAAGCCGTGAGTTCCTGAGTTTGCCAGCGCCCAAAGACATCGCTATCATAAATAGGAGCATATGCACCAACAATATTTGGGGCAAAGTCATTGACAGAGTAATTGTAAGTTTGTTCGGTAACACTTGAATAGACAACTTCATCTAGGTTGTTGTTACAGCCAGCAATACCGAGCATGATAGTGGCCAGAAACAGATATATCGTGTAAAATCTAAAACTCTTCATAATCTTTCGAATTTAAAGTTGATTAAAAATTCAGGTTAAGTCCCAGTGTGAAAGTCCGGGCTGAAGGATACCGGTATCTGTCATCATTGCCAGGTGCTAATCCTTGAACATTTACCTCAGGATCGATACCTGTATAGTTTGTAATTACTGCCAAATTAGAAACGCTACCGTAAATCCGCATGCTTTTAACCCATTTATTTGACTTCAGATTAGGTGAAAACCCAACAGTGACATTATCAATTTTCCAGTAATCACCATCCTGAACAAAATAGCTTACATATTGTAGTTCCTGGTCGTCGGCAAGAGGGCGTTTGCCGTAAATGTCATCATAAGCTTTTTCCATGATATTCCCTCCCCCTATATTGACGGGCACTGCAAAGTTCATTTCTGCCATGTTTAAGATTTGAAAGCCAAATGCCCCTCTCATTGTGATTCCCAAATCAAATTGTTTGTAAACGATTGAGTTATTCCAATTCAAGTATGCTTTTGGTAAACCGTTCCCAAGAATCTTCTTGTCTGTTGGCTGTTGTTCCGCAATCGGTTTGGGATTGCCATCTTCTCCTTCTATTATCCAATGACCGTTTTCATCAATATCAATCGATTTGTAGCCATAGAAATTTCCAATAGGTTCTCCTTCTTGTATCCGGTGAGTTGTTTGTTGAATTGGAGCAAGTGTATGTCCAGCATTAGCAAATCCGCTTGAAACATATTTATCATTGGATAGCGATAATAACTTACTTTTATTCGTTGAAAAATTAAAATTTGAACTCCATGTGATTTCATCTCGCTTTACCGGAAAAAAATTCAGTGAAACCTCAATACCTTTGTTTCTGATTGAACCAGCATTGGCGGTTATGGAAGAATATAAATATGGAGGAACAGGAACGGTATAGTTCCAAATCAGATCTTTGGTATCACGATTATAGACATCAATGCTGCCGGATATGCGATCATTCAACAAGCCAAAGTCCAATCCGATATTCGTTTCTTCTTTTTTCTCCCATCGCAAATCCGGATTTGGGTTTGATCCCGGACGAAGAAGATTCACCCATTCTCCACCATAATAGCCAAAACCGCCGAAATTAATTGTGTTCAATGACAAATAGGGGCTTCCTGGTTCTGTTCCGGTTATACCGAATCCAGCTCTCAACTTCAGTGCACTTACAAAGCCTACAGCTTGCATAAAAGGTTCTTCTTTAATAGTCCAGCCAACCGTAACTGCAGGAAAGGTACCCCACTTATTATCGGCACCGAACTTTGAAGACCCTTCGTGTCTCACACTTGCTGACGCATAGTATTTCCCTTTATAGTTATAATTTAAGCGCCCAAAATAGCCCACCAACTTATACTCGCTTTGGTAAGTCGACTGAGAAGCTGTTCCGTCAGTTAAAGCTGCTCCCAAGCCCATATTGTTATAACCATAATCATCGCTCGGAAAATCATAATTGCTCATGGATGCGGATTGATAATTGGTTTGATTCCAACTGTGTCCTGCCAGGACTGTAATGTTGTGTGCATTGTTTACAACTTTACTGTATTGTGCTGTTAACTCCATCAAATCGTTTTGACTTCGGTCAGTAGATCGGGAGGCGTATCCATTTCTACCTTGAATAACCGTTGACCTGTGTTGCTTAGTTTCATAATACCCGCCAAAATGGTTGTATGTCTCACGTGATGCGAGATACTTTATATCTAGGCCCGCGATAGGATTGAACGTTACGGCAGAATACATTCTCAGGTTGGTAATGTTGTTCTCGCCTTCAGTCTCATTAAGAAGCGCTAATGGGTTTTCGTACATCTCCCGGGCGCTTTCGGTCCATTTACCATCTGCATCTTTTATTGGAGTCGTGGGATTGTAGATTATTGCGCTTTGATACACGCCATTGTTATAAGGTATTCCATATTCCCGATGATAACCACTTACACTTGCATCGATTTTCAGTTTATTGTCGAACATGCGGTGAATGACATTCAGGCGCGGAAAGATCATGTCGACCTTTGAACGTTTCACAATCCCCTCATTCGAGGTGTAATCAAAACTCGCAATGTAGCTCGTTCTACTGGATCCACCTCTTAGGTTGACACTATAGGTTTGGCTGAAGGGTGTTTGTAATATTTCATCGACCCAATCAACGTTTGCCCCCTGATCAAGCCCAGGTTTACCCATGGCGATTTTTTCACGGTATTGCTCAGCCGTCATCATTGGTAGTTTTTTTACAATCTGTTGAGTTGACAGGTAGGCATTTATTTCAATTGATGGTTCTATTTCTCCCTTACTCTTTTTTGTTGTAATCAATATTACACCATTAGTTCCCCGTGTACCATAAATAGCAGCTGCAGAACCGTCCTTTAACACGTCAATCCGTTCAATATCATTTGGTGATACTGTATTCAGACCACCCGGGATACCATCGATTAAAATCAGAGGGCTTGTCCCTGAGCTAAGTGTTGTCACACCACGTAATATGATTTGAGAAGTAGATAAAGGATTCGCATCAGGCGTTATAACCGCTAAGCCCGCAACCTGCCCTCTAATAAGTTGTGCAGCATCCGGGGTCGGGATCTTAATGAAGTTTTCAGATGTAACACTCGATATTGCACTAGTAACATCCTCTCTGCGTTGCGTACCATATCCAATCGCCACGACCTCTTCAATACCCAAGGTTTCTTCAGCCATAATTATATTGATGCTAGTTTTTCCTGAAACAAGGATTTCCTGTGATTTCATACCTACAAACGAAAATACCAGTGTGGCATCACTGGATACACTGGCCAGGGTGTAATTCCCATCTGAATCAGTAATCGTTCCTTGTGTGGTACCCTTCAGCACCACGGTAACACCAGGAAGCGCAACTCCAGAGGAGTCAGTTACGCGGCCAGAGACCGTGATTTCTTGTTGAACAGCACTTTTCGTTAAATCTGTCGAGATCGCTATTTGCCTTTTATCGATTTTATATGCGACATTTGTCCCTTCAAAAATCTTGTCAAGTATTTCAGGAATCGACTCATTTTCAACCTCTATACTCACCACTTTTTCGACATCAACCGCTTTGGCGTTATAGATAAAATAAAAGGCGGTCTGATTTTCAATCTGTCCTAACACACTCCTTATGGATGTATTTTTCAGGTTTAGGCTCAGACGGGTTTGCTGAGCGTGTGCGTTTGTAGCAAAAATTTGGACTACACTTACCAGGATTGCAAACAATGTTAGTTTCATCGTTTTTAACAGTTTCGATCTCCACAAAAGCTTAGCCGCGGAAATCCATGAATAATGATTTTTTTTCATAAATTTGTAATGATTTGAGTTTTGTAATTCAAATTGTTATGTGCACAAAGTTTAAGGAGCTAAAGCACATAAGAAACAGAGAAGGAGGTGTTGGTAGCATCTCCTTTTTTCATCATCGTGTTATTTCATAAGCGTTTGTATTAGGTTATTACAAATATTTCTAGTAGAGCTTTATTATCGTTTTATTGGCGTTATCTTTACTCAGGCTATAGTTAACGTGACAAGTGTATTCAATGTAATCCAGAACTTCAACCAGATTCTCGTCTTGGAATGTTGCATTAAACGCAGGGTCATAAATGGTAGAATCTTCAACGATGAAATCTGCGTTAAACTTTCTTTCCAATATCTTAATGACTTCATCCATTGGTGTATCTTTAAAAACTAACAATCCATTTTTCCAAGCGGTATAATCTCCTATGGATGTTTTTTTCACCCTGACCTCTTTTATCGCTGTGTCATATTCGGCTATTTCTCCAGGCTCCAGTTTATAACTGAAGGATTTGCTTTTTTCATGTTGCAATTCAACTGCTCCTGTTTCTAGGGCAACGGTTATCTTCTGGTCATCCGGGTAAGCGCTGACATTAAACTTAGTTCCCAAAACCTTCACTTTAAAATCATTAACACTAACCGTTAATGGGATTTCTTTATTCCTTTTGATGTCAAAATAGGCTTCTCCTATTAAGGATACATCACGATTGTCCCGAGAGTAGTTGTTGTTGTATGTTAACGTACTTCCTGAGTTTAACACTACAACTGAGCTGTCCGGTAAAATCACTTCAGCGATCTGTTTATACTTGGCAACTACTGATGTGTATTTTAAGTCGGTCTCATTGCTAAATTGATTTTTCAGGTAGAATGCTAACGGTAGTGTACACAAAAACAATAGCAGAACAGCGGCGTATTTTATAAGAAGATTTGTTTTTAACCGGAATGTTTTACTTCTCGGATTTAGTCTTGCTTGTAGCTTTTTGTATGAATTTTCAATCTTGTATTCCGGCATATCCTTGGATGATGCCAGAAAGGCCCATGCTGCTTTTGCCTTGTTATATATCTTTTCACTTTCCGGATCCTTTTCGATCTCTGACAACAATTCTTCTTCACGTCCTGGCTCAATACAGCCTGCGGCAAGATTGATTATGTCCTCATTATTTTTCACATTTCGTTCCATACACTTATTATTTGCACGAAATTGAATTTACCCTATATGAAATTTCAAAAAAAGTTTGAATAAAAATGTAAAAACCAGTTTATTATTCTCAAAAACAGAATGTTATGAAATAAAAATATAGGTCACCAATGGGAGGTAATCTTTTAATGTCGATTTAAATATTTTCAGGCTTCTGGTTATATGCCCTTCTACAGCTTTGGTAGTAATATTGAGTTCTTCTGCGATTTCCCTGTTTTTCATTCCTTCGAATCGGCTCAGCATAAATACTTTTTTGCACTGAGGAGGTAAATCTTCCAACGTTTTATCGATGATTTGCTCAATCTCGTTAAAAACCAGAACGGAAGTGTCAATTGCATCTAAAGCTTTTAGATTTTGGTTCAATTCATTCGGAGCGGCTAAGCCCGAGGTGAATAGTTTTTGTCTGTAACGTTGATCCCGAAGCCGGTATAAACAATTGTTCCTTGCAACAGAATATAAATAAGAACTGACATTCATATCCTCCTTTAGGGTTTGCCGTTTCTCCCAAAACGTTGCAAATGTATCCTGCACAATATTCTCCGCGATGTCATCTATGCGAATGAACTCGTAAATAAAATAATACAATCTCGGAAAATACTTATTGTAGAGAACTTTGAAGGCAACATCGTCGCCATTCATAATTTTCTTTACAAGTTGTGCTTCGGGTTCAGTCATTTCAATTAATTCCAGGTGTGACAAAACTAACAAAAAAACAAAACTTAGTCTAATCAATCCATTCGGCAAAAAATCTCATTTTTTGTTCAGATACTCTGCCTTCTTTGTCATGGATGCCGAAACGTAATTGATCCGGTTTAATAGAGCCAATATGCCTGAGCGGAGTAATAGCAAAATTTGTTATCTCAGCTTCAACTTGAGCTTTCCCATATCTTCGCTAATCTTTTTCTCCAACACTTTGGCATAGATTTGTGTCGTTGAAATGCTTTTATGTCCCAACACCTGACTAACTGTTTCAATAGGAACGCCGTTACTCAAAGTTACTGTTGTGGCAAAAGTGTGACGGGCCAAATGAAAAGTCAGATTCTTTTTAATACCGCATAAATCCGCAATCTCTTTCAGATAACAGTTCAGCTTTTGATTTGAGATTAACGGGAATATCTTCTCCCTGCTGATTGATTTGGGATGTTTCTTACACTTGTTAGCAATTTCCAGTGCTTTGGGTAGGAGCGGTATTCTCAGCTTCGTATCTGTTTTTTGCCTTTTTGAAAAGATCCAATATTGGCCATCTATTCCCAAACTGATTTCATCCGGACATAGATTAATGGCATCGATATAAGAAAGGCCGGTGTAGCAACTGAAAACAAAAACATCCCTCACAATTTGTAACCGTTCGACTTTGAGCTTTTTGTTTTCAATGGCATGGAGTTCTTTTTCCGTTAGAAACCCACGGTCAACTTTGCGAAAGCTCAGTTTATAGGAATCAAATGGATTCTGAGTTATCCAGCCCAGGCGAAACCCGAGGTTAGTCATTTTGCGAAATCGTTCCTGGTGTTTCATCACCCCGTTGTTCCCAATAGGCTTCTGGTGATCCAATGGCTGATAATTTCTCAGGAAATATTCAAAATCAGTAATAAACTTGTAGTTGACCTGTACCAGATAAATATCCGAAGCCTTGAATTTCTGTTTCAGAAACCGCTCCAGGTATCTTTTTGTCGTGTAATAATTCTTCATCGTCCCGGGGGAAAGGACACTGGCTTGCGTGGTATTGTGATAATCCACCAGTTCGATCAGTGTATGTTCGTCAGAATCACCCAGGAAAAGCGCCTTAATATTTTCCGGGGTAATCTTCTCTTTGTTGATCTGCAACTCCCGGTAAGCATCGGTCAGTTGCGAACGGACATGCTCCAAATAACTGTTAAACTTTTTGGCTTCCGGACTAAAGCCCTTTGCCATTCCGCGGGCTTTATTCCATTCTTCAACTACAATGGTTTTCTTCAGGGAAATCTCAATCCGGCGGGTCTCTACGGTAATTCTGGCATAAACGAGCGCCTTGTCTTTGTCCTTCTTACCAGTCCGGATAATAAACTGGATACCAAAGGTGTGGGTTGTTTTCATATCATTCAATTTTTATCAGTTTAATCTGTTTTAACTGCTTCAGTTGAAAAACAAGGTCAAAAGACTCACCGGAACTCACCAAAACCGGTCAATAAGTATAGCCCATAATCACAAATATGACCTTTGTTAACAACTGAAAAACAAACGATTAATCCTTTCTGGTGAGTTCGAAGTTAAATAAAAAAAAGACTCACCGTTTAACTCACCTGAATTGTGATATTTTCTGATATGAATTGATCTGACAAAAATCAAAAAAGCCTGTAAATCATACAATTTACAGGCTTTTAACTTCTTTTGATTTCCCAATCTGTCGGGATACCAGGATTCGAACCTGGGACCCCCTGCTCCCAAAGCAGGTGCGCTAGCCGGACTGCGCTACATCCCGATAATATTTTCTGCGGAGAGAGGGGGATTCGAACCCCCGGTACGGTTACCCGTACGGCAGTTTAGCAAACTGCTGGTTTCAGCCACTCACCCATCTCTCCTTTCAAGCAGCTTTAATCTCTCACTTCATTCTATCATGCTTGGGCTGTGCTTTTCAGCCCCTTTGAACGTGCGTGCAAATATAGAACTACTTTTTACTTCCACAAAATTATTAAGGTAAAAAATAAAGGATTTTAAGCTGCTGACAAATGATGCGCTGAGTGTCAGTCAGAAAGAGTTCTGGATGAAAATCATGTCCTTTTTACGGTAATTGATATGGGAAAGTTGTGGCATTACAGGGTGCTGGTTCAGATGTCTTTCTAAATCAGTAACATATTGTCGAATGTTATAAAAACGTTGATTTTGCTTGGAAGGTAGCGATTTCGACCCTATCTTTGAATCAGAAATCGTTCTAACAAAGATATGATCCGCATTAATTCAAAATTGGCAAATTCAACAGTTTACATTAAACCGAGAAAGCTTTAGGAATGTAAAGACAGGCCTTGTAGTCCGGCGAATGCCGGATGAGTGGTTCGCTACCGATGGAAGTCTGACCGTTTCGGCACTCAAATCCTGTAATTCAGGGATTTTGCGCAATCGAATTAGTGCGGATTTTCTTATTTTTTCAATTTCCCCATTCGCAGGTTTGCCAACAGAAGAAGCAGTAGCAATACAGACAAAAATGAGCTTATTCGGGCAATATAATCCCCAAAACGAACATAAAAAGTCAATTGGTTGTTTAGGTTCAGTGTCCCACGGAGGGCAGTTCTTTCCCACCAGCTCGTTTGTTGAATGATTTCTCCTCGTTGGTTAATAAAAGCTGATATTCCGGTGTTGGCCGACCGGGCGATGCCCCGGCGCGTTTCGATAGCCCTCAATCGCGCAAATGATAAGTGCTGTCGGTGACCCGGTGTGTTCTTCCACCAGCCGTCATTGGTGATGATAACAATTAAGCCCGCTCCTTTTTTTGTGAATTCGGTGACGTATGCTCCAAAAACTGACTCAAAACAAATAATGGGCGCTACCTGGTCACCTTCAGCTGATTTAAAATTGGTTGGCTCAGGCTGTGTGCCCAAGCTGCCGGTGGTTCCACCCAGATCGATTATATAGTTTTCCAGAAAGGTCAGATATTTCGCGAACGGCATTTTTTCGACTCCGCTTACCAATATACTTTTATGATAGGTTTGAATACTATCACCTTGATTAATTAGCAAGGCTGCATTATAAAGATCATAATATTGCACGGAATCATTCTCAAATTTTCGGGCAGTGGGCGGTATTTTATCAACGGGATCAAAAATCTTCCGGGTGGTAGCACCCATGATATAGTTTAGGTGAGGGGAGTGTTGTGTTCGTTGACGAAGCGGATTGATATAGGGATGATGGAGTATTTTGTCATTTTCATCCAAAAGGTGAAGAGCAGTTTCAGGGCCGACCACGTATTCTGTCGAAGCGGTTGTGAGCGAATCGGCCAAATTTACAAGCAAAGAAAGTTGCTTCTCCTGGCTCATCCCTGAGAATTTCTCCAGATATGGGTCGATGTTGGGCTGAAGGATAACAATTTCGCAACCACGGCCAGTCTCCCGATAATCATGGTATTGCCTCATCGAATAAATAATGGGAAGGGCCATTGCGATAGTCAGCCATGTTAGTTGCGGAATAACCCATTTAAATCCTTTCACCGAAATATATTTGTAAACTTGAAAAAACAATAGGTTCATAATCAGGATCCAAAGTGTTCCTCCAAAAACACCCGTATATTCGTACCATTGTATCAGTTTCACCTGGTTAGCAAATCCGTTCCCCAAGCTAAGCCAGGGCCAGGCAATTTCCCAGTTGAAGTGAAGGTATTCAAATGAAATCCAGAAAGTTACCAGCGAAAGGTTGGCTGTTCGTATATGGAAGCGTCGCTTCATGAGGTGAAAAAGCCACCAAACACCGGCCATAAAAGTGGCATTCAGAAAGACAATCAAGACGCCTCCTGCGAGTGTGGAATGAACAATCCACCAAGTGCTGAGAGCATTCCACAGCCAGAAACTCAGATAAGCATACCCGAAAAAGGCAATGCTGCTTTCGGTTTTGCGTTGTTGAAAGATGTGATCTTCAACGATCATTAAGGGCAGAAATGCCACAAATAAAATCCATCCGGGCATAAATCCGAGCCAAGGCAATGCCAGCAAAATGGCTGAAAAAGCTGCTAGGAGAATCAATTGGCTGTTTTTCATGAAACGATGTGCAGGTTTTGCGAATAGGCGATTGGCGTATTTTTTTCCACCTTGTCAAGAATGAAATCGATCCGGCCAGCCATAAGACCGCCCCAGCCAGCTTGGTTGACTATGATCCTTTTCCCATCAGCATTTTTCATTTCCAGGGGGGCTTCTAAAAATGTATGGGTATGTCCGCCAATAATCAGGTCAGTGAAATGGGTTTCGCCTGCCAGTACCGTATCCGAAATCTTATTGTTCCGATAGCTCAGTCCCAGGTGCGAAAGGCAAATGACCAGATCGCATTTCTTTTCGTTTTTCAGGAACGACTCCATTTGGATGGTCGTTTTTACCGGGTCGAGATAAAGAGTGTCGCCATAGTTTTTCTTGCTGACCAATCCTTCCAACTCAATGCCCAATCCATACAAGCCAACTTTAATCCCTCTTTTGTGGAAAACTGCATATTTGGGGAAACGGTCATAAAGGGAAGTCTGCGAAAAATCGTAATTGCTCGAAATCAGCGGGAACCGCGCGAAATCGATCACATTGCTGATTCCATCCAACCCATTGTCGAACTCGTGGTTGCCTATTGTTGAGGCGTCATAACCCATTTCCGACATCACTTTCAATATCAATTCGCCGTTGTAAAAGTTGAAGTAGGGCGTACCCTGAAACATGTCGCCGGCATCAAGCAGCAACACATTTTCGTTTTCCTGTCTGATTTGTTTGACCAGACCGGAAAGACGCGCCATTCCGCCTTGCCCGGCATAGGAAGGATCGGTGTCGGGGAAAGGGTCGATATGGCAGTGGATATCGTTGGTGTGAACGATGCTTAGGCGGATCAAATCCTCTGCGGCCAATAATCGTTCGGGCAGGTTCATGAACGCTAATCCGGCAGACGCCCCGGCCAGTTGCCTGATAAATTTCCTTCGGCTATTCATAGTAGATCCTCCCATCCAGTTTGGGTGAAATTGTTCGTCCCGTCTGATATTCGTTTCGCATGTGGTCAATAAAACAGTCCCGCAGTTTTATTCCGGTTTGAATATATTTTTTGCGATTCAGCAACATCGTCATCCCGTCGCCGCCCTCGGCCACATAATTATTGGTTACAACCCAGTAAAGGGCAGTATGGTTCAGTGGGTTTCCATCAATTTCGAAGGTGCCAATTTTATTGTCTTGGATGCCTAATTTTATTCCCGAAACGCAATCACCTCCATTTGAGATCAGGCGCACTGCAAATTCATACAAATCGGCCCCGGTGAGTTGAATCAGCACCATCTCATTTTCGAAAGGCATCAATTCAAATATTTTACCGACGGTAATTTCACCCTTCGGAAGCTGGGTGCGCAACCCTCCATAATTCAAATAAGCCAAGTCCGGCAAAGGCTGAAGCGGGTGCTTGTATGCGTACCGGCTACCTTCCTCTAATAGCAAATCGGCCAGGTAATTGGTCAACAGGCTTTCCGGTTTCCCTTTTACCAGTTCAACTGTGCTGATGGCAATAATTTCCTGCATATCTGTTTCCAGGTTTTGTTTGTAGGGTGCAACCAGTTGTACGATGGTTGAGTCGATGGTTGAAATGTTTTCATAATTCGGGATGTTCTGCATATGGATATCCTGAATAATCAGGGTACTTTTGCAGGATAGCAACCCAAAAATAAAGGCAATCAGAAGGAATGAATTTTTCATCCGTTATTTGTTTTTCAATATTTGTTGATAGTTTTATGCCCAAGGACTATAACCAGGGTTAAAATTAAATAAACATTGCAGGTGCACTTTCGTTTTTTATTTAAAATTAATTTTCGATGAAAAGTTTAAAGGTAAAGATACTTAGCCGTCAATTATATAGATTTTTCGCCATTGTTATATTGGCAACTGTTTTTTCTCCCTCACTTCGGGCGCAGGATTATTTAACAACGAAGGCCGAAAAAGGGGAGGGAATTTATAGTTTATTGAAACGGTATAATTTACCCCCTGAGAAATACCTGAAAGAATTTATTGAGCTTAATCAGTCGAAATTGGGAAGAGACAACAGCTTGTATGACGGTCAAACTTACCGGCTTCCGGCCGTGAATAAAACAGATGCACCTGTGCCGGGCGTATCTGCAGCACCAGTTGCACCTGCATCCGGTGGAACCATCTATCCGATTTTTGGCGAAAAATATGAGCTTGTTGTTCCGGTAAGCGCCCAGTTGAATGGGGCCGTTTTTTACCTTGTTAGCGGTCATGGTGGCCCGGATCCGGGGGCTGTGGCCCATTATGACAACCATATTTTGTGTGAGGATGAATATGCATACGATGTGACCCTGCGTTTGGCACGCTCCCTGATTGAACGGGGGGCCTTGGTGTACATGATTACCCGCGACGAAAATGACGGGATTAGGGACGAGAGTTTCTTGAAGGCCGATAATGATGAAAGGTGTTACCCTAATTTGTCAATCCCCAGGAATCAGCTCAACCGTCTTCGCCAACGCAAAGATGCCGTGAACCAGTTGTATGTTCAAAATAAGGGTAAATCCCAGCGGTTGGTAATCATTCATGTCGATTCGCGCAGTAAGCGTGAGAATATTGATGTATTTTTCTATCATGATAAATCAAGCAAAACCGGTAGAAAACTAGCTGTTAACTTGCAACAAACCTTCAAAGAAAAGTATGCCCGCCATCAACCTAACCGGGGATACCATGGCACTGTTTCCGATCGTAATTTGTACGTGCTGAAATATTCCTACCCCCCGGCAGTATTTATTGAGTTGGGGAACATTAACCACCGGCGAGACCAGCAGCGTTTTATGATGGAAAACAACCGGCAGGCCCTGGCCAACTGGCTGGCTGATGGTCTGGTAAAAGACTACCAAAACAACAAATAATGACCTTGCCCGAAGGAAAAGTACTGGTTCTTTTTGACGGATATTGCTATTTATGCAGTTGGGTGGTGCAGAGGGTTTTGAAAGCGGATAAGACAGGGATTTTTCTTTTTGCCCCGATAAATAGCAAGACGGGAGAATTCTGGAAGAAGAAACTGAAAATAAGGACTCAGATGGATTCGGTTATTTTAGTGGAAGCGAATGGATATTTTCTTCGTTCGGAAGCTGCACTCAGAATTGCCGGGCGATTGGGTGGCTTTTGCTGGTTATTGCATATTATCAGGGTATTACCGTTGGGTTGGCGCGATAAATTATACGACTGGGTGGCCCGAAATCGCTTTCGTTGGTTTGGCCGGCGCGAAACGTGTTTCCTGCCTGAAAATGGTGAGCAACACCGCTTTCTTTAAATTTCGAATTCGCCTTCTTCATATTGTCGGTAGCGACCTGCCAGGTGCCCAACCAGTTTGCTGATGTGTGCCACAGCTTGTGTGGTCGACGTACTGATTTCTTTTCCTTGAAGCTTGAGCAGCAGGATGCTGTACAGGGCTTGCAGGGCTACCTGGATGTCATTCGCCTCCATTTCGTTGCTTTTCAGCCTGAACTCGTCGATGATGGGTTTCGCCAGATGGTGCAGCGCCAGATATTTCGAATCGTTTGCTCCTTGCAGTAGCTGCAGGTGAAAACGGTTCAACTCGTCAACCAGGTTTTTGATGAACTGAACATGGCCCTGTTGGGTGACTTGTTCTTTTTGCATCATCAGCACCAGGTTTTTATACCATTGGTAAATTTCCAAACGAGTATCATCATCGGTTTCAAACCTGGAAACGACGGTTTTGCCAATTTTGTCCAGGTCAAAATCAAGTGCCCGGAGCAAATCTTCCACTTGCCAGAGGTAGAGGATGTATTCAGCAATATTTGTTTTTCTTTTTTCCTGAGCTATCAGCATAATCAATCAGTTTCAAAAAAATCGTCCAGGTCGCGGCGTTCTTTCTTGGTCGGCCGGCCGGTACCTCGTTCACGTTTCATCCAGATCATATTCTTCTGAACGTCCAAAATTGCGAGCTCTTCTTTTGGGGTGACATCCAGCAGGTATTCGGAAGCCAGTTGTGCTCCAATCCTTTTTTCGATCAATCCAAGTACTTTGTAGCGATAAGTGACCGGGGATTTTTTTACATGCACAATATCTCCAATTTTCATAACACGCGATGGTTTTACCTGTATGTTGTCGATAACAACCCGGCCTTTCTTGCAGGCTTCGGTGGCAATGCTCCGTGTTTTGAACACGCGTGTTGCCCACAGCCATTTGTCCACTCGCACCTGGTTGTCCATCTTATTTGCGTTTATTGTACTCGTTCATGGTTCGCTCAATGCCAATCGTTCCGTAGCTTTGTATGATTTCGATACAGGTATCGATTTTTTGCGGAAGTTCGGCTGCTTCATCTTTTTCCCATTCGCTAAGTACATAGTTTACCTGCTGCCCGCGTTTGAAATCGTCGCCAATGCCGAAGCGCAGACGCGCAAAATCATTTCGTCCGGTGGTTTCCTGGATGTTTTTCAATCCGTTGTGGCCGGCATCGCCACCTTTTGCCCGTAGCCGCAAGGTGCCAAAAGGCAGGGCCAGGTCGTCGGTGATCACGAGCAGGTTCTCAAACGGAATTTTTTCCTCTTTGAGCCAGTAATTCACTGCCCGGCCACTCAGGTTCATGTACGTGGTCGGTTTTAAAAGAATAAAAGTCCGGGCTTTGAATTTATACTCGGCAACATATCCGTAACGGCGGTCGCTAAAAACAATATTGGACGCATCGGCAAGAGCGTCCAATATTTTAAACCCGATATTGTGCCGGGTATTTTCGTATTCTTTACCCGGATTTCCCAATCCAGTTATCAGATATTTCATTCTAAAATACTTGTATCAGTTTATTGAAAATTGCCAGATACAATTGATCCTTTGGTCTTCCAAAGAAACGCGATAGTAGCAGGGATTATTTTCCGGCAGCATTCATCGCAGCACGTGCAGCTCTTGTTACCATAATGGTGACAACAGGTACTGATTTAGAGTTCATGAACTCCAGGTTTTCAGCTTCTACTTGTCCAACTTTAATGCTCTGTCCCAATTCCAGTTCGTCGATGTTTACTTTGATTGAATCCGGAATGTCTTTTGCCAGGCCTTTCACTTTCAGACGGCGCAGGTTCAATTTCATTTTACCCCCGGCACGCATCCCCTTGGCGTATCCTTCCACTTTCACCGGAACTTCAATCTTCAGTGGTTTTTCTTCGTCAACTTTCAGGAAGTCGATGTGTAGAATTTGCTCGGCAACCGGGTGAAATTGAATGTCCTGCATAATTGCTTTGTGGCTTGTACCTTCAATGTTCAGGTCGATCATATACACGTTTGGCGTGTAAACGATTTTGCGGAACTCGGCTGCATCAGCCTGAAAGTGAACAGGTTCTTCTCCTCCGTAAAGTACGCATGGTACTTTTTCGTCATTCCGTAATTTCTTGGCGTCTTTTTTACCAAGAGCAGCCCGTTGTGAGCCGTTAATTGTTACTGATTTCATCGTTTGAAAATTAAATTATTAATTATGGTACTCAGTCCTCCCTTTTCGGTGAAAGGGCAAACAGCATACATAACCTCATGCCGTCCGGAAAAAGCGGTGCAAAGTTATAAAATTACTTGAAAAATAATGAACTGATCGATTGATTTTTATAGACACGTTGGATGGCCTGCGAAAAAGCATCGGCCACCGAAATGTATTTGATTTTTGAGGATTCCCTTTTGGCTGGTATGGAGTCGGTAAAATACACTTCTTTCAAAGCCGAGTTTTCAATTCGTTCGTATGCCGGTTCGGACAAAAGTCCGTGGGCAGCGAAAGCCCTGACTGAATTGGCTCCTTCTTTGATCATCAAACCGGCAGCTTTTGTAATGGTTCCGGCCGTATCGATCAGGTCATCAACGATGATGACATCTTTGTCGCGTACATCACCAATCAAGGTCATATTGCCTACCACATTGGCTTTTTCACGCGATTTATGGCAGATAACCATGTCGGTGCCTAATAGGCGGGCGTATGTGTTTGCACGTTTCGTGCCGCCAACATCAGGCGAGGCAATGACAATGTCGCGCAGTCCCATTTGCTGGATGAATGGGATGAACAGGGCCGAGGCGTATAGATGATCAACCGGGACATTAAAAAAGCCCTGGATTTGATCGGCATGCAGGTCCATGGTGATGACTCGGTCAACACCGGCAGCTGAAAGCAGATCGGCCATCAGTTTTGCACCAATCGAAACGCGTGGCTTGTCTTTTCGGTCCTGGCGGGCAAATCCGAAATAGGGAATTACTGCGATCGTTTTGTAGGCCGAGGCACGTTTGGAGGCATCAATCATCAGTAAAAGTTCCAGTAAATTGTCGCCGGGAGGGAAAGTGGATTGAACGATAAACACATGCGATCCGCGGATCGTTTCTTCATAACAAGGTTCAAACTCACCATCGGCAAAAACCGGGCAGGAAGATTTTCCCAGTTCAACACCTACGCTTTCACAAATTTTTTCGGTTAAATACGTGGTGGCTGTTCCAGTGAAAATCTTTAAAGGGGCTTTCGTTCCCATATTTTCTTTTTAAAATTTAGTTCCTTGGAATTGTCCGCAAAGGTAAAAAAATCTTTAAGATATCTTGAAAATAATATGCCCAAGTTCTCGCTTTTTGAGAAGTTCGGACGTTAACGTGTCAGTGCAATCCGTTGATTTGTAGTTGGCTAGTTGTCAGGTAAGTGAGCGTCGGCGATGAAGGTCAGGATTTCTTCTTTCCCCAGGCCGGTTTCTGCACTACTTACCAAAACGGGAGGCAGTTCGGCCCACTGTTTTTTTAGTTCCTTTTTGTAGTGTGCCACGGCGCTGGCCAGTTTTGTCTTTCCGAGTTTGTCGGCCTTGGTGAAAACGAGCGCGAATGGAACCTGTTTTTCGCCCAGCCAGGAGATAAAATCTAGGTCGATGGCCTGAGGTTCCAGTCGCGAATCAATTAAAACGAAGAGGCAATACAGGTTTTCCCGTTGCAGAATGTAATCCACAATGTAGGCCTGGAACTTGTTACGGGCTTTTTTGGAAACCTTGGCATAGCCGTAGCCGGGCAAATCTACCAAATACCAACTGTCGTTGATGATGAAGTGGTTGATAAGTTGCGTTTTGCCCGGCCGCGATGATGTTTTTGCCAGCTTTTTCTGATTGGTCAGCATGTTGATCAGTGAAGACTTGCCCACGTTCGAACGGCCGATAAATGCGTACTCGGGCCGATCCGGCGCCGGGCATTTTTTTACATTGGTATTACTCATTAAAAACTGGGCAGTCTTGATCTCCATCATTATACATGTACCTCCAGTAATTTTACTTTTCCGGTAAGTGGTTTTAATTGAAATTGATTGACTGATGCCGGTATCAGGATTGTTTCCCCTTTTTTGACCTTTTCGGTTGCTCCCGGGCTGCTGATTTCGTATTCGCCTTCCACGCAAATATAAATCACAAACGAATCCAACCCGTAAATATCTTTTTCCAGTGCAGCGTCAAACTCGAGGATGTTCGTGGTGAAATAATCGCATTTAACTACCTCGCTGCTCTCGTTCAGCGTGGTTTGGTAATTGGTTTTGTAGCTGTCGTGGTAGGTAAAGTCGATCGCATCCAGTGCCAGTTCGGTGTGCAGGTCGCGTTCGTTTCCGTTTGCATCTTTCCGGTCGTAATCGTATATGCGGTAAGTCACATCAGACGTTTGCTGAATTTCGGCCACCACAATTCCTTTCCCGATTGCGTGAACACGTCCCGCAGGCATGAAAAACACATCGCCAGCCTCTACTTCCACAAAGTTGAGGATATCCATCAATTCTTTGTTTTTCAGTTTTTTTAGGTAGGTTTCCTTGTCGATTTTACAGTTGAATCCCGAGTTGAGCCGTGCACCCTGGTCGGCCTGTAAAACGTACCACATTTCTGTTTTTCCGAATGCTTGGTGGCGCTTTTTCGAAAGTTCGTCATCGGGATGTACTTGTACGGAAAGATCGTCGTTGGCATCGATGAACTTGATCAGCAGCGGGAATTCAATACTGAACCTTTCGTAAACTTTGTCGCCGACCAGCTCACCCATGTACACCTCAATTAGCTCCTCTAGTGTGTTGCCGGCCAAATAGCCGTTGCTGACAACCGAAATGTTTCCTTGCACTCCCGATATTTCCCAGCTTTCGCCACAGTTTGGGAGGTTGCCGAAGTCTTTTCCCAGTTCGGTCTTAATTTTTTGTCCGCCCCAGATCTTGTCCATAAAAATAGGGGTAAACTTTAAGGGATATAAATTCATCATAAAAATGGGGACAGTTTAAAATTCGAAGTCAACCGCAGCGCGGGAAATAGTGGTGTCGCGAACCAGCTTGGTTACTTTCAGGTGTTCGGGATGAATCTGGTATGCGGCAAGGTCGCCTGCATTTTCAAAATGCGAAATCAGGCAAATATCAAAAGACTTTGCATCCAGCTCATAATTTAAGCCGACTTCCAGATATTTCAATTCCCGTATTTTATCTTTCAACCCTTCCAGCGCCGATTTAATTTGTGCCAACACTTCGCGTTTTTCAGCCTCTGGATATTCTTTCAGTTTAAAAAGAACAACATGGTTAAGCATAATTTTGTATGTTTTAGGTTATTTTTTCTGCTGCGAAGTTAATACATTCCGAGCTGTGTTCCATAATTTTCCGGTCGATTAGTAAAAATACAAGTGGCTTGTTTATCTTTGACTGATAAAAAGGAATCATGATCATTATAGGCATTGCCGGAGGCACAGGTTCCGGAAAGACAACCGTTGTAAACAAAATTCTGGACCGATTCTCCAAAGAGGAGGTCGCTGTTTTGTCGCAGGATTCGTATTACAAGGACAATCGTCACTTGCCTGAAGAAGAACGTACAAAACTGAATTTTGATCATCCCGATTCGATTGAGTTTAGTTTGTTAATTGACCATTTAAACCAATTAAAGCGGGGGGAATCGATCGAAGAGCCAAGCTACTCGTACCTAACGTGTACCCGGTCGGGCCAAACCACAACTGTTTTGCCCAAGCCAGTTATTATTGTGGAAGGTATTTTGGTGTTGTGCAATACTGAATTGCGTAAACTGATGGACATAAAAGTGTTCGTGGATTGCGACTCGGATGTGCGCCTATCAAGGGTGATCCAGCGCGATATGGTGGAGCGGGGACGCGATGTGTATCAAGTGCTGGCGCGATACGAAAAAACGGTCCGTCCCAGTCACCTGCAATTTATTGAGCCCACCAAACGTTTTGCCGACATTATTGTGCCCGAGGGCGGTAACAACCGCGTGGCGATTCAAATACTGACCCAATTCATCAAACAAAACCTGTAACTTATGCTATATAACCTGAACATTGAGGATGTCCTGTTCCTGGATATTGAAACGGTTCCGCAACAACCGACTTTTCACGAGCTGCCCGAGAATTTTCAGAAACTGTGGACACAGAAATCGGCTTATTTTCGAGCTGAGGGGCAAGGCCCGGAAGATGTTTATGAACGGGCAGGTATTTATGCCGAGTTTGGCCGCATTATTTGTATTTCCTCCGGGGTTGTTGTGCAAAAAGGTGGCGAGCGCTTTTTTCGGGTGAAGTCGTTTCACGATGATGACGAAACGAAGCTACTTGCTTCGTTCAATAACATGTTGAACAAATTCACTAACCACCCCGGTAAATGCCTTTGTGCGCACAACGGACAGGAATTTGACTATCCTTACATTGCCCGTCGTACGTTGATCAACGGGTTACGGCTTCCAAAAATACTGGATTTGGCCGGTATGAAACCCTGGGACGTGAAGGACAAACTTATGGACACGCTGCAACTCTGGAAATTTGGCGACTATAAGAACTATACTTCGTTGAGTTTGCTTTGTGCTGCTTTTAACATTCCAACGCCCAAAGATGATATTGATGGCAGCCAGGTGGCCGGTGTGTATTATGGGGAAGGAGATCTGGACCGGATTGTTCGCTACTGCGAAAAGGACACCCTTGCTGTGGCCAACCTTTTGCTGCGCTACAAAGGCGAGGCCATTATCGGCATGGAAAACATGGAGGTGGTCTGAGGCTTTTTTGAGTGGAAGAAAGCCGCGTCAAAAGCATTGGGAAAAAACAGAAAAATCATCCTGAGTGAATGTGGACTAACTGTTTGATGGAAGTACCGGACCACCTGCCAGGGAAGGCCGAGGTCCGGGATGACTAATTGGGCAGCAGCTTTTAACACAGCTTTCTATTTGTTTTTGATACTATTCCTGGTTCATGTCGGGTATTTTCATTGAGCCCAGATTGGTGATCTGGTACCCGCTGAGATCAAATTTTTTATTGGCATTTTGATCAATGTCGGTAACCTTCATGATATTGCGTTCTTTTGTTTCCTTGTTAATGGCTTCTGATTCCATGATAAACCCCCAGGGCATTCCGTGCGAATAGGCTGCCGATTTGAAAATGGAACTCATCCAGTCGCGTGTAGCCATGTTCACGTCTTTGCTCATCCAAAAGGTTGCTTCCGTATCTTCTTCCGGGTTATCATATTTGTATTCTTCGCATTTGTAGCCTTCGATGGTTTTGGTGCGTCCGGTTTTTTTCAAATAAGGGTTCATGTTGATGTTTTCGATCGATGCTTCATCCAGACCTTCAGATGCTTCATAGTCAGCTTCATTTAATTCGCTGATATCGAATCCGTAAACGATGCCGGTTTTTTTGCCATCTTCTTCTGAAAGCATAATCATAGCTTTGTTCTTCAAATCCATGATAAAGGTTCCCTTTCCCTTTGTGCCGATGTCACCCGACACAAACTCATAGGCAAAGTTTTTCATCGATGGGCTTACGTAAGTAATGAAATCGCCATCACTCTCTTTCTCGCCGTTCCCTTTGTAGCTCTCAATGTGCATCTGGATTTTTGAGTCGAAGGAATATGCATTGTCAACGGGCACTGGTTCGCCTGACATGCCGAGGCCTTTCATGAATTTGCCCATGCGTTCCTGTTGCCGCTTTTCGTCTGATTCGGGTTTACTGGCCGAGTCGCCTTCAAACACTTTGTCCAGGCTTTTATCAACTTCGTTGTCCACTTTTTCATCCACACGTTCTTCTACTTTATTGCTGATTTTATCCTGTACTTTTTTCCCAAGTTTGTTTAAAATATTTTGCGAATTGGCCTCGGCGGGAAAAAGTATTACCGCGCCAAATAGAATCATTAGCAGCGTGATTTTTTTTCGTTTCATGAGAATCGTGCTTTAAATTTTGTTGATGTTAACTCCTTTTAATAGCTCTTTCGAAAAATTTACCCTCTTCGTTGGGATTGGTTTTTCCTGTTTATGGTATGTTTTTAGAGCTTCTTTTATCGCAACTTCATAATAAACAAGGGCAAGTTACAACAAAGGGTAAATTTCAGTCAAGAGTCGTCACTCCCAAAAATCAAGTTTGTTTGGTTAATTTACAGCGTTTTAATCCATGCGGTGCGTGTTCTGCCTTCTTGCTCTTCTGAAAAATACGGTTGAAGCACCAATGTCTTTTGAGGGATGCCGCTGAAGGTAAAGGTGGGCATTTTACCGGGAGGCGAGACATACCGGAGATATTTTACAGGATCGGTTCCTGAAAAAACGAGACTATCGTTTTGCATGTCGGAATAGGCCAGCAGGAGAGGCCCGTAGGTGAAAGCAAAGTTTCCTTGCCCGTTGCTAACCGTATCCGGGCGCATGCCCAAAACGATCTCCATTTCATCTCCGTTTTTCCATTTTTTGGCAATCTCGGTGTATGTTCCCGGAATTACATTGTATTTTACGCCCTTCACGGTTACCGAAGCGCGATCGGCCCAGTGGGGGATGCGCACAAACAGATCGAGGTAGCGGGTGTCCTGCAGTTCTATTTTCAGAACGATACTGCCATCAAAAGGATAATTTGTGTCCTGAATAATCCGGACCTTTCCGCCGGTGGTATGCTCATATTCCATGTACGAACTGCTGAAAAAATTGACGTAGATACGGTCGTACAAGTTCGTGTAGCAAAATGATTTGATCATGCTTTCGGTCATAATTTCCGGCACGGCGATATTGTAGGCCATTCTTTCCAGTTCGTCGGCATAGACCACTTCTCCTGAATATTTCAGCAGGCTGTCGTTCAGGGCGATCCAGTTGCGGGCATCGTCAATTGATAAATTTTCCAGCTGGCGGGTGATTTTTTCTTGTTGTTTTGTCCACGCACGACGAAACTCATTTTCAGCTTCTTCCCCTGTTTTTTCATACTTCATTTCTTCGGAAAGCGCTCTTAGATGCTGCAGACTTTCGGCAAAAACTGCTTCGCGGTTTGCCAACGATGAATTTATCAGGGAGTAATCAGTTAATTGTTCGGCAATTATTCCGCCCAGTGCTATTTGTTCGTCTTTAAGGGCTTTCGAAGTTTCCGTCGGCTCGGGGGCCGTGCGATAGCGGCAGGAAGAAAATAAACTGAAAGCAACCAAGGTCAAAAGAATCGGGGTGCGGATCATAACTGACAATTTTTCCTAAAAGAACAGCCCAAAAGCACTTCGGGTTCATCATGATAAATTTTCCAGGCAATCATTTTTGCATGGTAATATATGAGGCACCTGTTGAAATCATTCAAAAAAGCTTTTTTAAGTACATTGGAAATTTAATATCTTAGTCGCCATGAGTGGAAAAAAAAATTCATATCGTAACTGGTTTGTTTGTACCCTGATGTTGTTGCTGTTCACGGTCGCTGAATCGTCGGCCCAATATTACAAGCAAGTTGATAGCCTGTACACTTCAAAAGGGGCGGTTGAAATACAAGTAATTGGCCACTGCTTTTATTATTTCAAGTTTAACCGGCTGAATATATACGTCGATCCCATTCCTAATGTTGGCGATGTCAGCAAACTACCCAAGGCCGATTTGATTTTAATTACCCATGATCACCGTGACCATTTGAGCATCAGTGTTATCGAAACGCTTTCGAAACCCGGCACAAAGGTCATCGCCTCCAAATCCTGTATCAAAAAGATGGATTTTGGCCAGTTCTTAGAGAATGGGCAGCAGACTACTTTCAACGATATTTATATCAAGGCGGTGCCCGCCTATAATGTGGTGAACCTCCGGCCCGACAATGTTCCGTATCATCCCAAAGGCGAAGGGAATGGCTATTTTCTGGTGTTTGGCGACAAAACCATTTACATTGCTGGCGATACCGAATATATCGATGAAATGCGTTTTTTTATGAAGCCTGATGTGGCCTTCATTCCTATGATGCTGCCTTTTACGATGGGCGAGGATATGTTTGTGCAGGTGGTGAAAAAACTGAAGCCAAAGGTTGTGTACCCGGTTCATTATAATACCGATTTAAATGAATTGACAGAAAAGCTCTCCGTGGCAGCTCCGGGTGTGGAAGTTCGGATTCGATAGAAATACGGGCGCTGAGAAGCTGATTTGTTCGCTTTACCCCTGAATCAGGTTGGTTTACCGAAAACTGACCAATTGGGTGGACTGTTTTATCTACTTTCGTCTAGAAATCACTTAACATTTGGAAACGATGAGCACTCTTGGAAACATTATTTGGGTTGTTTTTGGCGGCTTTCTTATTTTTTTGGAATACCTGGTTGCCGGCTTGTTGCTATGCCTGACCATTGTCGGCATTCCTTTTGGTTTGCAGGCGATTAAGTTGTCGCTGATGGCCTTGTGGCCTTTTGGAAAGCGTATCGAATACATGGATTATGCCCCGGGGTGCCTGTCCACTATTCTGAATATTATCTGGTTACTGATTGGCGGTATTTGGATTGCCCTTTCTCACCTGGTGCTGGGCTTGTTGTTTGCCATCACCATTATTGGAATCCCCTTTGCCAAACAGCATTTTAAGCTGGTGAGTTTGGCGCTCACCCCGTTTGGAAGAAGGGTTGTTTAAGAGTCGCAGTTTAGTCAGATACAAGCAGGGTGCTTGTACCCTGAAAACTGAGACTGCGACTGTCTTCTTTTTAATGCTTGTGCAGGCCGCACTCTTTTTTCGAGTTGTCTTCCCACCACCAGCGTCCGGCGCGGAAATCTTCACCCGGCTGAATGGCGCGGGTACAGGGAGCACAGCCAATGCTCACAAAACCGCGGTCGTGCAACACATTATACGGCACATGATTTTCGAGCACATATTTGCGGCAATCTTCCAGTTCCCAATGCAGCAGCGGGTTGTATTTTACCAACGAAAAGCCGGAATCCCAGTTGAAGAATTCCAGTCCTTCGCGGTTTTGTGATTGTGAAGCACGCAAACCGGTAATCCAGCATTCCATGCCAGCCAGTGCCCGCCCAAGCGGTTCCACTTTGCGGATGTGGCAGCACATTTTGCGGTTTTCAACCGAGGCATAAAAACTGTTGGGGCCTTTTTCTGCCACAAATTTTTCCAACTGTTCATTTTTGGGAAAATAGGGATGAATAGGCTTGCTGTATTTTTCGAGCGTTCGGCTATAAACTTTGTAAGTTTCTTCAAACAGGCGGCCAGTATCCAGGGTAACCACTTTTATTGACAGGTCGTGTTTGAAAATCATATCGGTGATGACTTGGTCTTCAACGCCAAAGCTGGTCGTGAAGACAATCTTTTCTTCAAAGCGTTCGGCCAGCGCCTTAAGCGTTTCAACGGTTTCTTTTTCGTTGAACTCGTTATTTAGTTGTTTTGCCAATTTTTCGCTCATGATTCGATCTCCTTTATGCTGAAATGTTCAGCCTCAAAAATAACTATTTTATCAATTTTTGATACCTTTTTTACAGGTTGCTCAACCGAAAGCCTCCTGGAACACTGCAAAGAAAAACGTTTTAACCGTTTCGGCGATACGCATTTATACACATAAACAAAGTGAACCTGTATGTGCTGACTATTTTCCGGTTTTTGAGAACTATGTGTGGCTTAGGGGCAAAAAGTCTTAATTTTGGGGCATGACAGCACAAAAAAACACCTGGCCGGCAGCGTTTACCGAACGCATCAGGAAACAATTTCCCGATACAGCCGGGCAATTTATTGAGTTTCTTGATCAGGATGTCAACGTAAGCATCCGGTTGAATGCAGATAAAATGAACCTTCAGCCCCGATTAGCGGAAATTCCGTGGTGCACAACGGGGTACTTCCTACCCGAACGTCCGGTGTTTGCGCTCGACCCGCTGTGGCACGCAGGGGCTTACTATGTGCAGGAAGCCAGTTCGATGTTCCTGGAACAGGTTTTCGGGCAAATCCGGTTGGATCATCCAAAGTTGGTTTTGGATTTGTGTGCTGCCCCGGGTGGAAAGTCAACTCATTTAAATAGTCTATTGGGGCAAGCTGATCTCTTGGTTGCCAATGAAGTGATCCGCGCACGGGTGCCGGTGCTGATCGAAAACCTGACCAAGTGGGGCCACACCAATTTTTTGGTTAGCAACAGCGATCCCCGTCAGTTTGGCGAATTAGGAGCGTTATTTGACGTGCTGGTCATCGATGCGCCCTGTTCGGGTGAAGGGCTGTTCCGCCGCGATCCGGAGGCCGCACTGGAGTGGTCACCCGAAAATGCCAACCTTTGCGCCGTGCGGCAACGCCGTATTTTGGCCGAAAGCTGGAGCTGCGTGAAAGGCGGCGGCTACCTGGTTTACAGCACCTGCACCTTCAACCCGGCCGAAAACGAGGAAAACCTGAGTTGGTTGAAAAAACAGGGAGGTTTTACCAGTATCCGCATTCCGCTTCGGCCTGACTGGAATATTGAGGAGATGGAACAGGATGGCATCTGGGGGTATCGTTTTCTTCCGCACAAAGTGCAGGGTGAGGGATTTTTTGTGGCCTTGCTCCGGAAAACAGAAGAAACGAATCCGGTTCGTTTTCCGCGGAAGTATAAAACGTTGCTGCAAAAACCGGTCGCTCTCCCGCAAAACTGGGTACTCTCCCCGGAAACAAAGAAATTCTTCCAGCATCAGGACCGACTGAAGTTTATACCGGCCGATTGGGAACCGGAAATACTATTTCTTTTTGAAAAAATAAACCTGGTAAAAGCCGGAACAACGCTAGGATTGGTGAAAAAGAAAGACATCCTCCCCGAGCACGAATTGTCCATGTGCCTGGATTTAAATGGTGCCGTTTTTCATCCGGTTGAGCTTTCGCTGGAAGGGGCTTTGAAGTATTTGGGACGGGAACAATTTAATTTGAGTTTAGAGGGAAATGATTGGCACTTGGCTAGCTTTCGGGGCATCCCGCTCGGGTTTCTAAAAAACCTGGGAACACGCTTCAATAATTATTACCCGAAGGAATGGCGCCTAAGGATGCAGGATCGGAAAGCTGTGCAACTTTGGTACGATTGATTGCGATGTTGGGCACTTTATTTTTCGTATTGGAACGACTTTACCGGGAAATTGAGAATCGGGTGGCGTGATTTGAGTGTAAGGTATTTGTTGTCAGGTAATTAGTGTGTATTCTTTTTTTGAAAATTCAGGCGAAAAATATTTTAAGACTATGAAAAATTTATTTCCTTTGGCTCTTGTTAGATAACCTTATTAACTGTAATAAAAGTAAATGGGAAAAGTATTAATCATTGGTGCAGGAGGAGTGGGAACAGTTGTTGCCCACAAAATGGCTGCATTGCCGGAAGTATTTTCAGAAATTATGTTGGCCAGCCGCACCAAAGCTAAATGCGACGAAATTGCCAACAAAATTGGTGGTAACCGGATTAAAACAGCCCAAGTGGATGCTGAAAATGTACCGCAACTGGTAGAGCTGATCCGCAATTTTAAGCCCGACCTGGTTGTGAATGTGGCCTTGCCGTATCAGGATCTGCCTATCATGGACGCTTGTTTGGAAACCGAAACCAGTTACCTGGACACGGCCAACTATGAACCCAAAGACGAAGCCAAATTTGAATACAAATGGCAGTGGGCATACCAAAATCGTTTCAAAGAGGCCGGTATTACTGCTATTTTAGGCTGTGGCTTCGACCCGGGGGTAACCAGTATTTATACTGCCTATGCCGCCAAACACCATTTTGATGAAATTCAGTACCTGGACATTGTTGACTGCAATGCGGGTGATCATGGCAAAGCGTTTGCCACGAATTTCAACCCCGAAATTAATATCCGCGAAGTAACCCAAAAAGGGAAATACTGGAAAGACGGCAAATGGGTGGAAACAGAACCGCACGAAATTCATAAACCATTGAACTACCCGGAAATAGGGCCGAAAGAGTCGTACCTTATTTATCACGAAGAATTGGAGTCTCTGGTGAAAAATTTCCCCACCATCAGGCAAGCCCGTTTCTGGATGACCTTCGGACAGGAATACCTGACACACCTGCGTGTTATTCAGAATATTGGCATGGCCGGTATTGAGCCTGTTATGTACGAAGGCCGTGAGATTGTTCCCATCCAGTTTCTGAAGGCGGTACTTCCGAACCCGGGCGACCTGGGCGCGAACTACAAAGGCTGGACTTCAATCGGGTGCCGCATCAAAGGCTTAAAAGACGGACAGGAAAAAACTTACTACGTATATAACAATTGCAGCCACGAAGTAGCTTACAAGGAAACAGGCACGCAGGCAGTTAGTTATACCACCGGTGTACCGGCCATGATTGGCGCTATGATGTACCTGAAAAGCTTGTGGAAAAAGCCAGGCGTATTCAACGTTGAGGAGTTTAATCCCGATCCGTTTATGGATGCCCTGAACCAGCACGGTTTGCCTTGGCACGAAATCCATGGCAGTGATCTGGAAATGGAATATTAATCCATGTAATCATAAAAACAAAAACCCGGTTGATGCCGGGTTTTTTTGTGCTATTTTGAAGGCATGGATTGATCTTCGATTAGTTGAAATTTGTTATTTTTTTCGCTTGCCCCTCCTTGTTTGTTCAATTTTATAGATGATGTGATCACACATTTCTTTCAAAGTTTGAATCTTTATTGTAGGTTTGTGTGCGGACACATTGTAGAAAGAAAAGCCAAATTATGTGAATCTTTCAATTTGAAATAGCTCAGTTTTCTGTTGATTGGTTATTTTTGAAATAAAAATCTCATGGCTGAATTTAAGAACATTAGGATAAAAGATATTGCCGAAATGGCCGGTGTTTCGGTGGCCACGGTTGACCGGGTGTTGCACAAACGAGGAAAAATTTCGGAGAAGGCCCTCAAAAAGGTGATGGATGCTCTGGAAAAAACAGGCTACAAACCAAATTTGATTGCCAGTACCCTGGGATCGAACAAAGTGTATAGAATAGCCGCTATGATTCCTGATCCTGCTTTGGATGATTACTGGAACCAGTCGGGTGCCGGAATATTTAAGGCGAAGGAAGATTGGTCGCAATATAATGTTCGAATCGAGTCCTTTTATTTTAACCTGTACGAGAAAAGCTCCTTTAAACAGGTAGCCGAGAAAGTACTTCAATTTCAGCCCGACAGTATTTTGCTGGCGCCCATTTTTTATCATGAGGCACTTGATTTTTTCGATGTGCTGAAAGAAAAAGGCATACCGTATATTTTATTCAATACCAATATCCCGGAAGCCGAGCCGATCAGTTTTATCGGGCAAGACCTGTATCAAAGCGGGCGTGTAGGGGCCGAAATGCTGGCAACAAAAATGAAGGCGCCCGGAAATATTGCTGTGCTGCATATTTACGAGGACATCCAGAATGCAGTGCATCTCAAGGAGAAAGAACGAGGGTTTCGTGACTATTTTTCGGATAACCGGCTAGAGGAATTTAATATTCAGAGCTATGATTTCGGAAGTTACTTGGTGGCCGAGTTCGACCGTGAAGTGTTGAATGTGCTGAACCGTGATTCCATATCCGGAATTTTTGTGTCCACATCGAAAGGATCTTATCTGGCAGCGGCCGTTTTGGATAAATACGGTAAAAAAGATTTGGTGCTGGTTGGGTATGATTTGCTGAAGGACAACATTCATTATATGTACGATGGTGTGATTAATTTCTTGATTAATCAAAATCCTAAAAAGCAGGCATTTTTAGGTGTCAGCTATCTGGTTAATTATCTATTGTTTAAAAAGCAGCCACCGGTGACAGAACTGTTCCCACTCGAAGTTATTACGCGGGAAAATATAAAATCGTACCTGTATTCGGGACTGCACTAATCTCAAATTTTATGGATCGGACTTTTTTCCCCAAGTGTATTTTGTTGCTTGCATTATTTCTTGCCGTTCAACTTGAATCCCAGTCGGGAACGCGAGATTTTCGGAATGCAAAAAAAACAGTTGATGAACGTGCTCAGGATTTACTGGACGAGCTCTCAACTGAAGAGAAAATATCGTTGTTGGGATACAGCAATCAGGGGATTCCGCGTTTGGGGATACCTGCCTACAATTGGTGGAATGAGTCTCTGCATGGCGTTGCACGTGCCGGAGAAGCTACCGTTTTTCCGCAGGCAATAGCATTAGCGGCTACCTTCGATGATCAGTTGATCCATGAAGTTGCTGACGTGATCTCGACGGAGGCACGTGCAAAATATAACTTGGCCATTGCAAAAGAGCGCCGGATACAATATATGGGTTTGACGTTTTGGTCGCCCAATGTGAATATTTTTCGGGATCCGCGCTGGGGGCGGGGACAGGAGACCTATGGCGAAGATCCTTATCTGACTTCCCGCATGGGTGTGGCATATCTGAAAGGTATTCAGGGAAATGACCCGAATTACCTGAAAGCTTCAGCTTGCGCGAAACATTTTGCTGCACACAGCGGACCCGAATATAACCGGCATTTTTTCAATGCTTTGGTTTCTGAAAAAGACTTGAGAGAAACCTATCTGGTAGCTTTTAAAGCCATGGTTGATGCGGGTGTGGAGTCGGTGATGTGTGGTTACAACCGCCTGAACGATGAACCTTGCTGTACCAGTCCAACCCTGATTGCCGACATTCTGAGAGGCGAATGGAACTTTCAGGGGCATGTGGTTACCGACTGCTGGGCACTGGAGGATATTTGGTTGAGGCATAAAGCGCTGCCAAATTCGGTTATAGTTGCAGCCGAAGCGGTGAAAGCCGGTATAAATCTGGATTGTTCCAATCTGTTACAGGACGATTTGACGAAAGCTCTGGAGGAAAAACTAATTACGGTTGACGATATTGATAAGGCCCTTGCTCCTGCTTTGACAACTCAGTTTAAATTGGGCTTTTTTGATCCCGAAGAGAAGAATCCGTTTCGAAATCTTGGAGAAAAAGATGTTCGTAATGCCAATCATGTGACGCTGGCACGGCAAGCGGCAGCCCAAAGCATGGTGCTTTTGAAAAACGAAGGCAACTTGCTGCCGCTTAATCGCGAAGATTACGGCAGTTTATTGGTGACCGGGGCAAATTCCGGGAGCCTGGACGCACTCGTGGGTAATTATCACGGCGTTTCGTCCGAGCTGGTTACCTTTGTTGAAGGTATTTCCAGGGCTGCCGGACCAGCTGTTGCCGTTCAATACGATTTGGGCTTCAACGATGTGGATACGGTGCGTTTTGGAGGTGTCTGGGCTTCGGGAATGAGTGATGCAACCATTGTGGTCATTGGCTTGACACCGGTCATGGAAGGCGAGGAAGGCGATGCATTTCTGGCTGAAAATGGCGGCGATAAGAAGCATCTTGACATCCCGGCAGCACATGTTGCTTTTTTGAAAAAATTACGTGAATCACATAACCGGCCAATCATCACCGTGGTTACCGGCGGAAGTGCGGTTAATATCGCTCAAATTGAACCTTACTCGGATGCCATCATGCTGGCTTGGTATCCCGGAGAACAGGGGGGGAATGCGTTTGCCGATATTTTATTTGGCGATTTCTCTCCATCCGGTCGTTTGCCGCTCACTTTTTATAAATCGCTTGATCAGCTTCCTGATTATGAAAATTATGACATGGCAGGGCGTACCTATCGATATTTCGACGGTGAAGTGCAGTATCCGTTTGGTTTTGGTTTGAGCTATGTCGATTTCAATTATAGTTGGACGCAAAAACCAGCTTCTTCCTGTAAATTGGGCGATACGGTGCGTTTTCAGGTTGAAGTTGAGAGTACCGGTAGCCTCGCTGCTTTGGAAGTTGTTCAGGTCTATGTTTCCTATCCTGCGGTTGACGGCATGCCGCGTAGAGAATTGAAGCAGTTTGCAAAGGTGGAGGTTGGTGCAGGTGGTAAAAGTTTGATTGATTTTTCGATTCCGGTATGGGATTTGGCCAAGTGGGACGAATCCTGCAGCGACTGGAAAGTTTATGAAGGTGAATATCACGTTTTTGTGGGAGGCGATTCTGCCCGCGAAAAGCTTTCAGCTGCTTTTGTGGTCGAATAAGATTTTGCCTGTAAAAAAAGGAAGGCTGTCCAAAAAGTCTTGAGTTGAGTCATCCCGAACTTGTTTCGGGATCTCATCGTTCTAATAATCAGACCCTGAAATAAATTCAGGGTGACGCCAACCGCAAACTTTAGAGCTTTTTAGACAGCTTCTTCCTTTTTAAATGCCTGTCATTACGTTTGTTAATGTTAAGGATCGCTATTGTCGTTATTCCTTTTGAGGTGCTTTTTGCCTTTGACTTTTTACTTTTGTCTTTCTCAATAATCATCTTACCTTGTGTCCTTTCAGGGCATAAAACAGAATGTATAAGAAGCATGGAACACACAGCCAGTAAGCTTGTTGCGGACCAATAGCATCTTTTAGGAAGCCGTAAGCGGTTGGTATTATGGCGCCGCCCACAATGGCAATAACCAGCAGCGACGAACCTGCTTTGGTGAAACGGCCTAAATCGGTCATAGCAAGGGGCCACAAGGCAGGCCACATCAGCGAGCACCCCAAGGCCATAAATAAAATGAACCAAATAGATATATCCGCCGGGGTGAAGACAACCATGAATGAACCAAAAATGGCCAGGATGGAACAGATCAGCAACGCGTTTGCCTGCGAGATGTATTTCGGGATAAAAATAATCCCGCAGATGTAACCGATCACCATGCCTGCGGGGGCAATCCAGGCGTAAAGTTCGGCATTGGGTAGGCCAATGCTTTCTGCATAGTCCACCAGCGTCCCGAGCGAAACAGTTTCGACGCCCACATAGAGGAACAACGCCAGTACGCCCAGCAGCAAGTGCGGAAATTGCCAGATTGATGTCTTATTTGCAGCATAGGCGCATTCGGCTGCGCTTTCCTCATCCTCGCCAACAGCCTTAACTTCGGGAAGTGGCGAAAAATACGATAAAACACCCAGCAGTAAGAATACGCCGATAATCATGTAAAAGGGGATATTGATATCCTGAAGTTGTACGTCTTCAACACTTTTCCCAATAATCAACGCCAGGAACAATGGCGCTACCGGCCAGGCCAGTTTATTGGCTATGCCCATAAAGCTAATCCTTTTGGCCGCACTCTCCATAGGGCCCAGAATGGTGATGTAGGGGTTGACCGAGGCTTGCAGAAAAGCATTTCCCATTCCCGAAACAAAAGAGGCCAACAAGAATAGCGGCAGACTTTCCGATTTTGCAGAGGGTATAAACAGGTAAAAGCCTGTGGCAAACATCAGAAACGAGAGCATCATGGTGTTTTTGTAGCCGATTTTGCCGATTACCAGTGAAGCCGGATAACCGAAAATCAGAAAGGCAGAGAACGTGGCTGCCAGAATCAGATAGGATTCACCCGAGGACACATGCAGCGAATTTTTCAGCAAGGGGATCAAATAACTATTGATGCCAAGTGCAAAACCGATTGCAAAAAACATTATTCCGATGACTATCATGGGAACCAGGAAGTAGTTTCTTTTTGAATCCATAATATTATAGTTTGAGGTTATGATTTCAACGTTTATTTTGAGGGTGGCGATTGCTGCTTTCAACGTATCTGGGACCGTTTTGTGTCTGATCCGTAAGCATAGCTTTTCCCGGAATGAGGGCAAGATAGTTAAAAAATGTGCGCGGGCACGCTAATAAACGTTAATTTTGTGTGTGCGGACACATTTTTTTGATTGAACCCACTTTTTTTGGAAAAAATATCACTAGTTTTGACAAGTTCTAAATAATAATCTTATCCCGGAGGCGCGGGATTTAAACTGGTAAAATATGGTCAAAACGCTGAATTACATTGAGAAAACGATTGAAAAACTTCCTGTTTATGTGTTGGAAAACAAACAGGAAGGAGCGCGGATTATTGCGGGGATTATAGCCGGTGTAATCAAAGAGAAGCAGGCGCGTGGCGAAATGGCAGTCCTTGGGCTCGCAACAGGTTCGTCTCCGGTAAAAGTTTATCGCGAACTGGTTCGTCTGCACCACGAAGAGGAATTAAGCTTTAAAAATGTAATCACCTTCAACCTCGACGAATATTTCCCGATGAGCCCGGACAGCCATAAAAGCTATGTCCACTTTATGTATAAACACCTGTTCAATCATATTGATATTGATCCTGCCAATGTTCATATTCCGGATGGAACCTTGAAAATTGACCAGGTAGCTGAGTTTTGTAACGCATATGAAGATAAAATCAGGGCTTGTGGCGGGATTGATATTCAATTGCTGGGCATCGGCCGGTCCGGGCATATCGGTTTTAATGAACCAGGGGCCACGGTAAACTCTCAGACACGCTTGGTGAAGCTTGATCCGATTACAATTGCAGATGCGATCAAGGATTTTGGCAGCGAGGAGGCGGTGCCCCACCGCGCAATTACGATGGGGATTGATACCATTTTGAGTGCCCGTAAAATTGTACTGGCCGGATGGGGAAAATCAAAGTCGCCGATTTTGAAGAAGATGATTGAGGGGCCGGTTACTCCGGAGGTGCCTGCATCTTTTCTGCAAATGCACGAGGATGTGACGGTCTATCTGGATGAAGCAGCTACCAGCGAGTTTACCCGCACAAAAGCTCCCTGGTTGGTTGGGGTGTGCGATTGGACGCCTAAAATGGTGAAACGTGCCGTGATCTGGCTGAGCCAAAAATTGGACAAACCCATTCTGAAACTGACGGACGAAGACTATAAACATGCGGGTTTGCGCGATTTATTAGCAAGTTATGGTGGAGCCTATGATTTGAATATTAAGGTGTTCGGGCAAATAAGAGACACCATTACCGGATGGCCGGGCGGCAAGCCGGGTGCTACGGAGAAAACCCGTCCGGAACGGCCTGAACCGGCTGTTAAACGATCGCTGATTTTTAGTCCGCACCCCGATGATGATGTGATTTCGATGGGAGGGACCTTAATCCGTTTGGCAGACCAGGGACACGATGTGCATGTGGCGTACCAAACCTCGGGAAACATTGCTGTATTTGACGACGACGCCATTCGTTTCTCTCAGTTTGCAGTTGACCTTCTCCGAAGCCAAAAGATTGATTGCCAGGAGCTGGGAAACGCAAATGCAGAGTTGAAGGATTTTTTGACAAATAAAAAGCCGGGACAGGTGGACACACCTTATGTGAAAACGGTTAAAGGCTTGATCCGTGCCGGAGAGGCTGCTGCCGGGTGTCGGTTCAGCGGGGTGAAGGAAGAAAATGTACACTTTCTGAATCTCCCCTTTTATGAAACAGGTCAGGTCGAGAAAAGTCCGGCATCGGATGCCGACGTACAAATTATTATTGATTTGTTGCGAAAGATTCAGCCTCACCAGATTTTTGCAGCCGGCGATCTGCAGGATCCGCACGGAACACACGAGGTTTGCCTTCAAATTATTTTTAAAGCTATTCGGTTTATCCGTGCTGCCGGCGATGCCTGGTTGAACGATTGCTATGTTTGGCTGTACCGTGGCGCCTGGCAGGAATGGGACGTGGAAGATATCGAAATGGCGGTGCCCATCAGTCCTTCCGAATTGATGCGTAAACGCAAGGCAATCTTTAAGCACCAATCGCAAAAGGATGAACCTGTGTTTCCGGGTGAAGATAAACGTGAATTCTGGCAACGTGCCGAAGCTCGAAACCGTGAAACGGCAAAAATATACGACCAGCTCGGATTGACGGAATATGAAGCAATTGAAGCTTTTGTGCGTTATCCGTTCGATGATGAGGATTCTTTCCTGAAATAAAAGCCTAACTTTAAAATCGGTACCTAAAAATGAATAAAATGTTGAAATATTTGATCTTGTCCTTTTTGCTGTTGGGTATATTATCCTGCTCCAACCAACCGGCATTGATCTCAAACAGTGAGAGGCTGGCCGACATACAACACATGCTGGAGGTTCAGAAGCAACTTACGGCACGTGCCTCGTTGGACGTGTGGGAGATTTTCAAGCAACCGCTTACGGACAACGAGCGTCAGGCAATGGAGTTTTTGTATGCCTACATGCCGTTGAGCGACCTGGCCGATTATCCGGCTGATTTCTTTTTGGCCAATGTGCGGAAAAGTTTGCAGGCCCGCGATGAAATGGCTTGGGGAAAAGACATTCCCGAAGATGTATTTCTGCATTTTGTGCTACCGGTTCGCATCAATAACGAAAACCTGGATTCGTTTCGCATCGTGATGTACGACGAGATAAAAGCCCGCGTTGAGGGGATGGACATCGAACAGGCTGCGCTGGAGGTAAATCACTGGTGTCACGAAAAGGTAGTTTACCGAGGGACTGACGAGCGTACCAGCGCCCCGTTGAGTACTATCCGGAAAGCTTTCGGGCGTTGCGGCGAAGAATCAACCTTTACGGTTTCGGCGCTTCGTGCCGCCGGCATTCCGGCCCGCCAGGTTTACACGCCGCGGTGGGCACATTCGGATGACAACCATGCCTGGGTTGAGGTTTGGGTGAATGGTGTTTGGAAATTTATGGGCGCCTGCGAACCCGATGCCCGTTTGAATATGGGCTGGTTTACCGAACCTGCCCGTCGCACCTTGCTGGTGCACACCCGGGCGTACGGCAAGTATTTTGGCGACGAAGATGTGGTGGTAAACGAAGACCGCTTTTCGGAGCTCAACCTAACCTCGAATTACGCGCCGGTGAAACGGATTATTGTTGAGGTGAAAGATGCACACGGACAGCCCGTAACGGATGCTAAAGTCGAATTTCAACTGTACAATTATGCCGAGTACTATCCGATTGCCACACAATATACAAACATTGCGGGGCAGGCTTCCATCTCGATGGGGTTGGGGGAAATTGTTGTTTGGGCCAGCCGTGATGAGCAGTTTGCCTTTCAGAAAATATCAATTTCTGACACGGATACGGTAAAGCTAACGTTGGAAAGGCCTGTATTGAACGGACAGTCGTTTGAGTTTGATTTTGTGCCGCCCCATCTGGTGAAAGATACGTTGACGATCACGCAAGCCGAAAAGGAATTGAACGAGCGTCGCCTGACTGTCGAGGATTCTATTCGTAGTTGTTATACCGCTACCTTCAAGGACGAAACCTGGAGCAGGCAACTGGCCGTTGAATTGGGTCTTCCCGAAGAGGACGTTGTCCGGGCCATTCAGCTCAGCTACGGAAACTGGCCCGAACTGGAAACATATTTCCGGGAGAATGCTTCCGAAAAGCATGTCGTGGCTTTGCTGAAAGGAATTTCGGAGAAGGATTTCAGCGATACCAAAGCCTCCATCCTGGCCTCTCATTTGAAAAATACCGAAGATACCGGTCGTTATCCGGACGACATTTTCCTGAAGTATGTACTGGCTCCCCGCGTGCGGAACGAAATGTTGCTGGATTGGCGCCCGGCCATGCAGCATGCTTTTGCCGAATTGAAAAATCAAATTGAAAGTGACCCGCAGGTGCTGACCAATTGGATGAAAGAAAATATCCATTTGGATGAGATTGCCAATAAGCATTCGCGGGCTCCGCTCAGCCCTGCGGCTGTTTACAAATTACGGGTGGCCGACACGCCTTCGCGCAACATCTTTTTTGTGTCGGTTTGTCGCGCGCTGGGCATTGCATCCCGTTTAAATCCGGCAACACTGGAGCCGGAGTTTTATGCCGATGGCGAATGGTTCCGGGCTGCTTTTTCGGAAAGCATCCAGGCCCAGCCTGAAATCGGGAAACTGGTGCTGAAAAATGGTACGAATACTATCGAACCACAATATTATATTCACTTTACGATTGGAAAACTGATCGAAGGAAACTACCGCACGCTGGAATATGACTTTGCTGCAAAAATCAGTGATTTTGAAGTACCGCTGACCTTGGAAACCGGCGATTATTGCCTGGTTACCGGCAATCGGCTGGAGGATGGGACGGTGTTGAGCTCAACTGAGTTTTTCACGGTACACGCTGAACAAACACATGCGCTGACTGTCACCTTACGGCAGTCGGCCAATGTACCGGAGCCAATTGCCAAACTCAACTTTTCCGGATTGCGAATCCTGCAAAATGGCGCAACGGTAACGCTGGAACAACTGGTTGATGGTAAAAGTCTGGTGTTGGCCCTGCTTGATCCCGACAAAGAACCATCGAAACACATTCTGAATGACTTGGCTGATTATGTTTCGCACTTCGAAACCTGGTCAGGTCAGTTTCTGTTTGTGGCTGCCGCAGACCGGCAACAATTGGGTGCAGTGCTCGATTCCTACAGGCTTCCGGCAAACCAATTGCGCGGATTCGACCCTGACGATAACTTGCTGCACGAGTTAATGAACTTGTTTGGCGAAGAGGTGAAAAATAAGTTGCCGCTTGTGCTTTTGACGGATTCGGATGGAAATGTATATCTTTTCTCTTCGGGTTATAAAATAGGTATTGGCGAACAACTGCTGAAAATTATTCCGGTGATGGGGAAAGGGTCCACCGGTTCATGTTCTAAGTCGTAATAACTGTTTGGAGATATGGATTTACTGAACATGTTTATATTCTGTTGTTTTTTAGTTAGATCAGTGTAACGGAGTCGCCACAGGGTGCTTAGGCCCCTGTGGTTTTTTATAGAATCATCTGTGAGGGTTTTGCGCAATCCTCTAATCTTGTGAATGATAACCTAAAACCAATGAATAATATGGAACGAAGAAACTTTATCAAGTACAATGCTTTGGCGGCAGCCGGGATGCTTTCGGCGCCGGTCTGGAGCAGTGCTTTTGCTACGGCAGCTTTCGAAAGTAAAAGACCTCCCGTTGGCAAACGTAATTTTATCAGCAAGGCAGTGGAAGATACGATACTGGAGGTGAAGAAAACCATTGCCAATCCCGAGTTGGCCTGGATGTTTGAGAATTGTTTCCCGAATACCCTGGACACGACGGTTGATTTTTCAACCGAAAATGGCAAGCCGGATACCTTTGTTATCACCGGCGACATTCATGCCATGTGGCTCAGGGATTCGACGGCACAGGTTTGGCCTTATCTCAGTTTGGTGAAAGAAGATGAACGACTGAATCAATTGTTCCTGGGGGTGCTAAACCGGCAAGCTAAATGCATCCTGATCGATCCGTATGCCAATGCCTTTAACAAAGAAGCAGCCGGAAGTGAGTGGGAAACCGACGATACGGACATGAAGCCGGAATTGCACGAACGCAAATGGGAAATCGATTCGCTGTGTTACCCGATCCGCTTACTCTACCATTACTGGAAATCAACAGGTAATGAGGATTGTTTTTCCGAAGACTGGCATATCGTCTTTCGGTCTATTCTTTCAACCTTCATAAAACAACAGCGGAAAGAAAAAAAAGGCGATTATCATTTTACCCGTGTTACTCATAAACCAACCGATACGTTGTGCTGCGGTGGTTACGGAAACCCGGTCAATCCGGTTGGCCTGATCGTTTCATCGTTCCGCCCGTCCGACGATGCAACCATCTTTCCGTTTCTAATTCCCTCGAATTATTTCGCGGTAACTTCGCTCACCCAAATGGCCGAGATTGCTTCGGTTATTTACGGGGATGAAGAGTTGGCCGCTGGGGCCCAAAAACTGGCCGGTGAAGTTACAGAAGCGATTGAAAAATTTGCGTTGGCCGAACGTCCTGATTTTGGAAAAGTGATTGCTTTTGAAGTAGATGGGTTTGGCAACCGCCTGTTTATGGACGATGCCAACATTCCCAGCTTGCTGGCGTTGCCGTATTTGGGAGCCTTGGACGTTTCCGATCCCGTTTATCAAAATACCCGGAGGCTGGTGTTGAGTGATGCCAATCCCTGGTTCTTCAGAGGAAAAGCCGGCGAAGGAATTGGCGGGCCGCATGTGGGGGCCGATATGATTTGGCCCATGAGCATTGTTATGCAGGCTATGACATCCACCAGCGACGACGAAATCGTTCGTTGTGTGCGTATATTGCTGAAAACCCATGCTGGTACCGGGTTCATGCACGAAACCTTCCATAAAGATAATCCGGAAAACTTTACCCGATCATGGTTTGCCTGGGCAAATACCTTGTTTGGCGAATTGATTTTGAAACTGTATCACACCAAACCTGATCTTTTGAAAGAAATCTAGGTCTGAAAAGAATCCGATTTTAATCTTTAAAATATTAAAAATGAATTTAGTACATAGCCGTAAAATCGTATTGTTCCTGATCTTTTGCCTGTTTGTTTCTGTGGTGTGGGCTGGCCCTGTAACCGAGCTAAGCAACAACTGGAAATGTGCCCCAATCGCTCAGGTAAAGGCTTCGGGCGAAAAAGTTTCGCAGCCTGGTTTTAGCCTGAGCAAATGGAAACCTGCTGTGGTTCCGGGTACAGTGCTGACTACCCTGCTCGAAAATAAAGAAGTTCCCGACCCATTCTACGGGATGAACAACGAAAAAATCCAGGATATTTATGAAACCGGTCGCGATCATTATACCTATTGGTTTGTAAACGATTTTCGGAAGAAGGCTGCTTCGGGCGAGCAGGTCTGGCTCCATTTTCGCGGTGTAAATTACAGCTGCGATGTGTTTCTGAACGGTAAAAAAGTGAATGATGAATGGCACTACGGCATGTTTTTGCGCCAGGTGTACAACATCACCGAACTCTTGGCTGCCGATGGTAACAACCGTCTTGCCGTGGTGGTTTACCCGGTCGATCCGGTAGGTAATCCCAACGGCGGACAAGGCGGCGATGGCGTGATTGCCCGCAATGTCTCTCACCAATATGTGGCCGGTTGGGACTGGATTCAACCCATCCGCGACCGCAACACAGGTATTTGGGACAAAGTGACTATTGAAACCACTCAATCCGTTAATCTGCAAAACCCGCATGTGGTTACCAGTGTACCGGGAGTCCGGCTGCCGGGTAAAAATCAGGATCCGGCCATCATCCAAACTTCGGCTGAATTGGTGAATGCAGAAGGGCAGTCAGTTACCGGAAAATTGATTGTTGAAATAGGCGGAAAATCAGTTGAGCTGGAGGTGACACTGGATGCCAACTCAACGAAGGTGGTAAATTTGCCTGAGTTGGTATTTCAAAACCCGAAATTATGGTGGCCCGCTGGTTACGGGGATCAAAACCTGTATTCCCTGACAATGAAATTTATGGTGGACGGAAAGCTTTCCGATGAAGAACAGATTACGGTGGGGATCCGCGAAATACAACGAAAATGGAACGAGCATACGCGGAGCATGCAACTGGCGGTGAACGGGCAAAAAATATTCATCAAAGGCGGAAACTGGATCATTTCGGATGCTATGTTGCGCTTTACTCCAGAACGTTACGATGCCGAAATCCGCTATCACCGCGACATGAACCTGAACCTGATCCGCATTTGGGGCGGGGCACTGCCCGAACGTCCCGAGTTTTACGATGCCTGTAACAAATACGGGCTGCTGGTCATTCAGGATTTCTGGATGTCGGGCGACTGTAACGGCCGCTGGGTGGACCCTAAAAAGAAAGATGACCAATGGACACGCCGCCAGTATCCTGACGATCACAACCTGTTTGTGGAGTCGGCGGCTGATATGGTGAAAATGATCCGTAACAATCCCTCGCTGGCTGTTTGGTGCGGCGGAAATGAAATTGCCCCGCCACAAGACATCTTGGATGCCTTACGCGACTCCGTTTTGGCGAAGTTGGATGGTACGCGCTGGTTTATCAGCTATTCCAACTCCGACAGCATGTCATACAATTTCCTGGGCGGAAATGGCGATGGACCTTACGGCATTCAGCCCGATTCCATTTTCTGGCAACACCGGACCTGGCCGTTCAACTCGGAGGTAGGCTCGGTAGGAGTTGGCGATGCTGTTTCGCTGAGACGCTTTCTTCCTAAGGAAAATGAGGTGGTTCCGGTTGAAAAGCCACATTCCGAAGCCGTTACCGATGACGTGTGGACCTACCATAAATATATTGGCTACGGAAAATCAATTGAGCCATATGGTCAGGCAACCGACATGGAAGACTTTGCCCGCAAAGCGCAGCTGGTGAATTACAACCAGTATCGGGCGCTGATGGAAGGCTTTAGCTCGCACATGTGGGACTGGTACACCGGTAGCATCATCTGGAAAACACAAAATACATGGACAGCCCTGCGCGGACAGATGTACGATTATTACCTCGACCCGAATGCCTGCTTGTATGGACTCCGGAATGGCAGTGAACCCCTGCATGTGATGTGTAATCCGGTGACTAAAATGGTGAGCGTGGTGAATAATGGTTTTACCGAACAAAATGATTTGATGCTGGTAGCCAAAGCGTACGACATGAAAGGTAACGAGAATTTTATAACTCAAGTGATCGTGTATATCAATCCATCCAGCACCAAACCAATCATGTCGGTTGCCGGAAGCCTGAAACAGGCGGGTGGCGACACGGACGGTTCGTTTCTGTTGCTTCAACTGCAAAATCAGAAGCAGGAAGTGTTGTCCGAGAACCTGTATTGGTTTCCCAATGCTGCTGGTGTTTACAGCGGCTTGCAGGCCATGCCTGCCTCAAAATTACAGGTATCGGCCAAAATAGTCGAAAACAACAAAGTTGTGGTAATGCTTAAAAATCCGGAAGATGCGCCGGTCGCTTTCTTTAACCGGTTGGCTGTGGTTGATGCTGAAACCCTGGAGCGTGTGTTGCCCGTTTTTGCCAACGACAACTACGTATCGGTGGTGCCGGGAGCCGAAAAAACAATTGAACTGGAATGCCCGCAGGCGTCCGGCAACAATTGGAAAATATCGGTGGAAGGATGGAACTTTGCCAACCAATATTTCCCGACTAACTAACGTGAAGCGTGGTTGATTCAAAATTCAGACTGCATCACGGGGTTACCGGTGATGCAGTTTTATTTTGGCAATATGCTGAATTTCAGATAACGTTCCAAGGTCGCATGGGAACCCGTGCAACTATTTGGCACGTTTCACCTGGACGGCTGATAAGCCTTTCGGGCCTTTTTCAATCTCAAAGTTTACCAGGTTGCCTTCTTTAATTTCTTCGAGCAACTGGTTGACGTGTACAAAAACACTTTCTTTGGTTTCCAGGTCGCGGATAAAACCAAATCCTTTCGACTCGTTGAAAAATGTCACGGTCCCTTTTCTGATTGGGTCCGGGGCATTTGCCGGGTCAAATTTTGGCACACCAATCTGTATGTCTTCGAGTTTGATCTCTTCTTTTTTGGTGGGATCGGGTGGGGTGGAGCTGATCATGCCATTTTCGTCCACATAGGCAATCATGTCATCCAGGCTGGTTTTCTTGTCGTTGTCTTTACGTTCCAGCCTTTTTTGCTCTTTTTCTTTTCTCTTTTTTTCTTTTTTGTTCCGTACTTCTTTTTTGTTGAATGTTTCTTGTGATCTACCCATAGATGAATTTTATTTATTTTTTATGCTTGAATTAACAACTAATATTCTAAAAATGCATATTTATCCTGCAACATTTTTTTCAATTTGAACAAACTTTTGCTTTTGATCTGTCTCACACGCTCTGTTGACATGTTATGTTCGCAGGCTATGTCGTGAAGAGAATAGGCTGGTGTCCGGCCTAAACCAAACGACATGGTCAAAATGGATGCCTCTCTGGTCGAAAGTTTATTCAGCGCGCGGCTGATGTTTTTCGACAAGGATTCTTCCATTAAATGGTTGTCGGGCGAAGGGATATTTCCCGTTTGTACCAAATCATACAGATTAAAGTCGCTCTCGCCGTTGGGCGAAAGGGGCATGTCGAACGAGATCTGGCGTTTTTTAATATCATTGGCAATTGCCACCTCTTCGTCGGTCAGCTCGAGGTGAGCGGCCAATTCGGCGTTGGTAGGTTCGCGTTCGTATTTTTGTTCCAGGTAGGGAATGGCTTTTGCAATTTTGTTGATGGATGAAAGGCGGTTTATTGGCAGCCTAACAATGCGGGTTTGTTCCGAAATAGCCTGGGTTATCGACTGGCGAATCCACCAAACGGCATACGAAATGAACTTGAACCCGCGTGTTTCATCAAATTTTTGCGCCGCTTTTACCAGTCCCAGGTTGCCTTCGTTTATCAAATCCGGAAAGGAAAGCCCTTGATTTTGATATTGTTTGGCTACTGAAATCACAAAACGTAAATTGGCCAATACCAATTTTTCAAGAGCAGCCTCATCTCCACCCCGGATTCGCACTGACAGCTCAACTTCCTCTTCGGCTGACACCATGGGATATCTGCCAATTTCCTGAAAATAGCGGTTAATGGAGTCATCGGTGCGTTGGGTAATTTGTTTTGAAATTCTAAGCTGCCGCATTGATCTGTATTTATCAGGAGTTTTCTATTGAAACAGTAATCTATTTTTATGTTGCTGCCTGCGGGAGTTCATCCTGCATCCAACAATTGAAATCGAAATACCCATTCCTGCGTGATGAACCGGGAACGGGTATCTATTTGGCAACCGGCTGAAAAGCAGGCTTTAGTGAGTTAGACTGCCGGTTTTACATTCACGGCAACCACACCTTTGGAGCCCTGTTGGGTTTCAAAAACAACTTCCTGGTCGTTTTGAAGCCTGACAGTTGAGTTGGACAGTCCGGAACGGTGTACAAAAATGTCGTCACCGTGTTCCGGAACAATGAAACCAAATCCTTTGATTTCATCGTACCATTTTATTTTTCCTTTTTGCATGATGATGAATCTAATATTGTTTTCTTGGCTTTGCCTCGTTAACAACCATTTTCCGGTTTTCCAGAGTGGCTCCGTTCAGTTCGTTTACTGCCTTGTTGGCTTCTGTTTGGTCATCCATAATAATGAAACCAAATCCTTTGCTTCTTCCGCTGAAATTATCGGTAACCACTTTTGATGAATTAACCGTTCCATACTCTTCAAAAATTTCTTTCAGCTCGTCTTCGTTTACCTTGAAATCAAGGTTTCCTACATAAATGTTCATGTTGTGTAATTTAAAATTGAAACTTTCTGGATAACATGATTCGCTTGTGCGACCCGCATTGTTTAGGTTTGCTTGTGTTTCCTGCAAAAGCGAGTGAAAATAAAAACAGGCAGCAGACGAAAAAATCAGTGATCCGAAAATAAAGAATTCAAAAAAAAGAGCCGTGATGAACTAATGAAGCGCAGGAAATTAGTAAATAAAAGCGCAAATTCTCAAATCTGAATTTCGCACAAAGATACGCTTTAATTATCAGATAATTACTACGAAAAGAAATTATCCTTCAATTAATGACAAATGAGGCGCAATTGCCGGTTAATTGACGTGGGCAATAGGCAGGAGGTGTTGAATGGCTGGAAATTGTCTGATGAAAACTTTGTTGAGCTATATGATAAAAAAAACCGCCCGGATAGACGGACGGTTTTCGGATTTTATCGGGTATGGTTTTTATTTGATGGCTACCTGGCGTTTGAAATCCATTTCCAGTGAAATGAATGTTTCGGTACGCGCAATGCCTTCAATTTCCTGTAGGTCTTCGTCAATCAGTTTTTTCAGGTGCTTGTTGGTTTTAGTTTGAATTTTGATGAAGATCGCGTATTGGCCGGTTGTGTAATGGCACTCCACAATCTCGGGGATGGTGCGCAATGCTTCGGCCACTTTGGTGTGGTATTTGGCTTTTTCCAGGTAAATGCCCATGTAGGCGCAGGTGTTGTAGCCCAGTTTTGACGGGTTTACAATAAATTCACTGCCCGATACAACCCCTAAGTTTAACAACCGCTGCACACGCTGGTGAATGGCTGCCCCGGATACGCCACACTCCCTGGCAACTTCCAGAAACGGAATACGGGCATTTTTGGTAATAAGCCGGAGGATTTTCTCGTCAAGCTCATCAATTTGTGGCAGGGGTTCAATATAGTCTTGGTTCATCATATCAGTTAAAAGTTATCTTTTTAGAAATCGAAATGTAAATGTACTAAAAAATGACATTTATTAATAATAGTAATTTGAAAACACCTCATTTGTAACAAATCGAAAGTATTTGCCTTTGATTTGGTAAAATAGTACTTCCGATTTCGGGCAGCAAATGTATGACAAATTTTTATATTTCTCAATGATATCCGGGGGTCTTGCTAAAATTATATCAGTTAGTTGCTAGTCAGTATGTTGCTGTGCCTGGTGATGGATAAATTCGGTGATATCATTCCCGCTGGGATTTTGGTACACGCGCAGGCCAAATTCGGGAATGATTGCCAATATATGATCGAAAATATCAGCCTGGATGCCTTCGTAGTTGGCCCAGCGCTGGTCTTTGCTGAATACGTATATTTCGAGGGGAATGCCTTTTTCGGTGGGTTGAAGGTGCCGCACCAAAAAGGTCATTTCCTGGTGGATGTTGGGATTTTGTTTCAGGTAGGCTTGCAGGTAGTACCTGAAGATGCCGAGGTTGGTTTGGCGACGTCCGTTGTAAATATCGCCTTCAGCAAGCTGCAGTTTTTGGTTGAAGTCGCTGATTTCCTTCTCTTTTTGGGCAATGTAATCTTTTAGCAGGTGAAAGTGGCTCAGTTTCTCCAGCAGAGGTTGGTCTGCAAACCGAACGCTTTTCATGTCGATGCTGATGGATCGTTTGATGCGGCGGCCACCCGACTCTTCCATGCCCGCCCAGTTGTTAAACGACTCCGAAACCAAGGCGTAAGTGGGGATGGTGGTGATGGTTTTGTCCCAGTTTTGAACCTTCACGGTCGTCAGCGAAATGTCGATCACGGTGCCGTCGGCCCGGTGCGAAGGCATCTCGATCCAGTCGCCGGGCTTTAGCATGTTGTTGGCCGACAGTTGGATACTGGCCACAAAGCCGAGAATAGAATCTTTAAAAACCAACAGCAGCACGGCGGCCATGGCGCCAAGTCCGGCGAAAAGCCCCAGCGGAGATTTGTTGATCAGGATGGAGATTACAAAGATGGTGGCCAGGAAAATGATCAGGATTTGCACCAGCTGCACATAGCCTTTAATGGGGCGGGTGGCCGCATAGGGCGTGGTCTGGTAAATATCGTTGACCGCGTTGGCCGTGCGCACGAGCGCTAGCGTGAAGATGATCACAAAATAAATACGCACCAGGCCGTTCAGTATAATAGAGATGAATACGACGCCGCTGAAATCGTACATTTTATAGATGATGAAGGCCGATGAAAGGTGGGCGAGGGCGCTGAATACTTTTCTTTTAATCAGGAAGTCGTCCCACTCCGTTTTCGTTTTTTCCAGCAGGCGATGTATAACCTTGATCAGGATGGCCCGCGTAATTATTTGTGCCAGGATTGCCAGAATGAACAGGGCAATCAGCATGATCGAGATGGATGTTATCTCTGCCCAACTGGCCGAAAAATTCAATTGCTGAAATAAATCAATGAAATAGTCCTTTAAATGAGTCATCTTGCTTATTTGTTTCTTTGATGATTTTGTGTTTACTTTTATGTTTTAAAAATAATAAATTGCCAGAAGTATGAAACGTATGTTCCCATTAATCTTCCTCCTTACGTTGCCTGTTTGGCTGAATGCACAGGTGAGCTTTTCCGCTTATTTCGAACCAGCCAGCCTGCGTGTGGATTACCTGTTGGCCGGTACCGACAGCTTGTCCGAAGTGTATCTGGAGCAAATGAAGCGGGAACCTTTCTTCGCGGGCTCAACGGTCAATTTGATCGATGGAAAGAATTACGGTACGTACCGGTACCGTGTGTTCGACCTGAAAAGCGGTGAGCTGATTTTTTCGAAGGGATTTTGCCCGTTGTTTCAGGAATGGCAAACAACCGCCGAGGCCAGCAAGTTGAAGCGAAGCTATTATCAGGTAGCCATGTTGCCCTTTCCGAAGAAAGAAATTCGCTTTACCATTGAGAGCAAGAACCGGGATGGAGATTTTGTACAGCTTTTCTCAATGGAAATAAACCCGACGGATTATTTCATACTCAATGAGCCTTCTCCAATATATGAGGTTGAAACCGTTCTGAAAAGCGGGAAACCGGATCAGAAAGTGGACCTGGTATTTCTGCCGGAAGGCTATACGGAAGCGGAAATGGATAAATTTTCAGCCGATGTGGAACGGATGACCAACATTTTGTTTGCTGCCGAACCGTTTAACCGTCACCGGAGTGATTTCAATATTTACGCGGTGAAAGTACCCTCTGCGCAATCCGGGACCGATGTGCCCGGTGAGGCGATTTATGTAAATACGGCATTTGGTTCATCTTTTTATACGTTTGATACGCCCCGTTACCTGACCACCAAAGACATGAAAGCGATCCACGATGCGGCAGCGGCCGTGCCGTACGACCACATCTACCTGTTGGTGAACAGCGATCGTTACGGTGGTGGCGGTTTTTATAACTTTCTGTCGGTGACCACGGTCGATCACGAGAAGGCGCCGCAAGTGCTCGTGCATGAATTTGGGCATGGTTTTGCCGGCCTGGCCGACGAGTATTATTCATCGGAAGTGGCTTACGACGAATTCTACAATAAACGAGTAGAGCCCTGGGAACCCAACATCACGACGCTGGTTGATTTCGACCGAAAATGGAAAACCATGCTCGATCCGCAAACCCCGGTGCCAACTCCCCGCGAAAGCAAATACCGGCATATATTGGGGGTTTTCGAAGGGGGCGGTTATTCGGCAAAGGGCATTTACAGCCCGATGATGAATTGCCGGATGAAAACCAATGAGGCCGAAGGGTTTTGCCCGGTTTGTCAACAGGCCATTGAGGAAGCAATTTTATGGCATTGCCGGGAATAAGTTGCAGGAATGTTGCTGCCGGAGCTACTGCAATATCAATGCAATTTGGGCAGAGCGTCCTACCGGACTTGTTTCGGTATCTCTATGAATCTTAGGGCCTGAAACAAGTTCAGGGTGACACAATTCAGACGATTCTACATGGATGTGGCACTGGATTATTCCCGGTTTCCGGGCACTTTGTACCATTTGTTTACCGGTGTCGATGGCGTGTAGGATGACAAATAATCCATCACTTCTTCGCTGGTTTGGGCAATGTGGTACAGTTCGCGATAGTTGTGTTTGGCGAAATTTTCTTCGAACGAACGCTCGAACTGGCGGAACAAGTCGTCATAAAAGCCGTTGGTATTTAAGAATACAATGGCCTTGTTGTGGTAGTCGAGCTGCTTCAGGGTAATCACTTCCAGAATTTCTTCCAGGGTTCCAAACCCGCCGGGCAAGGCCACAAAAGCATCTGCCTGCTCGCGCATGATTGCTTTGCGCTCCATCATGTCTTTGGTGATGTGAAGTTCGCGGGCATGCTCCGATACCAGGTTGTGTCCTTTTAGCTTTTCCGGAATAATGCCGATCGTGTGGGCCCCGGCTTCAAGGGCTTTTTCGAGCATGGTGTGCATCAGGCCTACATTGGCGCCGCCATTGATCAGGGTTTGCCCGTTTTGACCGATCAATTTTGCCAGAGAAATGGCCTCGTTTACATACACATTGGCCACCGCATTACTGGAAGAACAAAAGACACAAATTTTCATAATCCCCGATATAATGATAAAAAAAATGGGCTGCCCAAAAAGCTATTGACAAAGTCATCCCGAACTCGTTTCGGGATCTTTATCCCGGAGAAACAGACCCTGATCCGGCGATTGCCGGACATGGTGACTGAGTTCCTTAGTTAGCTTTTTGGGCAGCCTTAAAAATTCCTATTTAAGCATCAATATTTGCGTAGATCGCGTGATCTTCGATAAACTGACGGCGTGGCGGAACCTCGTCACCCATGAGCATGCTGAAGATGTGATCGGCCTCGGCGGCACTTTCAATCGTAACCTGACGCAGGGTGCGGCGTTCGGGGTCCATGGTCGTTTCCCAAAGCTGCTCGGCGTTCATTTCACCAAGACCTTTGTAACGTTGCACATGAACGCTCGACTCTTTTCCTTCACCCCATTCATCAATCAGGCGCAGGCGTTGCTGTTCGGTCCAGGCGTATTCTTCTTTTTTACCTTTCTTCACCAAATAGAGTGGTGGGGTAGCAATATAGAGGTGGCCTTTCATAATCAGTTCGTTCATAAACCGGAAGAAGAAGGTCATGATCAGGGTGGCAATGTGGCTTCCGTCCACATCGGCATCGGTCATGATGATGATCTTGTGGTAACGTAACTTCGACAGGTTTACTGCTTTTGAGTCTTCTTCGGTTCCGATAGTAACACCCAGCGCGGTGAAAATATTTCGGATCTCTTCGCTCTCAAATACCTTGTGGTGCATCGCTTTCTCCACGTTCAGGATTTTACCGCGCAACGGCAGGATGGCCTGAAAACGACGGTTGCGTCCTTGCTTGGCTGTACCGCCTGCCGAGTCTCCCTCTACCAGGAATACTTCGCATTGTTCGGCGTCTTTCTCGGAGCAGTCGGCGAGTTTGCCGGGCAAACCACCACCGGAGAGTACATTTTTACGCTGTACCAGTTCGCGGGCTTTGCGCGCTGCGTGACGGGCCGTGGCTGCCAGGATCACTTTGTTGACGATTGCTTTGGCGGCTTTGGGGTTTTCTTCCAGATAGATGGAAAGCATCTCGCTAACGGCCTGATCGACCGGTAAGCTGATTTCCGAGTTACCCAGCTTGGTTTTTGTCTGCCCTTCAAACTGTGGCTCGGCCACTTTCACCGACACCACTGCCGTAAGGCCTTCGCGGAAGTCGTCGCCACTGATGTCAAATTTCAGTTTGGAAAGCATGCCCGACGTTTCGGCGTAGTTTTTCAGCGTACGTGTCAGCCCTCGGCGGAAACCGGTGAGGTGCGTTCCTCCTTCAATGGTGTTGATGTTGTTTACATACGAATGTATATTTTCGGTAAACGAGGTGTTGTAATGAAGGGCGATTTCTACCGGAACATCGCTTTTTTCCGAAGAAATATGGATGGTCTCATCAATCAGGCGCTCGCGGGTGGCATCCAGGAATTCCACAAATTCTTTCAGTCCTTCTTCTGAGTAGAAATGTTCTGTTTTGGGTTTGCCCTCATCGTCAAGCTCACGCATGTCGGTGAGGCTGAGGCTGACCCCTGCATTCAGGAAGGCCAGTTCGCGCAAGCGTGCCGACAGGATTTCGTATTTGTAGGTGGTGGTCAGGAAGATGTTACCATCCGGTTTGAAGGTCACATAGGTGCCGGTTTTATCGGTTTCGCCAACTACTTTTGCCGGGTACAGCGGTTTGCCAATGCTGAATTCCTGCACCCAGACTTTACCTTCGCGGTGTACTTCCGCCTTCAGGTGAATAGACAACGCGTTCACACACGAAACGCCTACACCATGCAAACCCCCGGAAACTTTATAGCTGTCTTTATCGAATTTACCACCGGCATGGAGAACCGTCATGACCACCTCCAGTGCCGATTTGTTTTCTTTCGTATGAATTTCGGTGGGGATCCCGCGACCATCATCTTTCACCGTGATGGAGTTATCCTCGTTTATGATGACATCAATGTTTTTGCAATAGCCTGCCAGGGCTTCGTCAATGGAGTTGTCAACCACCTCGTACACCAGGTGGTGAAGCCCTTTTTCGTTGACATCGCCAATGTACATGGCCGGACGTTTCCGTACCGCTTCCAAACCTTCCAGTACCTGGATGCTGTCTGCTGAATAATTGCCATTTCCGTTTCCGTTCGTTGGCTTGTTTTCTAATTCGCTCATCTATTATTCTTTGTTTGGTTTATTCAAAATCTTGATATGCCCATCTCTTTTTAGGTGGATGCGGCCTTGCTTATTTTATCTGCTTGTAAAAGGATTTTCTACTGTTTCACTTCCCTGTGGTGTCGTTTGTCAGGTGAATGATTTTCAGTTGTTTGCTTTGCATTTTTTTCCTCCGGCAATTAACACGCAAATATAGCAAAAATATGCAATAAAGCATGGTTTTTATTCCGATGGATGGGGCTAAAAATATCAACAAAAAATGGCTGTTTGAAAAGTCTTGGGACACATCATCCCGTCCGGCAGTTGCCGGATCGGAATCTCAACATTCGGATCGTCAGACCCTGAAATAAATTCAGGGCGACGGATGCCGTGAATCTTATGACTTTTCAAGCAGCCATTGTAAAATTGGCCGGCAGTGTCAGAACGAATAGCTGGCGCCAACCAGCAGGTTCATGCCTTTTTGCGTGTAGCCCAGCCAGCTTTCGTATTTCTGAAACGCAAAGTTGTTCACCTTTCCCCAAAAGCTTAGTTTCGATGAATATTGATAGTTTAAGCCGAAGTTTATATCCAGGATCGGATCGATTGTGACGATTGTTTCTTCGCTTTGTACCGGCTCGGTATTGCTGATGACCGGGTCGTAAATAGCTGTTTGAACCAAAGCTTTTCGTTTTCCGAACAGGAGAATGTCGGCTGTCAGGCTTAGCGGGCCTTCCGGGTGAAAGTTGAGCGAAGCGCCGGCTTCGTAACCAGGTTTTTGCCAGGCTTCGGCCAGGTTGTTCAGATCGTATGAATAGAATTTACTGTTTACCAGTAGGCTGAAATCTTTCGAGGCAACAAAGAACAATTCGCCCCCCAGGGTCAGTTGTTTCATCCGGTCGTACACCACGTCGAAGGTATTCGATTTCAGGAACGGATCTTCGGCCCCCAGGTACTTGTCTTCATGCAGGATGAAGAAATGTTGGTTTTTAATTTTGGCATAATCGGCCTGGACCCGGAAATTGAACTTGGAGGAGAATTTTCCGCGGAGTCCGGCTGTCAGGATGTAGTTGTATTTCGTGTTTTTGATGTCCTGATACGGGTTGATAAACTGATTCTCGGCAGCAATGGCCGAGTAGTGGTTGTGCTGTATTTTTCCGTCGGTGCCGGCAAACAGGGTCAGCATATTTTCTACCGGCGACCACTCGGCTTTTACAAGCGGCGCCAGCATGTAGTCGCCGTCCGAGTCATCGTCCATCACCGCGTAGCTGTTTAGTCCAACGCGCAGGCTGGCTTCATCGTTGCTGAATAATACGGACGGATTCAGTTTGAACACAAGCTGCTGTTTCTTGCCGTATTCGTCAAAGGCCCGATTAAAAATACTGTCGGTTTTCAGTACCGTGATGCCGGCATCCAACTGTCCCCAAAATTGGTCAAATTCTTTATCGATCAGGCCGCTCAGTTTTACGAGGTTCTCTTTTTGCCCGCTTTTAGTGCTAAAATGCTGGTATTGAAAATTGGCTTGATAGAAAAGGTCGGAACGGGGATTTTCATCTCCGGTGAGCTGCACTTCCAGCCCGCCTTTGGAGAAAGCCTGCTTAAAGTCCCAAAAAGGCATGAGCATTTCTTTTCGCGCATTGGTCAGCGAGTCGCCGGAATAACCGTAATAGCGGAAAGCCTGTCGAGAAAAATGCAGCTTGGCGTCTAGTGTTGCTTTCCGAAAGTTGTGGGTGGCATAGAGTGCCGCCAGGTTTTCGCTGTGCGGGGCCTTCACTTTGTCGTCGTTCATCAGCTTAATTTTTCCATTCGACGACAAATGCTTGAAGTGCATGCCGAAGGAGGAACGGCGTCCGGCTTCGGTATTGTAAAAGAGCTCGGCATAGGGGGTTTGGTAGTTGCCTATGCCGCCTTTTAGCAGGCCGTTTCCTTGTTCTGCTTTGGGTTCGCGGGCCATTTGCGCGGCCTGCACCGGCTCAACCGAAAAGGTGGAAAACACGGGCTGCGAGTTGATACGGTAATCGAATACCGGCTTTTCGGCGGCGTTTTGTTTGATCTGCGGAATGTCGTTGATTTTAAACGCGTCGGAAATGCTGGGCTGATAGGCCTTTACTACTTCCACTTCCTTGCGCAGGCGGGTGGTGTCTTGTTGTGCTACAGCCAGGTGGGTGGCGCCTCCAAAGAATGAAATCAGAAAAATATATCGGATGAATGACGTTTTCATACTGCGTGTTTTTTGTTACTGTTGGTTGATGTTGATTTCCATCGGTTTGTCTTGCTGCTGTTGTTGCTGTTTTTCCAGGTCTTCCAGGTGCTTCAGCTTGGCTCCGGCGGTTTCAAGGATGCCATCGTTCTCTTCGGGATAATTCTCGACAATACTTTTCAAGGTATGTTTGGCCTGGAAATCGTCTCCTTTTTGCAGGTAGATATCAGCCAGCAGGATGAAACTTTTTGCCAGCCAGAATTGGTGGGGCGTGTTTTTCGAGATAAAGTCCATCACCTCGTTTTCGGCCTGGTTAAGCTGGTTTTGGCTGGCCAAAATCTCAGTGAGCAGGTATTTCGATTCGGCGCCTTCGTGCGATTTGGTGTCTTTGGCCAACTCGGTAAACAGGGGCAGCGCCTGCGTGTAATTTTGGGTCAGGTAAAGCGACTTGGCCAGTTTGTAATTCGCTTCACGCTTCAGCTCTTCGGTCAGGTTTTCGGTTTCCAGGAGTTGCTGCGAGGCTTCCAGGCAGGCAGTGTAGTTTGCCAGTTCGTAGTGGCAGCGCATCTTTCCGGCGCGTGCCCGCAACTGGTTCCATTTCGTGTTCGAAATATTGTCCATCCGTTCGTAATAAGTAAGCGCCCGGCTGTAGTTGGCCGCGTTAAACTCCAGTTCGGCTGCCCTGCCCAGAGCCGGTTCCGTGAAAATGTTGTCGGGCTTCCCGGCTACGTATTCAAAATCTTTCAGGGCCGATGAAAATTCGCCGGAGGCATATTTGCTTTCACCCAAATAAAAACGGGCATTCAGACTGAAACTGCCTTCCGGGTATTGCTGCAGGTAGCGCTCCAGTTGCAGACGGGCTTGCGGATTGCGGTCCATTACCAGCTTTTCGGCGGCCAGGTAGCTCAGTGAGTCCTGCTCCGAAACCGTAACTGTTGCGCCCTGGCCAATGCGGTTGACGTAGGCAAAGTACGCGTCCACGTTGTTCATCTCTACATAGTTGTTTTTGATGCCCAGCAAGGCCGATTGCGCTTCGGGACTGTTGGGATATTTTTCAACCACTTGTTTGTAGTAATCCAGCGACTGGTTGTAGTTGGACTGGTTGTAATAAATCAGCCCCAGTTGGAGCAGCGCCTTGGCTTGGAAGCTGCTTTGCGAGTGTTCTTTCAGCAGGTCGTTGTAGTAGCCTATGGCGATCTGGTTTTCGTTTTGACGTTCGTAGGTACGCCCCAGCTCGTACAGGGCGTCGTCGGTAAAGGCCGACTGCGGGAACGTTTGCAGCAGGCTTCGCAGGCTGCTGGTTTTTTGTTCCTGTTCGCGCTGAAGGCCCAGGCAAATGGCCTTTTGAAAGAGGGCGTAGTCGGCGTCGTAGGTGCGCAGGGCGTAAGCCTGCTCGTAATTTTTCACGGCATTGCGGTAGTCGCGGTTGATGAAATAGCAGTCGCCCAACCGGTTGTAGGCGTCGCCCAGTTTGTCGCCGCGGTCTCCGGTTTGTCCGGTGGTATATTTCTGAAAGGCAGCTGCTGCCTGGTTATAATCTTTCAGCTTAAAGAAACTGTACCCCAGGTTGTAATTTGCCGATTGATACTCGGGAAGCGACGTGGCGCCCGGCGTTTTCAGGAACTGGTTGAAGCCGGCTACCGCCTGGTTGTAATCGCCCAACCGGTAGGCTGCTTCGGCCTTCCAAAACAGGGCAGAGGCTTGCAGCTCGCGGTTCTGTTCGGCGTTGGCCAGCGACTGGTCGAAGTACCCGATGGCCGATTGGTAGTCGAGGTTGTTAAACAGCTCCAGTCCCCGGAAATACGTTACCCGTTGCCAGGCTTTGCGGATGGCCGGGCTTTTTACTTTGATTTTTTCGATGGATTCCACCGCATCTTTATAGTTGCTGGTGCTCATATATACTTTCACCAGGTAATCGTAGGCGGCATCGTTGCGCCCGGAATTGGGGTAAAGCGAGATGTATTTGTCGAAGGCCCTGATGGTTTCGTTGAAGGGCGAATACGACAATTCGTAGGTTATTTTGGCGAAGTTGAACAAGGCGTCTTCTTTGATGTCCGGGTTGAAATCCATTTCCGAAGCTGCCTCAAAAGCCACGCGGGCTTTGTTTTTGTCGTCCGTTTTCACGTAGCAGTCGGCCAGGTGGTAATACGCGTTTTGGGCCAGCTCGTCTTTCCCTTTCGAGGCATGTTCAAGCGGTGCGATGGCTTCCGGATAGCGTCCGGCTACATAGTAGCAGTAGCCAAGCATGTAATTCTCGTCGCGCTGCCGGCTTTTGCTTTCGGCAAAATAGGTTTCGAAATGCGGAATGGCTTCGGGATAGCGTTGCAGGTGAAAGTACGAATTGGCCAAAATCTTCGAAAGGCTGGCCAGCTGTTGTTTGTCGGCTGTTTTTAGGAGCGGTTCCGTAAATTCGATCACCCGCGCGTATTCGCCCTGCTTATAGTAAATCTGGCTCATGTAAAACGGGATGACCGGTGCAAAGGCGGGATTGTCTTTCAGTTGGTTGAAGGTGGCCAGCGCTTCATCGTAACGTTCGTTCAGATAGGCGATGTGTGCCCAGTAATATTTGGCCGGGGCAGCCAAGCGGCTGTTGCGGTCTTTGATACGGGCAAACTCTTTTTCTGCCAATGCATATTGTTCGGTCTGAAAGTAGGCATACCCACGCTGATAGATCACCTTCTCCTGTTCCTCGTTTGTTAGTTGAGCGGTTTTCAGGTTTTTCCAGCTACGCAGCATCAGCGCATACTGGCCGCTGTTAAAGCGGGCATTGCCCAACTCAAACAGGCCCAGGTTGGCATAGGGGCTTTCCGGGGTGCGGGCCAGGAAGTTTTCCATTTGCTCCTTGCTGTTTCCCGATTCCAGTTTCAGCGCGCACAGGGCTTGGTAAAATTCGGCCTCGCTGCGGGTTGCCGAATTGGCCTCACTGCGGGCGGCAATGCCGGCAAACTGCTCTTGCGCTGCAATAAATTTATTTTTTTCGTATAGCTCTTTTGCCTGATGAATAGCCTCCGAAAGGGACTCATAATAGGCTGTTTGCTGTGCGAGGGCGGATAGGGCCGTGCAACAGGTCAAAGCAATGAACAGGAGCAATCTTGTTTTCATCTGTTTCATGTTTTAATGTTCATTTGTCAGCACATCGTTTATCCCTGCTGATTGGTGCTTTCGAAAATGAAGCAAAGGGCGGGGATCGTTCATGGACTTTGAAATATTCATGCGCTAAAAATAGTGATAATGTTATCGTTTACGGTGTTTCAACCACCTGATTTCTCAACAAAAAACTGTTTATTTCCCGGCTTTATTATTTAGTTGATCAAAAAAAATTAGTTTTGTACGAGGCACGAAAAAGCACACGAATGGATCAGACATCAATTATTTCGTTGAAGGGCGTTGATATTTTTCAGCAGGACCACTTGGTGCTGGGGAACGTAAATCTGGAAATTCAACCCGGCGAATGGGTCTATCTGATCGGGAAAGTGGGCAGCGGAAAGTCGAGCCTGATCAAAGCGTTGAATGCCGAACTGGAGTTGTACGGCGGCGAAGCCTGGGTGGCTGGCTATAACCTTCGGAAGATCAAGCAGAAGGAAGTGCCTTTTCTGCGCCGCAAGCTGGGTGTTGTTTTCCAGGATTTCCGACTGCTGACCGATCGGAACGTACACGACAACCTTTCGTTTGTGCTGAAAGCTACAGGCTGGAAACAGGGAGTAGCGATCGAAGACCGCATCTTTCAGGTGATGGAGAAAGTGGGCATGGCCCACAAGCTGCGCAGTATGCCGCACGAGTTGTCGGGCGGGGAGCAGCAGCGGGTGGTAATTGCCCGTGCCTTGCTGAACAACCCCGAGATCATCCTGGCCGATGAGCCTACCGGCAACCTCGATCCGGAAACTTCGGAAGAGCTGATGCAGATTTTCAAGGAAATCAATGAGCAGGGCAAGACCATCCTGATGGCCACCCACGATTATATTCTGCTGAATAAGTTTGCTTCGCGCACGTTGGTGTGTGCCGACCAGAAACTGACCGACCCGTCGAAAGCGACCGAAGAAGTGGACTTCGCAGAGTTGCTGGAAGAGTAAAGTATCGGCTAGGGCAGTACAAAACAGAGAATTCAAGCTCATCCGAAAAGCAACCTGCGATCACGGAGTGATCGAACCACTCATCACCCCCAATTCGATTGGGGGATTCGCAAAACGTGAATAATTACCGCAACCCCGAAGCGGGTTGAACGAAAGAAATGGCAACACAGTTCACTTCCGTCCAAAATCCTTTTCCCGGATCCAACGAAACAACCAGGTTTCTCAGGAAGCCGGTATCCGGTAAATGTTGAACACCTTCGGCGTTCGGGGGGGAAGGCTCCTTGTTTGCCGCCAGTAAAGACTGGCGGTGATGAACATTCAACTCCTTCGGAGTAGTGTGGCACTCCGATTCATTTCCCTTGTTTTCTAATTCAAAACCCTCGTAGGCCACGCCGACAGCCGGCAAAACCACTTCAAGAATGCTTTAGACGGTAATAATTCTTGCACTCCTTTTTCCCTGTCGCAATCCTTAAATCCGGTTTCATCCGAAAAGCAACCTGCGATCACGGAGTGATCGAACCACTCATCACCCCCAATTCGATTGGGGGATTCGCAAAACGGGAACAATTACCGCAACCCCGAAGCGGGTTGAACGAAAGAAATGGCAACACGGTTCACTTCCGTCCGAAACCCTTTCCCCGGAGCCAATGAAACAACCAGCTTTCTAAGGAAGCCGGTATCCGGTAAATGTTGAACACCTTCGGAGTTCGGGGAGAAAGGTCCTTGTGTGCCGCCAGTAAAGACTGGCGGTGATGAACATTCAACTCCTTCGGAGTAGCCGGACTTGGGGAATCAGGTGTTACTTTCTTTTTCTACCAATATTACGTCCCTAAAGGGACTGTCCGGCAACTGCCGGACAGCATATTGGTAGAAAATATGTTAATAGTTGCAACAGAGTCCCGTAGGGACTTAATATCCTCTTTACAGGACACCAATGATTTCGATTTAGCCGGATTACGGGAATCCTTGTTTTGTCCTTCCGGACAGGAGTATAAAAAAAACTGCCCCTAAAAAACCCCGGAAGGATCCGGAAGTTTTCGGGACAGTTTTTTTAGGCAGTTGCGCTGCTTATTCAGCAACCACTTCTGCAGCTTCTTCCACTACGGCAGCAGCTGAGTCAACAACAGCTTCTTCAGTCATTGCTTCCTGAGCATCTTCTGTTGCTTCGATTACTACTTCAGCAGCTTCTTCAGTTGCTGCTTCTTTAGTAGCGGTGCTTGAGCTGCAAGCTGCCATAAAGGCCACGATTCCAATCAAATAAATTAACTTTTTCATACAATAAAGGGTTTAACGAGTGAATACTTGTTTGGGTTTGGAGTAGCTTTAATGGTGCTGCCAAATTATAGAAAAGTCGGGTTCGTTGTTCAATTCCCCGAAAATATTTTTTAAACTTAATAATTTACTGATCTGGAATTGATTGAGGGTTAATTTTTCCTCTCGAATTACCGCAGATCCCGGAAGATTTCGTACAAAACAGGCTGTTCGCATTCCCAGCAAAGCTCTTCGGCGGCTCGTGGCAGATTGCTTAACCATATATTACGAAGATCGGTGTCGTATAACGCTTGTTCAAATTGCCGGGCCATGTTGTGCGGTTTGTGGCTGTCGAGCACCAAGCCGACTTGATAGTTTTCAACTACTTTTCTCATTTCGGGGAGATTGCTCACCAATACCGGTACATGTTGCTGGATGTAGTCGAACAGCTTATTGGGCAGTGCATAACGGTAGTTCAGGCCCAGGTCTTCCTCAATGGAAAGGCCGAGGTCGGCCTGTGCGGTGATGCCCGGAAGCTCGTGCAAAGGGATGCGCCCCAGAAATTTTACTTTCTTGCCCAGGTTTAGCTGTTGCACCAGGCTTTGCAATTTAGCTGTCAGGTCGCCGTCGCCGGCCAGCCACAGTTGGGCTTGTTCGGTATATTGCATGGCCCGGATGGCGTGTTCCAACCCGCGTCCCCGGTTGAGCGCTCCCTGGTAAAGAATGACTTTTTGCTCGTTGGTGTCGATTTTCTTTTTCGGGGCCACCGTAACTTTTGGAGTTCGGAGCGGCAGGTTGCGCACTATCCGGAACGGGACGCCGTATTCTTGTTGGTACAGGTCGGCAATGGAATCGCATACCGTAATGGCCTGTTTCACCCCGGGGACCAGCAGCCGTTCTATTTTTTTCCAAAAGGCCTGCACCTTCGGGCGCTTGACCAGCTCGGGCACTTCGGTGAAATACTCGTGGCTGTCGAATACGAGCTTTTTGCGACGCAGTTTGGCGGCCACGAAACAGGCAGGCAGGGTGTCCAGATCGTTGGCCACCACGATGCGGGCGCCCGAAAAGAGCAGCCGCCAAAGCAGACGTATGTTGAATTCAGCATAAAAGAGCGGGCCTTTTTCGAAGATCAACCGCATGCGGCGGGTGGGATAGCTGCGCGGCGAAAGGGCAGGGCTGCTGCGGCGTTTGCGGCCGGTGAGCCGCACCGCGTAACCCATGTCCTGCAAGCTGATAGCCATTTTGTGTACCCGGTTGTCGGTGGCCAGGTCGTTGGTTACAGCAAGGTCGATCGTGGGGGGCATGGGCAAGGCTTTTCCGCAAATTAACAGAAATTGAACGAGCTTCTGTTATCTTTGCCCAAAATTTCAATCATCAATCATCATTCATCAATTCGTTATGGTTCGTTTCGAAGAGCACTTTTCGCTAAAACGCTACAATACATTTGGGTTGGACGCCAAAGCCCGCTATTTTTTTGAATTCACCGAAGCCGAAGATTTGCCCTATTTTCTGAGCAACTTCGGGCTGTGGCAGCAGTTGCCCCTGTATTTCCTGGGCGGTGGAAGCAACCTGCTGCTGGTGGACGATTTTGAGGGATTGATGATCCATGCCAACCTCCCCGGCATTAAACTGCTGCGTGAAGACCGCAACCACGTGTGGCTGGAGGCCGGCGCGGGTGAAGATTGGGACGGCTTTGTGGCTTACTGTGTCAGTCAGGGCTACGGCGGGGTGGAAAACCTGTCGCTGATTCCCGGCAGGGTGGGCTCGGCGCCCGTGCAAAACATCGGCGCCTACGGCGTGGAGGTGCAGGATGTGGTGGAGCTGGTGAAAGGATTCGATTTGCAGACCTTCAGCGAATACGAGATTCCGGACTCGGAATGCCGCTTTGCCTATCGCGACAGTATTTTTAAGAATGAGCTGAAAGGGCGTTTCGTGGTGACTTCGGTGGTGTTCCGGCTCGACAAGTTCCCGACGTTTAAGCTGAACTACGGCGACCTGATGGCCGAAGTGGAAAAGCGGGGCGGCGAGAGTTTGCTGAATGTGCGCGAGGCGGTGGTGGCCATCCGCGAGTCGAAACTGCCCGACCCCGAAGCGATGGGCAATGCCGGGAGCTTCTTCAAAAACCCGGTGGTGGAGGCGGGGGTGGCCGAAACCCTGAGGGCCGCTTCCCCCGACATGCCCGTGTACCCGGCAGGCGAAGGAAAAGCCAAGCTGGCAGCCGGCTGGCTGATTGACCAGTGCGGCTGGAAAGGCTACCGCGAAGGCGATGCGGGGGTACACCAAAAGCAAGCGCTGGTGCTGGTCAACTACGGACAGGCAACCGGGCGAGAAGTCTATCAGCTGGCCCAAAAAGTACGGCAGTCGGTGGCCGACCGCTTCGGCATCCTGCTGGAGCCCGAAGTGAATGTACTGGGAGCCGAATGAGCTTTTTTTCAAAAGCATAAACATTGTTTCAGGTTATGTATCTCGTCCCTACGGCAGGGAATCGCTTTTAGGAATTAAATGCCATTCTTTCTATTAGAAGATGTTAAACTGCTTTTCTAAGCTCGTCTCCATCCGTCCGAGGCTATCCAAAAAGTCCTATGAGTTTTTTCAGAACTATCATATTGTAAGTCCAGCCCAAGTTCCTGACCCCTAAATCCCCTAAAGGGGACTTT